>JAWKHP010000014.1:0-102111 GCA_041394745.1 Thermoanaerobaculia bacterium | reverse complement strand
GGGAGCGCGCGACGGACCTCGTCGAGCTGGCCGGCCGGACGGGGAAGCCGGACGACGCGCTGGCGGCCGCGTCGGCCCGCGGGATCACGTCCTTCTACGCCGGAGCGCACGCCGAGGCGATGGAGCATCTGGAGACGGCCGGGCGCGGCTTCGAGCCCGGCTCCCACTACGACCGCGTCGCCCGTTTCGCGGACGATCCATGCTTCGGCGCGCTGGTGACCTGGGGTTGGGCTCTCGCCCTGGCCGGCAGGGAGGAGGAGGGACTCGCGGCGGTGCGCCGGGCGGTGGAGGCGGCGGAGGCCCTCTCCAATCCCGTCGAGCTGGCGCGCGGTCTGGCCCACCTCAGCGTGACCCTGTTCAGCGCCGGACGGGCGGACGCAGAGCTCGCCGCGGCGGTCGGGCGCTGCCTCGAGATCTCCTCCGCCGAGGGCTTCCCGGTGTGGATCGGCTACGGTCGGATGTGGGCCGGCTGGATGGCGGCCCGCGAAGGGGAGGCGGGCGGCCCGGTCGAGATGCGGGAGGGGATCGGCCTGCTGCGGATGCTCGGACTGGGCTCCGGCAGCGCGCTGTGCAGCGGCGTCTTGGCGGATGCCTCGCTGGCGCTCGGCGACGTTGCCGCCGGGCTGGCGGCGGTCGAGGAGGGTCTCGCCGCGGTGGAGTCCACGGGCGAGCGTCTCTGGGAGCCGGAGCTGCTGCGGCTGCAGGGCGAGCTGCGAGCCCTCGACGAGCCGGCTTCGCGCGAGGCGGGCGCGCTGCTCGAGCGCTCCCGGCTTCTCGCGCGCGAGCGCGGATCGCGCCAGTTCGAGCTGCGCGCGGCGGTCGGCCTCGGTCGCCTCCGTCGGGACGGGGAGGAGAGGGAGGCGGCTCGCGTCGCCCTCGAGGAGACCCTCGGCGGTTTCCCGGACGACGCCACGGGAGCCCCGGTCCTGGAGGCCCGTTCCCTCCTCGGCGAGCTCGGAGGGTAGGCGCGGGTGAAGGCCCTCGTGCTGGGCGGCTCGGGGCACGTGGGAGCGGCCCTGACGCGGGAGCTTCTGGCCCGCGGCCACGGGGTGACGGCCACCGGGAGGCGCGCGCGCCCGGCGGCGCTGGAGGGTCTGCCGGTCGCCTACCATCGGGGAGACGACCGGCACCCGGGCACTCTCGGTCGCTGGGCCCGGGGCGCCGACCTGATCTTCGACGCGGCGGCGCCGTATCCGCTGGAGGCCTTCGCGGGCGGCGACGCGGTCGTGGAACGGGCCCGTCGCCGGACGCGCGAGCTGCTCGCCGCCGCGCGGGGCATCCCGCTCGGATGCGTCGGCTCGTTCGTCACCCGCGTCGAGCCGGCTCGCGGGCCGTCCGGGTGGGCCGCGGGAGCGGGTCGGCTCCTCCATCCCTACTTCAGGGTCAAGGAGGCCGTCGAGGAGCTCCTCGTGGAGGCCGCAGCGAGCGGTGCGCCCGTCGCCGGCGTCCATCCGGCGACCTGCCTGGGGCCGTGGGACTCGCGGCCGGCCTCGGAGGCCCTCCTTCCGCGGCTGGTGCGCGGCGAGGTGGCCTTCGTCGCCGCCGACCGCGTGGGGATCGTCGACGTGCGCGACGTCGCCGCGGCGTTGGTGAACGCTGTCGAGGCGGAGCGCTTCGGCCGTCCCCACCTGCTCGTCGGGCACCGCGTCGAGGTCGCCGAGGTCGCGCGCCGGGCTTGCGCCATCGCCGGAGTGCGTCCTCCGACCCTGCGGCTCCCTGCGGCCTGGACCGTCGGGCCCGCCTGGTGGTTGGAGGCGACGCTCACGGCGTGGGGGTGCCGCTCGGCGGGCTCGGCGCTCGTCCCGTTGCTCGTCGCCGCGCAGGCTGGCCTGCCCGAGCGCGGCGATGAAGCCGCACTGGGCGTCGAGCCCCGAAGTCTGGACCGGACCCTCGCCGATGCCATGGCCTGGTACGGCGAGCATCCCGCCGCGTCCCGCTGATCGCGGAGGCCGCAGCCGGACGCTCAGGACGCCGCGCCGCTCCCCTTCAGCCCGGCTTGCGGGCGGCGGCCACGATGCAGTGCCGGATGGCCCAGGAGCAGGCGACGTTGCAGGCGACCAGATCGCGCCACGCCAGGGCGGCCGTGGTCGGCCGGACCCGCGCCAGGACGTGACGCGTGAAGGCGCGGCGGAAGCCGTCCCAGATGCGCTCCCGCTCGTCGTGGACGCGGACCTCCTCGAAGCCGACGGCGCAGAGGAGGGCGCGGTAGGCCCTCGCGCCGGCGAGCCGGTTCTCGGGGGGCGACAGCGGTGTGCCCGGCGCCATCAGGAGGTCGGAGAGGAGGAGCACGCCGCCGGGAACGAGGACCCTGCGGGCCTCGGCGAGGAAGCGCTCGCGGGTCGCGAAGTGGAAGGCCGCCTCGAAGCAGGTCACGGTGTCGAAGCTCTCATCGGCGAAGGCGAGCTCGACGGCGTCCATCGCCGCCTTCTGCGCCCCCGGCGCGCGCCGGCCGGTGACGCGCAGCTGCCCCAGGGAGAGGTTGACGGCCGTGATGCGGTCCGCCTCTCCGGCGAGCTGCCGCGTCGTCGCGCCCTCGCCGCAGGCGACGTCGAGCAGGCGGCCGCGGGGTCCCGGAGCGAGGCCGAGCACCCGCTCGACCAGCCGGGTCCCCGCCGCGGCTCCGTCGGCGACGTCGCCGTCCCAGTAGCCGAGGTTGGCGAAGCCGCTGCCGCCGAAGAAGTCGCGGAAGAGCGGGTCGCGGAAGAGCTCGCCGTAGAAGAGCCCCAGGAGCCGGGAGTCTGACGCGGGCATCGGTCGGCCGCTCAGGGGTGGTCGAAGCCGGGGATGTCCTCGAGTCGCGGGCTGCCCGAGAGGGCATGGGCCGCCAGTCGCCCCGACATCACGGCCGACTCGACGCACCCGATGTTGTGGCCGCAGTCGGTCCAGTCGCCGGCGATCGTCAGGTTGTCGTAGGTGTTGTCGAGCGGCGAGATGCGGTGGGCCTGGCTCCCGGGAACGGAGAGGACGTAGCGGTCGGTGGGGTTGACGTTGGCGGTCCAGAACTGGCTCTCGAAGCGCTCGGCGCCGGCCTCCGGCACGGGCTCTGCGCGCGGGTCGGCGGCGTCGGCCAGGATCTCCCAACGGAAGCGGCCGGTCTCGTCGACGGCTCCGGGCCAGAGCTCGCGCAGGTCACGCTCCAGGAAGCGGACGGCATTGGCCCGCACCTCGTCGCGCTTGGACCGGGGGTAGGTCGGAGCGTCGACGTCCTCATCGTCCGGTGTCGGCAGCGCGCTGCAGAAGTAGCCGATCGCCCGCGGCTCCGGGTCCCAGCTCTCGAGCGGAATGAGCTGCGGCATGTCGGCCCAGGTGTCGAACGGAGTGACGAAGGACGACAGGTTGACCGACGGCCGATGCCAGCCGAGCTCCTCCAGCTCCTCCCGGCTCCACAGCTGGAAGGCCTGGGTCGCCACCGTGCGCACGGTCTCCACCATCGTGCGCCAGCGCGGGTCGCTCTCGACGAGCTCACCGCACACGTGGGGGATCGCGCCCAGGCTCACGCCGAGGACGACGAAGTCGAAGTCCCGCGTCACCTCGAGCGTGATGCGATCCTCGCGCCGGCGATCCCAGTGGGACTCGAAGCGGCGGTCCTCCGCGCGCAGGCGCTCGCCGTCGACGAGCTGGTCCCAATCCGGGGCGGCGGGCCAGCTCGGCACCCCCTTGACGTCGACGAGCGGCCGGTACTCCCCGTCGCGCACGCCGGCCTGCACGTCGAGCTCCAGCGCCTCGACGTACGGTCTCTCGCCCGGGGCGAGGCTCTCCGCGGGCGCCAGGCGCACGTTCTCGAGCCGGTGGAAGAACTCGAAGCGCACTCCGCGCCGGCGCAGCACCTCGTAGAGCGGGGCGAAGACCACGTCTCCCATGCCGCCGCGCATCTTCCAGAACAGGGCACCCCGGTAGGTGTAGAACATGCGCACCGCGCCCCGCATGCCGACTCCGGCGCCGATCGCGGGGCGTTCGGGATCGCCGTCCTCGAAGGCGAAGCCGAGGTCGTAGAGCCCGCGCACGAAGGCGGATTCGAGCGTGCTCTCGGCGGCTCCGTGCAGGCGGAGCCACTCCCGGGTCTCGTAGTGGTCGATGGCATCGAAGCCGCGCGGATCGGTCGCCAGCCCGTGGCGCAGGCATCCCCGCAGGCTCGCCAGCACGAGATCGAGCACCTCCGCGATGCGCCGGACCTCGTCGTCGCTCCGGCCGAGCGCCTCGAGCTGCGCTCGAGCCGCCCGGTCGACGAGGTCCAGGAGAGCCAGGACCAGCTCGGTTCCCGGTGCCGGCAGCAGGCGCAGCAGGTCGGCGAGCAACCGCGAGCCCTGGAGGAGGGCGGTGAGCCCTGCCAGGCCGCCGTAGCGCAGCACCCGCCGCACCGCCGCGACGGCTTCGTCGACGGTCCGGGGCGCCTTCCAGGCGTCGGCCTCGACACCGCCGTGGCGGTCGGCCACCGAGGCCAGGAGCGAGACGACGAGCTCGCCGGTGCGCGCCATGTAGCGGCGCACGGTGAAGGGGCTCTCGTCGTCGAACGGATCGCCGGGCTCTCCCCGCCCCGGCGGGAAGTGTCCCAGCCAGTGGGTCCAGGTCCCGTCGGGCCGCCGGTCGGCCAGCCCGACGACCGAGTCGGGGAAGAAGGCGTCCCGCCAGCTCGCCAGAGGGCAGCTTCCGGGGTCGCGACCGAGCTCCGCGTAGCATTCGCGCATCAGCCGGAAGGCGTTCTCGTAGTAGCCCATCCAGAGATGCAGGCCGTGCTCTTCGATGCGATCCGCCGGCCCGCGGCCCGAGGCTCCCTTGCCGCCGAGGCGCCAGCCCAGTTGGTGGACGGTGACCTCGAACCGTCCCCGGTGCTCGGGGCGGGTCAGCTCGAAGGCCGCCGCCATCGCGGCGCAGCCGCCGCCGACGACGGCGACGCGTGCCGGTTCGCGGCTCACGGGGCGTCCTCGTCCTCGTCGGCCGGCAGCGGCTTCTCCCCCGGGAACCAGCCCGCCGGATCGCCGGCTCCGTCCCGGTAGGGCGGATCGTCGGCGGCCAGCGGGAAGACCTCGTTGCGCGACAGGCCGACGGCATCCCGGCGCACGCAGAAGTCCGGTTTCTGGCGCGTGCCCTTCTGGCCGAGGACGGCCCGCCGGTACCAGCGCGGGTTGCCCCAGTGGCCCCATTCGTGACTGAGGATGCTCTCGATCGCCAGCTGCGGCTCGAGGGTCTCGGCCGCCGTCACGGCATCGTCGAGGGCCAGGGGCCGGGCGCGCCGGCCGCGCAGCGTCCCGTCCTCGATCTCCCGGTTCCACTCCCGGCTCCAGACCTCGAGGTTCTGGCGCTTGTTGCGGCGACTCCAGAACGGCGGCCGGCGGTCGCGCTGCCCCTCGATCTCACGCACCAGGTGGGGGCCGACCCGGACGTTGTCCTGGGTCTGGAAGTAGGGACGCGGTTGGAGCATCTTGACCGCGGGCTGCATGGCCAGCGAGCCCATCGTGCGCTCGAGGAGGTTGTCGGCCTTCGCGATGCGCAGATCGAAGCGCAGCCAGAACGGACGGATCGGCTCGAGGATCTGAGCCACCCCCTCCTCGGTGACCTCCGTCTTCTTGACCACGAGGCCGAGCGTGTCGACGATCGGCTGCGAGGCGTAGCGGAAGATCCGCAGGTGGATCTGGCGCTCGATCTCGCGCAGGTCGTGGAGGCGGTCGATGACGCCGGCCGTGTTCACGATCGCCTGGTAGCACGCCTTGGTGGGGTCCTTGACCGCGCGGAACTGCTTGAGGGTGATCTCGTTGACGGGCCTGCCGTTGCCGAGGAGCTCGACGGCCAGGGCCTTGAGATCCTGGAGTCGCTGCGGATCCTCGGCGGCCAGCTCCGTCTTGCGGCGCAGCTCCGTCTTCAGGCAGTGGCCCCAGGTCTCCGCGATCTTCAGCCAGCCCATCGAGTCGTTCTCGGGGAGGACGTCGCCGTGGAACACCTCGAAGAGGCGCTTCTCCTGCATCTGCTGGCCGGCGAAGAGAGCCGGCAGGACCACGGCGTCGAGCTCGAGCAGGCCGCCGGTTTCGTGCGACGGATCGCTGGTGTCGAGCCAGCTTCCGCGCGGGCTGCGGATCACCGCATGGACGGTGGGAAGCCCGAAGACCTCGCGACCGGTGTGGGTGCCCTCCTCGCTGTCGGCGAAGGCGAAGGGTGAGAGCAGGGCCATGCTGATCAGCCTGCCCGACCCGGCGTCGCGCCAGCGAACCGGCACCGAGAACCGCACGGCCCGGTGAGCCCACTGACCGATGTCGTCGCGCTCCGACCACATGCGGTCGTAGTTCCAGATCGTCATGTAGACGTAGGGCCCCGCCACCTCGAACCGGTAGCCGCCGGAGAAGGAGTTCTCGTTCAGGTAGGCGTCGCAGAAGGCCTGCAGCTTCTTCCGGTCGGCGAGCAGGGGGAGGACCCGGACGGTGGTGTCCGGGAACCGGAAGGGCCCCGACATGGAGACGGCCGGCGGGCCGGTGGCCGTGTTGTACCAGTGCCGGCCGAGGGTCTCGGTGTCGACGGCCAGGCCGGCTTCGTCCGCGCCGAGGAGGGCGGCCTGCTCGTCGGTGTGCCAGCGGCTCGTGCGGGTGCGCCAGGCGATCCGCTCGCCGGCGTCGTAGCGCAGGTCGACGTTGCACCAGGAGGGCCACTGCGGCCGCAGGGTCGCCACCGGCACCCCGTCGCCCTCGTGCTCCTCCTCGATCTCGAGGCCGAGCGTCTCGATGATCGGGTAGCTGGGGTGGCGATGCAGGCGGATGCGGAAACCGCCCGAGGGATCGCCGGTGAGGATCTCGAAGTCTCCCAGCATGCCGCCCCGGTTGAAGCGCAGCAGCCGCATCCGGGAGTTGACCAGGGCCTGGTAGCAGGCCTGCTCGGGGCTCTCGGTGTCGCGGAACTGCTTGAGGTTCACGGTGTTGAACCACTGCGGCGGCCCGTACGGGTTGGAGCTGTCGAGAATCCGGCGCAGCTTGGCCGGAAGCGAGGCCCAATCGGGCTCGAAGCCCCGCCAGCGCAGGCCCAGCGCCAGGTCGGCCAGCTCGCCCACGGCGGTCAGGGAGTTGAGGACGGCCCGCGGAACGAGCGCCAGGGGGTTGAGCAGGCCGGCGGGGTCGGGCGGCACCAGGCTGACCCGGGGTGGAGCGTCGTGGTCGATCTCGAGCAGGGTCTGCGGCTCGCTGCGCCGGCTCGAGTAGAGCCGGTCGTAGGTGAGCGTCGAGAGCGTCAGCAGCTGGCGGCGGGCCAGAGGGTCGCGGGCCCACGTGTCGATGCCCGGCGAGAGCCAGGCGCGGTTCTTCTGCCAACCGTAGATCTCGCGGCCGGCCGTTTGCGACGGGTCGTTGTCGACGAAGATGTAGGGCGAGACGGTGGCGAAATCCTGGAAGACCGGCGTGCCGTCCACCACGCGGTACCAGTCGAGCGGGATCGAGAAGAGGATCTCGTTCTGTGCCACCCAACCGACATTGGCCACCTCCGGCTCCATCCGGCCGTAGTCGATGACCATCATCAGCACGTAGGGGACCGAGGGCCGGAAGCACGCCATCTCGGCCGGCGGCAGGTTGAGGAACCCGTCGACGAACGATGTGAGGACGTCCGGCCGGGCGCGCAGCGGGAACACGCGCATGACGGCGCCCTGGAAGTCGAAGGGCGGCAGCGCCGTCATCACCGCGGCGCCGCGGGCGTCGTTGAAGTCGGGGTAGGCGAGGAGCGTTTCCATGCGCTCTGCGCTCATCGGGGCCTCTCCAGCATGTAGCGGACGAGCTCGGCGACGAAGCGCTTGTCCCTGGAGTCGGGCAGCGACCCGAACAGCAGGGAGTACTCGTGCAGGGCCGCCCCGGCCAGGCCGTGGGCGACGTGTCGCGCGTGCTCGATCGAGCCGAGCAGATCCATGCGCTCGCGAACCCAGCGGATGTCCTCGGCCGTCTGCTCCTCCCGGGGGCGGTCGAGGATCGTGGTGAGCCGGCGGCGCTCGGCCGGGCCGGCGTGGCGGTGGAGGTGCAGGAGCATCAGCGTCCTCTTGCCCTCCCAGAGGTCCCCCCAGGGCTCCTTCCCGTACTCCTCGCGCTCGCCGGTGAGGTTGAGGAGGTCGTCCTGGATCTGGAAGGCGGCCCCGAGGAAGAAGCCGAAGCGCACGAAGTCGTCGAGCCTCCGCTCACCGACGCCGGCGATCGAGGCGCCGACCCGCATCGGGTGGATCGCCAGCAGCCAGCAGGTCTTCTTCAAGATCATCCGCAGGTAGTCGTCCTCGCCCAGATCGAGGACGTTGTCGCGCCGCCAGCCGAGCTCGAGCGCCTGCCCCTCCGCCGACTCGCGGGCCATGCGCTCGGTCTCCTCGAGGATGCGCAGGGACAGCCGTGGGCCCAGGCGCGCGCGATTGTCCATCAGCGGCCGGAGGCTCATCAGGGTCAGCGTGTCGCCGGCGTTGATGGCGATCGGCACCCCGTGCAGGCGGTGCATGGTCGGCCGGCCGCGCCGCTCCTCGCTGCCGTCCTCGATGTCGTCGTGGATCAGCAGGGCGTTGTGGAAGAGCTCGATCGCCGCGGCGCTGAGGAGAGCGTCGTCGAGCGCGGCGCCGAAGGCCCGGGCGGTGGCGATGCAGAGGCTCGGCCGCAGCCTCTTGCCGCCCCGCAGGGGGTAGTCGGAGAGCGGTTCGTAGAGGTGCCTGCGCGGCTCCCGGTCCGGCAGGTAGCGGGTCAGCTCGCGGTGCGTGAGGCCGCCGTACTCGGCGAGGACCTCGGGCACGACGGCGACCGGCAGACTCACGCGACCCGCTCCAACGTCAGGCTCCGAGGCGCACCTGGAGGGAGCCCACGCCGGTGCCGGAGCCGCGCGCCCGGAGCGTCCCGCGATAGGTGCCGGCCGGAGCGTCGGAGGGGACTCGGACCTCCAGATGAACGCCGCCGCCGCCGGGCCGGACCTCGACCGCCAGCCGCGCGTCGCCCTTCGACGGCGCCAGTGCATCGGCCTCGATCCCCGCCGACCCCGCGCCGGCCTCGACCTCGAGGGTCACCTTCGCGGCCCGCGCCGTCGCGACGCTCACCGTGACCCGACCGGTCGCCCCCCCCGTCGACGCGCCCGGGACGGTCATCCCGGCCGCCATCGAGCCCATCATGTCGAACCAGCGCGAGGTCATGTCCGCGAAGGAGGCGAAGACGCGATCGGTGATGTCTCCCACGTCGTCGCGCGTGCGCCCCGAGCCATAGACCTGGTCGTTGAGGCTCGTCGCCACCTTGCGGCCCTGCTCGATCTGCTCCTCGACCACCCGGTAGCCCATCTTGACGCTGCGCTCGACCACCTCGCGCCACGCTTCACCGGCAGCGCGCAGGCCGTCGAACGCCGTGCGACCGGCGTCACCGAAGGCGCCGGCCGGGTCCCGCCGCGGTCGGTCGCGCTCGAGGTCGGTTCTCTTCTTGCGTTCCGTGTCGCTCATCGTTGCGGTCTCCCTCGGCTGCTACCAGCGATAGGTCACGTAGGCGAGCCCGCGGCGCGCGTGAGGAGATCGCCCGAGAAGGACTCGTAGTGCACGTCGTCGAAGAGGTTGCTGACGTTGACTCCGACCGACCACTCGTCGGTCACGTCCCAGAGGGCGGCGAGGTTGACGACGTCGTAGGAGGGGACGTCGCCGACGTTGATCGACTCCACCCAGCGGAAGCTCTCGACCCAGCGCCAGTCGGCCGATGCGGAGAAGCGATCGCGGGCCCAGTGCAGGCCGGCGCTGACGAGATTGTCGGGGCGGTTGGCGGAGAACGGAGCGGCCGCCAGCTCCTGCTGGGGGTCGAAGTCGAAGTAGGAGTAGTGGAGGGTTCCGCGCCAGCCCGGGGCCAGCTCGGCGTCGACGCCCAGGTCGAGCCCGAACGAGCGGGCCTCGCCGTAGTTCACCGGCGTGTTGAAGGCGAACAGCGGCAGGCCGTCCTCGGTCGACAGGAACGGGTAGAGGGGGCCGAGACCCTGCTGGAGCGCCGCCAGCAGTGCCGCGGAGAGGGCCGGATCGAGCTCCGACGGCGGCATGTATTCCGGGAAGTTCGGGTTGGCCCGGCCGAGCTCGGTCCCCACGAGCGGCACGAACTGGAGGACGAAGTCGTCGACGTCGGTGAAGTAGGCGTCGACGGTGAGCAGGACCCGGTCGGCGAGGACTCCCGTGTAGCCGACCTCGGCGCTGCGGATCGTCTCGACGTCGAGATCCTCGTTGCCGACCGCCAGGATGGGGACCGGCCGATCGAATCCGCAGGAGACCTGGCCGAGCGCGCAGATCGCCTCGAAGGGTGCCAGGTCGAGCGCCGGGGCCAGCGGCACGCGGATGAAGTACTCCGGGTAGTTGGGCCGCTGGAAGCCCTGACCGTAGGTGAAGCGCAGGGTGTGCCGCGAGCCGAGGGAGTGGACCAGGGCCAGGCGGGGCGAGAGCTGCGGGTCGTGCAGCGTCGTGTCGTCGAAGCGCAGGGCGAAGACGAGCTTGGTACGGGCGGAGAGTTCCCAGTCGACCTGGCCGAAGAGCGCGTAGAGGTCGGCGCCCGTGGGCTCGGGCAGCAGTGTCTGCACGCCTCGGGGGTCGGCCGAGTCGATGTGCTCCTGACCCGCCGAGGCGCCGGCGACGACGCGTCCGCGCCCGTCGGCCAGGGCCCAGCGCCCCTGGACCTCGGCGTTGATCCGGTACTCGTCGGTGTAGGAGTCGGTGCCGGAGGAGAGCGTGAAGGCCTCGGCGTCGCGACCGGTGTAGCTCGCCAGGACGTTCCACCGCGGAGCGCTCAGATCGAAGCGCGCCCACGGGCGGTCGAGGGCGGTGATCTGGAAGCGCGAGCCCGCCGAGGTCAGGACGTAGCCCTCGACGTTGGCGTCGCCGCCCTCGACGACGAGGCTCCGCCCGAGGCCGAGATCACGGTCGTAGCGGGCGCTCAGGTAGCCGATGCGATCCTCGTCCAGCGGCAGCGGCGCGGGCTCCAGGTAGAGGCAATCCGCGGTCTGCAGGGCCGCGCAGGGCACCGAGTACTCGACGCCCTCGTTGCGCGAACGGTAGAAGTCCTCGCTCTTCGTGTAGCCGCCGAGGATCTTGTACCAGCTGCGCTCCGAGACTTGCCCGGCGAGGCGGAAGTCTCCCTTCGCGGTCGCCAGCTCGCCGCCGGTCAGCCGGACCAGGCCTCCCTGGCTGTCGCGCGGCCGCTTGGTGATCAGGTTGACGACGCCGTTGAACGCATTGGCTCCGTAGAGGGCGGAGCTCGGGCCGCTGACCAGCTCGGCGCTCTCGATGTCGTCGGCCGAGAAGGCGAGCGAGGCCCACTCCTGCGCTCCCAGGAGGGGAAACGAGGGGTCGCGCCCGTCCACCAGCACGGCCAGCCGGCGGTTCACCGACTGGTTGAGGCCGCGAACGTTGAGCTTGAAGTCGTAGAGACCGCTCTGGGTGAGCTCGACGCCGGCCCCCTCGAAGAGCCTCGGGATCTGCCCCGTGGGAGCGACCTCGGCCATCGTTTCCCGGCTGACCGTGGTGACGGCGGCCGGTGCCTCGACGATGCGCTCCTGCCGCCGGGAGGCCGAGTAGACGGTCAGCGAGTCCGCGAAGCTCGTCTGCCAGGAGACGACCTCGGTGATGTCGGTCGTGCGTCCGGGCTCGACCTCGACCTCGCGGCGCTCGCTCTCGGCTCCGAGCGAGAAGACCACCGTTCGCGTCCCGGCCGGCAGCGGGCCCAGCTGGAAGGTGCCGGCGGGCCCGGTGGTGGGAGCCTGCGACTCCGCCCCTTCGACGAAAACCGTGACGCCGGCCACCGCGTCTCCGCCTTCGCGGACGACGCGGCCTTCGATCCAACCGGTCTCCTGGGCCTGCACGGCGGCGGCCCCCAGGAGCGACACGAGCAGCAACGAGCCGGCCTTCGAACCTCCCATCCAATCCCCCCGGCCACGCCAGGCTGAGCTCGACAGACCTCCCGCAAGCCGATCTGGTCGTGGACCGATCGGATGTTACACCAGCGACCCTCCGGCGACGGATCGGGGGAGCGGCCCCTCGGCGTCGGGTCAGAAAGCGGCCGGGGGCGAGGCGTGCAGCGTCCCGACGCAGTAGCTCCCGTCGTGGCCCTCCGCCGCCTCGGGCGCGAGCGCGACCGCGCAGGTGGCGCTCTCCGCGAGCGTGCCGCCCAGCGGCCGGGCACCGCAGGAAGAAACCTCGGCGCCGGTGCAGATCCACGCCTCGCCGCCGGCGTAGCGCACGTCCAGCGACACCAGGTCGAGGTCCGGCCGCTCGCGCGCCAGCAGGTACCCCATGGGCTCGAACCCCGGGTCCCACGGGCTGCCGGGGCCGGTGCGGCTGTGGAGGTTGCCGGAGAGCGTGAGGGTCAGGGCCTTCTCGTCCCGGTCCACCGCCTCGGCGATCGTCCGCGCCATGGCGGCGTCCCTCCCGGCACCGGCGTTCTCGTGCGAGAAGGGGAAGACGGTGACGGCGCCCCCCGCGGCGCGCAGGGCTCGCAACGACGCGAGCAGCGCCGCCATGGCCCGGCTGCTCCGCCCGTCCTGATAGGGGCGGGTCCAGAACGGCGTCGAGAGCAGCGCCTCCCGGTCCGCCTCGCTCCCCGCCGAGTCGAGGAAGGCGGCGAGCGCCGGCCGCTCCTCGACGGCGATCTCGAGCCCCACCCGCACCGCGAGGCCCTCCTCGACGGCCCGGCAGACCAGGTCCGCGACGAACGCCGGGCTCTCCTGCGTGCCGTGCATCTCCCCCAGCATCACCACCCGACCGGGCACCAGCAGCGCATCGGCGCCGGGCACCCCCGCGCAGTCGCCCCGCGCGGTCAGCGGAACCACGAGGGCCGGCGCGAGGGCGATGAGGAATCGAGCCGGTCGGACCATCGGAGCCTCCGTGCGAGCCGACCTCGACGCTACACCGCACCCCGTCCGCTCGCCACCCCCGCCGGACGGCGCGCTAGGATGCCCGCCACGGAAGCGCTCGGGGGCTGGTGCCTCCTGCGGTCTTCAAAACCGTTGTGGGGCGCGGGAAGCCGCGTCCCGGGTGGGTTCGATTCCCATGCGCTTCCGCCAAGGTCCTGGAGCCTCCCGCTGATGATCAGCAAGCAGGTCGACATCGATGAGAACCTCGAGCGGGCCCTGAAGGCCCTGGCGGCGAGGACGGGAGAGTCGGAGGCGGCTCTCTTCACGCAGGAGCCGTGAGATCTACCCGCCCAGCAGCTCCTCGATCGCCTCCTCCACGTCCTCGTCCGTGAACTGGTGGTTGGGATCGTCGGCGTCGAGGGCCGTGGCGAGGGTGCCGTCGCGGGCGTAGATCTTGACGGCGGGGATGCCGAGGAGGTCGAGCTGGTCGAAGGCGTCGGGGATGGGCTCGGTGGTGACGTAGTGCTCGATGCGGCCGCCCTGCTTGCGGGCGAAGCTGCCGGCCATGGCCATGGCTCCGGGGTCGTCGCGGTCGTCGAGGGAGAAGGCGATGAAGGTCACGCCGCGGTCGGCGTAGCGCTCGGAGAGCTCGACCATCTTCGGGAAGCGCTCGAGGCACGGCAGGCACCAGGTGGCCCAGAAGTCGACGACGACGAGGTCGCCCTCGTGGGAGGCGAGCACCTGGCTCCACTCCTCCTGCGACACGGGATGGAGGACCGCGTCGCCGGCCGCCCGGATGGGCAGCGCCAGGGCGAGCACCACCAGCGGCAGGAGCCTCCTCATCCCTCGTACTCGACCGAGCAGCCGTGCGCCCGGGTCTCGGGCGTCGCCACCGGCCGGCCGGCGAGCGTGGCCTCGATCGCGTCGGCGACGTAGAAGGTGGTCGGCTCGCCCTTGGTGTAGTCGATCGACCCGTCGCTGGTGACGTGGGCCGGGGAGTCGTGGATGGCGCCCATGTAGACGAGCCGGCGGTCGGCGTCGAAGACGAAGTACTCGGGCGTGCGGGTGGCGCCGAGGGCGCGGCCGAGCTCCTGGCTCTCGTCGTAGACGTAGGTGAAGTCGTAGCCGTGCTCGGCGGCGTGCGCCTTCATCGCCGGCAGGCGATCCTCGTCGCGGTGATTCACCGAGACGCCGACGAAGCGCACGCTCCGGCCCTCGAACGAGCCGGCGAGCTGCACCAGGTCGGGATCCATGCCGCGCACCCACGGGCAGTGGTTGGCGAGGAAGACGAGCACCACGACGTCCTCGGTGAGGTCGCTCGAGGAGAGGGTCGAGCCGTCCGTCGCCGGCAGGTTCTCGAAGGCGGGCAGCGAGTCGCCGATCTCGGCCACCGCGTTGTACTCGCCGGCGGCCAGCGGTGCGGCGAGGAGCAGGGCGGTCGCCAGCAGGATGGGCATGCGAAGGGATCGGGCCATCGGTGTCCTCCTCGGGGAGTCGGTCGGCGCCGGGCGGCGCGTCGGGAGCCCCATGTTACCGACAGGGCGCCACGGGGTCAGCGGACCACGAGCGCCATGTCGCGGAAATCGAGCGTCCAGGCGCGGAAACCGGCGAAGGCGTCCTGGCCGAGATTGCAGTCGAGGGAGTCGTGGCGCGGGTCGCCGAGCGGCGCGGTGAAGACGTCCACGTCGCGCAGGGTGACGCCGGCGGAGGCCACCGTGAGCACGAAGCGGGGCAGGCGCAGGGCGGGCAGCTCGCGCTCGCCGCCGACGCCGCCGGCCCGCGTCGTCAGGGCCTCCCCGAGCTTGTCGAGGCGCTCGCGGTAGCGCCGGTAGAAGGGCTCGTAGAAGGCGGTGTGGGCGGCGCCCGTGTCGAGACGGCACAGCAGGGCGTCCCGGTCGTAGCGGGCGCGCACCAGGAGCTCGAGACCGTCGAGGGCGAGGTTGCCGTCGCCGCGCTTGGGCGGCGAGGCCGGGATCTCGACGACGCCGTCGCGCCGGAAGGTGAGCTCGCCGAGGGCGTCGGCCACGGGGAAGCCGACGAGCCCCGGGATGGTCGAGCCGTCGGGGAAGGTGAGCAGCTCGTCCGGGAAGACGAGGAACGCCACGTGGGTCAGGTGCGCGTTGCCCACCGTCACCTGCGGCGCCACGGTGACGTCGGCGGTGACGAAGCGTCCGGTCGATGTCGACACCCGCACCCCGGCCGGCCGGATCGTCAACCCCAGCGCCTCCGCTTCCGAACGCATCAGGACGGACACGTTGGCCCCGGTATCGAGCGTCAGCCGCCGCTCCCGCCCGCCGATCGAGAGCGGCAGCCGCCGGTTGCGTTCGAGAACCAGACGGCTCGGTCCCTCGATCTCGACCCGCTGCGGCGGCGTGCCGGCCAGCGCCTCGAGGAGGGGAAGCGTCCCCTCGACGTCCTCGATCAGCGCCTGCGCCGCGCCGGCGTCGCGGAGGGTCAGGAGGGCGTTCGCCGACGCGAGCGCGGCGCCGTAGTCGAAACGGCGCAGGTGGTTCTCCATGCGCAGGTGGTGCAGCTCGGCCGCCAGCGGCGCGGGGGGCTGCGCCGCCAGGACCCGGGCCGCGAGCTCGTTCGACGCCGCCGGGTTGTTGAAGGCCTGGAGCGTGGCGGCGCGGAGGAAGGCGAGATCTGCACCCTCCCCGGCCGCCGGCGCCGGGCCCAGCCGTTCGCGCAGCGAAAAGAAATCGCGGGCCTCGTAGAGAGCGCGAGCGGAGGGGTCGGCGGCCGCGGCGGCGCCCGGGCCGGCGATCAGGGCGAGCAGGAGGAGCGCGCGGGCCCTCACGTGCCGCGGACGACCGCCTCCGGGTGCATCGCGGCCCAACGTCCGAAGAGACCGCCCACGTAGGAGGGCCGGTAGCCCTCGCGGGCCAGCCAGGACACGGCGCTGCCGGCGCGCTGGCCGCTGGCGCAGTGGACCAGGAGCTCCGTGCCGGCCGGGAGCTCGTCGCGCTGCGGCGCCAGGCGGGTGTGGGCGATGCGCAGGGCCCCCGGCACGTGCCCGGCCTCCCACTCCCCGCGTCCGCGCACGTCGAGCACGCGGACGCCGTCGTCCTCGCGCCGGTCCTCGAGGTCGGCGAAGGAGAGCTTGGGGATCGAGGCGCGCTCGCCGACCGCTTGCAGCGCCTCGGGCGGGGCCCAGGCTTCGATCCGGTCGTAGCCGATGCGCACCAGGTCGCGCACCGCCTCCTCGAGCCCGGCCTCGTCGACGACGAGGACGATCGGCAGCTCGGGGTCGACGTAGGAGCCGACGATCGTGGGGAAGGTGCGCTCCTGCGGGGCGTAGATCGAGCCCGGCAGGTGCCCGGCCAGAAACGCGTCCCGATCCCCCCGGGTGTCGACGACGGTGACGTCGAGCCGTCCGGAGAGGGAGCCGAGCTCCTCGGGGGAGAGCCGGCGAGGGGCGGGGAGGTCCCCCAGCACCGGCGGACCCTGGCGATTGAGCTCCTTCATGCGCGCGAAGTACGGAGGCGGCTCCGGCTGCCCCGTCAGGATGAACTCGACGAAACCGTCCTCGGATTCCAGGGCCGCCGCCAGCGCGGGGCTCGTCCGCTTTTCGTAGCCCACCGTCGTCTGCGGCACCGCGCCGAGCGCCTTGCCGCAGGCGCTGCCGGCGCCGTGACCCGGCCACACCTGCAGGTGGTCGGGGAGCTCGAGGAAGCGCTGCGCCGACGCCCAGAGCCGGCGTGCGGAGGGCTCCATCGCCCCGACCTGCCCGGCGGCGGACTCGAGCAGGTCCGGCCGGCCGAGGTCGCCGACGAAGACGAAGTCCCCGCTCGCCATCCCCATCGGCTCGCTGCCGCCCCGTCCGCCGTCGACGACGAGGAAGGCGAGGTGCTCGGGCGTATGCCCGGGGCTGTGAACGGCCTCGATGCCGATCCGGCCGACCTCGAAACGATCGCCGTCCCCGAGCAGGCGCGCCCGCCCCCCGAGCTCGGCGGCCCACCGGTACGACCACTCCTCGCCCCCCTCGGCGGAGAGGTAGACGGTCGCCTCAGGCAGTCGGTGCGCCACCTCCCGCACGCCGGAGAGGAAGTCGGCGTGGATGTGGGTCTCGGTCACCGCCGCGATCCTGAGCCCCTCCCGCACCGCCGCCTCGAGATAGCGGTCGACGTCCCGCTGAGGATCGACCAGCAGCGCCTCGCCGGTCTTCTGGCAGCCGATGAGGTAGGCGTACTGGGAGAGCTTGTCGTCGGCGATCTGGCGAAAGAGCATCGATCCTCCTGCGGTCCGCGGTGCGGTCGGCGCCGCCCCAGCCTATCGCCGGGCGGGCCGCGGCGTGCTTCCCGTCTGCTACCGTCCCGGCGTGCGTTTGGCGATGGCGGCCGTGGTGCGCGACGAGGCGGACCTCCTCCGCGACTGGGTCCGGTACCACGCGGAGCAGGGCGTGGACGTGTTCCTCGTCGTCGATCACCGCTCGGTGGACGGCACGACCGAGCTGCTCGGCGAGCTCGCCGGACGCTACGACCTGCACTGGCGCCGGCGAGTCGACGCTGCGCGCCGGCAGGATCTCTGGATGACCGAGCTCGCCGTCGAGGCCCGCGAGCGCCACGGCGCCGACTGGGTGGTGCTGGCCGATGGAGACGAGTTCTGGGTGCCGGAGCGCGGATCGTTGCGTGACGCGGTGCGAGCGGGTCGCGGCTGCGTCCACATCGCGCCGCGGTCCAACATGTTGCCGGACCGCGGCGCCCTCGCGAGGTCCGGCTACCGCTTCTTCCACAACATCTGGCGCGTGGCCCGCCCGTGTCCCGATCACCCACCGGCACCGGCCCTCGGGGAGCCGCTCGAGTGGCCGCTCTTCCTGCGCCGGCTCCCCGGGAAGGTCGTCTGCTCGACGGTCGGCCTGGAACGCGTCTTGCCGGGCAACCACGAGGTGGTCCACGACTGGGAAGCGAGGGAGGCGGCGGCGATCGAGATCCTGCACTACCCGATCCGCCGCTACCGGGCCTTCGAACGTCAGACCGCTGGGCACGGCGGAAGTCTGGAGCTCGAGCGCGGGGCTCCGCGCGAGCAGGGTTGGCATCAGCGGCGGCTCCACGCCGTGTGGCGATCGGGGAGGCTGCGACGCGCCTACGACGAGCTCCTCGACGACGTCGAGCGGTACGGCGGATCCTCGCCGTCCCGGTTGGTGCGCGACCATCGCCTCTGGCGGGCCCTGTCTCCTGAGACCCTGCCGGTGGAGGCGCCTCCGGCCGACGCCGGCCCCGGTCAGATCTCGTTGCGCAGCATCAGCTCGGCCGGATAGGGGTCGAGGTAGATCTGCCGGTGTACCCAGGCCGGGGTCTCGGCGTGCCGGAAGTGGTGGCGCAGCAGCGTCAGGGGCACGACGAGGGGGACCTGGCCGCGCCGGTAGCTCTCGATGACGGTGCCGAGCTCCTCCTTGTCGGCGGCGCTCAGGCGGCGCTTGAGGAATCCGGCGAGGTGCTGCAGGGTGTTGACGTGACGGCCGCGGCGGGCCGGGACGGCGAGAGCCTCGGCGAGCAGGCGCGCGTAGGAGCCCGTGAGCTCACCCCAGGGGAGCGTGCCGGAGTCGGCGACGAGCCGGCCCATGGCACGGTAGTGCTCGGGGCTGTGGGCCATGATCGTGAGCTTGTAGCCGGTGTGGAAGGCGACGAGCCCGCCCGGCGTCGGGTCGGCGGCGAGGGCGTCCTTGAAGCGCCGGTGCGCGAAGGCCGCGGCCACGAAGCGCTCGCGCAGCGCCGGGTCGCGCAGGCGGCCCTCCTCTTCGAGGGGCAGGAGGGGGAGCGCGCGGGCGAGCTCGGCGGCGAAGAGGCCGCGCCCTTCCGGCCTCGGCATGCCGCCGACGAAGACCTTGACCCGATGCAGCCCGCAGCTGGGAGAGCCCCTCTTGAGCAGGTAGCCGTCGAGATCGGCGGCGGAGAGCTCCTCGACCCGGCGGCGCGCCCAGCGGCGCATGGCCTGCGACCAGTCGGTGCCGGAGCGCGAGCCGACCATGCGGGGCGCGGAGAGCTCGCCCTCGAGGTGCACGGCCTCGCGCGGCACGCCCATGCCGACCTCGACCTCGGGGCAGACCGGGATCCACGCGACGAAGGGCTCGAGCAGGCCGCGCACGAAGGCGTCGTTCTTGTGCCCGCCGTCGTAGCGCACCTCCTCCCCGAGCAGGCACGAGGAGATGCCCAGGCGCAGGGTGGGTACGGTCGGTGGCGGGGCGCTCATGGCAGTCTCCGAGCCTATCTCCCGGGAGCTGTAACAACCGGCCCGGGGCGCTCGTAGACCGGCTGAATGGACGGCAACTCCAAGGCACCGGCCCTCCGGCTCGCAGCCCTGTTCGTGATCGCCGCACCCGCCTTCGGAGCCGCGGTCGACCCCGCGATGCCCCGCTTCTCGGACCGCGTGGAGGTCGTCGACGAGCTCCGATCGGTCGAGCCGGTGGCGCCCGGAGAGCGCGTGGAGGTGGTCTTCCGCGTCGGCGAGCTGGAGCTGGTGGCGGCGGACGTGCCGGACGTCCGCACCGAGGTCGGGGTGGGCTGCGACGAGCTCTCCGCCGCCCGCTGCGAACGGTACCGGGGCAACCTGCGCCTCGTCGCCCGTCACGAGGACGGCGTCGTGCGTGTCTCGCTGGCCGGCCTCTCCCGATGGAGCTTGGCGAAGCTCGACCTGAAGGGGCGCGTGGTCTACCCTCGTCGCGCGCCCCTGGCGCTGCGCCTGGGAGTCGGCGTCGCCGACCTGAGCGCCGGCGGGCGCGACGTGGAGGTGTCGATGGGAGTGGGAGATCTCACCATCCGGTCTCCGCGCGTCGCGGTCGGCAGCGTCGCGCTGCGCACGCGCATCGGCGATGCGAGCCTGGCCGGTGCCGCCGGCGGGAGCTCCGGCCGCCCCTTCCTGGTGGGTGCCCGGCTCGAGTGGAGCGAGGGCGCCGGCCCCGCGCGGATCCGCGCCCGTCTCGGGGTCGGCGACGCGCGGGTGGTGCTGGAGTGAGCGGACGGACGACGCGTTGGAAGCCTTCGACAGACTCGTCGACGAGTGTCAGCGGCAGGTGTTCACCTATGCGTCGTATCTGCTCGGCCGGCCCGAAGATGCCGAGGACGTCACGCAGGAGGCCTTCATGAAGCTATGGACCCACTGGGAGGAGCTCGATCCGGATCGCGTCCCGGCCTGGCTGATGCGGGTCACCCGCAACCTCTGCTTCGACCGGCTGCGACACGTCAAGGTGGTGCGCGAGCACGTCGCCGATTCCGGCGAGGTCGCCCTCGGCACGGCGCCCGATCCGGGGCCCTCCCCGGCCAGCACGGCCGAGGGCGCGCAGCTGCGCGAGCGCCTCGAGGGGGCGCTGGGCACGCTCGGCGAGCCGATGCGCAGCGTCGTGTTGATGCGCGAGGTGCAGGGGTTCAAGTACCGCGAGATCGCCGAGATCCTGGAGCTGCCGCTCAACACGGTGCGCGTCTACCTGCACCGGGGCCGGCGCCGCATCCGGGAGCACCTGCAGGAGCTGGCGCCGGCGGGACTGGGGGCGTGACGATGCTCTGTCGCGACGTGGACGAACGGATCGAGTCCTGGCTCGACGGCGAGCTGCCGCCCGAGGAGGCACGCCGGCTGACGGCGCACCTGGAAGGCTGCGCGGCGTGCGCGCGGGCGGCAGCCTGGGCGCGAACGGTGCGCGAGGGGTTGCGGGGCCTGCCCTCCCACGACGCGCCGCCGGCCGTGGTCGCGCGCATCAAGGCGGCGGCGCGGCACCGCCGGGCGGGTGGCGACGTGCTGTCCGGTCCGTGGCGCGCCCGGTCGCGAGGATCGCTCGCCGCTCTTCTCGGCATGGCGGCCGCTCTCGCCGTGGCCCTCGGCGTGGCCTTCCGGCTCGCCCCGGGAGCGCTCGCGCCTCCCGTCGCGGTCCGCGCCGAGCGCCCGCCGGGTTGAGCCCGGCGGCGACCGCCGAGATCGCGCGGGCGGAGCGGGAGGTCCGGTTGGCCTTGGCCCTCGTCGGGCACTACAGCCGCCGGGCCGGCGATGACGTGCAGCGGGAGCTGGCTGACGTGGCGGCGTCGGATGCGACGAAGCGGAGCCTCTGGCCGTGCCCTGGCGCCGTTCGGGATCCGCAGACCGGAGGCAGGACGGGACGGAGACGACCCTCCGTCCGCATGAGGTGGAGAGGACGATGAACGTGCGACGAACGATGATTCCCGTGACGCTCGCCGCCCTGACGGCGATCGTGCTCGCGGCGCCGGCCGGCGCCCAGTGGGAGAGCAGCTGGCCGAGCTGCCCGGTTACGTGCCCCTCGAGCAGCTCGAGGTCCTGGCGCCCGAGGACGTCTCGATCGAGGTCAACCCGACGGCGCCGATGCTCAAGCGGTCGCGGCGTTCGCGGGCGAGGACGAGCCCGGAGCTGGCGGCGCTCGTCCAGGGGCTGCAGGCGGTCCGGGTGCGCTCGGGCGAGCCGGCGGCCGGCGACATGGAGAGCGTCCGGGAGCGCGTGCGCGCGGCCGGCCGCTGGCTGGACGAGCGTGGCTGGGCCCCGATGGTGCGGGTGCGCGACGAAGGCGACGACGTGCTGATCTACACCCGTCTCGACGACGACGGCACGGTCCAGGGCATCACCGTCCTGGCCCTGGAGGACGACGAGGCGACGGTCGTGAACCTGATCGGGCGGCTCGATCCGGAGCAGCTGGGCCGGATCGTCGGCGCCCTCGATCTGCCGCTCGGCGACCTCGGGAGTTTCGACCACGAGGAACACGAGGAGGAGGACCGATGAGACGCCGAGCCGCCGTCCTGATCGTCGCCGGCCTGCCGTGGCTCGTCGCCTGCGACGGCGAGCCGCCGAGCGCGAGCCAGGTGCGAGCCCACCTCGAGAGAAGCCTGCCGGGCGTGCGCTTCCACCAGGAGGAGCACATCCGCCTCGGTCGCTTCAGCCTGGCCCTGGTGCGCGGGCTGGTCCGCATGGCCGGCGAAGACCGGCAGACGCGGCAGACCCTCGGCTCCATCCGCCGCGTCGAGGTGGCGACCTACGAGGTCGAAGGCTCGCTCGATCTCGCCGGGATCGCCGCGCCCCGCGACCTCGAGCGCCGCCTGGCCGAGACCGGGTGGCAGCCGATGGTGCGGGAGCGCGACGAGGACTCCCTGACCTGGGTCTTCGTGCGGCCCGACGAGGACGGATCGATCCGCAATCTCTACGTGGTCGCGCTGGACCCCGCGGAGCTCACCGTCGTGGACCTCGTCGGCCGCATCGACGAGATCCTGGCGCGCGCCGTGGCCGACGATCCCGACGCCTTCATCGGGGAGCTCGGCTGACGCGGCGAGCACGCAGCAGCACCTGCAGCTCGTCCGGGCGGTCGTTGTCCAGGCGGAGGCGCACCCGGCCGTCGTCGGTGAGGTCGACGACCGCGGGCATGGTGCTCGCGGTCAGCGACCACCCCTCGGGCAGGACGACGATGTTGCGCGAGCGTCCGAACGAGCGGTCCCACAACAGCTCGTCGCCGTCGAGACCGTAGCGCCCGGGATCGGCGTAGGTCTCCGAGATCCGCAGCCGCGTCGAGGTGCCGGGCCGCACGGCCTCGAACCAGATGACCACGACCTCGGTCTCCGGCGTCAGCGGCTCGCCCTCGAGGTCGATTCCGCGCTCGGTGATCGCGGCCCCGCGCAGGGTCTCCACCCGCAGCGCCTCGCCGGTGTCGAGGTTGCGGGCGGACGGCTCCGTCGCCCGACTCCCCGGGCGCACGAAGTTCACGTAGCGGTCGATCCCCGGCCGCGACTCGGTGTAGTCGTGGTAGAGGTCGAAGGTGTGGGTCTCCGGCCCGCGCAGCAGGTAGACGATCTCCCGGTCCTCGGCGGCCCGCTCGCCGACCTCCACCTCCCGCCGGGCGCTCGCCGGCCTCTCGACGGTGGTCGGAGGCCGATCGTCGATCGCGCCTCCGGCCCCCGCCTCGCCGGCGGGTGCCGCCACTGCCTCGCGGGCCTCGATCCGGAAGGGCACGGGCGCCTCGCCGAGGTTCACGAACGACACCCGCACACGGCCGTCGGGCTCGAGCGCCACCTGCGAGGGGTGGTTGCAACCCACCAGCTCGTAGCCCGCCGGGAGGATCACGGCGTTGCGCTTGACCCCCAGCGAGCGCTCGAAGATCAGGCGATCTCCTTCGACCCGGACGCTCGCCGGATCCGCGTAGGTCTTGTCGATGCGCAGCCGCACGCCGCCCTCCGCCGGCACCGGGCGGGGCAGCACGACGCGCAGGAAGAGGCCGTCGTGGTCGGTGTCGAGCAGGCCGTCGGCCGCGGCGGCGGCGGGCTCGACGAGGCTCCACTCGAGGGCCTCGCCGGAGGCGCGATCGGTGACGGCATGGACGGTGGGCTCGCTCCCCTTGCGGATCGGGTTGAAGTAGAGCGTCGTGCCGGGCGCCGTCGCGGTGACGTCGTAGAGGATGCGGAAGCTCGCGGTCTCGGGGGCGAGCAGCTCGTAGCGGGTGTAGGCGTCCTCCTCCGTCTGCCGGAAGCCGGCGGCTCCGGCGGGAGTCGCGGAGGCGGCGGCGACGGCCACGCACGCCAGGGTGGTGATGGATCGCATCGACATGCGGGGGAGCATACCGGTCGGCGGGGGGGTTCGAACGCGCGGCGAATTGGGCCACAATCGAAGCGGAGGCCCGGGGGCCGCGAGACGGACGTCCGGGCGGACACGAGAGCGAGTGAGGAGATTCCTTCGATGAACGAGTACATGTCGTCGTTGATGGCCGAGGTGCAGATGCGCAACCCCGGCGAGCCCGAGTTCCACCAGGCGGTCCACGAGGTCGCCGAGTCCCTGGAGCCGGTCCTCGACCGGCACCCCGAGTACCGGCACGCCAAGATCCTGGAGCGGATGGTCGAGCCTGAGCGCGTCGTCCTGTTCCGCGTGCCCTGGGTGGACGATCGGGGTGAGGTGCAGGTCAACCGCGGCTTCCGCATCGAGATGAACAGCGCCATCGGCCCCTACAAGGGGGGCCTGCGGTTCCATCCGTCGGTCAACCTCAGCATCCTCAAGTTCCTGGCCTTCGAGCAGGTGTTCAAGAACTCCCTGACGACGTTGCCCATGGGCGGCGGCAAGGGCGGGTCGGACTTCGACCCGAAGGGCAAGAGCGACAACGAGGTGATGAGGTTCTGCCAGAGCTTCATGAGCGAGCTCTACCGCCACATCGGGGCCAACACCGACGTGCCCGCGGGCGACATCGGTGTCGGCGGCCGGGAGATCGGCTTCCTCTTCGGTCAGTACAAGCGCCTGCGCAACGAATTCACGGGCGTGCTGACCGGGAAGGGGTTGGGCTGGGGCGGCTCGCTGATCCGTCCGGAGGCCACCGGGTACGGTAGCGTCTACTTCGCCGCCGAGATGCTGGCCACGCGCGGCGACTCGCTGGCCGGCAAGACGTGCCTCGTCTCGGGCAGCGGCAACGTCGCGCAGTACACGGTGGAGAAGCTCCTCGAGCTCGGAGCCAAGCCGGTGACTCTCTCCGACTCCAGCGGCTACATCTACGACGAGGAGGGGATCGACCGCGACAAGCTGGCTTTCGTGATGGAGCTCAAGAACTCCCGCCGCGGCCGGATCCAGGACTACGCCGACCGCTACTCCCGGGCGTCCTACGTGGCGGTGGACCGCTCGCGCGATCACAACCCGCTGTGGGATCACCCGGCACAGTGCGCGTTCCCCAGCGCCACGCAGAACGAGATCAATGCCGTCGACGCCCGCAACCTCCTGGGCAACGGCGTGACGCTGGTCGCCGAGGGCGCGAACATGCCCTCCACCGAAGAGGCGGTCGCCGTCTTCGTGGACGCCGGCATCCTCTACGCACCGGGCAAGGCGGCCAACGCCGGCGGTGTGGCCACGTCGGGGCTCGAGATGGCCCAGAACAGCATGCGCTACGCCTGGACCCGTGACGAGGTGGACGAGCGGCTGCGGTTGATCATGAAGGGCATCCACCGCGCCTGCGTCGAGACCGCGGAGCGTTTCGGGACTCCGGGCAACTACGTCAACGGCGCGAACATCGCCGGCTTCCTCAAGGTCGCCGACGCGATGCTCGACCAGGGGGTGGTCTGACCGTCTCGGCCTTCCATCCCGAGCGCCGGCGCCGCCGGCTCGACTTCCAGTCCCTGACCCGCTTCCGGATCATGGACGTGCTGCTGGTCTCGAGCCCCTACGACGCCTTCGTGCTCGAAGAGGCGGGAGAGCTTTCGGAGCGGCTGCTCGGGGAGTTCCGCAACCTGGACCTCCACTACCCGCCGGGGCTGACGGTCGTCTCGACGGGAGCGGAGGCGCTCGAGCTGGTGAGCCGTGACCGCCGGTTCAACCTGGTGATCACGGCTCCCTACCTGGTCGACATGTCGGCCGAGGAGCTCGCCCGCGAGGTGGACGCCGCGGGTCTCGACGTGCCCGTGGCGCTGCTCGCCCGCAACCCGCGCGAGCTGGCCGACCTGACGGCGTCGGACGGCGAGGGCTCGCACCTCGACGGCACCTTCCTCTGGCAGGGGGACGCCCGCATCCTGGTCGGCATCATCAAGTCGGTGGAGGACCGGCGCAACGTCGCCCACGACACGCGCGAGGTCGGCGTGCAGGTGATCCTCGTCGTCGAGGACAACATCCGCGCCTACTCCTCCTTCTTGCCGGTGATCTACGCCCAGCTCCTCGAGCACTCGCAGCGCGTGATCGAGGAGGGGTTCAACATCTCCCAGAAGATCCTGCGCATGCGGGCGCGGCCGAAGATCATCCTCTGCCGTACCTACGAGGAGGCGCAGACGGCCTTCGAGATCTACCAGGACTACGTGCTGGGCGTGATCTCCGACGTCGAGTTCCCGCGCGGCGGGGTGTCCGATCCGCACGCCGGCGCCGACTTCTCGCGCACCGTGCGTTCGCTCTACCCGGACATTCCGATCATCCTCCACTCGTCGCGGCCGGAGAACGAGGCGCTGGCACGGAGCGTCGACGCCAGCTTCCTGCTCAAGGGCTCGCCGACCCTGCTCAAGGACCTGCGCCGGGTGATGTTGCAGGACTTCGGCTTCGGCGACTTCGTCTTCCGCCTGCCGGACGGCACCGAGGTGGCCCGGGCGGCGGACCTGAAGAGCCTGGCGGAGGTGGCGCGCAGCGTGCCGGCCGAGTCGATCCTCTACCACGGCTCACAGAACCACTTCTCGCGCTGGCTCAAGGCGCGCACGGAGTTCGACCTCGCCGACGCCTTGCGGCCTCGCAAGGCCTCCGACTATCCCGACGCCGAGGCCCTGCGCCGCGACCTGATCGAGGAGATCGACGCCTACCGGCGCGACCTGGCCCAGGCCGTGGTCGCCGACTTCTCGCCGGGGAGCGCCGATCGGTCCGTCGACTTCTACCGTCTCGGCGGCGGCTCGCTCGGCGGCAAGGCCCGCGGGCTCGCCTTCGTCCGCCAGCTGTTGCTGGAGACCGGCCTCGACCGCCACTTCCCGGGCATCGAGCTGGGGGTGCCGGAGACGGCGGTGGTGGGCACCGAGGTCTTCGACCGGTTTCTCGAGGAGAACGACCTCCACGACTTCGCCATCCAGTGCCAGGACCGGGACGAGATCGAGGCGCGCTTCCTGGAGGCGGATTTCCCCGAGGAGGCCGCGCGTGACGTGGCCGCCTTCCTCGAGCGCTCGCCGTGGCCGCTCGCCGTGCGCTCGTCCTCGCTGCTCGAGGACTCCGCCCAGCAGCCCTTCACCGGCGTCTACGAGACCTACCTGCTGCCCAACGAGGGCCGGCTCCTGGCCGACCCCGTGGAGCAGACCCTGGCGGCGATCCGCAAGGTCTACGCGTCGGCGTTCTCGCCGCAGGCCAAGGCCTACTTGAAGGCGACCCCCTACCGGCTGGAGGAGGAGAAGATGGCCGTCATCCTCCAGCGGCTGGTGGGCTCCCGGCACGGAGACCGCTTCTACCCGAGCTTCTCCGGCATCGCCCGTTCGCACAACTTCTACCCGGCGCCGCCGGCGGTGCCGGCGGACGGCGTGGCCGCGGTGGCGCTCGGCCTGGGACGGGCGATCGCCGAGGGCGGGGAGTGCGTCCGCTTCTCGCCGCGCTATCCCCACCACCTGCCCGCCGGCAAGGACGCGCTGCAGGGCTCGCAGCGGGGCTTCTGGGCGCTGCGCATGGACTCGGCCTCGGCGAGCTTCCGGGAGGAGTGGTTCGAGCTCGAGGCGGCGGAGGCGGACGGCACTCTGGGGGCGGTGGCCTCCACCTACTCGCAGGCCGACGACACGCTGCACGACGGCCTGGCCCGGGAGGGCGTGCGCCTGGTGACCTTCGCGCCCGTCCTCAAGCAGAACCTCTTCCCACTCGCCGAAGTGCTGCGCGAGCTGCTCGAAGAGCTCAAGCACGGCGTCGGCGGCGAGGTGGAGATCGAGTTCGCCGTCGATCTGGGCGCGGTGCCGGACGGGCCCCATCGCTTCGGCTTCGTGCAGATGAGACCGTTGGCCCTGGCGCGGCAGAGCGAGGAGCTGGAGCTCGGCGACCTGCCGGAGGAGGCGCTGCTGTGCCGCAGCACCAAGGTGCTCGGCCACGGCCGCACCGAGGGCATACGCGACCTGGTCGTCGTCGACTTCCAGCGCTTCGATCGCGCGAAGAGCCAGGAGGCGGCGATCGAGATCGGCCGTCTCAACAGCAAGCTGGTGGAGCGAGGGGCGCCCTACGTGTTGATCGGCGTGGGACGCTGGGGTCCACGATCCTGGCTCCCGGGATTCCCGTGGCCTGGGATCAGGTCTGAGACGGCGGCGCTGGTCGGCGAGGTGCGGTCTGCGCGACCTCCAGGGTGACTCCCTCCCAAGGGAGCCACTTCTTCCACAATCTCTCGTCGTTCAACGTCGGCTTCCTCACCGTCAACCCGGCCGACGGCGACGGGCTGCTCGACTGGCGCTGGCTCGACGAGCAGGTGATCTCGAGGCGGACCACGTCCGCCATCTCCAGGCTGAAGCGGCCGCTCCTCGTCCTCATCGACGGCAAGCGCGGCGAGGGCGTGATCGTCAAGGACGCCGCGGCGGCGACCTAGGCGCCCGCGGCGGAGGCCGGCGGCGCCGTGGTGCGCAGCCGGCGGATGAACTCGTCCACCAGCCGGCGCAGGCCGTCCCAGTCCTTCTCGACGACCTTCTCGCTCATCAGGCCGTTGATCTCCTGACAGCCGCCCCACTGCTTCAGCACGAGGCAGTGGTCGCAGCGGCGGCCGCCCTCCTCGTGGGCATCGAGATCGGCCTTCTCGCACAGCGAGCAGACCGCGTGGATGTCCGAGAGCAGCTGCAACTCGTCCGCGGTCCCGATCCCGTCGCGGATCCGCTCCCAGAGGGTGATCGTCTCGTCCAGTGCCTGACGCCACTCCATGGCCTACCTCCTCGGTCGGAGCCTGGAAGGATCATCGCGCCCTCCCCTCCGTAGCGCCACGGGCCTTCGGGTAGGACAGGCCCACCCTGATGGAAGGCGGCGAGCGATCAGGCCGTGCGCCCCTTCCACGGGACGCGCCGTCCGGCGAGGGCGAGGACCAGGGCATGCCACTGGATGGCGACGGGGAGGAGTCACTCCGACCGGATGGAGGAGCGCGCCGAGGAGGGAGGCGGAAGCGCGTCGCGATCAGGCCAGCTCGTGCCGAGGACGAGCGCGGCGGCGGCCGGGCCCCGGGATGGGAGAGGGAGGGCGAAGGGCAGGACGTGGCCGCCGGCGAGCAGGGCTGCATCCAGGGGACGATGGCGGCAGGGGCGCCCATGCCCTCGACGGCGTTCTTGGCGAACCCGTTCCAAACCTCGCGGACGCTCCGGTACATCCGGCGGGAGGCCAGAGCGGTAGCGTCCACGAAGGTCGGTCCGGAAGCCGCGCCGCCGGAACAGGCAGGCCAAGGGCGAGGGCGTCGTGACGCCGGTCGCCGATCGCGGCATGCCGGCCTCCACCAGCGGTCCCGGCGCACGGCGACGAGCTGACCGCACGCCGCAGCCAGGCGAGGTGGCCCGAACTGGCGAGCCAGCGCGATCAGGGAGGTAGCCGAGCAGCGCAGGTGGATCAGCGGTACGACGAGCTTCTCCGTCAGCGTGCCGGTGAGCTGGCGCGGGACGCCGCTCAGCAGGTCGACGGCGCGTTCGGAGAGCTCGGCGGCAGAGCTTCGCCGCGGCCTCGAGGCCAGGGAGACATCCGCGTCCACGAAGAGCAGGACGTCGCCGCGCGCGCCGCCCTCCCCAGCTGATCACGCGTGGTTCTTTCCGCACCGGCCGCGCGGCAGCGGTGTGCCGCGCAGCAGCCGCAGCCTGGGGTCGCATCAGGCGAGCTGACGATCCGGACGTGCGGTCGGTGGAGCCGTCGTCAGCACCAGGACCTCCAGATCGACGTTCCGGCTGGCCAGGAGGGCGGCCTCGACCGCGACTCGATCACCCTCTCCTCATCGCGAGCCGGGATGAGGATGGAACCGACGGCCGGGTACGTCCCTCGGCCCGGCGCGCGGCGCGGAGGAGCCGCAGGTTCCAAAGCGTCAGGAGCCGACACCCCGGCCGGGGCGAGAACGATCGGGGAGAGCCTGGGAGCTCAACGGTCGGTCCGCCCTGCCCGGGAGCGCGGCGCGCGAGGTCGTAGACGCCGCCAGTTCCCGAGCTCCGGACACGGATCGAGGAAGGCGCCGGATCGCGCTCGATCGCCTCGCCGGCCAGACGATCCTGTTCCCGCTTCCAGAGCTCGCTCGACGGCCTGTCGCCAGCTCGCCGCGGGCGGCTCTGCCTTCGTCGACGGGCACCGGAGGACCGAAGGAGAGGGCCTCGGGGAGCCGGCGCTCGTTCCAGAACGGGTACTCGATGGCGAGCGGCAGGAGGTCGACGCCGCGGGACCGGTGGAGGAGCCGTCCCACCCGGGCCGGAGGCGCAGGGCCGCGAGCGCGGATCGGCGAAGCGACCCTGCCCGGTGACCCAGAGGCTCGCCCGCAGGCGCTTCGGACCGCCTCCCGATCTCGAGGAAGGCGCGCGCCCCAGCCACCGTGCCGGGCTCCACGCCGAAGACGCCGAAGCGGCGGAAGAGAAGGGGTAGCGGGCGAGCTGGCTCGAGTCCATCGGGCCGTACCCTTCGCGCCCGGGCAGCGGGGCCGGCCCGACCAGCATGAAGAGGAGGGTCCCACCAACCGGGATGGTTGGAGACGACCAGGACGGGCCGTGCGACCTCCTCCGCCGGTACGCCGCGCCGCGAGACCTGACCGCCGCGAAGTGCCGGCGGGCGTGGCGCCGCAGGTAGACGGAACAGGGAGAGGGACCGGGGCGAGAAGAGGCAGATCGACGAGGGGCCGTCGCCGGGCTCGCGAGGCGGCCGCCGCCGGGCGACGCGTGGCCGAGAGAGGAGGTGCGGCCATCGTCTCCTTCGGCCGCTCGCCGGCCGGCGGCCGCGAGCCAGGCGCTCGGCGACCGGCCGGTCGCCGAGGTGCGTCCGCGGCGATCCACCCGGACATCAAGACCATCGGCATGCGGAGCCCCGGATGTGCGGCTCCGCCGCAGAGGTACAGGCCCTCCGTCGCGACTCCGGTTCCCCGGCTTGAAGCGCCACGGAGCAGCCCGTGACTGGCGAGCCCGTAGATCGCTCCGTCAGCACGCGGTGGCGCCGATGGATGTCAGGCGGTGTGGGGGGACGCTCTCGTGGTTGATGCGGCTCTCGAGATCGTCGGGCCCCGCCGTCCAGACGAGCTTGTCCAGGATGACCCGGCGATGGCGCGAGGCATCTCCGCCAGGCGTGCCCCGGCCGCAGGGCAGCGTGAACCAGAACGTAGAGCGCCTCTCCTCCCGGCGGTGCCACGCCCGGCTCGGTGCGCGCCGGTGCCCGCCAGGTAGCAGGTCGGATCGGGGGCGGCTCCCCGCTCGTAGATCGAGGTGGAACTCCTCGTCGGGATCGCGGGAGAAGACGAAGTCGTGGTGTGCCAGGTGGTCGTAGGCACGGTCGAGACCGAGGTAGAGCACGACTCCCGAGCAGGCGGGACGCCACCGGTTGCGGGCCCCGAAGCGCCGGGCGGCTCGCCGCGCACAGCTCGTCGTAGGTGCGCACCGAGTCCATGTTCGACACCACGGCGCCGAGGCGAAGCGTCTCTCCCGATCGGTCTGGAGGCCGTGGACGCGATCGTCGCGGTGCAGGATGCGCCGCACGCCGATCCCGGTGCGGATGTCGACGCCGAGCTCCCGGGCCAGCCGGGCCGGGGCCTCGGGCGCGGCTCGCGTCCCGCGCGGATACCAGACGCCGCCGTCCGTCTGCATGTGCGCGATGCCGCAGAGCACGGCCTGGCGAGCAGGAGGGCGAAGGCCCACGTACTGCGTGAAGTGGTCGAGCCTGAGCCACGCGCGGGTCCCGCACCCGGGCGCGGATCGTGGAGGCGACGGAACGGCCCAGGCGCAGGGTCGCCAGGTCGGCCAGCGTCGCCAGGGAAACTCGCTCTCCAGTCCAGCGTGTCGGCCACCGACTCGACGCTCTTCAGAGAAGAAGCGGTCCGAGATGTCGTGCAGCCGCTCGGCGAGGGCGAGGAGATCCCGGTATCCCTCCGCGTCTCGGACCCCGGCGAACCGCGCGATGGCACCGGCCGTGGCGTCCTCGTCCTCGTGCGGGTCGAGGACGGTACCGTCGTCGAAGAAGCTGCGCCACTGGGGATCGAGGCGCACCAGCGCCGCTCGTCGGCAAGGAGCGCCCGGCCTCGGCGAAGATCCGTTCGAGGACGCTCGGCACGGTGAGGATCGTGGAGGCCCATGTCGAAGCGGAACCCGTCGGCCGAGCACCGCGGCTGCCGCCAGGCCAGGGTTCTTCTCGAACAGCGCGTGACCGCGTAGCCGCGGGCGGCGAGGGTGCATGCGGCGGCGAGGCCGCCGAGGCCGAAGCCGATGACGGCGACGCGATCGGAGAAGGGGGCGGAGACGCCGTTCATCGCAGTCTCTCCTCGGGGGAGCGCCGGGCGAGGCGCCGGGCTCGATCAGGACGCCGCGCCAGCCCCGCAGGCGGTCGGACAGCGTCCGGGCATGGAGGGCGGCCAGCAGGGCGAGCGACAGGGCGGGGGCGCCGGTCGCTCGAGTGCGGCCGCCGGCCGGCCGCGACGGGCGATCACGGCCTTGGGCCACGTCATCTCGATCAGCCCTTCGGCGCCGCCCGGGTGCCGTAGCCGCTGGCCCGCGACCGCCGAACGGGACACGCGTGGATCCGCAGTGGGAACGATCACGTCGTTGATCACGACGACGCCCGCTTCGACGCGCTCGGCCATGCGACGACAGGGCTCCTCGTCGCCGAAGAGCGTCGCGCTCGGCTTCCAACGGGCACTCGGCGGCGAGCCCGAGCGCCTCCTCCTCGTCGCGCACCGTGACGGGGCAAGCTGACCGGCATCATGGAGCCGTCGCAACAACCGCAGCCGGGGTGCGCGTCGGCGGGGACGGGGACTACACCGGAGCCCGCGCAGGCGCACCGGCTACGATGCCAGGCCCCGGCGGCCAGGGCTTCCTCGAGGCCCTCGCGCAGATCGGCCGACTCCTCCCGCGTGAGCGTCGTCGGGGGGCGGCGGTCAGGCGTCGGGCCAGCTCGCGCTCGAGGCTCTTGCAGCGGCTCGGGCACGGGCCCGCGCGACGGGGAGCCATGCACGTCGCGCCGCCGTTGAAGGTCAGGCCGAAGGCGATACCGGCGGCCGCGACCACAGGATCGGCCTCGGGCCGGAGGAACACGGCGTCGCACCCCGAGAGCTCCAGGCAGGCCGGAATCACGCCGTCGACCAGATGATCAGCACCGCCGTCCGGTCGCTCCGGAGCCGGTCACGACGACCTTATCCACGCCCTGCTCGATGGCGTTCAGCCCCCAGTCGATCTCCTCGTGCAGGACGGCCAGCAGTTCGGCCGGAAGACCCGCATCCCATAGCATGCCGGCGAGGCTCGCGGCGCACGCGCGGCCCCGGCGCGCCCGGGCTTCCAGAGAACGGCGTTGCCGGCAGTCAGGGCCTGCAGCGTCTGGATCGCCGGGATCAGGAGGATAGTTCGACGGTCCGAGAACCAGCACGACGCCCCGAGGCTCCACGCCAGGACCCGACCGGAGGCCCCGGCAGCCAGAAGAGGCGCCCGGCGCCGAGCGACGCGCCGCCAGCAGCGAGGCGGCGTTGCGCTCGAGGAAGCGGCACGCTTCGGCGAGAGGAGCACTTCCGAGACGAGCGTCTCGCCGGTACCCCGGCGTGGATGGAGACGGCGGCGGCCAGCGTCTCGGCGTCGTGGGCGATGCGGTGCCGCAGCCCGTCGAACCGGCGCCAACCTCTCGCGGACGAGAGGGCACGCCACCGCGTCTGCGCCGTCCGCATGGCGGCGAGCCGTGCGCGGAGGACAGGCTCCGCCTCGCTCAGCGGTCCTCGCCAGCGGACGCTCGCCGCGCTCCGCCGGGGTGTCGTCGTCGGCCTTGCGCCACCTGCGCGGCAAGGCGAGGATCGTCGGCGATCGAACTGAGAATGATGCCAGGCCGACTCGTAGATGACCGGCAAGGCCGCTCCCCGGGTAGGTGCCGCCGCCCACCAGGTAGACGCTCTCGAGCTCCTCGAAGCGGTTCTGCGGCCGCAAGTGGAGCATCTGGCCGAGGGTTGCGCGAGGTTGAACGTGGCGCCCCGGTAGATGCGCTGTGCCCGCCAATCGTCGGGTGTCACGATGCGCTCCCAGCGGATGCGACCTCTCCGAGACCCTCGAGGCCGATCTTGGCGAGTCGGCGCAGGATCAGGTCGCGGTAGAAGGCGTGCCTCCCATGTCCAGTCGATGCCCAGGTGCTGGTGGCTGACCGGCACGAGGACGTAGAGCGCGCTGGCTCCCGGCGGCGCCAGGGTGGGATCGGTGGCGCTGGCGTTCTGCACGTAGAGGACGGGTTCTCCGACAGGCGATGGTCGCGCTCGATGTCGTTCAGATGCTCGCGGTAGTCGGAGGCGAGGTGGATCGTGTGGTGCGGGATCTGAGGCAGGGGTCCGTCGATGCCGAGGTAGAGCATGAAGGTCGAGCACGAGTAGCGCTTGGACGCGAGCGCCCGATCCGACCAGCGGCGGCACAGTCGGTCCGGGACCAGGCGCTGCATCGCGTCGCCGCCGAAGTCGGCGTTGACGACAGGGCGTCGAGCTCGAGGCGACCGCGTGCGGTCTCGACGACGGCTCCTTGACCGTCGAAGCGAATGCGCTCGACGGGTTCTCCCAAGCGGATCTCGGCACTGGCTCCGTGGCTGCGTCCGCCATCGCTTCCGAGACCGCGCCGCAGCCGCCGCGAGGGTGGAACACTCCGTGCTTCGTACTCGAGGAACGAGAGGATGGTGAGACTCCGGGCACTGGAAGGGCGACATCCCGAGGTACTTGCTCTGGAAACCAGAACGCCAACCGGACACGGGGATCCTCGAAGTGCCTGCGGAGTCGGACTCGACGCTCGCCCAAGGCCGCAACAGGGGGGCAGGGTGGCCAGCAGGTCACGGCGCAGCAGGTCGCTCCAGCCGGAGAACGGGGACTCGAGCACCGGCTTGAAGGCGGCGAGCTTGCGGCGGTTGTCCTCCATGAAGCTCTCTCGAGCCGAGCGGCGTCGGCGGTCGAGAAGCGAGCGACCTCGCGACGCATCCGGTCCAGATCGGCCGTGACCTCGAGGAGCCCGAACCCTCGAAGACCAGCCGGTAGTGCGGGTCAGGGGCAGGAGCTCCACCTCGTCGATCCAGCGAGCGGCCGCACATCGCGAAGATCGAGCGCAAGACCTGCGGGTAGAGGAAGAAGGTCGGGCCGAGATCGAACGTGAAGCCGCCGCCCTGGAAAGTCGAGGTGCGGCCGCCCACTCCCGGTCGCGCCGCTCGGCCACCATCACGTCCGCCCGGCCGAGGCGAGCAGCATCGCGCTGGCCAGGCCGCCGGGCCGGCTCCACGACGACGACCCGGGGCGGCCGTCATGCGGGGGCCGAGGACGTTCATCGTGTCCCTCTGCGAGGTCCGGGTGCCGTCGAGCAGGCGGTCGACCAGGGCGCCGACCCGCCCGTCCGTGGGCGGCGGCCCCGCGTGCCGCTCGGCCAGCGTTCCGTCGGTGTCGAAGACGAGGACGTTGGCCAGCCCCAGCGCGAAGCTGAACGTGTCCGCGAGGACTCCGTCCCAGTCGAGCAGGAGGGGCACGTCGTAGGCGTCGCGGACGAGGCGTCGCGCGAAGGGCGGGCCCCGGGCGGAACCGAGGTGAGATCGGCGACGCGCAGGAGCCGCACGTCGACGGAGGCGGGGCGGGAGCGTAGCGCGCGCAGGAGTGCCTGCGACCACCGGCCGACTCGTCCCGGCCGCGCCGGTCGGCTTCGACCAGCACCGCAGATGGCCGAGCAACTCGGCGCCGCGAACGGTGGCGCCGTTCTGATCCTGGAGCTCGAAGGCGGGGAGCGGAGGCGTGTCCGGCCGCGACGGGAGGTCGACGACGGCGCGCCCGGCAGGGGCCGCGACGAGCGAGAGGAGGAGGAGGCAGGATCGAGCGTTCATACCGTTCACCGACGTAGACGAAAACGTTCATCCCGGTCAAGGGGCGCCTCGAGCTCGAGCCGTTCCGTGTGAGCATAGGCGGGGTTCGATTCGTTCCGGCTTGACCTGAGTGGAGGTTGGAACATGATCCTGCCAATGTCCAATCGTCCAAAACAGTCGCCACTAGCGGGTGATCACGTCAGCCCGCGCCGGTTGGCCGATGCCGTCGGGGTGAGCGAATCGTCCGTCAAGCGGTGGGTGGACGACGGGCGCATCACCGCCGCCCGCGCCGCGGGCGGCCATCGGCTGCATTGCCGTGAGCGAGGCGATCCGGTTCATCCGGACCGCGCACGTCGACCTCGTCCAGCCTGACGGCCCTAGGGCTCGTCGAGCTGGCGGCGCTCACTCCGGGGATCGCGAGGACGAGGCCGAGACGGTGCACCGGGCGCTCGTCGACGGCGACGTGCGCGAGGTGCGCGGCCTGTTCCTCTCCCTCTACCTGGGCCAGCGCTCGCCGGCCTGGATCGTCGATCACCCCCTGCGCGAGGCGATGACGCGGATCGGCTGTCTCTGGCGCGAGGGTATCGACGGCGTCGTCGTCGAGCATCGGGCCACGGAGATGGCCTTGCAGGGACTCAACGCGCTACGGGCCTGTCTTCCTCCGCCGGAGGGGAAGACGCTGGCGGTAGGAGGCGGACTCGAGGGCGATCCCTATCTGCTACCGACTCTCGCCGTGGCCCTGGTCCTCGAAGCGGAGGGTGTCTCGGCGGTGAATCTGGGGGCGACGACCCCCGTCGCGGCGCTGTCCCACGCCGTGGAAGCGATGGACGCCGATCTCGTCTGGGTGAGCGTCTCCCATGTGGACGACGCAGAGGGTCGATCTCGGGAGCTCGCGGCGCTCGCCCGGCTCGTGGCCGCAAGAGGCGGGGTCCTGGTGGTCGGAGGCGAAGCCGTCGACGAGCTCGCGGTCCCCCCGGCCCGACACGTTTTCGTCGGACGGAGCATGGGTGAGCTGGAGGCGTTGGTTCGCGGCTTGCGGCTCGGCGGGGGGCGACCCGCACCCGCTCAGGGCGTCGAGGACTCGCCGTAGAAGCGCCGCACGTCGTCCATCAGCCGCTGCCGCGACGGGTCGTGGATGTACATCATGTGGCCCGCCTCGTAGTAGTGCATCTCGACCCGATCGGTGGCGATGCCGTGGCGCCGGAACGTGATCTCGGCGTCGAAGAACGGGGTGGCGAAGTCGTAGTACCCGTTGGCCACCATCACCCGGAGCTCGGGATTGCGCCGCATCGCCCGGGCCAGGGCGGGGGCGGTGTCGACGTACGAGGGCTCCCAGTAGCCGCCCTCCGGCACGGTGCGCCAGTTCCAGCTCTCGACGCCTCCGGAGACGTGGTAGGGCCGGCCTTCCATGTCGACGTCGAGCTCGCGCCGGATGTAGTCGTGGAAGGCCGCGTTGAAGGCGCCGTCGATGCCGTAGCTCGACGGATCGCCGTCCGGCTCGACGTCGGTGTCGTCGATGTCGTCGCCCTCGTAGCGCCCGTCGAGCCGCCCGATCGCCACGCCTTCGTCACGCAGCAGCTCCTTGAGGAACCGCCAGGCCAGGACCTTGAGGTCGGCGCGCTCGACGTACTCGCGCGAGAGGCCCGTGTAGGCGGCGAGCCGCTCGGCGATCTCGGCGCGGCGCTCGGCCGGGAGGTCGCTTCCCATGAGCAGGGCCGGCGCGTACTCGTCGGTCGCGAACCGGCGTACCTCGGCCAGGAAGCTCTCGAGGTCGGTGCCGGGCTCCGCGACCCTGCCGTGGTACCGCGCCGTGGCGGCCATGGTCGGCAGATAGGAGACGAAGGCCAGGATGTTGTCCGGTTCCGGCGTCGAGCCGGTGTAGTCGAGGGCCTGGGAGATGAGCACCAGGCCGTTGAGGCTCATGTCCTCGCGACCGCTCTCGAGGTAGCCGGCGACCGCCGCGGCGCGGGTCGTGCCGAAGCTCTCGCCCAGCAGGTACTTGGGCGAGGCCCAGCGGCCGTTCTCGGTGACCCAGAGGCGGATCAGTTGGGCGATCGAGGAGGCGTCCTCGTCCAGCCCCCAGAACTCCTTGCCTTCGTGCTCGCCGAGCGGCCGGCTGAAGCCGGTTCCGACCGGGTCGACGAACACCAGATCGGTGACGTCGAGGATGGTCGCCGTGTTCTCCTCCACCGGGTAGGGCGGCGCGCCGTCGTCGGAGGCGTCGCTCGGCACCACGACCCGGCGCGGCCCGAAGGTGCCCATGTGGAGCCAGACCGAGGCCGACCCCGGCCCGCCGTTCCAGACGAAGGTCACGGGGCGCGTCGTCGGGTCCTCGAGCCCGTCTTCGTCGTAGGCGAAGGTGAAGACGCTCGCCGTCGGCTTGCCGTCGTCGTCGCGCAGGTAGGTCTCGCCGGCCGTCGCCGTGTAGCGCACGGTGCGACCGCCGAAGGTGCCGGTGTGGTGGGTGACGAAGCGGTGGGGCTCGGGGATCGGAGCCTTCTCGTTCTCCATCGTCGGTTCGCCGTCGTCGGACCGGACGGTCGAGGGGAGAGCGAGGAGGAGGGCGAGGAGCAGGGCGGACCGGTGAACGCGAGTCATGGTCGGGAGTCTACCGGGGGTCGGACGGGCCGAAGCAGAGGACGGTTCCGTCCAGGGTGGCCGCGAAGAGGCGCTCGCCGAGCACCGCCGGAGCCGACGCGATGCCCCAGAACCCGCCCTCGGCCGGCGGCGGCAGCTGCAGCCTCCAGCGCAGCGCCCCGGACTCGCGGTCGAGCGCCGAGAGACTGCCGCGCCGGGGTCCCATGTAGCCCTCCGTCCCCACCGTGCCGGCGACGACGGTACTCGCCGTGACGGCCGGGGTCGCCCACGCCCAGCCCGGTACCGAGGCTTCCCAGAGGGAGGAGCCGTGCGCCGGATCGAGGGCGAGCACCTCGAGGGCGTCGGAGGACCCCGAGTAGGCCACGCCGTCGCGCACGGTCGGCGAGGAGTCGACCCACGAGAACCAGAGATACCGGGTCCACGCCGTCGCGCCGTCGGCGGGGTCGAGCGCCTGGATCTCGTAGGCGCGGGTGCCGACCCAGATGCGGCCGTCGACCATCACGGGATCGGCCGGGATGCCGCCGCCGAGGTCGCGGTCCCAGAGCACCCTGCCGTCGGCCGGGTCGAGAGCGAGCACGCGCCCCCCGAGGGTCGCGACGACGATGCGGTCGGTGAGGGCGAGCGGAGTCGCGGTCACCGCCGCGCCGGCGTCGGTGCGCCAGAGCTCGGCTCCATCGGCGGCCGAGAGGGCGTGCACCGTCCCGGCCCGGGTGCCGACGAAGAGCCGCTCCGGGGTCGCGGCGACGGCCGAGGCGTAGAAGTCCCAAGGGGCGCCCGGAGCGTCCGGCCCGAGGCGCTCTGTCGGCTCGACGCCCAGCTCGCGGCTCCAGATCGCCTCACCGGTGGCGGCGTCGAGGCGGTGGATCGTCTCCCCGTCGGTGTGGACGAGGAGCGAGTCGCCGTCGAGCGTCGGGGCGGCGCGCACCGCGGACGCGAGGTCGCGCTTCCACGTCGTGGAGCCGTCGCGGGCCGAGAGGGCCCACAGCGATCCGGAGTCGGTGGCGACGAAGAGCAGCTCGCGCGTCTCGTCGACGCCGAGCGGCGCCCACACCGCGCCCCCGACCTCGGCGGTCCACGCCGGAGGTGGAGCCTGGGGAGCGGCGGTCGGGGGGGCCTCCTCCGGCGGGCCCGAGCGCTCGAAGCGGACGGGGACGTCGTAGAGCGGCACGAGGGCGCGTGGCAGGACCCCGACGAGAGCCGTGCACTCGTCTTCGCAGGCGAGCCTCAGTCCCGCGATCTCCAGGCCCTCCGGTGTCACCCTCGCGGGACCCAGGGGAATGCGACCGAGCTCGCCGGCCAGGACGAGAGTCGCCTTCAGCTCGTCGGCCTCTCCGGGCTCGAGGTGCAGGGAGAGCACGGTCGAGCGCCCTCGTGCTCCGGCTCGGCCCGCCACCAGCCCGCCAGCTCGCGCGCGGGCCCGCTCCCGGCGGCCGCGAGGGCGACCAGGAGTGCGGCGAGAGCGGAGGTCACGGCTGCCACCGGGGGACGCCCCGGCCCGGGGACCAGGGGACGCCGGCCGCCTCGGCGCGGGCCTCGAGCGCGGCGAGATCCTGGTTGATCAGGCGGTCGAGCGCGTCGCGCAGCGAGGCGAGCTGGCCCTGAGCGATCTCGAGTGTCCGGCGGTGGGTCGGGGTGGGACCGTAGTCGGAGAAGCCGACCCCGAGAAAGGCGGTTTGGATGCGGTCGGAGATCGAAGGCCGGTCCGGTTGGTTGTAGTCGCCCTTGACCTCGCTGCCCGAGAGCTGCCGGCGCAGGTCCGCGAGACGCTGCTCGAGCGCCCTCACGTCGCCGTCGAGCTCGGTCGTGGTCGAGCGCAGGAGCGCGGCCTTCAGCCCGGCGAGCCTCTCCCCGGTCGCCCCGAGGAGGTTGCCGATGCCGTCGGCCACGCGGTTGGCCTCGTCGAGCTCCCGCCGGAAGGCGCGGGAGGCCGCGTCGTCGCCCGCCAGGGTGCCCTCGGCGATGTCCACGACCTCGAAGGACTCGGAGAGACCGAGGTCGGTCAGCTCACCGCCGACGCGCTTGGCCAGGCCGACCGAGTAGGTGCCCGGCCCGGCCGGGCGGCCGAAGGAGAACTCGGGATCGAACTCGGGCGTCTGGGCGTCGGTCGGCGCGTAGCGCAGGTCCCAGGCCACGCGGTGGAAGCCGGGGCCGGCCGGACCCTCGAGGCGACGGACGACCTCGCCGGCCGCGTCGCGAACCGTCAGCACGATCGCGGGGGCCTCCTCGCGGGCCTCCTCCTCGAGTGCGTCCCACCCGGGGGAGGGGTTGTCCTCGCCCGCCTCGGCGCGCTCCTTCTCCGTCTCCCGCCGCCGGTCCCCGGCGCTCTTGTAGCCGTCCGCGAGGTAGTAGGTCACGATGGCGCCGAACGGGGGGTTGGGCGCCGTGAAGTAGGCGTTGCCCTGCGAGGCCTTCGTCTCGAAACCGAGCGTGCGCCGCTCGATGTACCAGCGCGCAGTGCGCACCGGGAAGAGGAGCGCCTCGCTCGCCAGCGCCCGCTCGTCGACGTGGCGCAGAGGCGTGTAGTCGTCGAGGATCCAGAAGCCGCGCCCGAAGGAGGCGCCGACCAGATCGTTCTCCCGCGTCTGGATCGCCAGGTCGCGGAAGGGGATCGTCGGCGCGCCGCCGGTGAGCTCGATCCACCTGCCGCCGCCGTCGACGGTGAAGTAGATCCCGAACTCGGTACCGACGAAGAGCAGCTCCGGCTTCACGGGATCCTGTACGAGCCGCCACACGAGGTGCCGATCGGGCAGGTTCGAGGCGATCGAGCGCCAGCTCGCGCCGCGGTCGGTGCTCTGGAACAGGTGGGGCGAGAAGTCGCCGATCTTGTGATCGTCCCCGGCCAGGTAGACGGTGTCGGGATCGTGGAGGTCGGCCTTGACGTCGTTGACGAAGAAGCGTTCGGACACGCCCGGCGGCCGGGCCGCCTGCCGCCAGGTGGCGCCGCCGTCGTCGCTGACGTGGACGAGGCCGTCGTCGGAGCCGGTGTAGAGCAGCCCCGCCACGACCGGGGACTCGGAGATCGAGGTCAGAGTGGAGAAGCGGGACATCGCCCACAGATCCCACACCGCGTCGGCGCTTCACACGCGGTCGTCCATCATCGGCATCGTCATCCGATCGAGGTTCCGCGTCAGGTCGCCCGAGATCGGCGTCCAGCTGTCGCCGCGGTCGTCGGAACGCCAGAGCCTCTGGCTGGCGTAGTAGATGCGCGCCGGGTCGTGCGGGCTGATGAGGATCGGCGAGTCCCAGTTGAAGCGCTCCGGCGGGTCGTCCGGCTCCGGTTGCGGCCGGATGTAGACCATCTCGCCGGTCGCCCGGTCGTAGCGGAACGGGTTCCCCTCCTGGAACTCGGAGTAGATGATGTTCGGGTTCGAGTAGTCGATCGCCGGCTGGTGACCGTCGGCGAAGAGCGTCAGCGACCAGTCGGCGTTGCGAATGCCCTGCCGGCTGTCGGTGCGCGAGGGTCCGTACTGCGTGCTGTTGTCCTGCGTGCCGCCGACGAGGTGGTAGAAGGGCTCGTCGTAGTCGACCGCCACCTTGTAGAACTGGGTCACCGGCAGGTTGGAGACGAACTTCCAGGTGGCGCCCAGGTCGAAGCTCTCGTAGAGACCCCCGTCGCAGCCCACCAGCAGGTAGTCCGGGTCGTCCGCGACGAAGGCCATGGCGTGGTTGTCGCCGTGCTTGAACTCCTCGTCCACCGGGGCGAAGGTCGTGCCGCCGTCCTGCGTCTCATGGAGGGGCGCGTCCATCTGGTAGACCCGATCGAAGGCGTGGGGGCTGGCGAAGATCTCCTGGTAGTAGTGCGGCCCGGTGCCGCCGGAGAGGTAGTCGTTGCGCTTCTCCCAGCTCTCGCCGCCGTCGGTCGAGCGGTAGAAGCCGCCCTTGCGATGGGCGAGCTCGATGGTGGCGTAGACGACGTCGGAGTCGAAGGGCGAGACGGCCAGGCCGATCTTCCCCATGTCCTCGGTGGGCAGGCCCTGGGTCAGCTCGCGCCAGCTCTCGCCGCCGTCGGTCGACTTCCAGATGCCCGAGCCCGGGCCGCCGTCGATCAGCGCCGCGACGGTGCGGAAGCGCTCGTGGAGGGCGGCGTAGAGGACGTCCGGGTGCCGCGGGTCCATGACGACCTCGTTGGCGCCGACGTAGTCGCCCTCGCCGAGCACCTTCCTCCAGGTGGCGCCGCCGTCGGTCGTCTTGTAGACGCCCCGCTCGCCGCCCTTGGCCCAGAGCGGTCCCTGGGCTGCCACGAAGACGACGTTCGAGTCCCGCGGGTCGACGACGATGGAGCCGATGTGCTCGGACTGCGGGAGGCCCTTGTTCTCCCACGAGGCACCGCCGTTGCGGCTGACGTAGACGCCGTCACCGAAGCCGACGTGGCGGCCGCCCACGTTCTCGCCGGTTCCCACCCAGACGGTCGAGGAGTCGGAGGGATCGAGGGTGACCTCGCCGATCGAGTAGGAGCCCTGACCGTCGAAGATCGGCTCCCAGGTGGTCCCGGCGTTCACCGTCTTCCAGACGCCGCCCGAGCCGACGCCGACGTACCAGGTATTGCGGTCGTCCGGCGCGATGGCGACGTCGGCGATGCGGCCCGACATGAGAGCGGGCCCGATCCCGCGCAGCTCGAGGCCCGCGAACGTGCCGGCCGTGAGCTTCCCTTCCTCCTTCGCCTCCTCGGCGGCCCGGACGGCCCCCGCAACCAGCACGACACCGAGCGTCACGCCCGCAAGCTCCCGAGCGCTCATCAGCGACCCCGTCCCGTGGACGTGGACCGAGCCTCTCCCCGGGGCGCCGGCCGGCGTCGCGGGGAGACCTCTGGACAGATGACCTACAGGATACGCGACGGGCGCAGGAAGGTTCAGCCGGCGAGAATCTGCACCCGGACCTGGGGGACGAGGAATGGAGCCGAAGGTGGCTCCCTGCGGTCGGGACGACACACGCCGTCAGGGGCGGCGCCGGGATTCGAGCGCCGCCCGCGCCGCTGTGACGCGCCGCTCGATCGCGTCGGCTCCGGGGTCGGCGGCGAGGGCGCGTTCGAAGAGGGCGAGGGCCTCCTCGAAGCGGTGTTCCAGGGCACGGACGTCGCCCAGCAGGACGAGGAGGGCGGGGTCGTCGGGGGCCGTGGCGAGACCCCGCTCGGCGGCATCCCCGGCCGCGGCCCAGCGGCCCGCGTCGAACCGCAGGCGGCTCAGCAACCGCCAGGAGTCCGGATCGTCCGGGCGCACGTCGAGCGCGTTGACCAGGTAGATCTCGGCCCGGTAGCTGTCGCCGCGCGCCGTCGCGGCGGCGGCCTCGCGCGTGTACGCCTCCGCGGCCCGGGTCGCGTACGGCGCCGCCCGCTCCGGTCGACCTCCCTCCCGGTAGCCCAGCGCCATGATCCGGTCGAAGGGAGCCATGTCCTGCCCGCCCGGATAGAGATCGGGCACGTTCACGAACAGAAGAGCGGCGACCGCCAGCGCGGCGAGCCCGCAGGCCGCCCGGCGTCTACCGCCCGTCCACGCGAGGACGGTCCGGCGGACGAAGCCGACCGCGAGGACGATCAGCGCTGGAACCGCGGCGAGCCGGTAGCGGTCCGCCACGTGGAAGAGCACGGTGCCCGCCGCCAGCAGCAGGACGCTCGCCCGCAGCAACCACTCCCTCCGCCCGCCTCCCGCGCCGGCCAGGGTGCCGGCGAGGCCCAGCGGGGCGACGAGCCAGAATCCGATCGGCGCCAGCCAGAGGAGGGGGACGGCGTGGCGCGTGTAGTGGAAGCTCAAGTCGTCCGCGGCCTCGTACCGGTTCCAGAAGAGGAGCACCTTGCGCCCCATCAGGCGCAGCCAGTCGACCGGATGGGAACGGATCCAGTCGAGGGAGCGGCGGAGCCAGAACCGCGAGGCCTCGGCGGCGGTGAGCTCGGGCTCGCCGGTGCGCCGGCGCGCTTCGGCCAGCGAGTCCTCCTGCTCGCGTGAGGGGTCGAGGCCGATGAACGGCGGGATGGCGAGCCCTCCGTCGGTGCCCTCGCGGTTGCCCTGGTAGAAGTTCATGCCGGCGCCGCTGGTGAGGAAGGTCGGCTCGCCGGCGAGGGCCGAGTTGCGGACGAGGACGGGCGCGAGGGCCAGTGCGATCCCGCCCGCCACCCAGGCCGCGCGGGCGATCCGCCGCCGCCGACCGACACCGGCCGCGAGCCAGGGCGCCGCCAGGGCGACCGGGGCCAGGACGAGGAAGTTCGCCTTCAGCGTGGCGGCTAGGCCGAGCTGGAGCCCCACCGCGGCCCAGGTCAGCTCGCCGCCGTCCTCCTCGGTGGCCCGGAGCAGGAGCCAGAGCAGGAGCGTCGCGCAGAGGACCTCGCCGGAGGTCTTGAGCAGCATCGCGTCGTAGAAGACGAACGGCCCGTAGAGCGCCGCCGCCAGGCCCGCGACGATCCCCGCCCGGCGTCCGTAGAGGCGGCGGGCGAGATCGAAGATCAGGGCGCAGGAGAGCGCTCCTCCGAGCGCCTGCAGGACGCGCACCGGCCAAAGCCCGCGACCGAAGATCCCGTAGACCACCGCCAGAAAGTAGCCGTAGAGCGGCTCCACGAAGAACGGCTCGAGCGCCGCCCCGGTCCCCTGCCGCAGCGCCACCGCGAGGTCGTCGTAGGTCTTCGAATCGAGGAAGATGGACGCCCCGATCGGCGTGCGCGCGAACGCCGTCGCGAACGCCAACCGCACCGCCAGCGCCAGGGCGGCGATCGAGAACACGACGGCGGTGGTCCGGCGACGGGTCGACACGATGGCGGGCCTCAGGAGACCTGGCAGGCTAGCAGGGGATTCTCCCCACTCAATCAGGGCGTCGTTCCGGGAAGTCCGAAGATCTCCAGGTCGGGGAGAGTGAGGCCGAAGACGGACGCGTCGGCGGTGACGATGCGATCGACTCCGTGGACCGCCGCCACCGCCGCCAGGTTGGCGTCGTGGATGCTCTTTCCGTGGAGGTCGTGCTTCGCGACCAGGGCTCGCAGGCGTCTCGCTACCTGGTGATCCTCCGCGAGGAACAGCATCCGGTCGCCGAGCTCGCGGACGTTCTCGAGCGCGAGCTCGGCGCTCAGGCCGAGGCCGTTGACCTCGATCGGGCGGGTCGAGACGACCAGGTACTCGCGGAGCACCTGGCCACAGGTGCAGAGTCGCGCGCCGCGGATGGGCCACTCGTCGAGGACGCTCCGGGCGATCCGATGGAGCGTGCGAGAAGGGGTGGTCGCGGCCAGCAGGACGTTGGTGTCGACGAGGACCGAGCCGCCCAGCTCCGGAGTCCAGGGCTCAGCGACCGTCATCGCCGTAGATCGACTGGCGGTCCCACGGAGGGCCGTCCGGGGCGTCCGACAGATGGAGCCGGACCGGCGAGCGACCGGGCGCAGGCATCTCCAGCTCCGCGACCTCGCGCAACAGGTGCCGGAGCTCTCCCTCCAGCGATCGCTCGTGGCGAGAGGCTCTCCGTTTGAGTGCCTCGACGACCGCCGTCGGGACGTTGCGGACATGCACCGCCTTCATGGAGCGATGATAGCACAAGCGTTTTGCTTGCACAGTTGCGCTCCCCCGCCCCGGCCGGCACGGGGGCCGGCCGCTTCACGCGGTACGGGCGGGGCGTGCGTCCGGTGGAATGGCCTGCGGCCGCCTGGCGGTCGTGCTCGCCGCGGCGGACCCGTCCTCAGTCCCGCGGCAGCCCGCCGGACGGCCGTGCCGCCGCCTTCTCGCGCACCGGCTCGGGGGTGAAGTCCTCGCCGGGGTTGACGAAGAGGTTCTCCTCCCAGCGGTGCTGGCGCTCGTAGAGCTCGCGGTAGCGCCCGCCCAGCGCCAGAGCTCGGCGTGGCGGCTGCGCTCGACGATGCGGCCGTCCTCCGTGACCAGGATCTGGTCGGCCGAGAGGATGGTCGAGAGCCGGTGGGCGATGACGAAGGAGGTGCGACCGGTCTTGAGCCTTGCCAGCGCCTCCTGGATCAACGCCTCGTTCTCGCTGTCGAGGCTCGACGTCGCCTCGTCGAGGATGAGATGCGCGGGTCCGCCAGCATGGCGCGGGCGATCGAGACCCGCTGGCGCTGGCCTCGGAGAGCTTGACCCCCGCTCGCCGATCACCGTGTCGTAGCCGTCCTCGAAGCCGCCGATGAACTCCTCGCAGCGTGCCAGCCGGCCGCCTCCTCGATCTGCGCACGCGTCGCCCCGGGCTTGCCGTAGCCGATGTTGTCGCCGATCGTGCCGTCGAAGAGGAAGTCGTCCTGCATGACCACGGCCAGCTGGCCGCGGTAGTCCTTGAGGCGCACCGTGGCGAGATCGACGCCGTCGACGAGCACCCGGCCGGAGGTCGGCTTGCGGAAGCCCATCACCAGGCCGATGACGGTGCTCTTGCCCGCGCCGGAGGAGCCCACCAGCGCCGTCGTCGTCCCCGCCGGGCTCTCGAAGGAGACGTCGTGGAGCACCGGCACGCCGGCCTTGTACTCGAAGGAGACCCGGTCGAAGGCGACCTCGCCGCGCACGGCGCCGAGGCGCACCGTCCGCGCCGGGTCCTCGTCCTCCGGCTCGACCGAGAGCACCTCGCGGATGCGGTCGAGCCCGGCGAAGGCCTCGGTGATCTGCGTGCCGATGTTCGAGGCCTGCACCAGCGGCGTCACCAGCAAGCCGGTGAAGACGACGAACATGAAGATGTCGCCGACGGTCATCTGCCCGGCGAGCACGGCCCGTGCCCCGGCCACCGAGAGGGCGATGCCGACGAAGCCGAAGAGGAGCCGTGAGAGGCTGCCGATCGTCGACATCCCGACCATCGAGCGCGCGATGTTGCGCAGCAGCACGTGGGCGTGGCGGGCGAACGTGCGCTCCTCCCGCTTCTCGGCGGTGTAGGCCTTGACGACGCGCACGCCCTGAAGGCTCTCCGACAGGCGGCCGTTCAAGTCCGCCAGGAGCTTGCCGCGCTCGCGGAAGATCGGCCGCAGCCTCGAGAAACCGACGAAGAGCAGAGCGCCGAAGACGCCGAGGAAGACCAGCGTCAGGAGGGTGAGCCGCCAGTTGAGCCAGAGCAGGACGCCGAGCGCCACGGTCGCCGTCACGAAGCTCCCGGTCAGCTGCACGAAGCCGGTGCCGACGAGGTTGCGCACTCCTTCGGCGTCGTTGATGATGCGCGAGATCAGCTCGCCCGACTTGTGCTCGTCGAAGTAGGAGACCGGCAGCCGGTTGATGTGCCGCTGGACCTTCAGGCGCAGATCGGTGATCGCCCGCTGCCCGGCGACTCCCAGCAGCACGGTGAGCGAGAAGCTCGTCGCCGCCTGCACCACGGTGGCCGCGCCGGCCGCCACCGCGATCCACCAGAGGAGCTCCACCTCGTGGTTGCCGATCACCCGATCGATCAACACCTTGGTGGTGGCCGGCAGCACCATGCCGGAGAGCCGGGAGACCACCAGCAGGCCGAGGCCGATCGCCAGACGCCGGCGGTGGGCCCACAGCAGGTGCTTGGCCTCGCGCCACACCACCCCCAGCGAGGGACGCTTCTTCCTGGCTTCCGGACCGCTCATCCAGGTACCCTATCCCACCGTTCGGAGGCCGCCCGGAACCTCGGAGCCCCGTTTTCCGTACAGTGCTTCGGCCCCGTCGGGGCCTCCCTTTCCACGAAGCCCAGGAGACGCCCATGCGATCCGTCCGCCGCAGCGCGCCCGTCGTCGCCGCCCTGCTCCTCACCGCCGCCTGCGCCCAGGCCCCCGAGGAGCCCGCTCCCGATCCGGAGGCGGTCGCCGCCGAGATGAACGACCTCTTCGACCGCTATTTCGAGGAGTCGATGGAGCGCAACCCGCTGCTGGGGACCTTCATCGGCGACCCGCGCTACAACGGCCACATCCCGAACTTCCTCTCCGCCGAGTACATCGCCGACCAGCAGGCCTTCGACCGACGCTGGCTCGACACGATCCAGGCGATCGACCGCGACGGGCTCTCGGGGCAGGACCGCCTCTCCTACGACATCTTCGTCTACGAGCGGGAGATGGCTCTCGAGGGCGCCCGCTTCCCGGGCGAGCTGATCCCGCTCGATCAGTTCTCGAGCTTCCCGTCGTTCTTCGCCCAGATGGGCTCCGGGCAGAGCGTCCAGCCCTTCCACACCGAGCAGGACTACCGCGACTTCCTCCTCCGCATCACCGACGCCGTCGTCCTCTTCGACCAGGCGATCGCCAACATGCGCGAGGGGATGGCGAAGGGCGTCGTGCAGCCGAGGCCGTTGATGGAGAAGGTCCTGCCGCAGCTCGAGGCGCACATCGTCGACGACCCGACGCAGTCGGTCTTCTACATGCCGGTCGCCGAGTTCCCGGAGGAGGTCCCCGAGGAGGTCCGCGACGAGCTGCGGGAGGCCTACGTCGCGGCCATCCGCGACGAGCTCGTGCCGGTCTATCGCCGGCTCTACGAGTTCGTCCGCGACGAGTACATTCCCGCCTGCCGCGACACGATCGCCCTGACGGCGCTGCCCGACGGCGAGGCCTGGTACGCCTACCAGGTGAAGACGCAGACGACGAGCGACCTGACGCCGGACCAGATCCACCGGTTCGGCCTCGACGAGGTCGCTCGCATCACCGGCGAGATGGAGGGTGATGCGCGAGGTCGGCTTCGAGGGCACCCTGCGAGTTCTTCACCGAGCTCGAGACCTCGGACCGCTTCTACTACGACGACGTCGAGGACCTGCTCGCCGGGTACCGCGCGCTGCAGGCGAGGATCAACGAGAAGCTGCCGCAGAGTTCGACATCTTCCCGCAGGCAGACTACGAGGTGCGCCCGGTGCCGGAGTTCATGCAGGAGTCCGCGGCCGGAGCCTCCTACCAGCCCGCGAGCCCCGACGGCTCCCGCCCCGGCGTCTTCTACGTCAACACCTACAACCTCAAGGCGCAGCCCAAGTTCGGCATGGAGACGCTCTCTCTGCACGAGGCCTCGCCCGGCCACCACTTCCAGATCTCCATCGCGCAGGAGATCGAGGAGCTGCCGCGCTTCCGCCGCTTCGGTGGCGAGACCGCCTTCTTCGAGGGGTGGGCCCTCTACTCCGAGTCGCTCGGCAAGGAGCTCGGTCTGTTCACCGATCCCTACAGCTACTACGGCAGGCTCTCCGACGAGATGCTCCGGGCCATGCGCCTGGTCGTCGACACCGGCATGCACGCCAAGGGCTGGTCCCGCCAGCAGGCGATCGACTACATGATGGAGCACTCCTCGATGGCCGAGAGCGACGTCGTGGCGGAGGTCGAGCGCTACATCGCGATCCCCGGTCAGGCGTTGGCCTACAAGGTCGGCCAGCGCGAGATCTCGAGCCTGCGCGCCGAGGCCGAGCGCCGTCTGGGCGACCGCTTCGACGTCAAGGCCTTCCACCGCGCCGTCCTCACCGACGGTGCCCTCCCCCTCCAGGTGCTGCACCGCAAGATGGAGGAGTGGATCGCCTCGCAGGAGGCATGAGGATCGGTCGTTCCCGGGGGCTCGTCAGGGCACGGCCGTGGTCCAGGCGGAGGTGTCGCCGGACTCGAAGCCGTCGGTGAACAGGAACGCGGGACCGAGGCTGCCGTCGGGGTTCAGGTTCTGGGCCAGGATGTCGCCGTCGCTGGTGCCGTCGGACCAGACGTAGATCCCGAAGCCGGCGCTGCTGGTGGCACCGGCGAGGCGGGAGGAGCCGGTGGCCGAGGTCTTGAGGGCGACCGGGTCGGGGTCCCAGACGGCGTCGCCCGCGCCGTCGCGGCGCGAGGCGCGGATCGGGGCGTTGCCGAAGGCGATGCCGTCGATCCAGGCTGCGACGGCGCCGTCGCCGAGGGTGGCCGCCTGGACGAAGCTGGGCTGGCTCGCCCCGAGCGGCACGAGGGTCCGCCCGCTGTCGGTCCACTGACGCGCGCCGGCGGCGTCGAGCTTCTGGCCCCAGACGCCGAACTGGCTCTGCAGGGAGTCGGTCTCCACCCAGAACAGGAAGGCCTCCTGCGTTGCGGGATCGAAGGCCACGGTGGGGGAGGCGCGCAGCCGGACGCCGTCCGTCGAGCCTGCGACGCCGTTGTGCGCGAAGGCCTCGGTGCCGTTGGCCAGGAGGCGCTGGGCGAAGACCTGCAGAGGCGAGGTGATGTACCAGGAGAAGACCGCCCCGCCGGAGCCGTCCGGCACGAAGGACGGGAAGTTGCCGAACTGCAGGGAGCCCGCTCCGTCGTAGACCTGGACGTGACCGGCGCCCCAGAGGGGATCGCCGTCGGCGTCCAGCTTCTGCGCCCACAAGTGCCGAGTCGTGCTGACCTGGTGCACGAAGGAGAGGACGACGTCACCGCCGGGGGCGGCGTGCAGGTCCGACAGGGAGAAGGAGCCGCTCGACGGGGCGATCTCGACCGCCGGGCTCCACAGCGGCGCGCCGTCCGGGTCCAGTCGCTGGACCATCACGCTCGAGTCCTGGGTCCAAGCCACGACGACGTTGCCGTCCGAGGTCCCGGCGATCTTCGGCGCCGCGACGAAGCCGGTCGTCGCGCTCACCTGGATGCCGCCCGCTCCCCAGAGCAGGGTGCCGTCGGGGTCGACCTTGGCGGCGGCGATCTGGTCGTTCGGTCCCGAGTCGTCCCGGTAGGCGAGCAGGGCGTTGCCGCCGGTGTCGACGGCGAGCCCGTAGTCCTGCGTCGAGCTGAAGCTCCGGTCGGCCACCAGCACGCCGTCGTGCGCCCACTGCTCGAAGCCCTGGACGTCGAGCCGCTGCAGGGTGACGTCGTAGCCGCCCGTCGCGTTGTCGAACCAGGAGACGTAGGCGCCGCCGTCGGCCGTCGGCACGACCTTCGGCTGCACCTGCTCTCCCGTGCGGTCGGCGAGCACCAGATTGGCCGCCGGATCGGAGGACCACTGGGCCGCTCCGGGGAGCGACCACGAGGCGAGGCCGGCCATGAGGATCGCCGCCGACCGGTGCGGGCTTCGGATCGTGGACCGCATGCAGGTGCCTCCGCAGGTGACGGGCAGCGTAGCACCGCCTCGGGCCGCGGTGGGTCGAAGAGGGACGGTGGGGTCGAGGCGCACGCGACGGAGCCGAGAGCCGGGAGCGGACCGCTGCCGCCGGCGGGTCCGGCGGGTAAGCTCCGCGCGTGACGATCCTCTGGCTGGACCGGACCGACGTCGGACGGGTGCTCGACGAGCGTGAGGCCTTGGCGGCCGCCGAGGAGGCTTTCGAGGCGCTCGCGCGCGGCGACGTCGTCAACCCGTTGCGCCAAGCCGTCTTCCGCCCCGACCGGGCCGGGCTGGTGGGCTCGATGCCCGCGTTCCTGGCCGACCCTCCCACCTTCGCGTTGAAGGTCGTGACCGTCTTCCCCGGTGCGCACGCGGCGGGGCTCGACTCCCACCAGGGGGCGGTGCTGCTCTTCGACGGGGCCACCGGCCGGCCGGAAGCCATCCTCGAGGCGGGCGAGCTGACGGCGCGGCGCACGGCGGCGGCCTCGGCACTGGCCACCCGCGAGCTGGCGCGCGAGGACGCCGGCGACCTGGCCTTGTTGGGAGCGGGCGTCCAGGCGCGCGCCCACCTGCGGGCGATCGCCGCCGTGCGTTCCCTGCGCCGCGTGCGGGTGTGGAACCGGACTCCCGAGCGCGCCGCGGAGCTCGCGCTGTGGGCGCGCTCGACCGCGGGATTGCGCGTCGAGCCCGTGGGCTCGGCTCGCGCGGCCGTCGAGGGCGCCGACCTGGTCTGTACCCTGACGGCATCGGCCCAGCCGATCCTCGAAGGCGCCTGGCTGGCTCCCGGCTGCCACGTCAACGCGGTGGGCTCGTGCACGCCCCGGGCGCGTGAGGTCGATGCCGGGCTGATCCGGCGCGCGCGGATCGTCGTCGACTCCCGGGAGTCGGCGCTGGCCGAGGCGGGCGACCTCCTCCTGGCGGCGGCGAACGGTGCCTTCGACGCCGGGGACATCGTCGCCGAGCTCGCCGAGGTGGTGGCGGGGAGAGCCGCCGGGCGCACGGCCGCCGACGAGATCACCCTCTACGAGTCGCTCGGGCTGGCGATCGAGGACCTGACCGCCGCGCGCCGGGCCTGGCTGCGCGCCGACGAGCTCGGTGTGGGCCGCAGGATGGAATGGCCCGGATGAGCCCCAGTACGGTTCGGGCGCCGTCGATCGAGCAGATCCGCGGCGCGGCCGACCGGCTCGCGGGCACGGCCCTGCGCACGCCGCTGGTCCCCCTCGCGGTGGACGACCTGCCGGCCCCCGTCTGGCTGAAGCTCGAGAACCTGCAACCGATCGGCAGCTTCAAGCTTCGCGGGGCGGGCAACGCGATGGGGCTCGCCGACGGCGGGACGCTGCGCCGGGGTGTCGTCACCACGAGTGCCGGCAACATGGCGCAAGGGGTGGCGTGGTGCGCTCGTCGGCTCGGCGTGCCCTGCCGGGTTCTGGTGCCCGACCACGCGCCGCGCACGAAGCTCGACGCGATCCGCCGGATGGGAGGCGAGACGATCTCCGTCCCGTTCGACGAATGGTGGCGCCGTCTGATCGAGCACGATCCGGGAGACCTCCCCGGCCTCTTCGTCCATCCGGTGGCCGACACGGCGGTGATGGCCGGCAACGGCACGATCGGCCTCGAGATCGCCGAGGAGCTTCCGGAGGTGCGCACGGTCCTGGTGCCCTACGGCGGAGGCGGCCTCTCCTGCGGCATCGCCTCGGCGCTCGCCGCGGTCGCGCCCCGGGCGCGGGTCTTCGCCGTCGAGGTCTCCAGCGCGGCGCCGCTGGCGGCCTCGCTCTCGGCGGGCGGGCCGGTGACGATCGACTACCGGCCCAGCTTCGTCGACGGCATCGGAGGCCGGAGCGTGCTCGAGGAGATGTGGCCCCTGGCCTCGACCCTGCTGGCCGGCAGCACCGTGGTGGATCCGGCCGCGGTGGCGCAGGCCGTCCGTCTGCTCGTCGAGCGCCAGCGCGTGGTGGCCGAGGGCGCCGGAGCGGCGCCGGTCGCCGCGGCCCTGGCGGGAGCGGCCGGTGTCGGGCCGACCGTCTGCGTCGTGTCGGGCGGTAACATCGACGCCGCCCGACTCGCCTCCAACCTGGTAGAGGAGAACCCGTGACCCGAACCCTGAGTCGACCCGCCGCCGGCCTGATCCTCGCGCTTCTGGCGACGGCGGCCGCGAACGCCCAGACGCCGCCGCAACCGCCGCAGGACCAGGTGGACGCCCTCGCTTCGCTCTCCCGCTGGGTCGGGGAGTGGGAAGGCGACGGCCGGACCGGTGCCGGGGAGGGGAGCCGGCCCTTCCACGTCCGGCAGTCGGTCGGCAGCCGCCTCGGGGGCACGCTGTTCGTGTTGGAGGCCCACGGTACGACGGTCCTCGCGGAGGGCGAGGATCCGGTGCCGATCTACGACGCGCTGAGCCTTCTCTACTGGGACTCGGGCGCCGGGGGCTATCGCCTGGCGACCCACACCGCGGCGGGCAGGCACGGCGTCGTGGATCTCACCGTGCTCGAGGACGGGCGCTTGCAGTGGGGCTTCGACACCGCGGACGGCGAGGTCCGGTTCCTCGACACGATCGACGGCGACCGGTGGACCGAGACGGGTGAGGTCTCGACCGACGGCACCACCTGGACCCGCTTCCACTCCATGGAGCTGACCCGGCTGGGAGACGATTGACCACGAGCGACTTCCGCTCGAGAGCCGAAGCGTTTATGCTAGGCGCTCAGCGGGAGCCGGCAGTTGCCGCGCTGCTCTCGTTCGAGTGGACTCTCGAGCCGAGCCGCCCCGAGACGGTCGTGCCGCCCCGCTGCGAGCCGTGAGCGTCCTCGTGGGGAGGAGCCGCCGGCGGTAGCCAGGAGGGGCCGTCGCGGATTGCGAGGCCGGAGGGACGCGGCGCTCGGCGACGAGCCCGCAAGAGAAGTGGAGAACGATGAGTAACAAGACCGCGACTCGAGGCCGCAGGCGAAGCGGCCGGAGCCGGCGCCGCGACGCGTCGCACGACGGCAAGGCCGTCCCCCTGTACAAGCGCACCGCGTCCCACTTCGATCGCGCCGATCGCGATCGCGGGACCGAATACTTCGAAGAGGGCCGGGTCGAGCTCGAGCTCGACGGCTCCCGGGCTCGCGCGTCGGTCAAGGGCAACGAGCGGGAGTCCTACCGCGTCGGCGCCGACTGGACGCAAGTGGGCGAGCGGATCCTGCACGGGTTCTGCGAGTGCCGCCGGTTCGCCGACGGTCGCCCGTGCAAGCACCTGTGGGCGACGCTGCTGGCCCTCGACGCCGCGGGCGGTGAGGGACGGCCGCCGGGCCGGGACCGGCTCTCCCTGCGCAAGGACCGCGCCGCCAACTGGGGCGACCTCGGCGTCCAACCGAGGGAGGATCCGCCGCGGCGCTCCCGCGGCTCGGGTCGGGGGAGGAGCCGCGGCGCGCGGCGCGGTGAAGTCGACAGCTGGAGGTCGCGGTTCGAGACGGTACGCGACGCCCTGGCGCGGTCGGCCGATTCGTCGCACGAGTCCTCGCTCGACGTCCAGCTGCTGATCAACACGGCCGCCAGCGACGACTCGCTCGTCCTCGACGTGTTCAGCGGCGGACGCGGCCGGGGCGGAAGGCCCAAGCCCACCTCGATCGAACCCGAGGACCTGGAGTCGATCCTGCTGCCGGTGGAGGAGGACGACGACGAGCTGCAGGTCGATCTCGCCGTCATCCCGGCCCTCCTGCCCGAGCCGGCGTCGCGCAGGGCCGGCGCCCGCGCGGGCGGTCGTCCCGGGGCGTGCGCCGGTTCCAGCTGCCGCCCGATCTCTACGACCTCGTCCTGCCGCACCTGTGCGACGAGGGAACGCTCAGCTGGTGGGACGGGCGCTCCCCGGCAGCCCTCCGCGAGTGGCCTGGGACGACGGCTCGCCGTGGCGGCTGGCCTTGCGCCTCGAGCGCGTCGCCGGGGGTTCCGCCCGGCTGACCGGCGTCTTCGAGCGTGACGACGAGAGCGTGGCGCTCACCGATCCGGCACTCATCCTGCCGGGCGCGCGCAACGGTGCCGACGACCCGACCGGGCTCCTGCTGGTCTCGAAGACCCTGGCGCCGCTCGACCTGACCCGCGAGCGCGACCTGCCCTGGCTGGAGATGCTGATCGAGAACGGCGAGGTCCGCATTCCCAACGGCGAGCTCGACGAGGCGCTGGTGTCGCTGCTCGAGCTGCCCGAGCTTCCCGAGCTCGAGGCGCCCGACGACATGGACCTCGAGCAGGAGCCCTCGGAACCGCAGCCCCGGCTGGTGCTCGAGCCGCTGCCGGTCTCCGGTTGGAACAGCGCGCCGCTGCTCGCCCGGCTCACCTTCCTCTACGGCGAGCTGGAGGTGAACGCCGAGGACCTGCGACCGGCGATCGTCGACTGGGAGGAGGGCCGCTACGCCCGTCGCGACATCGACCGGGAGCGCGAGTCGGTCGTGCGGCTGGTGGAGCTCGGCTTGCGGCCCGTCGAGGGGTCGCAGGACCACGGTCTGCAGCTGCGCCCGGCCGAGCTGCCCGACGTCGCCGAGGCCCTGCTGTCGGAAGGATGGTCGGTGGAGGTGCACGGTGCCTCCCTGCGCCGGCCCAACCCGCCGGCCCTCAAGGTGGAAAGCGGTATCGATTGGTTCGAGGTTTCCGGCGACGTGGACTTCGCGGGCGACCGCGTCGAGATGCGCCGGCTCCTCGCCGCCGTCTCCAAGGGCGAACGCTTCATCGAGCTCGAGGACGGCTCGCAGGGCGTGCTGCCGGAGGCATGGATGGAGACCTACGGCTCGCTGTCGGAGCTGGCCCAGGAGGAGACCGAGGACGGCCTGCGGTTCCTGACCTCGCAGGCGGCGCTGGTCGACGCCCTGCTCGCCGCGATGCCGCCGGCGCAGGTCGACAAGGCGTTCGCCGAGCTGCGCGAGAAGCTCTCCTCCTTCGAGCGGGTCGAGCCGATCAAGGAGGCCCGCGGGTTCAAGGGCACGCTGCGCGGCTACCAGCGTCAGGGCCTCGGCTGGCTGTCGTTCCTGCGTGAGTTCGGCCTCGGCGGCGTGCTCGCCGACGACATGGGGCTCGGCAAGACGGTGCAGGTGCTGGCTCACCTGCACGCCCACCGGACGCCGTCGAAGAGCACCGGGCTGCCGTCTCTGGTGGTGGCGCCGCGCAGCCTGGTCTACAACTGGGTCGACGAGGCGGGCCGCTTCACACCGAAGCTGAAGGTCGTCGAGTACCACGGCAGCGACCGCGAGCAGCTGCAAGGGAAGCTCGGCGACTACGACCTGGTGGTGACCACCTACGGCACCCTACGGCGCGACATCGGCTTCCTCTCGACCGTCGAGTTCGACAGCGTCGTCCTCGACGAGGCACAGGCGATCAAGAACCCGGACTCCCAGACGGCCAAGGCGAGCCGTCTGCTCACCGGGCGCCACCGGCTGGCCCTCACCGGCACGCCGATCGAGAACCACCTCGGCGAGCTCGGCTCCCTGTTCGAGTTCCTGAACCCCGGCCTGCTGGGCCGGATGCCGCGGCTCGACGTGCTGGTCAGCGGTGGGACGCCGACCCGCGAGCAGCTCGCGTTGGTGGCGCGCGGCCTGCGTCCCTTCATCCTGCGCCGCACCAAGAGCGAGGTGCTGGCCGACCTGCCGCCGAAAACCGAGCAGGTCCTGTTCTGCTCGCTGCGGCCGGAGCAGCGGGAGCTCTACGATGCCCTGCGCGCCGAGTACCAGGCGAGCCTGCTCGACCAGGTGAGCTCGAAGGGTGTCGCGGGCTCGACGATGCAGGTGCTCGAGGCGCTCCTGCGGCTGCGGCAGGTGGCCTGTCACCCGGGTCTCGTCAAGGACGAGTGGCGGCGGGCGGGCAGCGCCAAGCTCGAGGCCCTCTTCGAGCAGGTCGACGAGGTGCTCGACGAGGGCCACAAGGTCCTCGTCTTCTCGCAGTTCACCAGCCTGCTGGCCTACGTGCGCGAAGACCTCGAGCAGCGCGGCTTGCCCTACGCCTATCTGGACGGCCAGACCCGCGATCGCGCGGCCCCGGTCGAGCGGTTCCAGACCGATCCGGAGTGCAAGCTCTTCCTGGTCAGCCTCAAGGCGGGCGGCACCGGGCTCAACCTGACGGCCGCCGACTACGTCTTCCTGCTCGACCCGTGGTGGAACCCCGCCGTCGAGGCCCAGGCCATCGACCGCGCCCACCGCATCGGCCAGACCCAGCCGGTCTTCGCCTACCGCATGATCGCCCGCGACACCGTCGAGGAGAAGATCCTCGACCTGCAGCGCTCGAAGAAGCAGCTGGCGGAGACCATCCTCGAGGGCGGCGAGGGCAGCGGCCTCGGCGAGCTCACCGCCGACGACCTCAAGATGCTCCTCAGCTGACTCAGGGGTGGCAGGCGCTGGAGACGTAGATCGGACCGGCGGTGACGTTGCCCGGCTCCTGGGGCGGCCAGGTCGGTTCGCGGGTCGCTCTCGACGCAGGAGAGGCGCGACTCGACGCTGCGCAGCCTCGACTCGACCTGGCTCAGAGGTGCCGGCGGGCGTGGCGGCGCCAGGCCTCAGGCGTTGCAGCCGGCGCTCGAGCTCGGCCAGCCGCGAGGCGTCGGGATCGCCGGTGGGGAGCTCGCACGACTCGAGACGACGCCCGTCCCGGCTCGCGATCCGAGGAAGGTACCAGGGCTCGAGCCGCTCCACGCGCGCGGCCAACCCCTCCAGGGTGACCGGCGGCGCGGCGTCCTCGACGCCGACGTCCTCCGCGACGGGCGTCGCCGGCTCCTCCTGAGCGGGGCCGGCGACGGCGAAGGGAGCGAGCAGGAACGTGGCGGTGAGGGGCGATGGGCGGGAAACGGGGTCGGTTCATGACGTCCTCCTGACGCAGACGTCGGAAAGATCTGCAGGCGCCGTGCCAGCGCCCGGCCCTAGGGAACGACCGTGGACCAGGCGCTCGCATCGCCGGACTCGAAGCCGTCGGCGAAGAGAAGGCCCTCCAGGGCGAAGTCGATTCCGGATACCGGGATGGCGCCGGCGTTGACGACCACGGGCGTCCCCACCAGGGGATCGCAGAGACCGAGAATCGCTGGACCCTCGGGACAGAGCCGGTCGCGAAAGACCTCGTCCGTCAATCCCAGACCGTTGTCGGTCGAGACGAAGACGGTCGCGGAACCGAAGTCACTTGAAATCGCCCCTGCTGGTTGCTTGCGGTCGTCGCCGCCAGCCGCCCGTCTGCTCTCCAAACGTCGATGGCCACTCCAACCAGCGGTTGCCGAGCTCCCGTGACCGTGCCCTCCAGTCCGCCCGTGAGGACCAGGTCGAACTCGATCCCGGACGTCGTTTTACCGAGAGTCACCGTCACCGGCGTTCCCGTCGTCGGATCGCACGATGGCTCGCAGGGCAACCGTCATAGAGCTGATCGAAGTGGGAGAACTGGCTCGTCGTCAGGAAGAAGCTTCCGGCGGGGAAGCGGCTCGATGCGGAAGTGACCGTCGCTTTCGGTCGTTGCGCCTCCCGCTACGATGTCGTCGGCGGACCAAGCCGTGACGCTTGAGAACACCGGCTCGCCCGTCCAAGCGTCCCGGACCGTTCCCGTGATCGCGCCTCCGGTGTCCAAGAGGAAGTCGATACCCGTCACGAAGGCGCCGAGCGGTACGGAGATGGGATCACCGTCGATCGGATCGCACCCGTCGGGAGGACCGGTCGGACACGGGAAATCGTCGTAGAGCTCGTCCAGGTACGGCGCCTCGACCTGCGTTGCAGCCCTGTAGTCGCCAGGAAACAGGTACGGAACCGCCCAGCGGCCGAGTGCGTCGAGGTCCGCGCCTTCGGTGGGGAACCCGCCGCCCGTGAAGATGTCGACGAACCCCGTGGGTACGCCCGCACCGGTTGCGCCCACCGTGCCCGCGATCCCCCCCAAGGGGTCGAGGGCAAAGTCGATGCCGCCGGTAGTCTGTCCGACGGTCGCGGAAACGAGGTCGCCCGTGAGGGGATCACAGTCGATCGTCGGGCAGGGCACGTCATCCCACACTTCGTTGCGGAACCGCGAGTCCGACGTGTAGATCCGGTAGTTGCCGTCGTCGAGGCCCCCGAACGAGTAGTACCCCGAAGCGTCGGCGGTCTGGTCGTCCAGGTACTGGCCCGCTTGGTCGGTGATGGTGAGCTGCGCAAACGCGATGCCGGAGCCCGTGCCGGAAGCGACCGCCTGTCCCGAGATCACTCCTCCGAGCTCGAGATCGAAGTCGATCTCCGAGGTCGTCAGGCCTTGTTGGATGATGATCGGCGTTCCGGTCGTCGGATCGCAGTCGGGCTCGCAGGGCAGGTTGTCGTAGAGCTCGTCGCGATACGGGCCCGAGTCGCCGGTCGCCGCGCGAACGGTGCCGCTCGCCAACCCCTCCACCCGGTAGCGACCGGCTTCGTCCGTGCCGCTGAAGTCCAGTTGTTCTCCCGTTGCGGAGTAGATCTCGACGTCGTAGGAGGCGAGGGGCAGCCCCGTGGCGGCATCACGGATCCTTCCGGTCAACGACCCGCCGAGGGGAAGCGCGAAGTCGACCCCGGCTGTCACGGCGCCGCTCTTCACCGAGACTTGATCCCCCTCGGTTTCGTCGCAGTCCGGTGAGCAGGGATGATCGTCCCAGAGCTCGTCGAGGAATGGCGAAGCGAAGCGGGTCCGCACGAAGAGGGCGCCGTCATCCAGCCCGTCGATCGTGTAGGAACCATCGGTCGAGGTAAAGGCGGTGCTCTCGAGGCTTCCGTTCGCGTCGTAGGCGCTGACGCGGATGCCGACGACCGGCTCTCCTTCGTCTTCCGTCACGACCGTCCCACTGATCCCACCGCTCGGTCCGACCGTCAGCCGCACCGGGTCCGTCGGATGTCCGACGAGGGTGCGGACGCGGATCCTGTAGCTGCGTCCGGCCACGGCATCGAGCCCGACGACACTCTGCAGTCCAACCGCGTCGTCGTTCTCGGCCACCGGCCGAGCGCCGCACCGTTCGAAGACGGCGATCTCCGTGTCGGCGTGGGAACCTCCGGTGTGGACCACGAGGCGGCCGGTCGCACGGGCGTCGAAACGCACCCACGCGTCGCGATCGAAGTGGACGCGCCCCGGATCTGGTGTCCAGGTACCTTCGAACCACTCGACGGTGCCGGGCTCCATGGCGGGCGCCCCCTCGCAGCCGGCCGACGGGACGATCTGGCTGGAAGGGCGGCCTGGTAGCGGACGAGGAGAGGGGAGCTCGCCCTCGCTCGCGCCGCCGGCTCGGAGGAGGGTTTCGACGGCCGCGATCTTGCGCCCGAGCGCGGAGCGGGCACGCGCTCCCTGCCGGCGCGTCTCGCGGCGGATCGCCCGCAGGTGGCTGCGCACTGCGGTGGTGAATGCCTCGGCTTCGGCCTCTGCGCCCTGGTAGTGCCGAGAGCGCAGGACGATCTCCTCCTGCGTTCGCCATAGCCCTTCGAGAATCGCATGCTCCGCGCCGCCTTCCACAGCCCGGACCGATCCGGCCATCGGAGCGGCCAGCACCGCGGCCAAGATCCACGCCGTCCTCGTGTTCACAGCTCTTTCCTTTCGGGGCCACCGCGACTCTACCAAGCACCGGACGGCATCGCCCGGCCGAGAGGCTCCGCGGAAAAGCTGTGGAAAAGGGGAGGGTTGACGGGGGTCGAGCTGCGGATCAGTCAGGGAGACGTTGTGGAAAACCTGTGGAGGGGCGGGAGGAGGCCCTGCCTGTCCGCCCCCGGGACGGCCCGGTGCGGAAGCGGACAGGGGAGCGGCCCGGTGCGGACGACGCGCGCCGTCGGGGCGGCCAACCGGTACCTTGGCGCTCGCCTTGCAAGCCCTCTTCCACGGAGTCTCCACCCCTCGTCCTCCGGAGGTGCCATGCGCTTCGTGTCCCCCATTCTGCGATTCGTCGGCCGCACCCTCGGCCGCCATCCCGGCTTCAGTCTCGTGGTGGTCTCGATCCTGGCGGTGGCCATCGCCGGCAACGCGACGATGTTCAGCCTGGTCGAGGGCGCGCTCCTCGAGCCGCTGCCGTTCGCCGAGGCGGATCGTCTGGTCACGGTGGACGTGCTCTCCACCAAGGGCTACTACATCTCGACCTCGATCCCGAACTACCGCGACTGGCGCGACCGCAGCCGGGCCTTCGATCGGTGGGGTGCCTCGGCGGGGTGGAACATGACGCTCACGGGCGAGGGGGACGCCGAGGTCCTCGAGGGTGAGGCGGTTCTCGGGGACTTCTTCGGGGTGTTGGGTCTGCGGCCGGCGGTGGGGCGCGTGTTCTCCGGCGCCGAGGCCGAGCCGGGAGCCGACGCCGTCGCGGTGCTCGGGCACGACCTGTGGCGCGACCGCTTCCACTCCGATCCGGAGATCCTCGGCCGGACCCTCCAGCTCGACGGCCGGCCCTACGTCGTCGTGGGCGTCCTCGCTCCCGGCGTCGGGTACCCGGCCCCCGAGACGCCGTTCTACTTCCCGATGGGCTCGCTCGACGGCTTGCCGTGGAACGAGCGGACCAGCTCCTTCGGCACGCGGGCCGTCGCCCGGCTCGCCCCCGGCGTCGATCTGGCGCGCGCCCGGGCCGACCTGGAGCGCGTCCACCGGGAGATCGAGGAGGTCGAAGGCGGACCGGTCGACGCGCCGGAGCTGCGCACGCTGGAGGACTACTTCCTCGGCAGCAGCCGGCTGCGCCTGTGGCTGCTCTTCGGTGCCGTCGCCAGCGTGCTGGCGATCGCGGTCGCCAACGTCACCAACCTGTTCCTGGTGCGCAACGAGGCGCGGGCCGCGGACCTGGCGCTGCGCCGAGCGTTGGGAGCCGGCCGCTGGCGCCTCGCCGCTCCGGCGCTGGGCGAGGGCGTCGTCCTCTCACTGGCCGGTGGAGCGGCCGGTCTCGCCCTCGCCGCCCTGCTCGGGCGCTCGGTCCTGCCGCTGCTGGCGCGCGGGCTCCCGGACTGGATCGCCCGGCGCGCGGAGCTGGATTGGCGCGCCGCCCTCTTCACGCTGGCCTTGACGCTCGTCGCCGGCCTGATCGCCGGCCTCGTTCCGGCACTCGCCGCGGAGCGCACGGCGCTCGCCGGGCGCCTGCGCGACGGCTCGCGCGCCGTCGGCGGGCACTCGCGGTTGCGCTCCGGCCTCGTCGTCGTCCAGATCGCCATCGCCGTCGTGCTCCTCGTGGGTGCGACCCTGCTCGTCGACAGCCTGCGCCGGCTGGGCCGGGTGGACCTGGGGTTCGACCCGGATCGCGTGCTCACGGCCCGGACCCAGGTGCCCGACGAGTACGCGGGCGACGCCGAGAGCTGGCGCGACTTCTACGGGCGAGTGGAGGAGCGGGTGGCGGCCATCCCGGGAGTGCGGTCGGCGGCGATCTCCCTGCTCGTGCCGCTCGCGCAGCGCTCCTGGGAGATGCGGATCCACCCGGAGGGGGAGGACCCCACCGACGAGGACACGGCGCGCTCGGTGCTCTTCGGCATCGTCTCGGAGTCCTACTTCGAGACCCTGGGCGTGCCGATCGTGCGCGGCCGCGGCTTCGAGCCGACCGACCGGGACGGCTCCCTCCCGGTGGCGGTGATCGACGAGACGATGGCCGAGCTGTTCTGGCCCGGTGAGAATCCGCTCGGTCGTCGCGTCACGGTGGACGAGAGCGGTGAGGACGGCGAGGCCGTCTATCGCACGATCGTCGGCGTGGCCGCCAACGTCCACCACTACTCGGTGGGCGAGCCCTCGCGCATCCAGGTCTACCTGCCGCTGCGCCAGACGGGGCAGCGCTACGGGATCGACATGACGGTGCTGGCCCGTACCGAGGTGCCGCCGCTCTCCCTGACGCGGCCGTTGCGCGACGCCGTTTCGGGGGTCGCCGCGAACGCTCCGGTCTACTCGGTGACCTCGATGGAGGCCCTCGTCGATCGCGCGACGGCACCGAACCGCGTCGTCGGCGTCCTGGTGACGGCGTTCGCCGCGCTCGCCCTGCTGCTCGCAGCGCTCGGCGTCTTCGGTCTGCTCTCGTGGCTCGTCGTGCAGAGGTTGCGCGAGATCGGCATCCGCATGGCGCTCGGCGCCGACGGGGCCCGGGTGGTGGCGTGGGTGTCGTCGCGCTCGCTGAGGCTCACCGCGCTGGGCCTCCTCGTCGGCCTCGGCGCCGCCGTCGGCGTGGTTCGCCTCCTCGAGGGGTTCCTCTACCGCGTGGAGCCGTTCGATCCGGTCTCCTACTTGAGCGCGGTGGCGGTGATCGTGCTGACCGCGGTGGCGGCGACGGCCCTCCCGGCGTGGCGGGCCGCCCGCGCCGACCCCAGCCGCGTCCTGCGCGCCTGAGGGCCGGCCCGCGCCCCGGCCTCCCTGGCCCCCGCCGGGGGAATGCGCCACAATAGCGGCTCCCACCGTTCACAACGAGGGAGCGTTCCCATGGCCCCGAGGTTCCCGTCTGTCGTCTTGTCCGCGTCGTTCGCGGCGCTCCTCACGGCGTGCGTGCCGGTTCACCACGACGCCGGCGGCGTCGGGGCTTCGGCGCCCCTCTTCCAGGACGCGCCGCCTCCGTCGGAGCGGCCGAGCGCGGAGCCCCGAAGTTCCAGGATCGCAAGGGCTACCAGGTGCGACTGGCGGACGTCATCGCCCGAGTGAAGCGCTCGCCCGGGCGGAGCTGCCGATCGAGCCGGAGACCGAATCGCCATCCGCATGCCGATCCCTCCGGAGGAAGCGGAACGCTGCGGCGCCTCGCCCTGCGCGCGCCCTTCGACCCGGACATCCAGATCCTCTCGCCGGAGGGTCTGCTCGCTCCGACGCCCGGCGTCTCCTTCGACAGCCTCGACTACACCGACAATCTGTCCGGCAGCGTGCCGCCCGACCCCGAGCTCGCCGCCGGTCCCGACCACGTCATCGCCGTCGTCAACACCTCGTTCGAGATCTACGACAAGAGCGGCACGTCGCTCACCGGGCCCGTTGCCTTCTCGAGCTTCATGGGCGTGAACCCCAACTGCACCGGCCTCTTCGATCCCAACGCCGTCTACGACGAGGAGACGGGCCGCTTCGTCCTCGGGATCGACTCGAACGGCACTGCGCTACTGCTTCGCCGTGCCCTCGATCAACGACCCGTTGACCGCGACCTGGACCATCTACTCAGTCACCACGGGCAGCGCCGCGCTGTTCTTCGACTTCCCTCACCTGGGCGTCGGCGACGAGGCCCTCTTCTTCGGCGCCAACATGTTCGCAACTCGACCAACGCCTTCTTCGATTCCCGCGCCTGGGCGATCGAGAAGGCACCGCTCTGACCGGCAGCGCTACGACGGTCGTCGGACGGATCGTCTCGGCCGGGGCGACGGCACGCCGCAGCCGGCGAACCTGCACGGCTACCTGACCGGCACGTGGCCGCCGCCCGGCAGCCGCACTACCTCATGACGGAGGTCTTCGACGGGGCGCACCACACGGTGTGGTCGTGGAGCGACCCCTTCGGCGCGAACGTCTTCGTCAACGGGGACGGTGAACCTCGAGGCGGCGAGCGGCGTCGCGCCGAGCTTCCCGGTCAACGTGCCGCAGTCGCAGCCGGGGCTCATGCAGGCCAACGACTGGCGCGGCCACCAGACCGAGTACCGCAACGGCCACCTCTGGACGGCCCAGACCATCGGTGCAACCCCGGGGGCGGCACCGTCGACTGCGTCCGCTGGGCGGAGATCGACCCGGCTCCGTCGGGCGGCGGAGCGCCACGGTCGTGCAGGCGGGCGTCTTCGCCAGCTCGGGTCAGTACCGGTTCTTCCCCAGCCTGGCGGTCAACGACTGCGGCGACATGGCCATCGGGTACTCGCGCAGCAGCACGTCGACCTTCCGGGAGCCTTCGTCAACGGCCGGCTGTTCACGATCCGCCGGGCACCGTGGGAACCGAGACCACGCTGCAGGCGGGCGTGGATCGATACTTCGCGTTCGATCCGAGCCCCCGCCGCTGGGGCGACTACACGGGCATGACCATCGCTCCGGACGGGACCACTTTCTGGTATCTCGGCGAGTACAGCAGGGACACGGGGACCGTCCGGGCCGCTGGGGCACCCGCATCGGCTCCTTCACCTTCTCGACCTGCGCCCCCACCGTCGCCCTGGTCTCCGGGATGCGGGGCTCGCGCACGCCGGAGGGGCTGCTGCTCGAGTGGGAGACGACCTCGGAGGCGGGGACGGTCGCCTTCTCGGTGGAGCGGCGGGAGCGGGGAGAGTGGCGGGCGGTCGGGCGGCCGTTGGCGGCGCTGGCCGACGCGCCGCAGGGCGGCGTCTACCGCGTGCTCGACGCGCAGGCGCCGGGCCGTGGGGCGATCGACTACCGGTTGGTCGAGGTGGAGTCCTCCGGCAAGCGCCGGATCCACGGGCCCTTCACCGTCCGTTCCGAGGCCGGAGCCGTCGACGCCGCCCTCCCGATCCGCCGGGCACGCACGGCACCGGGAGCGGGCGTGTCCGCCGGTCGGAATCCTGCGAGGGCCGGTGCCCCGGCCTCGGTGAACGCGCTGGACGTGAGCGTGGCGGGACGCGGCGTCGTGCGGCTCGGTGCCGCCGAGCTCGCCGCCGCCGCGGGGGTCCCGTCGGCCGCGATGGAAGAGCGCCTCGCCTCCTACGAGCTCTCGATCCGGCGCGGCGGGGAGGAGGTCCCGTACCTCGCCGCCGACGACGGATCGGAGGCGCTGGTCTTCGTGCCCGGGATCGACAGCCTGTACACGGCGCAGGACGTGCTGCAGATCGACCTCGCCGCGCCCGGCCTCGCCATGGGCCGGTGGACGAGCCGGCCGGGCGCTCCGAGCCCCGGCGGCGACTTCACGTCGCACGTCGACTTCGAGGAGGACGTCTTCCCCGCGACGGCCGCCACGCGGGAGACCGACGTCGACCACTGGTACTGGCAGGGCTTCGCGGCGGGGGATCCCGAGCTCGGCAGCCACACGTTCGCGCTCGACACGCCCGACGTCGTTCCCGGCGGTACCGCGCAGCTGACGATCCGCGCGACGGGCGCGGTGGTCGGCCCCGCCGACCTGGACCACGCGGCGCGCGTCCTGGTCGGAGGCGTCGAGGTCGGAGTGACCGAGTGGGCCGATCTCGAGCGCCACGAGGCCACTTTCCCGGTCGACGCGAGCCTGCTGGGCGCGTCCACGACCGTCACCGTCGAGGCTCTGGACGACGCGCCGGAACGGCTCTCGATGTTCTACCTCGACGGCTTCGCCCTCGACTACTCGCGCGCCTACCGCGCCGAGGCCGGTGCGCTCGAGCTGGCGGCGGAGGGCGGCGAGCAGATCACGGTGGAGCACTTCGCCTCCTCCGACGTCCTGGCCTTCGACGTCACCGACCCGGCGCGCCCGCTCTTCATGCACGACGCGGCGGTGGACGCCGCGGCCGGTGAGCACCGCCTGACCTTCAACCCCCGCGCACCGGGCACCGTCTACGTGGTCGTCGAGCGCGACGCGCTGCTCGCTCCGTCCCGGGTCGAGCCGGTCGGCGCGGCCCGCATCGACACGACGCCGGGCGCCGAGTACGTCGTCCTCACCACGGCGGACATGCTCCCCGCGGCCGAGGCGCTGGCGGCGTACCGTGAGAGCACGGGCCTGACCGCCCTGGCCGTCGACGTGCGAGAGATCTACGACCGGTTCCGCGGCGGGCGTCCGGACCCCTGGGCGATCCGCGACTTCGTCCGCTGGGCGAGCGAGAGCTGGAGCGTCGCGCCGCGCTACCTCGTGCTGGCCGGTGCCGGCAGCCTCGACCCGCGCGACCTGCTCGGATACGGGAAGAACCGGCTCACGCCGGTCCTGCTCGGCACCGCCCACGGGCTGGCGGCGGCCGATTCCCTGCTCGTCGAGCCGGAGGAGGGACCGGTCCGCGTGGCCGTCGGGCGCCTGCCGGTCCGCGACGCGGCGGAGCTGAATGCCTACGTCGCGAAGCTGCAGGCGTTCGAGAGCGCGGGGGCGGGGCCGGGCGGCTTCGCCCTGGCCGTGGCGGACGATCCGGACGGGGCCGGGGACTTTCCGACCCAGAGCACGGCCGCGGCGGGCCACCTGCCGGCGACTCTCGATGTGCAGTCGATCGACCTCGCCCGCTCTCCGGTGGACGAGGCGCGCGAGGCTCTCTTCGACGCGTGGTCCGCGTCCCCGTTCCTGGTCAACTGGGTCGGCCACGGCGGCGTCGACCGGTGGGCGGCGGAGCCCCTCCTGACCGCGGCCGACGTTCCCGCGCTGGGCCCCGTCGGCGCACCGCCGATCGTCTCGGCGTGGACCTGCGTCATCGGCCGCTTCGAGCTGCCCGCCTTCGAGTCGCTCGGCGAGGCGCTCGTGCTCGAGCCTGGCGGTGGCGGCGTCGCCGTCCTCGCGCCGAGCGGCGTCTCGGCTTCGGGACAGGCGCACGTGCTCAACCGGCTGCTCTTCGACGCTCTCGACGAGAACGAACGGCTGGGCGACGCTTGGCTCTCGGCGCTGGAGGGCTTCGCGGCGGCGGGAGGCGACGGCCGGCTGGCGCGCGTCTACGGGCTGCTCGGCGACCCGGCGCTGCGCGTCGACTGATCGTCGCCGCCGGCCTCGAGCCGGCGGAGGCTGTCGAGCAACCCGCTGCGCAGGGGCTCGAGGTGGTCGCGCGCGGCCTTGCGGTTGACGCGCCAGACCAGCCAGCCCACCGCGCTCAGCCAGAGGGCGACCACCGCGACGGCGACGAGCGCCGCCGGCGTCGAGTGGATCCCGATCTCCTCGGTGGCCGCCAGGATGAGCCCGACGCTCCAGAGGAAGCCCCCGAGCATGAGGGGCAGCACGTACCACCGGGCCACGGTGCGCAGCAGGTGGATCTGGCGCTCCACGGCGTCGATCTCTCCGTGCAGCCGGCTCCGCAGGTCGTGGGCCGCCGATCCCGCCTCGGCGCGACGGGCGCGGCCGAGCCGTATGGCGATGCCCGCTGCCGCGGCCGCCGCGACGACGGTGCCGGCCCAGGCCAGCCCGCTGCCGCTCTGCCGCGACACCCAGGCGAAGACGGCCACGACGAAGAGGGCGGCGAGTGTCTCCACGGCGTCGCGGAAGACGATCTTGCGGTGGAAGAGCTTCATCCGTCGCTCGAGACTCTCGATCATGTCGTCGTCCTCCTCGATCAGGTGCGCCGGGACGGGCTGATCGCGCCAGGCGCTGCGGAACCGTTCGATGTCCATGAGCTCAGCTCCCGATGTTCCGTTCGACGAAGGCCTGCTTCATCCGGTGCAGCTTGACGCCGACGTGGCTCTCCGAGAGACCGGTGATCTCCGCCATCTCCCGGTAGGTCAGGTCGTCGAGGTAGAGCAGGAAGAGGGCGCGATCCTCCGGCGACAGGCTCGCCAGGAAGCGGCGCAGGATCGTCAGCTCCCGCTCGCCCCCCGTCGCGGCGGAGCGTGACGATGCGGCGAGCTCCCCGCCGTCGACCGCCACCTCGAACCGACTCCGACGGGAGCGCCGCCGGCGCCAACCGAGTGCCGTGTTCAGGGCCACCCGGTAGAGCCAGGTCGCCTCGCTCGAACGCCCGGCGAACGAGTCGAGGCTGCGCCACAGCTGCAGCAGGATCTCCTGGGTGAGGTCCTCGACCTCCTCCCCGCGGGCGTAGCTGCCGGCGATTCCCGCCAGCCGGCGCCGGTTCTCCCGCACCAGCCGAGCGAATCGGGCTCCCTTCTCGGCCTCGGTCACACCCTCATTGGTACCACCGATGGGCCCGTTCTTACGGCGCCGGCCCGGAGGGCTCGATGACGAGGCGCCGCCCCGGGTAGTCGAGGGTCAGCGCGAAGTGGCGCAGGAAGCCGTTGCCGAGGTTTCCCTGGCGCAGCGACCCGGCCCGGGGTCCGGTGGAGAGAGTCACGTCCTGGTCCTCGAGCAGCAGGGGGCCGAGCTCCAGGCGGCCGACGCGGCCGCGGCGCACCTCTTCCTCTCCGCGTGCGCCGGTGATCGTGGAGGCTTCATCCGCGGTCGGCTCGACGCCGGCCCGGGCGGCACCGTCGGTGTAGAGCTCCAGGACCAAGCTCGACCCGGTGTCGATCGAGACCGGCACGCGCGTGCCGTCGACGGCGAGCTCCCGCACCAGCGGTAGGGTGTCGTCGGGCACGAGCTCCAGCGAGGCCGCGTAGGCGTGGGGACCGGGCTCGTTCGGCGGCGGATCGAAGGTGACGGTGCGGGAAGGGTAGTCGATGCGGAGGCTCCGGTCGCGCAGGAAGGAGTAGCCGAGGATTCCGTGGAGGGGCCGGCCGAGCTTGCGAGCCAGCGGCTCCAGGTCCATCGCCACGGCGTCGAACGGCTCGGGCTCCAGCTCTCCGATCCGGACCCCGTCGAGGCGCGCCGCGAAGAGCGCCACCTTCTCGGACCCCACACCGCCGGCGTACCCGATCGGCTCGTCGCTCTCGAGCCGTCCCGTCGTTCGGGCGGTGCCGAGGTCCACCACCGACGGGTCGACCCCGGTGTCGAGCAGCATGGCGAAGGGACCGGAGTCGCCCAGGGAGACCTCGAGAACGATCTGGTCGTGGACCAGCTCGAAGGGGACACGCGTCTCCGCGCTCACCGGCGCGGATCCGAGAACGATGAACGAGAGGAGCAGGAAGCCGTGTCGTTGCATGGTCCTCCTCCCTACGGAGTCGACCCGGGCGGGTTCTGCCGGGGTGCCCCTGGTGGGGCGGCCGGACCGTTCTTGCGGCGCCCGAGGTGACGCGGAGTGTCGATCGGGGTCCAATCTGTTGGATTTTTCCCCCTTCGCGTAACCTGTCCCCATGCGGCCGGTGCTGTTCGGGGTTCCGTGGCCGGGGGGTGGGGTGGTGGCGATGCCGGCGTACGGCACGTTCCTGGTGCTCGGGATGTTGCTCGCTGTGGTGGCGTCGCGGCGGCACGCGGGGCGGCTGGGGCTGCGTCCGGTCGAGGTGTTCGATCTCGGGCTGCTGCTGGTCGCCTCGGGCGTGGTGGCGGCGCACCTGCTGCACGTCGTGCTGCGCTTCGACCTCTACCGGAGCGCCACCGCCGGCGGCACGCTGCTGCGCATCGCGACGGTGTGGAACGGCGGCCTCGTCTACTACGGGGGGTTGCTGGGAGCGACGGCGGCGCTCGCCGTTTGGGCGCGGCGGCGTGGGGTGCCGGTGGCGGACGCCATGGACTTCGTGGCGCCGCTGGGCGCCCTCGGGCTCGCCTCGACGCGCATGGGCTGCTTCCTCAACGGCTGCTGCTTCGGCCGGCCGAGCTCCCTGCCGTGGGCGGTCGTCTATCCTCCGGGATCTCCGGCGCAGAGCACGCAGGCGGCAGCGGGCCTGGTCGCCGCCGGCGCCCGCTCGCTGCCGATCCACCCGGTGCAGCTCTACGAGCTCGCCGTCGCCGCCGTCGTCTTCGTCTGGCTCTGGCGCCGCTTCCCGCGACGGCGGTTCGCGGGAGAGATCGTGGCGCTCTTCTGCGTCGCCTACGGGCTCTGGCGCCTCGTGGCCGAGACCCTGCGGGCGGACGCCGTCGGGTGGGCTCCGGGCGGCTCGCGCTGGACCACCATGCAGTCGTGGAGCGTCCTCCTCGTGCTGCTGGGAGTCGCGGGTTACGCCTGGGCCGCCCGGCGGGCCCGTCCGCCCTGGACCGCGCCCCGCGCGGCGCCATTGCCAGCCGAGCCCGATCGTGGTCATACTCCCGGCAGCCCTTGAACGGTCAACGGCTTCTCTCGTCGGCGGGCGTGGCGTTGCGCTCGATTCTCCGCCCGGCGCATGCCCTGCGCGCTCTGTCGGTCCCGGCCCTCGTCGTGCTCATCGGGGTCGGCTGTCTGCTCGACCGCTCGGGGTTGGCACCGGCGGAGTCGACGTTCCACTGCGTGGCGACGGTGCGGAGCCCCGACGGGGCCATGGACCGGGCCGACAGCTCGCTCGAGCCGTGGACCGGGACTCCTTGCTCGAACGCGACGGCGGCGGCGACCGACGAGTGGAACCGTCTGCTCTTCGAGGTGGCGACGACCGACCCCGCGGTGGCGGCCTTGGGCTTCAGCTGCGTCGAGGACGTCGTGTGCGAGACGCCGACCCCGCTCCCGGCCGGCATGACCTGTCCGGCCCCGCGGACCGGCTCGATGCTGCCTCCGTGCCCGGCGAGCCCCGCACGCTGCCTGGAGATCGTGCCCCCGACGACCGACGCCGGTTTCGACGCGCGGGTCGACTTCCCGTCGGGGACGATCGGAGTCGCCTCGCCGCCGGAGTCCGCGACGATCAGCAACGTCTGCACCGAGCCGGTGCGGCTCTTCGTGGCCGAGATCCTCGCGGGGCGCGACGCGACGTGGTTCGCTCGCGTCTCGAGCACCTGCGGTCCGCGGGACGACGAGGAGCGGGCGATCGGGCGCCTGCTCGGAGCCGGCGAGACCTGCACGCTGGAGTTCGTCTTCCAGCCGCTGGCCATGATGGGCTTCGCTTCGGCGAGTCAGGACGTGAGCCAGGACACCGTGGAGGCCTACAGGATCCGCCTTTTCGGCACGGGGATCTCGCCGTGAGCAGCCGGCGCGTCGTCGCCGTTGCCGTCCTGCTGTTCGTGCTCGGCGTGCCGCGCCTCCAGGCGGCCCTGCCGGAGGTCCCCGACCGCTTCACGGTCACCGGCGACGGCACGCTGGAGGTGCGCGGCGTCACGGTGCCGGTTCTCGACTTCGAGGGCGAGCTCCTGGTGCGCTCGGACGGGACGGCGACCCTCGCGAGCCTGCGGGCGCGCCCGCGGGCCGGCGTGTTCCACGTCTCGTGGTTCCTGGGGGGCACGGACGTGCCGGTGATGTGCCCCGAGGCCTCGACCTTCGGCGCGCTCCCCGGTCGCGTCGATCCGAGCGGCAACCTGCTCTTCTGGCCCGGAGCCCAGGTCGTCGCCTCCTACTGGGCCGAGGACGGGCCGTTCCTCAACGGCTGTCCCGGCTCCGGCGATTGGGCTCGCGTCACGGCGAGCACCGACCGTCCGGTGACCGGGCTGCACGATCCGTGGAGGGACCACTTCAGCCTCGAGGGCCTCTTCCACGCCACCGTCGAGGGAGAGGGCGTCGACATCCACCTGCGGCTCGACGGGCACTATTCGAACCGCCCGCCGCACGCCGTCATCGGCATCGACGATCCTGCGGTGCCGGAGTGGCTGAACCAGGGCGGCTGCCCGTTGCTGACGGGCATCAACCCGCCGACGGCCGAGGCCAACGATCCCGAGGGTCTGCGCGTGACGCTGCTGTCGGCGTCGAGCGATCCCGACGGAACGCTGTACCGCTCCGATCTGGCGATCGAGCAGTGGTTCCACTGGCGCGGACCGGACCCGGGCACGCCCGGAACGACCTCCACCTTCCTCGGCCGCGGCCGGCGCATCGGGCCGGTCCTCTTCGAGTTCGGACCCCGTCACACGGTGGTGCTCTCGACCCGCGACTTCCACGGCGCCGAGGACCGCACCCAGTGTGCGTTCCAGGTCGGCGACTCGACGCCGCCGACCGTGACGGCACCGCCGCCCCTGCGCATCCCCTGCGCCGACTTCCGCGGCGTGACGCCGGCCGCGCACTCCGGGCTGGCCGACTGGCTGACGCAGGGCACGGCGGAGGATCGGATCGATCCCGCGCCCGCCGGGTTGCCGCCCCAGGTGGGAGGCGCCGACGTGACCCCGTCGACGGTCTTCCCCCTGGGCACGACGACGGTGACCTTCCGCGCCTACGACCGCTTCCACAACGTGGGCCAGGCGACGTCGACGGTCACCGTGACCGCCCGGCTGCTCGCAGACTTGACGTTCTCCCTCGAACCGCCCGTGCTGCCCGGTTCGGGCCGCTGGATCCGCGTGCTGCCGCGGTTCTCGTTCCGCGACATCTGCGGCGCGCCCATCCGCCTGCGCCTGATCTCGCTGAAGACGAACGGTCCGGAGGACATCCAGGATCTCATCCGTCCCCTGCCCGAACAGCAGGGCGAGCCCGCCTTCGAAATGCTCGCGAAGCCCCTTGCGGACGGTCGGGCACGCCTCTACGCGGTGTCCTACGAGCTCACCGACCCGCAGGGGGAGACGCGAGTGGTGAGCGCCGAAGTCCGCGTCGAGCCGCAGCAGGACTAGGGCCGGCGGGGGCCGCGCCCTCTCCCCCGGGGGCTTGCGCCCCGCTCGGATTTTGAGTACTATAAATCCCGTTTTGGGGCCCGAGAACAACCTCGGGCCGAGACACCGACAGGATCGATCCAGCGCTCTCCCTCCTCATCGCCGCGGGCGTCGTGCTCGTCGCCGTGCTGCTGCTGCGGCCGGGTTCCGGCTGGCTCTGGCGGGCCGTGCGGGCGCTGCGGGCCGACGAGCGGGTGCAGATCGAGGACGCCCTGAAGCACCTCTTCGACTCGGAGTACCACGGCCGCGCGGCGACGCTGCAGAGCGTCTCCGGCGCCCTGGGGGTCCCCGGGCACCGCGCCGCGGCGCTGCTGGCGCGGCTCGAGGGCCAGGGCCTGGCGCGCAGCGCGGATGGGGGCTACCGGCTGACCGTGGAGGGGCGCAGCGACGCCCTGCGCGTGGTGCGGATCCACCGGCTCTGGGAGCGCTACCTGGCCGAGAAGACCGGCCTCGCTCCGGCCGACTGGCACGAGAAGGCCGAGCGGCTCGAGCACGCCACCAGCGCCGAGGAGACCGAGGCGCTGTCGGCCGCCCTCGGGCACCCCCGCTACGACCCGCACGGCGACCCGATCCCCACGCCGGGGGGCGAGATCGCGCCGCTGCGCGGCCGGCCCCTGCCGTCGCTGCCGGTCGGCGAGCTCGCCGAGATCGTGCACGTCGAGGACGAGCCGGAAGCGATCTTCGCCCAGCTCGTGGCCGAGGGCCTCCATCCCGGCATGCGCGTGCGCCTCGAAGAGGTGACGCCGGAGAGGATCCGCCTCGTCGCCGACGCCGAGGAGCACGTCCTGGCGCCGGTCGTGGCGGCCAACGTCTCGGTGCTGCCGCTGGCCCGCGACGAGCGGATGGTGGCCCCGGGCGCCCGTCTCTCCGACCTCGCGATGGGGGAGAGCGCACGGGTGATCGCCCTCTCGCCGGCCCTGCGCGGACCGGAGCGCCGGCGGCTGCTCGACCTCGGGCTGGTGCCCGGCACCCGGGTGGAGGCCGAGCTGCGCAGCCCCTCGGGCGACCCGACCGGCTATCTGGTGCGCGGCGCGGTCATCGCCCTGCGCCGGGAGCAGGCGGACAAGGTCCACGTCGAGCGCGGCGGTGACGCCGCCGCGGGAGGAGCGGCATGAGCCACCCCAGCCCCGCGAACTGCGCGACCTGCCCCGTGCACAGCGTCGCCAACCTCACCAAGCTCGGCGTCGACATGGCCGACTACGACTACGTCGTGGCGCTGGCCGGCAACCCCAACACCGGCAAGAGCACGGTGTTCAACGCCCTGACCGGGCTGCGCCAGCACACCGGCAACTGGCCGGGCAAGACGGTGGCGCGGGCCGAGGGCGGCTTCTCGACCGAGGACTCGCGCTACAAGGTCGTCGACCTGCCGGGCACCTACTCGCTGCTCTCGGCGAGCCTCGACGAGGAGATCGCGCGCGACTTCATCCTCTTCGGCAAGCCCGACGTCACGGTGATCGTCGTCGACGCGACGCGGCTCGAGCGCAACCTGAACCTGGCGCTCCAGGTGCTCGAGATCGTGACCGCGCGGTGCTCTGCCTGAACCTGGTGAGACGAGGCCCGGCGCAAGGGCCTGACGGTGGACGAGCGCCGGCTGGCACGCGACCTGGGTATCCCGGTCGGCTGACCTCGACCCGCTACGGCAGGATCCCAAAGGCTGCTCTCCGCCATCGCCGACGTCGCCTCCGGGCGCACCGTGGGCAAGCCGCGCGCCGCGTCGCGCGCCGTTCCTCGGGCCTCGAGCGCGCCGTCAGCGGTCTGGCCGGCGTTGGAGGCCGTCTTCCCAGGCCTGCCCAACGCGGCTGGGTGGCGCTGCGCCTGCTCGACGGCGACGGCTCGATCGCAGGCCGTCCACGACGGGACGCTCGGCGAGCTGCGCACCGAGGAGGAGGAGGAGGGCGAGGCAGCGCAGCTGGAGAGGCGAACCAGCCCGATCCCGGAGGCGGCCGCCGCGCTGCTGAGCTCCGCCCGCGCCCTGCTGGCGCCCAGGTCGGCCGCGACTTCCTCGAAGCTGATGGAGGGCGTCTACGCGGAGGCGGCCCGGTTGGCGGATCGAGCCGTGCGGCGGGAGGGCGAGGCGCAGCGCTTCGACTGGGACCGCGCGGTCCGATCGGGTGGTCCTGAACCACCACGCTGGGTTCCCGATCGTCTGGGTCTGCTGACCCTGATCGCCCTGGATCCTATCCGCCGGGGCCAACGTGCCCTCCGCGATGCTCTCGACCTTCTTGATCGACAAGCTGCACCCGCTGCTCCAAGGCCGGGGCGGCGGCGATCGAGCATGCCCTGGTGGCTCGACGGCCTGCTGATCGACGGCATGTACCCTACAACTGGCCTGGTGATCGCCGTGATGCTGCCGCCGATGGCGATCTTCTTCCCCGTGCACCCCTGCTCGAGGACTTCGGGCTATCTACGCGCGTCGCCTTCAGCCTCAGCCGCATGTTCCACCGGGTGGGCGCGCACGGCAAGCAGGCCCTGACCATGGCGATGGGCTGGGGGTGCAACGCGGCGGCGATCGTCTCGACGCGGATCATCGACAGCCCGCGCGAGCGGCTCATCGCGATCATCACGAACAACTTCGCGCTCTGCAACGGGCGCTGGCCGACCCAGATCCTGATCGCCTCGATCTTCCTCGGCGGGCTGGTGCCCGCCCACCTGGCCGGCCTCATCTCGGCCACCTCGGTGGTCGCGATCGCGGTGCTCGGCGTGCTGCTGACCTTCGGCGTCTCGTGGCTGCTCTCCCACACCGTGCTGCGCGGCGAGGTGTCGACCTTCAGCCTCGAGCTGCCGCCCTACCGGCCGCCGCGGGTGCTGAAGACGATCTACACCTCGATCATCGACCGCACCCTGATCGTGCTGTGGAGGGCGGTGGTCTTCGCGCTGCCCGCCGGCGCCGTCATCTGGCTGCTCGCCAACATCCAACCGGGCGGCGTCAGCCTGGCCGAGCGGGCGATCCACGGCATGGACGGCTTCGGCGCCTGGATCGGTCTCTCGGGAGTGATCCTGCTGGCCTACGTCATCGCCATCCCGGCCAACGAGATCGTCATCCCGACGGTCCTCATGCTGACGGTCCTGGTGACCGGGGCGGCCGGCGTCGGCTCCGGCACCGGCGTTCTCTTCGAGCTCGACTCGCAAGCGGCCACGGCGAATCTGCTCCACGCCGGCGGCTGGACCCTGCTGATGGCCGTCAACCTGATGCTCTTCAGCCTCATCCACAACCCCTGCTCGACGACGATCTACACCATCTGGAAGGAGACGCGCAGCGTCAAGTGGACGACGGTCTCCGCCCTGCTACCCCTGGCTCTCGGCTTCGCGGTCTGTTTCGTCGTCGCTCAGGTCTGGCGGCTCCTGGCCGGCTGATTCCCGCGCCATCCCGGCGAGCTCGGAGTTGACCTCGGCGCCCAGCAGCAGCGCCGCGGCGGTGAAGAAGCACCACATCAGCAGCACCACCACGGTGCCGAGGGAACCGTAGAAGCGGCCCCAGGCGGGGAAGCTCGAGACGTACCAGCGGAAGCCCCACGACGCGGCCAGCCAGAGCGCCAGCGCGGTGACGGCTCCGGGAGTGAGCCAGCGTCGCCGTCTCTCCGCCACCGCGGGGGCGAAGTTGTAGAGCAGGTCGAGGGCGAGGACGGCGACGACGATGCCGGCGATCCAGCGTCCCGTGGTTCCGACCGCGGCGACCACGGGATGGCGAGCCAGCGGTCGCGCGAAGATCTCGGCCGCGACCTCGCCGAAGATCACGGCGGCCGTGCCGGCCGTGACCAGGATGGTGAAGACGGCGGTCAGCGCGATCGCGACCAGCCGCTGCCGCCACCAAGGCCGGCTCTCGCGAACGTCGAAGGCGGCGCTCAGCCCCTGGATCAGCGCCTGCATCCCCATCGAGGCGACCCACAGGGAGCTCACCAGACCCACGGCGAGCGTCTGCCCGCTCTTCGTGTCGCGCACCTCGTCGAGGATGCCTCGCAGCAGGTCCGCGACCTCGCTGCCGGGGCCGAAACGGCGGAGGGAGTCGTAGATCGTGCCCTCGAGCAGGCGGCTGCCCTCCAGCAGGTAGCCGAGACCGGCGGAGAGGAAGAAGAGGAAGGGGAAGATCGCCAGAACGAGGTAGAACGCGAGCTCCGGTGCGCGCCGCAGGAGCTCGTCGTCGCCGGCGGCCGAGCCGACCCGGCGGGCGAAAGCCGACGGCGAGTGGCCGTGCAGGGACCAGGTCTGCTTCCAGCGACCGAGGCGGAGCATCGACGCTCAGTCTCTCATCTCGCCCGGTGGGGGTTGGCCCGCGTCTCACCCGGAGGGGTGGCGACAGGAACGGCTCTGCGCGGCAGACTGTCCTCCGGTCGGCGGCAGGTCGGCCGGAGGAGTGGGGCGATGACGAGGACGGAGCGCTCGGATCCAGACGGCGGCGCCAGGCGCTGGGTCGTCGTGCTGGCCGGGGGCGCCGGGCGGCGTCTGGAGGCGATGACCACGGACGCGCGCGGCTCCCGGGGTCCCAAGCAGTACTGCGCCCTCCGGGGCGAGCGGTCCCTGCTGCAGATGGCCCTGGCGCGGGCCGAGCGGCTGGTGCCGGGAGACCGCATCGTCGTCGTCGTGCAGCGCGACCACCGCTCGTGGTGGTCGCGCGAGCTGGCCGACCTGCCCTCGTCCAACGTCCTCGTCCAGCCGGCGGACCGCGGCACCGGAGTCGGCCTCCATCTGGCCCTCTTTTCGATCGCGAAGCGGGATCCCGGTGCGGTGATCGCGGCCCTTCCGGCGGATCACTACATGGCGCGGGAAGACCTCTTCGCGCGCGGTGTGGAGACCGCGTTCGGCGAGGTCGAGCGAACACCGGAGGTCCTGGTGCTCCTGGCCGTGGCGGGTGAGCGGCCGGATCCCTCGCTGGGCTGGATCGTGCCCGGCGCGCCCGACCGCGACGCCGTGCTGCTTCCGGTCGAGGAGTTCCACGAGAAGCCCTCCCCCGAGCGGGCCCGCGGGCTCCTCGAACGGGGAGCGCTGGTCAACTGCTTCGTCCCGGTCGCCGGTCTCGGCGCCTTCCAGCGGCTGCTCGAAGGAGCTCCCTCCGGCGCCCTCCTGCGGCCGCTCTTCGCGGATGCCGCGCCCGATGCCGCGAGGCTCGCCGCGGCCTTCGAGAGGATGCCCCGGCTGGATCTTTCCGCGGACGTCTTCGCGTCCCGCGCGGACCGGCTCGCCGTCCTGCCCCTTCCAGGCGTCGGATGGAGCGACCTCGGCACGCCCGCCGGCGTGCGCCGGTGCCTGGGCAGGGATCGCGTGCCGCGGTTGCCGGCCCGTCACGGGGTCCGCGCTCCGGTCGACTTGTCGCGGCCCCGGCCGGCGATGCCCGGCGTACCGACCTTCGGTACGCCGGACCTCGCCCGCTACACCGAGATGCTCTGAGCCGCTCGACGAGCTTCGGTCACGGCGTCGTCGTCGTCCACGCCGAGGTGTCGCCGGACTCGAAGCCGTCCTGGAAGAGGATCTGCGTGAAGACGGCGTCGAACGAGACGTCGTCCAGGTGCACCGAGTACGGCGCCTCGTTGCCGGGCAGCACGGTCCCCCGGCAGAGCGCCGAGTGCACGCCCGGCATCAGCACCGAATCGGCCGTGAACGGCGTCCACGCCCCCGGTGCGCCGACCAACACCTCGGACTGCGTCGTGAACAGCGGCGAGCCCGAGCAGTCCATCGACGCGAACGTGTCGCACGCTGTCAGGAAGCGGCGGGGCTGCGAGGAATCGAGCCGGACGAAGCCGCTGAGGTGGTAGATCGACTCCGGCAGGATCGGCGCGCACTGGGCGAGCGTCGCCGAGATCGCCGGCAGCTGGGCGGTGAAGGCCACCGAGCCGGAGATCCCGGCGTCGTCGACGTCGTCGCTCGAGAAGAGGATCTCGGTTCCCGGCGGGGTGTCGACGGTCCAGGCGTCGAGATCGCAGTCGAAGTGACCGTCGTCGAGCGCGTCGAAGCGATCGATGCGGAAGCCACGCACGAAGTCGTCGCCTCCCGTCCCGTCGCCGTCGCCGTCGAGCGGATTGGCGCCGCCGTCGTCGACCAGGCCGCCGCTGCAGGCCATCAACCGGTACGGCGCGTCGGCCACCGGGCCCGGTCCGGCGGCGACGAGGGTCGCGGTCAGCGAGCCGGGGTTCCAGGAGATGGCGCCGAACGCCGTCGCCACGTCGTCTCCCATGAGCGGACCGCACTGGAGCGTCGACAGGTCGTGATCCGGCCCGGCGCCGACGAGCATCCAGTTGTCGGGATTGGTCACCGCGTTGGGGTCCATCGGGTCGCCGGGGTCGTACATCGACTCGCTGAAGGTGACCAGCAGGGCGGCCACGGTCGTGCGCACGCTGTCGCACTCGTCGATCGAGCCGTCGGTGCCCAGGATGCTGTCGACGTTGGTCACCGTCGGCGGTGTGACGTCGAGGATGGTGAGCGTGTCGGAGGCCGTGCCGCTGTTGCCCGAGCTCGAGGTCAGGTCGCCGGAGACGTTGAGGTAGTCGCCGGCCGTCGTGCCGGTCACGTCGGCCTGCACGGTGCAGCTCGCGCCGGCGCCGACCGAGCCGCCGCTGTAGGAGACGACGCCGCTGCCCGGCGTGGCGCCGATGGTGCCGCCGGTGCAGGTGGTCGAGGCGCCGTTCGGCGTCGCGACCACCAGGCCGGCCGGAAGGTTGTCGGTGAAGCTCAGGGCGCTCGCCGCCAGCGCGCTGGCGGAGTTGTCGATGGTGAAGGTCAGGGTGCTGACGTCGCCGGCCAGGATCGCGGACGGCGCGAACGCCTTGGCGAAGGTCGGCGGCGGCTCGACCGAGAGGGTGTCGGTCGCCGCGGAGCCCACCGAGAGCCCGCCACTGAACACCTCGCTGGTGACGTTGGGGTAGCTCCCCGGCGTGGCGGCGGCGGGTACCTGCAGCTGGACGGGGAACGAGCACGAGCCTCCGGCCGCCAGGCTGCCGTCCGTCAGGGTGAGGAACGACGTGCCGGTCAGGCTCGAGCCGGCCCCGCAGACGTTGCTCGCCGGCAGCCCCACCGCGACGAGGCCCGGCAGGACCGCGTCCAGGTCGTCGGTGAAGCTCAGCTGAGCGATGCCGTTCGCGGCGTCGAGATTGTCGAGGGTGAAGGTCAGCGTCACCGTGCCCCCCGCCGCCACCGGTCCCGCGAAGGCCTTCGAGAGCTCGACCGAGTCGATGAACAGGGTGTCGGTGGCCGGTTGTCCGGTCACGCCGAGGCCGGCGAGCGAGCCGGTGACCGTCGAGGTCGTGTTCAGGAAGCTCGCGCCGAGCGGCACGCTGGCCGGCACCGCGAGCGTCACGCTGAAGGTGCAGGAGGAGAGGGGGGCCAAGGTTCCGCCCGTGAGGCTGATCACCGAGGTGCCGGTGAGGCTCGAGCCCATTCCGCAGACGTCCATCATCGGAAGCCCGACGGCGGCCAGCCCCGGCACCACCGCGTTCAGGTCGTCGGTGAGGGCGATGCCCGTGACGTCCAGGGAGGGGTGCAGGTTGGTGAGAGTGAGCTCCAGGGTGACGGTGCCGCCCGGCGCCGCCGGATCGTCCGTGAAGCTCTTCGTCGCCGACAGCAGGTCCGAGGAGACCGTGAGCGCGTCGGTGGCGGGCGGGAAGAGCAGGTTCGGGACGCCGCCCATCGTCGCGGAGACGTTCGAGGTCGCGTTGTCGTAGATCCCCGACGTGGCGGCCATCGGGACCTGCAGCGTCACCGAGAACGTGCAGCTGGCTCCGGAGGGCAGCGAGCCTCCGCCGAAGACGATGCGGGTGTTTCCGCTCGCGCCGGTGAGGCTCGAGCCCATGCCGCAGACGTCCATCATGGGGAGGCCGGTCGCCGTGAGGCCGGAGAGCACGGGCGCGAGGTCGTCGGAGAAGGCGATCGCCGTGGCGTCGGCGACGGGGCTGACGTTCTCCAGGGTGAGCTCGAGCGTGACGGTGCCGCCCGGTACGACCGGGTCGTCGGTGAACTCCTTGGTGAGCTCGAGGCCGGAGACGGAGAGATCGTCGCTCGCGCTACGGCCGGTCGTCGGGACGCCCGAAACGGTCGCCGCAACGGCGCTCGTCGTGTTGGTGTGCGGCCCGGGCAGGGCGTCCGAGGGCACGGAGAGCGTGACCTGGACGGTGCAGCTCTCGCCCGGCGCGAGCGTGCCGCCGGTGAACGTCAGCGTGCTGGTACCGCTGAGGGTCGAGCCCATGCCGCAGAAGTCCATCAGCGGCAGGCCGAGCGCCGTGAGGCCCGAAAGGGTCGCGTCGAGGTCGTCGGCGAACGTGATGGCCGTGGCGTCGCCGGTCGCGTTCTCGTCGAGCGAGAGGGTCAGCTCCAGCGTCGCCGTCCCTCCCGGGTCGACCGGATCGTCGATGAAGGTCTTGGTCAGGACGGGCGAGGTCACCACCGTCAGCACGTCGCTGGCGGGGCTGCCGATCAGCGTCTCGCCGGAGACGGTGGCCGTGATCGGGCTCGTGGTGTTGGGGTAGAGGCCGCCGGGGGAGCCGGGGGCGATGGTGAGGTCGACCGAGAACGTGCAGGAGCCGCCCGCCGGGAGGTTGCCCCCGGAGACGGTGATCGTGGGCTGGGTGAACTCGGACCCGGGCGTGAAGGAGATGGCGGAGCCGCCGCCGCAGAACCCCGACGACGGCAGGGCGGCCGAGACCACGATGGCCGCCAGCGCGTCGCTGAAGGCGATGTCCGTCGCGCTGTCGTCGGTGCTCTGATTGGTGACGGTGAACTCGAGGTTCACCGTGCCGCCGGCGCCCACCGGGTCATCCGTGAACTCCTTCGTGAGCAGCGGGACGGGGGCCACGTAGAGGGTCTCCGTGGCCGGCCCGCCCATCACGGGAGAGCCGTCCAGCAGGCCCGAGATCGAGCTCGTCGTGTTCGGGTAGGCCCCCGTCGAGGCACCGGCCGGGACCTGCAGGGTCACGTCGAAGACGCACGAGCCCTCGGGCGGCAGCGAGCCGCCGGCGAGCGTCAGGAGCGAGGTGCCCGTCAGGGTCGATCCGGCGCCGCACGGTTCGGTCGGCAGCGGAGCGACGGCGACCAGGCCCGAGAGCGTCGCGTCGAGGTCGTCGGTGAACGCGATGCCGGTCACCCCGAGCTCGCGGTCCAAGTTGAGCACGGTGAAGCGCAGCGTCGTCGTGCCGCCCGGTGCCGCCGGGTCGTCGACGAACGACTTGATCAGGTGCAGCGGATCCACCGTGACGTCGAGGGTCGCCGACGCCCGGCCGCTGGAGCGGTTCTGGCCGGTCGACCCGGAGTTCGATTGGAGCTCTCCGCTGGTGTTGCCGAGAGAGCCGGCGCCGGTGGCGACGACGTCGACGCCGATCTCGCACGTGCTGCCGCCGAAGATGAGGGTGCTGGAGAAGGGCAGGCTGATCAAGTCCGAGCCAGGGGCCGCGGTGGGGGCACCGCCGCAGGTGGTGGTGAGGTTCGGAGGGTCGGCGACGACGAGGCTCGGGGGCAGCGTGTCGGTGAACTGGAGGTTGAGCGCGCTCACCTCGGTGTGGGTGTTGTCGATGGTGAAGGTCAGCGTCGACCGGGCGCCGAGGGGCACGGACGCCGGCGAGAACGCCTTGAGGAAGCCGGGCCGATCGGAGTCCACGGTCAGGGTCGCGATGGCCGGGCCGCTGTTGCCGGCGCTCGACGTCAGGTCGCCCGAGACGTTGTCGTGGCTGCCGATGAGGGCGGAAGTGACGTCGACGATCACGGTACAGCTCGCACCGCCGCCCAGGACGCCGTCGGTGAAGGTGATCGTGTCGCCGCCGGCCGGCGCGGTCAGCGTGCCGCCGCACTCGGTCACCGCTTGGCTCGGGTCGGCGATCACGACGCCGGCGGGCAGCGTGTCCGTGAAGGCGAGATCCGAGAGAGGGGTGCTCGGGTCGTTGGCGATGGTGAAGCGCAGGGTCGTGCTGCTCCCCGCGCCGATCGTCGAGGGTACGAACGCCTTGCTGAAGGTCGGCACCCCGACCTGGCCGGCCGCGGCCGGCAGGGGCAGGACGATCGCGAGGGCCAGGGCGCAGGCGAAGACCGACACGGCGGAAGGGGAGTGCTTGAGGCGCATACGACCGCTCCTTCTCTCGGGTTGTGACCGCCGGAGTTCGATCTCGGGCAGGGGCCGCCCTCGAAGCTATCACCGGCGTCGCGGCGGCGAACAGCCGCCCGGGACGTGTCACGGCTTGTTCTGGGCGGCCGATCCTGCTCTCATGGTCACCCCGGCCATGAGCGTCCCCGCCTCTCGTTTCGCCTCCTCTCCCGTCACCCGGCGCGCCGTCGTGCTGGCCGCCGGCCGGGGGAGCCGGCTGCGTGCCGGCGCCGGAACCGCCGGGCCGCCGCTGACCGACGACCAGACGCGTGCCGCCTCGGCCGGTCTCAAGGGCCTGGTGCCTCTGGCGGGACGGCCGCTGCTCGACCGGGCTCTCGAGGCGCTGTCCGCGTCGGGCGTCGAGGAGGTCTGTCTGGTGGTCGGACCCGCGACCGAGGCGGTGCGCCGGCGCTACGCCGGAGCCACGCAGCTCGGCGTGGCCGTCGCCTTCGCCCGTCAGGAGAGCCCGCGCGGAACCGCCGACGCCCTGCTCGCCGCCGAGGCGTGGGCCGCCGAGGCGCCCTTTCTGATGGTGAACTCGGACAACCTCTACCCGCCGGAGGGTCTGCGCCGCCTGGAGTCGGTCGACGGGTGCGGCGTGCTGGCGCTCGATCGCGACGCCCTGCTGGCCGGCGGCGAGACGAACGTGGGTCCGCGGAGACTCGCCGCCTTCGCCCTGATCGAGACGGACGGCGGCGGGATGCTGCGCCGGATCCGCGAAAAGCCGGGGCCGGATGCCCTGGCGACCGCCGCCCGGCCCGTCCTCCTCGGCGTCAACGCCTGGCGCTTCACGCCGGCCATCTTCGAGGCCTGCCGGGCGGTCGAGCCGTCCGCGCGGGGCGAGCTGGAGCTGCCGGCCGCGGTCCAGCGCGCGGTGGACGAGCTCGGGGAGCGCTTCGCCGTCGTGACGTCGGGCGGCCCCTTCTGGGACCTGACCGAGGTCTCGGACATCCCCGAGCTGGAGCGCCGTTGGGGGGCGCCGCGGTGAGCCCGCCGCGGTCGATCGGCAGCTGGAGGGCGCGCCTCCGGGCCCTGACCGAAGCGCTCGTCTCGGCCGGTCACGACCCGGACGACGGGGCGCACGCGTTCCGGGTGCCCGGCCGCATCGAGGTGCTCGGCAAGCACACCGACTACGCCGGCGGTCGCAGCCTCACGATGGCGACGGAGCCCGGCATCCGGCTCCTCGCCGTGCCGCGCGAGGACGAGTCCCTGGTGCTGCTCGATACCACGCGCGAGGAGCAGTGCACGGTCGACCTGACCCGACCCGTGTTGACGCCGGGCCAGCGGTGGTCGGTCTATCCGGTGACCGTGGCGCGCCGTCTGGCGGCCGACTTCGGCACGCCGTCGGGGGCGACCGTCGCCTTCGAGAACGACCTGCCGACGGCGGCGGGCCTGAGCACGTCGAGCGCGCTCGTCGTGGCGGTGCACCTGGCGCTGGCCACGGTCTCGGGGCTCGCCGAGCGTCCGGCCTTCCGCCGCGAGGTCCCGTCGCCCGCGGCCTTGGCCGGTTACCTCGGGGCGGTGGAGAACGGTCAGCGGTTCGGCGACCTGCCGGGGGGCGAGGGCGTCGGCACGTTCGGGGGGAGCGAGGACCACACGGCCATCCTCTGCTCGCGACCGGGGAGCCTGGGGCTCTACCGCTACGCCCCGGTGCGGCCGGAGCGCTCCGTCCGCCTGCCGGAGGGCCTGCTCTTCGCCGTCGGCGCGAGCGGGGTCAAGGTCGAGAAGGCGGGCGCGGCCCTCGACGACTACAACCGTCTCTCGCGCCGGGCCGCCGCCGCGGCCGAGGCGTGGCGGCGGGCGAGCGGCGACGACGCACCGCACCTCGACGCCGCCATCGAGCGGGCCGGCACCGAGGCCGTGCTCGCGGCGCTCGCCTCCGAGCCCGAGCTGCGGCTGCGCGCCGAGCAGTTCGCGATCGAGAGCGAGGAGCTGGTGCCGGCGGCGGCCGAGGCGCTCTCGACGGCCGACCTCGCCCGCTTCGGCGAGCTCGTCGAGCGTTCGCAGCGACTCGCCGAGACCCATCTCGGCAACCAGATCCCGGAGACGGTCTTCCTGGCCCGCGAGGCGCGGCGCCTCGACGCCCCGGCGGCCTCGGCCTTCGGGGCCGGCTTCGGAGGAGCGGTGTGGGCCCTGGTCCAGCGCGAGGAGGCGCCCCGCTTCCTCGCCGCCTGGCGGGGGAGCTACGAGCGCCGCTTCCCCCACCGGGCCGAGGGCGCACGGTTCCTCCTCACCGGCGCCGCGGCGCCGGCCGGCCCCTTGCCCCTCTGAGCGTCGCCTCCGGAACGGCCCTCTAGAACCGGAACGCCAAGCCCGCCAGCGGACCCTTGCTCACCGCGTGCATGCGGAAGCCGGAGCCCTCGTCCTCGTAGTCCATGTCGACGGCCTTGTAGCCGACCGTCAGGCTGATGGACCTCGAGAAGTGCCAGTAGAGCAGGGAGGCGATCTGGTAGGAGCTGTCCGAGTCGCCGCCGACCGCGATGTCGGCCTCCAGGCTGGTGCCCCACTTCGGCGCGTCGGCGCGGTACCAGAAGCCGACCACCGGATCGACCCAGCTGGAGGAGTCCTCGCCGCCGCCGAAGCCGGAGACGGTCACGTCGTAGTCGAGGGAGCGGGCGCCGGCGACGACGTAGAGACCGCCCTTGGTCAGCCGGTAGCCCACGACACCCTCGATCATCGACTGCTCGGCCGTCAGATCGCGCGAGCCGCCGAGGGCCTCCTGGTCGACGTCGATCGCGGCGATCGACCCCAGGAAGGCCCACTTCTTCCCCTTGGCCTCGAACGCCACGGCGCCGCCCCCGTCGTAGTGGTCGATGTCGAGCGGATCCGCGTCCACGGCCCACTGCTGGCCGTTCACGTCCCCGTCTCCGTCGAGACCCTCGAACCAGACGTAGGGCGTCAGCGTGAAGTCGCCGGCCGCCGCCGGCGCCACGCCGGCCAACAAGGAGATCGCCCCGATCGCCAACATCAGACCCTTCGAATGAGCCGCCATGAGATTCCCCCGGGAAAAAGTCGAGTCGTGGACTGTGCCCCGTAGCCTACCCGAACGGGCCTGCAGGGGACAGGCTGCGGCAGGCCGGCCTCCGCGGCGAAGGAAGGAGCCCCCGGAGCGCCTCTCACGGACGATCGATCCCGCAAGGAGGAAGCCGATGCGAAGCCTCTCCCGCGATCGCCGGGCCCCACTGCTCGGCCTCTGCCTCGCCGCCGCGATCGCACTGCCGGCCCGGGCCCAGGACTTCGACGGAGACGCCATCCCGGACTCGATCGAGACGCAGTCCTGGTACGTCGCCGCCGGGGGCAGCGTCGAGCGCCGGGACGTCTGGGTGGAGTGCGACGTGATGCAGGGGACGCTGCGCAAGGGGCCGGAGATGCGCCGGCGGGTCGAGGAGGTCTTCGAGCGTGCGCCCGTCCCCGGCGGCATCGCCCTCCACCTGGTGCTCGACGACACGATCCCCTTCGAGCAGCAGTGGGGGGACATCGACACCAACAGCGGGCTGCTGGAGGCCTACGACCGGATGCTCCAGGAGTACGACCGCAGCTTCGACGCCCTCCCCTTCACGGGGGCGGACGCCCAGACCATGCGCCCGTGGGTGCACTACTGCGTCTTCGTGCAGTCGATCGGCGGCAACGGCTCGACGGGGGTCTCCTTCGGCATTCCCGCCGACCTCTTCCTCGTCGCCCTCGGCCAGTATCAGGGCGAGGTCCCGGGCTGGCTCCTGCGCGCCGGGCAGGCGGGGACCTTCCTGCACGAGCTGGGGCACAACCTGGGCCTCACCCACGGCGGCGCCCGGCCGCAGCCCCACGCCAACTACAAGCCCAACTACCTGTCGGTCATGAACTACCACTTCCAGTTCGCCTTCGTGCACCGCAAGAACGGCGATCCCGCCTACTTCCCCTACTGGGACTACTCACGAGCGCGCTCGAACCCCCTCCACGAACGGCGGCTCCGGGAGGAGCTCGGCGTCGTCCTGCCGGAGGACGCCGTCGTCGCCCGCACCCCCGCCGGCGACCGTCTCCTCGGCCTCACCTGGTGCGACGGCACCCGGACCGCCTTCGAGTTCAACGCCCCGGTGGACTTCGACTGCGACGGCGGGATCGAGGCCGGGAACGTGCGGGCGGACGTCACCCGCGACGGACGCCTGACCAAGCTCGGCCGCGTCCAGAACGACTGGGAGAACCTCATCTTCGGCACCCGCGGCCTGCGCCCCGGCCGCCGCCCCCTCCCCCTCGACCCCCGCACGGAGATGAGGCGCACCGACGTCGAAAGCCTCCTCGAACCCTGATGGGGACAGGTTATTTCGCGGGCTGATTCTCCAATTCCTTGGATCCGATCCGGCCATTTTGGCTCGCCGTGATTCAAGGTGTTGGATTCGGGCACTCCTGAGTAACCTGTCCCCGGTTCCGGCCCGGTTCCGGTAGGCTCCGGCGCAAGAGGCCATGGAACCCGGGAGCTCGCTCGGCCACTATCGGATCGTCCGCCTGCTGGGGCGGGGCGGCATGGGAGAGGTGTACGAGGCGCTCGACGAGCGGCTGGGGCGCTCGGTGGCGCTGAAGGTGCTGCCGGCCGAGCTCGCCGAGGAGCCCGAGCGCCGCGCCCGCCTCGAGCGCGAGGCGAAGGCGGCCGCCGCCCTCCAGCATCCCAACATCGTCACGCTGCACGCCCTCGAGGAGGACGGCGGCCGGCTCTTCCTGGTCATGGAGCTCGTGGCCGGGCGCCCCCTCTCCGAGCTCGTTCCCTCCGGCGGCCTCGAGATCGAGCGCTTCCTCGACCTGGCGGTGCCGCTCGCCGACGCGGTGGCCGCAGCCCACGCGCGCGGCATCGTCCATCGCGACCTGAAACCGGCCAACGTGCTGGTCGACGGGGACGGGAGGGTGCGGGTGCTCGACTTCGGCCTCGCCCGCATCGAGGAGGTGGGGCTGACGGGGACGGAGACCGCGGGGCCGACCGAGGCGCTCACCGGCGGCGGGCGGATCGTCGGCACCCTGGCCTACATGTCGCCCGAGCAGGCGGAGGGCAAGCCGGTCGACGCGCGGACGGATCTCTTCTCGCTCGGTGTCGTGCTCTACGAGATGGCGACCGGCGAGCGCCCCTTCACCGGTGACACCGGGATGTCGATCCTCACCTCCATCCTGCGCGACGAGCCGGTGTCGGTGACCGAGCGCAACACCCGGCTGCCGCGCCATCTGGGCCGCATCGTCCGCCGCTGCCTGCAGAAGGACCCGGGGCGCCGCTACCAGTCTGCGCTCGACCTGCGCAACGACCTCCTGGAGCTGCGCGAGGATCTCGCCTCGGGCGAGCTGACGGCAGGCGGGTCCGCAGCGGTGGCGACTGCGCCCTCGCCTCGCCGTCTGCCATTCGTGCTCCTCGCGGCGGGAGTCGTCGCCCTGGTCGCGGTGGCGGTCTTCCGGATTCGGGGGGGCGACGAACCCGGGCCGGCGCCGGAGGTGCGCCAGACGCGGCGTCTCACCACGGTCGGCGACCCGCAGGAGGCGGCGATCTCGCCCGACGGTCGCACGGTCGCCTACGAGAGCCAGCGGGGCGAACGGCGCACGATCCGGCTCCATCAGGTGAGCACGGGCTCGGACGTCGAGCTGCTCGCCGACGTCGGCCGCGACTTCGCCCTCGACAGCCTCGCCTTCACGCCCGACGGGGATCGCGTCCGCTACCGGCTCTCGGAGGTCGACGGCGGCAGCATCTGGGAGGTGCCGAGCCTCGGCGGCGAGCCGCGCCGCCTGCTCGACCACGTGGTGCACGAGGTGAGCTTCTCGCCCGACGGGCGCTGGGTGGCGGCCGTGCGCGGCGAGGACGTGGCCGAGCGCTGGAACCGTCTCGAGGTGGTCTCCCTGGAAGACGGCGGCGTGCGGTCGCGCTTCGAGCTCGAGGACGTGGACTTCGCCCAGGTGGCCTGGTCGCCGGACGGCAACCGGCTCGCGGCCGCCATGTTCGAGCACGGATCGAACCGGCTCGTCACGATGGACGTCGACGGCGGCCCGATCGAGCCCCTGGAGGCGAGCGAGCGGTTCGAGTTCGGCGACACGCTCTGCTGGGAGCCCGACGGCCGCTCGCTGCTGATGGCCGCCGTGCCGGCCGGCCGCTCGAACGCCCAGCTCTGGCGGGTCGACATCGCCTCGGGCGCGGTCGTCCGCCTCACCCACGACGTCGACGGCTACGACGGCTGCTCCCTGACCGCCGACGGGCGCACGCTGGCCACCGTGCGCGACGACTTCCGCTCCGAGCTGTGGCGGGTGCCGGTCGAGCGCCCCCTGGAGGCCGCGCCGATCCGCACCTCCACCGGGCGCCGGGACGGGGCGGACGGCATCTCCTGGCTGGGCGACGACACGATCGTCTACTCCGCCCCGTCCGAGCCGGACTGGGCGATCTGGACGGTGCCCGCCGACGGCGGCACGTCGCGGCGGCTGACGACGGCGGAGGGCTCCATGCCGTACGTGGATCGGCGCGGCGAGCGCATGGTCTTCATCTCGGGCTGGTTGGGCGCGGACAGCTCGCCGGGGGTCTTCACCGCGAGCGCCGACGGCTCCGCGAGCCGCCGGATCACGCCGGCGACCCGCTACGCGGACCGGCCGAGCGTGTCGCCGGACGGAGCCTGGCTCTTCTACGAGGAGCTGCAGGACGATCGCATGGTGCTGATGCGCCGTCCCTGGGAGGGTGGGGAAGCCGAGCGCTTCGTCGAGGGGCTGGCCCACGCCGTGTCGCACTCGCCCGACGGCTCCCGCCTCGCCGTCCACGTGCTCGACGCCGAGACCGAGTCGTGGAAGACCGCCATCTACGGCGCCGACCTCGACGAGCCGGTCGCCGTCCTCGACGTCCACTCCGACAGCTACTCGCCGTGGGCGAGCGACGACGCCCTCTACCTCACGCGGACGGTCGGCGGCGTGGGCAACGTCTACCGGATCCCGGTCGACGATCCGGCGGCCGAGGAGCAGGTCACCCGCTTCACCGAGGAGCGCATCTTCGGCCTCGACGTCTCGCCCGATCTGACGCGGCTGGTCGTCGCCCGCGGCGAGTCGACCAACGACCTCCTGCTCCTCGAGGTGCCCGGCCGGGCCGGCGCCGTGCCGGAATGATCGCGGCGTGAGCGTCGCGCTCCGCGAAATCTCATCGCCGGGATAGAAGGAACGCCGCTCCGGGGGCCGTCCAACGGACGAAGGACGAACGGCCGGCCGCCGAGGAGCCGGCACCGACCCGAGGAGGAGCCCATGACCGGAGCCCGCCTGCGCCACGCCGCCCTGTCGGCTTCTATCGCCGTCGCCGCGCTCGCCGCCCCCGCCGCAGCCCAGGACTTCGACGGCGACTCGATCCCCGACGCCATCGAGAACGAGTCGTGGTACATCGCCGCCGGGGGCAGCCCCCAGCGCCAGGACGTCTGGGTCGAGTGCGACTACATGCGCGAAGGAATCCGCAAGCCCGGCCTCGTCCGTCAACGGGCGGAGGGTGTGTTCGCCCGGGCACCCGTACCGGGCGGCATCGCGCTGCACCTGACCTTCGACGACGTTCTTCCCTTCGAGAGGCAGTGGGGCGACGTGTCGTCTCCCCAGGGATTCCAGAGCTCCGTCGACCGTCTGTACACGGAGTACGACCGCAGCTTCGACGCCCGACCCTTCACCGGGGCCGACGCCGAGCGCATGCGGCCCTACGTCCACTACTGCGTCTACGTCTACTCGGTCGGGGAGGGCGTCTCGGGCTTCTCGCCGTCGATTCCCGCCGACCTGTTCCTCGTCGCCGTCGGCCAGTACCGGGGCGAGATCTCCTCGCGCCTCCTGCTCTCCGGGGAGACCGGGATCTTCCTCCACGAGCTGGGCCACAACCTCGGTCTGCGTCACGGCGGCGCTCGCCCCCTGGCCGACAGCGCCTACAAGCCGCACTACCTGTCGGCGATGAGCTATCTCTACGGCTGGGCCTTCGCCCGCCTGAAGGGCCGGCGGGTGGAGTACTTCCCCTACTGGGACTACTCGCGATCGACGGTCTCCCCGTTGCACGAGAAGCGGCTGCGCGAGGAGCGGGGCGTCGTCGTCCCCGAGCAGGTGCAGTTCGCGGACACTCCGCGGGGCGACGAGCTGCTCGGTCTCTTCTACTGCGAGGACGGCACCTTCCGCGCCTTCTACTTCAACCGCGCGCTCGACTTCGACTGCGACGGAGAGATCGAGTCGGGGCGGGTGAAGACCGACATCAGCCGGGACCGCCACCGCACCTTCCTCGGCCGCGGTCACGACGACTGGAACGGCCTCGTCTTCGGCACGGCGGGCCTCGGTGCCGGGAGGCGGGTGAGCGTTCTCGATCCGCTCGAGGAGCCGCGCGGGCCGCTGTCCGATCCGCGCCCCCCGGCCGGCCGGCGGGACGACCTCCCGTAGCGGAACGCCGTCGTTGGCCTTCGGCGGGTCCCGGCCGGTACCATCGTGCGAACGATCGAATCGACCGGGACGGCCGCGGCCGTCGGAAGGAGGCGGAGGCGATGGAACGACGGGACTTCCTCAGGCGTTCGACCCTGCTGACCGGCCTGGTGGCCTCGGGTGGATGGCCGGCGTCACGCCTGCTCGCCACCCAGGGCGGCGCCGGGGCGACCCTCGAGCCGCTGCAGCGCCGCGCCGAGCTGGCCAACGCGCGGGCCTTCCCCGGGGTGCTGCTCCACTTCCTCCTGCGCTCGGCGGAGACCGGCGGTACCTTCGCCCTCTTCGAGGGCCGGGGCGTGCCCGGCATGGAGCCCCCGCCGCACACGCACACGCGGGAGGACGAGACGATCGCGGTCCACGACGGCCGCTTCTGGTTCCGCATCGGCGACGTCGAGCTCGAGGCCGGGCCCGGCGACGTGGTCTTCATGCCGCGTCTGATCGAGCACGAGTTCAAGGTCCTCACCGACGAGATGCGGGTCAGCGTCCTGATCAGCCCGGGAGCCTTCGGCGAGTTCTTCTGGCAGATCTCGCATCCGGTCGAGAGCCTCGAGATCCCGCCCCCGTCGACCGCCCCGCCGTCCCCGGAGGAGCTGCGCCGGCAGGGCGAGCTCCTCGCCTCCTACGGCCTCCTCCCGGCCGGGGCGACGGTCGGCGACGCGGGGTAGGCCCGGCCGCGCTACTCGCGCCGCAGCACGAAGAGGCCGCGCTCGATGTCGGAGACGAGGATCGTGCCGCTCGGCAGGGCCGAGTGGACGCCCCAGGCTCCGGTGAAGGCGCGCTCGTCGTCCTCGGGATGGGTGTCGAACCAGCCGACCAGGCGGGGCGGTGGGCCGGCTGCGCCCGGAAGACGCGCAGGCCGGAGGAGTACTGCGAGCCCAGCAGGTAGCCGCCTCTGCATCATGCTGTTGTGGTCGATGGAGGCGGCGCCGGAGGCCACCGTGCACGAAGCGCGGCGCTTCGAGGTCGCGTATCGTCGACGACGAAGGTGGTGCGCCGGGCACGAGGTCCCGATCTCGTCCCCCTCGTCGCCGACGTAGAGCGTCCGCCTGTCGGCCGAGAGAGGGCTCCGCCGTGGCAGTAGCCGGAGCCCCGGATAGATCAGGCGGCTCCAGCCGCACGACGTTCGCCTTGTCGGTGACGTCCAGGACGTCGAGGCCGTCGAAGCCGGAGAACGCGAAGACGATCTCGCGACCGGCCCAGGGGCCCGCGGTGAAGGTGGACGGCCAGCAGCGTCGTGGACGTAGTGCCTGGCCCAGCGCGCCGCCCGCGGCAGCTGCGGATGCCTGGGGTCGGCGAGGTCGATCGCCGACCAGGCCGCCGCCGACGAGGTTCGAGCCGGCCAGATAGGCCCAGCCGCTGTCGGGGTCCAGGGCGAGCAGGGCCGGCCAGCCCGTCCTTGCGCAGCCACCCGCTGCCGCCGCACCCGGCCCTCGTCGACCTGCCGCAGGTCGATCACCTGCAGGCCCCGGCCGCGCTCGTTGGTGACGTAGGCGAAAACCGCCGTAGGCCTTGATGTCGCGCCAGAACGAAGAGGGGCCACGGATGCTCCCCACCACGACCGGGTGGAGCGGGTCGGTCACCTCGACCACCGCGGTGGCCGTCTGCAGGCCGATGAGGGCGTACTTCCGTCCCGAGGGCGACACGTAGCCCCAGGATGCTCGCTCGGCTGCGGCCTCCTGCGAGCTCCTCCGAGGTCAGCCAGGAGAGCAGGGCGACCCGATGGGCCGGGAACTCCAGGGCCGCGCCGGAGGAGCCCGGGCGGATCGGATCGCCTCCCGTGTAGCCGTGGCCTCCGACCGGCTCGCCGGGCGGCTCGTGGCCTTCGTGGGCGGAGGCGGCGCCGGGCGTGAGCGCGGCCAGGACGGCGGCGGCAGCGAGGATTCGCGGAAGCATTCGAGGCTCCTTTGCGCGTCCCCTCCTCGTGGCGCGCATCGTAGCACCGCGAGCCCCCCGTCCGGGTCGTTTCCGGACCGTCCCCTACAATGGGGGTCCATCCCACCGATCCGGCACGGCCCGGCCGGAGAACCCGCGGAGGACTCCCATGCAGTGCATTCGCTCAGACTCCACGCTCTTCGTCCTCGCCCTGGCGCTCCTGTTCGGCAGCGGCCTCGCCGCGGCGCAGGACACCGACGGCGACGCTGGCCCCGACTCGATCGAGAACCAGTCCTGGTACCTCGACGCGGGCGGCAGCTCCCGCGCGTCAGGACGTCTGGGTCGAGTGGCGACCACATGCAGGGAGCGGTGAAGAAGCGCCACCGGTTGCGCCGGAGGGTGGAAAGGGTGTTCGACCGCGCTCCGGTCCCGGGAGGGATCACCCTCCACGTCACCTTCGACGAGAAGCTGCCGTTCGAGGAGCAGTGGGGCGACGTCGGGACGCCCGAGGGCATCCTGGAGACCTTCCAGAAGCTCTTCGACACCTACGACGCACGCTTCGACGTGCGCCCGTTCACCGGCGCCCACGCCGACACGATGCGGCCCTACGGTCACTACTGCATGTTCGTCGAGTCGATCGGCGGCGACGGCGTCTCCGGCTTCTCGCCCGGCATTCCCGGCGACCTCTTCGTCGTGGCGTTGGGACAGTACCGGGGCCAGGTTCCGGGCCGCGAGCTGCGCGCCGCCGAGGCGGGCACGATGCTCCACGAGCTCGGCCACAACCTGGGCCTCACCCACGGCGGGGCGAGGCCGCGGCCGCACGCCAACTACAAGCCCAACTACCTGTCGGTGATGAACTACGCCTTCCAGTTCGGGTTCCTGCGCCGGCGCCAGGGGAACCTCGAGTTCTTCAACTACTGGGACTACTCGCGCGGCCGCTCGAACCTCATCCACGAGCGCAAGCTGCACGAGATGGAGGGCGTCATCCTGGGCCGGCCGAGGCCACCGGTCGCCGACACGCAGCGGGGGGACGAGCTGCTCGGCATCACCTTCTGTCCGAGCAACGCCTGGCCTTCCGCTTCAACGGCCCGGTCGACTTCGACTGCGACGGGACGATCGACGGCGGGAAGGTCAAGGTGGACACCAACCGCGACGGCCGCAAGAACAAGCTCGGGCGGGTCCAGGTGGACTGGGACAACCTCTGTCTTCGGCACCGCCGGCATCGGCGCCGGCGGCCGGGTGGAGCTCCTCGACCCGCTGAGCGAAATGCGCCGTCCCGACGTCGAGCTCCGGCTGCGGTTGCGTGAGGCGCTGCGCGACTCGGCCGGTCCGCTCGTGCGCTAGGACCGCACCGGGAGACCGGACATGGCACGCGCCTTGCGGCTCTCGAGCGTGGAGATCATCGGAAGGAGACTCCCATGAACGTTGCCACTCACCGCCTTCTCGTCCTTCGCTTTCGTCGGCGCCCTGGCCGCGGTCGTGCTCGCGATCGGCTGCTCGCGCCCGCCGGCCGCCCGGGAGGACACTGCCGCGGAGGCCCCGTCCTCGCCGGTGGTCACCGAGGACTCCACGGCTCCCGCGGAGCTGTCGGACGAGATGATGGGGGAGGATCTCTCGGCCGAGCCGTCCGTGCAGGAGGAGGCCGACGACCTGGCCCGCCGTGAGGCCGAGCTCGACGCCGCCGAGGCGGATCCTCCGTCGGAGGAGCGCCGCTGCGAGTCCGAGGTGGCCGCCCGGGGAGGCCGAGCTGGCGCGCCGCGAGCGTGCCGCGGCTCCCGCGCCGCAGCCCGCCCCGCGTCCGGCCGTCGAGCCGGAGCCCGAGCCCCTGGTCGTTCCGCCCGAGCCCGCACCGGAGCCCGAGCCGGTGCCGGAGCCCGGAGCCGCGACGCCTGGTCGACGTCACGGTGCCGGCGGGCACGCTGGTCGACGTCGAGATCCTGGACTCGGTCTCGAGCGCCACGAGTCAGCCGGGCGATCGCTTCGCCACTCGCGTGGCCACCGACGTCGTCGCCGACGGCCTGGTGGCCATTCCGGCCGGTGCCCTGGTGAGCGGCGTCGTCACTGAAGCCAGCCGTTGCGGGCGCATCGGCGGCCAGGCCCGCTGGCGCTCGACTCGACCGCCTGATGGTCGGCGGGCGGGAGGTGCCGATCTCCGCCGGCCTCGCCGAGGCGGGCCGCAGCGAGACCGGCGCGGACGCCGCTACGACTGGCGGCGCCGCCGCCGCGGGTGCCATCCTCGGCCGCTCCACGGCCAGCCGCCACGACCGCAAGAAGGGGCGACGATCCTCGGCACCCCGCTGGGCGCCGCCGCCGGCACCGTCATCGCCGCCAAGACCGAGGCGAGGAGATCACTTCCTCCCGAGTACCTTCGTCACCCTCACCCTCGACCAGCCCGTCCACCTGACGGTCGAACGCCAGCTCCTGGCCCGCCACCCACGGAGCCCGGCCGCCCGACTGAAGCGGCCGGCGCCCCTGCTGGCCGACCGGCGGTGACGTGACCCGATTCCTCGCCCTTCCCCACGACCCGGGCGGCGTCGCCTTGCGGCGATCGCGCCACCTCCGGCCCCTTCGGCACCGAGGTGCGGCACGCGCCCTCGCCGGCCGACCGCACCAGGTCCTGGCGGTGACGACCTGATTCCTCGGTCTCACGACCCGCCCCCGGCACCACGACCGGCCCCGGCAATCCGCCTGAAGCGGCCGGCGCCCTGCCGGCCGACCGGCGACGTGACCGATTCCCGGCCCTGACGACCGGCGCCCCCGGTAACCCGCCTGAAGCGGCCGGCGCCCCTGCCGGCCGACCGGCGGTGACGTGACCCGATTCCTCCGCCCCACGACCCGGCCCCCGGCACCACGACCGCTCCCGCCAACCCGCCTGGAAGCGGCCGGCGCCCCTGCCGGCCGCCCGGCGGTGACGTGACCCGACCCTCCGCCCTCGACCGGCGGCGTATTCGCGTCCGGCCGGCACGGGGCCGGCCGCTTCAGGCGGGTGGTGGGGCGATTAGGGATGGCGCGTGGCGGATCCCGCCACGTCTCGTTCGAGGCCCTCGGGTCGCCTTCGCCGTGTTCGGCGCTGGTCGCCGGCGGGCTTCCGGCACAGGAGCCGTGCCGCCCCGGCTCCGTCTGGCGGGAGGCCTTCTACGGCGACTGGGTCTGCGTGCCCCACCAGACCTACCTCGACACGCAAGAGGAGAACCGTCACGCCCGTGAGAACGTCGTGCCGCACCCGGACGGCCCCCAGGGCTGCCGGTCGGACCCGCCTGGCGCAACGCCTTCCCGGCGACCGCGTCTGCATCGCCCGCGACGCGCGCCGGCAGGTGCGCGAGAACGGCGAGGCCCCCGGCCGCACCGGCGTCTTGAGGAGCGGCCCGAACGGCCCCCGCCAGTGCCTGCCGGGCTTCGTCTGGCGCGAGGCGGGGCCGAACGACTTCGCCTGCGTGCCGCCCGACTCGCGCACCCTCGCCCGGCGGCAGAACGCTGGCGCGCCGGATCGCACCGGCAGCGACGTCTGCAAGCCCGGCCCTGTCTGGCGCGAGGCGGTCCTCGAGGACCACGTCTGCGTCAGCATCCACGCGAGCGAGCCCGCGCTGACAACGGTCTCCACTGACCCGCCGCCCCGACTTCCAGTGCGGACGCCTACGCCCGCCTCGCCCTGACCCTGCCACGACCGGATCGGGGCCTACCGCCTCTCGGGCTGCTTCGACGACCACAGCGAGCGCTGGCACGGCAGCCGGGACGACCACTACGACTGCGCATCTGGCGCTCACGCCCGGTCTGAAGTGCCGCCGAGATCATGGCCAGCGAGGAGGGCTCGCCTACCGCCGCGATCGCCGTGGGGTGGGGCGCAGACCTGGTCGCGACGGCGCCGCCATCGTGGTCACCGCCTCCGAGTGCCTGACCCGTTCGGTCACGTCGAGGACGCCGGCGGCCGCTCGATCGGCGGCTGCGGCGAGGACGAGGACGCCGCGGGCCGGCAGGCGAAGGCGAAGTTCTTCGCGACCTGGGACGCTGCGTGCTCGACGAGCCACTTCGGCCGCGACCGTGGACGAGTCCGATCCGGTGCCGACCTGCTGCTGACCCCTTACGCGCCTGGCGTAGGCCGCCTCGATCTGGGCTCGTCGCTGAACCCGGCCCGCACCATGGCCGCGATCTGCGCCACCGTGCATGAGCCGGCTCCGACCCGGCCTGCGGCCGCCGCCGCAGCGCCGTCCACGGCCGGAACGGGCGCAGCCTCGGCCGCCGGCATCCCGAGCTCCCGGCGCGCCCGCCACGTACCCGGGTCCGCCTCCTCGCACGCCGTCCGCTCGTCACCGGCCTCGCGGAAGAAGCGCACCGTCGCCTCGGCCGTGGCCGACTCGTCGTCCTCGAGCGGCGTCGACTCGAGCTCCAGCACCGCGTAGTGCGTGTACCCCGCCGCCACACAGATCGACGCCGCCTTCTCGTGGACCAGCTTCACCGCCTTCTCCTCGCTGCCCAAGAACAGCACCTTGTGGCGCACCGCGAAGAGATCCTCCTCGAGCTGGTCGAAGTGGAGGACGGCCGAGGCCGAGGACGCGGCGGCCGCCAGCAGCGACAGGACGAGGACGGTCTTTCTCATGGACGGCCTTCCGGGCGGTTCGCGGCGGAGTCTACCCCGGCCCGCACGACCATCCGGTGGCGACGGGCATCCCCGTCCGGCCGGCAGGGGCGCCGGCCGCTTCAACCGGTGGGCGCGGGCGGCTCTTCCGTGCGGAGGCGGACCTCGATCGTGTCCGTGGCCCGGCACGTCGTGGCGGGGCGGGCGGCTCTTTCCAGGCGGAGGCCGCCCCCGGTCGTGTCCGCGGCCGGGCACGTCGGCGGCGCGGGACGGTCCTTCCGTGGAGGCGGCCCCGATCGCCCGGTGGCCGGGCATTGCCGGCGGGCGCGGGGCGGTCCTTCCGTGTGGAGGCGGACCCGGTCGTCCGCGGCCCGGACACGTCGGCGGGGCGCGGGGCGGTCCTTCCGTGCGGAGGTAAGTGACCTCGATCGTGTCCGTGGCCCCGACACGTCGGCGGGCGTGGACGGTCCTTCCGTGCGGAGGCGGATCCCGGTCGTCTGTGGCCGGGCACGTCGGCGGGCGCGGGGCGGTCCTTCCGCGGTGGAGGCGGACCCCGGTCGTGTCCGTGGCCCGGCACGTCGGCGGGCGTGGAACGGTCCTTCCGTGCGGAGGCGGATCTCGGTCGTGTCCGTGGCCGGGCACGTCGGCTGAAGCGGCTGGCCCCTGTGCCGGCCGGACGCGATCTCCGCGACCGTCGTGGCCCAGTCGCCCACGGACACCAGCCTGACTCGCCGGTTCAGCGCCCGTTCGGCCCCGTGGCGTTGTCCGCCACGGGGTGCTCCTCGCCCATGCCGACGGCCTCGAGCCGCGAGGGGTCGATGCCCTCGCCCGCGACGAGGCGGTCGCGCACGGCGTCGGCCCGCTGCTGGCTCAGGCTCAGGCTCCGACTCGGCGCTGTTGGTGTCGTCGGTGTGCCCTCGACGTGCGCAGGCGCAGCCTGGGTGCTGCTGGAGCATGTGGCGGCGATCTGCGTCAGGACCGCGGTGGAGCTGGGCTCGAGGCGCGCTGCCGGTCTCGAAGATGTCCCGGGCGGTGACGCGCCCGTCGGTGCGTGGTAGGCGCTGTAGAGGCCGCCTCGCCGGCGGCCAGCGGATGTTGCCGATGTAGGTCGGGTCCTTCGCGCCTGGACGAGGACGGTGATGGCGTCGGCGGCCCAGGTCGATCGAGGGGACATTGGGCGATCCGTTCGCCGTCGGCGTAGACTCACCGCCTCGCCGTCGACCTGGACCTCGATGCGCGTGAGACCCTGGGCGAGAGGCGTGCGGGAGCCCTCCACGGAGGAGACCGGCTCGTTGAAGTAGGTGAAGATGCCGAGCCCGTCGGAGTTGGAGACGAGAACGTGCGGCTCGCCTCCCGGGCGGGTCATGCTGAAGCCGTTGGCCGGCGGCGGGCCGAAGAAGACGCCGGCCCGGTCCACGTCGCCCCCCGGGCTGTCCGCGTCGTAGATCTCGAATTCGAGGAAGCGCTCGGGCAGGGTCTCGGGCAGCGGGATCTCGAAGTGGTCCTGGCGATTGCCCTGGACGCGCAGCAGCGAGCGGCCGTTCCACTCGACGACCTCCATCTCGCCCGACTTGAAGCGCAGGCGATGCGGGAAGTCCCCGATCGGCGTGTCGGAGAAGTCGTCCGCGAAGAGGGTCCGGTCACCGGGCACCGGTCGTGGTTCGCCGAGACACCCAGGCGCGCCGCCCTCGGGGGCGCGGCCGAGACCGGCGCCTCCCGGCCGCCGGACCTCCCGGCGCGTTCACCGCTGCAGTCGAGGAGGCCACCGCGACCCCGGTCGAGGGCGGCGCCTGGGCCAGGACGCGCTCGATCTCCTTCGCCATCGCGGCGATCAGCTTGGCGATCGCCTTGCCGGCCGGCTTGTCCCGGTACTGGCTCAGCCTTCCGCCGCTGAGCTCGGGCTCGTAGTAGCCGACGTCGAGGTCCAGGCCGCCGGTGCGGCTGTCGAGTGAGCCGGAGTGCAGCCGCGTGCCGGTCGCCAGGTCGATCACCTCGAGCTCGGCGGCGATCTCCGCGCCGCGCAGCCGGCCCCGGATGTGGACGCCCGCGATGCGGATGCGGCTCGACTGCGAGCCGCCCTGCTCGTGGTAGTAGGAGATCGCGGGGCGCACCAGGTAGCGCCCGACGCCCGCGGAGCCGGCCGCGGCCGCCTGGGCGTCCGCCACCTCGAGGCGGCTCATCACCGCGAGCGTGTCGGTCTGCGCCAGCTGATCGCTCAGCAGGCCCGCCAGCTCGTTCCCGGTGCCGGCGTGCCACCAGAACAGGCCCCCGGCGAGGTTCTCGAACTCGGCGACTCCCACCACCCGCCGCTCGGCGGAGCGCACGGGAAGGGGAACGACCGCCATCAGCACGGCGACGAGCAGGAACGGCTTCGCGATTCGGCTCTTCATCGGGGCCTCCTGACGGAGTGCACCTCCGTCTGCCTCCCTTCCACGTCATCGGGCGGCGGAAGCGGCCATGTCCGGTTTCGGGGCGCGACGGCGTGGACCCTGTCGAGAGAGAAAGGAGCCCCCTGTGACGAAACCGTTCCGTGTGGCGTCGGTCCTCGTGCCGGCCGTGGCCGTGTCGCTGGTCGCCTTGACGGCCGCACCGGCCGCCGCCCAGACCGTCGAGGACTTCCTGGAGTCGGCCGACATGACCTTCACCCTCGAGGAGGCCGACGAGATGGCGGTCTACGAGGTGACCACCAAGGACGGCTACACCTTCACGCTCTTCGAGGCGGAGGACGGCTACACCTTCACCCTCGACGAGTCCCGGCCCCCGACCGTGCCGCAGAGCGGGGACTGGAGCCGGGAGTTCGAGGTGCTCCGCATCGACTGCAGCGACCACGGGCCGCGCGGCGAGGCCGCCATCCGCTCCGCCGTCGCGGGCATCGAGCCGATCCTCAACAACTTCCTCGGCTCGACTGACGGCGGTGCCACCGCCCCCTACCGCTTCAGCCCTCCATTCGACGCCGAGCAGCTCCTCGGCTCCCTCTTCGGGGTCCTCGAGATGGCCGAGATCTCGAGCCGGGTCACCTACGGCGAGACCGGTCGCAACCTCTACACGGCGAAGGGCCGGTTGATGCAGCCGTCCGACTTCACCGTCGAGTTCCAGATGGAGCTCGGCGTCGTCGGCCCGTGCCTGATCATGGGCGAGTGGTTCGGCGCCGTGGCCGACGACCCGGACTGCCGCGCCGCCGGGCTCGTCACCTGGCAGAAACAGCGCTGCCTGTGACGCGCCGGGGACGGGCGCCTACGGACAGGCGGCCTGGATCTGCTCGTCCGTCAGCCCGGCCCGGGCCATCGCCGCGATCTGCTCGAGCGTGCAGGAGGAGGACTGCCCGGCCATGGCGGCGGCGGTCGCTTCGGGGTCGGGGGCCTGGTAGCCCATGTGGGCGAGCTTCTCGCGCGCGTCGGCCACGTACTCCGGGTCGGCCGTGGGCTGGCACTCGATGCGCCCCGGTCCGGCGCCGAAGTGGAACTGCACGCGGGCGCTGGCGTTGGCCGAGTCGTCCTCCTGCGCCGCCTCCGACTCCTGCTGCAGGATCTGGTAGTGGGTGAAGCCCGCCGCCACGCACAGCGACGCCGTCTTCACGTAGAGCACCTTCATCGCCTGGCCCCGGCTGCCGATGAGCTTCACCCGGTGGCTGACGTTGAAGGTCTGGGAGTCGAGCTGGGTGAAGGTGAGCACCGCGGAGGCCGACGAGGCGACCGCCGCGAGCAGGATCAGGGCGAGAACCGTACGCTTCATGGGGACCCTCCTCCGGGCAACCGTAGGGACAAACACGAAAGACCGCCGTCCATCTTCCTGAACTCCGACATTTCGAGCAAGACCGGCCGGTACCCCAGCTCGTCGAGCCGCTCCGCGAAGCGCGGGAAGCCGGCGGCGACCAGCACGCCGTCGTTGACGCGCACGCAGTTGGCCGCGTAGCGCTCGCGCTTGTCGACGACGATCTGCTCGAACCTCCCGAGCTCGGGGTGCCCGGCGAGCTCCGGCACCACCGCCAGCCGCCGGTCGCCGAGCGCCGAGAGGCCGCTCTTGAGGTGGAGGAGCGACGGGCCGAGACCGCGGATGCCGACCGTCGTCCCGCGCAGCCCGAAGTCGGCCAGGTGCCGTGCCAGCTGCGCCGCTCCCGCCATGTTCGTGCGCTCCGAGATCCCGATCAGCACCGCATGACCGACCTGGCAGACGTCCCCACCGTCCACCGTCCCCGGCTCCACGATCTCCCGCGTCTCGATCCCCATCCCCGCGAGGACCTCCGCGATCGCCGCCGTCTCCCCCTGCCGGCTCGCCGCCCCCGGCCGGGTCACGATCGCCCCGGCCGCCGTCACCACCGCCGTGTCCTCGACGAAGGTCGAGTCCGGGAAGTCCGGATCCGCCGGCAGCTCCACCAGCTCCACCCCGAGCTCCACCAGAGCCGCGCAGTACGCCCGATGCTGCGCCCGCGCCCGCTCGAGGTCGGGCTCGCCGAGCCCCGCCTCGCTCAGCCCCTCCGCGAAGCTCTCCGCCGGAGGCCGCACGACCGCACGACCGAACTGGAACATCCCCCGATGCTACACGGCCCACACCACCCCCGCGCCCCGGACCCAGGTGCTTCC
>JAWKHP010000013.1:0-110758 GCA_041394745.1 Thermoanaerobaculia bacterium | reverse complement strand
CGAGGTCGCCCCCGGGACGGTGTGCGAGCTCGCCCGCCAGGGCCTGCAGCCGGGCGCCGGAGCGGGCGTCCTGGAAGGCCAGGAGGTCCGCGACCTCCCCCTCGAAGCCCTTCCGTACGACCGAGAACCAAGAGGAGACCTGGGCGGCGAGGTGCCCCTCGCTGTCGATCCAGACGCCGGTCGGGGAGAACGAGAGCCCGCTGAGCTCGACGTACCGGGCTTCGAGAGCCTCTCCATCAGCGCCGGACAGAGTCCGCCTCTCCACCACCTCGGCCGCCGTCTCTCCCGCGGGCAGGAGGGCGAGACGGCCCTCGGGCGCCCGCAGGGCGGCCGCCGCGAGCCAGGCGGTCTCCGACGGCACCCCGTCGAAGGCGACGTAGAACGCCGGGCGCTCGAGGGCGGAGGAGCCCTCCTCCCCCCGATTCGTCCACACCGCCCGGCCGTCCTCGATGGAGAATCTCTCGCCGACCTCGCCCTTCATGTACTCGACGCCGTCGATGACGACCGCGACCGGAAGGCCGGAAGCGTCGAAGCGATAGCTCGCCTCGACATCGGGGCCGCGTCCACGGTCGTTGAAGGCATAGCGGACGTCGACGGTGCCGTCGTCCGCCACGCGGACAGTCTGGGTGCCGGCCACGTTGCCGCCGAGCACGACGGTGTACTCCCGCTCCTGGCCACGAGCTGCGGACCCGGCGAGCGCCGGGAACAAGAGCGCTCCAGCGACGAGGACCCAGCGAAGCGATACGCGTTGCTCTCTCATCTGCACGTCCCTCCGGGCCCGCCTACGCGGAGCCCCTCACGATGCCCTTCACCCAGAGCACGATCGCCAGACCGCCCCCCAGGTAGAGGAGATTGGCCGAGGCCCGCTGCCACCAGGGCCGCTTCGACAGGTCCATCCCCACGGCCTCGCCCGCCACCACTCCCAGCCCGACCACGAGGAACCACGCCGTGAAGAGGAAGGCCCCCGAGCCCCGGACCGCCGCAGTCACCAGGTCGTGCAGGGCACCGCAGACGACGAAGGTCAGCACGACCGCCAGCGGTCGCGCCACGATCCGCAGCAGCGGCCCATGCACCCAGCGCGCCAGGCCGTAGCCGAAGATCGGGTTCCAGTAGCGCCAGAAGCCGGCGAAGGACGCGGCCCCGAGCGAGCGATGCAGCATCGCCCGCAGGCCGCCGGGCGCACCGAGGGCGACTCCGTTGCGTCGTCGAACGTACTGGCCGAGGGTCATCGGGAAGGCAGAGCTTACCGTCTCCCGCCGGGCCCTCGGCCGGTCACTCGAGAAGGTGTACCGGCGTCGTGACGTAGGAGGTCCGGTCGCCGAGCTCGTCGCGCACCGCCACCGCCACCGTCCAGTCCCGCCGGCGCGGCAAAGGCATGCGGACGACGTACCGGAAGTCGCCTCCGGCGTCGTCCGGCGCCACCGTCAGGGGAATCCGTCGCTCCCCGACCGGCAGGGTCGCGCCGCTCTGGTCACGGGCGCTGGCATAGACCGTGACCAGGCCCTTCGAGCCCCCACCCTGCGGCACCAGCACGAGGTCGGCGAGCGCGATCCGCAGCTCGACGTCGACCTCCACGGTCTTCGTGTCGTCTCCTTCGCGCGGCTCGACCTTGACGTGCAGGTGATGCGGGTTCTCCTCGCGACCGTGATAGAGCGCCGCCAGGACTCCTCCGGCAGACCGCTCGCTCGCCGTCCTCCGCTGGTAGCTCTCGCGGTAGCGCAGCTCCACGCCCGGACGCCCGACCTCCAGACGCAGGGAGTGAATCTCCTCGTCGATCGCCCCCTGCGGGTAGAAGGCGAGCTCGTAGCGCTGCGTCCGCTCGTCCAGCATTTGCGCGATGTCGGCGGTGTAGTCGTTCGCGTTGAGCATCGCCCGGCCGCCGGTCCCTTCCGCCATCTCGACCAACGCCGCCTGGGTGTCCGCGTGTCCGATGAGCTCGGGCATGCTGGTCGCCTGCACGGCGTCCACCCCGGCGGCGGCGGGGGCCGTCAGGCCGAGGGCCTGCATCGTGTAGAGAGTCACGCGCTCCGCGTTCGCCCGGGCGACGACGGACCGCCAGAGGTCGACCGTGTCCCACTGCTCCATCTCGAGCTGCGCCGACGCCGCGAAGTACTTCGAAGGTGTGGCGCGGGCGAGGAAGCGAGTCGCTCGGAGGCCCTGGAAGTGCAGGAGCCGTCGCAGAGCGAGATCAGGTACTGCATGGGCCGCACGCCGGCCACCATCGAGAATCCGTCGGAGACGTGCAGCATTGTCTTGCGGCCCGGATAGGCGGTGATGACTCGATGAACTCCTCGAGGCCTGGGCCGTTCCCCTGATCCGTGCCATCTCCTGCTCGGCGAGCTTGACGACGTTGCTCGTCGAGGTACAGGCGAGGTCCATGATCTCGCCTGCCGCGAACGAGGCGCGGACGAGGTCCTCCACGTGATAGACGAGGGTCTCCCGCACCTGCGCTGGATGTCCGAGTCCTCGCGATGGATCGCCAAGGCTCGCGAGCCGTACACAGCAGCTCCGGGTGAGCACCTCCTGGAGCTTGCGGTCTCGCGTCGGCGCCAGCGCCACGTCGATGGAGCCCTCGAAGGTGGCCACCATCACCTCGCTCCCGCGGTCGAGCCGTTCGTCCAGCACTCCCGTCACCTGGTCGAGGGCGCGCTGGCGGCTGCTGGGGATCAGATGCAGCTGATCGATGAAGAGGATCAGTAGATCCTGCGGCCCTGCTGGGCGAGCGCCGGCGAGGCGACCGTCCGCCTCCGCTCGCCCCGACCCCGCCCGGCGCGCCGGCAGGTGCCGAGAAGTGACTGATCGGCACCGGCTCGCCGTCGTCGAAGAGCCGGAAGTCGGCCGCCGTCAGGTCGGTGACCGGCCGCCTGTCCCGGTCGGTCGCCAGGACATCGACCGAGACCAGCTCGACCTCGACGTTCTCACCGAAGCCCCCGGTCCTGCCCCGCCGCCGGGGACGAGCCCTGTAAGGCCAAGAGGCCGGCAAACGTCGCGATTCCGAAGCGCAAGGACATCGGGGTCATGGTTCCGGCCTCCGTGGACGACCGCGACTGCGAGTCGCGGCGGGAAGGTGACGAGACTACCTCCTGGGTTGGAGGCCACCCGCGAGGCGAATCCTTCGCGGCGATGCTGGTAGCGTTCCCTATCGACCCGATCGTCCACCCCCAGTCCCTCGGGCGACCAACGGGAACACACCCGGTCCCTCGGGGCGCTGGGTCGCCGTTCCGCCTTGCCGCGTTCGCGGCCATGTTCGTCGCGGACGGCGACGGCCGGGGTGGTGGGCCGTGAGGGAGTCGAACCCTCCGACCATCAGATTAAGTTCAAGCTGCTCTACCAGCTGAGCTAACGGCCCGGAAGGGGGGAGTATACGACGGGCGCCGACCTCGATCAGGGCTCGATGGCGAGCAGGCGGAGGGTGAAGACGGGGTCGGAGGCGGTGGTGACCGGGGTGCCGTCGGCGTGGGACGAGGGCGGTGGCGAGCTCGGTCGTGGCGCCTGCCTCGAAGGCGGTGCCGCGGTTGATCAGGATGCGGGCGAGGACGGGTGGGCGCGGGCGGCGCCGAGGACGGTGGGCAGGACGAAGTAGCGCACCGGGTCGGTGGTGGCGCCGTAGCCGAGCATGCCGCCTTCGACGCCCTCGATGACGGCGGTGTCGCGTCCCGGCCGGGCGGACCGAGACGCACGGTCCGGGTGCCCACTGCCAGCGACGTGATCGCCGGGGCTTTCCAGCGGTTGGCGGGAACGAGGAGCTCGTCGGCCAGATAGCGCACGTAGGTCAGCAGGGTCGCTCTGCCAGGTGAACTGGTCCTTGTCGAAGGCCAGGCATCCCGAAAGGCCGGCGTCGAGGGTGCGATCGGGCAGGGCCCAGATCTCGCCGTCGGGAGCGAGCGCCACGTCGACGGTGCCGTACACTCGACACTCGCGCCCTGGAACCGGCCCCCCGCCGCGGCGCCGACGCGCTGCGCACCGGGGAACTCGCCGCCCGAGAGGACCACGCCGCCGCGGCCCGGCTCGAGGAGGACGACGGAAGCGTCCTCGGCACACCGGGGCAGCCCAGGTACTCGGCCTTCAGGTCGATCGCCGGACGGTTCGCCCTCGGGGCTGCGCGGCGAGCGCCGGCAGCAGGGCCCCGCCCAGCAGGACGATCGCGATGGCGGCTCTGCGGAGACTCTGCATCGGCGCGACTCTAGGCACACCGAGCGGGCAGCGGCTGTGACGCGACCCACACGGGCACCGCTGACCAGTCTAATACCGATCCTCCCGCGAACGAAGTTCAGTCCAGCAGGCCGCCGGTGAGCTCGACCAGGCGGGGCTCGTTGCGCACGATCGTCTCTTGCGGCGGCGCGGCCCTGTCGAGATCAGGGAGATCGGAGCGCCGACGCTCTCGACGCGCTCGACGTACGCCCGGGCCGCTCCGGGCAGATCCTCGAACTCCAGGAGCCCGGCCGTGTCCTCGTTCCAGCCGGGCACCGTTTCGAGAATCGGCTGCGCCCGCTCGAGGCGGCCACGTCGGCGGGAAACCGATCGACCCGCTCGCCGTCGATCTCGTAGGCGACGCAGAGGCGGATCTCCTCGACCCCGTCCACGTCGAGCTTGGTCAGGGCGATCGTCCGACGCGCCGTTGACCTCGCAGGCGTACCGCCCCGCCACCAGGTCGAGCCAGCCGCAGCGCCGCGGTCGCCCGGTCGTCGTCCCGAACTCGTTGCCCTGCTCACGCAGGTACGCCCTCGACTCGTCGTGGAGCTCGGAGGGAACGGCCCTTCGCCCACCCGCGTCGTAGGCCTTCAGCACTCCCAGGACCCCGTCGAGGTGGGCCGGCGGGACACCGCTGCCCACCGGCCAGGCCTCCGGCGGTCGACGACGAGCTGGTGACGAACGGATAGGACCCGTGATCGAGGTCGAGGAGGGTTCCCTGGGCTCCCCTCGAACAGGGATCGAGGCGCCCTCGCGCCGCCACCGGCCGAGCAGCGCGCCGGTATCGGCCACGAAGGGCGCCAACCGGTCCGCCCAGCCACGGACCACGGCGAGGCTCGGCATCCACCTCGCCTTCGCCGGCGCCGAGGTGCTCGAGCTCCGCCCGCATCCGATCGCGCTGGCGCCTGAGACGGCCCGCCAGGTCGCTGGAGAAGAGGTCCGCCATCCGCGCCTTGTCGCGGGAGGCCTTGAGCTCGTACGCCGGCCCGATCCCTCGCGAGGTCGTCCCGATTCGGTCGTCGCCCAGGCTCTCCTCGCGCCGCTGGTCGAGCTCCGCGTAGTGCGGCAGAAGCACGTGCGCCCGATCGGAGACGCTCAAGCGGCCCCTGACCTCGACACCCGCTTCCACCAGGCCCTTCGAGCTCGAGAAGAAGGGGCCCGGCGAGATCACCATCCCGTTGCCCAAACGCACGGGTACCTCGTGGAGGATCCTCGAAGAATTGTGGGTGGAGGAAGAAGTGCCGGTCCTCGAACTTGACCGTGTGGCCGGCGCTGTGGCCCCTGATATCGACCACGGCGCCGAAGGCGGGCAGATCAGATCCACGATCTTTCCCTTCCCTTCGTCGCCCCACTGCATTCCGATGACGACGGTATTGGGCATGGCTGTCTGGCGGCGGGGCCGCGGGAGGCGGGCGGACGCTACCAGAACGCTCCTGGCCCCACAACCGCGGAGCGTCTCCCGGGCTCCAGGGAAAGTTCGGGGCACCGGCTCCGGGAACCCTCCCGCGCCGCCGGTTCCGTCTTAAAGCCCATGTTTTCAGACACTTGCCGAGGCCGCCCGGCTTGGCACGGTGCTCGCACCCTGGAGACGGCGTGCGAGCCGAACCACAGACCCACGGAGGGACAGCCATGCTCCAACGACTCCTCGACCCCCGCGTCTCCCTCGCCTGCCTCGCGCTCTGGCTGCCCCTGGCCGCCTGCGGCACCGCCGCTTCGGATCAGGGCGCTCCCGCAGACGCGACCGCAAGGACCGACGGCTCAGATGCGGAGCCGTCGCTCTTCGCACGCATCTTCCGCAACGAGCCCGAGCCGGTGACGGTTCCGGCGGGCACCGTCGTGCCCGTGCGCTTCCTCGACACCCTCTCCAGCCATGAAAGCACGGCCGGACAGAGCTTCCAGGCGGAGGTGGTCCAGGACGTCGCCATCGGCGAGCGCACCGTGATCCCCGCGGGAGCGCGCGTGTCCGGCTCGGTCACCGAGGCCAGCCCGCCCAAGATCGGCGGTCGCGCCAGGCTGAGCTTGGACTTCCACACCTTGGAGATCGACGGCCGCTCCTACCCGATCGCCGCCGCCTTCGCCCAGCGAGGCAAGAGCGAGACGCCCAAGGACGCCGCCATCATCGGCGGCAGCACGCTGGGAGGCGCCATTCTCGGCGACGCAGTCGACAACACGGGCGGTGGAGGCATCGGCGCGGTCCTGGGCGGCATCGCCGGCGCCATCGGCGCGCACGAAACCAAGGGCAAGCCCGTCGTGATCCCCTCCGGCTCGACCATGAGCCTGCAACTTGCATCCCCCATCACCGTGGAGGTGAGCTGACATGCGATTCCATACCCGACTTCGAACCCCGCTCCTCGCCGGCCTGCTGCTCGTCGCGGCGGCCGGCCCCGCCGCGGCCCAGAACCCCTGGGACTTCGGCGTCCGTGGAGGCGTCTATACGGACGACTCCGACCCGTTCGTCGGCGTCGAGCTGCTGACCCGGCTCGGCTCGACCCCCTGGTTCTTCAACCCCAACGTCGAGGTCGTCTTCCCCGACAACGGCGACCTGATCACCGTCAACGGCGACTTCCACTACGACCTGCCGGTCGAGTCGAACGTCTACGTCTGGCTGGGAGGCGGACCGGCGATCGTCTTCAGCGATCACGACCGCGGCCCGAACGCCGACGACAGCGAAACCGACGTGGGCCTCAACCTGCTGGCCGGCGTCGGCTTCCTCAAGGGTCAGGCCGTGCGTCCGTACGTCCAGGGCAAGGTCCTGATCTCCGACGAGTCGGAGGCCGTGCTGGCCTTCGGTGTCCGCTTCTGAGAACCGAGACGAGAGAAGGAGAGATCGAGATGACGACAAGGAATGCCCGCCGCTTCGCCCCCGCGCTGGCGCTGCTGCTGCTCGCCGCCGGTGGTTGCGCCACGAAGAAGTACGTCAACAGCGAGGTCGGTGAGACCCGCAGCGCCATGGACGAGAAGGTCGGCGCCGTCGAGACCGAGGTCGAGACGGTGCAAGGGCGCCTCGACGAGCACGACGAGAAGATCGGGGAGATCTCCTCGACCGCGCAGGACGCGCTCGACCGCGCCATCGCGGCCGGCAAGTTGGCCGAGGGCAAGTTTCTCTACGAGACCGTGCTGACGGACGACTCCGTCCACTTCCCCTTCGACAAGGCCACCCTCTCCGACGAGGCCAAGACGGCGCTCGACCAGTTCGCCGAGCAGCTGCGCACCCAGAACGCCAACGTCTACGTCGAGATCCAGGGGCACACCGACGCCACCGGTACCGAGGACTACAACCTCGATCTCGGCGAGGCCCGGGCCGAGGCGGTTCGCCGGTACCTCAACCTCGAGGAGGGCCTGCCCCTCAACCGGATGTCGGTCATCTCCTACGGCGAGACCGCCCCGATCGCCGACAACGGCAACCGGGACGGACGGGCGCAGAACCGCCGCGTGGCTCTCGTCGTGCTGCAGTAGACGGCTTTTCATCGGCGGGGCGCCCCTTCCCCCCGGGTCCCCCGCCGCCATCCCTTCGATTACACACCCGGGTCGGCTCCGCCGGCCCGACTTGTTTTTCCCTCCGTTCGAGAGCCGCGAGCGATAAGCTCCGGCCGTGAAGATCCCATCGCTGCTCCTCAAGCAGCTCTATACGTTCGGCAGCCTCGAGAACGTCGAGGGGGCGGTTCGCTTCCAGCTCAAGAACCGGCTCAGCGACGCCCGGGTGGTGGCCCTGCGTGCACTCTCCATCAACGGCCGCGAGATTCCGGTGGACGAGGTGGTCCTGGAGCTCGCCCACGATCGCCGCCCAGCCCCGCAGATCTCCGAGGCGGCGCCCATCCCGTTTCCGCTGCGCGAGACGGTGTCGGTGTTGGCCTCGCACCCGCCGCTGGGAGACGGGGCCCACGAGATCCGTATCGCCTTCGTCACGGACTCCTTCGGAGAGCTGGCCTTCGTCGTCAAGGACGCCCTCGGCGACACCACGGAGCGGCCCAAGGTCCCGTACGACAAGAACGACGACTACGCTCCCGACGTGGTCGAGCGCCGTCAGGGCTTCGTGCGCGAGTACAGCGGAGTCGAGCTCCGCCACCTGGCCCACTACTCCCTGGACCCCGAGGCGACGAAGGGCAACATCGAGAGCTTCACGGGAGTCGCCCAGGTGCCGATCGGCTTCGCCGGCCCCCTCCACGTCAGGGGGGAGCTGGCGCGCGGCGAGTTCCTGGTTCCCCTGGCGACGACGGAGGGCACCCTGGTGGCCTCCTACAACCGCGGCATCAAGGTCCTGAACCTGTCGGGGGGAGTCCGCTGTACCGTCGTCGACGACCGCATGCAGCGCGCCCCGGTCTTCGTCTTCGACTCGGCGCGCGAGGCACGCGACTTCGCCGCCTGGGTGCGCGCGGAGACGTCGCAGATCGCCCGCGAGGCCGAGTCCACGTCGAGCATCGCCAAGCTCGTCGACATCGACATCTACCTGGCCGGCAAGTTCGCCTACCTGCGTTTCAACTACGAAACCGGCGACGCCGCCGGCCAGAACATGGTCGGGCGGGCCACCTTCGCCGCCTGCTCGTGGATCCTCGAGCAGCTCGACACCGTCCGCCGCTTCTACCTCGAGTCGAATCTCGCGACCGACAAGAAGGCTTCCCAGGTCAACGTCATGCGCACACGGGGCAAGCGCGTGATCGCCGAGGCGACGATCCCGCGCGAGGTGCTGGTGCGCAACATGCGCGTCGAGCCCGAGCAGCTGCAGTACCACTACCAGGTCGCCAACGTCGGTGCTCTGCTGTCGGGCGCCAACAACAACGGTCTGCACTCAGCCAACGCCATCACGGCGATGTTCATCGCCACGGGGCAGGACGTGGCCAACGTCTCGGAGTCCTCGGCCGGGCTGATGTACGTCGAGGTCACAGGCAGCGGCGATCTCTACATCTCGCTGACCATCCCCTCGCTGATCGTCGCCACCTACGGCGGCGGGACCGGCTTGCCGACCCAGCGCGAGTGCCTCGAGGTCATGGGTTGCTTCGGCCGCGGCAAGGTCAAGAAGCTCGCCGAGATCGTCGCCGGGGTGGCTCTCGCCGGGGAGATCTCGCTCGCTTCCGCGATCTCCTCGCTCGATTGGGTCTCCAGCCACGAGCAGTACGGGCGGAACCGCTAAGGGGATGACGGACGCTCCGCGCTCGGCTCCGCAGCCCGCGCCGCAGGCCGTGGCGCCGGAGCCCGAGTTCGAGCTCCTCCTCGAACGACGGCCCGTGGGGCTGATCCGGCGCTTCTTCACGACACAGCGGCACCTCGGCGGCATTCTCTTCGGGTTGCTGTCGAGTCACGTGGCGTCGATCCCGGAGCGTCGGCGTCACGGTCTCCTCTTCCGCCTCCGGCAGCTCCTGGCGGCCTGCTCCCGGCCGTTTCTCGATCGCCGGCTCCTGCGGCTCCCCTTCCCGGTACAGCTGCGCAAGCGCCTGGAGACCTTGGGGCCCACCTACATCAAGCTCGGGCAGATCATGAGCCTGCGCGAGGACCTCCTGCCCTCGGCGGTCACCGAAGAGCTGAAGAACCTCCTCGACCGCCTCCCCGCCCTGCCTCCCGATCGCTTCCTGAGCTCGTGGGAGGAGCTCGGGCGGCCGCTCGACGAGCTGTTCTCGTCGATCGAGCCTCGCCCCCGGGCTCGGCCTCGATCGGCCAGATCCATCGCGCGACGCTCGTCTCCGGCGAGGAGGTGATCCTCAAGATGGTCGCCGGGGATCCGCGAGACCCTCCGCCGGGACGTCATCCTGGCCTGCTGGGGCGGGTGCTGCAGACCTTCCTGCGTCGCTTCCAGCCCCAGCGGATGATCCGCGAGTTCTGCGACTACACGCTGAGGGAGGTCGACCTGCGGCTGGAGGCGGACAACGCCGAGACCTTCGCCGCCAACTTCCGGGATGTCGAAGACATCGTCTTCCCCGCCATCCATCGCGCGCTCTCCACGGAGAACCTCCTGGTCATGGAGTACCTGGACGGGGTGAAGCCGAGCGATCCGCGTACCGCCGGGATGAGCGAGGACGACAAGCAGAGGGTCATCGACCTCGGAGCCTCTGCGATCATCCGCATGCTCTACCGCGACGGCTTCTTCCATGCCGACCTGCACCCGGGCAACCTCCTCATCCTGCCGGGACCCAAGGCCGGCTTCATCGATCTCGGCATGGTCGGTCGCTTCGACGACGAGCTGCGCCGGTCGCTGCTCTACTACTACTACTGCCTGGTGATGGGCGACGCGGAGTACGCCGCCCGCTACCTGGTGGCGCTGGCGGAGCCGGGGCCCGGCGCCGATCCCAAGGCCTTTCGCCGCGACGTCGAGGAGATCTCGCGCCGCTGGCACCGCGCCTCGAGCTTCGAGGAGTTCTCGATCGGCCAGCTCATCCTCGAGTCGGTCGCCCGGGGCGCCGTGCACAACGTCTACTTCCCCGTCGAGATGGTGCTCATGGTCAAGGCGATCGTCACCTTCGAGGGGGTCGGGCACATGCTGGCGCCCGGCTTCGACGTGGCCGCCGTCTCCAAGGCCCACATCAACCGCATCTTCCTGCACCAGTTCAGCCCGCTGCGGATCGCGCGCGAGGGCCTGCGCGGCGCTCCGGAGCTGGTCGACGCCCTGGTCAAGGCACCGATGCTGGTGACCGAGGGCTTGCGGGTGCTCGAGAAGTCGGCGCGCCAGCGGCGCCCCAACCCGTTCGCCGGCCTGCGCGGGACACTGTTCTCGGGCTTCTGCGTTCTCTCCGGCGCGGTCGTCGCCGCCCTCGGTGGACCCTGGCCGCTGTGGGCGGCCCTCTTCCTGCTGGCCCTGGTCGTCGCCCTGCGCTCGGGGGAGTGAAGGCGTTGGCCGCACACGACCCCTTCGACCCGCAGTACCTTCGCGAGCTCGTCGAGGGGACCTTCGGCCACCTGGTCCGGCACTGGTTCCGGCCCGTACTGCTGCGCAAGGACCGCTTGCCGGCGCGGGGACCCGCGGTGCTCGCCGGCAACCACTCCGGAACCGCCTTCCCGTGGGACGGAATGGTGCTCGACGCCCTGCTCTGGCGGCTCGAGGGCCTGCGGGAGACCGGCAAGTGCCGGTCGGTCTTCGAGAAGGAGCTCTCGATGACCTGGTGGATGCGGCCCTTCGGTATCGACGACTTCTGGCGCCGGGGCGGCGGCGTCGACATGACCTTCGACAACTTCGATCGCCTGCTCGCCGACGGTCACCGGGTCCTCTACTACCCGGAAGGCGTTCCCGGCATCGGCAAGGGGTTCCTGCGCCGCTACCGGCTGCAGCGATTCAGCTCCAGCTTCGTCACCCTCGCCGCCCGACATCGAGCGCCCGTGGTTCCCGTCCACATCGTCAACGCCGAGTGGGTCATCCCGTTCAACCTGACGGTGGGACCGATCGACCGGCTCGTGCAGCGCCTGTTCGGGGTTCCCTTCCTGCCGCTCCCCGCGGCCCCGCTCTGCCTGGTCTTCCCGTGGATGTGGTACCTCTCGCTCCCCGCCCGCATGGTCTTCGTCGTGGGCGAGCCGATCGACGTCGCGTCTTGGGCCGCCGAAGAGGGCCTCGATCCGTCGCAGCCCGATCTCGACGTCGCGCGCCGCCTGGCCGAGAGGGTGCGCGTCGAGATGCAGACGGAGCTGACGCGCCTGGTCGAGCGCTATGGACGCCGTCCCTATCAGACCCGCTCCCTCTTGCGCGAGCTGGGCGCCGCTCGCCGCGAGCGCTCACTCCACCGCGTCTTCCCCTGGAGCTGGCCGCGCGTCTTCGTGCGTCAGCACCGCGATCGTGCCCGCCCACCGGCGCGCAACCGCCTGCACGCCTGGTGGCGGGACTGGGACGTCGTCGGCTGGCACCTCCCCTTCGGCTGGGCCCTGCTCTCCCTCGCCCGTCGCCTGCGCCGCCCGCCGTGCGGCTACCGTGGGCTCTCCGCAAAGGAGCGCCGACGCCGCGAGGGCGCCTACACCTGGAAGCTGGCCGACCGCCCCCTACCGCCCCCCGGGAAAAAAGAGGGACAGGATCACTTTTCCAGCTGGGCTCGGGAGGCGACGCCGGCCTCACCGGAAAAGTGATCCTGTCCCTCTTTTTTTCCCAGCCAGGCGTCGAGGCGGTCGAGGGTGGTCTCGAGCTCCGCGAGCGGGCTCCCAGGGCGCGATGCGTGGGGGCGACGCCGATCCTCGGACAGGCCCACCGACGTCCACAGCTCCCGGGGCTCCTCGAGGACGGAGCGGGAGAGCGCGAGTCCGCGCTTCGCGAAGGCGGGAGCCAGCGTTTCGTAGCGTGACAGGAGGTCGGCACGCGTCGTCTCGTAGGCGTGCTCGCAGACCGCTCGGCGCGACGAGAAACTGAAGATGTTGGTGAAGAACATCCGGTAGTCGTCGCGCCGGGGCTCGAAGAGCAGCAGGTCGGCGCCGTCGTAGCGCCCCTCGTAGGAGCCCATCCCGGCGGCCAGGCGCGAGCGGATCAGGGTCCGGAAGGTCTGGGCGAGCACGGCGGGCAGCCCCCGATCGACGAGCTTGCCGCGCGTCATCACGCCGCGGGCCACCGCCTCGGCCGTGTCGACGGGGACCAGCGGATTGAAGCAGAGCACCAGGTCGGCCCCCGCATCCAGCGCCACCGAGGCGTGCAGCGTCTTGAGCAGCACGCCGTCCACGTAGTATCGACCGTCGATCTCGACGGGCGGGTAGAGGCCGGGGAGCGCCGAGCTCGCCTGAACGGCCACCGAGATCGGCACGCGGTCCATCCCGGGCTCGCCGAAGCGGACGGCCTGACCGGAGTCGAGATCCGCCGCCACCACCACCAGCGGCCGACGGAGCCGGCGGAAGTCGTCGGTCCGGCCGGGCAGCGCGTAGATGCGCTCCAGATACCGGCGGATCGGCTCGTTGGCGAACACTCCGACCGGCAGCGCGCGCGAGAGGCGGGTCAGCGACTCGGAGAGGCGCAAGTCGGACGGATCCCGCAGGACGTCCGCGAGGGCCTCCCAGACGAGTCGAGGTACCCGTGCACCGCGCCGTGCCAGCTCGCGAACGGCCGGCGTGAAGAACGTCTTGGGGACGAACGGATGCTCGCCGGGCTCGTGCTTGACGATCGCCCGGCACATCTGGGCCGTGGTCAGGCCGTTGGCCAGGTTGGCGGCCAGAAAGGCGCCGGCGCTCAGCCCGACGTAGAGGTCGAGCTCGTTGAGATCCAGCCCGTCGACCGCCTCCTCCAGGGCGCGGAGGGCGCCGATCTCCCAGATGGCGCCCTCCGGCGCACCGCCGGCGAGGGCGAGGGCGAGCTTGGGGCGTCGCGATCGCGCAGCCGCCAAGGCACCGCCCCCTTTCAGCTCGCCTGCGCCGTCTTGGTGGTGGCCTTCTTGGTGGTCTTGCGGGCGCTGGCGGTACGGCGAGGCTTCAGCTCGTCGACCTTGCGGGTGAGCTCCTCGACGCGGCGGGTGAGCTTGTGGATCTCCTCGCGACCCGGAACGCCCAACCGGTGCAGGGCCTCGGCGACCTTGTCGTCAAACGAGCCGCTGAGGCGCTCCCAGAGGCTCTCGGCCTCGGCACGGACGTCCTGAACGCCGCCTTCCAGGCTCTCGCGCATCTTGCCGAAGCGCTCCTTGCCGCGCTCCTCGAACACCTCTCCCTTGTCGACCAGCCGCTTGAAGAACTTCGAGCCCTCCTCCTCGGCCACCGCCAGGGCGCCGAGACCGGCCAGCCACACCTTGTGCGCCGAGGCCTTCACCTCGTGCGCGACCTCCTGGGCCTTCTGCTTCGCCTTTTCCTTGTCACTCTTCTTGGACATCTCGTCCTCCTTCCTCGCCGCGGTCGCGGCGGATGGTTCGGGTTCGGTCACCCGTTCTTGCGCGGGGTCTTGCGGGACTTCGGCTTGGCGCGCCTCGGCGCGCTCTCGAGCTCCTGGAGGGAGCCTTCGAGCTTCTCCAGACGGGACCGCAACAGGTCCATCTCCTCGCGCGCCTCGCGCACCGGACCCAGCCGGTCGACCGAGGAGCGCACCAGCTTGTCGACGCCCTGCTGGACGTGCTCGACACCGGTGCTCAAGGCCTTGCTGCCGAAGCGGATGAGCTCGTGGAGCAGCTCCGACGGCAGCCGCGAGGAGCCGTTGCGCCCCTCCTCCAGGATGATCTGGGTCAACGTCTGGGTCGTGACGTCCTCGCTCGAGGAGTTGTCCACGACCCGGACGTCCTGCCCCTCCCGGACCCAGCCGGCGATCTCCTCGAGCGATACGTAGCGGCTCTCCTCGGTGTCGTAGAGCTTGCGGCTCTCGTAGCGCTTGATGACTCGCAACATGGTCTGGGGCCCTCGGGACGTTTTGCCGCTGTGCGGCAACCACGACTCGATTTATACCGCACTGCGGCAATTCCGTCAAGCCCCCGCCGGAGCGGATGGTACCCTCGAGCCTTCCTCGGCGATCAGCGAAGGGAGGCTGGCGGAATGTGCAGAACCTTGATCGGTACCACTGTCGTCCTCCTGGCGGGGTTGACCTTGCCGGCCTGCGACCGCGACAACCCGATCGCCCCCTCAGGTACCGTCCTCACGGTCACCGCCTCGCCGAGCTCCATCGACGAAGGACAGATCTCCACCCTGACCGTCACCGCCATACGCTCCGACGGCAATCCGGCCGCGGGAGCCACGGTCACCCTCTCGACCGACCTGGGGGCCGTGTCGACAACCTCTATCACCCTGGACAGCGCCGGCCGGGGCACCGCGACCTACATGGCGTCGGGTGGTCCGGGAACCGCCGAGATCGAAGCCGCGACGGGCGGCGCGACGGCCTCGGTCACGATCGAGGTGAGGTCTCTTCAGCCGCAGATCGCGGTCTCTCCCGAGAGCGTCGAGCACGACCACCAAAGGAGCTCGTCGGACTGCCCCGACCCGATCACTCCACGGATCTCGGTCAGAAACCTGGGTAGCGGGGCTCTCAGCTTCGAAATCGTGGACGACCTACCCGCGTGGCTGCAGACGACGGTCACGAGCGGCCCCGTTCCCGGCACCTTCCGCCTCCGTTTCACCTGCGACGTCGATCCCGGCGATCTCGACCTCATGCACACGGTCACGGTGCGCGGTGTCGACCCGGGGCACGGCACCCCACCGGCGACGGAGGCCACGATCGACGTCTTGGTGCGGGTGCGCGACTAGAACCAGCCGGAAGGCTAGACTCGCTGCCGGAGGACCCAAGCCCATGCCTCGACTCGCGTTCGGAGCCCTCGCCCTGCTCCTCGTCGGCTGCGCCGGCCCCACGGACGAACACGACCCCATGCCCACGTCACCCCAGGAGGAGGCCGCAACCTCCCTCGACGACGTCGCCGCCGAGTACGTCCGCCTCGTCCTCGCCCTCGGAGAGCACGACGACGGCTACGTGGACGCCTACTACGGCCCGGCCGAATGGCGGGAGGAGCTGCGAACCGACACTCCGCCCCTGGAGGCCATCCTGGAGCGCGCGACGGCCGCTCGCCGGAGCCTGCCGCGCGGCGGAGACGGCGACACGTCCCTGCGGGTCGGCTTCCTCGACCACCAGCTCGCCGCCCTCGAGACCCGGGTCCACATGCTGCAGGGCGAGACCTACACCTTCGACGAGGAGAGCGAACGCCTGTACGGCGCCGTGGCGCCGACGCTCTCCGAGGAGTCCTTCGCCGGTCGGATCGAAGAGCTCGGCGGCATGCTCCCCGGTACCGGGGACGTCCTCCCCCGGCTCGAGGCCTTCAGGGAGCGCTTCACCATCCCGCCGGATCGGCTCGACGCCGTCTTCCAGGCGGCGCTCACCGAGTGCCGTAAACGCACCGGAGCGCACCTCACCCTGCCCCCCGGCGAGCGCTTCCGCATCGAGTACGTGACCGACAAGCCGTGGAGCGGCTACAACTGGTACCAAGGGGGCTTCGAGAGCTTGATCCAGGTCAACACCGAGCTGCCCATCCGTCTCGAGCGGGCGGTCGATCTGGCCTGCCACGAGGGGTACCCGGGGCACCACACCTACAACGCCCTGCGCGAGTGGGAGCTGGTCGACGGCAAGGGCTGGATCGAGCACACGGTGTACCCCCTCTATTCGCCGCTCTCGCTGATCGCCGAGGGGAGCGCCAACTACGGCATCGACCTCGCCTTCCCGGGCGAGGAGCGCGCCCGCTTCGAGGCCGAGACCCTGGCACCGCTCGCCGGCATCGACCCCGGCGCCGTTCCCGAGTACTACCGGGTCCTCGATCTGCTGGACCACCTGTCGTTCGCCGGCAACGAGGCCGCCAGGCGCTACCTCGACGGGGAGATCGACGCCTCCGCCGCAGCGGAGTGGCTCCAGCGCTACGCCCTCTACGCGCCCGATCGAGCCGCGCAACGCGTCCGCTTCATCGACACCTACCGCAGCTACGTCATCAACTACAACCTGGGCAAGCAGATCGTGCGGGAGTGGGTCGAGCGGGGGGACGCGAGCTCCGACGAGCGCTGGCAGCGCTTCGGCGACCTCCTCTCCTCACCCCGCCTCCCCTCCGATCTCCTGGCCGATCTCGCTCCCTAGCCGGGACCGATCGGAACCGGACGGACTCAGCCACGGCGCCACGACCGCGCCAACCGCTCGGCGAGCCGCTCCAGCGAGTCGAGATCGGTCGGAGGCCTCGCCTCGAGGGGCAGGGCGGCGCGCCGGAGGTCGGCGGGCAGTCGCTCCTCGAGCGCGACGAGCCCGGCGGCGTCGACCTCACCCAGCCAGTGCATCAGGCGCTCCCCCTCCGGGGCTTGCGCCTCCGGCGGGGGCGTGCGCGGATGGATGCGGTTGATCACCAGACCCGAGAGGGTCAGGTCGCGCTCGCTCAGGGCGCGAGCGAAGTGCATCGTCGCCGCCACCCGGTGTTCACCCGGGGGGGCGACGAGCAGGAAGCCGACGCGATCGGAGCGCAGGAGGGCCTCGACCGCGAGAGCGCGCTCGCGGAACCCCGCCAAGAGCGGCTCGAAGGCGTGGAAGAACTCCACCATGTCGCGCAGCAAGTCCAGCCCCACGACCCGATCCAAATAGGCCTCGACGCGACGACCCACTCCGCGCAGGCCCCTCGTCGCCTTCAGCCGGCCCGCGGCATCGAACCACTCCCGTCTCGCCAGGCGAAGCGCTCCGCTGTCGAGGAAGTCGACGATCCGTCGTGGGGCGTCGAGGAAGTCGAGCGCCTGCTGGGCGGGCGGAGTATCGAGCACGATCCTCCTGCGTCCGCTCTCCGCCGCCGCTTCGTAGAGCCGCTCGACCGCCATGTACTCGAGAATGCCGGAGAGCCGTCCCGCGAGGTGCCGGTAGTACGGGTTGGCGTGGATACGCGCCGCCGCGGCCGCGTCCGGGGCGTAGGCGTCGACGATGCGGTCGAAGACCCGTCGCGCGTCGAGGAGACTGGCTCGGAGGCGTCCGCCGGTCCGTGGCACGACGCGCTCCTCGTCACCGCCCCCGGATCCCGTCAGGCCGAGGACATCCTTGAGCCGCAGCGACGGGTCGAAGGTCATCACCAGCGCCTCCTCGCCTCCGGCCGCGAGGGCCTGCGCGATCGCGGCGGCCAGCGTCGTCTTGCCGACGCCACCGCCACCGACGACGACCAGCAGCTCGGGCAACGGAGGCGAGCCCCGGCGAGTCGCGCTCACGGGAGACCCTCCGAGCCGAGAGCCGCGGCGAGCCTTTCGGCGAGGGCCGAAGCCAACCCCTCGGCGGGGCGGAGGGGCAGGAGCCCGAGCTCGGCGCGCGGGCCGGCCCACCCCGCTGCGAGCCGCTCGAGCTCCTCCTCCTGGAGCCTTCTGCGTCGGACCCACAGCGGGACCGGCTCTTCGACCGGCTCGGCGGCGGGCGGAAAGAGAGCGTTGGCGACGACGAGATCCGCGGCGCGCCCCGTCTCGGCCCGCAGGGCGGCCAGCAGCTCGAGGGTTTCGGTGACGGGCATCTCCTCGGCCAGCGTGATCACCACGACACCGCAACGCTCGGCGTCGCCGATCCAGGTCTCGACTCTCCCCGCGAGCTCGGCCACGGGACCCGAGCCGACGGCCTCCCTGACCAGCCGTGCCGCGCTCAGCATGCCCACGGCGTGCCCGCTCGCCGGGGCGTCGACGACGACGCAGTCGACCGGGGGCGCTCCTTCCACCTCTCCGGAGACGAGCTCCAGCGCGTGGCCGAGCAGCGCGAGCGAGCCGAGCCCCGGCGCGCCGGCCGCGAAGCTCCGGTAGAGAGCGCTGCCGACGACCTTCCGAGCCAGCAGCCCTCCACCCAGCCGCCGCGCGACGAGCCGGTCGAGCACGGTCTCCGGCTCGAGGTTCTGCAGCCACGTCCGCTCGCCCGCCGGCAGGATCGAGCCGCCCGACGGTGCCGTGCCCAGGTGCTCGTGGGCGCTCTCCCGCCGGTCGGCCTCGAGCAGGAGACAGCGCCGACCGCCGGCGGCGAGCGCCAGGGTCAGGGCCGCCGCGACGGTGGACTTGCCGACTCCCCCTTTGCCGGTCACCAGCAGCAGCTCTCGGTGTCCCGGGGCGGTCACGGCGCCGGAGCATACCCGCAGATGTGGTAGAACCCTCGACCCGATGGGTGGTCGCGATCCCGACGTCCTGGTGCTCGGCGGAGGTCTGATCGGGCTGGCCTGCGCCCGCGAGCTGGCCCTGCGCGGTGTTCGCGTCACGCTGCTCGAACGCGGCGCGATCGGTCGCGAGGCCTCCGCCGCGGCCGCCGGCATGCTCGCTCCCCTCTCCGAAGTCCGCACGCCCGGCGCCCTGTTCGAGGCGTGCAGGGCGTCGCGCGATCGTTGGCCGAGCTGGTTGGCGGCGGTCACCGAGGAGGCGGGGCGTGGCGTCGAGTACGACGGCTCGGGCGCGCTCATCACGGCCCGCGGCCGGGCGGACGAGCTCGCCATGCTCGACGAGATGGAGAGCGCTGCCGCGACCCTGGCCGAGCCGGTCGAGGACTTTCCGCTCGACGAGCTTTTCCGGCTCGTCCCCGACCTGACGCGTGAGACCGTCCGCGCCCTCCGGCTTCCCGGCGAGCATCGGGTCGACAACGTGGAGTTGTGCCGGGTGCTGCGGAGCGCCGTCGAAGCCGGCGGTGTCGAGGTCCTGGAAGGTGCGGGAGTCACGCGGCTACGCCGGGACGGCGAGGGGATCCGGATCGAGCGCACGCAGGGCGGCCCGGTGCGCGCGAGCGCGGCCGTCGTCGCGACCGGGGCGTGGAGCGGAGGCCTCGCGGGAGTCGAGCCGCTTCCGGTGCGTCCGGTGCGCGGCCAGATGCTCCGGCTCACCGGCGTCGACTGGCCGTGGAACGGCAATGTCCGGACCCTCCGGGTGCGCTACGGTATCCGCCGCGGCCCCCACGACCTGCTCTTCGGCGCGACACTGGAGGACGTGGGATTCGAGCCGGGCCCGACGCCCGCGGGGCTCTCCACCCTCCTCGCCGACCTGGCCGCCGCCTTCCCGACGCTCGCCGACGCGAGGATCTGCGACAGCTGGGCGGGTTGGCGGCCCGGCACCCCGGACGATCTGCCCGTCGTGGGTCGCTACCGCGACTGGCCGGTGTGGATCGCCTCCGGTCACTACCGCAACGGGATCCTGCTCGCGCCTTGGACGGCCGAGACCCTCGTCCCCTGGGTGATCGGCGAGGCGGACGAACCCTCCGCGCACGCCTTCGGCTGGGCCCGCTTCGCACCGTAAAACAGGACGGTTTCTACCCCTTTTCGGGCTTGAGCCGCACCGAGGGATCGGTATAATCCTCGACGGTCGGGCCGGGGTGGATCCGGTGCCGAGGGAAGAGGAGAGAGACTGGGATGACCCACATCATTGCCGAGCCCTGCGTCGGAACGAAGGACACGGCCTGTGTCGACGTCTGTCCCGTGGATTGCATCTACGACAACGACGACTGGCCGGCCCTCTACATCCACCCCGAGGAGTGCATCGACTGCGGGCTGTGCATCGACGCCTGCCCGGTCCAGGCGATCTTCCCGCTCGAGGAAGTGCCCGAGAAGTGGCACGAGTGGATCGCCAAGAACTACGAGGCCTTCGGCCTCGAAGCCCCCTAGGGCCCATCGAGTCGAGTCGACACCGCGCGGGCGGACCTCCGGGTCCGCCCGTTTTGCGTTGGGTCCGGCCCCCCGACGGGGGGTGGACGGCGAGACCCGGCCTCTGTACAATATGAGTCCGCGCTGCTTAGATTTCGAAGCCGCAATCAGAGCAGAACACTGTCAAGAGAGCCGGGCTGCAGCCCTCCCGAGGGATCCACCGAGTGGAATACCGCGACTACTATCAGACGTTGGGCGTGTCCCGTGACGCTCCCCAGGACGAGATCCAGAAGGCCTACCGGAAGCTCGCCCGCAAGTTCCACCCGGACGTCAACCAGGCCGAGGAGGCCGAGTCCCGCTTCAAGGAGATCAACGAGGCCTACGAGGTGCTCAAGGATCCCGAGAAGCGCGCCAAGTACGACCAGTTCGGCTCGGCGTGGAAGCAGGCGCAGGCCTCGGGCTCGCCTCCCCCCGGGTTCGAGGATGTCTTCTCGGCCTTCGGGTTCGGCGGCGCGGGCGGACGGGCACGGCCCGGCGGCTTCCGCGGCACGGGCTCCAGCGGCTTCAGCTCGTTCTTCGAGACGCTCTTCGGGTCGGAGGGTCCCACCGGTACCACGTGGTCCTGGCGCGGTCGCCCGTCGGGCTTCGAACAGGCGCCGCCGGCCGGCGACGAAGAGGCCTCCCTGGCGCTCACCCTCGAGGAGGCCGCACGGGGCGGCGAGCGCCCCCTCACCCTGCGCGATGCCGGCGGGTCGCAACGCAAGCTGACCGTCCGGATCCCGGCCGGTGTGCAGGAGGGCCAGCGCATCCGCCTGGCCGGGCAGGCCGGCGAACGCGGCTCCGGCGCCCGCGGTGACCTCTACCTGCGGGTGCGGCTGCTCCCCACCCCGCTCTTCCGGCTCGAGGACGGGCAGCTGGTGACCAGCACCGCCGTCACCCTGGGAAGCGGCGCCTGGGCCAGGGCCGACGTGCCCACTCTCGCGGGACCGGTCCGCATCAGAGATCCCACCTCACTCGTCCTCGGGCCGCAAGATCAGGCTGCGGCACAAGGGCTTCCCGGACGGCAAGGGCAAGGTCGGCGACCTGATCGCCGAGCTGCGCATCGTCATCCCCCAAGAGCTCTCCGACACCGAGGAGCGCCTCTTTCGCGAGCTCGCCGACAGCTCGACGTTCGAGCCGCGGGGCTGACCAGCGCCGAAAGGCAGGACACCATGGATCTCGACCACTTGACCCAGAAGTCACAGGAAGCCCTGCAGCGGGCACAGGATGAAGCCACCCGCCGCGGGCATCAACAGCTCGACGGCGAGCACCTCCTGCTCGCCCTGCTCGACGACGAGGGCGGCCTCGTCCCCCGCCTGCTCCAGCGCATGGACGTACCCGTGGGCACGCTGGCCGCCGAGGTCGGCAAGGAGCTCGCCAAGCGACCGCAGGTGAGCGGCCCCGGTGCCGAGGCGGACAAGGTCTACGTCACGCCGCGGGTGAACCGTCTGCTCGTCGCCGCCCAGGACGAAGCCAAACGCCTCAAAGACGAGTACGTCTCCGTCGAGCACTCCTCTCCTGCCTCTCGTCGAGGAGAGCGCCTCCGGCCGCCGGTCGCCTCCTCGCCGAGCACGGCGTCTCGCGCGACGCCTTCCTGGCGGCCGTAAGGAAGATACGCGGCAGCCAGCGGGTGACCAGCGCCACCCCAGGCCACCGAAGGCCTGGACCGTGTGGGCGTGGTTCGGTGGCCAGGCCCGTGCCCGACTCGACTTGATCATCGGGCGGGACTCCGAGATCCGATGGCATCATCCCATCCTCTCGCGCCGAGACGAGAACAACCGACGCGTCGCCATGAGGCCGGCGGCGCGAGGTAGAACCACGATCGTCGAGGTCTGACCGCTGCATCGTACCGGCCTGGCGCGTCGAAGTGGTTTGCGCATTACCGCACTTTCCGACTCGGGATCCTCTTGCCGGCGAAGTACCATGGCGAGTTCGAGGGCGCCAGAAAGTCGTCCCTCTCCGGGTTGCGGTGGTAACGTGGGCGCGTGCCTGATCATCGACGAGCTCCACTGGCATCGTCGGCGGCCAGCCGCTGACCCACCGAGCCGCCAGGCAACCGCTGCACCAGCGATGCCATTCGTGGCATCCACTGCATCGGCACCGGCGGTGAGTACCGAACATGAAGCGGGGGCGCGCCTGGAGCTGCTTCCAAGAGCCGCTAGATGGCCTGCCGGCGGACACGCTGGTCCCGCGGCGGCTGAAGGGCATTCGAGATCCTGGCGCGTTGCCATGCCGGCCGATGCCTCCTGGTCGCCGCGGCGACCCTCTCCAACCGCGCTACATCACGGACCGCTACGCCACGGCAAAGGCGATCGGCTGGTCGACAGGAAATCTGGCCATGATCCGCCGCCAGAGATCGACTCGCTTGCCGGCCGAGCTCGGCGAAGTCTGCGCCGCGTCATGCAGCTCGAGATCGAGGAGGCCGCTGAAGAAGGAGAAGGGCAAGGCCGCCAAGCAGCGCCTCGAGGACCTGCGCAAGGAGCTCGCCGACCTGAAGGGCCGCGCGGACGCCATGCGCGCCAGTGGGAGGACGAGAAGCAGGCGATCGAGGCGGTGCGCTCGCTACGCGGCGAGATCGAAGGATCCCGTCTCAGAGATCGATCAGCCGACGCCGCATACGGCCTGAACGCGCCGCCGAAGGCTCAAGCACAGAGCTCCACAGCTCGAAGAAGAGCTCAGGAGCCGCGAGGCGGAGCTCACAGGCGAGGCGGCGCAGGGCCGCCTGCTGCGCGAGGAGGTCACCGAGGAGGAGATCACGGAAATCGTTTCCCGCTGGACGGGGATTCCACGTCACCCGCCTCGTCGGTACGAAGCTCCTGCGTCTCGACGAGATCCTGCACCGGCGCGTGATCGGTCAGGACGAGGCCATGCGCTTGGTGGCTGGCGCCGTGATTCGAGCCCGCTCCCGCGGCATCGGAGGATCCGCGCCGCCCGATCAGCTCGTTCATCTTCCTGGGCCGACCAGCGTCGCTTGGAACATCGCCCGGAACCTCGCCCGCGGCATGTTCGACGAAGAGAACATGGTGCGCATCCGACATGAGCAGTACATGAGCCGCCACGCCGTCTCCCGTCTGATCGGCGCGCCACCCGGCTACGTGGGCTACGAAGAGGGCGGTCAACTCACCGAGGCGGTGCGCCACAAAGCCTACTCCGTGGTCCTCTTGACGAGATCGAAAAAGCGCACCACGACGCGTTCGTGCTGTGCAGATCCTGGACGACGGACGAGTCACCGAGCTCCAAGGGCCGCACGGTGGACTTCAAGAACACGGTGATGTCATGACCTCGAACATCCGGGTCGCAACATCTGATGGACGACGGCGTGGGGACGGACAGCGAGATCCGCGAGCGCGCGCGGGAGGCCGTCATGCGAGGAAAATGCCGCTCCACTTCCGTCCCGAGTTCCTGAACAGGTCGGCGGTATCATGCTCTTCGGCCGCTCACGCTCTCCGAGATCGAGCAGATCGTGGACCTCCTCGTGGCGGACGCTAACCGCCGGCTCGCCCGAACAGCGCATCAGCTCGCGCTCACCCCGGCCGCCGTCGAGCACGTCGCCCGGGCCGGTTCGACCCCGTCTACGGCGCCCGGCCCTTGAAGCGCTGCCTGGCGCGGGCGCAGAACCTTGGTGTGCGCCCTGATCGCCGGCGACGCTCCGGATGGGTCGGCGATCCGGGTGGACTTCCAGGAGGCGAGCTGGTCGTCCAGGTGGTGACCCCGGAGGCTGCCGAGGCCGGCGTCTGACGGCGGCACCGTCGCGCGTTACAATCCCTCCCCACGGAGGGATCCAACATGCAGCAAGTCGCATTCACCGGCATCGACCGGCTCATCGAGCGCTCGATCGCGGTCGCGAGACCGACACCGAAGCGGTCACCGGGCGGTCGGAGACGGCCTCTGCGGTCTGATTCGCGACGGCGGCATCGACCTCCCGGACGAGGTCCAGCGTCCCGGAGCGGACAGCTACGGGCGGCACCTCCTCTACCGCAGCGACCAGCACGGCTACGTCGTGGTGGCCATGGCGTGGGGACCGGGCCAGGGAACGCCCGTCCACGACCACGCCGGCGTCTGGTGCGCGTCGAAGCCATCTGCAAGGGGAGATGGAGGTCGTGCAGTACGACGTCGCCGAAAGCGCGACGGGAGCGCTTCCGCTTCGAAGCCCGGGGAGGTGCGACGGTCCGGGTGCGGGGCGGCTGCTGATCCCGCGTTCGACACTACCCTGCTGGCCAACGCCGTGCTTGGCGAAAGTCTCCGTCACCCTCCACGTCTACGGACGCGACCTCGACCGCTGCGCGATTTTCCAACCGCTCACCGACGGCTGGTATCAGCGCCACTTCAAGGACCTCTCTACTCGACCTGAGATCCCGGCCCGAGCCATGGTCCGGAACGTGACCATCTCGCACTACAAGATCCTGGAGGACTGGGCGGCGGCGGCATGTCGCGCCGCTTCCGGGCGGTCGACCTGCGACTCGATCGCGAGGTGGCTCTGAAGTTCCTCCCCAGCCAACACGCGCGCAACCCCGGAAGCCGCGAACGTCTGGTGCGCGAAGCCGACAGCCTCGGCGCTGGACCATCCGAACATCTGCGGTCTACGACATCGACCAGACGGAGGGGCGACTGTTCATCGCCATGGCCTTCTACCGTGGCGAAACGCTCGAGGAGCGCCTCGGGCGCGGCCCGCTGCCGCTCGGCGAGTCGCTCCACATCGTCGGCGAGGTGCTGCGCGGCCTGGCGGCGGCGCACGACAAGCACATCGTCCACCGCGACATCAAGCCCGCCAACATCATGCTCACCGACGACGGCCGGGTGAAGATCCTCGACTTCGGTGTTGCAAAGCTCAAGGACCAGCGGGGCCTGACGGAGACCGGCGCGACCGTCGGGACCGTGGCCTACATCTCGCCCGAACAGCTCGAGGGCGAGTCGGTCGACCGGCGTACCGACCTCTGGTCGGTGGGTGTCGTGCTCTACGAGCTGGTCGCGGGTCGCCACCCCTTCGACGCGTCCAACGCCGGCGCCATGATGAACGCCATCCTCCACCGGGAGGCCCCCGCCCCCAGCTCGCTGGCGAAGGATCTCCCCGAGGGATTCGACGTCTTGCTGGCGCGCGCTCTCGCCAAGGAGAGAGACGACCGCTTCTCCTCCGCCGAGCAGTTCCATCGCGCCCTCCCCACCGCCGGCATGGACACAGATCTCACCCTCGCCGCCCTGCCCTCGGCGGCCACCCTGCGGATCTCGCGCCGTCCGCGGCGGCTCCTCCCGTGGCTCCTGGCCACCGGTGCGGCCACCCTGCTCGCGACGGTCCTCCTCCTCCTCGTCAGGCCGCACGGAGCGACCTCCGATCGCCCCTACACGATCGCCGTCCTCCCCTTCTCGAACCTCACGGGAAGCGCAACGCAGCAGTATCTGGCGGAGGGCATCAGCTCCTCCCTCATCACCCAGCTCTCGGAGCTCGTCGGGCTGCGGGTCCTGTCGCGCTCGGAAACGTGGAGCCTCGCGGACGAAGGGCTCACCGCCCGCGAGCTCTCCACCAAGCTCGGCATCGACAGCCTCCTCGAGGGGCAGCTCCAACAGCAGGGAGAGCGGCTGCTGGCGTCGATCACTCTCACCGACGGGGCTACCGGCTCCGTCATCTGGTCCGACCGCCTCGAGAGCAGCCCGGGCGAGGTCTTCGGCCTGCAGACCTCCATCGCCCGCAGGCTGGCGCGAGCGCTGGAGATCCAGCTCTCGCCCGTGGAGCGACGCCGCCTCGCGCAGGATCCCACGCGGTCGGCCCAGGCCTCCGACGACTACCTGCGCGGGCGCGAGCTGCTCGAAGACGCTACCGACGACGGGGGCCTCCACTCCGCCATCGAGATGCTGCGGCGCGCCGTCGACCTCGACCCCGGCTTCGCTCTCGCCCACACGGGTCTGAGCGAAGCGCTCTGGCGTTCCTGGGTCGTCACCCTCGACGAGAGCCAGCTGGCGGCGGCCCAGGCGTCGGTGGAGCGCGCTCTCGAGCTCGACCCCGACCTGCCCGCGGCGATCGTCGCGCGCGCCCGGATCATGCGCTCGACGGGCCGTCAGCAGCGCTCCATCGAGGAGCTCCAACGCGTCCTGTCGCGACATCCCACGCCGGCCGAGGCCTACCAGGAGCTCGCCGAGAGCTACGAGCTGGCCGGCCGGACCGCCGAGGCCGAGGAGGCCTGGCGCATGGCCGTGAGCCTGGACGAGGGGGATTGGAACGCCTGGTCCGGCCTCGGTCGCCTCCTCGTCCAGCTCGGTGAGATGGACGAAGCCGCGTCGGCCCTGCGACGGGCCCGAGATCTGGCGCCGGAGCGCATCACCGGACCCAGCGTCGACTTGGCCACCTTCGCCCTCCAGACCGGCGACATGGAGGAGGCGATCCGGCGCTTCGAGGCGCTGCCGAAGCCGATCCGCGAAGCCCGCGTGGCGAGCAATCTCGGTTTCGCGTACTACTTCTCCGAGCGACCCGACCGGCTGGAGAAGGCCGTGGTCTATTTCGAGCAGGCGGTCGAGCTCCGCCCGGCCGGTGCCGGCTTCCACCGCAATCTGGCCGACACGTATGCGGCCTTGGACCGGATCGACGAGGCGCGTGCCGAGTACAGGCGAGCCTACGAGTTGGTCACCCAGCAGCTGGCGGAGAACCCCACCGACGTGGAGAGCCAGACGGTGCGCATCGAGTACGCGGCGAAGGCCGACGACTGCGATCTCGCTCTGTCCCTGGCCGCCGAGCGGCGAGAGGCGCCTCTCGACCGTGCCTCGGACGTGCACCGCCTGGGCATCGCCTACGCACTCTGCGGCGACAGGGAACAGGCCCTCGCCTCCATTCGCCGGGCCGTCGAGCTCCAGTTCCCCGTCGACGTGATCCGCCAGGAGGCGGAGCTCGAATCGCTCCACGCTCTACCGGAGTTCCAGAAGCTCGTCGCCACCGCGCCGAGCGGCTGAGATCAGCGCTTCCAGATGATCTCGGGATCGACCAGGACCGTGTGCGTGCCGTCGGGATCGGTCACCGTGACCTCCGCACCGTAGCGCCAGCAATCGCCGGCCACAGGCTGGTGGCTGGAGCTCCGCGTCCCTCTCCAAACCAGCGGGTCCGCCGGGTCGGCCGCCACCTCGAGCGTCTCGGACCGGTTGCCTCGCGCGGCCTGCTCGCAACTGCCCGACTGCCAGGCGATGTCCGAGAGCACCACCTCTCGGCCCGGGCCGAGAGCGCTCTGCGCCCGCCAGACGACCTCCTTGAGATTCCCGCTCACGCAGAGCGAGCCGAACTTGTTGCTGAGCCTCGCGTGGTACGTCTGGTTGGAGAGGTCCTCGTAGACCTCGATCGCGAGCTCGATCGAGCCCGGCGAGCAATCGATCGGCTTGAGGACGTCTCCTCCCGCCGGCATGGCCTCGGCGGCTCCGGACGCCCGGACCTCCGCCTGATCGGTGCCGGTGGCGCCCTGGCAGGCAACCGCTCCGGCGAGCAGAACCGACAGCCCCAACGCCTGGGTGACGTTCATGGTCTCCTCCTCGATCCGAGGCCGCGGCGGTGCGCCCGACCCCGTTCTTCCCGCGTGTGAGCCGGACCCTACCAGAGTCGGTCGTTTCGGTCCCGCTGTACACTCGCCTGCCGTGCGACTCCTCCTCGTCAGCACGTCGACGACCTGGGGTACCGGGTACCTCGATCACTGCGAAAGCGCGGTCCGGCGGCTCTTCACCGGCGCCCGCAGGATCGCCTTCGTCCCCTACGCTCTGGCCGACCGCGACGCCTACGCCGCGAAGGCCCGGAAGCGCTTCGCGGCGATGGGCCTCGACCTGGAGTCGGTCCACACGGGGGGCTCTCCGCTGGAGACGATCGAGAGGGCCGACGGTGTGTTCGTCGGCGGTGGCAACACGTTCCGGCTGCTCACCGAGCTCCACGACCACGGGCTGGTCGAGACGATCCGCCACCGAGCCCGCGGAGGGATGCCCTACATGGGGACCAGCGCCGGCTCCAACGTGGCCGCCCCGACCCTCAAGACGACCAACGACATGCCGATCGTCGAGCCGCCCTCGTTCGGAGCCCTGGGGCTCGTCCCGTTCCAGATCAACCCGCACTACGTCGATCCGGATCCTTCGTCCCGGCACATGGGAGAGACGCGCGACCTCCGGCTCGCGGAGTTCCTCGAAGAGAACGACGTTCCGGTCGTCGCCCTGCGCGAAGGAGCCATGCTGTCGCTGGAAGGCGCCGTGCTGCATCTGCTGGGCTCGTCCGGCGGCAAGCTCTTCCGGCGGGGAGCACAACCGGCCGAGCTCGGAGACGGTGCGGATCTCAGCGGGCTCCTGACGCCGGCTCGGGCTCCGCGAGGCTGACCTCCGGAGCGTAGATGCCCAGGAGCTCCCGGCTCCACCATCGCCCCTCCCGTCGCAGCGCCTCCCAGTCCGTGAACCGGTACCGGTAGAGCCGCGCCCGCACGAAGCGCGGCCGCGCGCCGGCGAAGGGGTCCGCCGCCAGCAGGTCGAGCACCGCCGGATCGGCCTCGAGCAAGCGCTCCAGGAAGCGTGGCATCCAGGGTGTCGACCGGTAGCCTCCGAGGGCGGCGAACCACATCTGCCAATCGAGCCGAGGTTGATGGGGAGCGACGAAGCGCGGGCGCCGGTCGAGGGGACCGGGTTTCCACCGGAACGGATACGGCCTCCAGTCGGCACCGTCCAGGCTTCCCTCGACGACGATCTCGGGCCGCTCCGTGGTCATCACGGCGAAGAGCCCGTAGCCGTTGACCGTACGCAGGGGACGGACGGCATCGAGGCCTCGCTGGAGCGGGCCGGGCACGACGGACCCGAGCCCGAGCGTGGTCAGAAAGGACACCAGGGACAGCGCGCCGAGAAGGGCGGCCGCCGCGGCGACCGAGCCACCACGGAGCCGACTCCGCGACGCCGGCCGCGGCGGGGCCGGTGCCAGGCGGGCGGGCCAGAACCCGTCGTCGAGGAGGGTGACGCAGAGCAGGATCGTCAGGCAGTTGAAGAAGGTGTAGTTGCCGGTCGCGCCGATCGCCAACTGCAGGCCCACCAGGGCGATCGCCGCCGAACGCCTCAAACGAACGGTCGTGAAGGCGAGCCAGGGGACGGCCAGCTCGATCGCGAACATGACCGCCGCCGAGACTCGCTGCCACCACGCGGGAAGCTGGTGCGCGAGCCAGCCGATCCAGGTGGGAAGCGGCTGGTTTTCGTAGTGCACCGTGAGGGCGGTCAGGTGGCGCCAGCTCGGATCACCGCTGGCGAGCTTCACCCACCCCGAGGAGACGTGCAGCCTGACGACCAGCCACCAGAGGAGCCAGCGGCCCCAGCGGGGCGGCTCGGGTGGATCGCTCAGACGCAGCCGCAGGGTGGGCGGAGCCACCAGGAGCGCGAGAAAGCCAGCCTCGAGCAGGAGGTTGTCCCATTGGAAGGCGAAGAAGGTCTGCCCCGCCGTGACCATCGAGAGCTCGAGCACCCAGAGCGCCGCGAGCATCGCCAACGGGAACCAGCCCAGGGCAAGGGCCACGCCCAAGGCGCAGCCGAGCGCACAGAGAACATGCAGCGTGCCGTCGCCGGGCGCCAGCCACACGAGGGTCGGCAGGCGCCAGTAGCGCTCCGGGCCCAGAACCTCGGAGGCCCGAGCGAGGAGCTCCCCGATCGGCAGGATCCCCTGCGCCCCCACCAGACCGTCGACCTGGACCCAGAGCGACGCGAACGAGACCAGGTAGATCAACCCCAGCCCGCGCACGAAGAGGGCCGTCCCCAGCCTCCACGTCGGGCGCGAAAAAGAGGGACAGGTTCTCTTTTCCGGCTCTCCGGATGCGCTCAAGCTCGATCCCTCCGCCGGAAAAGAGAACCTGTCCCTCTTTTTTCAGAGGAGGCGGCGGCGGATGCGCTTGCGCTCCGGGGGCTCGACGTACGGTTCCACGCCCTGGGCCCGGCAGCGCGGCAACGACTCTCCGAGAGCGCTCTCGATCTGACGGATCATGGCCTTGTCGCGCCAGGTCGCGATCGTCGAGACGATGCCTTCGCGCTCGCCGCGAGCGGTCCGCCCCGCCCGGTGGATGTAGTCCTCCACCGTCTCCGGCACGTCGAAGTTCACGATCCGCTCGATACGAGGGATGTCCAAGCCTCGGGCCGCCACGTCGGTGGCCACCAGGATGCGGTGCTCGCCCTCACGGAAGCCCTCCAGGGCTCGCATGCGCTGGCTCTGGCTGCGATCGGAGTGGATGCGGTCGACCGGATGGCCCTCGAGCTCGAGCTGACGGCTCGCCCAGTCGGCGTCCATCTTGCGCCGCATGAAGACGAGGGTGCTGCCCGCGTCACCGGCCAGGATCGAGAGGAGGCAGGCCTTCTTGTCGTCCTCGGCCACCAGATAGAGCTCGTGTTCGATCCCCGCCGCCGCGCCGCCCTCGGGCCGCAGGTCGATGCGCACCGGATCCTGCATGAAGCGCCGGGCCAGGCGCTCGATCAGATCGGGCATGGTGGCCGAGAACATCATGGTGCGGCGGCGCTCAGGCAGTCGCTCGAGGATCGCCGTGATCTGCGGCAGGAAACCGAGGTCGAGCATGTGGTCGGCCTCGTCGAGAACGAGCTCGGACACGTCGGACGGGTCGAGCGTGCGCCGCTCCATGTGGTCGAGCAGCCGCCCGGGAGTCGCCACGACGAAGCAGGGCCCCCGACGCAGGGCTTGGATCTGCGGACCGATCGCCAGCCCTCCCACCAGGGCGACGCTGGCCAGCTCCGCCTCGGCGGCCACGCCCTCCAGGAAGCGCTGCGTCTGCAGCGCGATCTCCCGCGTCGGCGAGAGCATGACGACTCGCGTTCCGCGCGTCCCGGCGAGACGCTCCAAGAGCGGCAGGCAGAACGCCGCCGTCTTGCCCGACCCGGTCTCGGCCAGACCGACGATGTCCCGGTCTCCCAAGGCGATGGGGACCACCTTCTCCTGGATCGGCCGCGGCCGGGTGAATCCGGCCCGTGCCACGGCGCGCAGCCCGACCGGGCCGAGACCCAGGGCCGCGAAACCGTTGCCGGAATCGCTGCCTCCATCCGAGACCGCGCTCCGGCCCTCGGCCGGGATCGCTTCGGCCCCGCTTCCTGCAGGGGTATCGGGGGTCGCCTGCGTCGGGGCGGCGGGCTCCGCCGCGGTCTCCGATGTCGACTGCTCCGGAGGGGGCTCCCGGTCCGTGAACCCGGAGGGCTCCGCGACCTCGGCCGGCAGGGCGGTCTGCGCGACGTGGGCGCTCGCGGCGTCCGGCCGCGCCACGAGCAGGATCTGGAGGTCCATCACGTTGGTTCCGGTCGGTCCCGTCACCACCAGGTCGCCCAGCTTCTCGAAGAAGGCGTGGCTGTCATTGCGCCGCAGAGCCTGGCGCGGGTCGACCCCGAGGTCCAACGCGCGCTCGAGGGTGTCGCCGAACGCCAACGCTCCGGCCGCCTCAGTCGGCCCGTCGACCCCGTCCGTGCCGATCGAGCCGAGCAGAGCCGGCAGCCCGGCCAGACCTTCGACGGCCCCGAGCGCCAGCTCCTGGTTGCGGCCGCCGGTACCGTCGCCACGCACCGTGACCGTGGTCTCCCCCGCCGTCAGGATGCATGCCGGCGCCGCGATCGGAGAGCCGCTGGCCGCGACCTCGCGCGCCACCGCCGCGAGCACGGCTCCGGCAGCGCGGGCCTCCCCGGTGAGCTGGGTCGTCAGCACGAGCGTCTCGTAGCCGCGCCGCTCGGCCTCCTCCGCCGCAGCCTCCACGGCCGCGCGGTTGCCGCCCACCAGGCGGGTCACCACGCGCGCGAAACAGGGGTCCCCCGGCTTCGGAGTCTCCTCCAGCTCGCCGTCGGCCCCATGCCGCAGGTGCTCCTGGACGCGGGCGGGCAGGCTCTCCCAGGCACCGCGACGCTCCACCACCTCCAGAGCGTCCGCGTAGGTCGTGGGGTCCGGCGAGAACGGCCCGGATGCGATCACGTCGAGGCGATCCCCCACCACGTCCGAGAGGATGAGGATGACCGTGCGTCCCGCACCGCAGCGCCGGGCGAGCTGTCCGCCCTTGACCCGATCGAGATGCTTGCGCACGGCGTTCAGCTCGTCGATCGAGGCGCCCGCGGCCAGCAGCACCTCGGTGGTGCGTTGGAGGTCGGGCAGGCTCAAGCGGCCCGCCGGCTCCGCCAGCAGGGCCGAGCCGCCACCGGAGAGGAGGATCAGCACCGTGTCTTCCTCGGTCATCCGATCGAGCCGGTCGACGATCTCTTGCGCCGCGGCCACCGAGGACTCGTCGGGCACCGGGTGTCCGGCCGTGCGCAGACGGAACCCACTGGGTGTCTGTGGGGGGCCGGGCGAGGTGGTCACGATCAGGCCGCCGCCCAGTCGGTCGCCCAGCGCCTGGGCCGCACCCTCCGCCATCGCCACGGCCGCCTTGCCGAGTGCCATGACTTCGACCGAGCGAGCCTGGCCCAGCTCCTCCGCCACCGCTTCGGCGACCCGGCGCCCGGGGGCGGCGGCCTGCAGGGCGCTGCCGACGCAGCCGCCGAGGTCATCGCGCAGAACACGCCGCCAACTCATCGCACCTCCCGTCGGCGCCGCCACGCCGGGCTGTCGTAGACCTCGGGATTCACCGCGTTCGGAGCGCGCTCGCCACGGAGGTGGGCGAGGGCGTTCTCGGCGGCCATGGTCGCCATCCGGCCCCGCGTGCCCCGGGTGGCGCTGCCGACGTGGGGCAGCAGCACCACGCCGGGAGCCTCCGCCAGCCCCGGGGCCATCGCCGGCTCGTTCTCGTACACGTCGAGCCCGGCGCCCGCGATCCCGCCCGCCTCCAGGGCGCGCACCAGCGCCGCTTCGTCGACGATGTCCCCACGGGAGGTGTTGATCAGATAGGCGGTCGGCTTCATCCGATGCAGCTCGGCCTCACCGATCAGGTGCCGCGTCTCCGGCGTGGCCGGCGTGTGGAGGCTGATGAAGTCGCCCTTCTCGAGCAGCTCGTCGAGCTCCACCCACCGCACCCCCTCGTCCCCGTCCGCCGCCTCGCGGCTCCGGGAGTGCACGAGCACCTCCATGTCGAAGCCCACGGCGCGACGCGCCACGGCACGGCCGATCCGGCCGTAGCCGACGATGCCGAGGACCTTGCGACGCCCGGTCGCCCCCCGCCCGACGTCGGCCCCGAGCAGCAGGTTCGGACCCCAGAGGCGGTAGCGCCCCTCGACCTGATAGGCATGCGCCTCGGGCACGCGCCGGGCAACGGCCAGGAGCAGGGCCCAGGTGAGGTCGGCGGTCGTTTCGGTCAGGACGCCCGGCGTGTTGGCGACCGGAATGCCGAGACTCGTGGCCGCCGCCACGTCGACGTTGTCGTAGCCGACCGCCATCTGGGCCACGCCGAGGAGCCCGGGGTTGGCCTCCAGCAGCTCCCCGTCGACGGGCTCGGTCAGTAGAGGGAGGAGCACGTCGCACTCCCGCACGCCGGCGAACAACGCTTCGCGCGGAATGGCGCTCTCCTCGTCCTCGTGCCCGACGACGACCCGCGCTCCGGCCCGGCGCAAGATCTCCAGGCCCGCCTCCGGGATGAGCCGCGAAACGAACACGCCTCCCGTGGTCACGCCCGCGCCCACAGGCCCTCCTCGGTGAGGAACGCGGCGAAGCCCCCGGCATCGGCGGCGGCCCGCTCGAGACGCCGCACGCCCTCCTGGAGCCGTTCGAGACTGGTCGCGATGGAGAGACGCAGGAAATGCTGATCCGCCGCTCCGATCTTGCCGAAGGAGTTGCGGTCCATCGTCGCCACGCCGTGCCGGTAGAGCAGGAACATCTGCAGCATTCCCGACGGGCTGGTTCGGGCCCTCGCCTCCTCCGTGAGATCGCTGTAGGCCTCGAAGATGCCGAGGCGACGGCACACGCCCTCGACGTTGGGGAAGACGTAGAACGCTCCCTTGGGGTTCTCGCAGCGAACGCCGTCGATCGAGGACAGCGCCGGCACGACCCAGTCGCGCCGACGCTGGAAGGCCGCCACCATCTCGGCCACCGCCGGCTCCGAGCGCTCCCGGTCCAAGGCCGCGATGCCGGCGCGTTGCACGAAGGGCGGAACGCAGGAGACGGTGTTGATGTTCAGCTGCTTGAACCGCAGGGCCTCCTCCGCCGTGGGCAGCACCGCGTAGCCGAGACGCCAGCCGGTCATCGCGAAGCCCTTCGACATCCCGGAGACGACGATCGTGCGCTCCTCCATCCCCGGCAACGAGGCGACGCTGTGGTGGGTCTCGCCGTCGAAGAGGATGTCCTCGTAGATCTCGTCCGAGTAGACGCGCACCTCCGGCCGGCAGCGGTCGCGGACGACCTCGGCGACCTCGGCGAGGAGCTCCCGCGGCAGGACACCTCCCGTGGGGTTGGAGGGCGAGCAGAGGATCACCAGCTTGGTGCGCTCCGAGAGGCAGGCGGCCAGCTGGTCCGCAGTGAAGGCGAAGCCGCTCTCCTCGGAGAGCCTGAGGGGACGCGGCGTCGCGCCGACGAAGCCGGCCCACGACTCGTAGATCGGGAATCCGGGACTCGGGTAGACGACCTCGTCGCCCGGCTCCACGTAGGAGAGGAACGAGTAGCCGATCGGCGGCTTCGCACCCGGCGTGACCACGACGCGATCCGGCCCGACGGCCAGGCCACGCGTCTCCGAGACCGTCTCAGCGACGGCCTGTCGCAGCTCCGGGAGACCCGCCGGATCGCAGTAGTGGGAGTCCCCGGCGAGAATGGCGTCGATCGCGGCTCGATTGACGTGCTCGGGGCTGTCGAAGTCGGGCTCGCCGAGGTTGAGGCGCACGACGTCCATGCCGCGGTCGACGCAGCGCTGGATGTCCACCCCCAGACGGAAGGCGTTCTCGGTCCCCAGCGAGGCCATGCGCCCCGCGACGACCCGACTCATCCGTTCCACCGGCAACGGCTAGGCGTTCGAACGCTCGAGATAGCTGCCGTCCTCGGTGGCGATGCGGATGCGGTCTCCGATCTTGATGAACGGAGGCACCTGCACTTCCAGCCCGGTCTCGATGGTGGCGGGCTTCGTGACATTGGTCGCCGTGTTGCCCATGTTGGGGTTCTCGATCGTGTCGACGACCTCGAAGACCATCTTCTGCGGCAGCTCGACGCCGATCGCCTTGCCCTCGTAGAGGGTGACGTCGGCTTCGGCGTTGGGCAGCAGGAAGTGCGAGGCCCAGCCGATGAGATCGCCGGGGACGATGATTTGCTCGAACGTGTTGTTGTCCATGAAGACGTAGTTCTCGCCGTCCTGATACAGGTACTGCATCGTCTCCACGGTGACGTCGGCCGTCTCCATCTTGGTCCCGGCGCGCACCGTATGGTCGATCACCTTGCCGGTCACGATGCCCTTCAACTTGAAGCGAACGAAGGCCCCACCCTTGCCCGGCTTGTGGTGCGCCCGCTCCAGGACGGTGTAGAGCTCACCGTCGTGCAGAAGCTTGGTGCCGGGCCGGCAGGCGTTCGCGTCGATGGATCCCATGAAACAATCTCCTCCCTCTTCGAGCCTGTCATTGTGTCCAACCCGACCCCACCGGAGCAAGCTCGGGCGCTCGCTGCGGGTGCCGCGGCCTGCCTTCTCGCCTTCGGCAGCGCCGCTTGCGCGCCCCGGCGGCCCGAGGGGAGCCCGTCGGCGCGGCCCGAGATCGTCGAGGCCCTGAGGGCCGATCTCGACGCCCCTCGCTCGGCGGCCGACGGGGCCGGCAGCGTCCGTCTGCTGCCCGAGGAGAGCGGTCCGGATCGCGTCGAGGCCGGCGGCGAGGGCCGATGGGTGTTCGAGTACACGGCGGGGCCGGAGGGAATCGCCGTGGGGGGCGCCCTCTACCTCCAGATCTCCCCCTTCTGGGGCTGGAGCACACCGCAGGTCGAGCTCCCCGACGCGCCCGGCTTCACCGCCGTCGGCACCCGTGCCGTCGGCGTCGAGCTGAGGGCCGAGACCGTCGACACGCAGCTGCTGGCGATCCACGTCGGCGGGCGGCCGCTCGCCGCCGGCGAGGTGATTCGCGTCGACTACGGGGCGGGCGGCCCCGGCGCCACCGCGGATCGCTACGCCGAGAGAGGCTCCTCCTTCTGGTTCGCGGTCGACGGAGACGGCGACGGCGTGCGACGGCTCCTGCCTGGACCGCCGACGATCGACGTGTTTCCGGGTCCGGTGCGACAGGCCGTGGTCACCGGGCCGAGCGTGGTGCGCCCGGGTGCCCCGTTCCGGCTGCGGATCGCCCTCCTCGACGGCGTCGGCAACGCGTTTTCCCCCTGGGAGGGAGAGCTCGGCGTCCGGCCTCTCACGGTGCCGTGCCTGGAGATTCCGGGCGTCGAGTGCGACCTCGGCACCGAGCTGGCCGCCCCGGCGTCGGTCGCGTTCGAGGCCGCGCAGCACGGCGTCCGCTCTCTCGATCTGGAGGCGCCCGCGGGCGGCATCTACCTGGTGGACGTCGAGGGTCCGGACGGCATCGCGGGACGGAGCAACCCCATCGTCGTCTCGGCGGATCTGCCCGCTCCTCTCTGGGGTGACCTGCACGGCCACAGCCAGCTCTCCGACGGGACGGCCACGCCGGACGACTACTTTCGCTACGCCCGCGACGTCGCGGCGCTCGACGTCTCCGCCCTCACCGACCACGACCACTGGGGCATGGAGCCGCTGGGCCGGCACCCGGAGCTGTGGGAGGAGATCCGCGCCGCGGTCCACCGCTTCGACGATCCCGGGCGCTTCGTGGCGCTCCTCGCCTTCGAATGGACCAACTGGCTCTACGGGCACCGGCACGTCCTCTACTTCACCGACGAGGGCCGCGTCTACGACTCCATCGACCCGAGCTTCGAGACCCCCGAGCAGCTGTGGGAGGCCCTGCGCGGTCAGAAGGCGCTCACCGTGGCCCATCACACGGCCGGGGGGCCCGTGGCGACGGACTGGTCCATCCCACCGGATCCCGAGCTCGAGCCCGTCACGGAGGTGGTCTCCGTGCACGGGGCCAGCGAGGCCCCCGACGCGCCCGGCGTGATCTACGACGCCGTGCCCGGCAACTTCGTCCGCGACGCCCTCGCCCGCGGCTACGTCCTGGGCTTCATCGGCAGCGGTGACACCCACGACGGTCATCCGGGTCTGGGTCAGCTCATGGCGCCGACAGGTGGCCTCGCGGCGCTCCTCGGTGCCGAGGCCACCCGCGGGAGCGTGCTCGCCACCCTGAAGGCCCGCCACACCTATGCCACCAGCGGGCCGCGCATCGTCCTCGCCGTGACGCTCGACGACGAGCCCATGGGGAGCACGATCTCCCCGCGGGAACAGGCGACCCTCGAGGTGACGGCGATCGCCCCCGAGCGTCTCGATCGTGTGGACGTCGTGCGCTCCGGCGTCGCGGTCCTGAGCGTGCCGCTCTCCCTTCGTGCCCACCACGTGACCCACGTCCTCTCCGACCTGATGGCCGGCGAGTACGTCTACGTGAGAGTGATTCAGGAGAACGGCGGAGCGGCCTGGTCGAGCCCGTTCTTCGTGCGGTGAGCGCCCTGCTAGGGTCCGAGAACCGATGCTCCGCGGCGCGTTCCTCCTCCTGGCCCTGGTCGCCTCGACGTCGGGCTCGGCGGCGGATCCCCTCCCCGGCGCTCCACCGATGCCGGACTCCGTGCGCACGGCGATCACGGCACGGCTGGCGAAGCGGCCGCCGGGTAGCCAGCCGCGCACCCGGCACCTCGACGGGAACGGTCACCCCCTCTACACCAACCGGCTGATCCTCGAATCGAGCCCCTACCTCCTGCAGCACGCGCACAACCCGGTCGACTGGCACCCCTGGGGTCCGGAGGCCTTCGCCGAGGCGCAGCGTCTGGGCCGCCCGGTCTTCCTGTCGGTCGGCTACTCGACCTGCCACTGGTGCCACGTCATGGAGCGCGAGTCGTTCGAGGACCTCGAGGTCGCCCGGGTGCTCAACGAGCTCTACGTGCCGATCAAGGTGGACCGGGAGGAGCGTCCCGACGTCGACGCCTCCTACATGGCCGCGGTGCAGCTGATGACGCGGGAGCCGGGAGGCTGGCCCATGACCGTGTGGCTCACGCCCGACGGTCACCCCTTCGACGGCGCGACGTATCTACCGCCCCGCGACGGCGATCGCGGCGTCTCGAAGGGACTCTTGACCCGGCTTCGCCGGGCCCGGGAGATCTGGGACCGGAATCGGGACCGCGTCGAAGAGTCGGGGGCCGACATCGCCCAGCGCGTGCGGCGGGCCCTGGCGAGCGCGGGCGACGACACCGCAGTCGCCGGCGACCTGCCGGGGACCGACCGGACGGATCGGGTGGTCGCTCTCTACCGCGGCCGCTTCGATGAAAGTTTCGGCGGGCTGCTGCCGGCTCCCAAGTTCCCCGGGCAGCTCTCCATCCGCCTGCTGCTGCGGCACGCCTTGCGCAGCGGCGACGAGCGCTCGCAGGACATCGCCCTGGTCACGCTGGAGGCGATGGCGGCCGGCGGCCTGCGCGACCAGCTCGGCGGCGGCTTCCACCGCTACGCCACCGACCGGCGCTGGCGGGTGCCCCACTTCGAGAAGATGCTCTACGACAACGCCCGGCTGGCGATCGCCTACGTCGAGGCGGCCCGCGCGACCGGCCGCACCGATCTCGCCGAGGTGGCCGTCGACACGCTGCGCTACCTCGATCGCGAGATGAGCGCGCCGGGCGGCGGCTTCTACTCGGCGACCGACGCCGACAGCCCCGCACCGGACGGCGAGCCGGAGGAGGGGCGGTTCTTCACCTGGACGGCGGACGAGGTCTCGGATCGTCTCGCCCCGGCGGACGCCTCCCTCGTCGCCGCGGCCTTCGGTCTCGACGACGAGGCGGAGCTCGACGGCCGGCACGTGCTCTACCGGGAGCGATCCGTCGCCGACCTCGCACAGCGGCTGGACCGGCCGGAGGCGGAGGTCCGCTCGCGCCTCGGATCCGCCCGCGAGGCGCTGCGCGAGGCACGGGCACGGCGACCGCCTCCAGCCCTCGACGACAAGGTGCTCACCTCGTGGAACGCGCTGGCGGTCTCTGCCTACGCGCGCGCCGGTCTGGCCCTGGGGAATCCCGAGCTCGTGGATCGCGCCGCCGCCGGCGCCCGTTTCCTCCTCTCCCACCTGCGCGACGAGAACGGCGGGCTGCTCCGAGTCTGGCGCTCCGGCGCCGGCTCGCAACCGGCCTTCCTCGAGGACCACGCCTTCCTCGAGGCCGCCCTGCTCGACCTCTTCGAGGCCACGGCCGAGTCCCTTTGGATCCGCGAGGCGGTGGCCGAGCAGGCGGCTCTGGACCTGCGGTTCGCGGCCCCCGGAGGCGGCTACTACCGGACGCCCGAGGACGGCGAGGTGGTGCTGGCGCGGGAGCGTCCGTTCATCGACGACGCCCTGCCGTCCGGCAACGCCGTCGCCCTCCAGAACCTGCTGAGGCTCGAAGCCTTGACCACCGACGACGCCTACCGGAGGCGCGCCGAGGCCCTCCTGCGGGCAGCCGCTCCGCTGCTCGACCGGTCTCCGATCGTCTCACCGGAGCTCCTCGTGGCCGTCGAGATGCGGGAGGCCGATCCGCGCGAGATCGTCCTGGTCGCCCCGAGCGACCGCGGCGAGCTCGAGCCGCTGCTCGCCGTGGTGCGTGAGCGCTACCTTCCCCACGCGGTGCTGGTGGCGGGAACGGAGAAGCAGCTCGCCGGCTCGGCGCAGCTCGCCCCGATCCTCGACGGGAAGGTCGCCCGCGGCGGCCGAGCGACCGCCTACGTCTGCCGTCGGGGCGTCTGCCGGCTTCCGGTCACCGACCCGGCCGCATTCGCGGAGCAGCTGGACGGCCGCGCCGCCGGAGGGACGACCACCGGCAACTAGCCCTCCGCCGCCAGCCGCGGCCCCGCGGTGCCTCCCATCGCCGCGAGGTACTCCCGGTCGAACGCCGCGAGCTGGCTCTCGATCTCGGCGTACGGCCCGGGCAGGTAGGCCGAGGAGGCGATTCCCCGCTGGGCGTTGGCGCACAGGTCCCAGTCCTGGCGGTTGGTGAGGTCCCAGAACTCGACGGCGTCCGACGGGTCGAAGCCCGGCGCCTCGACCGAGTCCGGATGGAAGAGCCAATCACAAGTGATGCGCGTTCTGGTCGGCCCCAGTGCCTGCGAGCGGTGCACCAGCACGTAGTCCGGGTGCAGGGAGAGGAAGAGGTTGGGGAAGAGGGTGTAGTAGTAGACCCGCTCCCGGTCCTCCCCCGTCAGCCCGTCGATCGGGGCCGCGCAGCGGCCTCCACTCATCGTCATGCTGCCGCCGTCCCCGCGGGTGAGGAACATCGGCCCGCCGAGGACCGGTCCCTCGTCGAGATCGTTGTCGGTGGCCCGGTAGGGGGTGAGGCGATTGAGCTGCGGGTGGACCGTCGGGCAGTGGTAACACTCGCTGTAGTTGTGGAAGAAGAGCTTCCAGTTGGCCTCGACCTCGTAGACGGTGCGGTGCACGGAACGCAGCCGGGAGATCCGCCAGTCGGCGGCTCGCGGCGGCAGCCACTCCCCAAGCGGCGGCGGCTCGGTCCCGAAGTGCACGAAGATCAAGCCCTCCCGCACCTCGCAACCCGCCTCGATCAACCCGTGGGCGCCCTTGTCGAACCCGGGCACGTCGCTCATGTTCGGAGCGCCCACCAGCCGGCCGTCGAGTCCGTAGCTCCAGGCGTGGTACGGGCAGACGATCCGGGTACCCAGCGAGCCGCTCTCCTCGAGGCACAGGCGGCTGCCGCGGTGCCGGCAGACGTTGTGGAAGGCGCGAGGCCGGCCCTCGGCGTCCGCCGTCACCACGACGCTCTCGCCGAGCAGGTCGAAGAGCACGAAGCGCCCGGGCTCGGGGATCTCCGAGACGTGCCCGGCGTAGAGCCAGCGGCCACGGAAGATCCGCTCGCCCTCCTGCGCGAAGATCTCCGGCGACACGAAATACTCCCGGGGCAGCGTCTTCTGACCGTGTGAGGTGCGGGGCTTCATGAGGGCGATGTTACGGCAGGACGCCGTGGGACGCGCTATCCTGCCGGGTCATGCGAAAGCACCTCCTGCTCGCCCTCACCGTAGCGCTCCTCCTCCCGGCGGCGGCCGCCGCCTTCGAGAACCAGATCGGCTTCGGCATCCACTACTGGACGGCCCTCGACGATCTCGAGGACGAAGGCTTCGACGAGTCGGGAACCTCGATCTACGGGGCCTGGCGGTTGGGAACACCCGGCCCGCTCGCCTTCGAGGTCGACCTCGAGTACTTCGACGACTCCTTCGCCGGCGCCGACGGCTCCGCCTTCTCGCCGCAGGTCTACGTCCTGCTGGGCGGCTTCGTCTACGGCGGCGTCGGGGTCGGCGTGACGTTCGCCGACCTGCCCGACGGGAGCGACGTGTCGGACCCGTTCTGGGCCGCTCGCCTCGGCCTCTCGATCCCGCTCTTCGTGCGCGTCCGCCTCGACCTCAACGCCAACTACCAGGCCGACTCCTTCGCCAACCTCGGCGACGCCTCCAGCGACTCGATCACCCTCGGGGCCGCGCTGCGCTTCAAGCTCGACTAGGAGACCGGGCTCTCTCCGGAGGCCAGCTCCGCCGCCACCTGGTCGACCCGCTCCCACACTCGCAGCAGGTTCTCTCCGAGGATCAACCGCAGGTCGTCCTCGGAGTGCCCTCGGCGCAGCAGCTCGGCGATCAGGTTCGGATACTGGGAGACGTCCTTGAGCCCGGTGGGCAGCGAGTCGCCGACGCCGTCGAAGTCCGAGCCGATCCCGACGTGCTCGACGCCGACCAGATCGATGACGTGCTCGATGTGGTCGGCCACGTCGGTGACGTCGGCGTAGATCCTCTCCTTCCCCTCCCACCAGGCGGCGTCCCAGGCGTCCGCCGCGGGCGAGCCCTCTTCGATCCCCTGCTCCTCGAAGGCGGCCGTGCGCTCGTCGTAGAAGCCCTTGCCCTGCACGTTGGCGTCCTGGCGCAGAAAGGCGGAGCCGAAGTTGATCTGGACCACCCCGCCGGCGTCGGCCAGGAGCCGGATCAGCTCGTCGGACGCGTTGCGCTCGAACCCGGGCGTGAAGTGGCGGCAGGAGGAGTGGGAGGCGATGACCGGAGCCTTCGACAGCTCCACCGCCTGGCGGAAGGCGTCGTCCGAGACGTGCGACACATCGATCATGACGCCCAGGCGGTTGAGCTCCCCGACGAGCTCCCGGCCGTAGGGAGACAGACCGCCCCAAGTGGCGGTCTCCGCGTAGGAGGAGTCGGAGATCAGGTTGTCCTCACCGTGGGTCAGGGTGACGTAGCGGATGCCGCGCGCGGCGTAGCGCCGGGCGTCCTCGAGCGTCCGCATCGGAGCGCCGTTCTCCATGCCCAGCGGCAGGGCGACCATCCCGTCGATCGCCGCGAGGCGACGCACGTCGGCCGGGCTCGTGGCGAGGGCGAACCTCTCCGGCCAGCGCTCGGTGAAGCCCTCGACCAGGTCGATCAGGTGATCCGCCTTGGCCTGCGCCGCCGCCGCATCGTCCTGCAGCTCGGCCGGGACGTAGATCGACATGAAGGCGGCGTCGAGCCCGCCGGCGACGGCTCGGGGATGGTCGAAGTCCCCCTTGGCCGTGCGCCGGGACAGGTCCTCGTCGCCGCCGGTGTCGAGCCGGAAGGGGACGTCGATGTGGGTGTCGACGAGGATCGCCTCGTGCGCCAGCCGCTCCGCTCTCTCCATCGTCGCCTCCTCCTCGGCGGGGTGCTCGGCGACCGCCCGGGGGGCCGCCTCCCGCGGTCCGCAGGCGGCCAGCAGCAGGACCGCCGCCATCCAGCTCGTTCGGGTGCGCATCGGGATCACTCCTCCTCCACCGTCAGGGCCGGGACCGCGGCCTCTTGCACCATGGCATTCAGGGCCGGGAGCCGCTCGCTCCAGATCGTCTCGAGCTTCGCCAGCTCGGCGTCGATCGCCGCCTCGAGCCGGCGCTTCACCTCCCAGGCCTGCGAGGTCGGGGCGTAGTCGCCTCGCGCCGCCGTCTCCCCCACCGCGGCGAGCTTGTCGTTGAGCCGGATGGGGAAGTTGAGCGGATCCTGGGGACTCTGGTTCTGCGTCTGGTAGAGGGCCTTCTCGACCTCCGTCATGGCTTCGTCGAGGTCGTCCGCGGCTTGCCGGATCGCTCCCCGTTCCTCGCCGAGCCTCTTCTTCAGATCCTCGAGCTGGCCGCGGACGACGCGGATGCGGCGGATCTGGGTATGGATCTCGCTGAGCTCGTCCCGCACCTCGCGCAGGAAGCGGAACTGCTCCTCGAGCTCTGCCGCGTCGGCACTCGAGGCCGGGTCGGCCCGCACCTCGAAGGATTCGGTCCGCACCGCGTCGCCGACCGTCAGACGCGCCCGGTAAGAGCCCGGCGGCACACGCGGCCCCTCCGTGCCTCCGCCCCACAGGATCAGGCCGTCGAACTCCTCGGCGTCGGGGAGGCGCAAGTCCCAAGCGAACCGGTTGTGTCCCGCGCGCAGGTCGAGCTTGCCGATCTCGGGGTGCTCCGCCTCGTCCGCCTCCGCGGAGGACTCCACCACCGGCTCCGCCTCGCCGGCCTCACCCTCCTCGACCACGGTCGCCGTGGACCCATCCTCGGCCCCCTCGTCCTCCTTCTCACCCTCGTACGTGCCCCGGAACTCGTGCAGCAGCTCTCCGGCGTCGTCGAGGAAAGCCAGGGACACCTCGGTCCCGACCGCCGGATCGGCGAGATAGAAATCGACGATGGCGCCGGTGGGCGGGTTCTGTCCCCGCTGCGCCCCCTCCTCCACCCGGGCGCCATCGATGCGCCAAGCCGTTGCCGGCCGGAAGAGATGCGGCGAGGAGGCGGCAACCTCCGCCGAGAGCTGTCGCAGCGGCGACAGGTCGTCGAGCATCCAGAAGCCCCGTCCCTGGGTCGCCGCGGCGAGGCCGTCGTCCGCGACCACCAGGTCCGTGATCGGGACCTCGGGCAGCTCGAGCTGCAGAGACTGCCAGTGCGCCCCGTCGTCGAAGGAGACCCAGACTCCCTCCTCCGTGCCCGCGTAGAGCAGGCCCGGACGCACCGGATCCGCCCGCACCACGCGCGTGAACTGATCCTCGGGAATCCCGGCGTCGATGCGCTTCCAGGTGGCTCCCCAGTCGGTCGTTTCGAAGAGATAGGGGCGGAAGTCATCCCACTTGTACATCGTGCCGGCGACGTAGAGGCCGCCGGGCTCGAACGGGTGAGCCTCGATGGAGTTGATCTGGATCCACTCCGGTGCCGCCGGTGGCGTCACGTTCTCCCAGTGCTCCCCGCCGTCGCGCGACAGGTGCACCAGGCCGTCGTCCGAGCCGGTCCAGAGGACCCCGGCCTGGAGCGGCGACTCGACGGCCGCGAAGATCGTGCCGTAGTACTCGATGCTGGTGTTGTCCTTGGTGATGGGTCCGCCCGACGGCCCCATCTTCGACTCGTCGTCGCGGGTGAGATCGGGGCTGATCGTCTCCCAGTGCTCGCCCCCGTCCTGCGTGCGGAAGAGCACATTGGCCGCGGCGTAGAGGGTGTCCGGATCGTGGGGCGAGAAGAAGAGCGGGAAGTTCCACTGGAACCGGTAGGCGAGCTCCGCCGCCCCCCATCCCATCGGATTGTCGGGCCAGGGGTCGACGGCTCGGACCTCCTCGGTGCGGTGATCCGCCCGCATCAGGAAGCCGCCGTAGGAGCCTCCGTAGACGATGTCCGGCTCCCCGGGCTTGGCGACGATATGGCCGCTCTCGCCGCCGGCCGTCGGCTCCCAGTCCCTCGGCCCGATGCCGCGGTCGCGCGTGCGATGGAGGATGCGAACGGCCGAGTTGTCCTGCTGCGCCCCAAGCAGCGGTAGGGGCGTGGTCGTCCACCGAGACGCGGTAGAACTGCGCCGTGGGCTGGTTGTCTTTGCGGCGACCAGGTGGCGCCACCGTCGGGAAGACGTTGGCTCCGCCGTCGTTGGACTCGATCATGCGCCGCGGATCGTCGGGGGCGATCCACAGGTCGTGGTTGTCTCCGTGCGGTACGTCGATGTCCTCGAAGGTCTTGCCGCCGTCCTTCGATTTCCAGAACCGGACGTTGAGCACGTAGACCGTGTCGGCGTCGGCCGGGTCGGCCGCGATCCGCGAGTAGTACCAGGCCCGCTGGCGCAGCGCTCCTCGTTTGACCTTCGACCGGGTCTCACCGCCGTCGCGCAGGCAGAAGACGCCGCCCTCCTCGGCCTCGACGATGGCGTAGACGTTCGCGGGATCGCTCGGGGAGACGGTCACGCCGATGATGCCGAGCGTGCCCTCGGGGAAGCCCTCGTTGTCGGAGAGCTTCGTCCAGCTGTCACCGCCGTCGATCGACTTCCACAGCGCCGACCCCGCGCCCCCGCTCTCGAGCGAGTAGGGCGTCCGCCGGACCCGCCACGTCGAGGCGTAGAGGATCCGCGGGTTCCCGGGGTCCATGACCAGGTCCACGGCACCGGCATCTTCGTTGGCGAAGAGCACACGCTCCCAGCTCGCACCGCCGTCCTTCGAACGGTAGACGCCCCTCTCCTCGCTCGGGCCGAAGAGGTGTCCCAGAACCGCGGCGTAGACCAGATCGGGGTTCTTCGGGTGGACGCGCGCGGATGCGCGGAATGTGGCGCAGTCCTCCAGGCCGACGTGCGTCCAGGTCTTCCCGCATCGAGCGACTTCAGACCCCGTCCCCGTGTGAGACGTTGCCGCGCACAGTCACCTCTCCACCCCCCACGTAGACGACGTTGGGGTCCCACTCCGAGACGGCCACGGCGCCGATCGAGCCGCCGAAGAAGCCGTCCGGACATTCTCCCAGCTCTGCCCCCGTCCCGGGTCTTCCAGACCCCTCCCCCGGTGGCGCCGAAGTAGTAGGTGCCGGGCTCCGAGGCCAGCCCCGTCACGGCGGCCGACCGGCCTCCCCGGTAGGGGCCGATCTCTCGCCACTCCATGTCGTGGAAGAGACTCTCGTCATACCCGGCGGCGAAGGCCGGGGCCAGGGCGAGGACGACGATCGCGAGAGGGGCCAAGAGCCTCGAACGCACGGCAGCCTCCTTGAGGAAAAAAAGAGGGACAAGTCACTTTTCCGACGCGAGGAGCGTACCGCAGGCTCCCTGGAAAAGTGATCCTGTCCCTCTTTTCAGTCTTCGACGAGCTCTTTGTAGGTCTTGAGGTTCTGGATGCCGAGCGCCCGGTCGCCGAGCTTCGCGTAGACGGCGGCGAGGTTGTAGAAGGCGTCGGCGTAGCCGGGGTCGATCTCGACGGCGCGGCGGTAGGCCACGACGGCGGCACGCCAACGCTTGCGGTCTTGCAGCGCGACGCCGAGGTTGAAGGCAGCGGTCGCGTCGTCGGGGCGCAGGGCCAGGGCCCGGCGGTAGTGGGTCTCGGCCGAGGAGACCTCGCCCTGCTCGTGCAGGAGGCGTCCGAGGTTCAGGTGCGCGTCGGCGTGCTCGGGATCGATCTCCAGCGTGCGGTGATACGCCTCGATGGCCTCGGCCGGTGCGGCGACCTCGAGCTCGAGCGCGAGCTCGAACCAGGCCTCGGCATCGAGCTCCTCCTCGCTCTCTCTCGCCTCCTCCACGGCTTGCCGTGCCAAGGGCCGGACGGCCTCCGCGAGCTCGGCGACCTGGAAGTCGAGCAGACGCTGGCCGGAGACGGGCTCCCACGCCTCGTCGTTGCTCTTGGCGACGACCTCGCCCCCCGCCGCGGCCACCCGCACGCCGGAGAGCGCCCGCCCTGCGGGCAACTGCTCGCGCAGGGCGTCGAGCGCCGTGCGTACCTTGTGGGTCGTGAGGCCGGAGTCGAGCAGCTCCTTGGCCGTGCGCAGCAGCACGACGTCGCGGAAGGTGAACCGGAAGTCACCGCGCGCGTTGCGACCGACGTGGACCAACCCCTCCCGCGCCCAGGCCTGCACCCGGGCCTGGCGGAGCCCGAGGAGCCGCGCCACGTCCCGGGTGCCGAATCCGCTCGGGGGTCTGGGCATGGGGTCCCGAGGATTCTACAGCGGCGGCCTGGAGCGGACCGGCTCGGACGGCGGAGGCGAGGTCCGGCCGGGCGGGAGCCCGGCCGCTTCAGTCCGGGCGGCGCCTGCCGGCTCAGCCCTTCTTGGCCTTCTTGGCGGTCTTCTTGGGCTTCTTGGCGGCGCGGCGGGGCGGCTTGCGCTCCTCGGCAGCGGCCTTCTTGTCCTTGCCGGGGCGCGACGGCGGGGAGCCGAGACTGGCCTTCAAGGCCTCCATCAGGTCGATGACCTGGGCCTTCGGAGACTCCTCGGGCTGGGCCACGATCTCCTCGCCCTGGACCTTGCGCTCGATGAGCTCGAGCACCTGCTGGCGCACCGTGTCCTCGTAGCCGCTCGGGTCGAAGGCCTCGGAGCTCGACTGCTCGACCACCTGGCGGGCCAGGGCCAGCTCCGGCTTCTTCAGATCGGCGTCGCCGATCGGGACCTCGTCGAACGAACGGATCTCGTCGGCGTAGCGCAGCTGCTGCATGATGAGCCCCTTGTCGAAGGGGCGCAGGAGCACGAGGTAGTCCTTGCCGCGGGCCGCGTACCGGGCGAGCGCCGCCTTGCCCGTTTCCTTCATCGTCTTCGCCAGCAGCAAGTAGGGCTTGTCGCCCCCTTGCCCGGGCCCCAGGTAGTACGACTTCTCGAAGTAGATCGGATCGACCTGCTCGAGCGGCACGAACTCGGTGATCTCGATGGCGTTGGTGGCCTCCGGCTGCAGCACCTTGAGCTCGTCGTCGGTGAAGAGGACGTACTGGCCCTTGGCGAACTCGTACCCATTGGCCAGCTCGTCGCGCTCGACGAGCTCGTCGTCCGTCGGGCAGTAGTAGCGGTACTTCACCCGCGTCCCACACGTCTTGTGCACCATGTTGAAGCTGACCTGACTGGCGCTTTCGCCCGTGCTGTAGAGCTTCACCGGGATCGCCACCAGGCCGAAGGAGATCGTGCCGCTGCCCATCGCGCGTGCCGACATAGTGGGCGGATTGTACACCAAACCGCCATGAACAAAGGACTTTAGGCCGCGCTATGCTCTTCGTGGGGAAGTCGGCGTCGAAGCTCGAGGCCTACCGCAAAAGCGTGCGGCGGGCGCCGCGCCGGAGCCGTTCGGCGGCGACGGGGCGGCCCGCCCGGCCTGTTCGTCATCCAGAAGCACTCGGCCCGGCGCCTGCACTACGACCTGCGTCTGGAGATGGGCGGCGTCCTGCGCTCCTGGGCCGTACCCAAGGGCCCGTCCCTCGATCCCGCCGAGAAGCGGCTCGCCGTGCAGACGGAGGACCACCCGCTCGAGTACGGCGACTTCGAGGGGCTGATCCCCGAGGGCAACTACGGCGCCGGCGCGGTGATCGTCTGGGACCGCGGTCCCACCATCCATCACCTCGAGCCCGAGGAGGGCGTGCGCGAGGGCAAGCTGCTCTTCGAGCTGCGCGGTCACAAGCTGCGCGGTCTCTGGACGCTGGTGAAGACGGCGCGGGATCCCAAGGAGTGGCTGCTGATCAAGAAGCCCGACGGCGCCGCCACCGGCGAGGACGCCGAGCAGCTGGCGCCCGGGTCCGTCCTCTCCGGCCTGACCGTGGACGAGCTGAAGACCGGCGCCGACCGCTCCGAGGCGATCCACGCCGCCCTCGACAGGCTGGGGGCACCGCACCGGCACCTGGACCCGCGCAAGCTCTCTCCGATGCTCGCCGAGCTGCGCCACGAGGCCTTCTCCGGTGCGGAGTGGCTCTTCGAGCTCAAGTACGACGGCTACCGGATGCTCGCCGCCAAGCTCGACGAAGACCGGCGGGGGCCCGGCGGGCGCCCGGTGCGACTCTCCTATCGCAGCGGCGGCGACGCGACGTCCGTGTATCCGGATCTCGAGCTGGCCCTGCGCTCGCTTCCCTTCGAGAGCTTCGTCCTCGACGGCGAGGTGGTGGTGCTCGACGACGAGGCGCGGCCCCGCTTCCAGCTCCTGCAAGAGCGCGCCAAGCTCTCCCGTCCCCTCGACGTGCAGGCCGCGGCGGCGAGATTGCCCGCCATCCTCTACGCCTTCGACCTGCTGGCCTTCGAGGGCCGGGACCTCCGTGGCCTGGCGCTGGAGGAGCGCAAGAGGCTGCTCCGCGAGATCCTGCCCGCTGCCGGCCCCGTGCGCTTCGCCGACCACGTCGAGGAGCGGGGGGAGGAGCTCTACGAACAGGTCCGGACGCTCGGGCTCGAGGGCCTCGTCGCGAAGCGCCGCGACCGCCCCTACCGCGCGGGCCGTTCCGCCGATTGGATCAAGATCCGAGCGGACCTGACCGGCGAGTTCGCCGTGCTCGGCTACACCGTGCCCAAGCGGGGCCGAGCCGGGTTCGGCGGTCTGCATCTCGGCGCCCTTCACGGTGCGCGGATGACCTACGTCGGCCGGGTCGGCTCCGGGTTCAGCGACAGGCAGCTCTCCGATCTGCGCGACCGGCTGGACGCCTTCCGCCTGGCGGAGAAGCCCGCGATCGACGGGATTCCGACCGGACCCGATCACGCCTGGGTCGACCCGCGCGTGGTCGTCGAGGTCCGCTTCACCGAGCTCACCCGCGACGGCCACCTCCGTCATCCCGTCTTCCTGCGGGTGCGCGACGACAAGGCGGTGTCCAGTGCGTCCGGGAGGACTTGCCGCCGCCTCCCCGAGGCCGCGGCGGAGGCGGCGGCGGCACGCCGCGAAGGCCCTCGGGTGCAGGTCACCCGCCCGGGCAAGGTCCTCTGGCCCGACGACGGCTACACCAAGGGGGACCTCATCGCCTACTACCGGGCCGTGGCCCCGCACCTGCTCCCCACCTCGCCGATCGGCCGCTGGTTCTCGACCGGTACCCGGACGGGATCGCGGGCAAGTCCTTCTTCCAGAAGAACGCACCGGACTTCGCTCCCGACTGGGTGCGCACCGAGGCGGTCTGGTCGGACGACTCCGGGAACGACACCCGCTACTTCGTCTGCGACGACGAGGAGACCCTCGTCTACCTCGCCAACTCGGCGGCCATTCCCCTCCACGTGTGGTCGAGCCGACTCGCCGCGATCCAGGCCCCGGATTGGGCGATCCTCGACCTCGACGCCAAGGACGCGAAGTTCACCGACGTCGTCCGGGTCGCGCGGGCGCTGCGCGAGCTCTGCCGGGCGATCGGCCTTCCGTGCTACGCCAAGACGAGCGGTGCCACGGGGATGCACGTCCTGGTCCCCCTCGGCGGCCAGTGCACGCACGAGCAGTCCAAGCAGCTCGCCGCTCTCCTCGCCCAGGTCGTCGCGCGTCAGCTGCCCGAGATCTCCTCCATCGCCCGCGGCCCGGCCCACCGCAAGGGTCGTGTCTACGTGGACTTCCTGCAGAACGGCTACGGCAAGCTCCTGGTGGCGCCCTTCAGCGTCCGGCCGCGGCCGGGCGCCCCCGTCTCGACTCCCCTGCGCTGGAGCGAGGTCACGGCGAAGCTCGATCCGGCGCGCTTCACGATCGAGAGCGTTCCCCGACGGCTGGCGCGGCTGAAGAGCGATCCGCTCCTCCCCGTCTTGGCCGAACGGCCCGACCTTCCGGCCGCCCTCGAGCGGCTGGCCGAACGCCTGTAGCCGGTTCGCCGCGCACGGAGAGACCGGGAGTCCCGCCGGCTCCCGGCCTCCACCCGTTCCCGACGCGGCTTCAGCTGCCCGACTTGCGGATGCGGACGTCGCCGTTGAAGGTCTCGAAGCGAACCTCGGGGCCGCCGCCGCCGAGCCGGGCGCGCACTTCGCTCTCGAGCTCGAGACGTGTCCCCCGCGCCCCGTCCTCCCTCTTCATGCGGGCGCCCAGCGGATCGACGGCGACCTCGAACTCGCTGAAGATCTCGCCCTGCCCCACCTTCATCACCAGCTGCGCCCCGAAGGAGGGCGGGAACGAGGACCTCCGCCAGTCTCCGTTCCAGGTGGTGAACGACATCGGCGTGTCGGCCGCGACGTGGAGCAGCTCGACGGTGACGTCGCCGTTGGTGGTGGAAGCCACGACGCTGCCGCTCAGGCCTCGGGCTTCGATGCCACCGTTGACGCTCGCGAGCTCGTGGTCACCGTCGACGCCGGTCACCTCGATCCCTCCGTCGTTGACGGTATCGATCTTCACCGACGTCCGGCGCGGCACCTGGATGCTCACAGCGGCCACGTTGCTGCGCCAGTTGCCGTCGACCTCGACGGTGTTGCCGTGCTGCTCGACCGTCAGACCGAGGGTGTTGTTGGGGATCCGGTACATCCCGTCGACCTTCTCCACCTCCCGGTCCGGCTCCTTGCGAGTCGCCTCGACGACCACTTCGTTGCCGTCGTAGCCCTCGACCCGCACGCCACCGGAGAGCAGGCTCACTTCGAGCACCACCGGCTCGCCGGGAGTGCCGATCGGCACCGCGATGCGCTGCGCGTCGGGACCGGGCTGCGCACCTGCCGCACCTGCCGCCAGCACCCAACCCAGCATCCAAGAAAGCGTCTTCTTCATGTCCATGTCGTCAGCACCTCGTCGCATGACCGGCGTCACTCGCCGGTCTTCTTGAGAAAGATGTCTCCGGAGAGCGTTTCGAAGGAGAGCTCCACGCCGCCGCGGCCGATGCGCACGGCGGGCGTCGCCTCCTCCAGGGTCCAGCCTCCGTCCGTCTCCTTCACCACGGGACGAACCGGCAGCATCTCCACCTCGAACTCGCTGTAGAGCTCCCCCCAGCGACTCTCCAGACGGGCGTCGGCGTCGAGCCCCGGCGGGAACGACACTTCGATGTCCCCGCTGACCGTCTCGAACCGCATGGCCTCGGCGGGCGTCCGAGCCAGCTCGGCCCGGACGCTGCCGCTGACCGCCTCCAACCGCCCCGCCGAAGCCGCCGAGCCTCGAACCACGACGTCACCGACGACGTTCCCGAGGTCCAGGCGACCGCTCACTCCCTCGACCACCACGTCGCCGTCGAGAACCGTTCGCAGCTCGAGATCGATTTGCCGCGGCACCCGGATCTCGAAATCGTAGACGGCCTCGAAATCAGGGTCCCACTCGTTCCAGCGCCAGCCCCGGCCTCGCCGCTCGCGGAACGGCCCGTCCACGAGCAGCTGGATCCGACCGCCCGAGCGCGTGGTCTCGAGGGTCACCTCGCGGCGCGCTCGCTCCACGGCCGCGTCGTCGTCCGCGCGCACCGTGTGGTGCACGACGACCTCGACGCCGTCGACGTCGCCACCGACGACCCGAATGCCCCCCCAGAGCCCGTCCACCACGAGGAGGCGCCGTACCTCCCCGTTCTCGAAGGAGAGACGCTCGCTGGTCGTCTCTTCCCAGCGCGCCGGGTAGTCGGCGGCGCGAGAGGCCGTACCGGCCGCAAGGCACAACCCGAGCAGGACACCGAAGGCGAAGCGACCGTTCATGCGGACCTCCCCGTGAGCTCCGCGAGCCTCCGCCGCACGGTTTCGTCGAGCACCCCGGGCTCCAGGAGCCGGTCGACGTCCAGGCCGGCTGCACCGCCGGTGAACAGGGTCTCCACCAGCCGCAGTTGCACCAGCGGAGACGCCTGGTCCGGGAGGGTGTCCGCCAGACGCCGGCGGCCCGACGATCGAGGTGCCCGAAAGGGCATCGATCGCCGCCAGCCGCACGTTCACGCTGGGATCGCGTGACACGGTCTCGAGCAGGGCATCGAGCACGGTGTCGCCGACCGGGCCCCGTTCGCTCCAGGAAACGGCCCGCAGACGCTCGCTCGCGGCCTGGTGCTCGAGGAGCGAGACGACGACGCCGTCACGCACCTCGTCGAGCTCGGCCCGGAGCTCCCGCACGTCGCGCCGGGCGCCCCACCAACCGGCCGCCAGGACGCCGCCCAGCAACCCCACGCCGACCAACGAGGCCGCGGCCGCGAGCCACCGGCCCGATCCGCTCCGCTGCACGGCCACCCGGTCGGCGTCGAAGACCCGAATCGCGTCCAGGGCGCCGGTGAGCCGCTGGCGCATCCTCTCGCTGGGCACCTCCATCGCATCGCTCCTTTCCACATTCGCGAGCGCCTCCCAGGTCTCGGCGAGTTGCCGCAGCTCCGCGTCCTTCGCCAGGAGCGCTTCGAGCTCCACCCGCTCGTCCGGCCCGAGCGGTCCTTCCCAGGACGCCACGAGCAGCTCCCCACCTCGCGTCTCGGTCATGTCGCACTCTCCTGCTGCAGGTTCCCGTAGATCTCGGCCAGCCGGCGCGCCGCCCGGTGGACGCGGAGCTTCACCGCACCCACCGAGCATCCGAGCCTCGCGGCGATGTCGACGTACGGCCGGCCCTCGAAGCGCGCCAGCACCAGCACCTCACGCTGCTCGGTGCTGAGCGCCCTGAAGGCGGACCTGAGATGGACCGCAGCCTGCCGGCCCACCACGGTCTCGTGGACGCCCGGTGCCGGGCTCGGGCGCTCCTCCAGCGCCTCCTCTTCGACCGGCGCCTCTCCGCGCCGCCGGTGGAGGTCGATCGCGGCGTTGCGGGCCAGGGTGTAGACCCAGGGCTCGAAGGGCGACCCCGGCCGGAAGCTCTTCCGGTACTTCAACACCCGCAGGAATACCTCCTGCACCAGATCCTCTGCCGTCCCCGGATCCGAGGTGAGTCGGAGCAGGAAGGCGTAGAGCGCGCGGTGGTGACGCTCGAACAGCTCGCCCAGGCACTCGAGGCGGCCGCCGGCGACCGCTTCCATCAGCTGGACGTCGCCGGGCGTTCCGGACGCCTCGTCGAAGCCGAGGAGTTTCGCTCCCATCACGCTTCTCTACCCGACCGGCGCGGGGAGGTTACGCGGCGGGCAGGTCGCGGTAGAGCCGACTGCGGGCCGCGAGACCCGTGAGCCGCACGAGCAACCGCGCCGCCAGCGCGAGCTGGCCGCCGGCCAGGACCGCCGCCACGCGGATCCAGCTCGACTCCTCGGGCGCGGGGCAGAGGGCGAGATAGAGGACCACGATCAGCCCTCCGGCCGCGGCGAGCAGGAGCTGCAGGGAGAGGGCCCGCAGCGGATGGGCCAGGAGCCACCGTGCCGCCTCCACCAGAGCCCGTCGGGTGGAGGGGACGTCCCGTCCGACGGCCACGACCCGCGCGTAGTCGAACCACAGCTGGACCGAGGCGAGGAGCGAGACGACGACCAGCGCGGCGACGAGGTACCAGCCGAGGACGATCCGCTCCTGCGTGACGTCGCGCAGCCGTTCCTCCAACGCCGGGAAGAGGACGGCGGAGAGGCGGTACACGGCGTAGTAGAACGGCAGCGACGACAGGGCCAGACGGGCCAGGCGCCCGAAGTGCCGCGCTCCTACCGCCGGCCAGCTGCCCCGCCGCTCTCCGACCGCGCCCCAGAAGAACCGATCGAGAGCCAGTCCGGTCGCGAACGTCCAGGCCAGCGCCCAGAGGAGACCGAGACCGAGCACCGCGGCCGGCACGGCGAAGAGCTCGCCCCGCCACCAGTCCTCGAGGTCGACCAGGAGCGCCGTCCGCGCCAGCACGGGCACGTCGACAGTGGCGGCGACGCCCTTCGCGGCCTCGCGATACTCGCCGAGCCACACCAGGTCCATGGTTCCGGCCAGCTCTTCCGCCACGCCGCGCGCTCCGATCGAGGAGCGGAACGACTCGAACACTTCCAGCCCCGCGGGTAGCGCCACCAGCCAGAGGATCGCGCAGAGGGCAGCCAGGAGCCGCCACGCCCGCAATGCGTCGAAACCACCCCCGAAGAAGGAGCCGGACACGCTGCCCCGCATCACAGGTAACCGCTCATCGACAGCAGGCGATCCTGCAACCAGATGACCCAGCGCGCCGTCCACTTCATCGCCGGGAACAGGTCGCGCCGCTCGACCAACAGCTCGTTGTTCGACGGATGGAGGTCGAGCAGGAGCACCCCTTCCGGATCGACCTGAGCGGAGACCATGGGGACCGCCCGCTCCTCGACCCAGCGCAGCCAGCGGCCGCGGCCGTTCCAGTGTCGAACGGCGACGCTACCGTCCTCGAACACGATGCGCAGGTCGACCGGGAACGATCCCGACCCGTTGCGCCGCACGACCACTTCGCTCCGGTAGCGCGGCTGGGCGGCCTCGCCCTCCGCCGCCTCCTCGTCCACCAGGACCATGCGGCCGCCCTCCTGGCGATAGCCGTGGAGAGCGACCGGATCCGTCTCGGCCCTCTCGACCTCGTAGTCGTAGTCGAACGAGCCGAGGAAACCCTGCACGATCTGTCGGGTCTCGCCGCCGGCCACCTCCTCGACGATGTCCAGGAAGTCGTCCGGTTGCGGGTGCCGGAAGCTCCATCTCTCGTAGAAGGTGGAGAGGATGCGCTGCATCGTGGGCCAGCCGAGGTGCCGCTCCAGGGTGCCGAGCCAGAGAGCCGTCTTGCTGTAGGAGATCGAGCCGCCCTTGTCGGGCGGATAGCGGAAACTGGCCCGCTGTTGGAAGTCGGCGGTGGCGTCGGGCCGGTAGCGCTCGAGCCGATCGAGATGCACGCGGCCGCGATAGTCGAAGCCTGGCAGCAGGACCGCGAAGAAGCCGCGCTCCGCATCCAGGCCCGGAGGGCGGAAGAAGCGGTGGGTGTAGATCTGCTCCCCCCAGGTCTTTGCGTACGCCCGTGCGGTGGAGTACGTATTGAGTCCCTCGTCGAGCCACGCGGCCTCCATCTCGTCGTTTCCGACCGTCGAATACCACCACTGATGGCCGGCCTCGTGGACCGTGACGTGCTCCGGACGCCCGCCGCCCCGGGGGTTGAACAGCCTCGTCCCGGCCGTGAACAGGGTCGGGTACTCCATCCCCCCGGCGTCGATCCCCCAGGCCGGGTCGACCACCGTGACGTGATCGTGGGGGTAGGGTCCGAACCATGCGCCGTAGGTCCGGAAGGCCGCTCTCACGGCCTCCAGATGCCGGTCCGCCTGGTCGCGGTGCTCGGGTTGAAGGAGGAGGCGGACGTCCACCGGCGGTTGAACCGCGGACTCGTAGCGATCCTCGACGACGAGGTAGTCGGGACTCGCCGTCCACGCGAAGCCGTGGACGCGGTCCTGACGGAAGCGGTGCGTGACCAGACCGTCGTCAGTCTCCCGCCGTTCGAGCTCCCGCCCGGTCGCCCCGACCACGAACCGGGCCGGCAGCGTGATGGAGACGTCGAAGGTCCCGAAATCGGCGAAGAACTCCGTCGAGGCATGGAACTGATGGCACGTCCACGTCCGTGTCTGTGCGACGCAGAGCTGCGGGAACCAGTGGGCGATGAAGAAGAAGTCTCCGCGCGCGCCGGTGCGGGCGAAGCCTCGCGGGATGTGCGCTTTCCAGTCGAGGTCCAGCTCCACCGTCTCTCCGGGAGCCACCATCCGCGGCAGGGTCACGGACCACACGGTCCGATCGTCGGGGTTGCCGTCGTCGGGCGCGGCGTAGCGGCTCCTGCCGAGGAGGTCGGCGCCTTCGAATCGCACGGCGTCGACCTCGATCCATCCCCAGTCGCCGGGACGGGGTTCTTGGTGGAGGGCGTTGCGACCACGCATCCGGTCCTCCTCCATCCAGGTCGAAGCGTCGTTGCGCCAGGCGTTCCAGTACTGGTGGAAGAAGAGGGTCCGGACCGGCTGGGCGCCGCGGTGCGTCCAGCGCACGGTCTGGCGGCCCTCGAGCCGCCGGGCCTCCGGCGCGAGAGACACGTCGATCCGGTAGTCCGCCGTGTCACCGGACGGCGCCGGCGCCGCCGCCGAGACCGCCGTTCCCAGCGCCAGCAGCAGCTGGATCGCCAGCAGGATGCGAGCCATGACCGCGGTGGAGACTAGCAGGCCGCTCCCTGACCCGGCGGCCGACCCTCAGTCGCCGTGCCAACGGGCCGCTTCACGGCCGTGCTCCAGCCGCAGCGTCGGGCGCCACCCGAACCGCTCGAGAGGAGGCGCCGCCCGGCCCTCCACCGCGTCCGCGATCAGCCGTCGCAGCACGGGCGCGAACTTGAATCCGTGACCGCTGCCGCCGGCTGCCACGACGAGGCCGGCGACCTGCGGATGGGCGGCGATCCAGAAGTCCCCGTCCTGCGTGTCGCAGTACGGACAGAGGCGATCGCCGACGATCTCGGCGTCCGCCAGGGCGGGAAGCCGGGCGCGCAGGAACTCCCGCAACCCGGCGGTCGCTTCCTCGGGGACCCGGCCGTCGCCGTTGCCGTCCTCGATCCCCGGACCGTGATTCCCGATCTTGACGACACGCCGATGCGGGTGGAGGGGAAACCCGTAGTAGCCGGTTCGAGCGACGTCGGCGGTGAAGACGGGAAACCGATCGCCGGCGAAGACGTGGGCCTCGCGAGGACGGAGGTGCCAGACGGGGTGGAGGGTGCGGCGCAGCGATCCGGCGAGCTCGGACAGGACACCGCCGGTCCACGACCCGGCCGCCACGACCACTACGTCGGCCTCCACCCGCGCGCCATCGGCCCGGTCGACGCCGACGACCCGTTCCCCGTCGAGCGCGACGGCTCGAGCCGGCGCCTGCTCCTCGATCTCGACGCCGGCGGCCACGCCCTCGGCGGCCAACCGCTCGACGACCCTTCCGCTCTCGGCCCAGCCACCGAGACGATGGTAGAAGCCGTCGACGAACGCCTCGTTCCAGGCAGGGAAGCGTCGCGCGAGCTCGGCGCCTCCGAGGCGCTCGGGACGATGCCCGCGCTCTTCGAGCAACCTGAAGCTGTCGTGCTCGAAGCCACCCGGTTCCATGGGACGCAAGCAGACCATCAGGACTCCCGTCTCGTGGTAGAGCGGATCGAGTCCCGCGGCGCTCCAGCGCCGGTTCCACGCCAGCCAGCCTCGCCGGGCGACTTCCATCAGCTCCATGTAGGCCGCGTCGGCGCCGTACTCCATGCGGCAAACCTTGCTGAGATCCGTGCTGGCGGCGTCGGGATGCGGAACGCGGCCGCGTTCCAGCACACGCACACGCAACCTGCCGGTCTCCGCCAGGCCGAGAGCGGCCGACAGACCGAAGACGCCTCCTCCCACGACGACGGCCCGGCCCTTCATCGACCGCCCGCCTCCTCGTCCACGAGGATCCTGCCCCCGCGCTCGATGCGTGCGCTCGAGCCCACTGCCAGACGGCCGTACGCCTCCGCCCCCAGGACGGCCACCACGGGCCAGCGGCCGTAGAGCTCGCGCGCGACCACGGCGCCCAGGGCGAGGATCGGGTCGAGCTCCAAGGTGAGCAGGGCGCTCGGGGCCGTGCCGAGCCGCACCGACTCGAGCAGGATGCTCGACGCGCTGCTCGATCCGCGGCCCACCGGGAGGGCGACGATCCGCCCTCCCAGACGCGCACCGTGCTGTGGGTGCCGGGGGTCGATCACGGTGCCGTCGGCGGCGTCCAGGCCTCCCCAGAGGCTCAGCGGAGCGGTCAGCACCACCAATTCCCCAACCGCCTCCCCGTCGACGAGGACGCGATCGGCCCGCAGCTCGGTCACCGGCCCTCCCAGAGGTCCGGGTCCCGCCACACCCGGCCCCGGTGGGCGGACCGCACGCACTCCTCGAGGCTGCCGAAGACGGCCTCGAGCCCGAGATTGCCGGGCGCGTAGTGTGCGAACTTGGCCGAGCACGTCATCAGCGTTCCCCGCTCGCTCTCGAGGATCGGGGTGACGACGACGCAGGTGTCCACGACGAGCCGGACACCCATCCGGCGCAGGCGCTCGGCGTCTCCGCGCGACTCGAGGGCCGCCAGCACCAGGCGATGGGTGCAAACGACCATTTCCACGTCGGGGTGCGGCGGGTAGCGCTCGACGAGGGCATCAGCCGCGCGAACTCCGCCGGTGAAAGTGGCTGCCGGCGACCGCGCGATCGCTCCGTCGTCCGTCGTCGTCAGCCGGTCGCGGCCGCGCGGAGCTCGACCGGACCGACCACGACCGTGCGGTCGGGCGCCTCGCCGTGCAGCGCGGTGCTCAGATCGGGTGCCTCGGGAGTGATCCCCACCGCGTGGAACAGTGCCACCGCTCCGGAGGAGGCGGCCGCCGCGCCCAGCGCCTTCAGGGTGTCCTCGGACACGGTCGCCGGCAGGCCGACCAGCACCGGGACCGACGTCCCGCAGTCCTCGCCCACCAGGTACCCCAGCACCGCGCCCAGGACCTCCTCGTGCAGCAATCGCTCGGCGACTCCCTCGAGGCGGTACACGATCCGGCCGCGCCGGTTCTCCGTGCGGTGCAGCCCGGCGTTGGGCGCCCGCCCCGTGAGCGCGGCGCAAACGTCGATGAAGTCGCCGTAGCGATTGGTTCGGGCACCCAGCACTGAGTTCGCGAAGACGATGGCATTGCTCTCCGCCCAGGCGATCTGCGCGCCGAGGGGCGGACGCTGTTGCGCCTGATACGGAGCACAGGTCCAGACGGGCCGGCAGCCCATCCGTTCGTAGGCCTCCATGAGCCGGCGCCCGGCGGCGCGGGAGGCTTCATCGCCTCGCACGTTCTCCGGATGCAGCAGATCCATGGCGCCGACGTTGAGGGTGGTGGGGACCACGACGCGGGCCCCGCCGGCGAGCAGCCGTTCGGCGAAGTCGATGCCGGAGCGTCCGTGATGGAGGCACCCGTCGACGTGTGCCGACTCGATGTCGAGCAGGTCGGAGGCTCCCCACACCTCGGCCATGGCTGCCACGACGCGCAGGGCGAGAGCCGTCGCCTCGCCCTCGTCTCCGGCCAGCCGGGCCCGGTCCCGCTCGCTCAGCGCGACCGTCAAGGGGCCGATCCGCTCCCGCCCCGCGGTGTCAGGGACTCCACCACCCACTCGACGCCGTTGCGGGTGCCGAGCACGTGGCGCAGGAACCGCCGCGGGTAGCCGAGCCGGTCGTCGAACCGGGCCTGGAGCACGACCTGGTCGGGGGAGGCGCCGTAGGTCTGCTCCGCCGCTGCCGCGTTGCGCAGCTCGGTGTCGAGAAAGTCGAAGAGGCCGTCGACCGTCCAGTAGGCCCAGGCGCTCCGGCTCGCCGGCTTGCCGCCCGTCTCCATCGAGATGACCTCGCCGTCTCGCACCTCGACGATGCTGCGCTTGCCGGTGGCGCCCCGGGTCTCGATGACCAGCGTGTAGCTCGCCGGGCCGGCGCTCTCCCACAGCTGGCGGGCCGCCTCGAGATCTTCGCGCGTCAGATCGCTCCCACTGGAGCGGCCTGCCACCCACCACCCGGCCAGCAGCCCGACCGCCAGGGCGGAGACGATCCAGAGCGTTCGACGCGTCACGAGCTCATTATGCCGGAGGTCGAGTCGTATACTCGGCCCGGACCAGCATTCCGGAGACACCACATGGCTCAGCGCACCCGCTTCCTCCCGCCCCTCGCTCTCCTCGTCGTGACCCTTCCCGCGGCGGCCCAGTTCGAGGATCCGCCGGCTCCCAACGAGGAGCCGAGCTCCTACGACACCCTCTTCGAGCAATCCGACTTGGGCAACGTGTCCCAAGCGGCGCGCTTCGCGTTCAGCTCCGGCCAGAGGGAGCTCCAGACGGCCGAAAAGCTCGCGCAGAAGATCGCCGAGGCCCCGGCCGACAAGCGTGCCCATCTCGAGGAAAAGCGACAGAAGGCCCTCGAAGGGGCGGCCGAGAGCTTCCAGGAGGCCATCGGCTACAACGCCGAGCTCCTCGACGCCTACACGGGGCTGGGGACGGCCTTTCGCAAGCTCGGCCGCTACGAGGAAGCGCTCCAGGTGCATGCCAAGGCGCTCCAGGCCGACGCAGGCCGCGACGGCGACGTCCGCGGCTGGGCGGGGTCGATGCTCGGGCTCAACATGCTGGGTGACGCGACCGTCGCCTACGAGAGGCTCTCCGCCAGCCGCCCGGGCCAGGCCGCGATCCTGCTCGACGCGATGAAGGAGTGGCTGGCCGAGAAGCAGCAGGATCCCGGGGACCTCAAGCCCGAGGACGTCCAGCGCATGGCCGATTGGATCGCCCAGCACGAGGGCGCCGCCGGATGACCGCGGTGGGACGGACCGCCGCCACCGGCCTGCTCTCGATCGTCCTCGCGGCGTCAGCGGCCGTTGCCGAGCGGGGGGACGACGCCGACAGGGTGAGCAAGAACGGCCGCGCCGAGGGAACCGTCGACGGGATCTCCGTCGTTCTCGAGTACGGCCGTCCCGAGGTCCGCGGACGGGAGATCTGGGGCGGGCTGGTCCCCTACGGCGAGGTCTGGCGCACCGGAGCCAACGAGGCCACGACCCTCGAGCTCGGCTCGGATGCCCTCATCGAGGGAGAGCCCCTGGCGGCCGGCCGCTACGGACTGTTCACGGTCCCGGGCGAGGAGGAGTGGGTGGTCGCGTTCAATCGAGTGGCGGACCAGTGGGGCGCCTTCGACTACGACGCCGCCGAGGACGCCCTCCGCGTCACGGTGGAGCCGCGGGCCGCCGAGCACGTCGAAGCGATGGACTTCGAGATCACCGAGAGCGGCATCGCCCTGCGTTGGGCCGAGCTCGCCGTCCCGGTCTCGATCTCCGCGCCCTGAGGACGGCGCCCGCGGTGAGCGACGACGCCGTACTGGGTCCGGGGGAGATCGCCTCGGCGAGGGAGGCGCTCGGAGATCGCGTCGTCACCACCCCGGTCTGGGCCTGGGACGGTCCGGAGGCGCGCCGCCTGCTCCCGGCCGGCACCCGGGCGATCTTCAAGCTCGAGCTCTTCCAGCGCTCCGGCACCTTCAAGCCCCGAGGGGCGCTGTGCAACATGCTGGCCCTGTCGCCGGCCGAGCTCGCGCGCGGCGTCACTGCGGTGAGCGCGGGCAATCACGCCATCGCCGTGGCCTACGCCGCGCGCGTGCTGGGTACCCACGCGAAGGTGGTGATGCTCGCTTCCGCGAACCCCGCCCGGATCGCGGCCTGCCGGGACTTCGGCGCAGAGGTCGAAATCTCGACCGACGGGCATGCCGGCTTCGCCCGGGCGCAGCAGATCGCCGAGGAGGAGAGGCGTGCCTTCATCCACCCCTTCGAGGGACGCCGGACCGCGCTCGGAACCGCGACAGTCGGGTGGGAGCTGATGCGACAGGTGGAGGAGCTCGACGCAGTCGTCGTGCCGATCGGCGGCGGGGGGCTGGCGGCGGGGATCGCCAACGCCGTCAAGCTGGCCCGCCCGTCCTGCCAGGTCTGGGGGGTCGAGCCCGAGGGCGCCGACACGATGCACCGCAGCTTCGCCAGCGGGCGGCCCGAGTCGATCGACGCCGTGCGCACCATCGCCGACAGCCTCGGCGCCCCGTACGCGGCACCGTACAGCTTCGGTCTCTGCCGGCGGTATCTCGACGGCCTCGTGCGCATCTCCGACCAGCAGATGATCGCAGCGCTGCAGCTGCTCTTCCGCGACATGAAGCTCGCCGTCGAGCCCGCCGGCGCCGCCAGCACGGCCGCGCTGCTGGGACCGCTCGCCCAACGCCTGGCGGGCCGCCGCGTCGGGCTCGTCGTCTGCGGCTCCAACATCGACGCCGCCGGCTTCGGCGAGCTGCTGGTGCGCGACGTTGCCGGCTCCGCCTAGGTGCCTCCGCTTCCCTTGCCCAGCCGCACGATCTCCTGCGGCGTGTAGAGCCGTCCTTCGCCGGCACCCGGGCACTCCTCGACGACCGTTGCCCACTCCTCCGGGCTCTCCACGTTCTCCGGCCAGAACGGGAAGGTCCGGCATTGGCGCGGGCGGTCCTCGTAGACCGTACAGCCGCTCTCCGCGCTCCAGAAGACGCACTCGAAGCCCGCGGTCTCGATCAGGCTCAGTCGCCTCCCGACGCGGCGCAGGTAGCGCTTCCCGAACTCGTCCCGAGAGAGGCCGAGACGCTCCGCAAGACGGGTGATCTCCTCCTCCACCACCCACACGTACCCCGGGATCGTGCAGCAGCGACCGCAGCGAGAACAGGTGAAGCGGAGACCGTCGCCGTACCAGGGGGAGGACGACACGGGGGCAGCCTAGCAGGCGACCGGCTCAGCCTCCGAGCTCGGCCTCGACGCGATCGAGGCTGTCCCGGCTGCCGACCACGGTGAGGCGATCGCCGAGCTCCAGGCGCGTGTAGCCGTGCGAGATCAGCATCGCACCCTTCCGGCGCACCGCCACGATGAGGACGTCGAGGGGCAACCGGATGTCGCGCAGGGCGGCACCGGCGTACTGGTCGTTCTCCAACCGGACCTCGATGGTGTCTTGATCGGCGTCCATGCCCACCAGCACTCCGGCGAGCGACGGGGAGCGCACGAAATGGTCGAGCAGGTTGACCATCGCCACTCCCGGGTCGACGACGACGGCTCCCAGCTCCTGGCAGCGCTCCGCGATCGGCCGCTCCGCGACACGGACGACGACGTTGGAGATGCCGAACTCGCCGTAGGCCCGCTCGCACAGCTCGAGATTGTCCTCGCTGGAGAGGAGCCCGACCCACGCGCCGGCATCCCCGGCGCCCGCTTCGCGCAGGGTCCCGCTCCCGAAGTCCGGCAGACGGACCATTTCGACACCGCGCACGTCGCCGTGGTCGGGGGGCAGCTCCTTGCGGGTCGCCACCGTCACCTTCCATCCGTGCTCCGAGAGCCGCCGCGACAGGGCCAGGCTCTCCCCCTCCATGCCGAAGACGAAGGCGCGGCGCGAGCCGGAACCCGCGTTCTCGTCGGCCCTCACCCGCGCCTCGCCGGAGAGTTGCACCGCCCACTTGCACAGAGGCGGCCCGATCAGCTGGTTGACGACGATGACGGCGATGATGGTGGTGGCGAAGGCTCCTCCCCACTCGGGGAACTCCGACGCCACTTCCTTGGCCAGGCCGAGACCGATCCCGGCCTGGGTCAGCAGGGCCATCCAGCCGATGCGGTTGAGGCGGGCGGGATCGCCCGCGAGGGAACCGCCGGCCCAGGCGCCGACCAGAACGGCCGCGGTCCGCACCGCGATCAGCAGGAGGGCGATGCCCCACGTCCGCAGCAGCGTGTCGAGCTCGAGGGAGGCTCCCGCCAGGGTGAAGAACGCGAGATAGACGGCGGGCCGGCGAGCTCCAGGGTTCGCCGAGATCGGACCGGAAGCGACACCGAAGTTGCTGACCACGAAGCCTGCCACCATGCACACCAGGAGCGGCTCGAGAAAGATCTCTCGAACGGGGCGAAGCCGGCGCGTCACCTGCCGCACCGCGCCCGACAGGGCAAGGAGCTCCATAGCCTCCCGCCAGCAGCACCACGCGGAGAGCCGCCAGGCCGTGAAGGGGCTGGAGAGCAGGACCGAGAGCAGACGGCCCGACAGCCACCCGAGGCCGACGGGCCAGCACGATCTCGAGGAGCACCGTGAGCACCGCCGTTGCGGAGAACTCCGTGATCGGCCACGAGCGCCTCGGCCACTGAGGAGCCCAGAGCGAAGAGCACGACTACGATCACGTCACCCGCGACGGTGACCCCCATCATCAGGCGCGTGAACGGTCTCGAAACGCAGCTCGCTGACGATCGCGATCGCGGAGGACGGCGAGCGCGCGACGAGCACCGCGGCGGCCAGAAGGCCGACCGCCAGCCGCACCGGACGCCCTTCGTCGGCCAGGAACGGCACTGATCGGCGATCGCCAGGACGGCCGGCACCGCGAGGAGGTAGGTCGCCAGGATGATGCCTCCACTCACCCAGGCGATGCTGGCCAGCTGCCCCTTGATCTCGCGGTAGCGCAGCTCCGCGCCGGCCGCGATGGCGATGAACGCCAACGCGACATGGTCCACGAACCGCAGCCGATCGACGTCGCTCTCGTCGAGCAGGCCGAGCGCTTGCGGGCCGGCGACGACGCCCGCGAGCAGAAAGCCGGTAATGGCCGGCAGGCGGGCACGCCCGAGCAGCCTCGCCGAAGCGCCCGGAAGCGAGGGCGACGAAGGCGAAGACTGCGAGGATCGGAAGCAGGTCCATGTCCGTGTCGCCGAGCCTCTGCCGCTCGCGGCGCAGACCTCCGGGCATCCGAGACCCGACGGAGATCGACGCGGCAGGGTATCAGGCGGCCGACCGGGGATACGATGGACCTCGGCTGCGGCTCCGGGGCCGGACCGGCAAGGGAGACCTGCCGCGAGAGCCCTACTCCCCGTCCCAGTTCTCGCCCTTCTGCTCGCGACTCCGGCCTTCGCCCAGTCGTGCCCCTCGATCCAATACCGCCTGTGGCGCAACGACGAGCCGACCTGGTTCGACTCCGGAACTCCAGTACCGATCCCCCTCGGCGAAGAGGTGCAGGTCTACGTGCAGGTGCGCAGCCGCTCGGAGACCCCCTACCTGGCGGAGGCCGAGCTCGGCTGGCCCTGGGAGATGGGGTACAGGATGCCGACGCCCGTCCAGCCGGCGGTCGCCCTGGTCGAGCAGTCACCCGACGACCGCGAGGTCGGCCGGATCACCGTCCGCGGCGTCCGTTCCGGCCACGCCCAGCTCGCCTACGTGCTGGCGGCCGTGGAGCCGCCGGGCCGGCTCGACGACGTACCCGAGGACTGCCGCCACGGCCTCGTTCCCCTCGACGTGAGCGAGCCGCCGGACGTCCTCGAGCCCGAGGGCTCCGACGCGACCGCCAAGTCCCTCCTGTCACAGTCCCTCGACGGCGCGGGGACTCTGAGCCGGAGCGGCCGGGGAGACCACGCCCTGGTCGCGGCCGCGGTGGAGCTGCGGCGAGACCGGACTGCGACGGTACGGTTCTGGGACGGATCCCGGCGTCCGGTGGCCGAGCTCGGGGCGGAGTGGCGCCGCAGCGACCTCGGGTTCCGGCTCAAGATCACCAGCGGCCCGCGCGAGGGCGTGGCGAGCGGCGTGGGCGTGGTCACCGTGGTCGACGACGTCGTGGAGCGTATCGACGTCCTGGGTGCGGACGCGGAGGGATCCGAGCTCTCCATCGCCTTCGCCCGCACCGGCTCGACCGCCCTGCCACCGCACCTCGACTGAGCGCTCAGCGGGAAGCGACCGTGCCCCGGATGTCGCGAGAGCAGTTCGAGCAGGCCGTCGCCGAGGCGCTCGACGAGCTGCCCGACGAGCTCGCCGGGCGCCTCGACAACGTCGTCGTCCAGGTCGAGGACGAGCCCACCGACGAGGAGCTCCTCGAGCTCGGGATGGACCCCGAGACCGAGACTCTCTTCGGCCTCTACCACGGCGTCGCCCTCGGCGACCGGGATCCCGGAGCGTACTCCGCTCTGCCCGACCGGATCGTCGTCTACCGGCTTCCGCTGCTGGAGAGCTGCGCCAGTCGGCGCGAGCTGCTGCGCGAGATCCGCCTCACCGTCCGCCACGAGCTCGGCCACTACTTCGGCCTCGAGGAGGACGAGCTTCCCTAGAGGCCGGAGGAGAGCGCGACCAGCGTCGCGCCGCCCCGACCACCGTGCGGTCCCACGGTGCTGAAGGCGAGCACGCGCGAGCCGTGCGGCGCGGCGGCGAGCCACTCCGGCAAGCTCTCCTTGAGGATCGGACCGGCGGCGGACCCCGCACCGCGACCGTGGACGACCAGCACCCCGGTCAGCCCGGCGCGAAGGGCCCGGCGCAGCATGGCCCTGAGCTCGTCGCGAGCCTGCTCCGCGGTGAGCCCGTGCAGGTCGAGTCGCAGGTCGACCGGCCACTCGCCGCGGTGGATGCGGTCGAGCGCCTCCTCCCCGCCGCTCGCGGCCCGGCCCTCGCAGTGCTCACCCCAGCTGTCGAGACGGAACCGCGGCCCCGGCTCGCCGGTCGGGGACATCGACCGGGGCCTGCGGCGGCGGACTCGATCCGGGGTCGGCGCCAGGGGCTGCGCGCCCTCGGCCGCCTTCCTCCAGAGGCGCTCGGCGCGCTCGCTCTCGTCGCGGTCCGACATGGTCGAAGTGCAGCCCGGGTCAGTTGACCGCCAGCAGCTCGATGTCGAAGACGAGCATCCCCTGCGGTCCCTCCTGGCCCTTGTAGGCCAGCTTCTCGTCGACCCAGAAGCGGCGCTTCTCGCCCTGTTCCATCTCACGCAGGCCGTAGCGCCAGCCCTTGATCACCTTGTCGAGCTGGAAGGACGCCGGCTCACCGCGCAGCGCGGTGGTGTCGAAGAGCTCGCCGTCGGTCGTCCAGCCCGAGTAGTGGACCAGGACGGTGCCGTGGGGCGTGGGGTGCTCGCCTCCGTCGCCGGGCTCGAGCACGACGCTCCAGAGGCCCTCGCGGATCTGCTCCGCGTCCGCGGGCGGGCCGGCGACGTTCTCCGGCGCCGGCGGCGGCTGCACCACCTCGAGCAGGTCGACGTCGAAGACCAGCATCCCCTGGGGTCGCCCCTCCAGGCCGGCGTAGGCCAGCTCCTCGGGAATCCACAGGCGTCGCTTCTCCCCCTGCCGCATCAACTGCAGGCCCTCCGTCCAGCCCTGGATGACCGTGTCGAGCCGCAGCCTCACCGGCTTGCCTCGAGCGACCGAGCTGTCGAAGAGCTTCCCGTCGGTGGTCCATCCCGTGTAGTCGACGACCACGATGTCGGTGGGACCCGGCATCGGACCGTCGGGCTCTCCCGGCTCGAGCACCACGCTGGCGAGGCCGGTGGCGGTCACCTCGGCGGCGGCCGGCGGGGCCGCGACGTCCGGGGGCGCAGGAAGGTCTCCCGGCTCGGCGCGCAGGGGGAGAACCAGGAAGGCGGACACGGCGAGAGCGGACACGAACGACTGCAACGACCCTTGCATGGACCGAGACTATCGCGCCCGGCTCTGCCCTCCGGCGTCGCGCTCCGTGTTAGCCTCCCGCCACTCGAGCCCCGGTACCACCGGGCCGATTCCGCTCCGGAGGCACCCCGTGAACGACGTGACTCGACCGATCGCCGCGGCCGCGCTGTGCGCGGGGCTGGCCCTGGGTGCGGCGGCCGCTCTCCGCGGCGACGAGCCGTTCACCCCCCACGCCACCCAGCCGCCTCTGGACCAGGTCCTGATCACTCCCGAGACCTGCGCCTTCTGCCACAGCGGCTACGACGCGGTGCACAACATCGAACCCTGGGACACGTGGGCCGGGTCGATGATGGCGAACGCCGCCCGCGACCCCGTCTTCTGGGCGGCGCTCGACGTGGCCAATCACGACATTCCCGGTGTCGGCGAGTACTGCCTGCGGTGTCACGCCCCCAAGGCCTGGCTCGAGAACCGGGCCAACGCCGACCCGAAAGGCGGGGTGGGAGACGCCGACGGGTGCAACCTGTCCGGATTCGTCGACGACCCCACGATGGGGATGAACGACTTCTCGAGCGTCCAGTGTCACTTCTGCCACCGGGCGATGGTGAACGACTCACCGCCGCCCGGTGAGGCGTCCGTCTACACCGAGAACGCGGAGCTCTGGATCGACGATCTGGACTCCTGCGAGCACGGCGGCGACCCGGAGCCGTGTCGCCGCGGTCCGTACGACTACTCGGCCGGCGGCAATCCGGCGCCCCACAACTGGGCCTACTCTCCCTACCACACGGCATCGACCCTCTGCGCCGCCTGTCACAACGTCACCAGCCCCGCCACGACCCTCATCGACGAGCAGGGCAACGACACCATGCTCCCCTACCCCATCGAGCGCACCCACAAGGAGTGGACCCAGAGCGACTTCGCCGACTCCGGGAGCGGCGTCGCGGCCGAGTGCCAGACCTGCCACATGCCCTCCGATCCCGGGCCCATGGCCTACGCCTGCAGCCTCTTCAGCAACGACCACTCGGGCGAGCTGCCGATCCACCAGTTCGCCGGCGGCAACACCTGGGTTCCCGAGATCCTGCGCCAGAAGTACCCGGGACTCGACCGCGACGCCGAGTTCCAGGCCACCGCGGCATGGGCCCGACAGAAGCTCGAGGAGCAAGCGGCCACGATCGAGCTGAGCCTCCCCGAAGGCGTGGCTCCGGGCGGCACGCTCCACGCGCGAGTGCGCGTGACGAACCTGGGCGGTCACAAGCTGCCGACCGGCTACACCGAGGGCCGCCGCATGTGGCTGCACGTCGAGGCCCGCGACGCGACGGACACCCTGCTGTGGGAGAGCGGCGGCTACGACTCCTCCACCGGCGTGCTGACCCAGGACGCGCAGGTCAAGGTCTACCAGACGCTGCGCGGGACCTGGGACACCGGCAGCGGAAGCTGCGTGCACACGAACGGAGGCGGTGCCGAGATCTTCCACTTCGTGCTCAACGACTGCATCGTCGTCGACAACCGCATCCCACCGCTCGGATTCACCGGTGGCTCCGACCCCGAGACGCGCCCGGTCGCCTACACCTATCCCGAGGCCTCTCCCGGAGTGCTGGTCAACTACGACGACACCGAGTACGCCGTCCCGATCCCCGTCGACGCGACGTCACCGGTGACGGTGCGAGCGACCCTGCGCTACCAGACGGCCAGCAAGGAGTACGTGGACTTCCTCCTCGAGCAGGCGCAGACCCACGACTTTCCCGACGACTGCCTGTCGCGCAGCTCGGCGGCGACGGCCCTGCTTCCACCCGTCGGTCAGCGCAGCCGGGGGGAGATCCTCCACCACTTCTGGAGCGACGCCGATCCGGCCCTGGCCAAGAGCCCGCCGGTCGACATGGTGCAGGCCGAGGGCGACACCGCGGTGACCACCGACATCTTCGAGGACGGCTTCGAGAGCGGCGACACCACGGCCTGGTCGAACACGGTCGGCTGAGGCGGACGGCCCTAGGACGGGCCGGTTCCCGGACCGCGGACCATACGCAGGCCCAGCCACTCGCCGTCCGTGCGCTCGGCCACCGGCGAGAGGCCGAGCGATGCCAGCGCGCCGGCCACCTCTTCCCGCTGCGATCCGAGGAGGCCGGAGACCACCAGGCGACCCGCCGGGGCGAGGAGACCGGCCAGGGCGGCGCCGGCGGGCAGCCAGTGCGCCGGGATGATGTTGACGAGGATCCGGTCGAAGAGCGGCGCCGATCGGAGGCAAGAGACGTCACCGACCAGCAGGGACGGCGACAGGTCGTTCAGGGCGGCGATCTGCCCGGCCACCAGGGAAGCCGCCGGGTCGACATCGAGCGCGACGACGTGCCGCGCCCCCAGCGCCAGGGCCACGTAGGCGAGGACCCCGCTCCCCGTGCCCACGTCGAGGACTCGCTCGCCCTCCGGCGGGTCGTCCTCGAGCAGCTCGACCGCCAGCCGGGTCGACTCGTGGCTGCCGGTTCCGAAGGCCGTCCGCGCCGGCAGGCGAAGGGTCCGGCGTCCTTCGACCCCCGCCGCAGCGTCGGCGTCGTCCGCATCGCGCGGGTCGGCGAGGAAGCCGCGACCCAGGGGGAGAGGCCGCGAGAGCTCACGGTAGCGCGCCAGCCAGTCGGCCGGTGGAACGAGGGTCCGCTCCGTCACTCGTGCACGGGCGGCCGCGACGACCGGCGCGAAGCCCTCGGGTTCCGGGCCGGCGGGCGGGAAGAAGACGGAGAGCTCCGCTTCTCCCGGCTGCGGCTCGGTCTCCTCCAGCCCCAGGGCGCCGAGGTCCCAGAGCTCCGCCGCCAGGATCTCCGCCCGCTCGACGGGGACCCGGAGACGGATCAGCAGCCAGCCGGCCGTCGCTTCAGCCAGCGGTCGCACCCACCACGCGCCGCACCCGCAGGCGTTTCCGGCCGTCCACCTTGACTTCGATCGACTGCAGCTCCTCCGGTGAGAGGTTGCGCGGCGTCGCGAAGGCGAGCAGGTACTGACTCCGCAGCTCGCGGTTGATCTCGGCGTAGGCGTCGCCGAGCTCGGTCAGCTCCGAGATGTAGTAGACGCGCCCGCCGGTCGCCGCCGAGACGCCGTCGAGGTCCAGCTTCGGCAGCGGACCCCCGCTCCACTGCCAGCCGCCGTTGCGCGCCGCCCGCCCCACGCCCGAGAGGTCGATGAAGTACACCGGCACGCCGAGCTGCTCGCCGACGTCGATGCAGCGACCCGACGAGAACTGGCTCCTGTAGTCGTCGCCGTCGGTGAGCACCACGAGGGCGCGTCGCCCGGGGCCGTCGTCGAACTGCAGCATGGCGAAGACGATGGCGTCGTAGAGGGCGGTGAACCCCCCGGCCTCGAGGCCCGCGAAACGGTTGAGCAGGGTCCTCAGGTCCGGCGTGAGGCCCTGAGCGAGCCGCGGCCGGGTGTCGAAGTCCACGAGGAACGCGCGGTCCCCGTCCCCCAGCGTGTCGACGAGGAACTCCGCTCCGGCTTGCTTGGTCTCCAGCATCAGGGGCCACATGCTCTCGGACGTGTCGACCACCAGACCGAGCGAGAGCGGGAGCCCATCGGCCCGATCGAAGCGCTGGAGGTCGACCGGTCGCCCCCCCTGGGTGACGCTGAAGTCCTCCCGGGAGAGGCCTTCGACGGGCTCGCCGCTGCGATCCGTCACGACGGCGAAGATCTCCACCAGATTGACGTCGACGCGCGCGGCGGGGCCGCTGGCGTCGAGCAGGAGCACGTCCTCGATGGTCGTGCCGTCGTCGAGCGTCGCCACCGCTCGCAGGTACTCCCCGGGCTGCGGCTCGCCCGTCGGCCAAGGGATCCGGAAGGGCGCCGTCGAGAGCTTCGCCAGAGCGGCGTCGTTACGGTAGAAGTCCACCGACTCGAGGGACCGACCGGGCGGCACCGAGATCGCCGCCTCGGCCACGGCGCCGGTCTCCGTCTCCACGCGCCGCAGCCGCAGGTCGAACGCCGTCCCATCGCCGTTGACGCGCAGTCCGTCTCGCCCCAGCTCACGGCCGCCGCCCGGAGTAGGCGATCACCTCCAGCTGCCGGGGTATCGCTTCCGGACCCAGCTCGACGGCGCGGCTGAACGGCGCCTTGTCGTCGCTCGCCGCGACTGCACCATCCACCAGGAAGTCCACCCGGGCCACCTCCGGGCTGCTGGGCAGAGCCCGCAACCGCACCCGTCCCGACAGGGCCCCGGTTCCGGGGGCACCAGCCGAATCGCCGCGACGGAGCCGACCGCGCCAGCCTCGTCCGCCCGCGGTGCGGGCTCGTCGATCTCGTCGACGGCGGCCCGCAGGCCCGACGCGGCGGGCGGTCCGTCGAGAGCGACCCTCGCCGTCCCCCAGCGTCCGGTCAGCGGATCCTCGACGTGGACCGCCGTGTCGACGAAATCCTCCGGGAGCTCCACGGTGGCACGCAGCGTCCACACTTCGTCGCCCGGCGCCAGCTCCAGCGTCCGTTCGACCCGCCAGAGCTCGGGCTCCCCGTCGATCGGCACGCTGACCAGCGAGACGAGGAGACGAGGCTCCGGAGCCGCGCGGTCTCCGGATCCAGCGCGACGGTGACCTCGGAGCCGCGTCTCCAGGCCTTCCCCTCCTCGTCCTCGACGTCGGCCGACTCCGGAGGCCGGATGCGAGCCTCGACCGACAGCTGGCCGTCACGCTCGCGGCCCGATCGAAGCAGATCGAGGCAGCGCTCCACGGGCCCCTCCTCGGCCGCTCCGGGAATGCCCGGCACGAGCACCGCGAACAGCAGGGCCGCTCCGACGGCAAGACTCGGTGTGCCGAACCTGGAGCGCCTCAGCACGCCTGGATCCCTACCCCACGCCTCGTCCGGCGGCGCCGGTCACGGCTGCACCGGCAGGCATGGCTCGCCGATCCGGGCGGCGAGCTTCTCCTCGAGCCTCTCCATCAGATGGACGTTCATGCGCACCGGGCGGACGAGGCCCATGCCGCCCGTGACGCTCTCCGAGAGCAAGACGGCGCCATCCTGCCCGTAGCAGGTCGCCTCCACGCGCTCGCGGGAACCGAAGCGGGCGTCGACCAGGACGACACCCGCCGCGCCCCGCTCGCGTGCTGCGGCCAGCAGCTGCGCCAGAACGACCTCCGACTCCTGGACCACAGCGATCTTCTCCGTCGGGCTCTCGGCATCCACGCCGTGCGAACGCAGGAAATCGGTCGTCCGCTGGACGGCCTCGCGCACCTCGTCGAACGGCGTGCCCCTGCCGGCGACCAGCACCAGGCCGGGCCCGGCCCGCGCGACCGGCGATTCGGCCGACCCGGCTGCGGTGCGGGGGGAGCCACGGGAGTGCGCAGCGGCTCGGAGGGCTCCTCGGGAGCGACCGGCGCCGCCACCGGATCGCGGCGCGCCGGAGCCGCGGGCGCGGCGACCGGCGGGACCATCTCGGTCGAGGCCACAGCCTCCGCGGTCGCCGCCTCCTGCTCCGTGCAGTCGATCAGGGCGCAGAGAAGGGTCATCTTCGAAGCCGCTTCGCGGCCGGCAGGCCCGCCGAGCTCGGCCGCCGCCTGCCAGTGCTCGCGGGCCGCCTCGTAGCTCCCCTGCGCGGCCGCGATCGATCCGAGGAGGCTCAGGGCATCGGCCCTGGATGCCTCGTCGGCAAAGAGGTCGCTGGCCGCGGCCGCGGCGCCCTGCAGTCTCCGTCGAGGTACAGGCGCCACGCCTCCTCGGAGGGAGGGCGGCGTGCACCGGCACCACCGCTGCGCAGGCCGCGGGACGCCGAGGGCCGTCACACGTCGGATGAAGCTCATCGACGCGATTATAGATGCGCTCAGGCGCCGGCGGAGACGTTCCTCGACCACGACCGCGGTTCCGTACGCCATCAGCTCCGCCGCTCCCGACATCACCTCGGAGGTCGAGAATCGGACGCTCAGGATGGCGTTGGCTCCGAGATCGCGAGCGTCGGCCACCATGCGATCGAGCGCCTGCTCCCGCGACTCGGCGAACAGCTTGGTGTACTCGCTCACCTCACCGCCGACGAGATTGCGCATCGCCGCCATGATGTCGCGACCCACGTTGCGGGCGCGAATGGTGTTGCCTCGCACCAGCCCCAGCGTTCGCACGACCCGTTTTCCGACGATGGACTCCGTGTTGACGACGATCACTTCTGCACCCTCCTGTATCGATCGGTCTTCATCACCTTCAGGCGGTCCGCGAGGACCGAGAGCAACAGCAGCAGCGGTCCGCCCACGACCAGCACGCCGACGGCCTTGACCGTCCACGGAGCGTCGGCCGTCCACCAGCCGCGCACCGCCAACACGGCGGTCGCGGCCCCCCAGACGAGGACGAGCAGCCATCCCATCCGACGCGACAGCCGGCTGAAGGGCCCGCGCGGCGCCGGATCCCACTGGTCGTCATCGGGAACCGGAAGACGGGTGGACAGGGCGGCGTCCCGCATGGCGGCCATCTCTTCGAACAGCCGGCGGCTCTCGGGGTGATCCTCCAGGTGGACGCGCACCCTCTGCGCCTCTCCCTGGGTGAGCTCTCCGTCGAGATAGCCGGAGAGCAGGCTCTCGTCGAACGGGGGTTGGGTCTGGGTCTCACGGTGCATCGTCGTGACTCGCTTCCGGGTCGTCGATGAGGAGCTCGCGCAGGGCCTTGCGCGCGCGGTGCAGGCGCGACATGACGGTCCCCTTCGGGATCCCCAACACGTCGGCGATCTCGAGGTACGAGAGGTCCTGGTAGTCGCGCAGGACGAGGATCTCGCGGTGCTCCTGCGACAACCTGCCCAGCGCCCGCCAGAGCCGCGAGCGCAGCTCGTCTCGTTCGACGCGGTCGAGCGCGGCGGGGCGCTGGCCGACCGGTAGCGGCGCTCCGCGCTCGAGGAGCTCCTCGAGCGACTCGGCGGCGCGCACCTTGCGGCGGCGCAGGAAATCGTACGCCTGATTGCGCACGATCGAGAGCAACCAGGGGTCGATCTGCCGCGACTCGTCGAACCGATCGAGGTGGTCGAAGAAGCTCACCAGGGCGTCTTGTGTGACGTCCAGGGCATCCTCCCGGTTGCGCAGCAGTTGCAGGGCGAAACCGTACGCCTTGGGACGACACTGCCGTGCGAGCTCGTCGAGCGCGTCGCGATCCCCGTCCTTGGCGAGGACCACGAGGTCCGCGCCCCCCACCTGCCCTATCGTCATGGCCAAGGCTCCGGCGTCCATGCTATCCCCTACGCGCGGCCCCGCGAGCGTATTCGCTCTGCTAGCGTTGCGACCCCCATGGACGATCTCGACAAGCTGGGTGTCTTCTACCTGGGACGCCTCCGGGAGGGCGACGGCGACGGCGAGGAGGCCACGGCCCCGCTGCTCTACGACGCCAGGGACCTGACCACCCACGCCGTCATCGTCGGCATGACCGGCAGCGGCAAGACCGGTCTCGGCATCGACCTCATCGAGGAGGCGGCCCTCGACGGCGTGCCCGTCCTGGCGATCGATCCCAAGGGGGACCTGCCGAATCTGGCCCTGACCTTTCCCGCGCTGAGCGGGCCCGACTTCGCCCCCTGGGTCGACGGGGGCGAGGCCGAGCGGCGGGGCCTGACGAGGGAGCAGCTGGGAGCCGAGCAGGCGACCCTGTGGCGCGACGGTCTGGCGCGCTGGGGCCAGAGCGGTGACCGCATCCGGAGGCTGCGCGAGGCGGCGGAGGTCACCGTCTACACGCCCGGCAGCACCGCCGGCACACCGCTCTCGATCCTCGACTCCTTTCGCGCCCCGCCGGAGGGCCAGCGAGCCGACGCGGAGGCCCTGGCGGAGCGGATCACCACGACGACCAGCGGCCTGCTCGGCCTGCTCGGCATCGAAGCGGACCCGCTGCGCAGCCGGGACCACATCCTGGTCGCCAGCCTGCTCGAAGAGGCCTGGTGTCGCGGAGCGGATCTCTCGCTCCCGGCGCTCATCCAGGGGATCCAGGAGCCGCCGATGGACACCGTCGGCGTCCTCGAGGTCGAGGCGTTCTACCCCCGGAAGGAGCGCTTCGAGCTCGCCATGGCCGTGAACAACCTGCTGGCGGCTCCCGGCTTCGAGGTCTGGCTCCAGGGCGAGCCGCTCGATGTCGGCCGACTCCTCTTCGACGGCAACGGCAGGCCACGGATCTCGGTCGTGTCGATCGCGCACCTCGGCGAGCCCCAACGCATGTTCTTCCTCTCGCTGCTCCTGGCGCAGGTCGTCTCCTGGGTGCGCAGTCAGCCGGGAACCTCGAGCCTGCGGGCGCTCCTCTACATGGACGAGATCTTCGGCTACCTCCCGCCGGTAGCCGAGCCGCCGTCGAAGCGGCCCCTGCTGACCCTGCTCAAGCAGGCGCGAGCCCAGGGGCTCGGCGTCGTCTTGTCGACGCAGAACCCCGTCGATCTGGACTACAAGGCGCTCTCCAACGCCGGGTCGTGGTTCATCGGCCGGCTGCAGACCGAGCGCGACAGGGAGCGCCTGCTGGCCGGTCTCGAGCAGGTCGAGGGCTTCTCCCGACCGCAGGTCGAGGCGGTCCTGGCCTCCCTCGGCAAGCGAGTCTTCCTCCTCCACGACGTGCACGAGCCGGCGCCGGTGCTCTTCGAGACCCGCTGGGCGATGTCGTACCTGCGGGGCCCGATGACTCGCGACGACATCCGACGCCTGCCGAAACCGCCGCAGCCGCCAGGGGCCGGCGCACTCTCCGCCCCGCCGCCGCGAGTCGCGTCGACGCCGACGGCCGGCTCGGTGGCGCCCGTGCTGCCGCCGGAGATCGAGCAGCGCTTCCTCCCCTCGCCGGACCCGGACCCCTCCTACGAGCCTGGAGTCCTCGCTCTCGCCACGGTGCACTTCGTGAGCGCGGCGCACTCGCTGGAGAGCGCCCAGGAGCTGTGTCTGTTCGTGGAGCTCGAGAAGGCGGGAGTGGATTGGGCGCAGGCCGAGGAGCTCGACGTCGCCCCCGCGGCACTCGGGCGTCAGCCGGTTCTCCCGGCCCGCTTCGCACCCCTGCCGGACGAAGCGGCCCGGGCCGGGAGCTACACGACGTGGAAGAAGGACCTCGCCGAGCACCTGTACCGCAATCGACGCCTGGAGCTTCTCGAGAGCGAGGCGAGCGGTGAGCTGTCGCGACCCGGGGAGGACGAGCGGGAGTTCCGGATCCGCCTGCAGCAGGCCGGCCGCGAGCGCCGCGACGCGGCACTCGACCGCCTGCGGGAGCGCTGGGCCTCCAAGATCGAGAGCGCACGCGGCAAGGTGGACCGCGCAGGGGAGCGCGTCGACAGGGAGAGGGACCAGGCGGGTGGCGCCAAGCTCCAGAGCGCGATCTCCATGGGCGCCGCGCTGGTCTCCTCGCTGCTGGGGAACAAGCGCCTCTCGTCCACGTCGCTGGGCAAGGTGACGACCGCGGCACGCGGTTGGGGCCGCGCCCGCGAGCAGGCCGAGGACGTGGAGCGGGCCGAGGAGGCGAAGCTGGAGCTCGAGGAGCGACTCCGCGCTCTCGAGGCCGACATGAACGCCGAGCTGGCGGACCTGCAGCGCCGCGTCGACCCCGCCACCGAGGAGCTGACGACGCGGACGCTCAAGCCGCGCCGTAGCGACGTGCGGATCGAGTCGATCGTCCTCGCCTGGCGCCCCCGCTGAGCGCTCACCGGGTCGCCCGCCGGTAGAATCCCGGCCCGTGACCAGACCGCACCAGACTCTCCCCGCCCTCGCCGTCCTCGCCCTCCTCGCCCCCGTCGGTCCGGCCGCAGCCGAGCCTCCGTCCGTGGAGGCCGTCCGGGCCTGGCGGGTGGAACACGGCGCGGCCGTCCTGCGCGACTTCGTCGAGCTCCTGGCGATCCCCAACGTAGCCTCGGACTCGACCGACATCGGCCGCAACGCGCAGCACATCGTCGATGCGCTGACCGCGCGGGGCGTCGCGGCCGAGCTGTGGACCGTCGAGGGCGCGCCGCCCGTGGTCTACGGTCGTCTGGACGTCGAGGGGGCGGAGCGAACCTTGGGCCTCTACGTCCACTATGACGGCCAGCCGGTCGACGCCGACCGGTGGACGAGCCCGCCGTGGGAGCCCACCCTCTACACCGCGGCCCTCGAGGAGGGCGGCGCTCCGCGACCGCTCCCCGAGGACGGCGAGCCGATCGACCCGGAGTGGCGGCTCTACGCCCGCTCGGCCGGCGACGACAAGGCCCCGATCCCCGCGCTCCTCGCGGCTCTCGACGCCCTCTCGGCCCTCGGAGCGCGGCCGACGTCGAATCTCGTCCTCCTCTTCGAAGGCGAGGAGGAGGCGGGATCGGGGCACCTCGAGGAGTCCATCCGAGGCCACCGAGACGAGCTGGCGGTGGATGCCTGGATCTTCTGCGACGGCCCGGTGCACCAGAGCCGGCGTCCGCAGCTCGTCTTCGGCGTGCGCGGCTACACCGGTCTCGATCTGACGGTCTACGGTCCGACCCGCTACCTCCACAGCGGCCACTACGGCAACTGGGCCCCCAACCCCGCGCAGCGCCTGGCCAACCTGCTCGCCTCGATGAAGGACGACGACGGCCGGGTGCTGGTCGACGGCTTCTACGACGACGTCGTGGCGCCGGGAGCGGCGGAGCGGGCGGCGCTCGACGCACTTCCGGACTTCGACGACGAGCTGCGCGCCGAGCTCGGCCTGGCCGAGACCGAAATGCACGACGCGCCGCTCGCGGAGCGCCTGCTCCTGCCCAGCTTCAACGTCCGCGGCCTGGCGAGCGCCACGGTCGGCGACAGCGCCCGCAACGTCATTCCGACCGAGGCGACGGCGTCGATCGACATCCGGCTGGTGAAGGGGAACGATCCGGCGCGGATCCTCGATCGCGTCGAGGACCACATCCGCGCGCGGGGCTACACCCTCGTGCGCGAGGCGCCGGACATGGAGACCCGGCTCGCGCATCCCAAGATCGTCCTCTCGGTCCGGCACGAGGGCTACCCCGCGGCGCGGACGGCGATGGACCTCGAGGTGTCCCGCGACGTCATCGGGGCCGCCCGCCGGGTAGCCGGCGACGACCTCGTCCTCCTGCCGACGCTCGGCGGATCGCTCCCGCTGTACCTGTTCACGGACCTCCTCGGCGTCCCGGCGGTCATCGCGCCGATCGCCAATCACGACGACAATCAGCACGCCCCGAACGAGAACCTGAGGGTCGCCAACCTCTGGTACGGTATCGACCTCATGGCATCGCTGTTGACGATGGACTGAGCGTCCTCGTCGCGTTCCCCAAGGAGGCCCGCATGCGCACCTCGCGCTCGCTCGTCGCACTCGCGCTCGCCCTGCCCCTGGTCGCCTCGTGCGACTCGACCATGCCCGGCGAGGAGCTCCACGACCTCTTCGCCCGCGAGTGGCAGTTCCGGTTGGAGGAAAACCCGCTGCTGGCCACCGCCGTCGACGTCCACACCTGGGACGACGAGCTCCCCTCGGACACGCCGGCCGATCTGCAGCGACGCTACGAGCGTACCCAGGCCTTCCTGAAGGAGCTCGACGCCATCCCGCTCGACGAGCTGAGCCAGGAGGACCGGATCAACGCAGCCATCTTCCGGCGCCAGCTCCGCAACCGGGTCGCGGACTACGAGTTCGGCGACTACCAGATCCCCTTCAACGCGGACTCCGGCTTCCAGACCGGCTTCTCCCGCCTCCCCTTCGAGGTGCCCCTGCAGACGACCGAGGATTACGAGAACTACCTCGCCCGGCTGCGCGACTGGCCGCGCTGGGTGGGCGAGGAGATCGAGCTCATGCGGCAGGGGCTCGAGCGCGGCATGACGCAGCCCCGTCTGATCCTCGACGGGATCGACGGCACCATGACCGCCCACATCGTCGACGACCCGGAGCAGAGCGTCTTCTGGACCCCCTTCCAGGAGTTCCCGGTGGGCGCGCCGGAGGCCGACCGCGAGAGGCTGCGCGACGAGGGACGCCGCGATCCTCGGCGGCGTGGTCCGCGGCTATCGCACCCTGCTCGGCTTCTTCCAGGGTGAGTACGTCCCCGCTGCGCGCGAGACGCTGGGCGCCTACGACCTGCCCGACGGCGAGGCCTACTACCAGCAGAAGATCGACGAGTTCACGACCCTCGACCTGACGCCGCAGGAGATCCACGACATCGGCCTGCGCGAGGTGGAGCGGATCCACACTGAAATGACGGCGGTGATCCGCGAGGTCGGGTTCGACGGGACCTTCGCCGAGTTCCTGGAGTTCCTGCGCACCGACCCGCGCTTCTACCCGAAGACCGCCGGAGAGCTTGCTGAAGGACGCCGCCTGGATCGCCAAGCGGATGGACGGCAAGCTCCCGTCGCTCTTCAAGACCCTGCCGCGGCTGCCCTACACCGTCGAGCCCGTCCCGGCCGACATCGCACCGAAGTACACGGCGGGCCGCTACTCCGGTCCGCCCGCCGGCTCCACGCAACCGGGCCGTTACTGGGTCAACACCTACGCGCTCGACACCCGTTCGCTCTACAACCTCGAGGCGCTGACCTTGCACGAAGCCGTCCTCGGACACCACCTGCAGACCGCCCTCAACGAAGAGCTCGAGGGCCTGCCGAGTTCCGCCGCTACCCTACATCCCCGCCTTCGGCGAGGGTTGGGGCCTCTACCCGAGTGGCTGGCCCTCGAGGCCGGGTTCACCGACTCTACTCCAACTTCGGCCGCCTCACCTACCAGATGTGGCGCGCCTGCCGCCTGGTCGTCGACACCGGCGTCCACGCCTTCGGCTGGGACCGCCAGAGGATGCGCGACTTCATGGCCCAGAACACCGCGCTCTCGCTGCACGATCGAGACCGAGACCGACCGCTACATCTCCTGGCCGGGCCAGGCCCTGGCCTACAAGCTCGGGGAGCTCAAGATCCGCGACCTGCGCCGCCGGGCCGAAGCGGCGCTGGGCACCGACTTCGACGTCCGCGAGTTCCACGACGCCGTCCTCTTGAACGGCTCCGTCCCCCTCGACGTCCTCGAGACCGTGATCACCGAGTGGATCGACGCGCAGAAGGCGAGTGCGCCCCAGCCCGCGGGGTGACCGGCCGAAGGCGACGCTAGCGCAGCTCGAAGGTGACGTTGTAGACGGCGAAGCTGCCCGGGGTGACGACCGGATCGAGGCCGGCGGTTTCGGCGAAGCGGGACCCAGACGAGGTCGCCGGCGTGGACGGGGACCTCGGTGGAGGTGTCGCTGACGACCGCGGTACCTCCAGTCGACGTGTGGGCGACGTGGAGGGCGGTGTCGGAGGAGTTCACCACGACGGTGATCTCGACGACGGACCCGGTGGTCTCGAGCGCCGTCGTCGGGGCGACGTAGAGATGGGTGAGAACGCCGTCGCGGGGCATCGCGAAGGGGACGCTCCACTCCTTGTCGGCCGGCTGGTTCTCGCGCGCCAGCATGCCGAAACGCACCAGGGAGGGGTCACTGACGTTCGCCGAGGCGCTGAGCAGCAAAGCGCCGGCGCCGTCGCCTCCGCCATCGGCCGGCGGAGGCACGGGACAGCAGGCCGCCAGGGCGAGAAGGGCGAAGGACGGCAGGAGCGCGGCGGCGTTGCGGGCGGGGCGACCGGGTGAGAGCATGCCTCATCCTAGTGCAGAGACCGCGCCGCCCCGACGCGTCCACACTCGATCGCGAAGGATCCGGGCCCCCTCACGCGTCGAACGGAGCGAGAAGGAGACCACGATGAGACCGACCCGGAGACCGAGCCTCGCCCCCGCCACCGGGCTGCTGATCGCGCTCGCCCTGCTGGCGGCGGCTTCCTCCCGCGCCCGGATCGCGGAGCCGGGCGCCTGGCGGGAGAAGGTCGCCCCGGACGTCCTCGACGCCGCCCGACGCGGTGAGATCGGGTACCTGGTCGTGCTGCGCGAGCAGGCGAGGCTGGACGGCGCGGCAGCGATCCACGGCAAGGCCCGCAAGGGACGGTACGTCTTCCAACGGCTGGTGGCCACCGCCGGTCGCACCCAGGTGCGCCTGCGGGAGATGCTCGAGCGCGAGCGGATTCCCTATCGCCCCTTCTGGATCGCCAACGCCGTCTGGGTGCGCTCCGGAGGGGAGGTCGTCCAGCGCCTCGCCGAGCTCCCCGAGGTGGACCGCATCGCGGCCGACCCGAGCGTGGCCCTCAGGCTCCCGGCCCAGCCGCGGCCGTCCGCGCGCACCGCCCGCGTCGAGCCCAACCTGATCCGGCTCGATGTGCCCGAGGTCTTCTGGCGCCACGGCTACAAGGGCCAGGGAGTCGTCGTCGCCGGCGCCGACACGGGATACGACTGGCACCACCCGGCGCTGCGCCAGCGCTACCGCGGCAACCGGCCGGGTGGCGTGAGCCACGATCGGGCCTGGCACGACGCCATCCACAGCGGCGGCGGTCGCTGCGGAGCCGACACCGCGGCCCCCTGCGACGATACCGACCACGGTACGCACACCATGGGCATCATGGTCGGCAGGGCGGGCGGCGCCCATCAGATCGGGCTCGCTCCCGGGGCCGAGTGGATCGGCTGCCGCAACATGGACGTCGGCGTCGGCTCGCCGTCCACCTACACCGAGTGCTTCCAGTGGCTCCTGGCGCCCACGCTGGCCGACGGGTCCGACCCCGACCCGACGGCCGCACCGGACGTGGTGAACAACTCGTGGACCTGCACAGCGGAGGAGGGGTGCGGCGACCCGACCCTGCTGCACACCGTCATCCAGAACGTGCGCGCCGCCGGCATCGTCGTGGTGGCGGCCGCCGCCAACGACGGGCCGGGCTGCTCCACGATCACCAAGCCGCCGGCGATCGACGAGGCCGCCATCACGGTCGCGGCCGTCGATCACGACGACGTCATCGCCGACTTCTCCAGCCGCGGTCCCGTGACCTCCGACGGCAGCAACCGTCTGAAGCCGGACCTCGCGGCGCCGGGGGTCGAGATCGTCTCCAGTATCCCGGGCGGTGCGTACGCCTCGTTCAACGGCACCAGCATGGCCGCTCCCCACGCCGCGGGCATGGTGGCGCTGGTCCTCTCCGCCTCGGAGTGCCTGCGGGGCGACCCCGAAGGGGTCTCGGAGCACCTCCTCGCCGGCGCCGAGCCCGCGACCGACGGCCAGACCTGCGGCGGCATTCAAGGCAGCGCCGTCCCCAACCCCGTCTACGGCCACGGGCTCCTGCGCGCGGCGCTCCCCTCCTGCCCGGCCGGCGTCGGCGGCTACGCCGACGGCCTGAAGACCCGGAAGCTCGTGTGCCGGGACCGCAGCGGAGGCGGCAAGTCGTCCCGTAGGCTCTCCGGCCAGCCGGCGTGGTTGTGCAAGGGGGGCCGCTTCGCGCCGGAGGCGGACGACCGGGTGACCATCAAGCTCAACGGCACCGCCCGCGGCGCGGAGCTCGGCGGCGTCGTGCGGGAGCTCTCCCTCGACCGCGTCGTGTGCCGCAACCGGCGCACCGGAGCGAGCGTGCAGGCCGAGCTGCTCGGAGACCGCGAATGGGACTGCGCCGCGGCGGGGCTCGAGACGCGCAGCGGTGACGGCGTCGTCGAGGTCCTCACCGGAACCGCGGCGGGCCGCTGACGGCTACAGCGGCCGAACCCCGCTCACTCCTCGTCCGCCGGCTCCACTCCCCGCGCAGGGCGTAGAGAGCGCCGAGCGCGATCAGCGCACCGACGAACAGGTACGACTGCAGAACGTTCCACCGGGTGTCGGCGAAGCGATCGACGAGGGTCGTGAAGGTGCCCACGAGCACGAAGGCGCAGGCCACGCAGGCCACGAGCCATCGCCGCCCGGCGCCCACGGCCGCCGCCAGGGCGACGGCGAGCAGAGGGAGCAGCACGTCGTAGTGGTGCTGCCAGACCACGGGCGATGCCATGGTGAAGCTGAGGACGGCCACCGAGAGATCGAGCGTCCCCACGCTTCGCCGCTCCCCACCCGGCCGCGGACGCCGCCAGAGGAGAGCGCCCGCGACGAAGGCCAGAGAGGTGAGAAGGGTGAGCCCGTAGACCCACGGGTCGAACGGCGCGAACGCGTCCCCGACCCAGTGCAGGTTGTTGCCTTCGTGGAGGAGGCGGTGCAGGAGGCCGTTGACGCTCTGGTTCGGCGCATAGCTCTCACCGTGGCGCCCGATGAAGGAGAGCACCCGCAGGTACTCGACGTGGTCCCGCCACCCGTACGTCGCCAGGGACACCAGGCTCACGGCGCCGGCCGAACCGGCCAGGCCGGCGACGAAGCGCCGTTCCCCCCGCACCAGGCCCCACGCGGCGAGGAGGCCGAGCTGCGGCTTGACCGTGCAGATCAACCCGACGAGCCCTCCCGCGAGGGCCGGTCGCCCCGCGAGCCACGCCCAGAGCGCGAGGACGAAGAGACCGTAGAGGAGGGTCTGGACCTGACCGCCCCACCAGCCTCGCACGATCGGGTAGAAGCCCAGCGTGAAGAGGAGAGCCAGGATCGTACGCGCCACCCGTTCCATCGGCCCCGGCGCGGCGCTCCCCGCGTACTCGACGAGGGCCCGCGAGTAGATCCTCCAAGGGCACGGCCGACAGGAGAACCACCAGCCAGCAGAGCAGGTTGGCCGCCAGCGCCAGCCTCTCCGCAGGCCACTGCCGCACGGGGGCGAGCCAGAGCAGACTGGTCGGCGGGTACTGGAACTTGACGTGCTCCCCGAAGAAGAGCACGGGGTAGAGCGAGCCCGGAGGGCTCTCGGCGAGCGCGCGCTCCGCTTGCAGCATCGGCCTCCAGGAGTCGGCGCGACCGTGGGTCGGGTAGGCGAGGAGGAACCGACTGTGGAAGCTCGTCATCGGGCTCACCGGCGCGAGCGCGAGATCGAGCCCCACGACGGCGAGGAGCCAAAACAGCGCGAGTCGCCACGTCGAGCCGCTGATCCTCCTCCACGCCCGCCGGGCCACGGCCGTCCAGAGCCCGATCGCGAGCCAGGCCGCGGCGAGCCCCGCGAGCAGCAGGTTGCGAGCCCGGAGGAGTCGAAAGCCGCCCGGTGATGCGTCTCCCTCCGCCGCCAGCGGCGCCTCGCCGAGGAGCCGCCGTTCTCCACCGGGAGGAGCCCAAACGACGCGCAGGGGGTAGCTCGCGCCGCGGTGGCGGTACTCCACCTCGACCGCGTGGACGCCCGGGGCGAGCGCCGCGCGGCCTGCAACGAGCGCGAATCCGTTCCTGCCCTCGTTGTGCACGACGGGTGCGCCGTCGATGCGCACCTCGGAGACGCCCTCGCCGCGAGTGGCGAAGAAGTGCTCGCCACCGCGTTCCACCAGCAGCGAGCCGCTCCACGCGATGCGGTAGTCGTGGCGTTGGAAGGGAAACAGGCGACGATGGAGCTCCAGGTCGATCGCCCGGGTGCGCACCGTGAGAGTCGGCGCCGAGCCCGCGGCCGCGCGATCGTAGAAATGGGCTTCGAGGCCGGGATGGAGCGGCCTCCACAGGATCAGCCCCACGGTCGCCGCCACCGCCACCCACAGCCCCACGCGCACACGGGGCAGGCCCGTCGTCACGGCCGGTTCGCGGTCAGCGGCCGCGGGTGTACCAGGTTCCACCGTTGCCGTTGTAGCTCTCCCCTGCCCCCCAGATGACGTGGTTGCGTCCGTTCGCGTCGACGGCGAGGCCGAGGTAGTCGCCGTAGGGGAAGCGGAAGCCGCGCCCGTCGTTGTAGCCGCTGCCGGCGGCCGGATCGCCACCTCCTCGCGAGAGCCGGGTGCGACGGCCCCACCTCCCGCCGCCGTCCCGCGAGCGGCGATACCAGCTGTTCCACCGGCGATCCGGGTTCGTCGCGCGAGGGCGGCGGGTCCGCCGATCGTCCTGCCACACCAGGCGGAAGTCCCCCGGCAGCGGCCCGGCGGCGAGCGCCGCGAAGGCGTGTTGCACCATCGGGCCGCCTCCCGACACGCGGCGGCGGGCCGACCACTGCTCGCCGTCGTCCGAGGTGCGCACCCAGAGATCGGGTGGTCCCCCATCGCGGGTTCCCGCGTTGTAGGCCAGCACCAGGCGACCGACCGAGTCGGCCGCGATCGCCGCCTGGGGTCCCAGGAAGCCCCGGTAGCAGCCGGCGGCCCACCAGCGGCAACGGGGAGCCTCCGCTGCCGTGTCGACGCGTTGCGTCGTCCAGCTCTCTCCGCCGTCGACCGATCGCAGGACCGAGACGTGAGAATCCCCCGCGTAGGTGCGGCTGTAGTCGGCCGCGGCGAACCAGACGGTACCGTCCGGGCCGACGGCGCCGGCGCTGTGGAACCAGTAGCGATCGTCGTCGTTGGTGCGTACCGCAGCGGCGAACGTGGCTCCCCCGTCGTGCGAGGACGCCACGTAGCTGTCCGCCGCGTTGAACGCGAGGTACACGTCCCGACCGTCGGGCGAGACGACCAGGATCGGCTTGTCCGACCAACGGGGGGGACCCTCACCGATCGCCCGCACGGGCTCGGTCCAGGTCCGCCCATGATCGCGCGACGTCACCAGCACGACGCCGGGCACGAAGTCCTTCAGATAGGCGGCGAAGAGGGTCCCGTCACCGGCGACGGCGAGCTGCGGATCCGCCAGGGCGCGCCCGCGTCGGCTCGGGTAACGGTCCTCGGACCAGGTGACGCCGCCGTCGGCCGAGTGCCGGACGACGATCGTCGGGTCCGGGCAGGTCGCGCACTCCGGGGCGCCGTAGCGGGTCGTCGCCTGATAGACGTCGGCCGTGAACGGATCGGCCGCCACGACGGGCTCCCAATCGACCGCGCGGCTCCACAGGCGCTCGGCCTCCCACCCGCCGCCGGCCGGGCGCGGCAGCCGGGCCGGCAGGGCGGGTGACCGGTAGCCGGCGACACCGTGTCGCTCTCCGCCCCGGGCCTCCTCGTCCGGCACGCGCTCCTCCGTCGGCCGAGAGCAGCCGAGCCAGATCAACAGGGAGAGGGCGAAGACGGCTGCCGGGCGGGTCCGCGACATGGCCCCGCCGGAGCTAGAGTCCGCCTTCCAGCAGCACGCAGCAGTCCGCGATCGGCGCCTCGTTCGGCGCGTCCACCGCGAAGCCGTCACCACGGCGCAGGGCGAGCGCTTCGCTGCGCAGCCGATAGCCGTGGAAGGCCTGGGGATCGACCCGCAGCTTCACCTGCGCGGCGCTCTCGACGTTGCGGGCGGTGACCACGAAGTCACGGGTCACCGAGACGATTTCGAACTCCTGCCCCCCACCCTGGGCCGAGCCCGGGGGCGGCGGCCTGCGGTCGGGCCGAACCGGCATCCGCGGAGGAGCCTCTCCCAGCGGGGCGCGGGACACCGCTTCGGGCGCGGCACCTTCGAACGCGTCGGCCGCCACCAGGCCGGCGATCTGGGCGTCGGGCGCCCCGGAAACGCTCACCCGCGCGCCGGCCCGACTGCGGGAGAGGTCGGCCTGGAAGCGCTTGCCGACAAACGAATCCGGCGTCGTCTGGAACCGCAGCTCCCGGCCCGAGGCCGGGTCGCGCGCGACCACGCCCCAGGTGCGGGCGTCGACGGACACGATCTCCAGATCCATTCCACCCAGGGAGCGGTCCGCGGCCAGGCCCAGGGCGCCCACCAGGAGGGCGCCGACGAAACAGAGAGAGAGGAAGCTCCGACTCATGATCGACCTCCGATGGCATTCAGGCTAACACGCCATGCCCGTGGCCCCGGAGGTCGGGTGTATCGTTCCCGCTCACACCGAAAGGAGTCCCCATGTACGTCGTGCGCAACGTGTTCGAGTGCAAGCCGGGCAAGGCGGGGGAGCTGGCGGAGAAGATGCGGGCGGCCGGGCCTCACCTCGCGGAGGTCGGCATCGTCAACCGTCGGATCCTCACCGACACCGCCGCGGGCTTCTGGACGGTCGTCGTCGAGACGGAGGTCGAGAACGTCGCCGACTACTTCGAGGCGCTCGGGCGCCGGTCCGACAACCCCGCCCTCGCCGAGGCCATGGCCGGGTACATGGATCTGGTCACCGGCGGTCGCCGCGAGATCTGGCAGCTGCGCTGAGCGTCCGCCGCGAGGCGATCACGCGTGACGAGTGCCCTTGTCGCCGTGGGCCGTCAGCGAGTGGCTCACGGCCTCGAGGCCCCGCGCCCGCAGCCGGCGCAGGAAGGCCGGGGCCGGCCGCGCCGCCCACACGGCGAGCAGACCTGCCGGGAGCGAGACTGGCCTCGGCGCGATCGAGCCCGGCGTCGGAGCAGGCGGCTGTTGCGATCGAGACACCAGGCCTCGGGGCCGTTGTCGACGCCGAGGAGCACGGCGTGCCAGCCGGCGCCTCGGATCGGAGGAGCGACCTCAGACGTGTCGGCCAACACCTCGATGCGCACCCCGCCGATCCGTCAGGGACGAGCCGTGCACGGGGCGTAGCGGACCGCGGCCCCCACTCCACCACCTCCGGGAAGACCTCCCGCCACGACGATCTCGGCGTCCGGGCAGCGCGTCGAGCACCGCCCGCAGGGTGAAGCCGAGGCCCAGGCCTCCGATCAGGACGCGAGGACGCGGAACCCCCGCCGAGCGCGTCGGCGGCCAGCTCCTCGAGCGCCTGCCGGACGCGGAGCGACGCCGACATCAGCTCGTCGCCGTCGAGCTGGATGAAGTAGTCGCCGTCGCGATGGTGGAGCGTCAGCTCACGGCCGTCGGCGTGCGCACGGAAGCCAGGGTCTCGAAGGGGCGCATCCGCTCATCATAGGTCGCCTTCGGGTCTGCCTCACGGCCCCGTCCGTCGGCCTAGAATGGGCCCTCGATGGCCGCACCACCGAGAGGGCCCTCCCCACTCCGCATCGTCGCCTGCGCCGTCGCGCTGTGCGCCGCGACGGCACTCCGGTCCGCCGACGACGGGCTCGTCTGGCAGGTCGAAGGGCTCGACGGAGACCTGATCTCCTCCCGCTCGGGCAACGAGGCCGTGAACCCGGCGTCCGTGGTCAAGATCGCGACCGCCCTCTTCGCCCTCACGGCGCTCGGCCCGGATCACCGGTACGAGACCGCCTTCGCTCTGGAAGGTGCGGTCGAGCCCGATAGCGGCGTGCTGCGCGGTGACCTGGCGATCGCCGGGGGCAACGACCCGGATTTTCACTTCGAGAACGCCCTGCTGGTGGCGCGTGGTGGCTCAACGAGCCCGGCCTGCACGGTGAGCGGCGACCTCGCCCTCGACGATCGTTTCTGGATCGGTTGGGAGCACGGCTCGGAGGGGCGGGAGAGCGACCCCGATCGGAGGTTGCAGGAGATGGGAGAGCGCCTTCGCCGGGCGTTCGATCCCGCGCTCTGGGGCGACCTCGAGCGCCGCAACTGGACGGCTGGCGCGAGCGCGACCCGTCGTTTCCCGCCACCCCGCTGCGCGTCGTGATCGGCCTGTCCGCCGCCGGGAGGTGGGACGCGCCGGCGGCGGACGTGCTCCACCGATCGAACGAGCTGCGGACCACCCTCAAGCGCTTCCTCGCCTACTCGAACAACGACATCGAGCGGGTCGCGGACCCGCTCGGAGGCGCCGCTGGGCTCGAGCGATTCCTCCGCTCCCGGCTGGAGGGGCCTCTGGGGGAGGTCGCTCTCGAGACGACCTCCGGGCTGGGCATCAACCGCATGTCTCCGGCCACCGTCGTGGCGGTGTTGCGCACCTTGAACGCCCGCCTCGCGGAGGACGGGCTCTCGCCCGGCGACATGCTCCCCATGCCGGGGTGCGACCCGGGCTCCCTGGAACACGCGCTCCCCCACTGGCAGGAGCCACCGCGCGCCGGAGCCATGGCGTGCAAGACCGGCACCCTGATCCACGACGACGGCGGCGTCGCGGCGCTCGCCGGGTTCCTCTACGGCCGCGACGGCACCGCCCTCTACATGGTGGCGGCACCCCGCTCGGGGGCCCGCATCGAGGCCGCTCGCGGGGCCATCGAGAGCTGGGTGGACGGCATCGCCGCACGGCTGTCCGGTCCGTCGGCGCGCGAGTGCGGCGCACCCGTCGAGCCGGCGGAGTTCGACGCCCGCGTCGTCGTGCTGCCGCGGCTCGCTCAGCGCACGGCGAGGTCGGCGATCACCGGCAGGTGATCGCTGGCGACGCGCGAGACGCCCAGCCGGCACGTCTGCACCTTGACGGCACGCAACGGCCCGCGCAGGAAGAGCTTGTCCAGCCCCCCACGCGGTGAAGGAGATGGGTAGGTGTGGAGGCTTCGCGGCGAGCTCGCCGTTCCACGGTCCGTGATGCAGGCGAAGTCCAGCACCTCGCAGAAGGCCACGCGCAGCCGGGTGCGCCAGTCGTTGAAGTCTCCTCCGAGGAGGCAGGCCCGATCCCTTGCGAGTCGCGCGAACTCGTCCGAGTGGACGAGGATCCCGACCTGCTGCTCGCGCTCCCGGGCCGACAGACCCAGGTGCAGGTTGAACACTTCGAGGGACCCGGCGGCCGCTCCCCCGGGCAGCTCGATCGTCGCGTGCTGGCACCCACGACGCTTCTTGCTGCCCACGGTGAGGTCGATGTTGCGCTCGCGCAGGATGGGGAACCGACTCAGGGTCGCGTTGCCGTAGCGCCCCTTGCGTAGCGTCACGTTGTGCCCCACGGCGCGATGCGGATAGCCCGCCGCCTCCGCCAACTCCCGGGCCAGATCGAGCTCCCGCGAGCGCGGTGCCCCTTCATCCACCTCCTGCAAGAGCACGACGTCCGCCTGGTAGTGCTCCAGGACTTGCACGATGCGCTCCGGCCGGAACCTGCGATCGAGCCCGATCGCCCGGTGGATGTTGTAGGTGAGTACGCGGATGTCCATGGCTCGCCGCCGGGCGACGAGCGCCCGGCGGCGAGCCTATACCGCCCCCTCGGGCGCGCGGCCCTCAGTTGTCCATGCGGGAGACCTCGACCTCGTAGAAGCTCCAGTCGGCGCACTCGACGCGCAGCAGACCGAGGCCGCCGTCACCGGAGGAGAACTGCAGGAAGAGGGAGTCGAAGCCCCCGTCGGCCTGGAAGGTCTGCGACACCAACCCGGCGCCGAGGGTCACCGCGCGCACGTCGAACGGGGCGGTGCCGACCGATCCGACCTCGATCCGAGCCAGATAGCCGACATCCGGGTCGAGGCCGTGGAGCCACACGTCCAAGCGGCCCTTCGGCTGGCCGCTCTCGGGAAGGAAGCTGATGTTGGGTCCGTCGGAGAACCATGTCCGGGGATTGAGCGCGTCCAGGTATCCCTTGCCCTCGACCCACGGCGTTTGCGGCGACAGCAGCACGTGGCTGGTGAGATCGAAGGAACCGCCCTTGGGCACCATCCCGACGTCCTCCAGGGCCTTCGCGAGCTTCTTCTTGGACAGCCTGCGCGGCCCGATCGCCTCGAGACGGCGGGCTTCGCCGCTGGCGACGTCCAGGGTGGCGGCGACGACTTCGATACTGCGTGACTTCTCGACCATCGTGTCTCTCCTCGCTCCTCTCGCCGACCAGCAGGATCGGCGGCCCCTCCGCGGGGCTCACCGTCTCTGGCGAGACGCGACGGCCGTTCGTTACCCGGGACTGCGGTAGTGTCGACCCTCCAACGGCTTTCGAGGAGGTACCGATGAAGCGACGGCTCGCGCTCGCCTGGACCCTGGTCGTACTCTGTTCCGCCCTGCCTCTGGCGGCGGAGGAACCGATGAAGGAGGAGGCGGGCGAGAAGCCCGAGATCCCCGAGCCCGCGAGCTCGGTGACCGAGCATCAGATCTCCATCGGCGGCGAGACGGTGCGCTACCAGGCGACCGCCGGCTACCTGATCGTCGACGACGAAAACGAGAAGCCGGTCGCCAAGTTCGGCTACACGGCCTACGTGCGCCAGGGCGCGGGTGACCCTGTCGATCGTCCCGTCACCTTCGCGTACAACGGAGGCCCGGGATCTTCCTCGATCTGGCTCCACATGGGCGTGCTCGGCCCTCGCCGGATCGTCGTCGCCGACGCCGACTTCACGCTGCCCCCTCCGTACGAGGTGGTCGACAACGAGTACAGCATCCTCGATGTGTCGGACCTGGTGATGATCGACCCGGTGGGCACGGGCTACAGCCGTCCGGTCGGCGAGGCCGAGGGCGCCGACTTCTGGGGCGTCGACCAGGACATCGACTCCGTGGCCCGCTTCATCGACGCCTGGACCACCCGGAACGGGCGCTGGGCCTCGCCCAAGATCCTGCTCGGCGAGAGCTACGGCGGCATGCGTACCGGCGGCGTCAGCTGGGAGCTGCTCTCGGGCCACGGCATGGCGCTCAACGGCGCGGTCCTGGTCTCGCCCTTCATGGCCTACGTCTCCGGCTTCGACGGGCGCGGCGTCGACCTCCCCTACGTGCTGTTCCTCCCCTCCCTGGCGGCAACGGCCTGGTACCACGACGTCCTGCCCGACAAGCCGGACGACCTCGTCGCCTTCATGCAGGAAGTCGAGGACTTCGCGTATCGCGAGTACGCTCCCGCCCTGCTCAAGGGGAGCCGGCTCGGCGAGGAGGAGCGCGCCGCGATCCTCGCCAAGCTGGCCCGCTACACGGGGGTCGACGAGGAGTACTGGGACCGGGCGAACCTGCGCGTGTCCCACACCCAGTTCGTCAAGGAGGTCCTGCGCGACCGCAAGGAGCAGGCCGGCCGCATCGACTCCCGGTTCGCCGGCCGCAGCTTCGACCTTCTCGGCGAGTCGATGAACTACGACCCGTTCAACGCCGCAGTGGCACCGGCCTTCACGGCGTCCTTCTTGAGCTACTACCACGACGAGCTCGAGTTCGGGCGCGACATGGACTACAACGTCTCCGGCGGCCTCTTCGGCGAGTGGGACTGGAGCCACTCGACTCCCGGCGTGGGCGGCTTCGGCAACAAGGTGCCCTTCCCCAACACCGCCGCCGACCTCGCCTACGCCATGGGGCAGAACCCCCACATGAAGCTCCTGGTCATGCAGGGGCACTTCGATCTCGCCACTCCCCAGGCCGCCACCGAGTACGCCATCGAGCACATGGATCTGCTGCCGGAGCAGCGTGACAACGTCACCATGGAGTACTACGACGCCGGACACATGATGTACCTGCACCCGCCGTCGCTGATCAAGTTCAAGCAGGACCTCTCGCGGTTCATCCTCGACGCCTGCCGGCACTGAGGCGACACACGGAGGCGCAGTGGACGATCGGGCACTCCAGGACACGATCTGGCCGGAGAGCCGCTGTTGGGGGTGCGGGCCGGCCAATACCGACGGGCTGCGCATCAAGAGCCGCTGGGAGGGTGACCGCTGCCTGTGCCGTTTCCAGGCCCGTCCGGAGCACGCGGCGGGACCGCCGCACGTCGTCAACGGCGGTGTTCTGGCGACGGTGGTCGACTGCCACTCGGTGTGGACGGCGATCGCGGCCCTCTATCGCTCCGAGGGCCGGGAGATGGGCTCCGATCCGCCGATCTGGGGCGTCACGGGTGAGATGACCCTGCGCTACCTGCGTCCCACGCCTCTCGCGGAGCCGATCGAGCTGCGCGCACGCCCGCTGGAGATCGGTGAGCGCAAGGTGCTGGTCGGTTGCGAGGTCGTGAGCGGCGACGTGGTCACGGTGCGGGCCGAGGTGTTGACCATTCGCGTGCCGCTCGACTGGCTGGAGCAGCGTCGCGACTCCGACCGGCCGCACGGCGCCGGATGAGCCGCCGGCTGGTGCTCGTCCTGCTCGGCGGGCTCGTAGGCTACGTCGTCGGTGTCACGGCGGGAGCCTGGGTCGCCGAGCGAGTGCTCGGAGCAGCGGCGGACGGCGGGCTCCGTGCCGCAACCGCCGGCGTCTTCGTCCTCGGCCCGCTGGTCGCGATCCTCGGCGCGATCGCCGGCGCCATCGTTGCCGGCAAGACCTGACGCCGGCCGCTCGGCTACTTGTAGCGCACCCCGTGCTTGACGACGATGTCGACGTCGTCGAGCTTGTCGATGTAGCGCAGGACATCGCCCTCGACGGCGATGATGTCGGCGTACTTCCCTTCCGAGACGGTGCCGACCTCCTCGGAGACGCCCATCAGGAGCGACGGCCAGTAGGTGGCCGAACGGATCGCCTCCATGGGCTCGACCCCCATCACCCGCACCCAGACGTCGAGCTCGTTCCACGTCGAGTCGATGTGGAACTTCATCGGGATCCCGCTGTCGGTGCCGATGAGCATCTGCACGCCGGCCTCGCGCAGCTGCTCGAACTTGCGCTTCAAGGTCGGCTTGCGGGCCGGGGTGGCCTGGAAGTACGGCAGCCGGTCCGGATGCTCGAAGGACCTCCGGATATCCAGGACGATCTCCTCGGGCAGGCCCAGGTGCCACTCGTCGCTGTCGAGCTTCTCCGGATTGTCGCGCAAGTAGGTGTAGTTCCAGAGGCCTTCGACGGTGGGAGTCCAGTAGAGGGGCCCGAGGTTCATCTGGGCCGTGCGCTCGCGGATGGCGGCGATCACGTCCGGCGGATACTCCGGGGCGGTCGAGAGACCGGTGTGCTCGAAGCAGTCGACGCCCGCCGCCAGACCGCGCCGGATCTCCTCCGGCCGGTGGGCGTGCGCCGCGACCGTGAGCCCGTGCCGGTGTGCCTCGTCGACCACGGCGTAGACCTCGTCCATCTCCATCTGGTCCTGGTCGATCATCTTGACGACGTCGACTCCGGCCTCGGCGAGCCGCCGCACCTTGGCCCTGGCGTCGTCCACGCCGTCGACTCCCCAGCGGAACAGCTCGGTCCCCGGATAGGGCGCGTGTTGGATGAAGGGGCCCGAGACGTAGAGCGCGGGGCCGGGAATCTCGCCCCGGTTCACTGCATCGCGTACGGCGATCGAGTCCTCGAGCGGGCCGCCCAGGTCACGGGCGCTGGTCACCCCGGCCATCAGCAACTGGTGGGCCGAGGCGGGCATGATGACGTCGCGGAAGAGGGGCGGATACGTCTCGTCCCAGTGCGCGTAGTCGGCGTGGCCGTTGATCATGAGGTGGACGTGCATGTCCCACAGCCCGGGCAGCACGCTCAATCCTTCCGTGGAGATGACCTCCGCCCCCTCCGGTACGGCGAGGGTCGCCACCGTGCCGACGGCGCTGATGCGCTCTCCGTCGATGAGGATCACGCTGTCGTGGATCGGCGGCCCGCCGTAGCCGTCGATGAGCGTCCCGCCGACCAGTGCCTTGACGGCGCCGGCCACAGGGACCGGGACGGCACAGAGCAGGACGAGCGAGGCGACGGCGAAGGGTCGCGATCGGGCCATGGGGGTGTCTCCTTTCCGGGCTGCGACGGCACTCTACCAACAGCTCCCACCGAACCGCCGGCGTCGCTACCTGGAACCCTCGGGCTGTACGACGCGTAGTGAAGATCGAGGAGGAGAGATCCATGAACGCCCTACGAGCCGGCCTGCTCATCGCCTTGGCGGCCGCGGCGCCCGCCGTCGCCGAGTCGGGGACCGTCGACCGCGAGTTCCACGAGTCCTTCGCCGTGGAGCCCGGCGACCGCCTCGTCCTGCGCCACGAGGACGGCGACGTCCGGATCGTCCCGTGGGACCGTCCGGAGCTCGACGTCGAGGTCGTGTACCACGCCGAGTACTCCGAGGGTGGGCTCGGTGTCTCCAGCGAGCGTGACTTCCAGGTCGACTTCCGCCGCTCCGGAAACGAGATCCGGGTCACCGGCCGCGAGCTCGGCGGCGGCTTCCGCATCGGCTGGAATACGCTCCACGTCTTCGAGCACGTCTACACCGTTCGCGCTCCCGCCTGGCTGGCGCTGGAGCTGCGCGGCGACGACGGCGACGTCGAGATCGCGGACTGGACCGGCGACACGGACATCCGTCTCGACGACGGCGACGTCACGATCGAACGCTTCGACGGCACGCTCGCCGTCGCCCTCGCGGACGGCGACCTGACGCTCCGGGACAGCGCCCTGACGGAGTCCCGCCTCGACCTCGAGGACGGCGACGTCGAGCTGAGCGGCGTCGAGGGAGGGTTCCGTCTCCTCACCGAGGACGGCGACGTGACCGCCTGGGCGCTCTCGCCCCGTGGCGTCTACCTGCAGACGGCGGACGGTGACCTCGACCTCGAGATCGGTCCGACAGCGGACGTGGACCTGGAGGTGCGCACCCAGGACGGGCACGCCGAGCTCGCCCTCGCCACCGCCCTCTCCGCAGGGTTCGAGGTCACCACGGACGACGGCACGGTGCGGCTCGACACGCCGGCCGCCACGGACGTCCGGGAGGAACACGGCCAGGCCAGCGGCGTTCTCGGCTCCGGAGCCGGCCGGATCCTCGTACGCACTCGGGACGGCCGGGTCACGCTGCGAACGGCGGGCTGAGACCGCACGGGAAGAGAGGGCCCCGCCGCGCTGTTACCCTCCAGTAGCGTGAGATTCGAGATCCGGGCGGCGCTCCGATGGGCGTCGTCCACGGCCCTGGTCGCGGCCCTCGGCGCCGCAGCGACGGCCCAGGCGGGCCCGGCCGGTGACACGGCGCCGGTCGACGTCTTCTCCGAGTCGATCGACGTCCGTCTCCTCGATCTCGAGGTCGTGGTCACCGACTCCGAGGGGGAGCGCGTCCGCGGCCTGCCCCGCGAGGCCTTCGAGGTACGGGTGGACGGCCGCCGAGTGCCGCTGGTGCACTTCGAGGAGGTCGACCGCCGGGCCGGCAGGCCATTCGGCCCCGCAGCGAGAAGACCCGCAACCCCCGTCGAACGCGGCGGAGGCGGCGAGCGAATCGACACTTCCTCGTCTTCATCGACGACCTGATGGCGCTGGAGGCGCAACCGCGATCTCGTGCTGCGCCGACTGCGCGACGAGCTCGCCGCGCGCTGCGCGAGGGCGACTCCATGGCCGTCGTCCGCTTCGGCGGTCGCAAGCTCCACGTGCTCTCCGGCTGGTCGAGCGATCGCACGCGACTCGACGCCGCGATCGCGCGCGCCGCCCTCGAGGGTGATCACCGGGATCAAGCGTCGCCCTGCGCCGTATGGACGCCTACGTCGCCAACTGGAGGGCAACGACACGCCTGGCGGTGCTCACGGCAGCTGCAGCCGCGCGCGGGCCGTGCCGGCCCCAGGCGGGCCGGCGGGCGCCATCCCTCGTGGCCGGGGGTGGGGATCCGCTCGAAACCGATCGCGCGGACCGCTTCTCTCCTTCTGCGTCTCGGGGTGGTGCCAGGAAGCGACGTCTGACGTGCTCGGGACACCGCCAACCTGCTCGGGTACGCCATCTACGCCGTGGACGTCGAAGGGCGGGACCCGGTGGACTGGGGACGGGAGGAGCGCCTCCAGGCGGTCCTCGGCGGCCTCGCGAGGGTGACGGGCGGCCGGGCGCTGCTCGACGGCGACAGGCGCAGGATGCTCTCCGCCGCCAGCGCCGACACGGCCTCCTACTACTCGCTGGCCGTACGCCCTCCGGAGGAGCGCGACGACCGCCGGCACGGGATCGAGGTCCGCGTGCTGCGCCCCGGCCTCACGGTGCGCAATCTCGCGGCCTTCGTGCCCCTCTCGCCCGAACGCGCCCGCGTCCTGGATGTCTACAACGCCCTCTTCCTGGAGCCCTCGGGGGACTCGGTCCTCCGCCTTCGCCTCGCGGGGCCGCAGCTGGCGCCCACGGACCGGATGGAGGTCACCGCCGCGGCGGCGCTGCCGGCGCGGGCTCTGCGGTGGACGGAGCGCGGCGGCCGCTGGTCGGCCCGCTTCGCCCTCGAGACCGCCACCGTCGACATCCGGGGCAACGCGTCGGGCGTCGAGGTGCGGGAGCTGCACGTCGACCGTGCCTCCCTCCCCGGCCCCGACGAGACGATCGTGCTGCCTCTGCCGCTCGACCTGCGCCGCCGCCGGCACAGCCTGGCCGTCTTCGTGCGCGATCACCAGTCGGATGCCGTCCTCACCGCCACGGCGGAGATCTCACCGCGCCCCGACGAGCCCTGGGAAGCGCCGCGCGGCCGGAGCTGACCGCGCTCAGCCGCCCGGGGCGCCCGCCGCGAGGCCGGTCATCGGCACCGAGACCGAGCCCTGGCGTGCGTTGGAGCGAATGACCACCCGGGCCCGGCGTTCGCCGGCCCCCTGCGGCACGAAGCGGAACCCGACGACGCAGTCGCTGCCCGGTACCAGGTACGGAACGCCGTTGCAGGAGGCGGGCACCATCACGAAGTCGCCGGCGTTCTCGCCCTCGACCGACAGGTCGCTCAGCTCCAGCCGGGCGCTGCCGGTGCTGCGTACCCTCAGCGAGACGATCTCGCTCCGGCCGCCGACGGTCACGGGCTCGAACTCCAGGCGACCGGGCGTGACCTCCAGACCGGCCACGGGCGGTGGATAGCCGCTACCCGAGAGTCGGATCTCGAGCGGCCCGCCGAGGCCGTCGTGCCGTACTCGAACCACGCCCCGGGCGTCTCCCTCTCCCCGCGGCGAGAAGAGCGCCTCGAGACGGCAACCCGAGCCGGGCTGCAGCACGGTGCCCCGCCGGCACTCGCCCTCCACGCCGAAGCCGGCTCCCTCGGAGACCACCTCGGCGAGCGTCACCGGTTCCGAGCCGACGCTCTCCAGGCGCAGGGTCTCCCGCTCCGACCCTCCCAGGACGACGCGTCCGAAGTCGACCGCGGACGCGGAGAGTCGCAGTCGTGGGGCCGTCGCACCGCCTTCCAGCACCACCTGCGCCGGGCGTCGAAGATCGGGCGAGGCGATCTCGGCCGTGGCACGGAACGTCCCCTCCTCTCGAGGCCTGAGCCCGATCCGCAGGCGGCAGGTTCCTTGTGGAGCGAGGACGGCGTCCGCGCACGAGCCGGCATCGACCTCGAAGGCTCCGGCTCCGGGACCGCCCACGGTGACCTCTCCCAAGCGCAGCGGAGCGTTGCCGGTGTTCTCCAAGGTGACGGTCTCGGTCGCACCGGTCTTGCCGAGGCGCACCCGGTCGAAAGAGAGGCGCTCCGGGAGGACGAGCAGTCCCGGCGCCAAGCCGATGCCGTGGACCTCGACGCGCGGCGTCTCGTCCGCATCGCTCTCGACCCGGACGCGAGCGCTCTCCTCGCCGCCCTCCAGGGGCTGGAAGGCGAGACGAACGCGGCAGCTCTCCCCGGGACCGAGGCTGCGGTCGGAGCAGGAGTTCGAGAGCCAGCGGAACGAGCGCGAGCCGCCCCCGTCGAGGGAGAGCCGACGGATCTCGAGCGGCGCATCGCCGGGATTGGTCAGCTCCAGCTGGGCGCCGTCGGAGGTCTGCCCGACGGCCACGCGCCCGAACTCCAGCCGCTCGGGGCGGATGGTGAGCGCGGGTGCCGTGCCCCGCCCCGAGACCTCGACCGTCAGGAGCCCCTCTCGGCCGTTGCTGGCGATCTCCACGCGGGCTCCGTGCTCCCCGGGCCGCTCCGGGCGGAAGCCGATTTCCACCGTGCAGGCAGCGCGATAGGGCAGCGCGACGCCGACGCAGTCGCCGGGGCGGACCTCGAAGGCCGACGCCTGCTCGCCGGCGACGGTGACCTCCGAGATCACGAGCTCACGCCGCCCCTCGTTGGTGACGCGCAGCGGCAACGATTCGCTCGCCGTACCCACGCGCTGGGGCTCGAAGCCGCCCCGCTCGGGTGCCACGACCGGTCGCGGCGGAGCCCAGACGAGCAGGTATGCCGCCACGGCCCCCCCGGCGAGCAGCAGGATGAGCAAGGCGAGGACCCACGGCCATCGCCGGCGCGGCCCCTGACGGCGAGGCCGCCGCACGGCGACGGCGGAGCGTCCGAGGGGAGGTGCGGGCCGATCGTCGTGCGGGGCGCCCCCGCCCAGGGGCAGGTCGAGGCGGTCCGCACGGGCCGAGGCCGCCGGCTCCGGTGGCGAGGATCTGGAGGGCGATAGGTCATGGGACGGCGGGGCGCCGATTCTAGCCTGCCGGAGCGTCTGCCCGTTCGCCGCCTGCCGCGAGTCGGCTATCGTCGGACACGATGTCTCGCGTTCGGGTCGCCGCCGCGCTGCTTCTCGTCCTCGCGGCGGGCGCCTGCGCCACCCTGCGAGGGCCCGCGACCGGGACACGGCGACCCTCGCGGTCGAACGGCCCTGGTCGTCGTACCCGGTGTGACCGGGACGAGTCTGTGGGACCCGGAGAAGGAGCGGGTCGTCTTCGGCCGCGGCTCGAGTTTCCTGCGCCCGCACGACGGCGGGTACGGCATCGCGCCTCCGCTCGCCGGCGCCGATCGCATCGAGCCGTTCGAGGTGCTGCGCGAGGTCCGGCTCGCGTGGATCCGCAAGCCGATCTACCAACCCCTCGTCGAGGCCCTGGTCGGGGCGGGCTACCGGCTGGACGATCTACGCTCCCCGCGCCCGGACGGCACCCTCTATCTCTTCCCCTACGATTGGCGCCAGGACAACGTCGACAGCGCCCGCCGCCTCGTCGCCTGGCTCGACGGCGTGCGGTTGGCTCGCGGCCGGGACCGGCTCACGGTCGACCTGCTCTGCCAGAGCAACGGCGCCCACATCTGCCGCTGGCTGGCGAAGTACCGGGATCTGACGCTCGCCGAGGCGGAGTCGGGCGCCGCGCCGGCGACCCGGCTCACCGTGGGCAGGGTCCTGCTCCTGGGCACGTCGAACGGGGGGGCCCTGCGCATGCTGCGCGAGATGAACCGCGGGCGGAGGTACGTGCCGTGGGTCGGGAGGACGTTCCGGCCGGAGGTCTTCTTCGGAGTGCGTTCCTTCTACCAGGACCTGCCCCACCGCGCCGACGGACTCTTCGTCGACGCCGACGGACACAGCGTCGACGTGGACCTCTACGACGTTGCGAGCTGGAGCACCTACGGCTGGTCGATCTTCGCGCCCGACGCTGAACGCCGCGTGGCTGCGAGCGGTCGGAGCCGGATCTTCGGCACGCCCCCGGAGCGCCTCGCCTTCGTCGCCGACGCCCTCGATGGGGCCCGCCGCTTCCAGCGACTCCTGGCCGCCGACTCCCCGGCCTGGGGCGACGCGGTCTCCGTGCTGTTCGAGAACCGGTCGCGCCCGACACCTGCGCGGGCCGTCCTGGCGCGCGGCCCCGAGGGCAGATGGGAGACCCTGTTTCCGGACGATCCCGAGCTGACCGGCTCGCCGTTGCGCGAGCGACTGCTCACGCCGGGTGACGGACATGCGACCGTCGCCAGCCAGCGCGACCTCTCGCCGCAGGAGCTCGCGTCGCTGGCCTCGGTGCGTGCCATCGAGGGCGACCACTTCGAAGCGATCGTGGAACCGGACACGCTCGCCACCCTGCTCGACGCGCTCGCCGAGACCCTCGTCGCGCAGCGATAGACTGCCCCCATGCGACCGAATCTCCGCGGGCTCATCGCCCTGCTGCCCCTCCTCGCCCTCGTCACCCCGCTCGCCGCCCAGGACGACTCCACCGCCCCGACCTGGGAGGAGTCGGTCCAGGCTTGGAAGGAACACTGGGCCGAGAGGTTGCGCCAGCCCGACGGCTGGCTGAGCCTCGCCGCGCTGCTCTGGCTCGACGACGGCACCAACACCTTTCGGCTCGAGAGCCGACAACGACTTCGTGCTGCTCCGCCGGGCCCGGCGCCGGCGGCCGCATCGTGGTCGAGAACGGAGCTGCCCGCCTCGAGTCCGCCGACGCCGCCGTCACCCACGACGGCGGGCCGGTGACGACCCTCGCCCTCGCCCCCGACAGCGCCGAGGAGGGCCCCACCGTCGTCCAGATCGGGCGCCTCAGCGCCTACGTCATCGATCGCACCGGGCAGTAACCTCGCGTTGCGCGTGAAGGACCCTTTGAGAGCTCCCGCCCCCTCCACTTCCAGGGCCTGGAGTACTTCCCCCTCGACCCCTCGTGGCACTTCCCGCAGGCCCGCTTCGAGGCCTACGACCCGGTGAAGACCATCCCGGTCGCCGACATCGCGGGCCTGGTCTCCGACTCGCCGGTCTGGGGTGCCGTGGTCTTCGAGCGCGACGGCACGACCTATCGCCTCGACGCCCTCGCCGAGCCCGGCGACGAGGAGCTCTTCCTGATCTTCGGCGACCGCACGAACGGCACCGAGACCTACGGCGGCGGTCGCTACCTCTACACCGACGCGCCCGACGCCGAGGGCCACGTCGACCTCGACTTCAACGTCTCCTACTCCCCGCCCTGCATCTTCACCCCCTTCGCCACCTGCCCCCTGCCGCCGCCGCAGAACCGCCTGCCGGTTCGCGTCGAGGCCGGGGAGAAGGCCTACGCCGGGGGGCACTGAGCCGTGGCGGAAGGGTCGATCTACCGGGTCGTCTTCTTCAACCAGGGCGAGGTCTGGGAGGTCTACGCCCGCTCCGTCGGCCAGAGCGGCCTGCTCGGCTTCATCGAGGTCGGCGAGCTCCTCTTCGGCCAGGGCAGCCAGGTGGTCGTGGACCCTCCCGAGGAGCGCCTGAAGTCCGCCTTCAAGAACGTCACCGCTTCAGCCTCCCCGTCCACCTGTCATCCGAGTCGACGAGGTCGACAAGGAGGCCCCAGCCGAGTCGCCGCCACCGCCGACGCCAAGGCCCAGCTGATGCCCTTCCCCACACCGGCGTTCACGAAGTCGGCATTCTAGGAGGCTTTCCATTACTGTCGACCGCCGCGCCGGAAGACTACTTGAACGTGGCCTGGCAGCTGCATTGATCATCCGGGAAGCTCCCAAGCGTTTGATCCGCGGGGTGGCACGCTTGATCTTCCCTTGTTCGCGCTCGCACCTCAGGGCGCGCGCGGATTGGTACCTGTGAATACTGCCGATGGTCGTGTCCGGGCGGCTCGGCGGGTCGGTGGAAAAAGGCCCAGCTGGCCCTGAAGTTACAGGGAGACTCCGAGGACAACATTTTTCTGGTGACCGGCCATCGGGCGGCGGCGAGGAGGACCGGACGCGCGAGGCGGTGAGCTTCCTCGACGAGGATGCGGTCGAGGAGGAGCGTGCCGAGGGCGAGAACGGCGACGCCGGCGGCGAGGCCGACGGCCAGCTGGCGGGCGCTCTCGCCGAGAACGAGGCGCCGGAGGTCCGCCGGGCGGGCACCGACGGCGGCGCGGATGCCGAGCTCGCGGGAGCGGCCGCGGACCATCACGGCGATGACGGCGTAGACGCCGGCCAGGGTCACCAGCCAGGCGGCGAGCGAGAAGAGGGAGAGGATCTGGCCGAGGCGACGCTCGACCCAGGCGGCGGCCGCCAGGGCGTCGTCGGCGCGGGTCTCCTCGAGGAGGCCCACGAGCGGGGCGTTGCGGGCGAGCGTGTCTTCGACGAGGGGGGCGGCGTAGGGGGTGCCCGGTCGACGACGGACGAGCAACGAGATGCTCGCGGCCCGTGCGCTGACCGGCACGTAGACCGCGAGGGGGCCGTCCGGGCCCTCGGTCATGCCGCCTCCCAGATCGGCGGCGACGCCGACGACCCGCAGCGGGCGGGAGACCTCGCCGTCGCTGCCGTCGGCGAGGGTGATCGTCCGGCCCAGCGCGTCGCCGCCGAGCAGTCTCTCGGCGAGCGTGCGGCTGACGATGGCCACGCCGTCGCGGGGTGACTCCGCCTCGGTGAACGGACGACCGGCCGGCAGATCGAGGTCCAGGGTCTCGAAGAACCCGGGCGACACCTCGTAGACGGCTGCTCGCGGTGCGGTCGCCGCATCCGGCGGTGAAGCACCCGACGCCACCGCAGCGGTCGATGCATAGCCCCACGGAACTGCCGAGGCGTACGCCACCGAGGACACGCCACGCTCCTCTCCCAGACGAGCGCGGAGACCCTCGAACAGCTCAGCTCGCTCACCGGGATCCTCCACGCCGGCCTGATAGGTCGAGACGACGACGGCCGACAGCCGGTCGACTCGGTATCCCGTGTCGACCCGCACCAGCTCCCGGGCCCGCGCCGTCCACAGCCCGGCCCCGACCAGAAGAGCGAAGCAGGTGCCGGCCTGCACGCCGACCAGGACCCTGCTCCAACGACCCCCGTGGACCCGCAGACCACCCTCCCGAGCGATCCTCCCGGACCGAGTCCCGGCCAGGGCCACGACGATCGCCGGCAGGGCGGCGAGACCGCCGGTCACGAGGGCACCGGCCAGTGCGACGCCGACCGCGCGCCCGTCGAGCCCGGGGTCGAGCCAGAAGACCCGCTCGAGGCCGCCGCCGGCGAGAAGCGTCCGGCCGAGACTCTCGACCAGCACCCAGGCCCCGCCGAGACCGAGGACGGCGGCGCCGACGGCCAGCAGCAGGTTCTCGAGCAGGAGCAGCCCGGCCAGCTCACCCGGTCCGGAGCCGAGGACGAGGCGGGTCTCCAGCTCGGAACGACGTCGGAGGGCCTCTCCGAGCCGCAGGTTCGCGAGATTCGCACCGGTCAGACCGAGAAGCACGAGCGCGGCCACCATCATCGCCCTCAACGCCCCCTGGAACCGCCCGCCGATCTGCGCCCGGGCGTAGGGTTCGATCGACGCCCGACGCGGTGTCGGCCGCGGGGCCTCCCGGTCCAGGAGTCCGGCGATGCGCGCCAGGTCGCGGCGGGCCGCAGGAAGCGGGACCCCGTCGCGAAGCACCCCGACCCCCAGGACCGGCGCCGCATCCCACCAGGGCCCGGGCCCGGGGCGCCCGAAGACACCCCACACGTCGCTCCGCAACGGAAAGCGGAAGTCCGGGGGCAGCACACCGACCACCACCGTCCGCTCGCGATTGAGCGTGATGAGCTCGCCGACGACCGAGTCGTCGCCTCCGTATGCCTCCTGCCACAGGCGGTGGCTGATCAGCGCGACGGCGGGCTGTGCCGGGTCCTCGTCCGCGTCCGTGAAGCCTCGGCCGAGGACCGGCACGACGCCGAGCCGTCGGAAGAGATCGACCGGGACGTATGAGCCGATCACGCCACGAGTGCGGTCTCCCCTCGTGACCATCGTGTTGAACGTGCGCGACGGCAGCACCCACTCGAGCGAGTGCTGACCCTCCGCGATGGCGCGATAGTCGTCCACCGGCAAGGGCCAGCCGGCCTCCTCCGCCGTCGAGAAGGCCACCAGCCGATCGCCGCCGGCGACCGGCAGCCCCTCGAGGATCGCCCGATCGAGGACGTTGAAGACGGCGACGGAAAGGCCGAGACCGAGGGCCAGCAAGCCCATGGAGACGGCGGTGCTCGCGAAGCGTCGACGCAGCTGGCGTAGGGCCTGGCGAACGAGGGTCACCGGGATCTCCTAGGGCACCACGTGCCAGTCCGTCTGCCGGCCGGCGAGGTACCAGACCCGCTCGCCGTCGAAGAGGGCGCTCTGCTCGAGCTTGATCTGGACCAGCCGGCCATCCCACTCGGGAACGGGGGCCTTGACGTTGCCCTCGATGGCGTAGGCGGTGTTCGGATGGAGGGGCCAGTCGCCGCGCACCGGCGTCGGGCCCTGGTTGTCCCACATGCCGATGGTGGGGCCGGGCGCGTGGCCGAAGACGCCGAGCGGGTGGCTGTAGGTGGAGTGCACGATGCCCTCGGCGTCGGCGGCGGCGCGGGTGGCGGCGAGGATCTCGTTGCCGGTGCGGCCGGTGACGAACTGGGAGGTGAGGAGGTCCTGCCAGCGGTTGCCGGTCGCCAGCGCCTCGACGAGGCCCGGGGGCGGCGCGGTCTCCCCGAGGCGCAGGACGTAGCCCATCTCCTGGGTGTCGGTGCACAGGCCGAGATAGCAGACGCCGACGTCGGTGTGGAGGACATCGCCGCGGCGGATGACGTCCTCGATGCCGCAGAAGGGGCTGTCGGCCTCGCACGGCTCGCCGGGTCGCTGGACGTTGACGTCGGGCATGAACCAGGCGGCGAGGTCGAGGTCGGCGAAGCGCTGGCGGATGAACCAGGCGACGTCGGCCGTCGTGGTCACCCCGGGGGTGATCACGCGCTCGGAGAAGGCCTCGGAGATCACGCCGCGGGCGAGCTCGACGATGTGCGGGTAGATCTCGATCTGCAGCGGCGAGCGCGTCTCCATCCAGCGGATCACCAGGTCTTCGGAGCTCGTCACGCGCTCGTGCAGAGCCGGCGGCAGCACTTCCAGGAGCCGGTCGCGCAGACCCGCCGTGAGACCGTCCGCGACCGGCCAGTCGCGGCTCGTGTCGACGGCGATCCGCCGCGGGTCGCGCTCGGCCACGAGATCGGCCAGTGCCCGCCACTGGTCGTCGAGGTCGCCGCCCTCCCAGGCCGCCTCGTAGAGCTCGCCGAGCGGATACCGGTTGACGGTGAGGCGCTCGACGCCCTCCTCGGGCCCGCGGTCGAAGAAGAGGAGCATCGTCGTGCGCCGCGCTGCAAAGACCGGGCGCGGCGCCAGGGAGAAGAACACCGGATCTTCGGCGTACTCGCGGTTCACCACCAACCAGAGGTCGATCCCGGTTTCCCGCATCAGCTCGGGAAGGAGCGTGTCGAGACGCTCTTCGAGCATCCGGTTGAAGGGCTCGACGCGCTCGCGCTGCGCCAACACCGCCCCCGGCGCGTCGATCGCCCGTCCCTGGTCCGCCGCCTGGAGGCTCGCCGCCAGGAGACCCACCGTCGTCACCGCCGTCCACCACGCTCGCATGCCTCGACTCCTCTCCGCCGTCGTCTCTCCGCTATCTCTCCGCACCGAGCGGTCGCAACAGCCCGACCAGGGCCACCGCGGCCCAGCTCCCTTCCAGGATCACGAAGGGCAGGAAGCCGATGTGCCACGCCGCCCAGGCCGCCATGCCGGCGCCGAGCAGGTTCAGCGCCTGGTAGGCCCGCGAGGCCCGCGGCAGCGCGCCGAACAGGTTCAGCGCGAAGGCGGCGAGCAGCAGGGTGACGCCGATCGAGGCGACCACGTCGGACGGATGCATCGTCACGGTCGCCGGATCATAGCGTCCGCTCGGTCGCGGATCTCGCCGAGGCGCTCGACGGCGGCCCGCCACCCCGTCTCCGCAGCCGCCCCTGCCCGGGTCGGCGACCGTGCCGGCGACACGATGCCCGGCGGCCGGACGCGACCGAGGCACAGGCTAGAATCCGCTCCGCCATGCCTTCCCACTCCTCGGCCGCCCGCGGGGCTTGGCGCTCCCGCACGGGCTTCCTCCTCGCCGCTGCCGGCTCGGCGGTCGGTCTCGGCAACATCTGGCGCTTCCCCTACATCACGGGCGAGAACGGCGGCGGTGCCTTCGTCTTCGTGTACCTCGGCTGCGTGGCGCTGCTCGGCCTGCCGATCCTGATCGCGGAGGTCCTCCTGGGCCGGGCCACCCAGCGCTCGGCGGTTCCCGCCTTTCACCGGCTCGCCGGGGAGCGCTCACCGTGGGCCGCGATCGGGCTACTGGGGGTCGCGGCCTCGGTGCTGATCCTCTCGTTCTACTCCGTCGTGGCCGGATGGGCCCTCCACTACGCGCAGCTCTCCGCACGCGGTGCCTTGACCGGCCTCTCTGCCGACGAGGTCGCCGCGACGTTCGGAGCCGTGGCGGCGGATCCCTGGTTGAGCGCCTTCTGGATGCTCGTCTTCATGGGGCTGACCACCTGGGTCGTCGTCCGCGGAGTGCATCGGGGCCTCGAGCTCTGCTCCAAGGCACTGATGCCGGTGCTCCTGGCCCTCCTCCTGGTCCTCCTCGTTCGTGCCGCGAGCTTGCCCGGATGGGGCCCGGGGATCTCGTTCGTCTTCGGTCTTCACGCCTCCGATCTCACCGCCAACGGCATCCTCGAGGCACTGGGCCACGCGTTCTTCACTCTCAGCGTCGGAGTCGGCGGTCTTCTCGCCTACGGCTCCTACCTGGATCGCGACACCGACGTCCCGCAGTCGGGTCTCGCGATCGCCGGGCTCGACACTCTCATCGCCCTGCTCGCCTGCGCCGTGCTCTTCCCCATCCTCTTCACCCACGGCCAGGAGCCCTCACAGGGCCCGGGCCTCATCTTCGTCAACTTGCCCATCGCTTTCGCCGGCCTGCCCGGTGGCCGCTTCCTCGCCACAGTGTTCTTCCTGCTCCTGGTCCTGGCGGCCCTGACCAGCACCATCTCGCTGCTCGAGGTGGCGACGGCCTATCTCGTGGACGCGCGGGGATGGACCCGCCGGCGCGCCGCCGTTCTCTCGGCCGCCTGCATCGCCCTGCTCGGGATCCCCTCGGCGCTCTCCGGCGGCCCGGGGCTCTTCGGCGAGAGGCTGCGCGCGGCACTGGGCGGGAGCTGGCTGGACCTGGCAGCCGACGTCTCCTCGAACTGGATGGTGCCGATCGGCGGCCTCGGGATCGCCCTGTTCGCCGGTTGGAGGTGGAACGAGCTGGCGCGGCGCGCCGAGTTCGGGCGCGGCAGCTCGCTGGCCCGGTGGTACCGGCTCTGGCTGGGGTTGCTGCGGTGGCTGGTGCCGGCGGCGGTGGTCCTGGTGTTCCTGCACGCCGTCGGCGTGGTGTGAGCCCGGGTCAGACGCGGCGCATGATCAGGGCGCCGTTGGTACCCCCGAAGCCGAACGAGTTCGTCAACGCCACCTCGAGGCCGGTCTCGCGGGCCTCGTTGGGCACGAAGTCGAGATCGCAGCCCTCGCCCGGCTCGTCGAGGTTGATCGTCGCCGGCAGCACCCGGTGCTTCAGCGCCAGGGCGAGGATTCCCGACTCCAGGCCGCCGGCGGCGCCGAGCAGGTGACCGGTCGACGACTTCGTCGACGACACGGCGAGCTCGTAGGCGTGCGGGCCGAAGACGTCCTTGATCGCGGCCACCTCGCCGAGGTCCCCGAGCGGGGTCGACGTGCCGTGGGCGTTGATGTACTGGATCGCCTCCGCCGGGAGCTCCGCGTCCTCGAGGGCCGCGCGCATCACCTGCGCGGCGCCGAGGCCCTCCGGGTGGGGCGCCGAGATGTGGTACGCGTCGCCGCTCATGCCGTAGCCGACGATCTCGGCGTAGGCCGTGGCACCGCGGCTCTTCGCCCGCTCCATCTCCTCGATGACGAGGACTCCGGCTCCCTCGCCCATGACGAAGCCGTCGCGATCCTTGTCCCACGGGCGGGAGGCACGCTGCGGCTCGTCGTTGCGCGTCGAGAGCGCCTTCATCGCAGCGAAGCCGCCGACCGCGAGCGGCGTGATGACCCCCTCGGTACCGCCGCAGATCATGGCGTCGGCATAGCCGAGCTGGATCTGACGGAAGGCGTCGCCGACGGCGTGGAGCCCCGTCGTACAGGCGGTACACGGTGCGCTGTTGGGACCGCGAGCGCCGTACTTGATCGACACCTGCCCGGCCGCCATGTTGACGATCAGGCCGGGGATGAAGAACGGGGAGATGCGGCTCGGGCCGCGCTCCAGCAAGACCGAATGCATGCGCTCGATGAGCGGCAGACCGCCGATGCCGGAGCCGATGATGACCCCGACCCTCGGCGCGTTGGTCTCGTCGACCACCAGGCCCGAGTCCGCCACGGCGAATTCGGTGGCGGCGAGGGCGTACTGGATGAAGGCGTCGGTCTTCTTGACCTCCTTCTTCTCCACGAAGCGCTCGGGATCGAAGTCCTTCACCTCGCCCGCGATCCGCGTCGGAAACTCGGCGGTGTCGAAGCGGGTGATCGGACCGATCCCGGAGCGCCCGGCCAGCAGCCCTTGCCAGGTGTCGTCGGTCCCGACCCCCAACGGGGACACGAGACCGACCCCGGTCACGACGACTCGGCGGCGATCGTGCATCGTCCTCGGCTGCGGGAAGCCCGGCTCAGGACTCCGCGTGCTGGGAGATGTAGTTGACGGCCTCCTGGACGGTGCCGATCTTCTCGGCCTCCTCGTCCGGGATCTCGATGTCGAACTCCTCCTCGAAGGCCATCACCAGCTCGACGATGTCGAGCGAGTCCGCTCCCAGGTCGTCGGTGAAGCTGGCCTCGGGGGTGACCTCGTCGGCCTCGACCCCCAGCTGGTCCACGATGATGCTCTTCACCTTGTCGGCTACAGACATCTTGCTAGTCCCTCCCGGGTAGTTTGGTTGGGCCCTTGGCGCGGGCGCCTAAGCATAACCTCAAAGATACAGGCCCCCGGAGACGTTGAGGACCTGGCCGGTCACGTACCCCGCCTCCTCCGAGGCCAGGTAGACGGTCGCGGCGGCGACGTCGTCGACGGTTCCTAGACGGCCGAGCAGGATCGACTCGGCCAATCCCTCGCGGGCCGCTTCCGGCAGCCCCTCCGTCATCGCGGTCTCGATGTAGCCGGGGGCCACGACGTTGACCGTGATCCCTCGGGAACCGAGCTCCTTGGCCAACGACTTGCTGAAGCCCACCAGGCCCGCCTTGGCGGCGGCGTAGTTCGCCTGACCCGGGTTTCCCATCAGACCGACCACTGAGGAGATCGAGACGATGCGACCCCAGCGGCGGCGGATCATTCCCTTGGCCAAGGCCTTGGTGACCAGGAAGGTCCCGGTCAGGTTGGTGGAGAGAACCGCCTCCCACTCCTCGATCTTCATGCGCAGGAGCAGGTTGTCGGCCGTGATGCCGGCGTTGTTGACCAGGATGTCGACCTCGTCGAAGGGAGCGGGCAGCCCCTTCAACGCCTCCCCGATACCTCCGGCGTCCTGCAAGTCGAGAGCGAGGGCGGTCGCTTCCGCACCCGTGCCCCGCAGCTCGTCGGCCAGCGCCTCGAGCGGCTCGACGCTGCGCGCGGCGAGCACGACCCGCCCTCCGCGCTCCGCCAGACGGCGGGCGATCGCCGCGCCGATACCTCGGGAGGCCCCGGTCACCAGGGCCGTGCGGCCCGTCAGATTGCAGAACTCGGCCATGGTCTCCTCCTCAGCGTTCCGCGCTCGCGTCCAGCGCCTCGAGATCGGATGGCTCGGCGATCCCCGCGGTCGTCGCGCCGGCGACGATCTTTCGCACCAGCCCGCGCAGGACCGAGCCCGGCCCGACCTCGATGAAGCGCTCGATGCCGCCCTCGCTCGCCATCCACTCCACCGACTCGACCCAGCGCACCGGACCGTCGATCTGGCGCACCAGGGCGTCGCGCGCGCCGGCTCCGTCGTCGACCGGCCGGGCGTCGATGTTGACCACGACCGGCGGATCGGGGTCCGCGAACGAGACGGAGGCGAGATCCGGGGTCAACCCTTCCCGGGCCGGCGCCATGAGGGGTGAGTGGAAGGGGGCCGAGACCGGCAGGGGAATGGCGCGGCGCGCCCCCGCCTCGCCGGCCAAGGTCATCGCCCGCTCCACCGCCGGCGCGTGCCCGGCGACGACGATCTGCGTCGGAGCGTTGTAGTTGGCCACCGCGCAGACCTCGCCGTTCCGGCTGGCCTCCTCGGCCACCGCCGCCACCGCCGCGGCATCGAGGCCGAGGATCGCCGCCATGGCTCCGACGCCGACGGGAACCGCCTCCTGCATCAGCTCACCGCGCCGCCGCACCAGACGCAGCGCGTCGGCGAGGGTGAGGGTGCCGGCCGCGACGTGCGCCGTGTACTCCCCCAGGCTGTGGCCGGCGACGAGCGCCGGCTCGACGCCGCTCCTCTCGCGCACCACCCGCCAGATCGCGACCGAGGTCGCCAGGATGGCCGGCTGGGTGTTGGCGGTCAGCTGCAGCTCGTCCTCGGGTCCGTCGAAGCAGAGTGTCGAGAGAGCGAAACCGAGGGTCTCGTCCGCTTCCTCGAAGGTCGCCCGAGCGGCCGCGAAGCCCTCGACCCACGCACGGCCCATCCCCACCTGCTGCGAGCCTTGCCCCGGAAACACGAACGCCGT
>JAWKHP010000012.1:0-120063 GCA_041394745.1 Thermoanaerobaculia bacterium | reverse complement strand
CGCGGTGGACGGTGTCGACGACGGTGGCGACGTCCTTGTAGGCCTCGGGCATCTCCTCGGCGATGGTGGCCATGCCGGCGGCCTCGACGACGACGCCGTGCTCCTCGAGCTCGGCCAGCAGCGAGCGGCCGCGGGCCTTGCGCTTGGCGGCCTTGCGGCTCAGGCGGCGGCCGGCGCCGTGGCAGGTGGAGCCGAAGGTCTCGGCGAAGGCGCGCTCGGTGCCGACGAGGACGAAGGAGTAGCGGCCCATGTCGCCGGGGATGAGGACGGGCTGGCCGACGGCGCGGTAGGGCTCGGGGGTCGCCGGGTGGCCGGGGGGGTAGGCGCGGGTGGCGCCCTTGCGGTGGACGCAGAGCGTGCGCTCGCCGCCCTCGGGCGCGGGGAAGCGCTCCATCTTGGCGATGTTGTGGCAGACGTCGTAGACCACCTCGAGGCCCAGATCGGAGACGCCGCGGCCGAGCACGGCCGCGAAGGCCTCGCGCACCCGGTGGGTCATCACCTGGCGATTGGCGAAGGCGTAGTTGGCGGCGGCGGCCATCGCGGCGAGGTAGCGCGCGCCCTCCGGCGAGCGGATCGGCGCGCAGCAAAGTTGCCGGTCGGGGAGCTCGATGCCGTAGCGCGCGGCCGCCTCGAGCATCACCTTCAGGTGGTCGGTGCACACCTGGTGGCCGAGCCCGCGCGAGCCGCTGTGGAGGGTCACGGTCACCTGCCCGGGCGCCAGGCCCAGGGCCGCCGCGGCGGGCTCGTCGTAGATCGCGTCGACGACCTCGACCTCGGCGAAGTGGTTGCCCGAGCCGAGCGTGCCGAGCTGCCCGGCGCCGCGCTCGAAGGCGCGCGAGGAGACCTCGTCGGGGTCGGCCCCCGGGAGGCGGCCGCCCTCCTCGAGGTAGCGCAGGTCCTCCGGCTCGCCGAGCTCCTCCGTCACCGCCCACGCCGCGCCGCCGGAGAGGACACGGCGCAGCTCCTTGCGCCCCAGCCGCAGATCGCGCCGCCCGGCGCCGACGCCCGTCGGAATCGAGCGGAAGAGCTCGGAGACCAGCTCGCGCAGGCGCGGCCGGACCTCGTCGCCGGTGAGCCTCGAGCGCAGGAGGCGGACGCCGCAGTTGATGTCGTATCCCACGCCGCCGGGCGAGACCACGCCGTCGCGCGCGTCCATCGCCGCCACGCCGCCGATGGGGAAGCCGTAGCCCCAGTGGATGTCGGGCATCGCCAGCGAGGCGTCGACGATGCCCGGCAGGCAGGCGACGTTCGCCACCTGCTCGAGCGCCGGGTCGCCGCGCAGCTCGTCCATCATCGCGGCGGTCGAGTACACGATGCCGTCCACCCGCATGGCGCCCCGGCGTGGAATCCGCCAGCGGCACTCGTCGATCCGTTCGGTCTCGATCACGGTTCGCCTCGACCGAGAGGCTAACGCGCCGGGTCGGCTAGATGTCGAAGATGACCCGGGCCCGCCATCCGTCCGGGCGCTCCTCGACGGCGAGCTCGTGGTAGGTGACCCCTTTGATCAGGGTCTCGAGCGGATGGCGGGAGGCGTCGAACGGCTCCCCCTCGACGGTCGCCGCGAGGGTCCGGCCGCTGTCGGCGGTCTGCGTGCGGACCTCGGCGTGCGACACGAGCAGGTCGCGGGTCTCGAAGAGGTAGAACAGCTCCTCGAGCCACGCCACCAGGAGCCGTTCGGGTCGGCCGCCGAGACCGCGACCTCGCGCGTCAGGCGGCGCTCGACGCCGGCGACCGGCGTGATCGCGTCGGTGAGCGCCCGCGCCGCCTCGGCGAGCAGCTCCTCCAGGGTCGCCGCGCGGATCTCGCAGGCGATGTCGGCGGTGTGCTCCCGGAACTCGTGCTCGGCGGCCGCCATGGCGCGATTATCCTCCCGGGCCCGCCGGATCCGCGCCGGCGGTGGGTTACGATCCCGCCGTGTGCGGCCGCTACTCCCTGACCACCCCGCGCGACGTCCTGGTCGACCTCTTCGACCTGGCGGACGCCGAGGCGGTGGAGGCGCGCTACAACATCGCGCCGACCCAGGAGGCGGCGGTGGTGCGCGAGAGCGAGGGCCGGCGCACTCTCGAGGCTCTGCGCTGGGGGCTGGTGCCGTCGTGGGCGGACGATCCGTCGATCGGCGGGCGGTTGATCAACGCCCGGTCGGAGTCGGCGGCGGAGAAGCCCTCCTTCGCGGAGAGTCTGCGCGAGCGCCGCTGCCTGGTGCCCGCCGACGGCTTCTACGAGTGGAAGCCGGGGCCGGGCCGCACGCGACAGCCCTTCTGGATCCGGCGCCCCGACGGCTCGCCCTTCGCCATGGCGGGACTCTGGGATCGGTGGGGGAGCGGGGACGAGGCGCTCGAGAGCTTCACCATCCTGACGACGGCGGCCAACGAGCGCCTGGCGCCGCTCCACGACCGGATGCCGGTCCTGCTGCCGCCCGACGAGTGGGGCCGCTGGCTCGCTCCCGGCGCCTCCGAGGTGGAGGCGCTGCGACCGCTCCTCGCCCCGGCGCCCCCGGAGGCTCTCGAGCTCGTGCCGGTGAGCGACTGGGTCAACAGCGTCGCCAACGAAGGCCCGCGCTGCATCGAGCGCACGGAGCCCGCGCAGGCGTCTCTCTTCGGGTGACCCGGTGAAGACGCCCGAACGACGCGGCCTCGTCCAGACCGGCACACGGGCTGACCGGCAGACTCTGGCACCGGCCGCCGGGCCGACCGCAGCACCGGCAGCCGCACGGACCGCAGCACTGGCTGCTGTACTGGCCGCTTCGCTGGCCTGCGCGCCGGAGCCGGAAGCCGTGCGGGCTCCGGCGGCGCCGCCTCCGCCGCCGACCCGCGGGTACGTCCTGATCTCCCTCGACACGCTGCGGGCGGACCACCTCTCCGCCTACGGCTACGGGCGGGAGACGACTCCGTTCCTGGCGGAGCTGGCGGGGCGCTCGGTGCTCTTCGAGCGGGTGCTGGCGCCCTATCCGGCGACCCTGGTCTCCCACATGTCGCTGTTCACGGGTCTCTACCCGCAGCAGCACGCGGTCTACCCGCCCAACGGGGTGCTCGCGCCGTCGGTGGCGACGCTGCCGGAGACCTTCCAGGCGGCCGGGTTCCGGACCGCGGGGTTCACCGAGGGCGGCTTCGTGGCCGGCGGGTACGGCTTCGCGCGCGGCTTCGACGTCTTCGCGGACCCGTCCTACGCGGCGGACACCGACGTCGAGTCGACCTTCGACCGGGGGCTCGAGTTCCTGCGCGGGCTGGGTCCGGACGACCGGTTCTTCCTCTTCCTCCACTCCTACTCCGTGCACGACCCCTACGCTCCGCCCGAGCCCTGGCGCGAACGCTTCGAGCCGCGCGATCCGGCGCGCGCGGCGCTCTCGCTGGGCGAGCACCTGCGCGACGCCAACCACGGGCGCCTCGAGCTGCCGCCGGGGGCGGTCGACGACTTCGAGCGGCTCTACGACGGCACCGTGGCCTACGTCGACGGCGTGCTGCGGAGCTTCTTCGCCGCCCTCGCCGAGGCCGCCTGGGCGACGAGACGACGGTGCTCCTGACCGCCTCCGACCACGGCGAGGAGTTCCGCGACACGGACGGCAGGGCACACGCTCTATCGAGGGCTGTTCGTGCCGCTCGCCGTCGCCTCGCCCGGTCGCGAGCCCGGGCGCGCGTCCACGACCTCGTGCGCACCGTCGACATCGCCCCCACCCTCTACGAGCTCTCCGGGGGTCGGCGCCGCCGCCGGGCCTGGCCGGGAAAGCCTGGCGCCCTGCCTCACGGTGCCCGCGGCGTGCGATGGCCGCTCCGCCTACGCCGAGGTGGCGGACGAGCGCAGCACACGCTGCTGGCGGAGGAGGACGACACCTCTTCAGTTCCACCTGGTGGTCTACGACTCCGATCCCGGGGACCACCTGGATCTGCGCGGCGCCACCTTCGACGTCGCGGGGCCGGAACCCTACCTTCGAGCCGGAGCTACCGGCCGCGGACGCTGCGCCTGCTGGTCGGGGGAGCGAGGCGGCGCGGCTCGAGGTGGGCACCGACTGGGGTCGCTACGCCGTTGCACTGCCCGCCGAGGATCGCGTGCGCGTCACCCTCGAGGCGGACGGCTGCGACGTGCCGGCGCTGGTCGAGGGGGGCGACGACCGGCGCTGCCTCTCGGCGATCGTGAAGGGGCCGCTCCTGACCCGCAGCGAGCTCTTCGACCTCACCGACGACCCGCACGGCACGCACGACCTCTCCTTCGAGCGCCCCGGCCTGCACCGGCAGCTGGCCCGGCGGCTGGCCGAGCTCCACTTCGAGCCCCGCGCCGAGAGCCTCGAGACCACCCTCTCGGAGCAGCAGCGCGAGATGCTGAAGGCGCTCGGGTACCTGGACTGATGGTGATGTATATGTCAGCATCACCAGTGTGAAGCGGACGACGCTGTACTTGGATCCCGAGCTCGAGGCCCGGTTGAAGGCCGAGACGCTGCGGACGAAGCGGCCGATGGCCGATCTGGTGAGGGAAGCGGTACGCGCCTATCTCGACGAGTCCGCACCGCCGGTCCCGCCGGGAGCGGGGGAGTTCGCGAGCGGCCGTTCGGACACCTCCGAGCGCACCGACGAGGCGCTGGCGGAGACCGGTTTCGGCGCGGGCCACTGAGTTGGCCCTGCTGCTCGACACCGGCATCGTCTACGCCTACTACGACCGCAGCGATCGGTGGCACGAGCGGGCGGCGGCGCTCCTCGCGCGGGAGCGCGGCGGCCTGCTCCTGCCGGGTCCGGTCGTGCCGGAGGTCGACCACCTCCTCGGGGCCCTCCTCGGTGCCGCGGCGCGACGCCGTTTCTACGACGGGCTGGTGGAGGCGAGCTACCTGCTGGTCGACCTGCCGCAGGAACGGCTCGTGCGAGTCGTGGAGATCGAGGCGCAGTTCGCCGACCTCGGCCTCGGCTACGTCGACAGCGCCGTCGTCGCCCTCGCCGAGAGCCTCGGGATCCGACGCGTGGCGACGGCCGATCGGCGGCACTTCGAGCCGCTGGCCCGGGCATTCGATCTCACGCTCCTGCCCCGACCCTAGTCGTACATGCCGTCGGCGAACCACTCGCCGCTGGCGCGGTCGCGGAAGATCCGGTAGAGACCGCCGCCGGCGAGCTCGACGTCCCAGTAGTCGCGACGGGCCGGGGTCTCCTCCCACCAATCGGACTCCAGCCGCCAGGGGCCCGAGGCGACCCGGACGCGTCCGTCGATCCGGGGTCTCTTCGCCGTCTCCTCGCCGACCGTGGTGCGCAGGCTGCGCGGCCGGTCGTCGCCCAGCACCTCGAGGGGGAGCGGAGGCCGCAGCGTCCGCACCGCCAGCAGACCGCGACCGGGCCGGGTCTGGGCGGCGACCTGCGGGGGCGGGGGCGGCGCGTAGGGAGCCAGACGGAACCCCTCGGGCCGGTGCGAATCGACGGCCTCCGGGGCACCGGCGCGCTCGGGACCGAGGACGGTGAAGAGGCGGGCCAGCGTCGTGGCCAGCCGGTCGGGAGCCAGGGCCTCGGGGCCGAAGAGGGTGAGCTGGGCCTCGCGCGGCCGGTCGGGGTGGGCGGTGAGCACGAAGCCGGTGACCGGAGCGCCGGGAGGAGCGCCCTCGAGATCGAGACGCACCAGGGTCAGGAGCGTGCGCGGATCGCGCGTGGGGCTCGGCAGGTCGAGGCCTCGTGCGTGCGTTCCGGTGGGCTCGAGCCGCAGCTCCACCTCCAAGCGCCGGCAGGCCAGCCCGCACCCCTCGAGGCGCCGGACGAGACGCTCGAGAGCGGTCCGCGCCATGAAGAGGAAGGGCTCGAGCCGCTCCAGGGGCCAGTCGAGCTCGAGCCCCTCGCAAAAGACCGGGGGCGGGCAATGCGGCACCAGGGGCCGGCCGTCGAGGCCGCGCGAGAGCCGGTGGAGCTCCTGCCCGGCCTCCCCCAGGCGGCTGGCCACCTCGTGGCGGTCCAGGCGCGCGAAGTCCCCGATCGACCGCAGCCCCCAGCGGCGGAGCGTGTCGGTGACCTCTCCCGCGGCCGCCAGGCGGTGCAGCGGCAAGGGGGCGAGGAAGGCGGCCGCCTCCCCGGTCGCGACGATCGTCGGCGAGCGGGGCTGCTCGGCGGCGACGCGGGCGGCGAGCTTGCTCTCGGCGATCCCCGCACGGGCCGGCAGGCCGGCCGCGGCGGCAGCGGCGAGGAGCGCATGCCCCAGCTCGACCTCGGGGTCCTCTCCCCGCCAGTGGAGCTCGAGCCCGTCGAGGTCGAGATAGACCTCGCCGCCGCCGGCGTCCTCGACCCGGGGAGAGTGGCGCTCGGCCACCTCCAGCAGGGCCTGCCGGGCGGACTCCTCGCAGATCGGGTCGCGCCCGCGCACGAGCAGGTCCGGCACCAGGGCGCGGGCCTGCGCGCTCGTCATGCCCGCCGTGAGCCCCGCCTTCCGGGCACGCTTGGTGGCCGCGACCAGTCGCGCCGAGGTGCCGTTGCCCGCGAAGACGGCCGCGGCCTCCCCGGCGAGCTCGGGCTCGACGCGCAGGCGGGCCGCGAGCGGGAACAGCGGCACCCGGAGGCAGGCGAGGCGCGGGCTCACCGGCCCGCCTGGCCCTCGCTCGCTGCGGAACCGGAGCCCGCGCGCGACGACCGGCGTGGCGCGCTCCGGCCGAGCGTCCCGGATCTCGGCGCCGCGCTCGGCGCGCAGCAGCCGGGAGATTCCCGCCGTTCCAGACGCTCTCCACCCGCCCGGCACCCAGGACCCGGCCGGCCGCGGTTCCCGTGGCCCGGTAGGGAGGAGACCAGGAGGGCCGCGCGGTGATCGCGGGCCGCCCGGGCGAGCCGGATCCACCCCGCTTCGGAGGCCTCGGCCGCCCGGCACGGGCGGGCTCCCCCAGGTCCGTCACGACCAGCGGAAAGCCGCTCTGCAGCACCATTTCGGCCGGCCAGCAGGGCCTCCTTGAGCCGGGTGGGCCGGATCCAGATCCGCTCGAGCTCGGCTCCCCGACGCGAGCGCCGCACGCGGCTCGAAGTGATCGCCCAGGTCGATCAGGTCACCGCCTCGCCGCGGGCGCTGACGGCGGCCAGCAGGGCGAGGACGGTGGAGAAGCGGCCGCTGGAACGGCCGCCGACGAGCCTTCGGTCAGGTCACCGCGCGGCAACCCTCCGCCCAGCGGTCGATCCAGCCGTTCGACGCCGCTGGCGACGACCTCGCCCAGCCGCTCTCCGGTCCGGCGCAGGAGGGCCCGCGCGGTGGAGAGCCGTGGGTGCAGGGCTTCGAGAGCGGGCATGGCGCAGTGGAGAGATAGGCATAAACAAGGCGTAAATCAAGGGTGAAAAACAGGGCGGGATCGCTCCTGCCCGGTTCGAGCTCGGCCCGAGACCGCCGCCGTCGTCGGCCGCGTCGTCGGCCTCGTCCATCATCTCATCGGCCTTGTCGCTGGCCTTGTCCATCATCTCCTTGCCCTCGTCCATCATCTCCTCGCCGGCGTCCATCATCTCGTCGCCGGCCTCTTCCATGGCCTCGCCGGCATCGTCCATCATCTCGCCGGTCGTCGCCCATCTCGTCCATGGCCTCACCGGCGTCGTCCATCGCCTCCTCGGTGGCGTCGGCGGCCTGGTCCATCGCGTCATGGGCCTGGTCGGCCGTACGGTCCATCGCCTCTCCTGCATCGTCGGCCTGCTCTCGGTTGCAACCGATTGCCGGCACCATCAGGGCGGCCAGCAGCGCCAGCATCGAAGAGTGCGCAAGGATCTTTCGCATCAACAGTCCCTCCTCGTCTTGAATTGAGTCCAGCGGTCTGCCCGGGATCGAGCGCGGAGTATACCAGCAGAGCACGCCTGTCGCCTCCGGCGTGCTCGAGGGGTCAGGTGCACACCAGGTTGCGGTCGCCGTAGACGTTGCCGACCCGTACACCGGGGGCCAGAACTTCGCCTGGCCACCCAGGGCAGGGGTGACGGGCTCCCTGCCGCCGGGAGTAGGGCCGATCCCAGGCGTCGTCGGTGACGGCGCGCCGTGTGCGGCGCCCGCTTGAGCGGGCTGTCCTCGCGGTCGAGCTGACCTTCTTCGATCGCCCGGATCTCCTCCCGGATGGCGATCATCGCCTCGCAGAAGCGGTCCAGCTCGCCGCGGTCCTCGCTCTCCGTGGGCTCCACCATCATGGTCCCGGCCACCGGCCAGGACATGGTCGGCGCGTGGAAGCCGAAGTCGATCAGGCGCTTCGCCACGTCCTCCGTTCGATTCCGAGGTCTCCTCGAGGATGGCGCAGGTCGAGGATGAACTCGTGTGCCACCAGGCCGTCGCGACCGGCGTAGAGGACGGGTAGTGTTCGAGAGCCGCCGAGCCATGTAGCTGGCGTTGAGGATCGCCGTCTGGCTGGCGCGGGTGAGACCGTCGGGCCTCATCATCGCGATGTACATCCACGAGATGGAGGATGCCGGCGCTGCCGTAACGGGGGCCGCCGCCACGGGACCGATGCGGCCGTCTCGCTCGCCGGTAGGAGGATGGCCGGGCAGGAAGGGCACGAGGTGCCGGCGACACAGATCGGGCCGACCCCGGGGCCGCTGCCGCCGTGCGGGATGGGTAGGGGTCTTGTGCAGGTTGAGGTGGCAGACGTCGGCGCACCGTAGTCGCCGGGTCGGCAGGAGCCCCACCTGCGCGTCTCCGCGTTGGCGCCGTCGAGGTAGACCTGCCCGCCGTTCTCGTGGACGATCTCGCACACCCGCCGCACCCCTCCTCGAAGACGCCGGGTCGAGGGGTAGGTGATCATCAGGGCGGCCAGACGGTCGGCGTGGCGGGAGGCCTTGGCCTCGAGATCGGCGAGGTCGATCGAGCCGTCCTCCGTGCTGTCGACGGTGACCACCTCGAGGCCCGCCATGGTGGCGCTGGCGGGGCTGGTGCCGTGGCCAGAGCCGCGGATGAGGCAGACGTCGCGATGGCTCGCCCCGGCTCTCGTGCCAGGCGCGGAGGACGAGCAGCCCCGTGTACTCCCCTGCGAGCCTGCGTTGGGTTGCAGCGACGCAGGCTGCGAAACCGGCGGATTCGGCCAACCAGCTCTCGAGCTCGCCGTAGAGCGCGGTGTAGCCCTCCGTCTGGTCGGCGGGGGCGTATGCGGAGGTGGGCGAGCTCGGGCCAGGTGACGGGGACCATCTCGGCCGTGGCGTTGAGCTTCATCGTGCACGAGCCGAGCGGGATCATCGACTGTGCGAGCGAGATGTCGCGCTCCTGGAGGGTGAAGATGTAGCGCAGCATCTGGTGCTCGGAGTGATACGAGTTGAAGACGTCTTGGGTGAGGAAGGAGTGGCGCTCGAGCCCGGCGGAGAACCCGCCGCTCGCCGGCCTCCAGCTCGGCGATGTCCGGGGCGTCGCGTCTCGCGCGAAGCTGGCGAGAACCGCCTCGATCTCCTGCGGTGACCCGCCCGTCGAGGCCACGCCGACCGCGCCGTCGTCGTAGCGGCGCAGATTGAGACCGCCGCGCGGCGGCCGCGGCGATCACCCGGTCGGCGGCGCCGGCGCCCAGCCGCACCTTCAGCGTGTCGAAGGGCGCCTCCCCGAGGTCGAAGCCGAGGCGCTCGAGACCGGCGGCGAGCACCGAGGTGGCGCCGTGCACGCGACGGGCGATCCGTCGCAGGCCCTCCGGCCCGTGGTAGACGGCGTACATGCCGGCCATGATCGCGAGCAGCACCTGGGCCGTGCAGATGTTGGAGGTGGCCTTCTCGCGCCGGATGTGCTGCTCCCGCGTCTGCCGGGCCAGGCGCATGGCGGGACGGCCCTCGGCGTCCACCGAGACGCCGACGATGCGCCCCGGGAGGAGCCGGTCGAGGCTCTCGCGCACCGCCATGAAGGCGGCGTGGGGACCGCCGGCGCCGAGCGGCACGCCGAAGCGCTGGCTCGAGCCGACGGCGATGTCGGCGCCCATCTCTCCCGGAGTCTTCATCAGGGTGAGGGCCAGCAGGTCGGTCGCGACGATCGCCAGGGCTCCGGTCTCGTGGACGCGCTCCACCAGGCCGGTCACGTCGCGGACCGAGCCGTCGGTGGCCGGGACCTGGAAGAGCGCGCCGCAGAGCCGCTCGGAGGCGGGGACGTCGGTCGCCGCGCCCACCGCGATCTCGATGCCGAGCGGCTTGGCCCGCGTCTCGAGCACCGCGAGGGTCTGCGGATGGCAGTCCTCGGCCGCGAAGAAGAGGTCCCGCTTGCCGCGGGCGTGGGCGAAGGCCATGTGCATCGCCTCGGCCACCGCGGTGCCCTCGTCGAGGAGCGAGGCGTTGGCCAGGGGCAGGCCGGTGAGCTCGGCGACCATGGTCTGGAAGTTCACCAGCGCTTCCATGCGGCCCTGGGCGATCTCCGACTGGTAGGGCGTGTACTGCGTGTACCAGCCGGGGTTCTCGAGGATGTTGCGCTGGATCACGGGCGGCGTCCACGTGTCGTGGTACCCCATGCCGATGAAGGAGCGCAGCACCCGGTTGCGCTCGGCGTGGCCGCGCAAGCGGTCCAGCGCCTCGGCCTCCGAGAGCGCCGGTGGGAGGTCGAGCGCGCGATCGAGGCGGATCGACCGCGGAACCGCGGCGTCGACCAGCGCATCGAGACTCTCGTAGCCGAGCAGCTCGAGCATCGAGGAGAGCTCGAGGGCGTCGGGTCCCAGATGACGGTCGACGAAACGATCGGTGGGCGTGTCGAACAGAGAGCGGTCCATCGTTCCTCCCGCCGCGGGTTTCCGGCTCCGCGGGCGGGCGGATTGTAGCGCGTCGGTCGCGCTGCGAGGACGACCCCGCCGGGCGGGAAGGGCACTCCGTGTAGGCTCGGAGCGTGACTGAGAGCGATCCCCCCGGCGAGATCCTGGTCTCGCTCTTCCCGTTGACCGGAAGCCTGCTCCTGCCGGGCACCTTCCTGCCGCTCAACGTCTTCGAGCCGCGCTATCGCGCCCTCGTCGCGGACGCATTGGAGGGGGACCGACGGATCGGGATGATCCAACCCCGCCTTCCCGGTCGCGACAACTCGGGATGGCATCCGGGTGACCCCGAGCGGCCGGAGCTCTACGCGGTGGGTTGCGTCGGCGAGCTGGCCGAGTGCGAGCCGCAGCCCGACGGACGGTACCTGATCGTCCTCGCCGGTCTGGGACGCTTCCGGATCGTGCGGGAGCTGGACGAGGAGCGGCCCTACCGGCGGGCGGTCGCCGACCGGCGGGAGTTCCGCACCGACGGTGCCGAGGCCTCCGCCGAGCTCGACAAGGACGCCGTGCTGGCGGCGGTCGACCGGTACCGGGCACGGCACGAGATCGCCTTCGACATGGACGCTGGCGGCACCGCCCGGCGCCCGCCTGGTCAACGCCCTGAGCGTGGCACCGCCGTTCGCCGCGCCCGAGAAGCAAGCCCTGCTCGAGGCGTCGACGGCCGAGACCCGCCGCGACCTGCTGCTGGAGCTGATGGCGATGGGGGCCGAGCAGGCCGGCTCCCCCGACCCCTACTCGCCGCCGACGGTCCACTGATGGCCGCTCTGCGGCCGCTCCCGATGCCGCCGGACGCCCCGGCGCGGTGGACCACCGCTGCGTTCCCGCCCTACCGGCACGTCCCCGGGCTGACGCCGCACCCCGTGACCGATCCCGGCGGTCACTCGCACGGTGCGCGCGACCCCGTGGCCGATCTCTCCGGCCTTTCGCTGCCCGCCGACTGGCGGCGCTGCGAGGAGTATCTGCGCGGCGTCGACCTCTTCAACGCCGCCTACCTCTGGGAGGCCCACGAGGCCTGGGAGGCCGTGTGGCACGCGGTCGGCCACGACACGCCGGTCGGCCGCTTCCTCCAGGGGCTCATCCAGGCCGCCGCGGCCCTCCTCCAACACCACCGCGGCACCCGCGTGGGGCATCACCGCCTCCGCACCCGCGCCGTCGCCCTCCTCGAGGCCCTGCCTCCGGGCCCGGACGGACGCGCCCTGGGTGTTCCCGTGGCCGCATGGCTCGCCGCCGTCCACCGCCGCCTCGACGCGGACGGGCCCTATCCCTTCCTGCGGCTGGGCTGAGCCTCCAGCCCGGCCCACCGGGCCTAGAGGGAGCTGCTCCGGATGCTGCCGTTGGTGGTCGAGAGCGTGAGCTCCGGGCCGCCGCCGTTCAGCGTGCCTTCGATCCGGGTGCGGCGGAGCCGGCCGTGGATCTGGACCGGGAGGTCGGTCTCGATGGAGCCGTTCGTGGTGTGGGCGGAGAGCTCGGCGCCGGCGTCGCTCGGCAGGGCGAGGCGGATGCCGCCGTTGGTGGTGCGCAGCGACAGGTCGTCGACGCCGTCGAGCGCGGCGAGCTCGGCCGAAATGCCGCCGTTGGTGGTGGCGGCGTCGAGACTGCCGCCTCCGTCCTCGACGTCGATCCGTCCGTTGGTGCTGCGCAGGCGCAGACGGCCCGCCACACCGCGGATCTCGACCTCCCCGTTGACGGTGGTCACGTCCAGATCCGCGCGCCGGGGCAGGTGGATCGTGTAGGCCACCTCGCCCGAGCTGCCGCCGCCGAAGAGCCAGGAGAGGACGCCGTCGGAGGTGCGCGGGTGACGGGTCTCGATCCTCAGTCCTCCCGCCGAGGGCTCCAGGCGCACTTCGAGCTCGCGCAGGAGCTCCTCGGCCTGCGACGAGGAGCCCGCCCGCATCTTCTTCTCCGCGACGACGTGGATCTCGTCGCGATCCCACGCCTCGAGCCGTACCGAGCCGTTGACGTTCTCGAGATCGAGGAGGGCACCCGGCTCGAAGGCGAAGGTCTCGTCGATCGTCTCGCGTGCGGTCGCGGCTTCGATTCCGGTGGCCGCGAGACCGAGGACGGCGAGGCAGAGGGTGACGGAGAGCGCTCTGGACGGCATGGAAGACCTCCTGTGCAAGGGATTACGGCCCGCGCCGCCTCGTTGTTTCAGTCTCGAGGGCGGGCGGGAATACAATCGGCGCGGAATGACTTGGGCTGGATGGAGGACCGAGCCGAGGAGGGGGCGCTCATGAGCGACGAGAGACACGATTTCGAGCTCGACCGGGACGGCAAGGAGGAGACCAAGCCGGAGCCGTGGCTCGACGAGAACCGCTCGCGCGGTCCCTGGCTCTGGATCGTGCTGGCCGTCGTCGTGCTGGTCGCGATCGGCCTCTGGCTCTACCTGCGGCCCCGGCCCGCCGGGCCGACCGCGCCGCCGGTCGCTGCGGCTCCGGCCCCCCCCGAGACGGAGGCGGAGGAACCCACTCCGGAAGAGGTCGCCGTGCCGCCCCTGGACGAGACGGACCCCTGGCTGCGCGAGGTCATCCAGCAGCTGTCGGGCCACCCGGCGCTCGCCCAGTGGCTGGCGACGGACGACCTGGTGCAGCGCTTCGTCGTGCTGGTCGACAACGTCGCCGACGGCGTGAGCCCGGCCCAGCAGGTTCCCTTCGTGCGCCCGAAGGAGACCTTCGTGGTCCGCACCGCGGGCGACGGGACCTACGTCGACGCCGCCACCTACGAACGCTTCGCGACGCTGGCGGCGGTCGTCGACTCCCTGCACGTCGACGGCACGGCCGATCTGTACCGGCGCTTGAAGCCGCGGTCAGAGGAGGCCTTCGACCAGCTCGGCTACCCGGATCGCACCTTCGAGGGCACCCCCGAGCGGGCGATCCGACGGGTCCTGGCAGTGCCGCACGGACGGACCGGTCGCCCTAGAAGCCGGTCCGAAGGGCTTCCGCTACGCCGATCCCAGGCTCGGAGGGCCTCGATCCGGCCACCAAGGACCTCCTGGCTCGGTCCGGACCACCTGGGCACGGTTCAGCGCAAGCTCAGAGCCCTGGCCCGGGCGGCCGGGCTCGACGTCGGCACCGCCTGAGGCTCAGGGCAGGACGCGCCGGCCCCGTCGACCCATCCAGGCGGCCAGCGCCGCGTGGGTGGGCAGGTACAGCAGGAGGGGATAGAGGGCCATGCACGCGAGAACCCACGCGCCGGGCGGCATCCACGTCTGATCGATCCCGAACGGACGCCAGACCCAGTTGAGGTTCCGCTCGGGATCGGGAAGGAGCGAGAGCGGGAGGACGATCCAAGCGATCGCCGTCTGCAGCTTCCAGCCGCCGCGGTGGTACGCCCGAGCCTCCACACCGCCTACAGGAGCAGGGGGCGGCATGAAGAGATGGGAAGGTCGAGAGCAGCTTTGACCGCCACGGGCTCGGCCGGATCGAACATGTACTCCGTGCCGCCGATCGGGTGGCGGCCGGAGACGAGGCGGCCGACCCAGTCGATCGCCCAGGCCGCCTGGATGATCAGCACCGAGACCGCCTGGGAGGAGACCAGCAGCGGGCTTTCGAGCCACAGGGCGACGAGGACGACGAAGTTGGCGATGTCGCAGAACCAGAGGAAGTTGGCGGTCCCGAGTGGACCTTGTAGGTCGGCACCAGAGCAGAGCCCAGAGCGTGTAGAGGACCTTCAACCAAAGCGGGATCGCGCCAGAGGAACCACCGGTCGGCACGGTCAGCTCCTCCGCTTCGCGGCTCTCGGGAGATCGGCGCACACCCGTCCCACGGCGGCGAGCGCCGCCGCCTGCGCCAGCCGGAATCCGGCGTGGGCGGCCACCACCAGGGCTCCCAGCGTGAAGACAGCCTCGGCCCCCTCGCTCGAGAGGAAGATTCCCGACCGGTCGCGCAGGGCGAAGAGCGTGGCGAGCGCGACGAGGTCGAGGAGGGCGACGAATCGCGCCTCCGCCGGCGGGCCCGGGCGATCGTCTCGCGCGGCCCGACTCGGGGTCGGGCCGCAGTCCCGACACGTCTTCCAGCAGCAGATCGATCACGGCGCGCGTTCTCCACATGGGTCTCTCCGGATCCTGGTTCAGGGAACCTCGGCCCAGCGCGGGCCGGAGGGAGCGATCTCGAGCAGCCCCGGACAGGGGTCGTCCGGCTGCCGGCCGCCGAGCTCGGCCGTGCCCGTCGCGCCCACCGGGAGGAGCGAGCAGCAGCGTGTCCGGTGCCGGCACGGCGGCCAGGAGCCGCGCCGGCAGGCAGGAAATCGCCGGCGGCCAGGATCGCCCGCGGCCCCGCATCCGTGCGCGGGGCGGATCTCGACCAGCTCGCCGCCCAGCGCCCGCGAGCGCTTCTCGTCGAGCCGGGGTTGGCGCAAACCGCCAGCGCGATGCCCTTTGAGGTCCCGACCGTCGACGCCGGCCTCGCGGAGCGCCTCCTCGGTCACCACATCCGACCTCTGCCGGCGCCTCCGTCGAGCACGAACAGCGTGCCCAGCGGCGCCAGGGGAGAGGCCACACCGGGCGGGGATCTCGCGGCAGGAGGTTGCGCAGCTCCGGATGGTGAGCTGCAGCAGGACTCGCGGCCCGTGGGCCTTGAGATGGAAGGCCGTGGCCAGCGGCGCCAGCGGGGCCCGACGCCAGGCCAGCTGCACCCGCCACCGCTCCTCGGCATCGGGCTCACCGTCGCGCTCGGATCGCCGGGCCGCATCCAGGATCGCCCGCTCCGGGACCCGGAACGACGCGCCATCCGTGCCGGACGTCGCGCGCCAACCCCGGTCGAGGCGTTCGAGGCCGACACCGAGCCGCTCGGCGAAGGCCTCGAAGCGGGCCGCCGTCTCCCGCTCCCGGAGTCGTCGACGGCGGTGCGATCGGGCCCACGCCACGGCCGCGCCGGCGGCCAGCAGCAACGCGAGCAGCAGCGGTCCGCTCACCCGAGGGCCTCACCGGTCGGCGCCGGTGCCAGCCCGCGGGAGCGGAGCCAGGCCTCCCCATCGGACCGCCGGGTCTCGAGAACGGCGACGTGCACTCGATCGCCTTCCTTCACGGTCGTCCGCTCGTCCCAGGGCTCGCAGCGTCCGTCGCGCTCGCGGGCGAGCGGCAGCAGGGCCCGCCCGGTGCCGTCGTCTCCCGGGGGGAAGGGGGAGCCGGCCGCGGCGTCGACGACCTCCCAGGCCTCCACTCCGGCCTCGCCCCGTTGCAGGCGGACCGTCCAGTGCGCCAGATCGCGCGGTGATCCGAAGAGAACGTGGGCCTCGAGCTCGTCCACCATCGCGGGCGTCACGCCGGCGTGAGCGTGGCGCAGGGCGATCAGGACCTCCGGCACGCGCAGCTCGCTCCGGCAGCGCTGGGCGAAGAGCAGGTTGACCTCCTCGTTGGAGGTCAGCGCCACGGCCCGCTCGCGATCCTCGGCCTCGGCCCGCTGCAGAGTCCTCTCTTCGAGCCCGTTGCCGAAGACGACCGCGAGATCCGCCTCTTCGGCGGCCCGGGTCGCGGTGGGGTTGCTGTCCACGAGAACGACGTCGTCTCCGGCTCCGCGCAGCAGACCGGCGATCGCTCGGGCGACCGGTCCCGCTCCCAGGATCACGGTGCCGCCGCGCCGCGGCCGGCTGACGCCCAGGAGGCGCGCCACGATGCCTCCGCTCAGGCCCTGGACGACGACGGTCACGGCGATGACGAGGAAGACCAGGGCGCGCAGGCGCGGACCGCCGTCGAGACCGTTGGCGGTGAGCTGCTGGGCGAAGAGCGACGCGACGGCGGCGGCGACGATGCCGCGTGGCGCCATCCACGCCAGGAAGAGGCGCTCGCGGGGCGCGAGCTCGGAGCCGGCGGTCGACACGGCGACGTCCAGCGGACGGACGACGAGCATCAGGGTGACGACGACGCCGAGGCCCGCCCAGCCGAGCTGGGTGACCTCCGAGAGCCTCACGTCGGCCGCCAGCAGCACGAAGAGGGCTCCGATCAGCAGCACCGTCAGCTGCTCCTTGAACTCCTTGAGATCGGCGAGGGCCCGCGTCTTGACGTTGGCGACCACCAGGCCGGCGGCGGTCACGGCGACGATTCCGGTCTCCTCGAGGAAGGCGTTCGTTCCCTGGAACAGGGCGAGGACGAGGGACAGCGTGAAGACGTTCTCGAAGCCCTCGGGCACCAGTCGCCGGAAGCGCAGCAGGGCCGCGATGGCGGCTCCGCCCGCGATCCCCGCCAGGGCGCCGAGCAGGAGGCGCACGACGAACCCCGCGGCGCCGGCCGCCAGGCCGCCCCTGGCCGGGTGGAGGACGATCTCCAGGGCCAACACGGCCAGGACCGCGCCGACGGCGTCGATCAGGATGCCCTCGGCCTCGAGCACCGTGGCCACGCTCGAGCGCACGCGGATGCGCCGGAGCAGCGGTTGGACGACGGTGGGACCGGTCACGATCACCAGGGAGCCGAAGAGGAAACAGAGGATCCAGTCCCAGCCGAGCCACCAACGCGCCGCCGTCGCACCGCCCGCCCAGGTGACGAGGGCTCCCACGGTGACCAGATTGCGGATGCTCCGTCTCTCCCTGCGCAGCCGGGCGAAGTCGAGGTTCATGGCCCCTTCGAAGAGCACGATCGCCACGGCGAAGCCGACCAGGAGCGGCAGGAAGGGGCCGAGCTGGGCGGGGAGGACCAGCCCGGCACCGTCCGGACCGAGCAGGACGCCGGCGGCCAGCAGCAGGACGATCCCGGGCAGGCGGAGCGGCCTGGCCAGCGACTGCGCCACCATCCCCACGGCCAGGGCGAGGGCGAGAGACAGGCCCGGTCCCGGCTCGAAGTGCAGGGGGAGGCTCACCGGCCGGCATCATACCCAGGCACCTCACCATCCGGCTGAAACAAAAGACCGGGCTCCTGCGTCGTATGGGTCGGAGCCGATGCGGTGCGCTGCCGGAGGCGGCTCGGAAACAGGAGGAGAGCCATGAAGAACCTGAAGAGATCGATCCCCCTGCTGGTCATCGCCGGTCTGCTCTCGACGGGCACGGCCCGGGCGGCCGACCTCTGGCTCCACGTCAGCGTCGACGAGGACGAGGGCGCCACGGTGCGAGTCAACCTGCCGCTGAACCTGGTCGACAAGGCCCTGGCGATGGTGCCGGAGGAGCACCTCCACGACGGCAGGATCGTCCTCGACGACGTGGAGTGGAGCGTCGCCGAGCTGCGCGATCTCTGGCGCGAGGTGATGGACGGTCCCGACATGACCTTCGTCACGGTCGAGGATCGTGACGAGAACGTCAGGGTATGGAAAGAGAACGGCTATCTGCGGGTCAAGGCCCGCGAGGGCCTCGACGAGTCGACCGTCGACGTGCGGGTGCCCGGAGCGGTCGTGGACGCCCTGCTCTCGGGAGACGGGGAGCAGCTGAACGTGTCGGCCGCCCTGGCCGCCCTGGCCGCCCATGGCGAGGGAGAGCTGGTCACCGTGAACGACGACCAGGATCGCGTGCGGATCTGGGTCGACGGCACCGCCGAGATGCGATAGGGGGCGATGATGACACGCTGGCAGAAGGGCCTGACGATCGCGGCCGCGAGCCTCACGGTGCTGGTCCTCGGCTGGGCCGTCCTCATCGGCTCGGTCTACGCCATGAGCGGGGTGATCTCGATCCGGTTCCACGACCGGCAGAACGGTCTGGACGTCTACGTGCCGCTTCCCGCGACCGTCGTCGAGGGACTCGTCTCGGGAGGCGTTCGGGTGGCCGGGGACGGGCTCGACGAGTTCCAGGCCGAGGTCGCCGAGTGGGCACCGACGGTTCGTGAGCTCCTGGAGGTGCTGGACGACGCCCCCGACGCCACGTTCGTCGAGGTCCGGGACGGACGGGACCACGTTCTGGTGGCCAAGAGGCGGGGCGCCATCGAGGTGACCGTCGACACCGACGAGGTGTTGGTGGAAGTCTCCGCACCCGTGCACATGGTGCGCCGGACCGTGCAGCGGGTCCTCTGACCGCGCCGCGGGCCGGCCCGGAGAAACACGAAGAGCCCTGCCGGACCGGCAGGGCTCTTCGGGTTTCAGGAAACCTCTGGGAGACGTCAGTCGGCGACCCGGTCCTTCAGGCCCTTGCCGGCCTTGAAGGCGGGGTACTTCTTCGCGGCGATCCGGATCGTCTCGCCGGTCGCGGGGTTGCGCCCCTCGCGGGCGGAGCGATGGCGGGTCTCGAAGGTGCCGAATCCGGGGATCTGGACCTTGCGGCCGGCATCGAGCTCGATGGCGATGATGCCCGACCCCGAAGAGGTGTCGAAGATGCAGTTGACGACCTCCGCGGCCTTCGCCTTCGACAGGTCGCACTTGTTGGCGAGCTTTTCAGCCATCTCACTCTTGTTCATCAGGCTCCTTCCCCTCTGGGTCTAGGAAGTCTCTCCGCGGTGGAGTTTCCTCCGGTTCATGGGTTTCCATGGTGCGGAACGCACCGATCGACGGCCATCCAAAGTGCCGGACAACGGCCCGGAACGGCTGAAAGTCTAGCACGGACACGGGGTCAGCGAAAGCTCGCGACCGTCTCCACGGGCTTCTTCTCGATGTCGGGAACCCGTGCGCCGGGCGCCGGGAAGCCGGTCACGAGAATGAGGTACGGCCTCTCGTGGCGCGGGCGGTCGAGGATCTCGTTGAGGAAGCGCATCGGCGCCGGCGTGTGGGTCAGCGTCGCCAGACCGGCGTGGTGGAGGGCGGTGATGAGGATGCCGGTGGCGATGCCCACCGATTCGTTGACGTAGTAGTGCTTGAGCGGGCGCCCCTCGGCGTCGACGCCGTGCAGCTGGGCGAAGACGACCACGAGACAGGGCGCGGTCTCCAGGAACGGCTTGTCGGCGTCGGTCCCGAGGGGCGCGAGGGCCTCCAACCACTCGTCGGGTGCCCGATGCGCGTAGAACTCCCGCTCCTCCTCCTCGGCTGCGACGCGGATGCGCCGCTTGACCGCTGCGTCGCGGACGACGACGAAGTGCCAGGGTTGCCGGTTGGCGCCGCTCGGGGCGCTGTTGGCGGCGGCCAGACAGTCCTCGATCACCCCGCCGGGAACGGGCCGGGAGTCGAAGTCGCGGATCGTCCGGCGGCGGAGCATCTCCTCCCGAAACGCCCGGGCGCGGGCCCGCATCTCCTCCGCGGGGTGCTCCGTGAACTCGCTCCAGGTCCGGAAACGGGGAGCGCTCATCGCCTCGTCGGGGCTGTCATCGTTTCGTCAGGCGTCTCGTTCTAGGGTCCGCCCATGCGGACCGCCCTCTACCGGACGGCCTTGGCGGCAGTCTACCTGGCCGGCTTCTGTCTGATCGGCTGGCTGGCCTGGCAGGGCCGGGACTACTACCTCACCTCGGCGGCCTTGCGGCCCCGCCATCCGGACTACTGGGATCTCAAGCCGGGAGGCCGCTTGGGAATCCTCTTCGGCGTGGCGGGATCGTCGCTGATGATCGTGATGCTGGTGTACTCGGTGCGCAAGCGGATCAAGTTGCTGCGCAACCTCGGCTCCCTGCGGCACTGGCTCGACTTCCACATCGTCTGCGGGATCTTCGGGCCGCTCTTCATCCTGCTCCACAGCTCGTTCAAGGTCGGCGGCCTGGTCGCGGTCAGCTTCTGGTCGATGGTCGTCGTGGCGGCGAGCGGCGTGCTCGGGCGCTTCCTCTACCTGCAGATTCCTCGTCGCCGGTCGGGCGACGAGCTGAGCCTCGAGGAAGCGGAGAGGGAGATCGAAGGGCTGGGCAGGACGCTGCGGGAGCGTTTCGGGCTCTCCGAGGAGACCCTGTCGCGGCTCGACGCCGTCGCCGCACGACACGCTCCGGCGGAGGCGAACCTGGCGGTTCTGCTGCTCCGGTTGCCGTTCGACGGTTGGCGGTTGCGGCGCGACCTGGCCCGGACCGCGCCTTCCGGTGAGGACCTCCCACCGGCTGCCGTCAGGGGCCTTCGCCGCATGGCGGGACAGCGCGCCGGCCTGCGGCGACGGATCCTCCTGTGGAGCCGCCTGCAGGAGCTCTTCCATTACTGGCACGTGCTGCACAAGCCGTTCGCCCTGCTCATGTACCTCTTCATGACGGTCCACATCACGGTGGCCCTGGCGACCGGCTACGGCTGGAGCCCGTGGTGAGCGCCCGAGCCGCGGCATGGACGCTGAGCGTCGCCGCCCTGTGGGCCGGGGCCGCGGCGGCGCAGCTGTCGCCGGGTCCCCTGAGCGCCGCGCATGCCGGGCTCGAGGGAAGCTCGCGCTGTCTCGAGTGCCACTCGGCGGGCCGCGGCGTCGATCCGGAGTCCTGCTTCTCCTGTCATCAGGCGCTGGCTCGGCGCGTCCGGGCCGGTGAGGGTCTCCACGCGAGGACGGAGTACGCCGACTGCAAGACCTGCCACATCGAGCACCACGGCAGAGACTTCGAGCTCGTCTGGTGGGGCGAAGCCGGACGCGACGCCTTCGACCACGGGCTCACCGGCTGGCCTCTACGCGGCGCGCACGGTGCCGTCGAGTGCCGGCAGTGCCACGAGCCCGGCAAGGTGGGCGGGGCCGAGGCGCTGCGCGCGCAGGGGAAGGATCTCTCCCGCACCTTCCTCGGGCTCTCCGGGGAGCCCTGCACCGGCTGCCATCAGGACCCCCACGGGGGCACCGTCGGAGATCGTTGCGAGAGCTGCCACAGCGTCGAGGCGTGGCGACCGGCTTCGGCGTTCGATCACTCGACCACCACCTTTCCGCTCACCGGCCTCCACGCCGGCGTCGGGTGCGCCGAGTGTCACGCCGGCGCGACCGGCTCCTCGCCCGACTTCACCGTCGCCGGCCGCCGTTGCCGCGACTGCCACCGGGACCCGCACGAGGGTCGCTTCGGAGCTTCCTGCTCCGATTGCCATGCCACGTCGGGATGGGCCCGGGTGGCCCTCGCGGACTTCGACCACGACCGGACCCGCTACCCCCTCCGGGGCCGGCATCGCGTCGTCGCCTGCGAGGAGTGCCACCGCCCGGGAGCGCCGCGGCGCGGCCTGGCCTTCGGCGCCTGTGCCGACTGCCACCGGGATCCCCACGAGGGCCAGTTTCGCGACCGCCCGGACGGGGGGCGGTGCGAGTCCTGCCACGACGTCGACGGCTTCGTCCCCTCGAGCTTCGGCATGAGCCGGCACCAGGAGAGCGCGTTTCCCCTCACCGGCGCCCACCAGGCGGTGCCCTGCCTGTCCTGCCATCAGGAGCCCCTCGGCTCGCTGCCGCCCGCGGGCAGGGGAGGGAGGTTCGATTTCCCCGATCGGCGGTGCCTGACCTGTCACGGCGATCCCCATCGCGGGGAGGCGGCTCTCGTGGTGGACGCCGAGGGCTGCGCCGGCTGCCACGGGGTCGACAGCTGGCTCCGCGTCTCCTTCGATCATTCACGCACCTCCTTCCCCCTCGCGGGAGGCACGCCACGATCGACTGCCGGAGCTGCCATCCGACGGTCGATGCCGACATGCCGGGCGAGCGGCTCCGGATGCGCGGCGTCTCCGGCGAGTGCCACTCGTGCCACGAGGACGCCCACGCCGGCCAGTTCGCCGATGCCGGAGGCGTTACGGATTGCTCGCGCTGCCACGGCGTGGAGCGCTGGCCGGACGCGCGATTCGATCACGACCGCGATGCGGCGTTCCCTCTCCGGGGGGCGCACGAGACCGTGCCCTGCGCGTCCTGTCACCCGAGCGCCCGCGATGCGCGAGGCCGGGACTACCTGGTCTTCCGGCCCCTGCCGACCGCCTGCGCCGGCTGTCATACGGGCTGACCGGACGGGTCAGCGTCGTGCCAGCCGGCGCACCTCGGCGTCGAGGTCCGCGAGACCGAAGGGCTTGACCAGCAGAGGCGGGCCCTCCTCGTCCCAGTCCAGGACGTCGCGCGTGTGCCCGGAGACGTAGAGGACCGGCAGTCCCGGGCGCAGGCGAGCCAGCTCGCGCGTGAGCTCGCGGCCGTTCATCCCGGGCATCACCACGTCGGTGATGACGAGCTCCGGATCCAGGCCGTCCTCCAGCAGCCGCAGCGCCTCCGCTCCAGAGGCCGCGGCCGTCGCCTCGTGTCCGAGCGCGCGCAGACCGTCGAGCGTCGAGCCCCGCACGTCCTCGCTGTCCTCGACCAGCAGGATGCGGTATCCACGTCCCTCGGTGCTGAGCGGCGCACCGCGCGGAGCGCGGGAGGCGATCTCCCCTCGCTCCTCGGGCGGGACGCACGGCCAGTAGATCGCGAACGTGGTTCCCGCTCCCCGTTCGCTCTCCACCTCGATCTCGCCGCCGTTCTGCTTGACGATCCCGTAGACCGTGGCCAGCCCGAGACCGCTGTGCTCGCCGTCCGGCTTGCCGGTGACGAAGGGCTCGAAGATCCGGGCGCGCAGCTCGGGCTCGATCCCGGTGCCGTCGTCGGCGACCTCGAGCAGGGCCCACTCGCGCCTTCCGCGTCCCTCCCGCGGCGCCCGGCGGGTGGGGAGGGTGCGCACGAGAACCCGTCCACCGTGCGGCATCGCGTCGCGGGCATTGATCAACAGGTTGGCGACGATCTGCTCGATCTGCGAGGGATCGGCGCGAATCGGCTCGAGCGCGTCGGAGAGCTCGGTCGCCAGCTGCACGTCCGCGCCCAGGAGCCGGGAGAACATCGGAGTCAGCTGGCGCACCACGTCGTTGAGATCGAGGACCACCGAACGGGTCGGCTGCCGTCGGCTGAAGGCCAGGAGCTGCTTGATGAGGTCCGAGGCCCGCCCGACCGTCCCGACCACCCCCTCCATCCGCTCCCGCACCCTGGTGTCGGACTGGGAGGTGAGCGCGACGACCTCGCACTGGGCGCTGATGGCGGCGAGGTAGTTGTTGATGTCGTGCGCGATCCCCCCCGCGAGCTGGCCGATCGAATCGAGCTTCTGTGCCTGCAGCAGCTGTGCCTGGCTGGCCTCGAGCTGCTCCTCGATCCGTCGACGCCTGCGCTCCCGGCTCCACAGCCCGAGCACCGAGAGGACGACGATGGCCCCCCACGCCGCCACCGTGCCGCGCACGAGCCAGACGGACCGCCGGTGTGATGCGGCGAGCCTGCGCCGCACGACGTCGTCGAGGATCTGGAGGTCCGCCAGGAGCGTGTTGAAGGCACGGTCGAACTCCTCGTCGACCGGGGAGCCGACCCCGACCTCGAGGCCGCGTCGGTACCCGTCGATACGCTGCTCCGTCACGTCGCGGAAGCCCGCCACCTCCGCGCGCAGTGCCGCGACGCTGTCGCGCAGGTGCCCTGCCGGTAGCGGCTGCAGCGGCAACGCCGGGTCCGGGCTCGGTCCCTCGAGCAGGGCGTCGAGCAGCTCCAGGGCCCGGCGCTCGCGGGACCGGACCTCCTCGAGGTCGACGTCGTCGCCGGTGACGTACTCCTCGGTCCACAGGTGCGCCGTGGCGAGATGGGTCTGGATCTGACCGACCGCGCGCGCCAGGACCTCGTTGGGGGCCAGGAGCCTCTCGCGCACGGAATCGGTGGCCACGAGCAGGAGGATCGAGCTCACCCCGAGGAGGGCCACGACCACGGGCATCCAGGAGGACCGCTGCACCGGAGGGCTCATGGCCGGCGCGGTCAGGGCGTGGCGGCGCGGGTGGGTTTGAGCACGTAGCCCACGCCCTTGACCGTGTGGAGGAGCCGCTCGTCGCGGTCGCCGTCGATCTTCTTGCGCAGGCGGTGCACGGTCACGTCGATGACGTTGCTGAACGAGTCGAAGCTGTCGTCCCACACGTGCTCGGCGATCTCGGTGCGGCTGACCACGTCCCCGAGACGGTGGAGCAGGTACTCGAGCAGGGCGAACTCCTTCGGGGAGAGCTCGACGGGCTCACCGGAGACCGTGACCTCGCGAGAGGCGCGGGACATCACCAGATCGTCCGCGACCAGGTCCGTCTTCAGCTCTTTCTCCTTGCGGCGCAGCAGGCTCCGCGTCCGGGCCAGGAGCTCCGCCATCGAGAAGGGTTTCGTCAGATAGTCGTCCGCGCCGCTGTCGAGACCTCCCACCCGGTCGTCGATCTCCGTGCGCCCGGTGAGCATGAGAACCGGCGTCGTCACCCCTGCGGAGCGCCACTGCCGGAGCAGCTGGAGCCCGGTCGGAGGCGGGATCGTCCAGTCGAGGATCACCGCGTCGTAGTCGTTGACCGCCGCCAGCTCCGAGGCGGTCGGTCCGTCGGGTGCGACGTCGACGGCGTAGCTCTCGGTGCGTAGGGACTCGGCGATCCCGTCGGCCAGAAGCTCTTCGTCTTCCACCACCAGGATTCGCATCGCGGCCCCGATTGTAGCGCCGGCGCGCCCCCGACACTGTCATCGTGGTGTAAGCGGCGCTCCGTAGAGTGAGCTTCGGGCCGTCCCGACGATGGCCCGGCGGAGTGCCGTGGACCTCGAGCCGAACATCATCTGGACCCTCGCCGTGGCCGTCATCGTGGCGGTCGTCGTGCCCTATGCCGTGGCGTTCCGCCGCCGCGTCGCCCACGACCGCGAGCGCAAAGCCGAAGCCGCCGCGCTCGGCGTGGACCGTCCTTCGGCGCAGTACCCGTACGTCGATCCGAGTCGCTGCATCGGTTGCGGCGCGTGCGTGCGGGCCTGCCCCGAGGGCGACGTCCTCGGGGTCGTCGGAGGCACCGCGGTGGTGGTCAACGGGCTGCGCTGTGTGGGCCACGGCCGCTGCGAGATCGTCTGCCCGGTGGGGGCGATCGAGGTCGGCCTGGGCGACCTGAAGTCCCGCACCGACGTGCCGATCCTCGACGAGGCACTCGAGACCTCGGTCCCCGGGCTCTTCGTCGCCGGAGAGCTGGGCGGTCTCTCTCTCGTCCGCAACGCCGTGCGGCAGGGGCGTGAGGTGGTGGAGGAGGTGGTGCGGCGCCTGGAGGCCTGCCCCGGAGCCGACGACGACGTGCTCGACCTGGCGATCGTCGGTGCCGGTCCCGCCGGATTGAGCGCCGGGATGACGGCCGCCAGCCACGATCTACGGTACGTCCTGCTCGAGCGCGAGGCGGACCTCGGCGGCAGCATCCTGCACTACCCGCGGCGCAAGATGGTCCTCACGCAGCCGGTGGAGCTGGCGCCATGGGGCAAGCTGACGCAGGAGGAGTACTCGAAGGAGCACCTGCTCGACGTCTTCAGCTCCGCGGTCCAGGACCTCGGCCTCCGGGTGCGCTACTCGAGCCCCGTCGGCGGCATCGTGCGCGAGGCCGCCGGCTTCGAGATCGCAGTCCCGGGAGGCACGGTGCGGGCCCGCTTCGTGCTGCTGGCGCTCGGGCGGCGGGGGACGCCCCGCAAGCTGGGCGTCCCGGGCGAGGAGCGCTCGAAGGTGATGTACCGCCTCATGGACGCCGAGAGCTACAAGGGGCAGAGGGTCCTCGTCGTGGGCGGCGGCGACAGTGCGGTCGAAGCCGCCATCGGTCTCGCTCAACAGTCCTCGAACGAGGTCACCCTCTCGTACCGGCGCGACAAGTTGGTGCGGATCAAGAAGAAGAACCAGGACCGGGTCGACACGATGATCGGTTCCGGGAGGATCCGGACCCTCTTCCCGTCCCAGGTGCGCGAGATCGGCGACGGCTCCGTACGCCTCACGGCCGCCGACGACGAGCCGATCGAGCTCGAGAACGACTACGTCTTCGTCTTCGCCGGCGGCGTGCCTCCCTTCGGGCTGCTCAAGGAGGCCGGCGTCGCCTTCGGCGGCGGCGGGGCGGGTGCTTCGTGATCCGACGACCGTGGCTTCTCGTCGCCTACGTCCTGGCGGTCTCGGCCTTCCTGGAAGCGGGATCGCGGATCGCTCTCTCCCTGCCGCGGTTTCGCGTCCCCACCGACAGGTCGGCCGGTGCGATCTGGCGCGCGGCCTGGATGGACCGTCGCGACCACGTGGACGTCTACTACGGGTTCGATCGCTACGATCCCACCCTCGGCTGGGTGCTGGCTCCCGGGCTGCGCGACGACGGAACGTTCGGTGAGGGCTCGGTGAGCTCCAACTCGGCGGGCATGCGCGGGCGGCGGGAGTTCGGCGTCGAGGCGCCGGAGGGAACCCAGCGCATCGCCTTGCTCGGCGACTCCTTCACCTTCGGTGACGAGGTCCGAGACGAGGAGACCTGGGCCGCGCGGCTGCAGGAGCGACTGCCCGCGACCGAGGTCCTCAACCTCGGCGTGCACGGGTACGGCCAGGACCAGATGCTCCTGACGTTCGTGGAGCGGGGGTTCCGCTACCACCCGGATCTCGTGGTGGTGGGCTTCGTCCGCGACGACATGTACAGGAATCTCCTCGGTTTCCGGGACTATGCGAAGCCGCGGATGGCCTTGGAGAACGGTCGCCTGGACGTCGCCGGAGTCCCTGTGCCTCCGCCGGCGGCCGTCGCGCGTCGCGCATCGATCGGCCCCCGCCTGCTCGACCTGCTCGCCGTGCTCCGACGGGGACTGGGTTGGCGGACCGGCTCCAACGCGGAACGGATGGAGGAGCTCACAGCCGCCATCCTCGACCGCATCGCGGACGAGGCCGCGGCGGGCGAGGCGGTGACCGTGTTCGTCTACCTGCCGCACAGCGAGGAGCTGGCCTTCCCGGACCTCGAGCTGCGGGAGGAGACCTTCTTTCGCGACTACTGCGAGCAGCGTGCCGCCTTCTGTCTGGACCTCCGGCCCACCTTCCTGCGTCGGATCGCCGAGGGGGCGGAGATCAAGATCCCGGGACACTGGCACGCGACGGGCCACGAGCTCGTGGCCGAGAGCGTGGAAGCGTTTCTGGAGGAACGAGGACTCTTGTGGGAGGAAGCTCATGGCTGAGAGAGAGGTCCGCTTGGATCTGGTGATTCCTATCTACAACGAGGCCCACGTGTTGGAGCGCTCGGTCCACGATCTGATGGCCGCGGTCGAGCGATTCGACCTGCCTCCCTGGCGGGTGGTGGTGATGGACAACGGCTCGACCGACGGCAGTCGGGGGGTCGGCGAGGCGTTGGAGGCTCGCCACCCGGGGCGGGTCCGCTACCAGCGCCTCGAACGGAAGGGACGCGGTATCGCGCTGCGCACGACCTGGAGCGGCACCGACGCCGCGCTCTCGCTCTACATGGACGTCGACCTCTCGACCGGCCTGGAGGCGGTGCCGCAGGTGGTCGAGCTGCTCGAGGACGGCGCCGACGTGGTCACCGGCTCGCGTCTCCATCCCCGGGCCCGGACCGAGCGCTGCCTGCAGCGGGAGATCCTCTCCCGAGGCTACAACCTCCTGGTCGGACTCCTCTTCCAGCGGCGGGGCTTCGACGACGCCCAGTGCGGCTTCAAGGGTGTTCGCGTCGCCGGGGTGAGGCGCCTCCTGCCCTTCGTGGTCAACGATCACTGGTTCTTCGACACCGAGCTCCTGATCCTGGCGGAGGCCTTCGGGATGGACGTGCGGTCGGTCCCGGTCCGGTGGGTGGAGGACACCGACTCGCGCGTCCGGATCGCGGGAACGGTGTGGGAGGACCTGAAGGGCCTGGCACGACTGCGCCGGACGCTGGGCGGTGCGCGACGGGAGTGGAGGAGTGAGTTCGCCCACTGACGCCGGGGTACCGCGTTCCGGCTCGCCGGGCCGCCGCGGGCGCTGGATCCGCCGTCCGGTGATTCTCTGGGCTGCGACACGGATCGGGATCGCGCTCGTCGCGTACTTGGCGGTCGGTCTGCTCCCGGCCAACCTCCAGCCCGCTCCCTACCACCTGCGGGGCACCGACAACGTCCTCGTCGACGTCTTCGGAAGCCGTTGGGACACGGGCTTCTACGTCTCCATCGTCGAGGAGGGCTACATCCTCCACGGTGTCGAGCTCCCCTCGGTCGCCTTCTTCCCGCTGCTCCCCCTGCTCATGGCGCTCGTGCGTGGGGCGGTGGGAGACGCCGTCGTCGCCGGACTGTTGGTGACCAATGCCAGCCTGCTCGGCGCCTCGATCCTCTTCTACCGCCTGGTGGCGGACGAGCTCGGCGAGGAAACGGCGGATCGCGCCACCTGGTACCTGCTCATCTTCCCGGCATCCGTGTTCGGCTCGGCGATCTACACCGAATCGGTCTTCCTGCTGGCAGCCGTGGGAGCGCTGCTGGCCGCGCGGCGCGGCCGCTGGGGCTGGGCCGCGGTCGCCGGGATCGCCTCCGCTCTGGCCCGCCTCCACGGCGTGGTCGTCGCGGCCATGCTGGCGGTGGAATGGTGGGATCGCCGCCGGCGCAAAGCGGAGCCGATCCCTCCGCGGTGGGGCCTCCTCGCCGCCTTCGCCACTCCCCTCGGCACCCTGTCGTTCATGGCCTACTGCCGCTGGCGGTTCGGCAACGCGCTGGCCTTCGTGGAGGCCGCGTCGCACTGGGCACGGATGCCGCGCTCTCCCTACGAGACCGTTCGCGAGGCGTTCCTCGCCCCGGCCGGCGGCTGGTGGAGCGGTCTCTGGGCGGGCCGGATCCACCTCGACAACTGGATCGACCTCGCCTGCGTGCTGCTCTTCCTCCTCCTCGGCTGCTGGTTGCTGGCGGAGCGCCGGTGGAGCGAGGGAGCGTTGGTGGTTCTGGGGGTGAGCCTGTCGTTCGGCTCGGGCCTCCTGATGAGCCAGCGGCGCTACGTGTGGGTCCTCTTCCCGGCGTACGCGTTGCTCGCGCGGTGGGGGCATCGGGAGTGGGTGGACCGGCTCGTCACCGTGCTCTTCCTCGTCGGCCTCGCCTTGGCGACGGCTCTGTTCGCCGGCGGCTACTGGGTGGCTTGAAATGGACCGCCAGAGGCCGGGTGCCTCCACCGCCCTCGCGTTCTTCCTGCCGCTCGCCCTCTACCTGGCGACGTTGGCGCCCACGATCTACAACCTGGACAGCGCCGAGCTGACCACGGCGGCGGCCACCGGAGGCCTGATGAGGGCCACGGGATACCCGCTCTACCTGCTGCTGGGCCGGTTTTGGAGCCGACTGCCCTTCGGTGACGTCGGCTACCGGATGAACCTCTTCTCGGCCGTCTGCGCCGCCGGCACGGTGGCCATGGCGGACGTGCTCCTGCGGCGTCTCGGGGCCGGTGCGGCGGCGCGGCTGGGTGCCCTCGGCCTGCTGGCGACCTCGCACTACTTCTGGGCTCTGGCGGTGATCGCGGAGGTCTACACCCTCCACACGTTGATGCTCACGTTCGTCCTCTGGACCCTGCTCCACTGGGCCGAGCGTCCGACGCCGGCGAGGCTCGGGTTGGCGACGCTCACGGTCGCCCTGTCGTTCGGCAACCACGTCGCCACCGTGCTGCTGGTACCGGGATGCCTCTGGCTGGTCCTGCGCACCGACCGTCGCCGTGCGCTGGCTCCACGGGCGCTCGCATGGGCGGCGGGCGGTCTCCTGCTGGGTTTCGCTCTCTACCTCTACCTGCCGTGGCTCTACCTGCACGATCCGGCCTTCAACTACGCCGGACGGTTCGACGGCACCGGACGCTTCCACGCGATCGACCTGACGACCTGGAGCGGCCTCTGGTGGCTGGTCAGCGGCAAGGCCTTCTCGAGCGTCATGCTCGCCTACACCCCGCGGGAGCTCGTCGGGGAGATCGGGCACTTCGTGGTCGAGCTCTGGCATGCCTTCTTCGTCGTCGGTCTCGGCCCGGGGCTCGTCGGCGCCGTCCTGCTCTGGCGCCGGCGGCGGCCGTTGGGGGAGGCCTTGACGCTGATGTTCGTCGTCACCGCCGGCTTCTACGTCAACTACCGCGTGATCGACAAGGACACCATGTTCCTCCCTGCCTGGGTTCTCTGGGCCCTGTGGGTGGGGGTCGGCAGCCAGGGGTTACTCGACTGGCTGCGCAGCCATCCGATGGAGGGCGGGATCCTGGCCGGAGAGCGGCCGGCGAAGGCACTCGTCGGTCTCCTCGTCGCGGCCGTCGTCGGCAGCCTGGTGTGGACCGGTCCGCTGGTCGACCGTTCGGACGATGCCAGCGCCTACGTGCGCGGCTCCACGATCCTGGGGATGATCGAGGAGAAGTCGCTGATCGTGGGTTGGTGGGACACGGTGCCGGTCATCCAGTACCTCCAGCTGATCGAGGGCGAGCGCCCCGACGTGACGGCGTTGAACCGGTTCATGATCGACGCCCCCTCTCTCCAGCGGCTGGTGCTGCGCCGGCTCCGCGATCAGCCGGTCTATTTCGACGCGCCCCCCGACGACCTGTTCCCGCAGCTGCAAGCGGAGCCCGTCGGGCCGGTCTACCGGATGCGGCTGCGGCGCGAAACACCGCCCGAGCTGCCCGGAGGGGTCTCCCGTGCGGAGGCCGGCGCCCTGTAACTGGGGTGTAATCGCCGGTTCGCGAGACTCCCTCCAACATGGCTGGCAGACCGTCTCGGGAGGATCACTCATGAACCGTTGGATGCGCTTCTTCGCCGCGCTCGGCATCTGTCTCTCCGGCTGGGCCCTGATTCCGTTCGCGTCGTTCCCTCGCCAGGCCTTCGGCTGGGAGCTCTACGCCGGGGCCTACACCCTGATCTTCCAGGACAACTTCGAGACCGGTTCGACCACCAACTGGGACCGGGTGGTCGGTGAGGTGCTTCAGCTGCCCACCACCGAGACCGACTCCTACGACCTCCTCTTCCGCCTCGACCCGCAGTTCCGGCAGGACCGAAAGGCGGCGGAGATGGTCGTCCTGGAGGGGCTGACGACCGACGGCGGCGTCGCGTTCTCTCTCGCGGTACGGCCGGCTCCCGGCGGCTACGATGCGCGCCTCACGGCATCCCGGGACGGTTCCAAGGTCAAGTCGGCGTGGCGCCGGGTGCCGGCGGATGCGACGTCCTTGCGCCTGGAATGGCGGCGAGCTTTCCCGGGCGGCGATGACGGTTACCTCTACCTCTCGGTGGAGGACCGGCTGCGGGCCTGGCTGGTCGATCTCGAGAACTCGGGGGCGTCGATCGGCTCGATCGCGATCCACAGCGTCGACGGACGCACGCCCCTGGTCGATCTGACGGGGCTCTACGGCACGCGCCCCGCCGCAGTGCGCGGCGGACGTAGCGACTGACGCGAGCCCGGCCCCCTTCCGGCTCGACCGGGAGGGGGCGCGGATATCCTCGAGGGGTGACGATGAGACGGGTGCGGACTCTCTGCGCGGGTGGCTGGCTGCTCTGGTGCGCGGCCCTGTCTCCGGCCGCGTCCCAGGACCTCGACCAGGCCCGCTCCCTGCACCAGGAGGGACGCCTGGAAGAGGCGCTCGAGGCCTACCGCCAGGTGATCGGCGCAGACTCGAGCGCCGAGGACGTCGCAACGGCCGCCAACAACGCCTGCGTGCTGCTCAACGGCCTGGGTCGCTATGTCGAGGCCGTGGAGCTGTGCCGGCGGGCCCTCGCTCTGCGCCGCGATCTCGGTGACGCGAGGCGCTTGGGCCGGACCCTGAACAACCTGGGCCTCGTGCTGCAGCAGACGGGGTCCACCGACGAAGCCGAAGCGGCCTTCGAGGAGGCCCTCGCCATCAACCGCGAGGGGGATGACGCGGAGGGTCAGGCGGCCAATCTGACGAACCTGGGCATGCTGACGGTCGCCCACGGGCGCTACGAGGAGTCGCTGCAGCTCCAGGCCGAGGCGTTGGCGCTGGCGGACGAGCGGCCCGGGGAACCGTGGGCGGAACCCTACCGGGCCACCAATCTGATCAACCGCGGCGTCGTGCTGGAGAAGCTGGGCGCCTACCAGGAGGCGCTCACGCTGTACGCCGGCTTGGAGGAGGACGAAGCCCTCTCCTCCGACCGGCGGGCGGCCGTGTGGGCCAACATGGCGACGATCTACCGGAATCTCGGAGATCCGGTGCGCGCCCTGGACCGCCTGGATCGCGCCGCCGTCCTCTACGAGGAGCAGGGAAACCAGGCCGCGCTCTCCAACCTGCTGCTCAACCGCGGCCTCACCCTGTGGCTGAACTACGAGGATCCGACGGCGGCCGAGGCGGCCTTCCGCCAGGCCCTGGAGCGGGCGCGGGAGAGCGGTGACCGGGTCGAGGAGATCCAGGACCTCTATTCCCTCGGCACCCTGCTCCTCGAGGCCGGCCGTCTGGACGAGGCCGAGGAGATCCTGGCGCAGTGCCTCGAGCTGGCGGAGGCGGCGGGCTCCGCCGAGGGCCGGTGGTCGGCCCTCGAGGGTCTGGGCCGCCTGGCCCGTCTCCACGGCGACCGCGCGGCCGCCCTGGAGAGATTCCGCGCCGCCATGGACGTCATCGAGAGCGTCCGCGAGGATCTCGGCACGGCGCGGCGGGGGACGTTCTTCGCCGCGCGCCGCGCGCCGTACGAGGCCGCGGCGGAGGTGCTGGCGGAGGAGGCCGCCGCGGGGAGTCCGACCGCTGCAGGGGAGGCCCTCGCCGTCGCACATCGGGCCAAGGCCCGCGACCTCCTCGACGCGCTCGGGCCGGCCGGCGCCCCGCGGGGCGCCCCTCCGACGGTGGCCGAGCTGCGGGGCGCCCTCGGGCCGGACATGCTCGTCGAGTTCCTGGTCACCTCCCATCGCATCCTCCGCTGGGTCGCGGGCGCGAACGGGATCGTGCTCGAGACGTTCGAGGACCCGGCGGACACGTCGGCGCGCGTGACCCGGGTACACGAGATGCTCGAGGCCGGGAAGCCGGCACCGGCCGAGGACGTGGCGGCCCTGTCGGCCCGGCTCCTCGACGGCCTCGCCGACGCGACGGCCGCCCACTGGTGGATCGCACCGGACCGCCGGCTCCACTACCTGCCGTTCGAGATTCTCTCCCTTCCGGGCGAGGCGGAGCCCGGTCTCTTGATCGATCGGGCGGAAGTCGCCTATCTGCCCACCGGCTCTCTGGTCACCCTCCGCGCGCCGATCCACCGGGAGCCGCGCCTCGGGCTCGTCGGGTTGGCCGACCCCCAGGGTGGAGGGGGGGCCGACGAGGCGATCACCCGGGCCCTCGAGCGCCGCTTCGAGCTCGGTGCCCTTCCGGCGGCCCGGCGGGAGCTGGCGGCTGCGGCACGCTCACTCCCCGGAGAGTCGCGAGTTCTCTTCGGCGACGAGGCCACGGAGGCGGCCCTGAGGTCGCTGCCTCCGGGGGAGGCCGCCGTCATCCACGTTGCGGCGCACACCCTGCTCGACGAGAGCTCGGAGCGCGGGCCCGCCGTCGTCCTGTCGGCCGGCGCCGGGCAGGACGGTCTCGTCTTCCCGGCCGAGCTGGCGCAGGGCCGCTTCGGCGGGCGCCTGGCGGTGCTCGCCGGCTGTCAGACGGCTCTCGGCGGCGAGCTCGACGGACGGGCCCTGGCGACGCTCACCGGAGCCCTGCTGGCCGGAGGGGCGGAAGGGGTCGTCGCCACCCTCTGGAGGGTCGACGACGAAGCGACCGCGACCTTCATGGAGCAGTTCTACTACTACCTCGGCCGAGGGGAGAGCCCGGCCGCGGCGCTGCGCCACGCCAAGCTGCGCCTGCGCGCCTCGGCGCAGTGGAACCGGCCGGAGGTGTGGAGCGCCTACGTCCTGGAGGGCGGCCGCGGCCCGGTGTTCGAGGCCGGCTCGAGCCCCGCGCAGCGCTGGACCTGGGTCGGTCTCGGCATGCTGGTGGTCGTGCTGGTCCTGCTCTTCCGGCGACGGTCCGCCGGCGCGGTCTGAGAGCGCCCGTCCGACGGCTCAGTTCGGCCGGGGACGCACCACGACGCGGCCCTTCTGGAACCGCACGGGAAGCGTCTGCCCCTCGGCGTCCACCAGGAACGAGCGGCGGCGGATCACCTTGACCGGATAGGAGCCCCGGGCGTCGCCCCGGGTCGGCAGGGCGATCGTGACGATGCCTCCCGGCACGGTGTTGAAGCTCGCATCGGGGGAAGAGAGGTCGATCGCGATCCGTCCGGAGCGGGTCGTGTCGATCTCGACCATCCGGCGGCCGTGCCGCTTGTCGACTCGCACGACGGGGCTGCCGCCCGCCAGCCGCTTGCGATAGCGCAGCAGGAGGTGCGCCGAGGCGACCTCGAAGGGCTCGTAGGTCTGCAGCTCGAGCTCCGCGATCTCACCCGGCTCGATCTCGTCGCCCTCGAAGGCGGCGAGGTAGCGCTCCGCGGGACTGCGGATCTCGAGCTTCCCCGGCCGCGGCTCGATGTCGATCGCCTGCCCCGAGGCATCGAAGAGAGTGGTATTCGGCAGGTCCAGCGAGAGCTCGAACTTCTGGCCCACTTGGACGTCGTCCGAGACTTGGAAGAAGAACACTGCCAGCGGGCCGTCGAAGCGGTTGACCGCCGCGGAGAGCGACTCGAAGTCCACCAGGATCTCCATGCCGCCCGGCCCCTGCCGGACGGTGACGTCGCTCAGCACGTCCTCGCCCTCCGGAAAGACCGTCCACGACTCGAGGGCGGCGAAGGGCCCGGTGGCGGGCCCACCGGCGGGAGCGCCGGCCCGGAAGCAGATCTGGCCGACTCCGACGGGGCGCGGCGAGTAGGTCCGCAAGACGACGGCGGCGCGCCCGCCGGGCAGTGCGATGGCGTCGTGTACCCGCAACGTGAGCGTGTCGCGCGCGGCCGCAGCGCGGCCCATCGGCAGCAGGAGGAGCGTCGCGAGAAGAGCGATCCGGAGGGTCTCCGGTCTGCGAGGTGTGGTCGACATGGGGGCCACCTTCCTGGGTTTCTACGGGGAGGACGACGTGGGGGGGCTCGGAGGCCGGACGAGGATCCAGACTCGCGGCGAAGAGGCCAGCGGCCTTCCTTCCGCGTCCAGCGCCTCGACCCTCCAACTGTAGCGAACGGCGGGAACGAAGGAGAGCACGAGGGGATCGACGGCGACCTCGGCCGTGTCGCTCTTCGCCTCCCAGAGCACTCGCCCGTCGACGCCGCGTACGTCGACGCGGTAGGAGGCGGCTCCCGGCACGCTCTCCCAGCGCAGAGTGTCGGGGCCTCCTGGAGCTCGCCCCGTGGGTCGACCGGGAGGATCGTCGCGGACCGCACGGTCCCGCTCCCGGGCGCCTCGGAGGGGCGGCGGTGCCGCTCGGTCGAGCCAGGGGAAGAGCAGCACGACGCCCGCCAGCGTCGCCGCGGCCGCCAGAGCCCAGGCCGGCACGGATCGACGGCGGGCGGGCCGGGAGGGGGCGGCGAGCCGGTGAACGGTCGCCGGGGCCGGCGTCCCGAGGGCCGCCGCGACGGCGTGGCGCAGGCCGGCAGTGGAGAAGGGCACCGCCAGCGTCACCGCCTCCCGCCTCTCCACGGCCGCGCGGAGCTCCGGATCCTCGCCGAACGCGCTCAAGAGGAGCGCGCGGAGCTGCGGCCGATCGCGGCGCAGGGCGCGGATCAAGTCCAGGCCGGAGCCGCTGCGCGGAAAGGCCTCGACCACGGCGAGATCGATGACTCGCGGATGTCCGGCGGCACTCTCCAGGGCCTCTCGCGAGTCGGCCGCCGTCAGGACCTCGTGCCCGAACCCCTCCAGGAGCTCGCGCGACGCCGTCCGCAGTGCCTCGTTCGACTGCACCAGCAGGATGGTGCGCGGTCGCCCCTTCTCTGTCGCTTCGCTTTCGGCCACGATCCCCTCCGTCGCAGTGTGGAGCCTAGAGGCAGGTGGATGACAGGGTCATGACTCCGGCGGCTCGCCGGCCGATCCGGCGGCCCGGATCCAGACATCCCTTTGGGGGAAGGGGATCTCGACGCCCTCCGCCTGGAAGCGCTTGTAGACGGCCGTGTAGAGCTGATCCAGGGCCTGTCCCCGCTGGACCGGCAGCTCGACCCAGCAGAGGAGCTCGAAGTCGAGGCTCGAGTCGCCGAAGCCGCGCATCCGGACCCGGGGCTCGGGCTGCTCCACGACCAGCTCCTCGCGCAGGGCGACCTCGGTGAGGATCGCGCGCACCCGGTCGATGTCCGAGCCGTAGGCCACGCCCACCTTCACGCGCAGGCGCTGCTTGGCCGCCGGGCCCCCGCTCTCGTTGGTGATCTTCGAGCCGGCGATGACGGCGTTGGGAATCGTGATCTCGACGTCGTCGCGGGTGAGGATGCGGGTGCTGCGCAGCCCGATGTGGGTCACCTCGCCGCGCTCCCCCGTGTCGAGGACGATGAAGTCCCCCAGCTTGTAGGGCGCGTCGGCGAGGATGAAGAGGCCGGAGAAGAGGTTGGCGAGAGTGTCCTTGGCCGCGAAGCCGACGGCGATCCCGACGACGCCGGCCGACACCATCCACCCGGCCACGTCGACACCCCAGGCCAGGAAGAGGAAGTAGACGGCGGCGCCGATCAGCAGCCCCTTGGCCAGATTGTCGAACAGCGGCAGGGTCCGCTGGTCGACCCAGCCGAACCGGCGCCCCGCCGAGGAGAGCGTCCCCAGCAGCAGGCCGGCGAGTTGGAGCGCGAAGACCAGCCAGACGAGGATGGCGACGCTGGTGAGGACGCCGACCAGCAGCCGCCGCGGCCAGCCTTGCGGGTCGACCTGGACCGCGGCGAGCCAGAAGCCGGCGAGGAGGACCGAGACGAAGATCGGCCGGTGCAGGATCTCGACCAGCCGGTCGTCGAAGTCCGTCTTCGTCCGAGCCGCCCAGCCGCGTGCCACGGCGCCGACCAGCCAGGCCGCCAGCTTCGCGACGACGAGCGCGACCGCGAGGATGATGAGCATCCGCAGCCCCGGGCGGTCGGAGACGCGCTCGATCCAGGGCTCGAACCACTGCACCCACGTGAGATCGCTCATCCTGCCTCCGTGGTCTTGCCGAAGGTCCGGCGGGCCAGCTCGCCGCCGAGGAAGAGCAGGGCGATCAGGTTCGGCAGGGCCATGACGCCGTTGAGCAGGTCACCCCACGCCCAGATGGCGCGCGCCCCGGCGAGCGAGCCGCCGAGGATCGCGATGCAGTAGAGGCAGCGGTAGGGCAGCCGGGCGCGGGGGCCGAGGAGGTAGGCGGCGCACTGCTCGCCGTAGAAGGCCCAGGTGATCAGGGTCGACAACCCGAAGAGCACCGAGGAGAGGAGGACCAGCAGCGCGCCGCCGTCGCCCAGGCCGGCGCCGAAGGCCTTGGCGGTCAGCGCCGTCGAGTTCAGTCCCGAGCTCCAGACGCCGCTCGCCAACAGCACGAGGCCCGTGGCCGAGGAGACGACGAGCGTGTCCAGCAGCACGCCGAGCATGGCGATCCGGCCCTGCCGGTGCGGGTCGGCCGTGCGAGCCGACGCGTGGGCGATGGGAACGGAGCCGGTCCCCGCCTCGTTCGAGTAGACGCCGCGGGCGAGGCCGAAGCGCAACGCCTCGCGGACGCCGGCGCCGAGGAAGCCGCCCGTCGCCGCCATCGGCGTGAAGGCGTGCTCGAAGACGAGCGTCAGGGCCTCGCCGAGCCGCTCGCGGAAGATCCAGAGAGCCGCCGCGGAGCCGGCCAGATAGAGGAGCCCCATGAGCGGCGCGAGAAGCTCCGAGGCGCGGGCGATGCTGCGCAGCCCGCCGAGCACGACCGCGGCCGTGACCAGCGCCAGGACCCCACAGCTGGCGATCGGCGGCCAGCCGAGCCGGGCGCCGACCACGGAAGCGATCGAGTGGCTCTGCACCGTGGTCGTTGCGAGGAGCGTCTTCGCAGCGAGACCGGCGGCGAAGAACGCAGCCACACCCGGCCAGCGGAGCCGGTCCCGCATGTAGTACATCGGGCCGCCGACCCAGAGGCCGTCGTCGCCCCGGCGGCGCCAACGCACGGCCAGGGCGCACTCCGCGAACATCGTGCCCATCCCCACGAGCCCCGAGATCCACATCCAGAAGAGGGCGCCGGGGCCGCCGGCGGTGATCGCCGTGGCCACACCCGCCAGATTGCCGTTGCCGACGATGCCGCCCACCGAGGTCATCAGCGCCGCGAAGGGCGAGATGTCCCCTTCGTCGGACGCCTCCGGCCTCCGCCGGAGGTCGCGCACCGCCGCGGGGAGCTCGCGCAGCTGGATCCCCCGCAGCCGCCATGCCAGGTACAGTCCCGTGCCGAGGACCGTCACGAGCATGGGAGGCCCCCACAGCCAGTCGCTCACCGCTTGCACCCAGGAGCTCATCGGGAGGTCGCGATCTTATCCGCCCCGTCCCCGGCACCCGGCTTGCAAGCGGCTCGAGGGCGTGCGGCGTCTCTTCGTCTTCGCCCTGGTGTGCCTGGCGCTGTCCCCCGCCGCCGGCGCAGCCAGGCGGGCGGACCTGTCGCAGGAGCACGCGCAGTGGCTCGACGACGTGCGGCCGCTGATCTCGCGCAACGAGCGCAAGGCCTTCCTCGATCTCGAGCGGGACCACCAGCGGACGGCCTTCATCCGGTCCTTCTGGGCCGCCCGGGACCCCACACCCGGCACGGAGGACAACGAGTTCCGTATCCGCTACTACCAGCGCCTGGACGTGGCGCGCGATCGCTACGGCGAGGGTTGGCAGGACCACCGTGCCGCCGTCTACGTGCTCAACGGGGATCCGAGCGACGTCATGGCGACCGATTGCGGCGTCCTGACCTGGCCGATGGAGCTGTGGACCTACGGGTACTCGGAACGGCTCGGCTCCTCGGTCGAGATCCTCTTCTACCAGCGCTTCGCCGGCGGACCCTTCCGCATGTGGAACCCGGCGGAGGGCTACGAGGTGCTCCTGCCCAAGCTTCACGAAGAGGATGACATGCCGGACCAGGAGGCGCAGTTCCGCGCCTGGCTCCTGCAGTACTGCGGCGAGGTGTGGCAGGACGTGGTCGACTTCCTCGATTCGATGGAGCGCATCGTGCGCGACTACGGAATCCTCTCCGCCGAGGCCGCCTCACCGCCGAAGAACCCCGACCCCGAGTGGTTGCTCGGCTTCAACGCCTTCTCGACCGACGTCGGAGAGGATCGCGAGCCTCTCGACGCGATCTTCCGCCTGGAGTTCCCCGAGCCCTACCGCCAGCGGGTCGTCGCCCGGGGCCTGCTGAGCGTGCCGCGCGAGGCGGCGACGCCGGTGGCGGCGGGGGACCGGGAGTCGTACGGCTTCCAGCTCACCGGCGAGGTACTGCGTGGAGACGAGCTCTTCGAGTCCTTCCGATACCGCTTCGACGTGCCCGAGGAGCGGCTCGAGGGCGACGCCGTGCCGCTCGTCTTCGAGCGCTACCTGCGCCCCGGCACCTACACCTGGATCGTCAAGCTCGAGGACCTCGGCAGCGGCCGGGTCTTCCGCGACGAGCGGGAGGTCGAGGTGCCGGCCGTGGCCGGCATGCCCGACGCCGTGGAGCTCCCGGGCGACGTGGTGGCGGCGGTGGAGGAGACGCTCTCCGCGGGCGGCGGCGAGCCGGCGAGCATCCGCTTCGTGGGCCGGCGGGACCGCGATCTGACCGGCGGCCTGCAGCGCTTCGAGGCCGAGACCGCCGGCGACGGCATCGAGAAGGTCGCCTTCTACCTCGACGAGAAGAAGATCCTCACCAAGACGCGGCCTCCGTACGGCGTCGAGCTCGACCTGGGGCGGTTGCCGCGACGCCACGCGGTGCGTGTGGTGGCGCTGGCGGCCGACGGGTCCGAGCTCGCGACCGACGAGGTCGTCGTCAACCCGGGGCGGCACGCCCTGGCCGTGCGCTGGGTCGACCCCCGGCCGGGCGGGGCCGCCCCGGGCCCGGTCCGGGCTCGGGTCGAGGTACGCCCCGGAGGGCGAGCGCGTCGAGACCGTCGAGCTCTTCGTCGGTGAACGGCGCGTCGCGACGCTCTATCAGGAGCCGTGGGTCTACCCGCTGGAGATCGAGCCCGACGCGGGCTACCTGCGGGCCGTGGCGACCTCGGAGACGGTACGACCGCCGAGGACCTGGTGCTGGTCTCGACCGCCGACTACAGCGAGGAGCTCGACGTGCGCCTCGTCGAGGTCTTCGCCAGCGTGCTCGACGGGTCCGGCCGCCCGGTACTCGATCTCGACGCCGACGAGTTCCGGATCGCCGAAGACGGTGAACCGCAGACCATCCTGCGCTTCGAACGGCTCGAGGACCTGCCCCTCTGGGTCACGGTGCTGGTCGACACCTCGGCGTCGATGGCCGACTACCTGCCGGACGTGCGCCGCGTGGCGCGGGAGTTCTTCGAGTCGACGCTGCGCGAGGAGGATCGCGCCTCGGTGATGACCTTCGCCGAGCGGCCGCGCGAGGCCACGGCCTTCACCGACGACCTCGACGCGCTCTCCGCGGGGCTCGCCGGTCTCGCCGCGGGTCGGGGGACGGCCCTGTGGGACAGCGTGGTCCACGCCGTCTACGGCCTGCAGGGCTCGAGCGGTCAGCGCACCCTCGTGCTGCTGACCGACGGCGAGGACCGGCAGAGCCGCTTCGACTTCGAGGAGGCCGCGCGCTACGCCAACGCGGCGGGCGTGACCGTCTACGGAATCGCCCTGAAGTCGGGCGTCAAGCGCGCCGCCCGCGGCAACCTGGAGCGCCTCGCCGAGCTCACCGGCGGCAGGCTCTTCCTCCTCGACGGACCGGACGATCTCGGCCGGGCGGCGACGACCATCCAGCAGGAGCTGCGCTCCCGCTACCTGCTGGCCTACCAGGCGCCCCAGGGCGGCGGCGAGGAGCTCCGGACGGTCGAGGTCACGGTCGCGCGCCCGGGCCTCGCGGTGCGGGCGCTGCGCGGCTACTACCCCTAGAGACCTGCGGTGGTTTCCTCCACCAGGTGGTCGACGACCGCCTGGAGATCGCCGGTCTCCCGGTACACGGCGAGCTGACGATCCGCGCTGGTGCCTTGGGCGCAGATCGTCCGCGCGTAGGCGACCTCGTCGCGCACGCCGAGCTCGTCGACGACGTCGTCGAGCCACTCGATGAGCTCCTCGACGAGGTCTTGCATCGGCACCTCGGCGCGGCGGCCGAAGTCGAGCAGCCGTCCCTGGGCTCCCCAGCGCACGGCGCGCCACTTGTTCTCTTCGATGAGGTGGTGGATGTAGCGGCGCCACGACTGGTTGCGCTCACGCAGCAGCACGAGTTTGGCGACGATGGCCAGGATGAGGGAGGCGAGGCAGACCGCCTCCTCGATCCGCGTTCCGAGGTCGCAGACCCGGAACTCCAGCGTCGGGAACTTGGGGTGCGGGCGGATGTCCCACCAGATGCGCGTGGCGTCCTCGATGCAGTGGGTCGCCACCAGGGTGTCGACGAACGTCTCGTGCTCGTGCCAGGAGGTGAAGGCGGGCGGCGGGCCGGTCCGCGGGAGGGCGCCGAAGACGACGGAGCGGTACGACTTCAGGCCGGTCTCGCGCCCGTGCCAGAACGGGGAGCTGGTGGAGAGGGCGAGCAGGTGGGGGAGGAAGTAGCGCGCCTGGTCCATGACGTCGATCATCAGGTCCTTGTCCTGGATGCCGACGTGGACGTGCATGCCGAAGACGAGGAGTCGGCGGGCGAGCTCGGCCATCTCGGACTGGTGCTTGACGTAGCGCTCGTTGGGCGTGACCTCCTGCTCGGTCCAGCGCGAGAAGGGGTGCGTGCTCGCCGCCGCGATGACCAGCCCGTTGTTGCGCGCCACGTCCCGCACGGTGCGGCGCAGGTGGGCGAGCTCGTCGCGTGCCTCGGCGATCGAGTGGCAGATCTTGCTCCCCACCTCGATCTGCGACTGCAGCTGCTCGGGCTTGATCTGGTCCTTCAAGACGAGACGCCCCTGCTCGAGGAACTCCTGGACGAAGGACCTCAGCTCCCGGGTCTCCGGGTCGATGATCTGGTACTCCTCCTCGATGCCGATGGTGAACTTCGGCAGGGCCATGGCGGTACCTCCGCGGGGTGGATGGGCGGGTGGGCATGATACCAGCGGTCGGAGCGTCGTCGCCTTGCGTGCCTGCGACTCGGATGCCAGAATTCTGCGCAATTCCCGGAAGGAGCAGGTGAGATGGCCGAAGTCGGTACCGTGAAGTGGTTCAACGACGCGAAGGGCTACGGATTCATCGCGCGCGAGAACGGCTCGGACGTGTTCGTCCACTACTCCGCAGTCGTGGCGGAGGGTTTCCGCACCCTGACCGAGGGCGACCGCGTGTCCTTCGAGATCGGTGAAGGGCCCAAGGGGCCGCACGCCACCAACGTCATCCGCCTGTAGGCGTCGGTCCGTTCGCCGGCGTTCACGGCTCCGCCTCGGCGGGGCCGTTTCGCGTTCGAGCCGATCAGCCGCCGTCGGGGCCCAGTCTCAGCGTGATCTCACGGCGCCCGTCGGAGAGCACCGCGACGCGCGGCTCGATGCGGAGGAGCTCGAACCCCTCGACGCTGTCCCCCGGCTCCACGAGGGTGCCGTTGATCACCGCCGACGGCGAGCGCGTGTTCCAGACGACGCCCTGCAGCTCGAGCGCGCGCCCGAGCCCAGCTCCGCCCGCGAGCCCGCGAAGCCCGCGGAGGCCGCCGGCGAGGCTCGGCGGTCGGTCTCCGCCGCCGCCGGCGCCGGCAGGCGGTCGGAGGGCACGAGCCTCCGGCGCGACGGAGGCGACGGTCTGGCCGCTCGGCGGAGCCCGTCGGGAGGGTGGGGCGGCTGCGGTCCCCGCCGCCGTCGGCGTGGGTCCGCCGTCCGGCGGCGAGGCGCTGTCTTCCGGCCTTCGAGGAGGACCGCGTCGGCGGGTGCCTCGGCAAGCGGAGCGGCGGCGGTGCCTGGGCGCTCGGATCGGCTCGGAAGCGCCTGGGGGGCGATGGCGGCGTCGGGGCCTTCGTGGGCGGCCGGCGTGCCCCGGCCGGCCCACCAGAGACCGAGGGCCACGCCGCCGACGAGGACCGCGGCGACGAGCAGGCCGGCGGTCCACAGGGGCGAGCGGAAGCGGTAGTGGGCGGGCGGCACCGTCGACGCCGGCGACTCGCCGCGGGCCAGGGCCTCGCGGCGGGCCGCCTCTCCTCCCGCGCCCGCGCCAGGGCGTCGTGGATCAGGCTCACGCCACGTCCCCCTCGAGCTCGCGCACGGCGCGGCGCACGTGTTTCCAGCGCAGCCGGTCGGTCTGGGCGACGTAGCCGGCCAGCAGGGTCTTGTCGGAGATGGCGTTGATCAGTCTCGGCACGCCCCGGGAGTGCCAGTGGACGGCGCGAATGGCCCAGCGGCCGAAGACCGGCCGTCCGTCGGCGCCGGCGACCTGCAGGCGGTGGTGGATGTAGTAGGCGGTCTCCTGCAGATCGAGGGGCCGGAGGTGATAGCGCACGGTGATGCGCTGGCGCAGCTGCTCGATCCGGTTCAGGGTCTCACGGAGCTCCGGCTGACCGATGAGGACGATCTGCAGCAGCTTGCGCTCGTTGGTCTCGAGGTTCGAGAGCAGCCGCACCTGCTCCAGCAGGTCGGGCTCCATCGCCTGGGCGTCGTCGAGGATGAGCAAGACCTCCTCGCCCGCCCGCGCCCGATCGAGCAGGAACCCGTTCAGCCGCTCGAGCAGCGCCACGCGGTCGTTCACGCGGTTGTCGAGGCCGAGCTCACCGAGGATCGTGCGGATCAGCTGCGTGCTCGTCATCTTCGGATTGAGAACCAGGGCCGTCCGGTACTCCGGCCCGAGCTGCTCGAGCAGGGCCCGGCACAGCGTCGTCTTGCCGGCCCCGATCTCGCCGGTGATCTGGATGAACCCCTTGCGCTCCTTGATACCGAACAGGAGGTGGTTGAAGGCCTCCCGGTGGTGGTGGCTGAAGAAGAGGAACCGGGGGTCGGGGGTGATGTTGAAGGGCGGCTCGCGGAAGCCGTAGTAGTCCTGGTACACGCCAGCTCGGGAGCCTAGCATCGGCACGCGGTGGTTACGGACCGGGGGGTTGGCGTGTCTAATGGTGCGTGGAGCCGATGAAACAGCCGTCCGAACCGTCGACGGGGCCCCTTCCCAGCGGGGAAGAGGGGCTCTGGCCGTTGGTCGCCCGAGGCGACCGGCGGGCGGCCGAGCAGTTGGCCGCGATCACCTACGAAGGGGTCTACGCCTCGCTCTTCCGCCTCTGCGGAGGCGATCGGGAGCTGGCGGCGGACCTGACCCAGGAAACCTATCGCAAGGCCTGGGCCTCGCTCTCCAGGTTCCGAGGGGGCTCGGCCTTCTCGACCTGGCTCTACCGCATCGCCTACAACACGTTCCTGAACCACGTGCGGCGACCGCGGCGGGTCGAGGCCGCGCCCGATCCGGTGCTCGAGGCCGAGCCCGATCCGGCCCCGGGCCCCGAGGCCGACGCCGGGCTGGCCGCCGACGGTGAACGCCTCCGGCGCGCCGTCCTGGCCCTGCCCGAGGAGCTCCGCTACGCCGTCACCGCCCACTACTGGGGCGAGCGCCCCGTCCGCGAGATCGCCGCCGAGCAGGGCATCACCGCCGTCGGCCTCCGCAAGCGACTGCAACGCGCCATGGCCCGCCTGGCCCTGGCCCTGGAGGACCCATCGTGACCCGTTCCAACCGTGCCGTTCGTGAGATCGAAGAGCGCCTGACCGCGGGCCCCAAGCCCGTCCCGCCGCCGGACCTGCTCGAGAGCATCGTCGACGAGATCCCCGAAGACCTCGGAGCCGGCGCCGGCGACCGCGGCTCCTCCACCCCCTGGTGGAAGCTCGCCGCCGCCGTCGTCCTCCTCGTCGGAGGCGGGCTGCTGGCCCGGCAGATGATGCGAGAGACGTCTACAGTCACCGAGTTCGTGGAAGGAGACTCGAAGACCCGCGGAATCCGGGAGGATGACGTGGCGGCCGCAGGACTGGGCGAGCTGGATGTGCGGGTCACCGACGATCGGAAGCGTGGCACTCCCGGTGTCGTGGTGACCGTCGGCCGGACGCCGGCGGTCGGTCCTTCGTACAGACCACCGTGCCCAGGCCGTGCGACCTCTTCCTCGGTCTGATCCCGGGCGCTGGAGCGCCGAGTTCGGGCTCGAGGGTTTCGAGCGCGTGACCTACCCGGCGGTGGAGATCCGCGCGGAGCGTGCGACGGCGATCGACGTGACTCTCCGGTGAATCCAGAGGAGTTGATCACCGCGATCTCCGAGGGCCAGCTGCTCGACGAGACGGTCTCGGCGAGCCGGCACCGGGATCGGGCGGGACTCGGAAGACGTCGAGATCCGAGGGCTCAGCGGAGCATCGTCAACGCAGTCGAGAGCCCGGTGCTCGGCGAGAGGGTTGAAGGGCCGAGGCCGAGGCGGAACCGCTGGACGTTCCGGAGGCGCCGCCTGCTCGCGAGCCTTCGTCGACGCTCGATCAGGCTGCGCGCTGGTCGCTCGATTCTGTCGACATGCAGAGCCAGGACTCTCAGTGGCTGGCTAACGAGGAGATGCGCGTGGAGGCGCCGAAGCCGAGGGCGCGGAAGGTGGAAGTGCCTGAAGAGGCCCGGCAGCAGGAGCGGAGGTACGAGGAACAGCTGAAGGCTCTGGGCTACACCGGCGGGCAGGCTGCGCCGTCGACCGGGGGGACGGCGGAGCCGAACGAGCAGGCGTACGGGGACATGTTCTTCGGGTCCTACGGGGAGAATCCGTTCGTCGACACGGAGGACGACGCGCTCTCGACGTTCGGGCTGGACGTCGATACCGGGTCGTGGACCCTGGTGCGGTCCTACGTCGATCGCGGGGCCCTGCCGCCGCGCGACGCGGTGCGGGTCGAGGAGCTGGTCAACGCCTTCGACTACGGCGACCCGGCGCCGCGGCGAGGCGACTTCGAGCTGGTCGCGGAAGGGGCGCCCACGCCCTACGGCGAGAGCCCGCGCTACCAGCTGCTGCGTTTCGGACTGCGGGCGCGCGACGTGCTGCGCCGCGAGCGGCCGCCGGTGCAGCTGGTCTTCACGGTCGACACCTCCGGCTCGATGGCGCAGGAGAACCGCCTCGGGCTCGTGAAGCGGAGCCTCGAGCTGCTTCTCGACGAGCTCGGTCCGCGCGACGAGGTGGGTCTCGTGACCTTCGGCAGCACGGCCCGCGTCGTCCTGCCGCCGACCTCCGACCGGCGCGAGATCCTGCGCGCCCTCGACTGGCTGCGGCCGGACGGCTCGACCAACGCGGAGGAGGGTCTGCGCCTGGCCTACGACCTCGTCCAGCGCTCCTGGCGCGAGGGAGCCCTGCACCGGGTGATCCTCTGCTCGGACGGTGTCGCCAACGTCGGCGCCACCGGTCCGGATTCGATCCTCGAGAGCATCGGCCGCTGGGCGCGCGAGGGCGTCGAGCTGACCACCATCGGCTTCGGCATGGGCAACTACAACGACCTGCTGATGGAGCAGCTCGCCGACCGCGGCGACGGCCGCTACCACTACGTCGACACGCTCGACGAGGCCCGCCGCGTCTTCGTCGACGACCTCGCCGGCACCCTGGTGACGGTCGCGGAGGAGGCCCGCGCGCAGGTCGAGTTCGACCCGGCGGTGGTCGAGCGCTACCGGCTGCTGGGCTACGAGAACCGGGACATCGCCGATCGGGACTTCCGCAACGACTCCGTCGACGCCGGCGAGATCGGTGCCGGGCACCACGTGACGGCCCTCTACGAGGTCAAGCTGCGCGACCGGGTCCGCGACCGCGACGTCGTGGCGACGCTCCGGCTGCGCTACCGCTCCGCCGAGACCGGCCGCTGGGAGGAGCTGGCCCGCGACCTGACCGCCGGCGAGCTCGCAGAGAGCTGGCGCCGAGCCCCGCGGTCCCTGCGCCTCGCCGGCACCGTCGCCGAGCTCGCCGAGCTCCTCAAGGGCACCTACTGGGCCCGCGAGGGCGACCTCGACCGGCTGGCCCGCGCGGCCGACGACCTCGCCCGCGAGTCCCGCGGACAGGAGCAGGTCGAGGAGCTGGCGCGGGTCGCCCGGCGGGCCGCGGAGCTGACAGGGCGGGGCGAGCGGGACGAGTAGACACGCCCACCGTCGTCCCGAACGGAGTGAGGGACCTCAGCTCGGTTGCGAGGAGGGCAAGACAGGACCGGATGAAGCGCTCGAGGCTTGCAGGCCTCTGGGCGCTTCATCCGGTCCATTCGGCGGGCTGCGGCGCTCCGCGCTGAGGTTCCTCACGTTCGTTCGGAACGACAGAGTGGAGTGCGGGGTATCCTGGGCCGTCATGCGCCAGCCTCTCGCTGCGGTCTCGTTGCTCCTCCTCGCCTCCCCCCTCGCCGCCGACACCCTGATCGTCGCCAACAAGGCCGAGGCGACGGTGTCGCTGATCGATCTCGCCACCGGGGAGGTGGCGGCGACGTTGCCGACGGGAACGGGTCCGCACGAGGTCGGGGCATCGCCGGACGGCTCGCTGGTCCTGGTCAGCAACTACGGGACGGGCGAGGCGCCGGGCTCGACCCTGACGTTGGTCGACGTGCCGGGAGCCCGCGTCGTGCGCACACTCGAGCTGCCGGAGGCGGCGCGACCCCACGGCATCGCGTGGCTCGACGGGCGGCGGGCCGCCGTCACCTGTGAGGGCCTCGGCGCGCTGCTGGTGGTCGACGTCGAGGCGGGGACGGTGGAGAAGCGGATCGAAACGGGCCAGGAGGTCTCGCACATGGTGACCGTGGCGCCGGACGGGACCCGCGCCTACGTGGCCAACATCGGCTCGGGCTCGGTCTCCGTGCTCGACCTGACAGCGGGGACGTTGGTACGCAACGTCCCGACGGGCGAGGGCGCCGAGGGGATCGACCTCGCCGCGGACGGCGCCCAGCTCTGGGTCACCAATCGGGAAGCGGACCGCGTCAGCGTCCTCGACACCGCCACGCTCGAGCCCCTGGCGAGCTTGCCCAGTGCCGGCTTCCCGATCCGGGCGCGCGCCGTCGACGACCGCGTTCTGGTCACCAACGCCCGTTCCGGCGAGATCGCGGTGTTCGACACCGCCGCTCTGCGGGAGCTGGTCCGCTTCCAGGCCGAGGTCGGGGAGGGCCGGACGGAGGGCCGCCTCTTCGGCGACCGGTTCGGGGACAGCCCCGTCCCCATCGGCGTCGTCGTCGACGCCGGTGGAACCCGCGCCTGGGTCGCCCACGCCAACGCCGACGTCATCGCCGAGATCGATCCCGCCACCCGGGCCACACGCCGGCTGCTTCGTGCCGGTCGCGAGCCCGACGGGATGGCGTGGTCGTCGCAGGCGGTCACGGCGCCGTAGCCGCCGCGCCGTGCTAGCGTCGGTCCACCGGAAGTGAGGGAGGCGACGCTCGCGATCGCCTGGGGAGGTCACGGTGGGACGGAGGGTCCGCGGAGGGATCCCACGCAGCCGTGCGCAGGCTCTGCTCGCGCTGCTCGTGGGCTGGTTGGCCGCTGAGGTCGGCGCCTGGTGCGGGGTGTCGACCGTCGATGGGATTCCCTGGACGCCCGGCCTCGGCGCGCGGCGCCGAGCCTCGGTGTCGGCGTCCGATCCGCTCGACCGGATCGAAACCACGGACGGCTCGGTCCCGGCGGCCCATCCGTGGCAGGCGGTCCATCCGTATCTGGGCTTCGTCGTCGATCCGGCTTCGGACTGGGGAGGAGCTCTGGGGCCGTACGGATTGCCGGCGGCTGCGGAGCACGATCGGTTCGACCCGAGCGCTCTGCGTGTCGGCATCTTCGGCGGATCGGTGGCGATGGACCTCTGGGTCCGAGGCAGGGCGAAGATCGCACGCCGCCTCCAGCTGGCCACCGGCCGCCCGGTTCTCGTCGACAACTTCGCGCTGAGCGCGTACAAACAGCCCCAGCAGCTGATGCTGCTCAACTACGCGCTGGTTCGAGGCGAGCACTTCGACGTCGTGATCAACCTCGACGGCTTCAACGAGGTGGCGCTGCCCTACGACGGCTTCGAGGAGGGACTCGACCCGACGTACCCCTTCCGGTGGGATGAGCGGATGCGCACGATCCCCGACCTCGAAGCGCTCGGAGCCCTGGCGGAAGCGAGGAGGTGGCACGATCGGAGAGTTGGGCTGGCCGGTGCGCTCGAGCGGTCCCCATGGAGCCTCAGCCCGCTGTGCCACCTCGCCTGGCGTGTGGCGGACCGTGCGATCGCGCATCGCGAGGGGGATTGGCGCCGCCGGTGGGAGACCGCCACCGCCGAAAACCGTTCGTTCCGTGACCATGGCCTGCCGCCGCCCGGCTCGGAGGAGGCCCTCTTCCAACTGGAGACGGAGGTCTGGGAGCGCTCCTCCCGGTTGATGGACCGGATCGTCACGGCTTCGGGAGGGGTCTACCTCCACTTCCTCCAGCCGAACCAGTACGACGAGGGAGCCAAGCCCATGGGACGGGAGGAGACGGCGCTGGCCATCGGTCCCGCCGGTCCGGGAACCGGAGGCTGGGCGGTTCGTCACGCCTACCCGGCGCTCTCGGCCGCCGGTCGGACGCTGCGCCGTGACGGCGTCCGGTTCCACGACCTGCGCCGCCTGTTCGCCGACCACCCGGAGATCCTCTGGGCCGACGACTGCTGCCACCTCAACGCGGACGGAGCCAAGCTGCTGGCCCGGCGCGTCGCCCTGGCCGTGGCGCGCGACCTGGAGAATCGGTCGAGACCGGCGACCGCCAGTCCCGCCGTCACGGGTGGAAGCGGCTGAGCGGCCGGCTGCCTACATGCGACCGTAGTTGGGTCCGCCGCCTCCCTCGGGAGGCACCCAGGTGATGATCTGGTACGGGTCCATGATGTCGCAGGTTCTTGCAGTGCACGCAGTTGGAGAAGTTGATCTGCAGGCGCCGGCCGGTGGGCGACTCCGCGTCGGCGACCATCTCGTAGACGTTGGCCGGGCAGAAGCGCTCGCAGGGGTTTCCGTACTGCGGCGTGCACTGGTACAGGCAGACGTCGGTGTCGTGCACGTGCAGGTGGGCCGGCTGGTCCTCGTGATGGGCGGTGCCGGAGTTGTAGACGTCGGCGAGCTTGTCGAAGGTGAGCTCGCCGTCCTTCTCGACCGGCGCCGGCTTGCGCGGCGGGGCGTCGAGGGGGTTGTCGAGCCGCCGCAGGCGTTCGTGTCCGGGCTCAGTGCGCAGGCGGTCGAAGAGCCCCCAGCCGCGTCCGTTGGTCAGCATACCGAGGCCCGCCTGCAGCATGCCGCCCAGCGCCCCCTTCTCGAAGGCCTGGTGGAAGTTGCGCACCGGCCAGAGCTCCTCCTTGATCCAGCTCCCTTCGACCTTCTCGGCGTAGCGAGCGAGGGCGCCGGCGTCGACCGTTCCCTCCGTCATCGCCTCGAAGATCGTCTCCGCGGCCAGCATCCCCGACTTCATCGCCAGGTGGATGCCCTTGAGCCGCTGGCTGTTCAAGAACCCGCCGGAGTCGCCGATCACCAGGAAGCCGTCACCGTGACAGCGCGGCATCGCCCACCAGCCGCCCTCGGGGATCGCCTTGGCGCCGTAGAAAGCCATCTCGCCGCCCGCGAGCAGGCGCTCGATGCGCGGGTGGGTCTTGAAGCGCTGGAACTCCTCGTGCGGGTCGAGCCAGGGGTTGCGGTAGTCCAGACCCACGACCAGTCCGACGATCAGCTGGTCGCCCGTCATGCCGTAGACGAAGCCGCCGCCGAAGGTCCCCATCCCGAGAGGGAAGCCCATCGTGTGGATGACCTGCCCGGGGCGCACGCGGCCCTCCGGGAGCTGCCAGATCTCCTTGAGACCGATGGCGTAGGTCTGTGGATTGCTCCCGGTGGAGAGCCCCAACGCTTCGTCCAGCTGCTTCGTCAGCGTTCCCCGCGGGCCCTCGCCGAGGACGGTGACCGGGGCCAGGATGTCGACGCCGGGCTCGAAGTTGGCCTTGCGCTCGCCGTCGTGTCCGATGCCGCGATCTCCGGTGCGCACTCCCACCACGCGGTCGCCCTCCAGCAGCGCCCGCGTCGCCGGGAACTCGCAGAAGACGTCGACACCGACCTCCTCGACCCGGGCGGCCATCCACTTGACCAGCTTGCCGAGAGCGACCACCGACTTCCCCTCGTTCTCGAGCATGGGCGGGATCGGCAGGGAGAGGGCGCGGGCGGGCGTCAACCAGAGGAGCTCCTCGTCCGAGACCTCGCCCTCGAGCGGGGCGTCCCGCCAGCGATCCGGGTAGAGCTCGCGCAGGGCCCGCGGATCGAAGACGGCTCCCGAGAGGGCGTGGCTGCCGATCTCCTTCCCTTTCTCGAGGACGGCGATGGCGGGCTCCAATCGGCCGTTCCCGGCCGAGACCCGCTCGTTGTGGCGCTCGATCAGGCGTCCGAGGTGGTAGGCGCCAGCCAGGCTGGCCGGGCCGGCGCCGACGAAGACCACGTCGAGCTCGAGGCTCTCACGCTGCACGTCGTCCATGCTCGCTTCCGTCCTCGCGTCTGCAGTCGGGGGATGTTCGGGGGGCGTCGCCACGCCGGGCGGATGCTAGCACGCGGTCTCGGCCCCCGACGCGGTGAGAGGCGTGTGGAACGGGCTAGACTGCATGCCCGACGATGCGCCTTCGACCTCCTCGTCAAGACGATGCCGTCGCGTTGGCCCCGTTGGCCGCCGAGCTCGGCTACGCGGTCTCGGACGCGGCGCTCGCGAGCCGGTTGACGGCGCTCGCAGGCAGCGAGGACGACATCGTCCTGATCGAGGAGGACGAGGCCGGGGAGCTCCTCGGCTTCATCCACGGGCAACGGCGGCGCGGGCTTCTCGGCGACGAGCGGGCCGAGATCGTGGCGCTGGTCGTGGCGGCCGGAGCGCGTCGGCGCGGATCGGGCCGGCGGCTCGTCGACGCGGTGGCGGGTTGGGCGGCGGAGGGTGGTTTGGGGGAGATCCGGGTGCGCACCAACGTGCGTCGCGACGATGCCGCCGCCTTCTACGCCGCCCTCGGCTTTGCCGAGAGCAAGCGCCAGCGGGTCTTCGAGCGACCTGCGCGCGGAGCCACAGCTCCCGATCCGGACGAGCGATAGACTCCCGCGGGCCATGGGTGCACCACGCCAGCGGATCCGGAGCCGCGCCGCGAGCGTCTCCGCGCGGAAAACGCCGGGTCGGACCGGGTGAGCCCCGTGGAAGACCGCGCGACGATGGTCGCGACCTTGATGGAGCCCCCTGCCGGGGACACCCTGGACCGCCTCGCCGAGGTGGCCGACGTCCTCGAGGTGCGAGCGGACGCCGCCGGTGACCTCGACCCGGCGGCCCTGCGGGAGCGCTTTCCGGGGAAGCTCCTCTACACCCTGCGCAGCCGGGCGGAGGGAGGGCGAAGCGACAGCGCGCCGTCGGTGCGCCACCCGCGGATCCGCGCCGCCGCCGGGGCGGGCTGGGACCTGGTCGACCTGGAGGCCACGCGCGACCTGGAGAGCGAGATCCTCGGCGACGTCGCACCCGCGCGACGCTTGATCTCCTGGCACGGCCGTGCGGACCGGCTCGAGCGACTCCGGGAGCGGGCGGATGAGCTGCTGGAGGTGGAGGCTCGGCTCTACAAGCTGGTGGTACGGCCGCGCGCGCACGGTCAGGAGCTGCTCCCGCTCTCGCTGCTCGGCTCGCTGCGCCGGACCGACGTCTTGGCCTTCGCCGCGGGTGCGCTCGGCACCTGGACGCGCCTGCTCGCGCCGCGCCTGGGAGCCCCGTGGGTGTTCGGCGCGGCGGGCTCGACGCCCGGGGCACCGGGGCAGCCGACGATCGAGCTGCTGCGCGAGGACTACGGCCTGCCCGCTCTGCCCCCGGTTCGCGCGGTCTTCGGCATCGCCGGCAATCCGGTCGATCAGAGCCTCTCGCCGCGCCTGCACAACCGGGCGTACCGGGAGGCCGGAGTGGAGGCGCTCTACCTGCCGTTCCACGTCGAGCGTTTCGCGGATTTCTGGCTCGAGATCGTCGAGGGAGGCGGGCTGGCGGACGTGGGCTTCCCGGTGCGTGGGCTGTCCGTCACCTCCCCCTGGAAGCGCATCGCGCTGGCGGTGGCCGGCGCGACGAGCCCGCTGGCCACACGGGTGGGAGCGGCCAACAGTCTCGCCCTGCACGACGGTGTGTGGGAGGCCGAGTGCACCGACGGCGAGGGCGTCGTGCGCTCGCTCGAGGAGCGCCACGTGCCCTTGAAGGGTACGCGGGCCGCGGTGCTCGGGGCGGGCGGTGCCGGTCGCGCGGCGGCCTGCGCGCTGGCGGCCGCGGGCTCCGAGGTGACCCTGGTCAACCGCGATCGTGAGCGCCTCGAACGGGCGCGTGACGAGCTCGGTGTGACGATCGTGGATTGGGAGGAGTTCTCTCCCGCCGGTTTCCGGGTCCTGGTCAACGCGACGCCGCTGGGGCGTCGGGGCGACGACCCGCTGCCCTTCGAGCCGGCCGCGTGCGACCCGGGCTGCACGGTCGTCGACCTGACGTACCTGCGCAACGCGACCACGCGCCTGACGCGCGAGTCGCGGGCCGCCGGGCTGCGCGCCGTCGACGGTCGCGAGGTGCTGCTCTATCAGGCCGTGCCCCAGTTCGAGTTCATGACCGGCTCAGGTCTGCCGGTGGAGCTGGCCCGATCGTGGTTGGCACTGCCCCGGGACGGAGCGTGAACGACGCCGTCCGCGGCGCGGCGCCCCTGGTCCGCGAGTTCCTCGCCGACGGCCTCACGCCCTCGGGCGTCTACCGCCGGCTGCGCCACCTGTCCTCCTTCCGTTTCCTGCTGGAGAGCGTCACCGGCGGGGAGCAGGTGTCGCGCTACAGCTTCCTCGGTGCCTGTCCGCGGAAGGTCCTGCGCCTCTGGCCCGATCGACTCGAGATCGAGGACGGCGGCGGGTCCCGCCGCGAGGAGCGGCCCCTGGAGGCCCTCGCGGCGGAGCTCGCGGCGGTCGCCGGACCGGGTGGCGACCTGCCGTTCCAAGGCGGCTGGGTCGGCTACTTCGGCTACGACCTGGTCCGCTTCGTGGAGCGCCTGGGGCGCCCTCCGGCGTCGAGGAGGGACCTGCCGGTCGCCCTGCTGGCCCGCTTCGACTCGGTCGTGGTCTTCGACCACGCCCGGCAGAGGGTGGTCGCGGTGGCCAACCAGATCGAGCGTGAAGTCGGCCGCGAGCAGGCGCAGGAGGACCTCCGGCGGCTGGGCGAGTTGCTGACCGCCGGCGAGGGAGGCGGAGCCGTCGCCCTGCCCGAGGGGCCGGTCGAGCCGCCGACGCCCCGCGTCAACGTCTCCGGCCCGAGCTTCCGGGAGAGCGTCGCGCGGGCGCAGGAGCACATCGCCGCCGGCGACGTCTTCCAGGTCGTGCTGGCGCGACGCTTCGAGCTGGAGGCCGGCGGCACCTCGCCGCTCGGGCTCTACCGGGCCCTGCGACGGGTCAATCCGAGCCCCTACATGGTCCTCTTCGAGAGTCCGGATGTCGCCCTGGTCGGCACCTCGCCGGAGATGCTCGTACGCAAGGTCGGCACGCGAGTCGAGACGCGTCCGATCGCGGGTACCCGGCCCCGGCATCCCGACCCGGCGCAGGACCGACGTCTGGCCGCCGAGCTCGCGGCGGACGCCAAGGAGCGAGCCGAACACGTCATGCTCGTCGATCTGGGGCGCAACGACCTCGGGCGGATCTGTCGCGGAGGCACGGTCGAGGTCTCGAGCTTCATGGAGATCGAGCGCTACTCCCACGTGATGCACCTCTGCTCGACCGTCGAAGGGGTCCTCGCGCCGGGCGTCTCGGCCCTCGATGCGCTCCTCGCCTGCTTTCCCGCCGGCACGGTGTCCGGCGCCCCGAAGGTGCGCGCCATGGAGCTCATCGACGAGCTGGAAGGGGAGGGGCGCGGGCCGTACGCCGGTGCCGTCGGATACCTCTCGTTCGCCGGTGATCTCGACACCTGCATCACCATCCGCACGCTCGTGGTGCAGGACGGCGAGATCTCGGTGACCGCGGGCGCCGGGATCGTCGCCGACTCGGACCCGGCGACCGAGGAGCGCGAGACCGAAAGCAAAGCGGCGGCGTTGCTCGCGGCCGCGGAGCTCGCGCGGCGGATCGCCGCGGAGGGCGCGACGTGATCCTGGTGATCGACAACTACGACTCCTTCACCTACAACCTCGTCCAGATGTTGCTGGTCGAGGGAGAGGAGGTCGAGGTCGTGCGCAACGACCTCGAGGGCGTCGACGCGCTGCTCGCCCGCGAACCCGACGCGATCGTCCTCTCGCCGGGCCCCGGCCGACCCGAGGACGCCGGCGTCTGTCCGGCCCTGGTCGAGGCGGCCCCGGGCGTTCCCCTCCTCGGTGTCTGCCTCGGCCACCAGGTCCTCGGCGCTGTCCACGGTGCCGTCGTCGAGCGGGCTCCGAGCCTGCTGCACGGCAAGACCTCCCTCGTGCGGCACGACGGCGCGGGGCTCTTCGCGGGCCTGCCCGACCCCTTCGAGGCGACGCGCTACCACTCCCTGGCGGTGCGCGAGGACACGTTGCCGCCCGAGCTCGAGCCCCAGGCCTGGGCGGACGACGGCGTGCTGATGGGTATGCGGCACCGGAAGGAGCCCTGGTGGGGCGTGCAGTTCCATCCGGAGTCGGTCCTGACGCGCGAGGGACCTGCCTTGCTGCGCAACTTCCTCCGCCTCGCCCGGGAGGTACGCTCGTGAGCGGCCCCTCGGAGTCCCCCTCCGCTCTCCTGGGCCGCGTGATGTCGGGCGAGGATCTGGCGCGCGGCGAGATGGAGGAGCTGGTCGGGCTGCTCATGGACGGCGCCGTCGACGAACGCGTGACGGCGGCTCTCCTCGTGGCCCTGGCGATGAAGGGAGAGTCGGTGGCGGAGCTCGCCGGCGCCGCCGCGGCGATGCGCCGTCGCGTCGTCGCGATCCCGCATTCGCGCCCGGATGCCGTCGACACCTGCGGCACGGGAGGCGACGGACGCGGCACCTTCAACATCTCGACCGCGGCGGCCCTGGTGGCCGCAGCCGCGGGGGCGGCGGTCGCCAAGCACGGCAATCGATCGGTGTCGAGTCGCTCCGGCAGCGCCGATGTTCTGGAAGCCCTGGGCGTGCGTATCGAGACCGGAGCGCAGGAGGCCGGCCGCTGCCTGGACGCGATCGGCATCGCCTTCCTCTTCGCGCCGGGACTCCATCCGGCGATGCGGGCCGTCATGCCGGTGCGGCGGGCCCTGGCGACGAGAACGCTGTTCAACCTCCTCGGTCCGCTCACCAACCCGGCCGGAGCCCGCCGCCAGGTCCTCGGGGTCTACGCCGCCGATCGGGTCGAGATCGTGGCCCGGGCCCTGGCGGAGCTCGGCACGGACCACGCCCTGGTGGTCCACGGTTCGGACGGTCTGGACGAGATCACGATCAGCGGCCCCACGATGGTGGCCGAGGCGCGGGACGGAAGAGTGCGGGTGCTGCAGGTCGAGCCGCGCGACTTCGGCGTCGAACGAGCGCCTACCGAGAGCCTGCGGGGGGGAGGCCCGGCCGACAACGCGGCCGCGCTGCGCCGGGTGTTGGCCGGGGAGCCGGGACCGCTGAGGGACGTCACCGTGGTCAACGCGGCGGCCGCCCTGGTGGCGGCCGGCGTCGCCGCGGACTGGCGCGACGGCGCCGAGCGGGCGGCGCTCGCGTTGGACGAGGGCGCCGCCGAGGCCCGTCTCGAAGCCCTGGTCGCGTTCCATGTCTGAGCCCGCTCGGGTCCTTCTCGAGATCGTCGAGCGGCGGCGGGCGCGGCTCGCCGCCGAGGCGGCTCCCGCCGCCCTCCCGCCGGCCTGCGAGACGCCGCGGTCGGAGAATCCGTTTCTCGCAGCTCTCCGACGAGCTCCGGCGCGGGCGGTGATCGCCGAGGTGAAGCTCGGCTCGCCGCGACTCGGCAGCCTCGCCTCCCGTGTGGATCCGGAGCGGCAGGCGCGTCTGTACCGGGAGCACGGTGCCGCCGCCCTCTCGGTGGTCGTCGAGCCGGACTACTTCTTCGGCAGCTACGAGCTCCTGCGCCGCTGCCGGGAGGCCAGCGGCCTGCCGGCGATCGCCAAGGACTTCGTGGTCGACGAGCGGCAGCTGGCGTGGGCCCGGGACGCCGGAGCCGACGCCGTACTGCTCATCGCCGCCCTCTACGACGCCGGCACCCTGCGGCGCTGGGCCGACGCGGCGCGACGCACGGGCCTGGTCCCGTTGGTCGAGACCCACGACGATCAGGACCTCGCCAAGCTCGCCGGCTCCTCGTGGGAGCTGGTGGGAGTGAACAACCGCGACCTGCGCACCTTCGACGTCGACCTCGAGCGCTCGGTCGAGCTCCGGCCCCGACTTCCCGAAGGGGCGCTGACCGTGGCCGAAAGCGGCATCGCCTCCGGCGCCGATGCCGCTCTCCTCGCGGCGGCCGGCTTCGACGCCTTCCTGGTGGGGGAGTCGCTGCTCCTGGCGGACGATCCGGCCGCGCTGCTCTCCGAGCTCACCGGCTCGTCGCCGCCGATGCGTTAGATTCCGGGTCGGCATGGACGTGGCGGTGAAGATCTGCGGCATCACCCGGCGGGAGGATGCCGAGCTGGCGGTCGAGCTGGGGGCCGAGTTCGTGGGCCTGAACTTCTGGCCGCACAGCCCGCGCTGCGTCACCGCCGAGGCGGCCCTCGAGATCGCCGAGCGCGTGCGGCACCGGGCCGGACTGGTCGGCGTCTTCGTGGACGAGGAGCCGGAGCGGGTGGCGACGATGGCCGAGGCGGTGGGCCTGGATCTCGTCCAACTGCACGGGAACGAGAAGCCCTCCGATGCGGAGCGGTTGGGGCCTCGCGTCCTCAAGGCGTTCCGCGGCCTGCCCTCGGCCGGCGAGCCGAAGAGCTTCGGCTCCGCATGGGGCTTTCTCGTGGACGTCGCGGGCACGGGGCCGCCCGGCGGCACCGGGCGAAGCTGGGCCTGGTCGACCGGCGACCTCCGGGAGAGCGGCAAGCCGGTGTTCGTGGCAGGGGGAATCAGGCCCGAGAACGCCGCCGAGGCCGCGGCTTGCGGCGCGTTCGGCATCGACGTGTGCTCGGGCGTGGAGTCGGCGCCCGGCCGGAAGGACGCGGAGAGGATGAGGGCACTGTTCCGGGCGGTGGGGCGTGCCTGAGCGCCTCGGGTACTACGGCGGCTTCGGCGGCCGGTTCGTCCCCGAGACGCTGATGGCGCCGCTCGATGAGCTGGCGGCGGCCTACGACAAGGCCCGCCGCCGCCGCTCGTTCCGGCAACGCCTCGAGAGTCTGCTCGCGGACTGGGCGGGGCGGCCGACGCCGCTCTACCATGCGTCCCGGCTCTCCCGGGAGCTCGGAGGCGCCGCGCTCTACCTGAAGCGCGAGGATCTCCTGCACACGGGGGCGCACAAGTTGAACAACGCACTCGGGCAGGCGCTGCTGGCCGTGGAGATGGGGAAGTCGCGCCTGATCGCCGAGACCGGCGCCGGCCAGCACGGTGTGGCCACCGCCACGGCGGCCGCCCTGCTGGGCTTGACGTGCCGCGTCTACATGGGTGTGGAGGACATCGCCCGGCAGCGGCCCAACGTCTACCGCATGGAGCTGCTGGGTGCCGAGGTGGTCCCGGTCGAGGGTGGGAGCCGGACGCTCAAGGACGCCATCAACGAAGCGTTGCGCGATTGGGTCACCCGGGTGCGCGACACCCACTACGTGCTCGGCTCGGTGCTCGGGCCGGCGCCCTATCCGCGCATGGTGCGCGACTTCCACCAGGTGATCGGGAGCGAGGCCCGGCGGCAGCTCAAGAAACGGACCGGCCGCGCCTGGCCCGATCTGGCGGTCGCCTGCGTCGGCGGCGGCAGCAACGCCCTGGGGCTCTTCGGCGCGTTCCTCGATGACGAACGGGTCCGCCTCCTCGGCGTGGAGGCGGGCGGAACAGGCTCCGAGCTCGGCCACCACGCCGCGCGCTTCGCCGGAGGATCGGTGGGTGTGCTCCACGGCACGCGCACCTACGTGCTGCAGGACGCCGACGGCCAGATCGCGCCCACCCACTCCGTGTCGGCGGGACTGGACTATCCCGCGGTCGGACCGGAGCACTCCTTCCTGAGGGAGACGGACCGCGTCGAGTACGTGGCGGTTCGGGACGCCGACGCGGTGGACGCCTTCCACCGGCTCGCACGCACGGAGGGCATCCTCCCCGCTCTCGAGTCCAGCCACGCGCTGGCCGAGGCGTTCCGGCGGGCGAGGAGGCTGCCGGAGGACGCCGTCGTCCTGGTGAATCTTTCGGGCCGCGGCGACAAGGATCTGGAGTCGGTGCGCGCGTTCGACGCGAGGGAGGATGGAGACGAGGCCCGCCCGGGACCGGCGGCGGACTTCGATCTCGAGGTCGCGGAGGGAGAGGAGGGGACTCCGTGAGCGTCCTCGCCGACGTCTTCGCCCGCTGCCGCGGGGAGAAGCGCGCCGCGTTCATCCCCTACCTGACGGCCGGCGATCCCGGGCTCGAGCGCACGCCCGAGCTGCTGGCGGCGCTCGAGCGGGGCGGCGCCGACGTCGTGGAGCTCGGCGTGCCCTTCAGCGATCCGATCGCCGATGGTCCGATCAATCAGCGGGCGGCCGCGCGGGCGCTTGCCGCCGGCACGACGCTCGACGGCATCCTCCGCATGGTGGCCGACGTGCGCGGTCGTCTCGAGGTGCCGATCGTCCTCTTCACCTACTTCAACCCGATCCACGCGGCGGGTGTCGACCGCTTCGCGCAGCGGGCCGCGGAGTCGGGCGTCGACGGAGTCCTCTGCCTCGACCTCCCGCCGGAAGAGGCCGAGCCCGAGGTGCTGCCCACGTTCGCGAGACACGGCTTGGAGCCCGTCTTCCTCGTGGCACCGACGAGCACCAAGGCCAGGATCCGCCACGCTTCGACCCTGGATTGCGCCTTCTACTACTACGTCGCGCGCACCGGTGTCACGGGCGCGCGCACCGAGGTCGAGTCCGATCTCCTGCGTCAGGTCAAGCGTCTGCGCAAGCGGCTGCCGCACCCGCTCGTCGTCGGCTTCGGGCTCTCGAGCTCCGAGCAGGTCGAGGCGGTGGGCAAGGTGGCCGACGGAGTGGTGGTCGGCAGCACACTGGTTCGGATCGTGGAAGAGCATGCCGAGGACCCCGATCTCGCCACGCGCCTCGAGCGCGCGGTCGCCGTTCTCTCCGCGCCGTTGAGGGGGAGGAGGCACGGGTGAGCTCCGGCATCGAGACCTCGGTCCATCGCCTTCCCGTCACGGTTCACGGGCGATTCCTCCTGCGACGAGCCACGGATGCCCGCGGCCTGCTGGTCGGCTTCCACGGCTACGGCGAGAATGCCGAGGCGCTCCTGGAAGCGCTGGTCGAGGTCCCGGGAGTGTCGCGCTGGAGCGTCGTCGCGGTCCAGGCGCTGCACCCGTTCTACAACCGGCGCAGCGGCGAGGTGGTCGCCAGCTGGATGACCAAGCTCGACCGCGAGACGGCGATCGCGGACAACGTCGCCTGGGTCGATGCCGTGGTGGAGCGGGCCCGCGAGCTGACGGGCATCGAGACGCCGCCGGTCTTCCTGGGCTTCTCTCAGGGCACAGCCATGGCGTACCGGGCCGCGGCTCGCGGCCGCCACGGCGCCCGCGGCGTCGTCTCCCTGGCGGGGGACGTCCCGCCGGAGCTGGCCGCAGACGGCCTCGCGGGATTCCCGCCGGTTCTCGTCGGTGGCGGCTCCGAGGACGCCCGCTACACCGACGCCGTCCAGGAGGCCGACGTGGCCCTGCTCGAGAGCCGTGGCGTCGAGGTCGAGTCGATGCGATTCGAGGGCGGCCACGAGTGGACGCCCGGCTTCCGCCGGGCGGTCGGCCGGTTCCTCGACCGTCTCGCCTGAGCCGCGTCGCGGAGCGCCGCTACTTGCCGCGCAGCGTGCGGTAGAGGCAGTAGACGGTCAGGAACGACACCGAGCTCATGCTGAGCAGCATGAAGCCGAGAGCGAAGGGCGTCATTGCGGGCCTCCGGGTACCTTCTTGCTCCAGGAGCGACGCACCAGCCAGACGCCGATCAGCAGGAGGATCACCATCAACGAGCGGCTGACCCACAGATACGGGATGTTGCCGCGATCGGTCACCGTGTCCATCATCAGGGTCGGGATCGCCTCGGTCCACGTCCACCAGCCGAGCAGGACGAAGAGGAACAGCGGCGTCACGAACTGCATGATCGGTTTGTAGATCCGCGGGATCCTGAGGTCGGCCCCGCGGTGGAGCTCGTCCCACCCGCGGTCGATGCCGAAGATCCACGAGAAGAGCACGATCTCGATGGTGGCGAAGACGACCAGCCCGAAGGTGCCGGCCCAGTAGTCCCACTCTCCCAGCACGCCGAAGCGGTAGAAGAAGACGTGGAAGAGGCCGAGGCCGAGGCCCAGACCGGCCACGGCGCGGGCGGCCTTGTGCCGGGTGAGCCCCATCTCCTCCTGCAGGAACGCGATCGTCGGGCTGGCCAGCGCCACACTGGAGGTGATGCCGGCGATGAAGAGGAGGAAGAACCAGAGGAAGCCGGCGAGCCGTCCCCAGATCTCCGCCCCCGGCAGCCCCTGGAAGACGACGCCCATCGCCACGATGCCGAGATCGAAACTGCCGGCGTTGGCGATCTGGGTCGCTCCCGCGATCCCGAAGAAGACCACCGCGGCGGGGATGGCGATGGTGCCGCCGAGGACCACCTCGGCGAACTCGTTGGTGGCGGCGGTCGACAGGCCGGTCAGGGTCACGTCGTCGTTCTTCTTCAGGTACGACGCGTACGTCTGGATCGACCCCATGCCGACGGAGAGGGTGAAGAACATCTGGCCGGCGGCCGCGATCCAGACACGGGCGTTGCCGAGGGCCGCCCAGTCCGGATTCCAGATGAAGTTGAGGCCCTCCGCGGCGGTGCCCTCCGCGGCCGGCAGGGTCAGCACGCGCCAGACGAGGATGAAGGCGAAGAGGAAGAGGACGGGCATGCCGACCAGGGCCAGCTTTTCGATGCCGCCGCTGATCCCGCGACCGAGCACCCAGGCGACGAAGAGGATCGTGAGGCCGAAGAACACCAACGCCACCCAACCGCCGTGGGCCGAGCCGTCGTAGATGTCCTGGAACGAGTAGAGGTACCGGCGCATCTCCTCGACGTCGCCGAGACCGAAGTAGTCACCGGTGAGGCTGAAGAAGCTGAAGGCCAACATCCAAGCCACGATGTAGGTGTAGTAGATGAAGACCACCAGCGGCATCACCACGCCGAGCACACCGAGGTACTTCGCCCACTTCTTCTTGCGATCGGTGAGCACGTCGAACATGCCCGGGACCGACCCGTGGCCGAAGGTCCCTCCGTAGCGCCCGACACCCCACTCGATCCACATCAGGGGGATCCCGAGGAGGATGAAGGAGATGAAGTACGGGATCATGAAGGTCCCGCCGCCGTTCTGGGCGGCCTGCACGGGGAAGCGCAGGAAGTTGCCGAGTCCGACAGCGTTGCCGGCCATCGCCAGAACCAGGCCGATGCGCGTGCCCCATTGCTCCTGTGCGTGACGGTCGCCGTCCACGAACGAGCCCCTCCTCGTTGTTGGCTTGGGTGCGGTGCCTAAGGTGGGGGCAGGCTACTCGCGGGCCCAGGGAGTGTCAAGGCGAGGCAGCTCAGGCGTTTTCGACCGGCATCACGATCCACAGGATCAGGTAGACGAGGATCCCGGGAAAGGCGGCAGAGACCAGGGACAGGACGACGTAGAGGATCCGCACACCCGTCACGTTCCAGCCCAGCCAGTCGGCCAAGCCTCCACAGACGCCGCCGAGAATCCGGTGGCGTCGCGAGCGATGGAGGCCGGACGCGGTCGTTCGTTCGCTCATGGATTCCTCCTTCTCATGGCTACCCGGTCCACACTACGGCGCGGAGGGTCCCGGTGTTCCGGCACAAAAAAGGCGAGAGGTGGTAGGAGGGACCTCTCGCCAGCTTCGGGGGAGATGAAGGAGGGTATCGAAGCCGTGCGCAGAGTGGCGCAGTCGGCGAGGTGGCGCAGTGGACTGCGCCACATGCCGCGCCCTACTGGAGGTACCCGAGGTCCTTGAGCTCGTCGAGTGTCTTGCCGGTCGGCACGACGGCGTCCGCCTCGAGCGGCGTGCCGCTCGCCACGGCCGCGTCGAGGGCTGCCTGCAGGCGTTGCTCGATCGCGAAGTCGGTGATGTCCCAGAGCTCGCCGGGGTCCTCCGAGAGGTGGAAGAGCTTGCCTTCGTTGAGCTTCCACTCCTCCGTACGAACCGCCTCGATGTCCTTCGACGGCGGGCGGTCCTGACGGCTGATCGCCACCAGCTCCGGAACCTCGTCGCCGCGCAGGAGCGCTCCCAGGTCGGTGCCCTCGAAGGTCGGCGGCGCCGGCAGCCCGACGGCGGCCAGAACCGTCGGCGCGATGTCGATGCTGCGCACCTGGCGGTCGATCCGGGTGCCGGCGAAACGCCCGCGCGGGAAGCGCATCACCAGCGGCACGTGGAGGAGCTCGTCGAAGAGCGTGTGGGAGTGCCAGCCCACCGTTCCGTGCTCGTCGAACTCCTCTCCGTGGTCTGAGGTGAAGACGACCAGTGTGCGGTCGAGGACGCCGAGCTCGCGAAGGTGGTCGATGAGCGACGTCAGGGCGTCGTCCATGGAGCGGATCTCGGCGTCGTAGGTGGCGACGATGTGCCGCAGATCGGCGTCGTCGATCGGAACCTCGCCGGCGTTGACGCGGCGCAGGAAGTCGACCGAGATCTGATCCGGAAGGGGACCGTCGTAGTCGTCTCCGACCGCCTCCAGATAGCGCTCCTCGGGCTCGTAGGGGTGGTGGGTCTCGTAGGAGTGGAGGAAGAGGAAGAAGCGGTCCTCGGCGTGCTCGTCGAGCCACGGCAGGGCGGCGCGGACGGTGTCGCGAAACCTCTGCCCCCCAGGCTCCTGGTAGACGTCGAATCCCTGCGCGAGCCCGAAGAGCCGATCCATCTGCCCGCCGCCGGTGTAGGCCGCGGTCGCGAACCCGGCATCCGAGAGGACCTCGGCCAGGGTGACCGCCTCGTCGGCCAGCGGCGTGCGCGCGGCCCAGGAGGCGCGGTGGTGATGGGGGATCTCGGAGGTCAGGATCGAGGCGTGGGAGTGCAGGGTCGACGGCGCCTGGGAGATCGTCTGGGTGAAGGCGACGGACTCGGCGCACAGCGCGTCGAGACCAGGGCTCGTCGGCTTGTCGTAGCCGAAGCAGCCCAGATGGTCGGCTCGCAGCGTGTCGATGGAGACGAGCAGGACGTTGAAGCGTCCGGCATCGGGCGGCGGGGCGGGGCTCTGCGAGGCGCAGCCGGTGAGCAGGAACAGGAGCACCGCGGACCGGCGGACGGGCGTGCGCGACATCGGATTCGTGGGGGTCTTCACCGCGCTCGGAGGGAGCGGGCCGCTGCGGCGGCGGAGGGCAGGCTAGCACAGCTGTGGGGCCTGTCACACGAAGACGGGGCGGCTCTGCTAGGATTTTCGGAAACTCCGATGATCGAGACGGGGAACAAGGGCAGGTTCGAGGTCCTGCGCCTGATCGGGCGCGGCGCCATGGGGGCCGTGTACCTGGCGCGCGACCCCGTCATCGGCCGGCGCATCGCCCTCAAGACGGTCCGGCTCGACGCGTTGCAGGACCAGCCGGATCACCATGTGCGTCCCGACGTGGTCGTCGAGGCCCGCACCGCCGGGATCCTCTCCCACCCCAACATCGTGTCGGTCTACGACGTCATCGAGGAGCCGGGTGGCAGGGCCTTCTCGATCGCGATGGAGTACGTGGACGGGACGAACCTGGCGACGCTGCTCGACGGTGGTGCGGACCTTCCCGAGGAGACGGCGCTCGACTTCGCGGCCCAGGCAGGTCGCGGAGGGCCTGGCCCACGCGCACGCCCAGGAGTGATCCACCGCGACATCAAGCCGGGAAACCTCCTGGTCACGCTCGACGGGCGTATCAAGATCGCCGACTTCGGGATCGCGCACCTTCTCGACTCCGCGCTCACCGAGGAGATGCGCTTCCTCGGCACGCCCAACTACATGGCGCCCGAGCGGGTCAAGCGAGCAGGCGGTCGACCACCGCTGTGACCTGTTCAGCCTGATAAGTCGCTCTCTACGAGATGCTGACTGGCCATGGCGCCGTTCCCTCGGCGACGGTCGCCGCCGTCACCCGCAAGATCGCCAGTGAGCCCTACACGCCGCTCGGCGTCTACCTGGCCGACGTGCGTCCCGGTGTCGCTGCCGTCGTCGACCGGGCTCTGCAGAAGAACCCGGCGGACCGCTACGGCTCGGCGCAAGAGCTGGCGCGGGGACCTGCGTCGGCTGCTGAGGAGCGCGACCGGGGCCGCATCGACGCGCGGTCCAGCGTCGGCAGCGGTTCAAAGGACGCCGGCGAAGAGAGCGCCCGCGAAGAGGGCTCCTGGGGAGGGCCTGTCGGGGTCGGAAACGGGACCGTGTCCGGGCTGGTGGCCACGTTGCTGCGCGGCCCCGCCGACGCCCGGCGCCCTGGGCGCTCGCCGCTGCCGCCGGCGTGGCCGCGGTGGCCGTGTTGGGGGTCTGGCTGGGAACCCGGAGCGGCGCACCGCGACCGGTCCCCGGCCGGACCGCTCCGGACGCCCCGTACGTGGCGGCCCTGAAGGCGGGAGTGGTCGAGCTCGACGCGGGCCGTCCGGAAGAGGCCCTCGGCCTCCTGCGTACCGCGGCGGTTCTCGGGCCGGACTCACCTCGTGCCGCCATGATGATGGAGCTGGCTCGGCGCGCGGTCGCCATGGACCGTGCGATGGACTCCGAGGTGGGGGCTCTGGACGACCTCGAGACGGCGGAGCAGGCCCTGCGCAGAGGGCGGTTCGGTGAAGCACGAACCGCCCTGGCCTCGGCCCGTGATGCTGCACCGGACCATCCGCGTCTCGGCGATCTCGAGGCCCGGCTTCGGGCCGCCGAGGCAGCCCGGGCTCGGGCCGAAGCGCCGGAGCCCGAACCGGTGCCCGAGCCGGTGCCGATGAAGCTCGCCACCGCCGAGGCGCCCCCCGTCCTGCCCCTCGAGACGCCTCCCGTCAGTCACGTGGCCCAGCTCATCGTCGACTTCCAGAGCGAGCGATCCAAGGGAGCTCTGACCATCTACTCGGACGAGCGTCAGATCTTCCGCGAGGGTTTCCATTTCACGGAGAAGACGCGCTTTCTGCTCAATCGCGGCACCGAGGGTTCCTTCTCCCGCACCCTGGAGCACCCCGACGGGCCCGTCAACTTGAGGATCTACCTCTCGCTTCCCGGCGTGCCGACCCAGGTCGTGCGCTTGCAGGGAGCGCTGCGCGGAGGCGCGAGCAAGGTGCTGCGGGTTCGCGTCGACGCGGAGGGCGGGTTCACGGCGCGTCTGCAGTAGGTCGCGGCGCCCGATGATCGACACCCACGCCCACCTCTGCGATGTGGCCTTCGCGGAGGATCTCGACGCGGTTCTCGCCCGTGCGACGGCGGTCGGTGTCGACGCCGTCGTCGCGGTGGGGGAGAGCCTCGCCGATGCGCGGCGCAACCTGGAGCTCGCGTCCGCCCATCCGGGGACGATCCTGCCGGCGGCCGGGCTCTTTCCGACGCGGCTCGATGCCGCAGAGGCCGACTCCCTGATCGACTGGATCCGGCGCCATGCCGCAGAGCTCGTCGCGGTCGGTGAGGTGGGGCTCGATCACTGGAAGGTGGAGCAGGGGCAGCCGCGAGACGTGCAGCGCGACCTCTTCCTACGTTTCGTGGACCTCGCCCTGGAGCTCGATCTGCCGCTGAACGTACACTCGCGCGCGGCCGGGCGCGAGACGATCGAGACCCTGCTCGAACGGGGAGCGCGCCGCGTCCAGATGCACGCGTTCGACGGCCGGGCGGCGTCGGCACTTCCGGGCGTCGAAGCGGGCTTCTTCTTCTCCGTCCCGCCGTCGGTCGTGCGCTCGCGGCAGAAACAGAAGCTGGTCCGGCGCCTGCCGCTCGAGTGCCTTCTCGTCGAGACCGACAGCCCGGTCCTCGGAGCCGACCCGCAGGAACGCAACGAGCCCGCGGCGGCCGCTCTCTCGCTCCGGGCGATCGCCGAGCTCAAGGAGCTGCCGGTCGAGGCGGTGCGGGAGGCGGTGGTGGCGAACGCCGCCCGGCTCTATCGTCCGTCGCCCAGCAGCTCCTGACGGCCGAGCCAGAGGTCGAGGCCGCGCTCGAGCTCGGCCGTGCTGCGATCGAGCGAAGCCTCGAGCAGCCCCGGGTCCAGGGGATCGGAGCCGCCCGCCAGAGCCGCCAGGTAGCTCCGGAAGCCGGGGGCCAAACCGTCGTCGCCGTCGAGGAGGTAGCGCACGAAGGCCGTGGCCTGGTGGTAGTGGAGCACCCGTCCGTCATCGGAGACGAAGTCAGTCCACGACATCCGGAGCAGGTCCACCAGGGGGAGGAGGCGTCCGCGGCGCCAGCTCTCGAGGAGCTGTCTGCGGGAGGCCTGGGCCCCGCTCTGGCGCATCCAGAGTCGCCCCCCCGCCGCGGCGAGGGAGGTACTCCCGCCCCAGCTCCCGGTGTCGATGCGACCGTCGGCGGTGATCCGGCTGGAGGAAAGGTCGCTGGCGAGGCCCTCTTCGAGCCAGGGAGGCAGGTCGCGGCCGAGGGTCTCATGGTCGATCAGATGGGTGGCCTCGTGGACGAGGATCGAGGGTAGCTGGAGCTCGTCCTCCTCGCCGACGAAGAACGCGGCGACGCCGGACCGCGCGTGACCGCGGGCGAAGCTGACCGCCGGCTCCACCGCGGCGGTCAGGTAGTCGCGGTAGTCCTTCTCGGAAGCGAAGAGGACGATCGCTCCGCGGACCGGCCCCACCGTCAGGCCGAACCGCCGCGCGTAGGTGTCGACCAGCTCGTCGCCGAGCCGGACCAGGCGTTCGACCAGTCGTGTGCGGCGGCTGTCCGTGTAGAGCGCGAAGGGGCCCAGGCGCGCCGGGGAGGAGGGGTCGGAAAGGTGCTCGAGCGCTCGGGCGAGGAGCTCCGGATCGGGAATCGGCTGGCGGTCGGCCGCCGGCGGGACCCGGGTCAGGCTCACCGAGCGGTCTCGGGTCTCCTCCGGCTCGCGGCCGTCGGCGGGCACCCAGCCCACCCAGGCGCCCAAGCGCACGCGCGTCCATCCCGGGAGGCGGTCGAGGACCGGGAGGTCGGCGGTCGCTTCGATCGTCGCCAGGGGAGGTGACGTGTCGTCCGGCTCCCGCCGCAGCCGGACGCCGGCTTCCACCCGAAGTGTCTCCTCCGCGCCGGAGAGGTCGAACGCCGAGCGGGAGCCGATCGGGGCCACGGGCCCGTCGGGTGCCGGCCCGTCCGGGGCCTGCGGGAGGAGGAGCAGGAGGAAGACCGGGAGGAAGCGCACGGTCTCAGGTCGCGGGCTCGAGGTGCCGAGGGCCCGGTCCGTGAGCTCGATGCTGCGCGGTAGATGGACACCCTCGACCCAGAGGATGCGCTGGCGCTCGAGGTCGCGTCGGAGGGACTTCACCGCCCGCTCCAGCGAGGCGAGGGAGTCGATGCGCTCGGCGTCCCCCCAAGGCGTCGTCGCCTCGCCGCCGACCGTCCAGACCACCAGCGGCACGCGCAGGGACCGCAGATACCGACGGACGGCCCCGGCCTCCAGGGTGCTCCGATCCTCGGGATCCGGACCGAGGAGGAGCAAGATGGCCCGCGGACGCGAGCCGCCGGCCGCGGTCAGGCCCGCCGCTCCCACGGCATCGGCCAACCGCTGGCCCTCGTCGGCGGTGTGCTTCGGCCGCACACGGGTCAGCAGCCAGTAGAGCCCGCCGTCCTGGGCGGTCAAGCTCTCGGTGGGCTCGAAGAGGCTCATCGAGTAGCCGGGATGGGGCACGGGCCGGGCAAAAGGCGACAGAAATCGGACTCGCTGATCGGTCTTGAGCCGGGCCACGTAGCGCAGCGACGCGTTGCGGCTCGACCGGGCGAAGGAGTCCAGGCCGCTCTGCGCCGAGACGTCACGGACGACGATCAGATCGGCCGGCCCTTCGTCCACCGCCAGCACGGGCGCCTCGGCGCCGCGAATCCGGACCCATCCACCCAGGTCTTCGACCGCCGGCAGGTCGCGGCGTCCGGTGAGCCTGACGGGCACGGCCGTGAGCTCGGTGCTCAACCGGTCGGCGTAGGTGCCTCCCAGGACGCGCTCCGCGAAGGTGGAGATGTGCTCTCCGAACACGGCGTCGACGCGCAGGAAGTGCAGCTGGGCCGGATCGTGGTCGGGGAGCGGGATGCGGCGGGGATCGGCAACCGGGATCTCCACGCCGTCGAAGGCCGCGGTCACCGCGGGCCAGGCGGCGGAGACGATCGAGTCCCAGCTGACGCGCGCGACCGCGCCCCTGCCGCCGGTACCGGGCTCGAGCAGGATCTCGAGCTCCGCCGGCGGCCGCGGCAGGTTGAGGGCCTGCTCGGCGCGAGCGACCTCGAGCCCGTCGGCGTCGCGCGCGATGGCGGTCAGCATCCGGGGCTCGAGCGTGTCGCCGAGGTCCACCGGAGCGCGCCAGGGGGGCCGGTCGAGGACGACCAGGGAGTGCTCGTCGAGGCGTAGCTCTACCTGCGCGACATCCTCCGAGGTCATCACGGCGACCGTCTGGACGCCCAGGACGAGCCCGAGAAAGAAGGTGGCGAAGGCGATCACGGGTTCCTCCGTTTCAACCGCGGCCGAGTCTCGCCCATTCCGTGGGCCGGAACAAATCCGGTCGACCGGCCTGTTGTAAGCTGCGGAGGTCCCGATGATGTCGTCCGCCGCCCGCCAGCTCGCTCTCGCCGCCGCGCTCGCGGTCGCCGCCGCGCCGCTCGCCGCCGACACCGTCCACCTGGCCAACGGCCGGTCCTTCGACGGGGTCGAGGCCCGGGTCGAGGGCGATCGCGTCTGGATCCGCTTCGACTACGGAGAGATGGCCGTTCCGCGGGCGACCGTGGCGCGGATCGACAGCGAGACGTCGGCCCTGACGGTGTTCGAAGCGCGATGGCGGAGCCTGGCGCTGGCGGAGGCCTCGGGGGAGGAGTGGCTGGGGCTGGCGCGCTGGGCTGCCGCCCAGGGGCTCGACCACGGTGCGGCGCGCGCGGCCGAGCGGGCGGCGCTGCTCGACCCCGAGCTGGAGGGACTCGCCGGGTTCCTCGGCTCACTCGGCTTCGCCCGGGACGAGGCCACAGGAGCGTGGATGCCGGTCGACGAGCTGATGGCGCAGCGCGGATGGGTCCGCGACGGATCCGGCTGGATCCCTCCCGAGCAGGCGGCGTCTCGCCGGGCCGCGGCGCAGCGCGAGCAGGCCGCTCGACAGGCGGCCCAGCGCGAGGATCGCATCCTGCGCGCGATGGAGGTGTTGGCGTTGGCGCGGGTGGCGGAGGAGACCGCTCCCGAGCCGGCGACGGCCGGGATTCCGCTGTACCCCGTGGTGGCCGTTCCGGGCGTGCCCTACCGGCATCACGGGCGCGGCGGCGGCTGGGCGGACACACCGGCCAATCGGCGCACCTGGCAGGATCTCACCCACCGCAACCCGGGGAGCCTCCTGCCGGTCGGTCCCTATCGGCCGACGCGCAGCCCGGGCAGCAACCAGCAGGTCGAGCCCGGGCGGAGCCACCACGGCGGATTCGCCGACGGCGGCGACTAGCCGTAGCTCTCGCGGTGTACGCGGTCCTCCGGGACGCCGATCGACTCGAGGGCGGCGACGACCGTCTCCATGAACCGGGGAGCGGGCGGCTGGCCGCGCTCCGCCGCTGCCTGACGCTCCCATTTGCCGATCGCCGGACCGCAGGCGAAGACCTCGACGGCGGCGGGGTCGGTGATCGCTTCGCGCAGGAGAGACTCGTCCACCCGCCCCGCTCGGAAGCCCGTGCCGTGCTCCTCTGCACTGCGCTCGCGAGAGAGGGCGTGCAGCACCCGCACCCGGTCCGGATGGAGTCGTTCGAGCTCCTCGAGGTGATTCCCGAAGATGACGTCGCGGCGGGTCTTGTTGCCGTAGACGATGGTGTGCCGCAGCCGGGGCATGTTCTCGATCGCGTGCTTGAGCATCGAGTAGTTGGGGACTCCTCCCGAGCCGGCGCAGACGTGCACCAGGTGGTCGGTTCGCGACTCGATGTCGTCGGGGAGCACGTAGGGTCCGCCGAAGCCCGTGACCTCCATGCGCGTGCCGCGTGGCGTCCGATGCACGAGGAGCGGAGAGAGCAGCGGCGGGAACCGCGTCCGTCCGGCCACGAAGCGCTCCTCCTTGACGGTGATCGCCAGGTGGCGCTCGTGGGGGGCGGAGGAGAGTGAATAGGCGCGGGCGGGCTCCTTCTTGCCCTTCACGTCCTCGAAGTAGTCGATGAAGCGGTGGAGGGCCTCGAACTGGTGCGGCCTGATGGTGAGGAAGTGCCCGGGAAGGTAGTCGAGACGGTCGTTGCCGGTGAAGAGGAGGAGGGTCGCCGTGTCGGGCGTTTCGCGCACGACATCCGCGACCATCACCTCGAGCTGCTTGATCTTCGGCCGCGGCGCGCGGGCCGGATCGGGGGCCGCGGCCGTCATCGGAGTCTCGTCGCCCGGGGGCTTGTGAAATTCGTCACAAGCTGGTAGACTGCCTTCAACACGGCTCGGAACAGAGCTGATCCGGGAGGTTCTCCTACCGAGATTTGGCCCACCGATCGTAGAGGAAACCGCGATGGTTTCCACCCTTTCCCAGCATCCTTCCCCAGTCCCCCGGCCCTACCCGGGGTAAATCCGAACAGTCCCACCACCACTCGAACCTCCCGTTCCTTTCTCATTCTCGAGAGGGACGGCGCCCCCGCTCGGGCGGCTCCGTCCCTCTCGTCGTCTCTGCCGTCGCGACCCTCGCCGATCGCGCGTTACGGGGCCATGACGGGGCCGATGGCTGATAGCTTTCGCGCCATGGCGGGACCCTCCGGCAGGCGTGTGGCCCTGGTGACCGGTGGAGCGAGGCGCCTGGGGCGCGCGATGGCCCTGGGTCTCGCCGACGAGGGGCTCGACGTCGCCGTCCACTACGGCCGCTCGGAGGAGGAGGCACGGCGGACCGCGGCCGATCTCGCGCAACGAGGCGTCGAGGCCCGACCTTCCAGGCCGAGCTCACCCTGGCGAGCGAGGCGGGGCGCCTCGTCGAAACCGTGGTCGCGAGCTTCGGTCGACTCGATGTGCTCGTCAACAGCGCCGCGAGCTTCGAGTCCGCGCCGCTCGGCGAGACCGACGCCGGCCTCGCCGAGCGGGTCCTGGCGTTGAACCTGCGGGCTCCACTGCTGCTCTTGGCGGCCGCGTCGGCGCATCTGGGGAGGGCGGCGGGTGCGGGTGGAGGCGCCGGTCTGGCGGTCAACATGGTCGATCTCTCGGCCGAGCTCGCCTGGCGAGGGTACGCCGTGCACGGTGCCGCCAAGGCCGGGTTGATGCAGCTGACCCGGACGGCGGCGCTCGAGCTGGCGCCCGCCGTTCGGGTCAACGCGATCCGGCCGGGAGCCATCCTGCCGCCGGCGGGGATGGCGCCGGGCAGCGAGGCCTGGCGCGCGGTCGGTGAGAGAGTCCCGTTGCGCCGGCCCGGTGGCCCCGAGAACGTCGTCCAAGCCCTGACCTACCTGCTGCGCAACGAGTTCGTCACGGGAGAGGTCCTCACCGTCGACGGCGGCGAGCACTTGCTGGGGAGCACCAAACGATGAGCGAGCGGGGCGACGTCATCCTGGTCCGTAACCTGCGGTTGCGCGGGATCGTCGGCATCAACGACTGGGAGCGCGAGACGGAGCAGGAGATCGTCATCCAGCTGACCCTCCGGCGCGATCTCCGCGCCGCAGCACGAAGCGACGACATCCACGACACCGTGAACTACCGCACGCTGACCAAGGACGTCATCGCCTACGTCGAGTCCTCGAGGCACTACCTGGTCGAGGCCCTCGCCACCGCCGTGGCCCGTATCTGCTGCGTCGACCACGGCGTGGAGAGCGCCGTCGTCCGGGTCGAGAAGCCGGGCGCGCTCCGTTTCGCGGACTCCGTCGGCGTGGAGATCGAACGCACCCCGGCCGATTTCCAGGAGAGCTAGCGGGCCACCGAGGCCGTCACGCCGGCACGGCGGCAGGCGGGGCGACGGACCGGGCGGCCTCCTGCTCCTGCGCGTCGACCACGGCGATGGCGGCCATGTTGACGATGTCCTTGACCTCCTGGCCGTGCTGGAGGACGTGGACGGGGCGCCGCATGCCCACGAGGATCGGACCGATCGCCTCGGCGCCGCCGAGGCGCTGGAGCAGCTTGTAGGCGACGTTGGCCGACTGCAGCTCCGGGAAGACCAGGACGTTGGCGCCGCCCCCGAGGGTGCTGAAGGGGAAGAGCTCCTGGAAGAGCTCCGGCGTGACCGCCGTATCGGCCTGCATCTCACCGTCCACGACGAGATCCGGTGCCTTCCGATGGACGATCTCCACCGCCCGTCGCACCTTGTCGGCCAGCGGGTGGCGGACGCTGCCGAAGTTCGAGAAGGAGAGCATCGCGATGCGCGGCTCGACGTGGAAGCGCCGCGCCACCTCGGCCGCGAGAATCGCGATCTCTGCGAGATCGTCCGCGGTGGGCTCGATGTTCACCGTGGTGTCGGCGAAGAAGTAGAGCTGCTCCCTGACGATCATCATGTAGAGCCCCGCGACGCGGTGTACGTCGTCGCGCGTCTGGATGATCTGCAGGGCCGGCCGCAGGGTGTCGGGATAGCCCTGGCTGATGCCCGCAACCAGGGCATCGGCGTCTCCCAGCCGCACCATCATGGAGGCGAAGGCGGTGGCGTCACGCAGCGACTCGAGGGCCTCCGAGCGCGTCATCCCCTTGCGTTGACGCAGCTCGAAGAGCGCGTCGGCGTAGGCGCCTCGTCGCTCGCTCGCAGCCGGGTCGACCACGGTGGTGCCGGTGAGATCGAGGTCGAGCTCTCGAGCCCGCTCGGCGATCCGGGCCGCGCTCCCCAGCAGGACCGGACGCGCGAAGCCCTCGTCGAGAAGGATCCGGGTGGCACGCAGGACCTTCGGGTGCTCGCCTTCGGGAAAGACGACGCGCTTCGGATCCCGGCGGGCCTGGTGGATGATGATCCGCATCACCTCGCGACTCTTGCCCAGGCGACGCTCGAGACCCTCGCGGTAGTCGTCCAGATTCACGGGGCGGCGCGCGACGCCGCTCTCCATCGCCGCCTGGGCCACGGCGGCGGCCTCCCACAGAAGCACCCGATGGTCGAAAGGCTTCGGGATCAGGTACTCGGGGCCGAAGTGGAGCCGCTCGAGGCCGTAGGCCTTCATCACGGAGTCCGGGACGTCCTCCCGCGCGAGGTCCGCCAGTGCCCGCGCCGCGGCGAGCTTCATCGGCTCGTTGATGCCCGTGGCCCGCACGTCGAGCGCCCCCCGGAAGATGAAGGGGAAGCCGAGCACGTTGTTGACCTGGTTGGGATAGTCGGAGCGGCCGGTCGCCATGATGGCGTCGGGACGCGCGGCCTTGGCTTCCTCCCAGGTGATCTCGGGATCCGGGTTGGCCATGGCGAAGAGGATCGGCCGGTCCGCCATCGCGCGCACCATCCCGCCGTCGACGGCGCCGCGCACCGACAGGCCGACGAAGACGTCGGCGCCCCGCAGAGCGTCGGCCAGGGTCCGATCCGCCGTGTCGGCGGCGAGATCGGCCTTGTAGGGGTTCATGCCCTCGTCCCTGCCGCGCCAGACGACGCCGTGGCTGTCGCAGAGCACCAGATTCTCCTTGGCGACGCCGAGGGAGAGATAGAAGCGGGCACAGGCGATCCCGGCCGCGCCGGCGCCGTTGAAGACGACCTTCACCCGCTCGATGGGCTTGTCGACGATGTCGAGAGCGTTGAGGAGGGCGGCTCCGGAGATGATGGCCGTGCCGTGCTGGTCGTCGTGGAAGACGGGGATCGAGAGGGACTCCTTGAGGCGCTCCTCGATGGTGAAGCACTCCGGTGCCTTGATGTCCTCGAGGTTGATCCCGCCGAAGGTGGGAGCGATGGCCTCGACGGTGCGGATGATGTCGTCGGCATCACGAAGATCGAGCTCGATATCGAAGACGTCGATGTCGGCGAAGCGCTTGAACAGAACACCCTTGCCCTCCATCACGGGCTTGCCGGCGAGCGGACCGATGTCGCCGAGGCCGAGGACCGCGGTGCCGTTCGAGACCACGGCCACCAGGTTCCCCTTGCCGGTGAGGGAGTAGGCCTCTTCGGGGTCGTCGTGGATGCGTAGGCAGGGCACGGCGACGCCGGGGGTGTAGGCCAGCGAGAGGTCCCGCTGGGTCAGGCAGGGTTTGCTCGCGACCACCTCGAGCTTCCCGGGGCGGCCGAGGCGATGGTAGTCGAGTGCGTCGTTCTCGCGGATCATGGCGGGGGCCCTCCAGCCTCCCCAGTGGACCACCCCGGGGAACGCGCGGCCCACACCCGGTGGGGTGATGGGCGGTGCGTGACAGGGTGGGGCGTCCGCAAGCGCGCGGGCTACAATCCTCGCGAGGCCGGTGACCGGCCCGTCGGAGGAACCGCTTGAGCGACCTGTCCCCCCTCTCCAGCCCATCCGAGCTCGATCCGCTGATCCGGGCGTCTCATCGGCGCGATCTCTGGCTGTTCAAGCACAGCACGCGTTGCGGAGCCTCGGCACACGCGCTGCTGGAGCTCGAGGAGTTCCTGCGGGATCGCGGAGCGGAGCTCGACGCCACCGTCCGGCTGATCGAGGTCCCGCGGCAGCGCGAGCTCTCCGACGCGGTCGCGGAACGCGCCGGCGTGCGGCACCAGTCCCCGCAGCTCCTGGTGTTCCGGAACGGAGAGGTGGTGTGGCACGCCAGCCACTGGGCTATCGAGCGCGACCGGCTCGAGCGCGCCCTGGCCGGCCTCCAACAGGCGGTGTCCGCCGGGGCGGGCTCTTGAAGGTCGTCCTGGCGTACTCGGGCGGTCTCGACACGTCGGTCATCCTCCATTGATCCGGGAGACCTACGGCGCCGAGGTCGTCACCTACACCGGCGACGTGGGGCAGGGCCCCGAAGAGCTGACCAAGGCGCGCCGTGCCGCCGAGCGCACCGGGGCCGCCGACATCCTGATCGAGGACCTCCGGGAGAGCTTCGTTCGCGACTGCATCTTCCCGGCCCTGCGCGCCAACGCGGTCTACGAGGGGTACTACTTGATGGGAACGGCGCTGGCGCGACCCGTTCTCGCGAAGGGCCTGGTCGAGGCCGCGGAGCGGGTGGGTGCGGACGCGATCGCCCACGGCGCCACCGGCAAGGGAAACGACCAGGTCCGCTTCGAGCTCTCCGCCTACGCCCTGAAGCCCGACGTCCGGATCATCGCGCCGTGGAGGGAGTGGAGCTTCCACGGGCGCAGCGACCTGGTCGCCTACGCCGAGGAGCGCGGCATCGACATCTCCGGGGCTCCGAAGCCCGACTACTCGATGGACGCGAACCTCATGCACGTCTCCTACGAAGGCGGCATCTTGGAGGATCCGTGGGCGGCGCCGCCGGAGGGCATGTTCCGGATGACCGTCGATCCCGATCGGGCGCCGGACGAGCCCCAGCGCGTCGTCATCACCTTCGAACGGGGGAACCCGGTGGCGGTCGACGGTGACGCGCTCGCTCCCGTGCTCCTGGTCGAGCGCCTCAACGAGATCGCGGGGCGTCACGGCGTCGGGCGGGTCGACATCGTGGAGAACCGCTTCCTCGGAATGAAGAGCCGCGGCGTCTACGAGACGCCCGGCGTGACCCTGCTGCACCACGCTCACCGGGCCGTCGAGTCGATCACGCTGGACCGGCAGGTCCACCACATGCGCGACGAGCTGATCACGCGCTACGCCGAGATGGTCTACAACGGCTACTGGTTCAGCCCCGAGCGGGAGGCCCTGCAATCGTTCATGGACTCGGTCCAGCGTCGCGTCAACGGCGAGGCGCGGCTGTGCCTCTACAAGGGCGGGGTCCAGATCGAAGGGCGCCGCTCCTCGACCCACACGCTCTACGACGAAGCCACGGCGACCTTCGAGGCGGACCAGGTCTTCGACCAGTCCGATGCCACAGGGTTCATCCGCCTGCGCGCGCTCCGACTGAGGACGCTCGCGGCGCGGCGGATCTCGGAGGGAGAGTGAGCCGCCTGCGGGAGCGTTTCGGCGCCCCGACCAGTCCGGCGATGGAGCGCTACGGCTCCTCGCTGGCCGTCGATCTGCGTATGGCGGCCGAGGAGATCCGGGCCTCCCGGGCGCACGCCCGGATGCTCGGTGAGGTGGGCATTCTGACGCGCGGGGAAGCCGACGCGCTCGTCGAGGGCCTGGAACGGATCGGCGAAGAGCTCTCCGGAGGCGAGTACCGGCCGGGAGACGACCTCGAAGACATCCACATGGCGGTCGAAGCCCGCCTCGTGGAGCTCGTCGGAGAGGTGGGGGAGCGCCTCCACACGGCCCGCTCGCGCAACGACCAGGTGGCCACGGCGGTGCGGCTCTGGGCGCTGGCACGGGTCGGCGAGATCGACGGGGCGCTGCGGGCCCTGCTCGGCAGGCTCCTCGATCGGGTGGAGGCCGACGGTGCCGTCCTGATGCCGGGCTACACGCACCTCCAGCGCGGACAGCCGATCCCCCTCGGCCACCACCTGCTCGCCCACGCCTGGGCCGTGGCCCGCGACCGCGACCGCTTGGCCGATGCGCGGCGGCGGCTGGACGCCTCGCCGCTCGGGGCGTGCGCGATGGCCGGGACCTCCCATCCGATCGATCGCCGCCGGACGGCAGAGCTCCTGGGATTCTCGGCCGTGGTCGAGAACGCGATGGACGCGGTCGCCGCCCGGGACCATTTGCAGGAGCTGGCGGCCGTCTGCGCCATCGCGATGACCAACCTGTCGCGGCAGGCTGAGGAGCTGGTTCTCTGGTCGACTCAGGAGGTCGCCTTCGTGCGACTCGGAGAGGCACACGCCACGGGATCGAGCATCATGCCCCAGAAGCGCAATCCCGACGCCGCGGAGCTGGCCCGGGGCAAGACCGGTCGCGTCGTCGGCGACCTGGTCGCGCTGCTCACCCTGGTCAAGGGGCTGCCGCTCGCCTACAACCGCGACCTGCAGGAGGACCGCTGGTCGTTCTTCGACGCCCTGGAGACGACCCGCGACTCGGTGGCGCTGGTGGCGGAGGTCTGGGCCGACCTGAGCTTCGCACCGGACCGCTTCACTGCGGAGCTGGCGAGGGACCCGAGTCTCGCCACCGAGCTCGCGGACGGCTTGGTGCGGGAGGGGGTCCCGTTCCGCGAGGCCCACGGCGCCGTGGCCCGACTGATCCGACGTCTCGAGGAGGCGGGGCGAACGCTCGATTCGGTCTCGGAGGAAGAGCTGCGCGCCGCGCACTCCGCCTTCCCTGCCGGCGCCGGCGGCTGGTTGGACCCCGCCCGGGCGGTGGCGGCGCGGACCTCGATCGGAGGCACGGCGCCCGCCGAGATCGCCCGGCAGCTGCGCTCGCTCCGGGCTTCATTGGCCGACGGTGTGGTATCCTAGGCAGTCAGTGAGCGCGAGCCACATCCAGTTTCTCCGCTGTATCCTCCCGTCGGCGTGAGCTTTTCCGTCGACCCTTCTTCGTGAGCACAGCCAGGACCATGGGTCCGGCGGCGTGCCAGTGCGCGGAACGGTGGAGTGCGCGCTTCGTTCAACACCCCAGAAAAGGAGTTCCATCATCGGTAGAAGAGGAAGGCGGTATTGGCGTCCCGAAAAGATGCCGATCAAGGACAAGTTCAGGATCAACCGCCAGATCCGCAAGAGCCCCGTGCGCTTGATCGACGAGGAGGGCGAGCAGGTCGGCGTCGTCCCGATCGAGGACGCCCGGCAGCGCGCCGAGGACGTCGGCCTCGACCTGGTCGAGGTGGGCCCCAACGCCGATCCTCCGGTCGTCAAGATCCTCGACTGGGGAAAGATGAAGTACGAGGAGGAGAAGAAGGCCCGCGAGGCGCGCAAGCGCCAGCAGACGATCGAGGTGAAGGAGGTGAAGTACCGTCCTTCGATCGAGGACCACGACTACGAGATCAAGACCAATCGTGCGCGCAAGTTCCTCGAGCAGGGCAAGAAGGTCAAGTTCACGGTCTTCTTCCGCTACCGGCAGCTCCGCCGTCCCGAGTTGGGCGAGGAGGTGCTGAACCGGGCGAAGGAGGATCTGAAGGAGATCGCTTCGGTCGAGAGCCGCAGCCCGATGGAGGGCCGCCGCCTCGTGATGGTCATGGCCCCGCTGTCCAAGGAGGCCAAGAAGAAGCAGAAGGACCAGCAGAAGGAGCAGGAAGCGGCGAGCGCCTGAGCAGCTCCGGCTCGGCCCCACAGCTCGTCGTTTCGCCGCCTCGGCGGCCGCCGATGCTAGGGTCGGGCCGGCCCGACACTCGAACGAGGGGGGACCGATGACGCTGCCCGGGACCCGCGAGAGGCCGGGACGGAAACAGCTGGTGTTGCCGCAGGGCGTTTCGGAGGCCGACTGGGCTTCGGAGAGGGCCCGCACGCAGAATCCGTGCATCCGGGCCGTGCTCGCGTGTGTCCGCCGGTTGGAGCAGCTCGACTCCCTCAACTACTTCATCCTCCGCTGTTCGCCCGAGCAGCTGGTCCAGCTGCGCGAGAAGCTCGACGGGATCGTCACTCTCTTCGAGGTGGAGGGGCTGCCACGATTGCGTGAGCCGTCGAGCATCCCCGCACTGGGCCGCGCCAGGCGAAGGGCGGAGAGGGCGTACAGCCAGCTCCGTGCCGGCGACCTCGCGCGGCTCGACCGGGAGCCGATCGAGAGGAGCGGGGCCGGCCCGGAGGCTCGCCGCGCGCTGAGCCGGACGATCGGGAAGCTGGAGCGCTATCTGGAGGACACCTACGGTCGGCTGATGGCGGCCGATCCCCGGAGCCGTCACGGCGAAGGCTACTTCCTGTCGAAGCAGTTCGCCCGGCACGTGCGCGATACCGAGACCCTCTACGGTCTCGTTTTCGACCTCGACGCGTTCCTGGAGGAGCAGGGTCAGTCGGTGACGCGCTCGGTCAGTGCGCTGGCGGAAACCCTGATGCGCGGCGAGTCTCCTCCTGTCCGCACGGCCTGGACGCCGGTCGTGCAGTTCTTGCGGAGCGTGCGCGAAGATCTGGCGCCGCGGCTGGCGGCGTTGGTGGTCATGCAGGGCATCCGCTTCCAGGAGGCCCGGATCCTCGACGATCTCGGCCTGCGCCTCAGAGTCCTGGCCGAGGTGGTGCTGGAGCAGCAGGTGAACTTGTCGGAGGTCGAGTTTCGCGAGCTCCGGGCGGATGGGGCCGGCGATTCACAGGCGAGCTCGCGGCTGGTACTGAGCCAGAGACTGGCCCGCAACCTGCGGGATCTGGACACCGAGTACCGGAAGCTGCGGGAGTTCGTTCCGTCGTGGTTGACGAACCTCGAGGCACGGCGCGCCCTCATGCTGCGCGAGATCGAACCCGACGTCTGAGGAGCTCCGGCGCCTCAGGCTTCTTCGGCAGTGGCTCCGGCCGCCACGATCTCCTCCTCGGAGGCCAGCCCTTCCGAGAGGTGCCACTGCCGGCTCGTGAGGTAGGTGTAGAAGGCGGGTACGACGTAGAGGGTGAGCACCGTGCCCACCGACAGACCGCCCAGGACGGCGACTCCCATCGGCACGCGGCTCTCCGACCCGGCGCCGAGCGCCAGGGCGATGGGCAGGATGCCGAGCAGAGTCGAGAGCGTCGTCATCAGGACCGGCCGGAAGCGCGCCTCGGCGGCCTCCTGCACCGCCTCGAAGACCCCCCGTCCGCCCGAACGGCGCTGGTTGGCGAACTCGACGATGAGGATGCCGTTCTTGGTCACCAGGCCGATCAGCATCACCATCCCGATCTGGCTGAAGACGTTCAGTGTCTGGTGGAAGTACCAGAGCCAGAAGAGGGCCCCGGCCAGGGCCAGTGGAACCGAGAGCATGATGATGAACGGATCGCGGAAGCTCTCGAACTGCGCCGCCAGGACCAGGTAGATCATCGCGACGGCGAGGACGAAGACGAAGAGGAGGGCGCGGGAGCTCTCCGCGAAGTCGCGCGACTCTCCGGTGAGGGCGGTGGCGAACGAATCGTCGAGCAGGTCGTCGGCGATCGCCTCCATCGCCGCGATGCCGTCGCCGATGGTCTTGCCGGGCGCGAGCGCGGCCGACACCGTCGCCGAGACGTAGCGGTCGTAGCGGTAGAGCTGCGGTGGTGTCGACTCCTCGGAGACCGTCACCACCTTGTCCAGCTGCACCGGCTCGCCCGAGGCGGAGGGCACGTAGAGGTTCTGCAGGTCGAACGTCTCGTCGCGGTGCGGTCGCTCGACCTGTCCGATGATCTCGTACTGCTTCCCTTCCATGGTGAAGAAGCCCAGTCGTTGCTCCGAGAGCGACAGCGCCAGGGTCTCCGCGACGTCGAGGGCCGAGATGCCGAGGTCGCGGGCGCGCGCCCGGTCGATGTCGACCCGGAGCTGCGGCTTGTCGAAGACCAGGTCGACGTCGGTGGCGGTAAAGGTCGGGTCGTTCTCGGCGCGCTCGAGGAAGCGCGGCAGAACCTCCTTGAGCCGATCGAGGTCCGGAGCCTGGAGGACGAATTGCACCGGCAAGCCGCGCCGCCGACCGACGGCGATGGTCGGCTCCTCGGTGACGAAGGAGCGCGCTCCGGGAAGACGATCCAGCTCGGCCTGGAGCCCGACGGCGATCTCGGTTTGAGTGCGCCCCCGCTGGTCGGGCTCGACCAGCCAGATGCGGGCGAAGCCCTGGTTCACGGAGCTCGAGGCGCCGAAACCGGGCGAGGTCACGGTGATGAACTCCCGCGACTCGGGCACGGTCTCCTGGATGGTCCGCGTCACCTGGTCGATGAATCCGTCCATGTAGTCGTAGGTGGCGCCTTCCGGACCGCGGCTGGCCACCCGCAGCATGCTGCGGTCCTCCCGTGGCGCGAGCTCGGAGGGCAGCTCCGAGCCGAAGAGGAAGATTCCCGCGATCGCGACCACGAGGATCGGTAGCGCCGCCCAGCGGTGACGCAGGAACCCTTCGAGGCTCGAGCGGTAGCCGGCCGACAGGCGCTGGAAGAAGGGCTCGGTGACCCGGTAGAGCCAGGGATGGAGCGTGCGGCGCTTCAACAGCCGCGTCGAGAGCATCGGTGTCAGGGTCAGCGCGACGAACGAGGAGATGACGACGGCTCCAGCCAGGGTCAGACCGAACTCGCGGAACAGCTGTCCGGTCAGCCCCCCGAGGAAGAGGATCGGCAGCAGCACGGCCACGAGGGCCAGGGTCGTCGCGATGACCGCGAAGAAGATCTCCCGGGTGCCGACGATGCCCGCCTCCATCGGCTCGAGACCGCCCTCGATCTTCGAGTAGATGTTCTCCAGCACGACGATGGCGTCGTCGACCACCAAGCCGATCGACAGGACCAGGGCCAGCAGGGTCAGCACGTTGATGGAGAACCCGGCCGCGTACATGATGAAGAAAGCGCCGATCAGCGAGACCGGGATGACCAGGATCGGGATGAGGGTCGTCCTCCAGTCGCGGAGGAAGGCGAAGATCACCAGCGCCACCAGAACCAGCGCCGTGAACACGGTCTGCTGGACCTCGAGGATCGACTGCCGGATGTACTTCGACGTGTCGTAGCCGTAGGAGAGGTCGATGTCGGGCGGCAGGTTGCGCTCCAGGATGTCGACCCGCCGGTGGACCTCGTCGGCGATCTCCACGTAGTTCGAGCCCGGCTGCGGACGGACCGCGACCGCCACCATCGGCACGCCGGCGCGGCGCAGGATCGTGCGCTGGTTCTGCGGTCCGAGCTCCGCCCGACCGACGTCGCGCAGACGCACGACGCCGCCCGAGTCCTCCTTGAGGATGAGGTTCTCGAACTCCTCCGGCGTGGTCATCCGGCTCATCGTGCGCACCGTGAGCTCGACCTCCTGGCCCTCGATCCGCCCCGCCGGCAGCTCGACGTTCTCCTCGTGGATGGCGTCGCGCACGTCCATGGGCGAGAGCTTGTAGGCGGCCAGCCGTTGCGGGTCGAGCCAGAGCCGCATGGCGTAGGTGCGATCGCCCCAGATGTCGATTCGGGCGACGCCGGGGATCGTCTGCAGGCGCTCGACGAAGACGTTGTCGGCGTAGCGGGTGAGCTCGAGCAGGTTGCGCTGATCGCTGCCCAGGATCAGCGCGACGACCGGGGCGCCCTCGTCGTCCGCCTTCGAGATGGAGGGCGGGTCGATGTCGGGAGGCAGGTTCGACTGGGTGCGAAAGACGCGGTCACGCACGTCGTTGGCCGCACGGTCGAGGTCGGAGCCGAGATCGAACTCGACCGAGATGGTGCTGCGCCCCTCGCGGCTGGTGGAGATCAGGCTCCGGATGCCCTCGACGCCGTTGATCGACTCCTCCAGGGGCTCGGTGATCTGCGACTCGATGACGTCGGCGCTGGCGCCGCGGTAGCTCGTCGACACGGTGATCACCGGCGGATCGACGGAGGGGAACTCCCGCACGCCCAGCCGGGTGAAGCCGATGAAGCCGAAGAGCAGGATCGTCAGCGAGAGGACGATCGCCAGGACCGGCCGGCGGATCGAGAGCGAGTAGAGGGTCACGGAGCGACCTCCTGCGCCGACTCCGCCGCGCGCTCGACGACCGGGGCACCCGGCACCAGCTGCTGCACGCCCGAGACGATCACCCGCTCGTCGGGCTCGAGACCGCGAACGATCTGGACCTCGGTGTCGGTGCGGATGCCCGTCTCGACGAAGCGCGGCACCGCCTGACCGTCTTCGACGACGAACACCTTCTTGCCGCCCAGCTCGGGGATGACGGCGATGGCCGGCACGGTGAGGGCGTCCGGGATCTCGCGGATGGTGAGCTCGACGTCGGCGAAGGAGCCGGGGAGCAGCGACCCGTCCGGGTTGGCGCTTCGGGCCCTGGCCCGCAAGGAGCGCGTCTCCTGGTCGACCGTCGGCTCGATGGCGTAGATGAGCCCCTCGTGGTGCTCCTCGGAGCCCTTGACCCGGAAGTGGACCGTCTCTCCGACCCGGACCTCCGAAGCGTAGCGTTCGGGCACCGCGAACTGGACCTTGATCGGGTCGACCCGCTGCAGGGTGGCGATGGGGGTCTGCGGTGTGATGGCCGCGCCGACACTGATGAAGCGGAATCCGATCAGGCCGTCGAACGGGGCCGAGATCCGTGTCTTTCCGAGCTGGGCCTCGGCCAGGCGCAGCTCGGCTTCGAGGACGTTGAGCTGCGAGAGGGCGGTGTCGTAGTCGTCCTGGCTGATCAGACCCTGGGCCAGCAGGTCCTGTTGACGGATCTCGCGTTGGCGGGCGAGATCGACCCGGAAGCGGGCGCGGTCGCGCTCGGCCTCGAGCTGCTCGTCGTCGAGCTGGACCAGGAGGCGACCCTTCTCGACCCGCACGCCCTCGTCGAACCGGATCGCTTCGACGACGCCGGCGATCTCGCTGCGGATCTGCACCTGCTCGTCGGCCTGCAAGGTGCCCGTGGTCGCCAGGCGCTCGACCATCGGCCCGGGCTGCATCTGCTTGACCTCCACGGTCAGGGTCGCGGCCTCGGCGGCCGGGTCGGCCACCTCTTCCTCGCCGGCCGGCATCAGCCGCGGGATCAACAGAACGGCCAGGGCGACCGCGCCGATGCCCAGCCAGAGAAGCGTCTTGGAGCGTTCTGCCACGGAAGGATCCTCCTCGTCCGCCGCAGACTATCCGATCGAGACTGGAGCGGATGCCTCCGGCGGAACGGGGTCAAGGACTCGACGCCGTCAGCACCACGAGCCACGACGGCAGGGTGCCGGAGCGGGCGACCAGGTGGCTCGGAACCAGTGGGCCGCGGGCGAATCCCAGGGGTCCGAAGAGCTCGTCCAGCTCCCGGTCGTCGAAGCCGACGACGCCCTCCTCGTCGCTGTCCGACCGCGCGCCGCGCAGCAGCAGCGTCCCGCCCGGCTCGAGCACCCGGGAGACCTCCGCCGCGTAGCGTTCGCGCAACTCCCGATCGATGACGTGAAGGCACCCGCGGTCGACCACCAGACGGACGGAGTCGTCGGCGACCGGCAGCTCCAGCGCGTCCCCCTGCCGCCAGTCCACGGCCAGCCCCGCCTCGGCCGAGCGCTCGCGGGCGATCTCGAGCGCCGCGGCGCTGCGATCGACGCCGATCACGCGCAACCCGAGAGAGGCGAGCCGCAGCGCTTCCGTCCCCGCCCCGCAGCCGACATCCAGCGCCGCGTCCCCCTCGCGGACGAGCCCCGCGGCGACGAGCGCACCGAGCTCCTCGGGCGGCCGCTCCGGCTCCCAGTGCTCCAGGTGATCCCCGTCCCGGTAGGCACGATCCCAGAACGAGCCGACCGGCGACTGGCCTTCCCCGATTCCCGGCACGCTCCGACCCTACAGCAGCGGAGCGCCGGACCGACCTCAGACGGCGAGCGTGTGCTTGGGTGCCAGCCTCTCGGCGGGTAGGCCCACTGCTTCGCGCAGCGCCGCTTCGACGTAGCGTTCGACCATCTTCTTGCGCCACTGCGCCTGGAAGTCGGTGTTGTCGAACGGGGTGGCGGGCTTGGCGGCGAGGCGGGCGGCCTCGGCGAGGAGGTCGGGGGTCGGGGTTTGGCCGAGGAGGAGGGCGGCGGCCTCGGGGACGGGGAGCGGGCGCGAGGCGACGGCGCCGAGGACGATCGAGGCGCGCTCGACGCGGCCCGCGCCGTCGAGCCAGAGGGCGACCGCGGCGGAGAGGACGGCGAAGTCGATCGAGCCGCGGCGGCGCAGCTTCCAGAAGGAGCTGCGGCAGCGCGTCGCGTCGGCGCCGTCGGGCAGGGTGATGGCGGTGACGATCTCCTCGGGGCGCTTGCCGAGGTAGTCGATCCCGTCGTCGCGGTAGAGATCGGCGACCGGGATCTCGCGCTCGCCCTCCGTCGACACCAGGCGGACGGTCGCGCCGAGGGCAGAGAGCACGGGGGCGGAGTCGGAGGCGCTGTGGGCCAGGCAGCGCTTCGAGCTGGGCGCCACCCAGCAGACCGTGCCCTCCTCCTTCATGCAGTAGGAGATCGAGCGCCGCCAGTCCTCCGTCTGGTCGTAGTAGGTGCAGCGCGTGTCGACGCAGACGTTGCCGCCGATCGTGCCCATCCAGCGCAGCGGCGGCGAGGAGATCGACGAGACGGCCCGCGCCAGGGTGGGGTAGCGCCCGCGCACCGCGGCATGCCGGGCGACGTCTTCGAGGATCGCCGTGGCGCCCAGCGTGAGGGGCGTCGTGCCGCTCGAGATCTCGCCCAGGCCGGGGATCGCCATCAGGCTGATCACCGTGTCCGCCTTCTGGTGACGCCGCTTCATGTTGGGCCAGAGGTCGGTGCCGCCCGCCACCAGGCGGGCCGCCGTCCCTTCGCCGGCGACGATGCGAGCGGCCTCTTCGAGGCTCGGCGGAGTGCGGAAGCGGAAGGGGGGGAGGCGGAGCACGGTCGCTACTTCGTGGTCAGGGAGTCGGTGTCGTGGCGCCGCAGCGCCTCGTCGCGCTCGCTCATCGTGCCCGAGGTGGCGGAGCGCATGCCGCCGCGCAGGGTCTTGCGGTACTCGTTGATCGCCTTGCCGTCGCCGCCTTCCGCGGGCGTGGGCACGATCAGGGTCGCTCCGTAATCGATGGACGGGAAGTCCTCGGGACCGAAGCGCCGATCCTCGGAGTCCAGCGCCTTGAGGATCATGTGCGGGTGGATCGGCACTTGATCGACGCGTACCCCGACCGCGTCGTGGATGGCGTTGGCGAGCGCCGGCATGACCGGAAGCAGCGGTCCCTGGCCGACTTCCTTGGCGCCGAAGGGCCCCTCGGGATCCGGGTCCTCGATCAGGTAGGTGGTGACCGGCGGCATGTCGTTGAAGGTCGGGCTCTTGTACTCGAGCATCGAGGGGTGCCGGTGCACGAGGGCGTCGGAGCGCGCGGGTGGCAACCTCCGGAAGGTCTGTTCCTCCATCATCGCCTCGCCCAGCGCCATGTAGACCGAGCCCTCGACCTGACCGAGCACCAGGACGGGGTTGATCGCCCGTCCGATGTCGTGCGCGATCCAGACGTGGTGGGGCCGGTAGAGCCCGGTCTCCCGATCGACCTCCACCTCGACGACGCACGCCGTGTAGGAGTAGGTGGGAGAGGGGCCCACGCCTGCGCCGCGGTACTTGCCGGGCGAGCGTGGCGGGATGTAGGAGCCGACCGTCCCGAGCGTCCCGAACCGCGCCTCGGCGGCGATGCAGGCCTCGGCGAAGGAGACGCCGCGCTCCGGGTCCTCGGCGTCGAAGACGCGCCGCTCCGCGAAGACCAGGCGCCCCTTCGGCACCTCGAGCTGGGCCGCGACCGCCTGGGCCAGGAGCTCGCGGGCGCGCTCGGCCGCCTGCAAGGCGGCGTTGCCCACCATCAAGGTCACCCGGGAGGAGTAGCTGCCCAGATCGACCGGGGTCAGGTCGGTGTCCGCCACGCAGAGGCGCAGATCCGCGAGCTCGACGCCCAGCACCTCGGCGACGACGGCCGCCAGGACCGAGTCGGAGCCCTGGCCGATTTCGGCTTCGCCGCAGTACACGGCCACGCGGCCGGAGCGGTCGAGAAGCAGCTGGACGCCCGACTGCGGCATGTGGTTCCAGTAGATCGGCAGGCCCGCCCCGCAAAGGTAGCTGCCGCAGGCGAGCCCCAGCCCACGCCCTTCGGGCAGGCGGCCTCGACGTTCCCGCCATCCGCTCCCCTCGACGACGGCCTCGATGCAGCGCCGCAGGCCCACGGTCCCCAGCTGCAGCCAGTTGGCCGTGATCGCGCCGTCCTCCTCGAGATTGGCCAGGCGCAAGTCGGCGGGGTCCATCCCCAGGCGCTCGGCGGCCTTGTCGAGGTGGACCTCCCAGCCGAAGCGGGGCTGCGGCGTGCCGTGTCCCCGCTTCGGTCCGCAGGGAGGCTTGTTGGTGAAGACCCGGACGCCGTCGAAGCGATAGGCGGGCAGCTTGTAGGTGACCGTCTGCAACGCCCCGGTGTAGTAGGTCGAGGCGACGCCGTAGCTGCCGTAGGCGCCGCCGTCCAGCGCCGTCTCGAGGTGCTGGCCGAGGATGCGCCCCTCCTTGCTGAACCCCGTGCCCATCCGCATCAACACCGGGTGACGGCCGCGGTGGCAGTAGAAGACCTCTTCGCGGGTCAGGGTGATCTTGACCGGGCGGCCGAGCTCCAGGGCCATCCGCGCGGCGACCACCTCGTGGTTGAAGGGGTCGCTCTTGCCGCCGAAGCCGCCGCCGTTGGAGCACGCCACGACGCGGATTCGGGACGCCGGAATCTCCAGCACCTTGGCCAAGGCACGGTGGACGTAGTGCGGTGTCTGGGTGGAGGAGTAGAGGGTGATGCGGTCGTCGTCCTCGGGCACCGCGACGGCCGCGTGCTGCTCCATCGGCAGGTGCGTGTTGCCCTGGTAGAAGGCGGTGTCCTCGAGCACCAGATCGGCCGCCTCGAGGGCTCCTTCGACGTCCCCGAACTGCATCGACACTCGCTTGTGGACGTTGCCGCCGTCGCCGTACTCGTGGATGCGCGGCTCGGCGGTCGCGAACGCGTCGTCGAGGCCGGAGATCGTCGTCAGCGGGCGATACTCGACCCGCACCGCGAGTGCCGCTTCCCACGCCGCGTCCTCGGTCGTCGCCGCGATCGCCACGACCGGGTCGCCGACGAACCGCACCCGGTCGGGACAGAGCGCATGCTCGTCCTGCGAGACCGGGAGGATGCCGAAGGTGTTGGGCATCGAGGCGCCGGTCAGCGCCTTCAGGAAGCCGGGCACTTCCTCGGCGGCCGAGAGGTCGATCGAGACGATCTCGGCGTGCGGCACCGTCGAGCGCACGAGCCGCATGTACACCATCCGGGGGAAGGAGAGGTCGTCGGCGAACCGGGTGACGCCGGTCACCTTGGCGCGGCCGTCGACGCGCCGGAACGGGGTGCCGACGAGGCGCCGGGGGCGGTCCTCGGGGGCGACCTCCGGCGCATCGGCGTCGGGATGACGAACGGGCTCGGCCACCGTCAGGCTCCTTCGTCCAGCGGGATCGTCTCTCCCGGCGGCACGGAGCCGTAGAAGACCTCGGGCGGCGGGCCGGCGTCCTCGCCCCGCTCGACCGCTGCGGCCCACTGCACGGCCTGCACGATCTTGTGGTAGCCCGTGCAGCGGCAGAGGTTGCCGGCCAGTGCCTCGGCGATCTCGCCGTCGGTCGGTCTCGGTACCTCGGCGAGCAGGGCCTTCGCCGCCATCAGGATCCCTGGAGTGCAGTAGCCGCACTGTGCCGCTCCGAGGTCGGCGAACGCAGCCTGCAGGGGGTGCAGGGCATTTCCACGCTGCAGGCCCTCGACGGTCTCGATCTCGCGACCGGACATTTCGGCGGCCAGTGCGAGACAGGAGAGCACCGGTCTGCCGTCGACCAGGACGGCACAGGTGCCGCACTCGCCGAGCTCGCAGCCGTGCTTCGTGCCGGTCAGGCCGCACTCCTCCCGCAGGACCTCGAGGAGCGTGTGGTGGGTCGGGAAGACGACGGAGCGGTCTTCGCCGTTGACCCGGAGAGTGAGTGTGACGGTTTCGGATCTCATGGAGGCGCCGGCCCGGCGCCGCCATTGTATCCACCCCGGTGGGACGAGTGGGTCAGTCCGCGGAGTCGGAGCGTCCCGACGTGAACGCATGGAGGAGCATCGCGAGACCGAGGAGAGTCGGCACGAACCCGAGCTTCCAGATCGGCTCGTCGGCCGGGATCCATTGGAATCCGACCATGAAGCCGACACCGAGAGCCAGGGTGAGGAAGCCTCCCAGCTTGAGCGCCTCGCGTCGCTCGGCGAGGCCCGGGTTGCTCTTGCGCAGTAGGCGGGCCACCTCGTCACCCTCCGCGCCGCGCTGGATCATGGCCTTGGCGAGCTCGTGGCGGTAGTAGGCATCCCGCTCGCGCCGCCGCAGCTTGGCCCAGACCAACGTGGTCAGGAAGATGAACGTGCAGATGACGGAGACGATCGGGATGAGGTTGAGGACGATGTCTTCGAGCATGGTGTGGCTCCTCGGGGTAGCGGAGCGTCTCTCCGCCTGCGGGGGTAGGACGCCGTCCGGACCGATCCGGTTGCACCGACGGTAGAGTGCAACCGCTCGACCGCAGCCGGCGTCCCACTCACGGAAGGAGAGACGAAGGCGACGTGAGCGGCAGCGAGGCGGAGGATCGTGACGAGCTCGACCGGAGCTCCGTCGACGCCGTGCTGGCCGGCCGGACGGAGGCCTTCGAGGGAGTCGTTCACCGCTGGCAGGGCCCCATGATCGAGCTCGCCTACCGCTTCACCCGCGACCGCGGCCTGGCCGAGGACCTGGCTCAGGAGGCCTTCGTGAAGGTCTTTCGCTCGCTCCGGCAGTGGCGCGGGGACGGCCGATTCTCGACCTGGCTCTTCGCCGTCGCCACCAACGTGTGCCGGTCCCGCCTGCGCAAGAAGAACCTGCCCACCGTGCCCCTCGAGGCCCTCGAGGAGGTGGCGGGCTGGCGTCGGGAGGTGGGAGACCTCGAAGCCCGGGAGCGCGCCGCCTTCGTTCGCGACGCCGTGCGCTCCCTGCCGAGCCGGTACCGCGACGCCGTCGTGCTCTTCTACTTCCACGACATGGACCTCCGTCGGGCCGCGGAGAGCCTCGGGCTGCCCGAGGGCACCGTGAAATCCCACCTGCACCGGGGCCGCGGGATGTTGCAGGCTCGCCTGGCCGGGCTGCTCGGAGAGCGTGAGAACGGAGAGACCGGATGAACCGATTGGATCGAATCCTGCTGGAATCGGACGCCCCGGCGGCGAGCCCGCGCTTCGTTGCCGGAGTGATGGAGGCGATCGAGCGCGCCGAGCGCGCGCCGGCGCCGTTGGCCTTCCCCTGGTGGGCCGTCGTCGCGACGGCCATCGTGGGCCTGCTGGCGGCGCTCGTCGGCCTCGCCGGCCCCGAGGGCGCCCTGTCCGTGGCCCCCGTCGACGGCAGGATCCTGCTCGCTCTCGCCGTTCTGGGCGGCTCCGGGCTCGTCTCCTACTTCACGGTCGAGTGGATCCGCGACTAGGCCTGCCGCCCGACCGTCAGCCCGCGCTCGTTCGCGCAGGCCTCCAGCTCGTCGGCGAAGCGGGCGAGTCGCTCTTCCCACTCCGCCGGCTCGACGCCCTCGATCTCGAGGCTCGGCCACGCGGTCGGGTGCTTGGCGAGGCTGTACAGATAGGCGTACGCCTCTTCGTAGGTCACGGGCTCGCCGTGGATGTGGACCACCGTGCGCGGCACCTCGGCCGTGACCAGCGTCATCAGGGCCGCGAGGATCCTGGCCTCGTCCGACAGGCCGGCCGAGGTGAAGTCGCCACCGAGCCGTCGGGCGACCACCGAAAGACGTTCGAGGTCCGACACTGCTCCATCCCCTTCACTCGGGCCAAGCTGCGGAGAGCGTAGCACGCCCGCCGCCCTCGATGGCGTCGCGTTCTAGCGGCTCGAGCCGGGCTCCCACCCCGGGTTCGCGGAGTGGAAGTAGACCGTGAGGTAGCCGGCCGCGCCCACATCGCTGTCGAAGAGCCCGAACGCCACCGTCGCGTTCGCCCCGCGCTGGAGGTGCGGCGCGCCGTGCCAGCGCGCCGCCAGGCCCTCGCAGGGCTGATCGGGCAGGCAGGGGGCCGGCGGGGCTCCGGCGGAGGCCTCGTACTGGAACGCCGAGAAGCGGGCGTTGCGCGGAAGCACCACGGCGGCGGCGTGGCAGCCCGCCGGCAATGCCGCCAGGGCGGCGTCGAGCCGTCCGGCCGTCTCGGCTCCCAGCAGCTCGCGGGCACCGCTCAACGGCCCGGCGTAGGAGCGCAGCTCGAGGGCGTCCGTCTCCGCGATCTCACCCATGATGCCGTCCAGCCGGTCGAGGTCCTCGCGGCTGCAAGCTCCGCCTCCGCCGGCGCTGGTCACCCGCTCCGCCACCGCCCACTCGCCCGGCCGGCACTCGACGCAGGTCCGCTTGCTGTAGGCCCGCACCGGTTCCGCGGTCGGGAACGACACCGGGACGGGCGTCGGCGCGACGGCAGGGCCCGCGGGCATCTGCGGCGCGGGTGGTGCGGTGGGAGCTTCCGGTGCCGGGGCGCTCGGCACCGGCGCCGGAGATCCGGCAGGGGCACGCTGGCGCGACGGGCGGAGAGGGCGGCGTTGTCGCCGGCGGCTCCGGAGCCGCCGGTCGCGCCTCCGACGGCGATTCCGGCGTCCCACTCGGTGGTGCGGACGCGCCCGGCGCCGGCGCTTCACTCGGCGGTGCAGGCGCCTCGGTCGGAGCGGCCGCCGTCTCGCCCGGCGGTGCGGGCGAGCCGGGCGCCGGTTCCGGTGCCTCATCCGGCGGTGCGGGTGCCGTGTCGGGAACGGCGGCCGTCTCGCTCGGCGGTGCGGGCGCCTCGTTCGGGGAGGGCGGCTTCTGACTCGGCGGTTCCTGTGCCCCGGCCGGCGGTGTCCGAACCTCGCTCGGCGGCGTGGGCGCGGTGGCCTCGGTCGCAGGTGCCGGCGGTTCGGTCGCCCCCGGGGGAGGCGTCACTCGCGGCGCGGTCGGAGGGGCCTCGCCGGCCGGCGCCGCCGGCTCGGGCGGCGCGGCGGGTCGTGGTTCCCGGGGGATCGGCGGCGGCGCGGTCTCGGCGGCGGGCTCCTCGGGAACGGCCCGGTCGGCCACCGGCAGGGGAGGGCTGGACGGGCCGTGGGCCTTGCCGATGCGGACCTTGATCGAGGTGGTCGAGGTGTCGGTGGCTTCGAGGAAGGACGCCGTGACCTCCGGCTTCGACTCGGCCCCCAGCTCGACGACGGCGACGAAGGTCATGAAGTCCGGATGGGACACCTCGAGCTGCCAGGTGCCCCCGGCGAGACCGGTGACGGTGGCGCGCCCGTTCCCGTCGGTCGCCACCGGAGCGGGACCGGTGGCCAGGGCTTCGCTGCGGTAGCTCAGACGGACGACGGCGCCGGCCACGGGACCGCTGCGCGAGGTGGCACGCACCTCGACGCCGGCCGGACCGCTCCAGGGCTGGGCCACGGCACCTCCGGCCACGAGCAGGGCACTGAGCCCGGCGAGGATGACGCTTCGACTCGACATCTCGTGATCCCCCTTGTCCAGCGTGCCAGCGCGGGGCAGCTTAGCAGGTGGTCGCGCCGCCGCTCCTCCGCCGGCTGATAAGATAGCGAGGCTGGATTTTCCGACGACCGTTTCCGGCGCTCCACGCGCCGTTTTCTCTCGAGAGGTGTCACGATGGCAGGACCTCCACGGACAGACTACGTTTGGATGGACGGCGAGCTGATCCCCTGGGAAGACGCCAGGGTCCACGTCCTCACCCACACCCTCCACTACGGTCTCGGCATCTTCGAAGGGACCAGGGCCTACGAGCAGACGGGCGGCGGCAGCTGCATCTTCCGCCTCGACGACCACCTGAAACGTCTCATGGGCTCGGCCCGGATCTGCAACATCGAGATGCCGTTCGATCGAGACCGGCTCCGGCAGGCGACGATCGAGCTGGTGGCCGCGAACGGTCACGCGAGCTCCTACATCCGGCATCTGGGCTTCCTGTCGGCCGGCACGATGGGCCTCTACCCTCGCGACAACCCGGTCAGCCTCTGCATCACCACCTGGCCGTGGGGCGCCTACCTCGGTGAGGAGGGCCTCAAGAACGGCATCCGGGCGAAGATCTCCAGCTTCACCCGGCCCTTCCCGAACGCCGTCATGACCAAGGGCAAGATCGTCGGCAACTACGTGAACTCGATCATGGCCAAGCGCGAGGTCGTCCATCAGGGCTACGACGAGGCGATCCTCATGGATACCAACGGCTTCGTCACCGAGTGCTCGGGAGAAAACCTCTTCACGGTGCGCAATGGGGTCGTCCGGACGCCGGTCCTCACCAGCGGTCTGATGGGGATCACCCGCGACACGGTGTTGAAGATCGCCCGCGACCTCGGTCACCAAACGACCGAGACCATCCTCACCCGGGACGAGCTCTACATCTCCGACGAGGTCTTCATGTCGGGGACGGCCGCCGAGGTCACCCCGGTGCGCGAGGTGGACGACCGGCCGATCGGCGACGGCAAGGCGGGTCCCGTGACCATGGCCATCCAGAAGGTCTACTTCGAGACCATTCGCGGCGAGCGCCCGGAGTACGGCGACTGGCTCACGCCGGTGCCGCTGGAGGCTTCGGTCCACGGTAGCGCGGCCCTCTGAGCGGCGGTGACGGCGCCGGCGAAGAACTCTTCGGCGGATCGTGAGCTGTGGCGAGCTCTGGCGGTCCTCGCCGAGGAGCCCTCCGCCTCGCACGCGCCGATCGTGGAGGCGCTCGAGCTCGATCCGGCCCCGGACTCCGCCGCTCATACCGACCTCTTCGTCTTCCAGCTCTTCCCCTGGGCGTCGGTGTACCTCGGCCCCGAAGGACAGCGGGGGGGCGAGGTCGAGGACCGGATCGCCGGCTTCTGGCGCGCCCTCGGCGCGACGCCTCCCGCGGAGTGCGATCACGTCAGCGTGCTGCTGGCCGCCTACGCCGATCTCGCGGAGCGGGTCGCCGACGCGCGTGCCGAGCGCGCGGCCCGGGCGTTCTTCTGGGAGTATCTCGGCAGCTGGCTTCCGGCCTTCCTGGCCCGTGCCCGGGAGCTGGCGAACGGCTTCTACGGCCGCTGGGCCGCGCTCGCCGCCGCGACCCTCCGAGACGAGGCCGCAGGCCTGGGAGGGCCGCCGGCCGAGCAGCCGGCGGCCCTGCGCGAGGCGCCGCCCCTGCCGGATCCGCGTCGAACCGGCGCCGAGGAGTTCCTGGACGGTCTGCTCGCCCCGGCGCGCAGCGGCCTCGTGCTGGTACGCGACGACCTGCGCCGGGCCGGCGCCGGCCTCGGGCTGGCCGTCCGTCCGGGCGAGCGGCGGTGGGTGCTGAGGGGGCTGCTGAGTCAGGATCCGCCGGGGCTCCTGGCGTGGCTCGGCGGCGAGGCGAGGCGCCAGGAGGCGCTCTGGGCACGGTCGTTCCCGCGCTGCGCCGCGGCAGGTCGCTGGAGCCGACGGGCCGCGGAGACGACCCGTCTGCTCGACGAGCTGGCTCGGGAGAGCCGCGACGCCACCCCGGCGTGACCGCCGTGACGTCCGCGCCGCGGGTCTCCTCTCTATAATCGACGCGATCTCCGGATCGAAACGGGATGACGGTGACGACCAGGGAGCGAGTGGAGGTGGAGAGCGGCACGCCGCGGTGGGCGAAGGTCGTCGACCATGAGGCGTGTATCGGGTGCCACGCCTGCACGACGGCGTGCAAGTCGGAGAACGAGGTGCCGCTCGGCGTCACCCGTACATACGTGAAGTACGTCGACGTCGGGACCTTCCCGGAGGCGCGCCGCGCCTTCCAGGTGACCCGCTGCAACCAGTGCGAGGACGCGCCGTGCACGACCGCCTGTCCGACCTCGGCGATGTACCGGCGGCCGGACGCCATCGTCGACTTCGACAAGTCGATCTGCATCGGCTGCAAGGCCTGCATGGCGGCCTGCCCGTACGACGCGATCTTCATCAACCCGGAGGACGGGGCGGCGGAGAAATGCAACTTCTGCGCCCACCGCCTGGACGTGGGCCTGGAGCCCGCCTGCGTCGTCGTCTGCCCGAGCGAGGCGATCCTCGTCGGCGACCTCGACGATCCCTCCTCGCGGGTGGCGCAGATCGTCCAGCGCGACGTCGTCGCCGTCCGCCGCCCGGAGAAGGAGACGCGGCCGAAGCTCTTCTACCGCGGCGCCCACCAAGCGACCCTCGACCCGCTGGCGGCGCGGCGCCCCGAAGGCGGGCTGTTCCTCTGGAGCCAGCAGCAGGAGGGCCCCGGGCGCGTGGTTTCGGGTCACCCGGGGACCCCGTCGTCGTCCGCGGCCGCGCTGCTCTCCTACGACGTGGCACATACCGCGCCGTGGGACTGGCGGGTGAGCCTCTACACCCTGACCAAGGGGATCGCCGCGGGCGTCTACCTCGTCGCGCTGTTGCTCGTCGTCCTCGGCCTGGCCGCGCCGGAGGGCGCACTCTGGAGCTGGGTGGCGCCGGTGGCAGGAGGGGCCTTCCTGGCACTGACCGGCGGGCTGCTCATCTGGGATCTCGAGCACCCGGAGCGCTTCTACCTCATCTTCACCCGGCCGCAGTGGCGCAGCTGGCTGGTGCGTGGCGCCTTCGTGATCGCCGGCTACGGCCTGGTCCTCCTCGTCCACGTGGGGATGGTCGCGGCCTCGCGCGGCGATCCGCTGGCCGTGGCCTGGGTCGGCGGACCGCTGGCCGCGATGACCGCCGTCTACACCGCCTGGCTCTTCGCCCAGGCGAAGGCGCGGGACCTGTGGCAGAACCCGCTGCTGCCGCCGCACCTGCTGGTGCAGGCGGCGCTCGCCGGGGCCGCGACCCTCGCCGGGGCGGCCGCTCTCTGGGAGCCGACGGCGCTGCCGGGCTGCCTGCAGGTCGCCGCCGTGGCCGCCGCGGTCCACATCCTGCTGGTCCTCGGGGAAGTCACTCTGCCCCACGGCACCGCCCACGCGGCCCTGGCCACGCGCGAGATGGTGGCCGGGCGCTTCAAGGTCTGGTTCTGGCTCGGTGCCGTCGGGGTGGCGGCGGCCGTCGCGGCGCCGTGGCTCGGCGTGCCGGCGGCGCTCGCGGGCATCGCCGGGCTGGCCGCCTTCGAGCACGCCTGGGTGCAGGCGGGGCAGTCGGTGCCGCTGGCGTGAGGAGGCTGCGATGACGGTGCGCGATCTGAACGAGAGGCTGAGCGCCGCCCGGGCCGCGACCGAGGCGCGCGGGGAGACCTTCTACCCGGGACCGAGCCGCATCCACCTCGCCGCCTTCCCGCCGAAGGAGCGCTGGGACGACTGGGTGGAGCTCGACTCGAAGTCCTGGCCGGAGCGGGTGGAGCGGCGCTACATGCTGGTGCCGACGACGTGCTTCAACTGCGAGTCAGCCTGCGGTCTGCTGGCCTACGTCGACCGCGACTCGCTCACGGTGCGCAAGTTCGAGGGCAACCCGGAGCACCCGGGCTCGCGCGGCCGCAACTGCGCCAAGGGGCCGGCGACGATCAATCAGGTGACCGACCCCGACCGCATCCTCCACCCGCTGCGGCGGGTGGGGGAGCGGGGCGAGGGGAAGTGGGAGCGGGTTCCCTGGGACGAGGTGCTCGACGACCTCGCCGGCCGCATCCGGCGCGCCCTCGAGGAGGGGCGCCAGCGCGAGATCATGTACCACGTGGGCCGGCCCGGGGAGGACGGTTTCACCGAGCGGGTGCTGGCCGCCTGGGGTGTGGACGGCCACAACTCCCACACCAACATCTGCTCCTCCGCGGCCCGCGCCGGGTACCAGTTCTGGACCGGGATCGACCGTCCGAGCCCCGACCACGGAAGGGCGAAGGTGATCTTCCTGGTGAGCGCGCACCTCGAGACCGGGCACTACTTCAACCCCCACGCCCAGCGCATCATCGAGGCGAAGAAGAACGGCGCCAAGCTGATCGTCCTCGACACGCGCCTTTCGAACACCGCCACCCACGCGGACTTCTGGCTGGCGCCGGTGCCGGGGTCGGAGGCGGCGATCCACCTGGCGATCGCCAACCACCTGATCGCCCACCGTCTCTACGATCGCGAGTTCGTCCGCCGCTGGTGGAACTGGCAGGAGTACCTGGAGATCGAGCATCCGAGCCTCGAGCCGACGTTCGAGAGCTTCGAGCTCATGCTCGCGGCGGAGTACGAGCGCTACACGTTCGAGGTCGCCGCCGCGGAGTCGGGGATCGACGCCGAGACGCTACGCCGTGTTGCCGAGACCGTGGCGACGGCGGGCAGCCGGCTCTCCACCCACAACTGGCGCAGCGCCGCCGCCGGCAACGAGGGCGGCTGGCAGGTGGCGCGCACCCTCTTCCTCCTCAACGCCCTGCTGGGCGCGGTGGCGACCCCCGGAGGGACCTACCCGAACGCCTGGAACAAGTTCGTCCCGCGGCCCATCCACCTGCCGCGCCACCCGGACCACTGGAACGACCTCAACTGGCCGCAGGAGTACCCGCTGTCGATGTACGAGCTCTCCTTCCTCCTGCCGCACCTGATGCGCGAGCAGGGGGGCCGGCTCGACGTCTACTTCACCCGGGTCTACAACCCGGTGTGGACGAACCCGGACGGCTTCTCCTGGATCGAGATGCTGACCGACGAGGCGAAGGTCGGCCTCCACGTGGCGCTCACCCCGACCTGGAACGAGACCGCCTACTTCGCCGACTACGTGCTGCCGATGGGCGGCGGCTCCGAGCGCCACGACATCCATTCCTACGAGACCCACGATGCGCAGTGGATCGGCTTCCGGCAGCCGGTGCTGCGCGCCGCGCGCGAGCGGCTCGGCGAGAAGGTGGGGGACACCCGGCACACGAACCCCGGCGAGGTGTGGGAGGAGAACGAGTTCTGGCTCGAGCTGTCCTGGCGCATCGACCGCGACGGCCGCCTCGGCATCCGTCCCTTCGTCGAGTCGAAGGAGAAGCCGGGGACCCGGCTCACGGTCGACGAGTACTACGGCTGGATCTTCGACCACTCGGTGCCCGGCCTGCCCGAGAAGGCGGCCCAGGAGGGGCTCGCGCCGCTCGAGTACATGCGCCGCTACGGCGCCTTCGAGGTGACCCGCGACATCGGTCCGGTGTACGAGCAGGAGGTGCCGAGGAAGGAGCTCGTGGACGTGACCGAGGGTCCGACCGGGCGGGTCTACACTGCGGCGCCGGCGGCACCCGTCAACATGGCTCCGACCGGGGCCCCGGCGGGCGACGGCGAGGGCCGGCGGGCGGTCGGCGTGCGCGTCGACGGCAAGGTGCTGCGCGGCTTCCCGACGCCCTCCGGACGCCTCGAGTTCTACTCGCCGACGCTGGCCGCCTGGGGTTGGCCGGAGGCGGCGATCCCGACCTATCTCGAGAGCCACGTCCATCCGGCGCGCCTCGCCGAGGGGCAGAAGGTCCTCATCTCGACCTTCCGCATCCCCACCCAGATCCACACCCGCTCCGCCAATGCCAAGTGGCTGGACGAGATCTCCCACACCAACCCGCTGTGGATCCACACCCGGGAGGCGGAGGAGATGGGCGTGCGGACCGGCGACCTGGTGCGGGTGACGACCGAGATCGGCCATTTCGTCGTCAAGGCCTGGGTCACCGAGGGGATCCGTCCCGGTGTGGTCGCCTGCTCCCACCACATGGGCCGCTGGAAGCTCCCCGGCGACGCCGGCCAGCGCCAGATGATGAACACCGTCGACCTCGACCGGCGGGGCTCCACCTGGGCCCTCTCCCGCACCGGCGGTGTCGCTCCGTACGCCTCGAGCGACCCCGACACGGGCCGGATCTGGTGGACCGACGCCGGCGTGCACCAGAACATGACCTTCCCCGTGCACCCCGACCCGGTCTCCGGCATGCACTGCTGGCACCAGGCCGTCCACGTCGAGCCCGCCCACCGCGGCGACGCCTACGGCGACATCGTCGTCGACACCGAGGCCTCGCGCCGCGTCTTCGAAGCCTGGCTCGCCAAGGCCCGCCCGGCCCTCGACCACTCCCCCGACGGCAACCGCCGGCCGCAGTGGCTCATCCGCCCGGTGCGGCCCGTCGCCGCGGCCTTCGCGTTGCCGGACGGCAGGCGAGGCTGAACGACTCGGCGGGTATTCCTCCGGACAGGGTCCCCGACTCGAGGTGCCGAATCGGCCCGTCGCCCGAATCGAGGTGCCCGCGAATCGAGGTGCCGAATCGAGGTGCCACCCATTTCGTGCGGTGGGGCGGTATGTGGAGGGGAGTCGGGGTTGGAGGGAGCGCTCGGGCCTGTCCGAGGGCGCGGTTGGGATCAGGCGTCCAGCGATTTCGTCGGCGGTGAGGCCTGCCGAGGCGGTTGGTCCCTGACTCGACGCGAGGCCCGCCGGCCTGGGCCGGCTTCCGAGCACGGGGGCGGTCGAGGAGGCGGTGGCGAGACGATAGAGCTCGAGCCCAGCCGATCTACGGGCGCGGCCGCGCACGTAGGGTAGCCCGGGCGGGAACGAGCCGACGGGGAACCTCCGGTGCGCGCAGCCCGCTCTTGAGGTCCTCGGCCGCCTGGCGGAAGGCGGCGCGGACCTCGAGATAGGCAAAGCGGAACCCGAGGCGCGCGGCCTTCGAGGCGGCGTGGCACAGGGGCTTCGGCGAGCGCTTGGACCGTTCCGGCTTGTGGTGCGGATCCAGGGCCAGGATGCGCCTGCGCCCGAGCGGGGCTCGCTCCGTGCGAGCCTGAGCGGCTCGCGTCTCGCGCTCGATCTCCTTCACCATCCCCCGCACCCGCTCCCGATACTGCTCGGGTGAGAGATGCGCCCAGCAGGGCAACGGGACGAGCTCGAGGGACTCCTCCTCGGCGAACTCGTACTTGCCGAAGGCCTCGCCGCGACGCCGGGCCTCGTACTCGGCCGTGCGGCTGAACCAGACACCGCGGATCGGGCGTCCGTCGAGCAGGGCTGCGCGCCGCGGGCACCGGGCCAGTCGAGGGGGCTGCGCACCAACCCCTCCTTGCAGCCGTGCTCGAGCACGTAGCGCAGGCGCGCCACCTGGGCCTCCTCCTCGTCGGTGACGGGCACCGACTGGAAGCGGCGCCCCCAGAACTTCTCCCGCCAGTCGTGGAGGCGGCCGGCCTCCTTGGCCAGGTTCCCGTCGAGGTAGCCCATGAACTCGGAGAGAGCCTCGGAGTCCCGCGCGACCAGGAGCAGGTGCATGTGGTTGGAGAGGACGACGAAGTCCACGACGTCGACCGGGTAGAGCCGGGCCGCGCGGGCGACGAGGCCGTAGGTGATCTCGACGAGGTCACGCGACGGCCGCAGCAGGAAGCGGCGTTGCACCGTCGTCACGGTCACCTCGACCAGCTCACCGGGCGGCACGTAGCGCAGAGAGCGTCCCACCTCCGGAATCAGCACCTCGGAATCAGGTGAAGGGCGTTGTCATGTTGGTAAGGCCCGGCCCGCTGAACTTTGCGGGACTCCGGGAATTCGATGATCGGGACGCTCCAGGGGTGGTTGGCAGAGGCCGGACGAGGCGGTTCGGGCTCGTCGTCGGCTTGCTCGTCGTGTGCGGCGCCGGGGTCGCGGCGGCGCAGGGGACGGCGAGCCCGCACGGGGACCTCAGCGTCGCCTGCGAGGCGTGTCACACGGAGGCGGGGTGGACGCCGCTGCGGGAGCCGACGGATTTCGACCACGCGACGACCGGCTTCCCGCTCGAGGGGGCGCACGAGGTGGATTCGTGCACGAGCTGCCACCGCAGCCTCGAGTTCGCCCACGTGCCGGTCTCCTGTGCGGACTGCCACGAGGACCCGCATCGGGGTGAGCTCGGGGTCGAGTGCTCGACCTGTCACACGCCGACGACGTGGGACAACCGCTTCGACATCCTCTCGATCCACGACGCCAGCCTCTTCCCGCTGACCGGAGTGCACGCGACGGTCGAGTGCTACGCCTGCCACCGGGAGGGACCGCCGTTCGAGTTCTCGGTGACGCCGACCGACTGCGTGGACTGCCACCTGGCGGACTTCCAGGCGACCGTGGAGCCGGACCACGAGGCTGCCGGATTCCCGACCAGCTGTCAGCTGTGCCACGACACGATCACCTTCGACGAGGCGCGGATCGCGGGCGGCATCAACTTCGACCACTCGATCTTCCCGCTCACCGGGGCGCACGCGCGCATCAACGACTGCCAGGCCTGTCACGCGAACGGGTTCGCCGGCACGCCGTCGGACTGCTTCTCCTGCCACCAGCAGGAGTACCAGGCGACCAACGACCCGAACCACGTCCAGGCCGGCTTCCCGACGATGTGCGAGCTCTGCCACAACACCAACGACTGGGACGACGCGGTCCTCGACCACGACATGTTCTTCCCGCTCGACGGCGGGCACCGCGGCCTCGACTGCGAGGACTGCCACCAGGGCGGCTTCGGCAACGCCTCCTCGGAGTGCTACTCGTGTCACCGCGCAGACTACGAGGCGACCGACGATCCGGACCATGTCAGGAACGGCTTCTCGACCCAGTGCGAGGAGTGTCACTCGACGCGGCGCTGGGAGGACGCCCAGATCGACCACGACAGCGTCTTCCCGCTGACCGGTGCGCACCGCACGCTGGACTGCCAGGCCTGCCACGCGAACGGCTTCGCCGGCACGCCCCGGGACTGCTACTCCTGCCACCGGGCCGACTACGACGGCACGACGGACCCGAACCACGCCCAGGCCGGCTTCCCGACGGAGTGCCAGGCCTGCCACAACACGCAGGGCTGGGAGGGGGCGAACTTCAATCACGATCAGTTCTACCCGCTGATCGGACAACACCGGAGCGTCGCCTGCGAGGCCTGCCACACGAACGGATATTCCGGCACGCCGACGGACTGCTACTCCTGCCACGAGGACGACTACAACCAGACGAACGACCCCGACCACCAGGCGGCCGGCTTCCCGACCGAGTGCGAGATCTGCCACACGCCGCAGGGCTGGGAGGGCGCGACGTTCAACCACGACGGCATGTACTTCCCGATCTACTCGGGTCACCACGCCGGCGAGTGGAACGATTGCTCGGACTGCCACATCAACCCGAACAACTTCGGGGTCTTCTCCTGCCTCACCTGCCACGCGCACAACCAGCAGGAGATGGATGACGAGCACGACGACGTCCCCGGCTACGTCTACGAGAGCACGGCGTGCTACGCCTGCCATCCGACGGGGAGCGAATGAACCGGGTCGGCACTCGCCTCGTCTCGCTGCTCGCGCTGCTGCTCGCCGTTCCGGCGGCCGGTCTCGAGCTCGAGGTGCGCTACCGGTCGGCCGACGCGGTCTACCTGTCGGGCGGGACGGCCGAGGGCGTGCAGGTCGGCGACCGGTTCCGCGTCCTGCACGGAGACTCCGAAGCGGCGCTTCTCGAAGTGGTGTTCACGGCCGAGCACTCCTCTTCGTGCCGCGTTCTCCAGGAGAGCGGAGCGGTGGCGGCCGGCGACCGGGCCGTATCGATCGCGACCACGCCGACCGGGGACGCCCCGACTGCCCCGGCGGAGGAACCTGCGCAGACGCCCGAGCCCGGATCCGCCGCTCCGGCCACGACTCCGGTCGCCGCCGTGCCGACGCCGGCGTACGAGCGGAGCGACTCCCAGTGGTCGCGCCGCCGTCCGTCGTGGAGCGGCTCCGTGTCCTTCGACTTCGACGACTACTCCGACGAGCGGGATGACGGCGACGGGCTCGACTACCAGCGCTCGACGGCGCGCCTGTCGCTGCGGGGCAGGGACCTGGGCGGTCTGCCGCTGGAGCTGCGCGTTCGCGCCCGCGGCCAGCAGATCGAGCGCAGTCGAGCGGTGGGGACCGGCGCGGAGGAGTCGGAGTCGCGGCACCGGCTCTACGAGCTGTCGCTCACCTGGGATCCCCCGCAGGGGCGCTTCCGCTTCTCGGCGGGCCGGCTGGGCACCTCGCCCTTCGTGGGCATCGGGTATCTCGACGGTGCGATCGGCGAGGTCCGCGTGGGCTCCCACGTCCACGTCGGTGCCTTCGCCGGCTCCCGGCCGGATCTCTCCGACGGCGACGGCGGGTTCGGGTCCCTCGGCTCCTCGTACGGCGCGTTGGTGCGCTTCCACTCGCGCACCGAGGGGGCGATCCGGCCGCCGTTCGAGGTGCTGTTCGCCGGAGTCCGGGACGAAGGCGACCTGGACGTGTCCCGCGAGTACGCGGTCGTCGAGGCGCGCTACATCGGCGGCGGCATCTGGACCTTCCACCAGCGAGCCGAGGTGGACGTCAACAACGGGTGGCGCCAGGAGCTGGCGGGCTCGACGACCCAGCTCTCGAACCTCTCTCTCTCGGCCACCGCGCGGATCAACGAGAAGCGACGGTTCACGCTTTCCTACAACCGCTTCGAGCGCTACTGGACCGAGGAGACCCGCTTCATCGACCAGGAGCTCTTCGACAGCCTGTGGCGTCAGGGTCTGCGCGCCTCCGTCGACCTCGGGCGCCCGGGCGGGCTGACGTTCACGCTCCAGGGCGGCCTGCGCAGCCGCGAGGACGGAGACGAGGACTCGGTCTCGTTCGGGCTGGGCGTGCGCCATCCGGGGCTCTTCGACCGGCGGCTATCGGCCAGCCTGTACGCCATGTCCTACACGACCGAGCTCGCGGACGGGCTGCTGCTCACCTCGCAGCTGGGTCACCGCTTCCGCGGCGGGCATTCGCTGAACCTCTCTCTGGGCGGCCGGCTGACCCGCAACAACTTCATCGACGAGGAAACGCAGCTCTACTGGGTCCGGGTGGGCTTCTGGGCGGAGCTGCCCGGCAGCCTCTTCGCACGCGGCGACGTCGAGCTCACCGAGGGGGACGGGTACGGAGGCATCCTCTCGTCCGTCGGCCTCGGAGTCCGTTTCTAGGGCCTTTCTCGCGTGCCCCACCCCTGGAGGGCGCCGGACCCGCCCCTTCGAGCAGGGCACGGGCGGGCCGTCTCCGGTAGTCTCGGCCTCGGTGGAAGCAGCCGCCCCAGCGCCCGCCCTCGAGACTCGGGATCTCGGACGCCGCTTCGGCCGGCGCTGGGCCCTGGCGCACGTCGATCTCGAGGTGCCGGCGGGGGGCAGCCTCTTGCTGGCCGGTGCCAACGGGTCGGGAAAGACCACACTCCTGCGGCTGGTCTCGGGGCGCCTGGAGAGCAGCGCCGGGACCCTGCGGGTGTTCGGCCTCGACCCGCGCCGGCAGCGGGGCACGGTACGCTCCGGCCTGTCGCTCGTCGCCCACCACCTGAGCCTCTATCCTCGCCTCACCGCCGCCGAGACCCTGGCGCTGTGGCTGCGCCTCGGTGGAGAGGAGGCCTCGCGCGCTCGCGTGGGGGAGCTCTGGGTGGAGGCCGGCCTGGAGGAGCACGGCGACGTCGAGGTGGGTGGGTTCTCGGCGGGAATGAGGAAACGCCTGGCGCTGGTGCGGGTCCGGATCGAGACGCCGCGCCTGCTCCTGCTCGACGAGCCCTTCTCGGCCCTCGATGCGGCCGGCCGCGCCTGGTTGGCCCAGTGGCTCGCCGGCCTCCATCGCGAGGGCGTCGGACTGGTGATCGCGTCGCACGCCCTGGAGTGGGCGGCTCCCCTGTGCCAGAGAGCGGTCCGTCTCACGGCGGGGCAGGTGACGTGGCGGGGCCCCGCCGCCGACCTGCTGGTCGAGGGGAGGGCACGGTGAAGCTGGCCCGTCAGGCCTGGCTGATCTTCCGCAAGGACCTGCTCCTGGAGTGGCGGGGCCGGGCACGAACCGTGTCCGTGATCCTCTTCGGCATCGTCACGCTCGTCCTCTTCTCGTTCGCGCTGGGGCCGGAGGCGGAGCCCCTCCGGCGTGGAGCCGCGGGCTTCTTGACACTGGCCCTGCTGCTCTCCTCGGTGCTCGGTCTCAACGAGAGCTTCCGGCTCGAGCAGGAGGATCGGGCGCTCGACGGCCTGCTGCTGCGACCCGTCGAGCCGACGGCGCTCTTCTACGGCAAGGCGATGGGGAGCGCCTTCCTGCTCCTCCTGCTGGCCGTCGTGCTCCTGCCCGCCGCGGTGGTGCTCTACGACCTGTCGCCGACGCCGGGCGGCATGCTCCGGCTGCTGGGCCTGTGGGCGCTGGCCGCCGCCGGCCTGGCCGCTCCCGGCACGCTGTATGCGGCGATCACGGGCCGCCTGCAGAGCCAGGACGTGGCCCTGCCGCTGTTGCTCTTCCCGCTGGTCGTTCCCGTGCTGCTAGGATCCGTGAAGGCGATGGATCTGGTGCTCACGGGAGATCCGATGCGCCAGCTCCAGTCCTGGACGTTGCTCCTGGCGGGCTTCGACGCCATCTACTGGAGCGTCTGCGGCGTCCTCTTTCCCTTTGCCATCGAGGAGTCCTGAGATGAACCGTGGTTGGATTCGTTGGAGCGGTCTCGCGGGTCTTGTCCTGCTCGCCGTCGGCACCTGGATCGGGCTGTTCGTGGCGCCTGCCGAGCGACACATGGGCGACGTGCAGCGCATCATGTACGTGCACGTTCCGAGCGCCTGGGTCGCGATGGTCTGCTACACGACGGCCTTCGTCTTCGCCATCGTCTCGCTGTGGAGCGGACGGCGGGTCTGGGACGACCGGCTCGTCGGGGCCGTGGAGGTGGGCGCCGTGCTCAACGCCCTGCTGCTGATCCAGGGCTCCCTCTGGGGACGAGCCACGTGGGGCGTCTGGTGGGACTGGGACGTCCGGCTCACGACCTCGCTGGTGATGCTGCTGCTCTTCGCCGGCGTGCTCGCCCTGCGCCGCCTGGCGGATGACGAGGGACGGCGCGCGAGCTGGAGCGCCGTGGCCACGATCGTGGCCTACGTGGACGTCCCGCTGGTGTACTTCTGCGTCCGGTGGTGGAGGAGCCTGCACCAGGTCCAATCGAGCCCCGACACCGTGGACCCGGCGATGGTCGTACCGCTGCGACTCAATGCCATCGGCCTGCTGCTGGTGGCGATCTGGATGGCCTCGCGCCGCCGAAGGATCGAAGGGGCGAGGCGTGAAGCGGAGAGCGCGGCGCCACCGGCGCGCGTAGCCTCCGAGGAGGTGGCCCGTGCCTGAAGGTGTCATCGCCGGGGGGTGGTCGTACGTGATCGCCGCCTACGGCATCACGACGACCGTCCTCGTGCTGTACGTGGTCAGCCTCTTCAAGCGGTCCAGCGCGGCTCGGGAGGTCTCCGATGGCCGCTGACATGGATCCGCGCAGGGAACGCCGCAACCGGCGGCTGCTCATCGTCGCGGCCCTCGTGGTGGCCGCCGGCGTCCTGGCCTTCCTGGCCTTCGGAGGCATCGGCGAGAACCTCGTCTACTACTGGAGCCCGAGCGAGCTCGTGGCGGCGGGAGAGTCGGCCCGCGGCGCTTCGATCCGTCTGGGCGGCCTGGTGGCCCCGGGCTCGATCGAGCGCGGAGCCGACGGCCTGACGATGCGCTTCGCCGTGACGGACGGCAAGGCGACGGTGCCGATCCAAGCGCGCGCCGTCCCCCCGGCCATGTTCCGGGAGGGAATCGGCGTGGTCGTCGAGGGCACCATGGACGACGCCGGGACCTTCGAGACGGAGCGCTTGATGGTCAAGCACGACAACCAGTACCGCGCGCCCTCCGGGGACGGGGATCCCGACATGGAGGAGCTGATGAGCAGCATGCAGTTCGAGGACGAGAGCTGATGGCGTCGTCCCTCGGGCAGGCCTTCGTCCTCCTCGGCCTGCTGGCCAGCGCCGTCGGCGCTCCGGTCGGGTACTACGCCGGAGCCCGGGGCTCCGAGCGCGCTCTCGACCTGGCGCGCAAGCTGGCCCTGGCGTTCGCGCTGTCGATGCTGTTGGCGACCCTGATCATGGAGTGGGCGCTGGTCACCCACGATTTCTCCGTCTCCTACGTGGCGCACGTCGGCTCGCTCGCCACGCCTCTGCACATCACCATCGTCTCGCTCTGGTCCTCGCTCGAGGGCTCGATCCTCTTCTGGGGGCTGATCCTGGGCGTCTTCACGACGCTCCTCACCCTGCTGCAGAAGGGGCACACCGAGTACCTCGGCTACACCCTCGGGACGGTGCTCTCCGTGGCGGTCTTCTTCTGCTTCCTGATCGCCGGCCCCGCCAACCCCTTCGCGCCGACTCCGGCGCCGATTCCGGTCGACGGGCCCGGGCCGAATCCCCTGCTGCAGAACCACGTCCTCATGATCATCCATCCTCCGATGCTCTACATGGGGTACGTGGGGATGACCGTTCCCTTCGCCATGGCCGTCGCGGCCCTGCTGCGCGGCTCGCTGACCCCCGCCTGGCTGCGGCCCCTGCGCAACTGGCTCCTGGTGCCCACGGGTTTCCTCTCGCTGGGCATCATGCTCGGCGGCTGGTGGTCGTACGAGGTCCTGGGCTGGGGAGGGTACTGGGCGTGGGATCCGGTCGAGAACGCCTCCTTCCTGCCCTGGCTGACGGCCGTCGCGGCGGTGCACTCGGCGATCGTGCTCGAGCGCCGGGGGACGCTCAAGGCGTGGACCCTGATCCTCGTGATGGTGAGCTTCCTGCTGACCATCCTCGGCACCTTCCTCACCCGCTCCGGCGTCGTCAATTCCGTGCACTCGTTCACCCAGAGCCCGATCGGGCCGATGTTCCTGAGCTTCCTGGCGCTGTGCCTGGTGGCGGTCGTGCTCCTGCTCGCGCTGCGCATCGATCAGCTGGTCTCGGAGCCGGGCGACGACGCCGTGGTCGGCCGGGAGAGCGCGTTCCTGCTCAACAACCTGCTCCTCGTCGCGCTGATGTTCACGGTTCTGGTCGGCACCCTCTTCCCGATCATCGCCGAGGCGGTGCGGGGGGTGAAGGTGAGCGTGGGGGAGCCCTACTTCAACCGCATGGCGATCCCGATCTCGCTCGGCCTGCTGCTGCTCCTCGGCATCGGGCCCGCGTTGCCCTGGGGGCGCACCGATTCCAGAGCGGTACGCCGCGCCCTGCTGCGTCCGCTGCCGGCGGGGGCGGCCGGCGCCGTTCTCTGCTGGCTGCTGGGCGGGCACGACGGCAGCGTCCTGCTGACCTCGTTCCTGGCCGGGTACGCGCTCTGGGTCACCTTCGATCAGGGCTCGCGCCCGGCGCGCCGGCGGCTGGGGCGCGGCGAGGGAGCGGCCGGGGCGGCCGGCGGGGCGCTGCGTCGCGCTCCTCGGCTCGTCGGCGCGTACGTCGTGCACCTCGGCGTCATCGTCACCTTCGTGGCGATCGCGATCTCGTCGGTGTTCCAGTCGAGCGCCGAGGCGACCCTGGCCCCGGGCCAGGAGATGGAGATCGGAGACTACCGCCTCCGTTTCGAGGAGGTGGGTCTGGAGCAGCAGCCGCATCTGGAGGCGGAGAAGGCGCGATCGCGGTCATCCACGACGGCGAGGACGAGGGCACGCTCGAGCCGGCGCTCAACCAGTACCGCACGCAGCGTGAGCCGATCGCGACGCCGGCGGTGCGGACGACGGCCTCACGACCTCTACCTGACGCTGATGAACGTGGCCGCCAACGGAACGATCGGTCTGCGGGCCATCCGCACACCGGGCGTCGTGTGGATCTGGATCGGCGTGCTGGTGATGGTCGCCGGGACGGTTCTCTGCTTGGTGCCGCCGGGCGGCGGCGCCAGCGCGGCGCGTGGCGGAGGGCGCCGGGGCGTGAACGCCAGGGTCCTCTGGATCGGCGCCCTGATCGTCGTGCCCCTGGTGGTGTTCCTGGGCCTGTCGTTCGGTCACGACCCGCATCTGATCGACTCGCCGCTGATCGACAAGCCGGCACCGCCCTTCGCCTTGCGCTCCCTCGACGGCGAGGAGGTATCCCTCGCGCAGATGGGCGGACAGCCGGTCGTCCTCAACTTCTGGGCCACCTGGTGCCAGCCGTGCGTCGCCGAGCACCCGGTGCTGCAGGAGTACGCCCGCCGCTACGCCGGGAAAGTGCACTTCGTGGGCGTCATCTACCAGGACGAGAGCAGCAACATCCGGTCCTTCGTCGAGCGGCGCGGAGGGTGGGGACCCAGCCTGGTCGATCCCGGCTCCCAGGTGGCGATCCGGTACGGGGTCTACGGGGCTCCGGAGACGTTCTTCATCGACCGCGACGGCGTGGTGCGCAAGAAGGTGACCGGGCCCATGGGGCCGGGGATCCTGGACGCCTACCTCTCGGAGGTCCTCTGATGTCGCGGGTCGCCGTGGCCCTGGCTTTGGGGCTCGTCGTGGTGGCGCCGCTGGCGGCGCAGGCGCAGGAGGGGTTCCGGGTCGAGGTCGACGAGGCCGATTTGGCGCAGCTGGGCGAGCCCGAGGGGCGTGCCCTGACCGGCGAAGAGCTGACGGAGCGTGCCCACGCCGTCGCTTCGCTGATGCGCTGCCCGTCCTGTCAGGGGCTGTCGGTGGCCGACTCGCACACTCCGGCCTCCGCCGCGATGCGGGCGAAGGTGGAGCGCCTGTTGGCCCTCGGCTATTCGCAGGAGCAGGTGCTCTCCTACTTCGAGGCTTCCTTCGGCGAGTTCATCCGGCTGGCGCCGCGCGCCGAAGGATTCAACCTGTTCGTCTGGATCGCTCCGGTTGCGATCCTGCTCGCCGGCTTCGCCCTCGTCGTCTGGCGCATCCGCTCCGCGCGCCGCGCCCGGCTCGCCGCCGCCGACCTCGAGGCCTTCCGGGAACGCGTGCGGGCGGAGGTGGAACGATGAGTGGAGACTGGGGGTTGGTGATCGCGGTGCTGGGCCTCGGTCTCGGGGTCGGGGCGCTCCTGGTGTGGCGGCTCGGCCGAGGCGGCGGAGGGGGCGCCGCCGGGCGGGAGCTCGAGCTCGCCGACCTCGAGCGGCGCCAGGAGGAGCTCTACGAGCGCCTCCGGACGGCGCGAGCCGAGGGCGACGCGGACGAGGCGCGTGAGTTGGAGGATCAGGCAGCGGTCAATCTGCGCAACATCGAACGGCTGCGCGCGACCGTGCCCGCCACCGCCCGGAGAGCGCCGGACGAGTCGGCTCCGGGAGCCGCGACGGCGCTGCCGGACATCGGCCGTGCGGCCGGGGCCCGACACGGCGTCACCGGATTCGTCGCCGGACTCTTGGTGGCGGGCCTCGTCGGCCTGTTGATCTACTGGGCGCAGACGGACCGCGGACGACCGGGCACGCCTGGTGCGACGCCGTCGATGCAGGGGGGTGGAGATCACCCGGAAGGCGCCGAGCTCTCGGCTGACGATCAGGCCCGGCTCGAACAGCTGCGACAGGCGGTCGAGGGGAATCCCGAGGATCTCTCGGCACGCAAGCGCTACGCCCTCGGCCTGCTCGGCACCGGACAGTTCTTCCACGCCTTCGAGCAGGCCCAGGAGATCCGACTGCGGCGCCGCAGGATCCGGACGGTCTCTACGCGGCCGCCATGGTCAGGCCGCAGATGGGGTGACGAGGTGCCGCCGTCGGTTCTTCGACGGCGTCTCAGCAATTCCCAGCACGTCCTCGCGCTGACCGGAAAGTACGCCGTCGGGCCGGCAACCAGCTGGGTGCCCGGTCGCTCTGGGAGCAGGCGATGAACGCTTCGGGGGGTAACAACCCCCAGGTCGAGCACCTGCTCGAGATGCTGGAGGCGCGCGTCGGTGAGGAGGGCGAGGCCGGCGGCGAGACGGCGACTGCTCCCACGCTGCCCGCACCGACCCAGGAGGCTCCGGCGCGAGGTCCGAGCGCCCCGGAGGGCGAGTCCGTGTACCGGCTGACGATCCGTCTGGCGCCGGGCGCCCAGCCGCCTCCCGGTGCCGTCCTCTTCGTGACCCTGCGCGGCGACGCCCCGGGGCCTCCGGCCGCGGTCCAGCGCATCGCCGGAGCGACGTTCCCGCTCGAGGTGACCCTGAGCGCCGGCGACAGCATGCTGGGTCGGCCGCTGCCCGAGAGCGGCACCGTCGGGGCTCGGCTCGACGGCGACGGCAACGCCATGAGCCGCGAAGAGGGCGACCCTAGCGGGAGGCAGCCGCGTCTGCGGGGGTCGCTCTCACCGAGCTCGTCCTGGACTAGGTGTGGATCTTCAGCAGGTTGTTCACAGATAGAAGGCTGTCCACCCGAGCTCTTCAGCGAGGCTGGCTGGGATTCCAAGACCAACCGATCCCGGCAGGAGACTGAGCCCCGGATGGACGTCCACAAGAATGCCTGAAGCTGCCCGCAGAAGTCGAGAGCTGCTGGTGAACCGGGTGCTGGATCAGGGTGGGCCGTGCGCGAGGCCGCTGACGCCGTAGGCCTGTCGGAGCGTACGGCCTACAAGTGGCTGCGGTGGCGGTACCAGGCCGAAGGCGTCAGCGGCCTCGCCGATCGCTCGAGTCGGCCCCACCGGCTGCGGTGCAAGACGCCCCGGAGGCCGGGTGCGACGGTCGTGGAGCTGCGCCGGCAGCGTCAGAGCGGAGCCGAGGACAGGCCCGCCTCGGCCTGTCACCGGCCACGATCTCCCGGATCCTGCGCCGCCATCGCCTCTCGAGGATCCGCGACATCGAGCCCCGAGCCGCCCCGGCGCCATGAGAAGCAGCACCCCGGGAGCCTCATCCACCTGGACATCAAGAAGCCTGGGCGCATTCGGGGTGTGGGCCACCGGATCACCGGCGAGCGCCAGCACCGCAACCGCGGCATCGGCTGGGAGCACGTCCACGTGGCCATCGACGATGCCTCCGGGTGGCCTACGTGGAGATCCTGCCTGACGAGCGCGCAGAGACGGCTGCCGGCTTTCGAACGGGCCGTCGCCTGGTACCGAGCCCACGGCATCGAGCCCCAACGCCTCCTCACCGACAACGGCAGCTATCGCTCGAGGCTCTTGCCTCCACCTGCTCGAGCCTGGGCTTGCGCCATGGCTTTACCCGGCCCTACCGGCCGCGCACCAACGGCAAGGCCGAACGCTTCATTCGTGACGTTGCTACGCGAGTGGGCTCACCGCTCGCCTACGGCTCCTGCCGCAGCGACAGCGCCAGCTCCATCGCTACGCACACTTCTACAACTGGCACCGAGAGCACGAGCCTCTCGGGCGACTCCCACCAGCCAGACTCCCCAACCGTGAACAATGTGCTGAGAATCCAACTAGGCGCCGGGACCGTCGAGCGGCTCTGGGCGGCCGGCGGGGCGGTGGTACCATCGCCCGCGGAGGAGCCATGAATCCACTGCGGAGAGCTCGGGCAGGCCGGACAGGCCGTGTGGCTGATTTCATCCGCCGATCTGGTGCGCGACGGCGAGCTGGCGCGACTGGTGGAAGAAGAGGACGGCGTGAGCGGCGTCACCAGCAACCCGGCGGATCTTCCAGAAGGCGATCGGCGGCAGCGAGCCTCTACGACGAGGAGCCGCCGCGCTGCTGCAGGAGAACCCGGACGCCACGGCGGTGGAGCCGAGTCGATCGCGGTCACCGACATCCGGCTGGCGGCGGACGCGCTCCGCGCCCGTGGGAGAGCACGGGACGGAGCCGACGGCTTCGTCTCCCTGGAGGTCCGCCGCACCCTCGCCCGAGACACCGCGGGAACGGTCGAGGAGGCCCGGCGCCTGTGGACGTGGGTCGACCGGCCGAACCTGATGATCAAGGTTCCGGCCACCGCCGAGGGGATTCCGGCGATCGAGGCCCTGCTGAGCGAGGGCATCAACGTCAACGTGACCCTGATGTTCTCGCAGGCGGACTACGAAGCTGCTGCTTTCGCCTACTTGCGTGGAGTCGCCGCCGCAGAGCACCCGGATCGTCTCGCCTCGGTCGCCTCTTCTTTCGTCAGCCGCGTCGACAGCAAGCTCGACCCCTGCTCGAAGGCTCGGGGAGCGAGGAGGCCCTCGCGCTACGCGGCCACATCGGCGTCGACAACTCCAAGCTCGCGTACCGGTTTCAGGATGGTTTCGAGGTGGAGCCTTCGGCGTTCTGGCCGCCTCGCGGCACCGGCTCCAGCGCGTGCTCTGGGCCTCCACCAGCGCCAAGAACCCCGCCTACCGAGACGTCCTCACGTCGAGGAGCTGATCGGCTCCGCAAACCGTGAACACCCTGCCGCCGGAGACGCTGGCCGCCTTCCGCGACCATGGCCGGGTTCGTGAGAGCCTGACCGAAGACGTCGACGGCGCGCGGCGCCGCCCGCCGCTCTCGGAGGCGGCTCGGCCTCGACTCGGACCGCGCGACCCGGGAGCCCAGGAGGAGGGGGTCGAGAAGTTCGCCGACCCCTTCGATCGGCTGATCTCCACGCTGGAGAGCAAGCGGGCCGCCCTGCTCGGGCCATGAGCCCCACCGGCGTGCGCCAGGAGCCGCGGCTCGGACCGTGGTCCTCGACCGCGTGGCCGCGCGCATGGAGACCTGGCGCCGCGACCGATTCCTGGAGTTGGCGGTCAGCGGATCCCCGGCTCTGGTCGCCTGAGCCGCTTGCCTCGCCGACCGCTGGGTCGACCTCGCCGAGCGGATGCAGAGCGGATCTACCGGAGCCTGAGGCCTTCGGCGAGGAGGTCGACGGCGACGGGCTGCAGCGTCCTCGTCCTCGGCATGGGCGGCTCCAGCCTGGCGCCGGAGGTCTTCGGGCGGGTGCTCGGAGGCGAGGCGGGGGCGTGGAGGGTCCGACGCTGGCCGTCCTCGACTCGACGCACCCGACGCGGTGCGAGCGCTGCGGAGTACCCGCCGGAGAGCACCCTCTACGTCGTGTCGAGTGTCGGGCACGACGGTCGAGACCTCTCCTGTTCAGGACGTTCTGGAGGCGGCACGAGCGTCGCGGTTGCCGGGCGGCAGTTCGGCGTTGCCTCACGGGATCCGGACCGCTCGAGACGTTGGCGTGGAGCGCGGCTTTCGACGGCGTCTTCGCGGGGACCTGGAGGTGGGCGGTCGCTTCAGCGCTCTTCGGTCTGGCCTGTTCCCGCGGCGGCCGCCGGGCTCGACCTGGGCGGCCTGCTCGCCGGCGCCACCGAGGTCGACCTCAAGGACGCCCTGACGCTCGGTGCCGCCCTCGGGGAGCTGGCGACCGGCGGCTGCGACAAGCTCACCTTCGGAGACGGACGAGACCTGGCACCGCTCCCCGTCTGGCTCGAGCAGCTGGTGGCTGGTTCCGGAAAGGGTGGCCAGGGCCTCGTTCCCGTGGCCGGCGAGCTGCGCCGCCGCCGGCGCAGTACGGTACGGACCGGGTCTTCTCGGCTCTGGCCGTGGGGCGGGAGGCCGACCGCGGTCGCGCCGAAGCCCTGGAGGCCGGGGGGCGGCCGATCCTGACGTCGGTGCTCTCCGGCCGCGAGGCCCTGGGTGCCGAGATGCTCCGCTGGGAGATCGCTACCGCAGCGGCGTGCTCGGTGCTGAACGTCAACCCGTTCGACCAGCCGGACGTCGAGAGCGCCAAGCGGAGGGCGCGAGAGGCCCTCGAGCGGACGGGCGAAGGCGCGGCCGCCCGCCAGGTGGATCCGGATCCCGATGCGATCGCGGCCCTCGTGCGGGAGTGGCTCCCGCCGACGCCGGAGGGGAAGTACGTCGCCCTGCAGGCCTTCCTGGATCCGGCGCCCGGGCGTCAGGCCCTCCTCGACGGCACGCGGAAGGTTCTCGGGCAGGCCGGCTGGACCACCACCGCCGGGTTCGGTCCACGCTATCTGCACTCCACGGGCCAGCTCCACAAGGGAGGGCCGGAGGGCGGCTGGTTCGTCCAGCTGACCGACCGACCCGTGGACCTCGAGATCCCGGACGGAGGCGGTTCCTTCGCGCGCCTGATCGCCGCCCAGGCCGCCGGGGACGCGGAGGCCCTCGAAGAGTCGGGCCGGAGCGTGCTTCGCCTCGAGCTCGCCTCGTGAGCGCTTCGCTCCGTGGCAGGCTGACCGTCGCCGACGGTCCCGAGGGACTGGCCGAGCTCGCCGCTTGTCGGGTCGAGGAGATCCTGGCTCGCGCCCTGGCCGACCGCGGGCGCGCCTCGTTCGGCCTGGCCGGCGGCACGACGCCCGACGCCACCTATCGGCACCTGGCTGCGCGGGCGGCGTCCTCGGATCTCGACTGGGCGCGAGTGGAGGTCTTTCAGGGTGACGAGCGCTGCGTGCCGCCGACCGCTCCGGAGAGCAACTTCCGCCGCGCGACGGAGATCCTGCTCTCGCGACTCCCGGGGCCGGTCGTCCATCGGATTCCCGCGGAGCAGGGGGCGGAGCGGGCGGCGAGCGTCTACGCCCGGCTCCTCGAGGAGCGCCTGGGGAATCCGCCGCGACTCGACCTGGCCCTGCTCGGCCTCGGGGACGACGGCCACACGGCGTCGCTGTTCCCCGACGGGGGCGCCGCCGACGGATGGGTCGTGGCGTCGCGCTCGCCGGTTGCGCCCTACGAGCGCGTGACGCTGACACATCGCACCCTGGACCTGGCGCGCCACGTGATCGTCCTGGTTTCGGGCGCGACGAAGGGCGACGCGCTGGTGCGCGTCGCTCGGCAGGAGGACGTGCCGGCGGCGCACCTGGCGCCCGAGCGGCTGGAGTGGATCGTCGACGTCGAGGCGGCGACGGGTCTGGCGGGCCTGGCGGGCATCGAGCTCCTGGCTCTCTGAGACCTGCGGCGTGCGGACTAGAATCGTCCGCGATGGATCCGCGCCGCCCCTCCCGTCCAGGCTTCGCCGGCACCGGCCTCGGTGGACCCGTCCCCAGGGACGTCTGGATCCTCCTCGGCGTCGTGCTGGCGACGTTCTCCCTGCGCTTCTTCGCGTCGACGGCGTGGCTGCCGGCGGCGCTCTCACTGACTCCTGCCGTGTGGCGGCTGGGGTTCCTCTGGCAGCTCGTCACCGATCCGTTCATCGGAGCCGGGCAGCCGGGATTCTGGTTCATCGTGGAGCTCGTCGTCCTGCTCCTCTTCGCCCGCGACGTCTTCTGGCGGCTCGGGCGGCGCGGGTTCTGGCGCCTCCTCGTGTCGGCCGCCGTCGCGGGTGCGGTGGTCGCCGTTCTCGTCGATCTGGGCCGCGGCGCCGTGGGCTCGCCATTCGCCGGTGCGATGCCGCTGCTGCAGGGCCAGCGTACGCTGCTGGCGGTGCTCGTGGCGGCCTTTGCGACGGTGAACGGAGAGGCGACGATCCTGCTCTTCTTCGTCCTGCCGATCCGGGCTCGCTGGTTTCTCGGCCTGGAGGTCCTCTTCGCCTTCCTCGGCTTCCTGGGCACGCGCGACCTGGCCGGGTTCCTCGGCCTCTGCACGGCGATCGGCTTCGCGTGGTGGTGGTTGCAGGGGCGCGGCCGCCGGGGTCGCGAGCTCTGGCTCCGCCTGCAGGAGGTCTGGATGCGGTGGCGGCGCGCCCCCCAGGAGCGCAGGCGAGGCTTCAAGGCCGTTCGCGGGTCGAAGGACGACCCGTGGGTGCACTGAGCCGGCCGCTACTGCAGGGCGACGGTGTAGTTGACACCGACCTGCGTCGAGTCCCCCTGCTCGCTGACGCTGACCGCGACCGTGCGGCCGTCGCCGTCCTGGCCGGAGAGCGAGCCGCCCTGGACGCCCGCCGACGAGTAGGTGTTCTCGTTGAGGTCGAAGCCGAGGTCGCCGAGCTCGTCACGGTAAAATCGCGACGTCGTCGATGAGTCGGTCGTCGAGAAGGTGAAAGACCGGTTTCTTCGGTCGCGTTCTTCGCCGAGTAGGTCGCGCCGACGTCGGAGGCGCCCGGATAGAGGGGGAACCAGGAGGGTACGGCGGAAGAGTCACCCTGACCGCCGATGACCGCGGTCTGCTCTCCCGCCTCGTCGGTCATGGTGATGACTCCGCTGCCTCCCTCGGCCGCGCCCCTGGCGTCGAAGCTCACCGCCTTGCCGTCGGACTCGAAGCTGATCTTGCCTTCCTCGATGTCGGAGTAGTCGGCCGTGAACTCCTCCCCGGTCTTCTTGTTGCGGATCGTCATCGTGCCCGCGTCCTCGTCCGAGTCGACGAGCTCGAGCTCCGGGTTGAGGCGGACCATCGTCTCGGCCGCGGCCTTGGCCGGGTTCTTCTCGAAGTCCTGGACGACCTTCTTGCCCTTGTTGAAGACGAAGAGGCCGCACGAGACGGCCAGGATGCCGAAGATCAGGGCGAGTCCGAGGCAACCGATGAGGATCCATCCGAGAACGCCGGACTTCTTCTTGGGCTGGGTAGGGGTCTGCGGTTCCATGCTTCTCCTCCGGGCGCTACGCCGTCGATACGGGGTTCGGATCGACGCGGACGCTACCACCGCCGGGGCGCCAACGGAACCATGCCGGCGGCTGAGGACGAAAGCCCAGGTGGTTGCCCGGCCCTCCGAGGGTTCCCGGATGGAAGCCCCAGAGGAGGCGATGCCCCGAGAAGGTCAGGCCGAGGGCGACCACCAGGCCCGTCGCCACGCCGGCGAGCAGATCACGGGCCTCATACGCACCGGGCTCGTCCCGCCGGTGGATGGTGCCGAGCACGAAGGCGGGGGCTGGTCGGATCTCGACGAGGACCAGGAGGTCCCAGAGCGTCGTCAACGGGCGCAGGGCCACCGCGACCAGCAGGACCATCACCGCCACGCTCGAAACCGAGCCGAGCCCCGTCAACCGCTCCGCCCGGCGTGTGTCCAGGCCCCCGATCCGGGCGGCGACGTCGCGGGTGAGGAGCGACGAGAGCGAGCAGACAGGAGTCCGCCGTCGACATGATGGCAGCCGCCGGCGAGCAGAACGACGAGGACCGGCACGTAGGCGAGGGGTTGCACGTGAGCCAGGTGACCGAGCACCAGGAACGTGATGCCGTCGGCCTCGGGGCCGGAGAGCCCCGGAAACAGCACGAGCCCTGCCAGACCGACGAAGACGGCCGTGGTGATCGCTACGTGGGGCAGGAACGCCATCACGACCAGAGCGCGACGGAGATCGCGCTGGGCTTCAGGCGGCGTAGATTCGTTGGATGGCCTGCGGGTAGAGCGGCCCGCCCAGACCGAGGAGCAGCAGGTTGGAGAGCCTGGGTTGCGTCCGCCAGCCGGGCGCGCGACCTTCTCGGGCGCCACCGCGGCGATCGCCGACACGACCTCGGCGGGGCTGCCGACCAGCCGTACGAGGAGCACGGCGGCGAGCAACAGACCGGCGATGAGGATGATCCCTGCAACGCGTCGGTCCAGGCCACCGCCCGCATGCCGCCCAGGAGCTCGTAGGCGAGGATGACGGCAGCGCCGCCTGACACGGGCATAGGGATCCGTCCCTCGGAGAGCCGGCGATGGCGTGCCCCATGGCCATCAGCTGCGCCAGCAGAAGTTGATCAGCGTGACGATCAGGATGGCGGTGCCGACCCCTTCGAGCAGCGGGCTGCCGAAGCGGCGCCTCGCTGGAAGTCGCTCCAGGGTCAGATAGGCGCCGGCTCGCGCCATTCGGCGCAGACGAGAGGCAACAGCAGGTAGCCGCCGACGATGGCCACCATGAAGAAGGTGACGGCCATCACGTAGGCCAGTCCCTCCCGGTAGGTCTGGCCGGGGAAGCCGGAGAGCGAGTTGCCGCTGTACTGGGTCGCGAAGAGGGTGAGCAGGAGAACCCCACGGCCCGAGCGAGCGGTCGGCGAGTAGGGGTCGCTCAGCGTCTTCGAGGAACGGCGCCGGCGGCCGAGGAACCAGGGCGAGGCAGGACGCCATGGAGCGGCGCCGGCGACGAGGAACCCGCCGGCGAGGTCAGGCATCGTCGTCCGAGCGCCAGTAGCGGTGAACGCCCCAGGCGATCAGGGCCGAGAGGGCCAGCGTGCAGCCGGCGCTCCACCAGAGCCAGAGCGGAAGGCCGGCCACCCGGCCGGCGGCCCGGCCGGCGAAGAGGTAGGGCGAGGTCGCCAGGGCGCAGAGTCCGAGCAACGCCAGGTAGAGGGGGTGGCGGCGCGGCTCGTCGGACACCGAGTCGGCCTCAGTCGGTGCCGCGGACCTTCTGGAGGGCGGAGGCCAGGGCGTTGAAGCCGCCGGAGGACTCCTGGCGCCGCTGGAACTCCTCGTAGTCGCGGCGCGAGCCCTCGGCGCCCTCTCCCTCGAGGCCGAGCGAGATGCGGCGCCGCTTGCGGTCGATGCCGATCACCTGCACCGCGACCTCCTTGCCGGGCGGAAAGGCCCGGGCCGGCGAGCTGTCGCGCGGGATGTTCATCTTCGACGAGGGAAGCAGGCCGGAGATACCCGGCTCGATCTCGATGAGGGCGCCGAAGTTCTCGGTGCGATCGACCTTGCCCTTGATCCGGGTGCCGACGGGGTAGCGCTCGGCGAAGCCGTCCCACGGGTCCGCCTCGAGAGCCCGCATGGAGAGCGAGATCCGCCGGCCTTCGATCTTGAGCACCTTGACCCGGACATCCTGCCCTTCGGAGAGCATGTCGGAGGGATGCTCGACGCGGTGATGGGCCAGCTCGGACACGTGGAGGAGACCCTGCACGCCGCCGCCGAGCTCGATGAAGGCACCGAAGTCGGTGATCGAGGCGACCTTGCCGTCGACGACCGAGCCGGCGGAGAGCTGACCCTTGACCGCAGCGCGCTCCTTCTGCCGCTCGCCGCGCACCACGGCACTTCGCGACAGCACGACGCGCTTGCCGTCGTCCTCGATCCTGAGGATCCGGAACTCGAAGGTCTGATCCACGAGCTCCTTCGGATCGGCCTCGGCATCCATCTCCATCTCGGAGCGCGGGCAGAACGCCGTGACGTCGCCGACGACGACGTGGAAGCCGCCCTTGTTCCAGCCGATCACCTGGCCCTCGACCACGTCCCCTTCCTTCGCGCCTCCGACTGTCGCCGCGCCACCGTCCTCGACGGCGGTCGTCTGATCGGCGACGACCGGGGAGGCCTCCGCTGCAGTTTCCTGCGTGGGCGGAGCGGTCGGGGCGCTCGGCTCGTCGGACGGGTGGGCTTGCTGCTGGCTGGCGGAGGGGGTCTCCGCGGACGGAGTCTCTTCGGTCACGGGTCGGGCCTTTCGGGTGTTCGGGAGGGTACGGGAGAGGGGC
>JAWKHP010000011.1:0-127632 GCA_041394745.1 Thermoanaerobaculia bacterium | reverse complement strand
GTCCGCGGTCACCGCCGCAAGGAGCTGACGTCATGCCGAGCTTCGTTTGGAAGGGTCGCACCCGTACGGGTCAGTTCCAGGAGGGAATCCTCCTGGCGGACAATCGGGACACGGCCGCCGCGACCCTGCGGCGCCAGCAGATCCGCGTCACCTCGCTGCGCCAGAAGGGGCGCGAGATCCCCCTCCTGCCCAAGCTCCCGACGCGCATCAACACCAAGAGGCTGGCGATCTTCACGCGCCAGTTCTCGGTCATGCTGGATGCCGGTCTGCCTCTGGTGCAGTGCCTGGAGATCCTCGGCGAGCAGGAGGAGCACAAGAAGTTCCGCGAGATCATCCAGAACGTGCGCTCCGACGTCGAGTCCGGTGCCAGCCTGTCGGAGGCGATGGGAAAGCATCCCGCCGCTTTCGACAACCTCTACGTCGCGATGGTGGCGGCCGGCGAGGCGGGCGGTATCCTCGACATCATCCTGCAGCGCCTCTCGATCTACCTCGAGAAGGCCTACAAGCTCAAGAACCAGATCAAGACGGCCCTGATCTACCCGACGATGGTGATCTCGATCGCCATCCTGGTGGTCTACGTCATCCTCTGGAAGGTGATCCCGGTCTTCACCCAGCTCTACGCGGGCTTCGGAACCGAGCTCCCCTTCCTGACCCGGATCATCGTGCAGGCCTCGCAGTTCGTCGGCCGCTTCGGCCCGCTGCTCATCATCGGCCTGATCATCCTCTTCTTCGCGCTCAGGGCCTACCACCGCACCCACCGCGGCCGGCGGGTGATCGACGGCCTGCTGCTCAAGGTCCCGGTGATCGGCGAGCTGCTGCGCAAGGTCGCCGTCGCCCGCTTCAGCCGCACGCTGTCGACTCTGACCTCGTCCGGCGTGCCGATCCTGGACGGCCTGGAGATCACCGCCCGCACCTCCGGCAACGCCATCATCGAGGACGCCATCATGGCGGTGCGCCGGAGCGTCGAGGAGGGCAAGACCCTCGCCGGTCCGCTGCGCGAGACCAAGGTGTTCCCGCCGATGGTCGTGCAGATGATCCACGTCGGCGAGCAGACCGGTGCGCTCGACACGATGCTCTCGAAGATCGCGGACTTCTACGAGGACGAGGTGGACACGGCCGTGCAGGGTCTCGTCAAGCTGCTCGAGCCGATCATGATCGTGTTCCTGGGCGTCATCATCGGTACGATCGTCGCGGCCATGTACCTGCCGCTCTACCAGCTGCTGGGTCAGATCAACTGATCCAGGCGCGCCGTCGCGCCCGCCCGTGACCCCCGACACCGAAACCCGGCCCCCGGAGGCGACCTCCGAGGGCCGGGCCCTCCTCGCCCGGCGTCTTCTCACGCTGATCGCCATCCGCCTGGCGGTGGTCACCAGCTTCTGGGTGGCCGCCCTCTTGATGCAGCTGCGCGGACCGGCCCCGGATCCCAACTTCCTGATGGGCTTGGCGCTGGCGACCTACGTGGCGACGATCGTCTATCTCGCCCTGCTCTGGCTGGCGCCGCAGCGTCCGGAGATCAGCCTGAGAGTGCAGATCGCCGGCGACCTGCTCCTCACCTCCGGCCTCGTCTACTTCTTCGGCGGCGTCAACAGCCCCGCCTCGGCGTTCTACTTCCTGGTGCTTATCGTCGCCGCCTTCCTGCGCCCGGAACGAGGCACCACGATCACGGCGTCGCTGGCCTGGGCCCTCTACCTCCTGGTCGTGCTCGCGGTGCAGCGGGGATGGGTCTCGACCCCGGGCGTGCTGGCCGCCCAGGAGGTGCCGCTCTGGCGGCTGGCCTACAATCTCCTCGCTCACGGCATCGGCTTCTACATCGTGGCGCACCTGACCTCGCGCCTGGCCCTCCAGGTCCGGCGAACCGAGTCGGAGCTGGCGGCCCGCAAGGCAGATCTCGCCCAGCTGCAGGTCGTCCACCGGGACGTCGTCGCCTCCGTTCCGAGCGGGCTGGTGACCTGCGACCTCGACGGCCGCGTGACCAGCGCCAACCCGGCGGCACTGTCGATCCTCGACCGCACGGAGGAGGGCCTGTTGGGAACGCCGGTGACCGACACCGGGCTGGTGTCCGCAGAGCTCTGGGACCGCTTGCGCTCCCGCGGCTCCGACTCCCTCCCCGGCCTGCTCGACACCGAGATCGAGGTGAACGGTCAGCCGCGGCCGATCGGCTTCTCGATCTCCACCCTGACCTCCGCTGCGGCCGTTCCCAACGGCTTCATCCTCATCTTCCAGGACCTCACCGAGAGACGGGAGCTGGAACGGGCGCTGCGGCTGAAGGACCGCATGGCGGCGGTCGGCGAGATGGCCGCCGGCATCGCGCACGAGATCGGCAATCCGCTGGCCGCGCTCTCCGGCTCGGTTCAGATGCTCTCGACCTCGATCGTCGGCGAGCCGCAGGCGGGCCCGCTGCTCGACATCATCCTGAAGGAGAGCCAGCGTCTCGATCGGACGATCAAGGGCTTTCTACGCTTCGCGCGCTCCCGTGACCGCGTCAGCGCTCCCTTCGACATCGCGGCTCTCCTCGCCGAGACCCTGAGACTGCTGCGCAACAGTCCCGAAGTGGGCCCCCGGCACGAGCTCAGTCTCGAGGTCGACTCGCCCAGCGTGCAGATCAACGCGGACTCCGACCTGATCGCCCAGATCTTCTGGAACCTCGCGCGCAACGCCCTGCGGGCCATGCCCGACGGCGGCCGGCTCACGGTGAGCGGAGAGCTCCGTGGGAACCGCTACCGCATCACCTTCCGCGACACCGGGAGGGGTATGACCGAGGAGCAGAGGACCCGCATGTTCCAGCCCTTCCAGTCCTTCTTCGACCAGGGTTCGGGCATCGGCCTGGCGATCGTGTACCGTATCGTGCAGGAGCACGATGGGGAGATCAGCGTTGAGAGCGAGCCAGGCCGCGGAACGGCGATTCGGGTCGACCTGCCGGTGACGGTGCCGGTCGACGCCGTCCTGTCATGAGCGCACGGATCCTCGTCGTCGACGACGAGCAGGGCATGCTCGACTTCCTGCGCCTGCTGCTCGAGGGCGAGGGCTACTCGGTCGAGACCGCGAGCTCCGTCGAGGCGGGTCGCACGCACCTCGACGAGCACGACGCGGACCTCGTCCTCTGCGACATCATCATGCCCGACGGGAGTGGTCTCGATCTCCTGCGCGAGACTCGACGGCGCGATCAGCCGCCCGCGATGGTGATGATGACCGCCTACACGTCGACGCGGTCCGCCATCGAGGCCATGCGGCTGGGGGCCGAGGACTACCTGTCCAAACCCTTCGACGTCGAGGAGCTGAAGGTCGTCGTGCAGAAGGCCCTCGAGAAGCACCAGCTGGTCGACGAGAACGTCTACCTCAAGCGCGAGCTGGAGGAGAAGTACGGCTTCGCCAACATCGTGGGCCGCAGCCGCCGGATGCAGGAGATCTTCCGCGTCATCGAGCGGGTCGCGCGAACCACGTCGACGATCCTGCTCGAAGGCGAGAGCGGCACCGGCAAGGAGCTCATCGCCCGCGCCATCCACTATTCGAGCCCGCGCGCCGAACACCGCTTCCTCTCGGTCAACTGCGGAGCCCTGCCGGAGACGCTGCTCGAGAGCGAGCTCTTCGGACACAAGAGGGGCTCCTTCACGGGCGCCGTCGCCGACAAGAAGGGCCTCTTCCAGTCGGCCGAAGGCGGCACCCTGCTGCTCGACGAGATCGGCGAGATGTCGCCGGCCATGCAGGTGAAGCTGTTGCGCGCCCTGCAAGAGCGCAAGGTGCGTGCGGTGGGCGACCAGGCCGAGCAGGACGTCGACGTCCGCATCATCGCGGCGACCAACCGGCGCCTCTCCGATCTCGTCGAAGCAGGCGCCTTCCGTGAAGACCTCTTCTACCGGGTCAACGTCATCCCGGTCAAGGTCCCGCCGTTGCGTCAACGGCGGGAGGACGTGCCACTCCTGGTGGACCACTTCCTCGAGAAGTACGGTCGCGCGATGGGCCGCGACAAGCCGACCCTGTCGGTCGAGGCCCTCCGCATCCTCGAGCGCTACCACTGGCCGGGCAACGTCCGCGAGCTCGAGAACGTGATCGAGCGGGCCATGGCGCTCTCCGCCGACGGAACACTGACCCGCGACGACATCCCCGAGCTCTTGACGCGACCGGCCGCGGAGGCCGCCGGCCTGGTCGAGCTCCCCGCCGACGGCGTCGATCTCGAAGGCTACCTCGACGAGGTGCGGAGGGCCCTGATGACGCAGGCCCTCGAGCGCACCGAGGGCGTCCAGACTCGCGCCGCAGACCTGCTGCAGGTGAGCTTCCGCTCCTTCCGCTACTACGCCAAGAAGCTCGGCGTCACCGAAGCCGAGGAGTAGCCCCTACTCGACGATCAGCATGTCGGCGTAGAGCAGGCCGTTGCCCGGTGTGCCGACGAAGAGGCGGTTGCCGGCCAGTACCGCCGCCGTGACGTCGCGCGAGTCGATCGGCAGCTCCAGCTCGAGACCCTTGAGGTCCCGGTCGTAGAGCATCCCGTCCTTGCCCTCGCCCAGGAAGAGCACCGGGTAGCGATCGTCTCCGGTGGCGAGGGCCCGAGCCGGCCGCGCCGCGAGACGCTTCCACGGCGGCGCGCCACCGGTGGTGGGGCTGACCCACACTCCCTCGCCGCCGCTCCAGAGCGAATGCTCGCCGACGCGCAGCAGGGTCGTGGCTCCCGGGGGCGCCGCCACCGGTCCTCCCTGAGCGCTGAAGATGCCCCACCGATCGGTGATCCAGAGATTCGAGCCGACCCACTGGATCCGCTGCGGCGAGGAGGTCCGCGGCGGCACCTCGGTGAACGGACCGCCGTTCGACACCCAGACGGAGGCGGCGGTGCGGGCAGCGACTCCTCCGGCACCGACCTCGACCTCTTCCACCCGGCCCTCTCCCAGGGCCTCGATACGCTGCCAGGCGCCGGCCGTCCGCACGAAGAGGCCTCGCTCGGTGGCCGCATAGAGCGCATCGCCGCGCACGGCGAGATCGAGCACCGTCGGGGCCAGGCCCGGCTCGTCGCGCAGATTCAGGGCGATGGGATCCGTCGCGTGCACTCCCGAGGCGAGGCCGGCGTGGCGAATGGCCATCAGAACGTCGTGCCCGTTGCGCTCGAGATCGCTGACCCGCAAGGACGTCATGCCCTCCATCACCGGACGGAAGGTGGCGCCGCGATCGTCGGAACGCCACACGCCGGCGCCTTCGGTCGCCAACAAGATGCGTCCCGGAACCGCCGGGTGGGTCGCGATCGCCGAGATCGACAGCTCGGCCGGTGTGCGCCGGGTCCACGACTCACCCCCGTCGTCGGAGGTGTAGAGGCCGGCCACGGTGCCGGCGAGGAGGCGTCCGTCCGAGAGCACCTCGAAGGCGGGCGTCCTGCGCTCGTCGAGCCCGCGCTCGTGGCGTCGCCAGCGCGCTCCGCGATCGCTGCCGTGGTAGACCCAGCCGCAGGTCGAGGCCCACAGATCGCCGGGACCTCCCGGACCCGGACGGATCGAGAAGACCTCCGAATCCAGGACCATGCCGTCGAAGATCCCCTTCCACGTCTCGCCGCGGTCGTCGCTGCGATAGGCGCGCTGCCAGGTGCCGGCGTAGACGACGGACGGATCGTACGGATCGACCAGGAGGCTGGTGACCTTCCCGATCTCGGGGACCGCCCCGGTGAGCAGTCTCCACGAGCCTCCGAAGTCGTCGGTGCCCCACACTCCGGTGCGCGTCGCCGCGTAGATCCGGCCCGGGCGCTTCGGGTCGAAGGCGAGCCGGTAGACCTGCACGCCGGGCAGCCCGTCGGTGCGCGCCGTCCAGGAGGCGCCCATGTCCTCCGAGTAGACGACCGAGCCGCTGCCACCCCACAGCGACCACAGCGCCGCCCACACACGTCCCTCCTTGTGGGGATCGAAGGCCAGCTGGCTCACCACCCAACCGGGAAGGGCGACCCGGCGCTCCCCCGGCAGCTCCCAGGTCGATGCCCCGTCGTGCGAGATCCACACCTGGCCGGAGGAGGTCCCCGCCAGCACCGTCTGCGGATCGTTCGGCTGCACGGCGAGCGATCGCACATCACCGCCGTAGAGGGGCACGGAGCGCCAGTCCGCTCCGGCCTCGGCGGCGATGGCGGCTGCGAACAGGATCAGCGCGGCGGGAAGCAGGCGGCGGCTCAACGCGCGACGCTCCCGGCTCGCCGTTCGACGTCGGTGGCGAGCCTGCGCCAGACGGGCATCATCTCGGCCAGGATCGCGATCGCGAGCTCTCCAGGTGTCTCGGCGCCGAGGTCGAGCCCGATGGGTGCGTGGAGGGGCAACGCCGCCAGGTCGAGCCCGCGCTCGGCGAGCTCGGCTCGAACCCGCTCGATCTTGCGCGCGCTCCCCATCAGACCCACGTACTCGAGCCCGCCGGGGCGCCGGGAAGCCACCGCCGCCAACGCCTCGAGGTCGGTCTCCCAGCACCGGGAGACGACCGCCACCAGCAGCCGCCGTTCGCCCCACCGCCCCAGATCCAGGTCGCGAAAGAGCGGGCCGGCCGGCACCCGCGCGGTGGAGGTCGGGAAGAGCTCCTCGCTCAGGTACTCCGAGCGGTCGTCGGTGACCGCCGTCGCGAGCCCGGCGAGCTCGGCGGCGGCGCAGAGCGCCTGTCCGACCGTGCCGCCGCCGCAGACGAGCAGCAGCGGGGGCGCTTCGAGGACTTCCAGCGTGACGTCGGCGAGGCCTCCGCACACCATCCCGGTCGCCTCGCCGCGCTCCGCCCGCTCCGTGAGGTAGTAGCGCTTGGTCTCGACCTCCGGTCGGACCCGGCCCAGGAGCTCACGGGCGTCGGCGACCACCATGGCTTCGAAGGAGCCCCCTCCGAGGTTGCCGAACGTCTCGCCGTCGGGCCGCACCAGCAGCTTCCAACCGGGCTTGCCCGGCGTCGAGGCACGGGTGGCGGTGATCTGGCAGAGGGCCACCCGGCCGCAGGAGTCCAGACTCCGCTGGGCCTCGGCCAGCACGTCGGCGGGGGACGGCGCGCCCATCACGCGCAGAGACTAGCACCGGAGTCGTCGCGTCCGGCACGCTCGAGGGGGCTCAGCTCTCCGACGGGGCCTTCTTCGGCTTGGCCGTCTCCGACGCGCTTCCGGACTCCTTGGCACCGCTCCCCGCGCCGCCCGCCGACTCGGTCTTGGGAGCCGCGGCGGCCGACTCGGTGGAGCCGCTCGATCCCTCTGCGCCCTTTCCCTTGCGGGCGTAGTCCGTGACGTACCAGCCGGAGCCCTTGAACTGGAACGCCGGCGCCGACACCAACCGGCGGAGGGCCTCCTCGCCGCAGGCGGGGCACAGCTTCAGCGGCGGGTCGGCGATCTTCTGGATGCGTTCGACCCGCTCGCCGCAGGCGTCGCAGAGATACTCGTAGATCGGCACGGGGATGCCTCAGGCGCTCTCGATCTCGACCGAGGCCCCTACCCTGGGGCGCACCAGCTCGAGGACCTGGAACGCGTAGAGCAGCTTGGCGTTCTCTTCCGTCGACAGCGGGCCGTTCATGCACAGCTCGAAGAGGCCGCTCTCCCCGTTGACCAGTCGCAGGAGGTCGTACTCGGTCTGCGTGATCCCCACCTCGACGAGGTCCTCCAGGCGGTAGCACGGCTCGAGCACGGTCTTGCGGCCGCCGAGCCGCAGGACCAACGGCCGGGCCGTCAGCTCGCGCACGATCCCGTCGACGATGACACGGCGCAGGGAGAGCTGGATCTGGATGACGTCCTCGTCCTCCCACTCGCCGAGGCTGAACTCGACCGCCCCCGCGTCCCACCCGAAGAGCGACCAGACGATGTCCTCGACCTGCCCCTGCACCGCCTCGCGAATGCGATCGGGAGCGTGCAGCCCCTGCTCGAGCACCAGCACGCCGAAGCGCTTGCTGGTCGTTTCCCTCTGCATCATGAGCTCTTCGAACTGCGCCTCGTCGAGCAGACCCTCCCGGCGCATGTAACCGCCGAGACTCAGATCACGGTCCGAGGACGTGGCATGGACGACGTGGCCGCCGCGGACGTAGATCCTGTGGACGACGTCGCCGCGCGAGGCTTCGAGCACCCCCGGCACCCGGAAGTGGTAGACGCGGTAGAGGATCTCCGGGAGCGGCGTCTGGGCCAGGTCGCCGCGATAGCGGAAGCGGCCTTCGGGGGCCTCGGAGCTGATCGAAGACCGGGTCACGGGCGTGCGAGAGGTTCAGATCTGCCGACGAGAGGGGCCCCTCGCAGCCGCGGGAGTATAGCATCGCGGTTCCGCCGCATGATCCGACCCGAAGCAGCCTGGAACGCCCTCGAGAGCGATCTCGCTCCTCTGCCCGGCACTCGGTTGGCGCGGCGCGAGCTGCTCGGCCGCGTTCTCCTCGAGCCGCTCCACGCGACGATCGACGTGCCGCCGCTCGACGTCTCCGCGATGGACGGCTACGCCATCGCCGGCACCGCGGAGGCCGGCTCCGCTTTCCCGGTCGTCGGCACGGTGGCGGCGGGCGATCCTCCCGGGGTGCGACTGGCATCGGGCCAGGCGTGCCGGATCATGACCGGCGCGCCGCTGCCGAGCGGGGCCGACCGGGTCGTGCCGGTCGAGCAGACCGACGACGGGGACGAGAGCGTGCGCTGCAGCGCGGCGGTCCCGCCGGGCGCCAACATCCGTCGCGGCGGTGAAGTGGCCCGCCGCGGCGACCTCCTGCTGCCGGCCGGGACCCCGCTGACGCCCGCGGGCCTCGCGGCGCTCGCCACCCACGGGCACGACTCGGCGACCGTCCACCGGCCGCCGCGCGTGGCGATCCTGACGACCGGCAACGAAGTCGTGCCGCCCGACCGGGAGCCCGGGCCGGGTCGGCTCCGCGATTCGCACACCGACTTCCTGCTCGCCGGTCTCGCGACCTGCCGGCTCGAGGGCGAGAGCCTGGGCATCGCCCCCGACGATCCGGAGACCCTCCGGCGGGCCGCGTCCGCAGGTCTCGAGCGCGACGTGCTCCTGCTCTGCGGCGGGGTCTCCAAGGGCCGGTTCGATCACGTCGCGGGTCTGCTCGACGGGCTCGGCTGCACGCCGCTGTTCCACGGTGTCGCGATCCAGCCCGGCAAGCCGCTCCTGGCCGCCCGGCACGACGGCGGCTGGCTGTTCGGCCTCCCGGGGAATCCCAATTCGGTGATGGCCTGCTTCTGGCTCTTCGTCCGCCCCCTGCTGCGTCGCCTCGAAGGGCACGAGGACGGCTACTGGCAGGGCGCCCTGACCGGCCGGCTGGCCGAGGCGGCGCCGGGGGCCAAGGGACGCGACCGGTTCCTCCCCGCGCGCCACCGGATCGAGGAAGGCGAGCTCGTGGTCGCTCCGCTGGCCGCACGGGGCTCCCACGACCTCCACGCCTTCGCCACCGCCACGGCGCTCCTGCGCATCCCCGCCGGCAGCCCCCCGGCCGCCGCGGGAGCGGCCTGCAGCGTCCTCCCCCTACCCTCCTGACCCCACTCCTGAAAGAGTGATCCTGTCCCTCTTTTTTTCAGGCTTCGATGCCGAAGCCTTGGAGGAGGCGGATGTAGTTGGCCCGCTCGTAGGCGGCCGGGTCGGGGCAGCGCTCGAGCGACAGGGATCCCCGGAGCTCGGACAGCGAGGCGTACTCGTGCTCCTCGAGCCACTCTCGCAGGCCGGCCAGGAGCTCTCCCAGCCGCTGCGGCCCGAGCCGCAGCAGGGCCGAGACCACCTGCACGGCATCGGCCCCGCAGAGCAGGGCCTTGACGACTCCCAGCGGATCGTGGACGCCGCCGGTCGCCGCCAGCGAGGCCTCGATCCGTCCGGAGAGGATGGCCAGCCAACGCAGGCGGAGTGCCAGCTCCGAGGAGTCCGAGAGGCGCAGCGTGCGGGCCACCTCGAGCTCCTCCGGATCGACGTCGGGCTGGTAGAACCGGTTGAAGAGCACCAGCCCGTCGGCTCCCGCATCGACCAACCGCCGCGCGAAGCCGGCGAACGCGGTGTAGTAGGGCGAGAGCTTGACCGCCACCGGCAGCTCGGTGCGGCCCTTGACCTCGCGCACCATCTGGATCGCCTCCGCCTCGATCTCGGCGGCGCTACTCTCGAGGTCGGTCGCCAGGCGGTAGATGTTGAGCTCCAGGGCCGCCGCGCCCGCCTCCTCGAGCAGTCTCGCCCACTCCAGCCACAGACCCGAGCGCGTGCCGTTGAGCGAGGCGATGACCGGCACCGCCACCGCGGCACGGACCCGCGCCAGCTGCTCCAGGTACTCGTCCGGGCCGAGGACGTAGGCGGGCTGCTCCGGCAGGTAGGAGAGTGCCTCGGCGAAGCTCTCCGCCGGGTCCTCCCAGGCGCGTGCCGCGATCTCCTGCTCGGTCTCGATCTGCTCCTCGAAGAGGGAGTGCATGACGATGGCGGCGGCGCCGGCGTCCTCCAGGCGCCGTACGAGATCGAGATCGTCGACCATCGGCGAGGCACCCGGCATCAGAGGATGCGCCAGCTCGAGCCCCAGGTACCGTGTCGTGAGATCCATCAGCCGGCCTCCTCCTGAACGGGCTCCTCCAGCCGGACGCCGGCCAACTGGCGGTAGACGTTCCAACGGCGCTCGGCCAGGGTCTGCGCCCGGCGTTGCAGCTCGCGGAAGCGCTCGCGATCGATGCGCTCGACCATGCGGAAACGGGCCTCGTTCTCCATGAAGTCCTTGACGCGGGCCTTCGGCGGCCCCGAATCGAGGCGCAGCGGCGGCTCTCCGGCGGCGGCCCGACGCGGATCGAACCGGTAGAGCGGCCAGAGCCCGGAGTCGACCAGGCGCTTCTGCTGCTCTGCGCCCTGCGAGAGGTCGTAGCCGTGGGCGACGCAGGGGCTGTAGGCGATCACCAGCGACGGACCGCGGTAGGACTCCGCCTCGCGCAGGACCTCGACCACCTGGTTGATCTTGGCGCCGAAGGCGACCTGGGCGACGTAGACGTGGCCGTAGCTCATCGCCTCGAGGCCGAGGTCCTTCTTGCCGACCTCCTTGCCCGAGGCGGCGAACTTCGCCGCCGCGCCCAACGGCGTCGCCTTGGACTGCTGGCCGCCGGTGTTCGAGTACACCTCGGTGTCGAGAACCAGGACGTTGACGTCGTGGCGCTGGGAGAGCACGTGATCGAGACCGCCGTAGCCGATGTCGTATGCCCACCCGTCGCCTCCCACCAGCCAGACGCTCTTGCGGACCAGGTAGTCCGCGACCGCTTCGAGCCGGCGTGCGGTCTCCCCTTCGAAGCCGTCGAGGAGCTCGCGCAGCCGTGCGACCCGATCGCGCTGGGCGACGACGCTCGGCTCGTCGTCCTGAGTCGCCTCGAGGAGCGCCCTGATGAGCTCGCCGTCGAGACCCGGAGCGAGCTCGGAGAGCAGACGACGCGCCTGGCGCTCCTGCGCGTCGACCGCCAGGCGGAAGCCGAGACCGAACTCGGCGTTGTCCTCGAAGAGCGAGTTCGACCAGGCGGGACCCCGCCCCTCGCCGTTCACGGTCCAGGGAGTCGTGGGCAGGTTCCCTCCGTAGATCGAGGAGCAACCCGTGGCGTTGGCCACCAGCAGCCGGTCACCGAAGAGCTGCGAGAGGAGCTTCAAATAGGGAGTCTCTCCGCAACCGGCGCAAGCGCCGGAGTACTCGAAGAGGGGCTGCAGGAACTGCGAGCCCTTGGCGTCGAGACGGTGGATGCGGTCGCGCGCGAGCTCGGGCAGATCGAGGAAGAAGGAGTAGCTGTCGCGCTCACGCTCCCGCTCCGGCAGCTGCGGTGTCATGTTGATCGCCTTGCGCCGCGGCTCGGTGCGGTCCTTGGCCGGGCAGACCTCGACGCAGAGACTGCAGCCGGTACAGTCCTCCGGCGCGACCTGCAGCGTGTAGAGCAGCCCCTTCAGGTCCGGCGCCTTGTACGGCACGGAGCGGAACCCCGCCGGCGCGCCGTCGAGGCACGCGGGCTCGTACACCTTCGAGCGGATCGCGGCGTGCGGGCACACCAGCGCGCACTGGTTGCACTGGATGCACACGTCGGGCTCCCAGATCGGGATCTCGGTCGCGATGTTGCGCTTCTCCCACCGGGCGGTCGCCGTCGGCCAGGTGCCGTCGACCGGCAGGGCGGAGACCGGCAGCAGATCGCCCTTCTGGGCCAGGAGGACCGACGTGATCCGCTGCACGAAGTCGGGAGCCTCGGCGGCCACGAGCGGCGGCATCGGCCGTCCGGTGGCCGAGCGACCGGTCAGGTCCACCTCGTGGAGGGCCGCCAGCGCGGAGTCCACGGCCGCGAAGTTGCGCTCGACCAGAACCTGACCACGCTTGCCGTAGCTCTTGCGGATCGCCGCCCGGATCTTCTCGATCGCCACCTCCTGGGGCAGGACGTCGGCGAGGGCGAAGAAGCAGGTTTGCATGATGGTGTTGATGCGGCGCCCGAGACCCGCCTCGCCGGCCACTCCGTAGGCGTCGACGACGAAGAAACGCAGCCCCTTGTCGAGGATCCCCTCCTGCACCTCGCGCGGCAGCCGGTCCCACACGTCGGCGGGACCGTAGGGCGAGTTGAGCAGGAACGTCCCGCCCGGCGCCGCCGGCTCGAGAACGTCCAACCGCTCCAGGAAGGAGAACTGGTGGCAGGCCACGAACTCCGCGCGACGGATCAGGTAGGGCGAGCGGATCTCTCGCTCGCCGAAGCGCAGGTGGGAGACCGTCACCGCGCCCGCCTTCTTGGAGTCGTACACGAAGTACCCCTGGACGTGGGCAGCGGTCTCCTCCGAGAGGATCTTGATCGAGTTCTTATTGGCGCTGACCGTGCCGTCGGAGCCCAGCCCGAAGAAGACGGCACGGGTGCGGCCCGCCGGCTCGGCGCCGTCCCAGGCCGTCCCGGGCAGCGACGAGTGAGTGACGTCGTCGACGATTCCGACCGTGAACGACCGTTGCGGGGTCTCCGCCTTCAGGTTGCGCAGCACCGCTTCGACGCAGCCGGGGTGGAACTCCTTCGAGCCCAGCCCGAAACGGCCCGGCACCACGCGCGGGCGCTCGTTCCACAGCGCTTCGCCCGTCTCCTCGGCCTCGGCCAGAGCGGCGAGCGTCTCCAGATAGAGCGGCTCGCCCGCCGCTCCCGGCTCCTTGGTGCGATCGAGGACGGCGAGGCTCCGCACGCTCGGCGGCAGGGCGGCGACGAACGCGCTCTTGTCGAACGGGTGGAAGAGGCGGACGTTGACCACCCCGACGCGCTCCCGCGAAGCCGCCAGCCGCTCCACCGTCTCCACCGCGGCCTGAGCCCCCGAGCCCATCACGACGACCACGCGCTCGGCTTCGGGGTGACCGCTGTACTCGAAGAGCCTGTAGCGGCGACCGGTGAGCCGCGCAAACCGATCGAACGTCTCCTCGACGATCCGCGGACCGGCGCTGTAGAAGGGGTTGCAGGCCTCGCGCGCCTGGAAGAAGACGTCCGGGTTCTGGGCCGTACCGCGCAGCACCGGCCGATCCGGCGTCAGGGCCCGCTCGCGGTGGCGCCGGATCTCCTCCTCGTCGAGCAGCGCCCGCAGCGCGACGTCGTCGAGCCCCGTGATGCGCTGGATCTCGTGCGAGGTGCGGAAGCCGTCGAAGAAGTGGAGGAAGGGCACCCGGGAGGCCAGCGTCGCGGCATGCGCCACGGCGGCCATGTCCTGCGCCTCCTGGACCGAGGAGGACGCGAGCAGCGCGAAGCCGGTCGGGCGTGCCGCCATGACGTCCGAGTGGTCGCCGAAGATGGAGAGAGCGTGCGTGGCGACGGCCCGGGCGGCGACGTGGAGGACGAACGGCGTCAGCTCACCGGCGATCTTGTAGAGGTTGGGGATCATCAGCAACAGTCCCTGCGACGCCGTGAAGCTGGTCGCCAGAGAGCCCGCTTGGAGCGCCCCGTGCACGGCTCCCGCCGCACCGCCCTCGGACTGCATCTCGACCACCGACGGGACGTCCCCCCAGAGGTTGGGCCGCCCCGCGGCGGCCCAGGCGTCGGAGAGCTCCCCCATCGGCGAGGCCGGCGTGATCGGGTAGATCGCGATCACCTCGCTCGCCCGGTAGGCCACGGACGCGGCGGCCTCGTTCCCATCCACCGTCAGGCTCTCGAGTGGCTTCATGTCGGGTCTCCTGGCTGTTCCGCTCGATAGTAGACGGCCCCGCCTCCCGTGGGGAGAGGCGGGGCCGTAGGGGGATGGGGCCGGAGCCCCATCTGCGGCCTCGCTGGGCCGCCTCAGAAGGAGAACTTCATCTGCACGCCGAAGATGTTGGCGGTGTAGTCGCCGTTGTCGGCGTTGAGCAGCAGCGCACCCGGCAGGTAGTTCCTCAACCCCTGGAGGATGAAGCTGTCGATCGTGTAGTCCTCGTAGGCGTACCAGAAGGTGGCGCCGAAGCGCTCGCTCACTGCCCAATCGACCTTGAAGGTGACGTCGAGCAGCTCGATGTCCTCGTAGTTGTCGATGTCCACGGCCTGGCCGTTCGGGCGACCGGAGGAGGGAGTCCCCCCGAAGGTCGTGAAGTCGGCCCCGCCGTCGGACTTCGACCAGCGCGTCGTGACGTCGAAGGTCCAGTCCTCGGCGGGACGCCCCGTCCAGCCCAGGCCCCACATGTCGTTGGACTCGTCGAAGGCGATGGTCCAGTCGTCCGCGGGGCTGGTGGAGAGCGACCCTCCGGACTGGCGGGCCTTCTGGAACACGTCCCGTTCCGCCAGGTGGCCGAAGAGGTAGAAGCTCGACCGCGCGCCCGGGGTGAAGGAGACCTCGGCGCCGTACTGCTTGACCTCGTCCGAGAGCAGGCCGAACTCGCTCTCCGGGTAGTCGTCCTTCTGTCCCGAGAGATTGAAGCTCACGCTCCAGACATCGGCCGGGAAGAACTGCACCAGAACGCTGTAGATGTCCGAGTCCTTGGCCGCCTCGTCGTACTTGCGCAGCCCGGGCTGGTTGTTGATGCCCTCGGGCTCGACGAAGCTGAACTCCTGCGCCTCGGTCAGGTACTCACCGATCGACCGGTCGACCAGCTCGTAGCTCGCGCGCACCGAGACCTGCTGATTCGGTCGCGAGTCGAGCGACAGCTTGACGCTGTCCTGGTCCGAGCTCTCGATCTCCCGGAACTCCCGGTCCCAGCTCTCGAGATCGTACTCGAGCGCCAGGTTGGTGGTGTCGGTCACGTCCCAGGCCAGCTCCGCCCCCAGGTTCTGCTTGGTGTAGGCGTAGGGCACCGTGACGCGGGCGATCTCCTCCCACACGGCGTGGTAACGCACGTAGCCGGGGAACTCGATCCGCGGCGAGTCGTTGGAGTAGTCGTAGTAGCGGGCGTGGAAGGTCAGGCTCCAGTCCTCGCCGAAGGCCGTTCCGGCATCACCGGAGAGGCTCAGCACGTCGACCTGGGTGTCGGCGTTGCGCACCGGCAGCGCGGTCACGTCGGTCGCCTGGAACGTCGCACCCGTCTCGTGATCGACCCCCTCGATGGAGGAGTTGAGCGTGTACGGGAGCAGGGGCTCGTCCTGCGTCATCTGGATGTAGCTGGCGTTGCCGTTGGCCCACCAGTTGGACGCGAACCGCGTCCGACCGCTGACGAAGAAGCTCAACGCCTCGTTGTCGGGCGCCAGGTCGGCGAAGCCGGTGGCCGAGCCGTCCCGGGACGAGCCGGAGGGCGCCAGGTAGGCGGATCCGCCGCTCGAGTCGGTGGCACGGAACGCGTTGTCCCAGACCAGGGTCGAGATGTTGTTCTCGAAGATGGACTGGCGCAGACCGAACTGGAGGGCGCTCTTCTGCCCCACCCACTCACCGCGCACCAGCGCACCGCTGGTGTCGTAGTCGATCGGCTCGGGGAGCTCCTCGACGTTGTTGAAGCCGAAGGACGCTCCGAACGGCCGCGTGCCGACCCGGTTCTCGTGGGTCAGCTCGAGCATCCAGCTCACCGTTCGATCCTTGGCCAGGTCGATCCGGGCGAGAGTGCGATCCCGCCGCAGACCCAGGTCGACGTCGGCCTCGGCGGCCAGATACGGCTGGATCAAGCCGTCGAGGAACGCGAAGTCCACGGTCGGCGCGGCCAGGATGTCGTCCTGGATCGCCTGCTGGACCGGATCCGCGATCTCCCAGCGTCCGGGCCCCGTGCGCACATGGAGGATCCGCCCGTCGTTGCCGAAGCGGTGCGGGATCTTGTTGTAGTCGACGTAGAGGCCGTACTTCCCGATCCGCTCGTAGTCGAACATGTAGCGGGCGTCGTCGCGGCCGGCGTTGCGGAGCTTGAGCTCCATTTCGCGGTCGAGAGCCTCGCTCTCACCGAAGAGATCGAGCTGACGCAGACGGAAGCCCGTGCCCAGATCCCGGTACTCCTCGAACTTGGCCGACTCGGTGTCGACGTCGGTGTAGAGGTTTTCGATCACCAGCGGATCGAGGTGGAACGTGAACCCCTCGTCCGCGACGGCAGCCCCTGTCCCGGCGACTCCCATGACGAAGCACAGAAGCGCCGAGCAGCCCAGGAGCCCCGTGATTGCCTTGTTGGCTCGCATGGCTTGTCTCCTCAGTGGCCCAGGTACGGGCTCGACGGGTGGTTGCTGCCGTGGATCGCGGCATGGCAATCCAAGCAGGCGCGGTTGAACAGGCGGTTGCTGCCGGTCTCCGGGTTCTCCAGCGTCGGCACGACGAAGCCGTCGTAGAGCGTTCCGGGGTGCCGCGTGTTGGAGTGGCACTGCTGGCACAGGAACGGCACCGACGTGCGCTGCAGCTTCAGGTGGTTCGAGCCGTGCGGCGTATGGCAGTTCAGGCAGCTCTCACGCACCGGCGCGTGATCCCAGAGGAAGGGACCGCGCTTCTCGGTGTGGCAGGAATAGCACTGCTCGTTGACCGAGACCGCGTTGACCATCTTCGGGCTCTGCGCACCGTGCGGGTTGTGGCAGTCCGTGCACGAGATCTTGCCTTCCCGGATCGGATGGTGGGAGGTCTTCCAGATGTCGGCGCGGATGTCCTTGTGACAGCTGAAGCACTGCTCCGTCTGGCTCGCGGCCTGCAACTGCCCGTCCTCGGACTGCGACGAATGGACGCTGTGGCAGGAGAGGCATCCGACGTCCCGCCCCTCGTGCTTGCTGCCGTGCCAGAACAGCCGGTTGCCGTTCTCGTGGCAGGAGAGACAGGTGGCGTTCTGCTGCTCCGTGCTCAGCTTGTCCATTCGCGGCTGGAACTCCGGGTTCTCCGGATCGTCCATGTGCGCCGCGGTGGTGCCGACGGCGCCGTGGCAGGTTTCGCAGCCGCGGTCCGACTTCATCGCGAACCCGACCCTGCCGTGGTGCGTCGAGCCCAGCTCCGCGGCCAGGACGTCGTGACAGTCTCCGCAATCCCCCCAGCTCACCATCGCCGCATCCGACGCGGCGGGCGCAGAAGGCACGGCGCGAGCCGCCTCCGGCCGCGCAAGGACCCACCCGACGACCAGGATCGCCGCCGCGCAAGTCACCAATCGAACTCTACTCATGGCGCTCCTCCTCTCTCGACACTTCAGGCCACTGCCATAGCCTCGCTTCTCGGGAAGTCAAAGCAAACGTCTCAAGGGATGGTCCGCAGCGGAGCTCCCGAGGGTGGGGGGACCTACCCGTTGGGGTGGTTCGGCGCCGCCCGTCGGGCCCTTTCGGCTCGCCGGCGCGCATGCTAGAAAACGACTCGAGGCGCCTTCGAGGGCGCCTCGCGAAGAGGAGGACACATCGGATGAGATCGCTGCTCAGTCTGCTTTCGCTCACCGTCGTCGTCGCGGCGGTCGCCGTGATGGCCGCGCCGGCCCCGGCCCAGGAAACCCCGGACGCCCAGACCCTGTTCGTCGAGACCTTCAAGTGCAACGTCTGCCACTCCGTGGCATCGGCACAGATCGAGCGCAAGGTCGAGAAGACCGCCGGTCCCGATCTCGGCGGCTTCACGCCGGAGGATTTCGACGCCATCGCCCGGTTCGTCCGCAAGGAAGAGCCCATGGACGGCGAGGACCACAAGAAGACCTTCAGCGGCACCGACGAGGAGCTGAAGACCATCCTCGACTGGCTCGGGAGCCTCGAGCCGGCCGAGTAGACACCCATCGGACGGGAGGTCCATCATGCGTGTCCGAAGTGCCACCCGTTTCGCGGCCGCAGCCGGCGCATTCGCTCTCTGCGTCTCCTTCGCCTTCGCCGTGAGGGCTCAGGACGCCGCCGACGGCCAGACGCTGTTCGTCGAGACGTACAAGTGCAACACCTGCCACTCCGTCCAGTCGGCGGAGATCGCGGTGAAGAGCGAGAAGATGTTCTCCACCGACCTCGGCGGCTTCACGACGGACGACCCGGCAGCGCTCGGTCGCTACCTCCGCAAGGAGGAGCAGCGCGACGGCGCCGACCACAAGAAGGGATTCACCGGCACCGACGAGGAGCTGGCGACGATCCTCGAGTGGTTGGCCGGTCTCGAGCCGGCCCCCGAAGGCTGATCCCTCGACGGCAGCCGCAGGACGGACGAGCCCCCCGAGGTGTTCTCACCCGGGGGGCTCTTCGTTGCGGGTGGACGGGCGCTCCCGAGGAGTGCCCGGATCCTCCCGCTCGGCCGAGCGGCCGGGCGCGGAGCGGCCGGTCCACCAGGCGGGATCCATCGGGTAGACGAGGGGATCGAAGATCACCGCATAGAAGTGCCAGACGAGGATGGCGAGCGTGGCGAGGACGGCCTCGTAGAGGTGAACGACCGTGGCGAGATCGGTGACCCACTTGGGCCCCCACGAGAGGGCCCAGTTCTCGAACCAGAGCACGAAGCCGCTGGCCGCCATGATCACCGTGCCCCAGACGACCGCCAGGTACTCCATCTTCTCGCCGTACCCCACCCACGGGCTGCGCGGAGGATGGGGGTCTCTGCCCGCCAAATAGCGGATCTTGGCCACCAGCTCGCTCCAGTCGGCCCGCCCCGGCCACATCCGGCGGATGCAGGCACGCGCGTCGCGACTCACCGCGAGGTGGACGACGTGCACGGCCGCCGCGGTCAGCATGACGACGGCGGCGATCCGGTGGACCAGCCCGCGCAGCCCCAGACTGTCCTCCCACTGCAGGAGCGGCCTGGCCCAGAGCGCTTCGGGGAACTTCAGGGCGAACCCGGTGTAGACGAGCACCATGAAGCTGACCGCCAGCGCGCCGTGGGTCCACCGGAAGGCGATCGACATGCGCTCCCGCGCCGGAACGGCCGCATGGGTCGCCTCGCGCGGCCCCCTCCCCTTCCGGTAGAGGTCGAGGCCGTTGTGCAGCAGCATGGCCCCGATCGTCAGCCCGATGAGCCAGAGGTAGATGCGCCGCACCCATGTCACCGCGGCGTGCTCCTTCACGTCCGGGAGCACGTGCACCGGGCCGATCGCGAAACGAGTGCCGGCGCCCGGGTGGCAGTTGCCGCAGGTCTGGGCCAGGTTGGCGTCGTTGACGTGCGAGCGCGGGTCGCTCGAGGGCAGGATGTCGTGGACGCCGTGGCACGAGGCGCAGTTGGCGGCGTCGACGGCACCGGCTCGCGTCGCCAGGCCGTGATAGCTGTCCTCGTAGGCCGGGACGGTCCGCGCGTCCAGACCGAAGCGCTCGGCCATGCGCAGCGACCCGTGACACCGTCCGCAGGTCTGCTTCGGCAGGTTGGTCGCGAAGACCGGCGAGCCCCGTTCGGCGGGAGAGAGGATCCGGTGCTCCCCGTGACAGTCGACGCACGACGGGGCGTCCGTGATCCCGTGCGCCAGGGCCTGTCCGTGGATGCTCTGCGCGAAGGTCTCGGCGATCTCGCCGTGGCAGTGGCCGCAAGTCGAGCCGACGTTGCGGGGATTGACCCGCGACTCCGGGTCGCTGGCTTTCAGGATGCCGTGGCTGCCGTGGCACGAGGAGCAGTTGGCACCGTCCTCGCCGGCGGCGAGCGCCTGGGCGTGGACGCTGGCCTCGTAGGCCGCCAGCGGCAGGACCCGCCGGTACGAGAGCTGCTCGGCGAGCTTCGGGTCCGCGTGACAACGGCCGCAGGTGGCCGCCAGCCGATGCGGATTGATCGGCGAGGCCGGGCTGGTCGAGGGCGCCAGGGCGTGGATGGATCCGTGACAGCTCTGGCAGTCCATCTCGATGCCCAGGCTCGACGCGTCGGCATGCACGCTCGTCGCCATCTCGTCGACGGCGTCCTCGTGGCAGTCCGCGCAGGCCGGCGCCGGCGTCGCATCGGGGTGGACGTCGAGATCGATGCCGGCGTGGCAGTCCGTGCAGTCGAGAAAGCCGTGCACCGTGTTCTCGAAGCCGGGGATCTCGTCGTGGCAGTCGAGACACGCCACGGCGTCGTCGGCGGCGAGCGCCGACGCCAGGAGCGGCAGGGCCAGCACGAGGTAGCGAATCGCCGACCTCGACCGGCTGCGGCTCAGGGTTGCGTCCCCTCGTGGCACTCGTGGCATGCCATCTCCTCCCAGAGATCGTCGATGTCCTCGGGATGATCGAAGCGCAGTCCGGGCTCCGCACCCGCCATGGCGAAGCGCTCGCCCGTTCCCTGCGACAGGATGATGTGACAGGTGTTGCAGTCCCGGGTCAAGGGTATGCCCTTCTCGTCGACGTGACCTCCGTCGTGACACCGCATGCACCCGACGCTCTCGAGGTGGCCGATGTTGTCCGGATAGTCGGCCCAGTCGGTCTGCATGAGGGGAAAGACGTTCTTCGAGTAGGCCTCCTGCACGGCCACGATCGCGTCGTCGACCACCAGCCTCTCGGCGGAGTAGAACTCGGGGTACTCGCTGCGGTAGTACTCCGTCAGGTCGTTGGCGATGCGTCGCATCGCGTCGTCCCGGGTCTCGTACTCCTGGGAGATCGCCTTGACCGCCTGCTTCTTGATGTACGGGATCCGCCGGTCGATGCGGCCCACCAACAGCTGGTTGTCGATCGCCAGGTCCGGGGATCGGAAGATGTGGCTCGGCCGGTTGTGGCAGTCCATGCAGTCCATCACGCGTGGCGTCGACGCGGCCAGCTCCTCCTCGCTCAGCGGCTCCTCCTCGTCCTGATAGACGGTCACCCGTCCCGTGCGTAGGTCGGTGACCTTGACCCACGGGATCTCCTGACGCTGGGAATCCCGGGGCACGTACTCGACCTTCACCCCGATGTTCATGTGCCAGTGGATCCCCTCCTCCTGGCCCGACTTCGGATCTCCACCGCCGGTCTTGATCAGCAGGCTGATCGGCCACTCGGTGTTCGCCTCGTCGTACATGCTGTGGCGGTACTGCACCTGCTGGGCACCGAACGCCTTCTCCGGCCAGTGGCACTGCTCACAGGTCGCCTGGGCCGGGCGCAGGCTCTCGATCGGTGTCGGAATCGGCCGGGGGTACTTGTCGAACGCGGCGGCATAGATCTGATAGACGCCGGAGAGCTTGGACTTCACGTACCAATCGGCGCCCGGTCCCACATGGCACTCCGCACACGAGACACGGGCGTGCGGAGAGCTCTGGTAGGCCGTGTATTCCGGCTCCATGACCGTGTGGCAGGTCGTTCCGCAGAACTCGACCGACTCGCTGTAGTGGTAGGCGCCGTAGCTGCCCACGGCGCTGACGGCGATCAGCACGGTGCTGGCGAGCAGGAAGACGAGAGCGGCGTTGCGGTGCGTGGACCGGTTGAAATCGATCAGCGGGAAACGCCCCTCCACCGGCTTGGCCCCCTCCCTCTTCCACCGGCGCCACTTCCGGTACATCCCGATCGGAACCAGCAGGAGACCGAGGATGAGGAACGGCGGGAGCACCATGTAGAGGAAGATGCCGAAGTACGGATTCGACTCCCCGTGATCTCCGAGAGACAGCAGCCACAGCGCCAGGAACGTCAGCAGCGTGACGAGCAGCAGGGCCGCGCCCACGGCGGTGAGCAGGTTGTAGAAGAGATACGGGAATCGCTTTCGGTCCATGAACGTCTATCCTTTCCGTCGCGTTCGGTCTCGCTGGGCGGCTCGAGGCGGCTCGTGAATCCCTGGGGCGTTCAACCGAGGCGCCTGATCCACGAGCCGAGGCCCACCAGCACGAGGAGAACGAGGCCCAGGAACACGGCCAGACCGCGACGGCGGTACTCCAGCTCGTCGCCCGCCGCGTAGCCCTCCTCCAACGCCTTCTTCGCGTGTACCACACCCTCGGCGTGCTTCTCGGCGAAGCGTCCGCCCGCCGCCACGTCGAAGGTATGGACGAGGACTTCCAATTCCACTGCCGAGTCCACGGCCTGATCGAGGGCGGCTTCCGCGGCGCGCGTCTCCACGCCCCCACGCTGCGCCCGCACCAGCACCCGCTCGGCCCGCGCCGTCAGCACGGACAACTCTCGAAGGTCCTGCACCATGACGGCGGCGGTCTCCAGTCCCACCGGCGCCTCGGCCAAAACGGGCTCCGCGGCGTGGCAGTCGGTGCAACGCGTCACCGCGGCGTGAACGGCCTCTCCGCTCACCGGATCGTCGTACGAGTAGCCGGTCGACCCCAATCTGAACTTGGCGAACAGTCGGGCGAAGCTCTCCCGGGGCTGCGCCGGGGCGGCGCCGGAGCCCGTGCTGCGCAGGTGAGGCGGCACCTGCGGCACCCGCTCGACGAGCCAGTCGAAGAGAGCCGTTCCCTCGAGCCCGCGGCCCCGCCCTTCGGCGAGCAGCTCGTCTCGAAGGGTCTCGTAGCTGCGCGCCGCCTTCTCGGGCTCGGGGCTGTCGGCATCGAGGGTTCCCGGACCCTCGTGGCAGAACGCGCACGGGGTGTCCGGCAGCGGCGCCAGCATCGCCACCGAGGCGCGGATGATGCCGTGGTTGCCGTGGCAGGACGAACATTCGGTCAGCGCCGGCAGGGCCGTCAGTGCGGCCTGCGGCTCCGGCGCCTCATGACAGGCGTCGCAGCCGGCCTCGCCCTCCATCAGCTCGTTGTGCTCCTGCTGCAGAGCGTGCTTCTCGCTCGCCCGGAAGAGCTCGGCTTCGCGACCGTGGCACTGACCGCAGACGAAGGCGACCGAGGTCAGCCCCGGGGGCGCCGCTCCATGGTTGCCGTGACAGTCGTTGCACGTCGGCGCCGACAGATCCTCACGATCGAGGAGGGCCGCCGCATGGACGCTCTGGCGCCAGCGGGCGTACTGATCGACGGGCAGGGGCCGCCCCGAGGCGGAGACGCGACCCGCCATCCGCTCCGCGTCGGAGTGGCAGGTGCTGCAGGTGTCGGCGACTCGGGTGGGGTAGACCGGCGAGGCCGGATCGTCGGCCCGCAGGATCCCGTGCACCCCGTGGCAGTCGGTGCAGGTCGCCACCGCGGTATCCCCGGCCGCCAGGGCCTTGCCGTGGCGGCTGGTTCGGTACTCCGCCTCCTGGTCGACCCGCGCGTCGGGGCGGAAGCGCTTCATCATCTCGGGGTCGGAGTGGCAGCGACCGCAGAACGAGGGGATCTCCGCCTTGGCGGGAACGCCCACGAACGGGTTGGCCGCGAAGCCGGCGTCCATCGCGAGATCCAGATCGTCGGCGACGTCGGGTGAGGGATTGCCGCCGTGGCAGTCGTGACACGAGAGGCCGACGGCGGCGTGGACGCCGGACCGATGGGAGGCGACGACCGCCAAGCCCTCCTCGTCGAACCACTCCGGATCCGAGTGGCAGGCGACACAGGATGTTTCGCCCTCCTCCGCGGCCGCCCAAGCGCCCGCCCAGGGCAACAGGAGGAGCGCGAGGGTCGGCGCCCACCGCCTCATCCGTCTCCTCCCGGCTCCGCCCGGCCGCTTCCGAGGCTCAGGATCCACACGACGCCCGCCGTGGCGAGCACCACCCACACCGGCACCCAGGAGCGATAGCCCCACGCCGTCAGGCCGACCACGTAGACGAGGGCCACCGCTCCGACCGCGGTGAAGCCGGGGCTACGGCCCTCGCGCACGACCCGGCGATCGAGGAAGGGGACCAGAACCAACGCCAGCGCCGCCAGACCGAAGGCGAGAATCGGGATCGCCTCGTACTCCACGCCCGCGATCTCTCCGCCCGGCACCAGCTTCAAGGTCTCGAACATGAAGATGAAATACCACTCGGGCCGGATGTCCTTGAAGGCGGGCACGAAAGGATTCGCCTTCTCCCCGAGCTCCCACGGGAAGAGCGCCGCCAACGCGGCCAGGACCGCCAGGGCCAGGGTCCAACCGAACAGCTCCCGCAGGGCGAAGTGCGGAAAGAAGGGCATTCCGCGACCCGAGGGGCGCTTCTCCTCCCGCGGCGGCACGCTCATGCCGTAGAGCTGGACGAAGAGGAGGTGCGCACCGAGCAGCACGGCGGTGAGGGCGGGCAGGATGGCGACGTGCCAGCCGTAGAACCGCGACAGTGTGCCCCCCGTGACCCGATCTCCTCCACGCAGGAAGCGCAGAATCGTCTCACCGACCCAGGGGATCGACCCGGCGATGTCGGTGCCCACCTTGGTGGCGAAGAAGGCCAGCTGGTTCCAGGGCAACAGGTACCCCGAGAACCCGAACGCCATGGAGAGGAACAGCAACAGGCAGCCGCTGATCCAGGTCAGCTCGCGCGGCGGCCGGTAGGCCTTGAGGAAGAAGACGCTGGCCAGGTGGGCGAACGCGAAGTAGACCATCAGGTTCGCCGACCAGGAGTGGATCGACCGCACCAGCCACCCGAAGCGCACGGTCGTCATCAGGAACTCGACCGACTCGAAGGCCTCCTCCGCCGAGGGCCGGTAGTAAAGCATCAGGAGGATGCCGGTCAGGACCTGGACCAGGAAGAAGAAGAGCGTCATGCCCCCGAACAGGTAGAACGGGCTGAGGCGGTGGATGGGGACGGTCTTCTTCGCCGCCAGGGCCCGGATCTCCGCGAGCGGAAGTCGCTCGTCGAGCCAGGATCCGATCCGTGAGGCGCTCATCTCAGACCGTCTCGACGACCAGCGTGTCGGGAGCGCCCCGTTCCCCCGGCACCACGTGCACGGCGTAGGGCGCCAGCGGGCGCGGCGGAGGGCCGCCGATGTTGCGGCCCTGCAGGTCGTAGACGCCGTTGTGGCAGTTGCACCACAGCACGTGCTCGGCGGAGCGATACTCGACGATGCAATCGAGGTGGGTGCACGTCGCGGCGAAGGCCCTGAAGTCACCCTCGCCGGCCCTGACCACGATCACCGGGTCGTTGCCGAAACGCACGATCTTGAAGCCGCTGCTCAGCAGCTCGGGATCGTTGACCGGGCCGGCGTCGACCTGATTGGTCGACGCCTCGGGGATGATCGGTGGGCGCAAGAACGCCACGACGGGATAGACGACGGAGGCCAGCAGAGCGCCGACGGAGGTGCCGAGGAACCAGGACAGGAAACGGCGACGCGATGTCTCGGGAGACGCGGTCATGTCGTTCACGGGCGCGCCACCGTCCTCGGCTCGGCGCGCGGTCTGTCGAGTGGCGGCATCTTATCGCCCTCCGGCGCCCTCCCGCCGCCACCCCGAGACTCGGCCGGCCGACTGCTCGAAAGGGTGGTTTCCTCCCGGCCATGACCCGTATACTCGCCTCGATGGTTTCCGCGACCCGTTGGTGCCGACGACACGGCCTGCGCTGGACGGCTTGGGCCGCAACGCTCGGCCTGCTCGGCTTCCACGCCAGGCTGTTGATCGAGCGGCTGGCGAACGGCTCCCTGGCCCGCCCCGCGGTGGCTGCTCAGTGGGTCGCGGCCGGCACCCTGGTCGCCTGGGTCTGGTGGGCGCGGCGACGAGGCATCAGCCTGATCTCCGGCCGCCGCGCCCTCGCCTTCTGGGTGCTGGTCCTGCTCCTCCACGCCGTGCCGGCGATGCCCGGCGGCGCGGCGATGCTGCAGCCGGACGGAAGCCCGCTGCTCCTGGTCGCGCCCTTCGGTCTCGCGCTGGCGGCGGCCGCCGCTCTGCTGGCCCTCCTGGTCTCGGCGCACTGGCGGCCCACACTCACTCGCGCCCGCCGGCGTCCGCACCTCCCCGTCCGGCCCGCGACGGCCGGCTACGGCTGCGCTCTCGTACCGCGCGCACCGCCCGTCTAGGGTTCCCTCGCCGCCGGTCCACCGGGGACCGGTGAACCCTCGACAACTTTCTAGGATCCGTCGCGCCGAGCGCGACGGGAGGCCGCGTGCCGAACGGGCGCGGCGGGAGGATCCAACATGGAAACCACCAGCATGCTCCACCGGATGGTGCTCCACCTGCCGGTGATCACGACCTTCTGTTCCCTCTTCTTCTGCGTCCAGCTCTTCACCCGCTATCGCCGCAAGGGCGGCGGTCTCCACCTGCTCTGGTGGGGAATCGGCATGGCCACCTACGGGCTGGGCACCTTCACCGAGGCCTGGACCACCCTCTTCGGCTGGAACCCGATCGTCTTCCGCAGCTGGTACGTCGTCGGGGCCTTCCTCGGCGGCTACCCGCTGGCGCAGGGCTCGATCTACCTGCTGATGAAGCGCCGCTTCGCCAACGCCTCGGCGTGGATCGTCTCGAGCGCCATCGCGATCGCCGGAGTCCTCGTCTTCCTGACGCCGCTCGACACGTCCCTCGCCGAGGCCCACCGCCTCTCCGGCGAGGTCATCCAGTGGCACTGGCTGCGCCTCGTCAGCCCCTTCATCAACCTCTACTCGGTCGTCTTCCTGGTCGGCGGAGCGATCGTCTCGGCCCTGCGCTTCCGCCGCGCCGAGGCGCTGCGGCACCGCTACGTCGGCAACATCTTCATCGCCGTCGGCGCCATCCTGCCCGGCATCGGCGGGGCGATGACCCGGGCCGGCTACGTGGAGGCCCTCTACGTGACGGAGCTCGTCGGGCTCTGCCTGATCTTCGTCGGCTACCGGTTCAACATCGCCGGCAAGACGGTCCCGGCACATGGGGGATCGCGGGTCGCCGCAGGCTCGACGGTCGCCGCCTCTCTGCTGCTCGGTCTGCTGCTGGCGGCGGGACCCGTCGCGGCGCAGAGCGGGGAGGAGCAGCCCACGGGAGACGAATCGCAGGCTGCCTCCGAGGCCACGCCGTCGCAGGACGACGAGGCGGCCGAGGACAGCTCCTCGGACGAGGAGAAGCCCTCCTTCTTCGAGACGACGACCGTGACGGCCACCGGCCGCGAAGTCGACACCCTCGAGACCGCGACGCCGGTGACCGTCATCGGTCGCCAGGAGATCGAGCGGCGCGCCCCCGAGAACGCGGTGGACCTGCTGCGCGAGGAGCCGGGCGTCGACGTCAACGGCGTCGGCCCCAACCAGGCGCGCCCGGTGATCCGGGGTCAGCGCGGGCTCCGCGTCCTCTTTCTCGCCGACGGCCTGCGCATGAACAACCCGCGACGACAGACCGACTTCGGCGAGATCCCGGGCCTGATCGACATCGACTCGGTGGAGACCGTGGAGGTCGTGCGCGGCCCGGCGTCCGTGCTCTACGGCAGCGACGCGATCGGCGGCGTCCTCAACCTCGTGACCCGGCGTCCGACCGGCACGGGCTGGGGGGGCTCGGCCGAGCTGCGCTACTCGAGCGCGGGCGAGGCCGCGGGCGCGCACGCCGGCGTCCAGACGCGGCGTGACGGCTACTCCTTCCGCATCGACGCGTCCACCCGCGACGCGGACGACTACGAGGCGCCCGCCGGCGACTTCGGGAACATCCACCTCGCGGACTCCGTCGACGTCATCGACACCGGCCTCGAGGACGACAACATCGCGGCGACGGCCGAGTGGTACCCCTCCTCGGCGCAGACGATCTCCCTGAAGGCCCGCCGCTACCGGGCCGACGAGACCGGATTCGGCTTCGTCGACCCCGAGGCACTGGGCTCCCAGGACCCGACGCGCATCCGCATCCTCTACCCGTTCCAGAACCTCGACCGCTACGTCCTGGGGTACGAGAACGGCGCCCTGGACTCGGTGCTGGCCGACTCCGTGGACGCCAGGGTCTACCGCGTCAACAACGAGCGCGAGCTGGTCAACGACATCGACATCGACACCCCCCCGGAGGCGCCCGGCGCGCCCGGAGTGCTGATCCAGATCGACACCCGCAACTTCACCGACCTCGAGACCACCGGCCTGCGGGCCGAGGCCCGCAAGGGGTTCGGTGACCATCTCTTGACCTACGGTGTCGAGGCCTACTGGCGACGACTCGGTCAACACGGACCTGTCGAACACGGTGGTCTCCCTCACCTTCCCTTCCCCCCTTCGTCCTCCCCCGTCGACGAGCAGACCGACGACGTGCCCAACGCCCCCGATGCGCAGAACACGAGCTGGGGTGCGTTCGCGCAGGGCGAGATCCGCGCCGGCGACCGGGTGACCGTCGTGGCGGGAGTGCGGTACCAGACGGTCGAGACCCAGGCCGAGCCGACCCGCGGCTGGGACGTCACGGGCTTGGACTTCGACGACGACCAGACCGTCGGCTCGCTCTCGGTGCTCTACCAGGTGACCGGCGAGCTGCGTCTCTTCGGCTCGTACGGCACGGCGTTCCGCGCCCCGAACATCATCGAGCGCCTCTTCAACGGTCCGACGCCGGAGGGCATCGGCTTCCAGATCCTCAACCCCGACCTCGTCTCCGAGACGAGCGAGAACTTCGACCTCGGCCTCAAGTACCGGCGCAACAACGCCATCTTCGAGCTGACGTTCTTCCGCAACGACATCGACGACGGGATCGTCCAGTACTTCCTCACCGACGAGGAGATCGCCCAGCTGCCGCAGGCGCTGCAGGACGAGATCACCGCCGCCCTCGGCCCCGGTGCCCTCGTCGTGCAGCAGCGCAACATCGACCGCCTCCGCTACGAGGGCGTGGAGATGGCGATCGGCTGGCGCTCGGCCCGCGGTTGGGCGCTGGGAGGCAACTACACCCACCTCGACGCCGAGAGGCTCGACAGCCTGAACCCGCCGACCGGTGACACCTTCGGCGACAAGATCAACGCCTACGCTCGCTGGCAGCCGCTCGACCGCCCCTTCTGGTTCGAGTACCGGGTGCGCCACAACGCCAACGACCAGGCCAACCTGCAGCCGGGCGAGCCGGTGCCCCCGGTGGGCGACGAGCTGCCGGGCTTCACCATCCACTCGCTGGCCGGCGGCTGGCGCTTCCTCGAGCGCGGCGACATGTCGCACGAGATCCTCGCCTCGGTGGAGAACGTCACGGACGAGCTCTACGCCGAGTTCTCCAACGCCACCTTCTTCCGCCCCCAGCCGGGCCGGTACGTGAAGATCGGCTACCGCTTCCGCTACTAGGCTCCTCCTTACGGGCGCTCCGAGCCCCGTCCTCGGGTCCTTTCGACCCGGGGGCGGGGCTCTTCCTCGTCCAAGCCCTTGAGTCCTGCCTCCGGAGACTTGAAGCGCGGGCGACCGGCGCCGAGACGCTGTCGTGATCGACCGCTGAGAGAACCCTGATCGCCCCCGATCGCCTCCACGGGTGCCCCCCGCGGGAGGGCGACCGGCCCGGGAGATTCTCGGGAGACCGGCGTGAAGGCCCGTCGCGGCGGGCCTTTCTGGATGCGCGCTTGCAGTCACCGCACCCCGAAGCGAGGGTGCGGCGCGTGCCGCTCCTCCTACCGCAAACAGAGAAGGAGGTTTCGTCCATGACGTGCAAACAGATGCGCTGGTTGGCGCTCGGCCTCCTCTTGAGCCTGGTCTCGACGACCGCGGTCCGGGCACAGGAGGAGACGGGCAACGTCTACGTCGAGGTGACCGACGGCCAGGGAGCGGCGCTCCCGGGGGTCACCGTCACTCTCTCCGGCCAGGGCGCTCCCCGCGTCCAGGTGACCAACGCCCAGGGCCAGGGCCGTTTCCTCAGCCTGGATCCCGGCAGCTGGAGCCTGACCGCCGAGCTCGAGGGTTTCTCCACCGTGGAGTACCCCGCCATCGACGTGCGCGTGGCGCGCAACACCAACCTGGAGGTCACCCTCTCCGAGGCCGTCGAGGAGGTCATCACCGTGACCTCCGAGAGCCCGCTGCTGGACGAGCGCAAGCTCGCCGCGGGCACCACCATCAGCCAGGTCGAGCTGGAGAAGATCCCCACGGCGCGTGACCCGTGGTCGGTGCTCTCCCAGACGCCCGGCGTGGCGGTCGACCGCGTCAACGTGGGCGGCAACGAGAGCGGCCAGCAGGCCGTCTTCACCGCCCCCGGCGTCACCGACGACGAGAACTCGTTCCTCGTCGACGGCGTCGAGATCACCGACATGGCCGCCGTCGGGTCGTCGTCGACGTACTACGACTTCGACCAGTTCACGGAGATGCAGTTCTCCACCGGCGGCACGGACGTGACCAAGGCCGCCGCCGGCGTGTCGGTGAACCTGGTGACCAAGCGCGGCACCAACGAGTTCCGCGGCTCGGCCCGGTTCCTGAGGACCGACGACGACTTCTTCGCCGGCTTCCTCGAGCAGGACACGCCGTTCATCGAGCAGCCCGACAGCGACCTGGCTCCGACCCAGTCCAGCTTCCTCGGCAACTCGATCAACAAGATCACCGACTACGGCTTCGAGGCCGGCGGTCCGGTGCTGCGCGACAAGCTGTGGGCTTGGGGCTCGTTCGGCACGAACGACATCAAGAACCGCACCGGCGGCACCACGCTCGCCGACGCCCAGTCGGACGACACCATCCTCGAGAACACCGCGGTCAAGTTCAACGCGCAGCTCGCGGCGTCGAACTCCCTGGTGGCTTCGTGGAACAACGGCGACAAGCAGAAGTTCGGCCGTTCCGCCGGTCCGAGCCGTCCGGGTCCCACGACCTGGGATCAGCGCGGTCCGACGGCCCTCTACAAGCTCGAGGACACCCACATCTTCAGCTCCAACTTCTTCCTTTCCGGCACCCTGTCCAAGGTCGACGGCGGTTTCTCGCTGACCTGCAAGGCGTGCATCGCGGCCGGTACCCTCGCCAGCACTCCGGAGACCGTGCTCGACCGCAACGGCGTGTGGCAGAACAGCTACCAGTCCGGTAGCTCGAGCCGCCCGTCGGAGGAGATCAAGGCCGACGGCTCGTACTTCTTCAACACGGGCAACGTCAGCCATGAGGTCAAGTTCGGCGGTCGCATGCGGTCCTTCGAGACCAGCTCGCCGTTCCACTGGCCGGGCCGTGACCTGTTCGTGATCGAGGGCGAGTACTACAACAACGTCCCGACCGTGAACGGCCAGTCCGCCGAGCGCCTGTGGGCCCAGCGCGGCGAGGTTCCGCTGATCAAGCAGGACTACACCTCGTTCTGGGTCCAGGACACGGTGTCGCTGTCGCGCCTGACGATCAACGGGGGGCTCCGCTACGACCTCCAGGAAGCCAGCAACGAGCAGTTCACCATCCCCGGCAACCCGGCGTTCCCCAGCCAGCTCCCGGCCCTCTCCTACAACGGTCAGGACGCTCCGTACGACTGGGAGGACATCACGCCGCGCCTGGGTCTGACGTACGCCCTCGGTGAGGAGCGCAAGACCCTGCTGCGCGCCAGCTTCTCGCAGTTCGCCGAGCAGCTGGAGACCAACGACATCGACCTGCTGAATCCCCTGGGCTTCGCCTACGCGGTGTTCAACTTCGTCGACACCAACAACGATCTCCACTACGACGTCGGTGAGCCGATCCAGTTCGCCTTCCCGGTCAACTACGATCCGACCAATCCGACGAGCCTGACGAGCCCCAACGTGGTGCCGTCCGACTACTCCGCGCCCCTGACCACCGAGGCGCTGATCGGCGTGGAGCACTCGTTCCTGCCCGAGTTCGTGGTGGGCGCGACGTACACCTATCGTCTGACCGAGGACCTCACGTCCCAGGAGCGGCGCATGATCCGCTTCGCCGACGGCACCGAGCGGGCCACGGTGGCCAGCGACTTCGTGCTCGACGGCACGGTGACCGGTCTGCTTCCCGACGGCTCCGCCTACTCCGAGCCGTACTACGCGATCGGCTGCGTGGCCGACGGCAGCTGCTCGCTGACCGGCGGCTTCCTGCGCGAGAACACCGACCGTGAGATCGAGTACGGCGGTTTCAGCGTCAACTTCATCAAGCGTCTTTCCAACCGCTGGATGCTGCGCGGTTACGTCAACTACGGCGAAGGCGAGTGGAATCTGGGCAGCGGCTACCAGGCGCTCTACGATCCCACCGTCGCGTCGCCGACCTCCACCGAGCAGGGGCAGGCCGACGGCGAGCTGTTCGGCGTCGTCTCCGCCGGTTCCGGTAACAAGGGTGACGTCATCCTGCAGTCGACCTGGTCGTGGAACCTCAACGGCATGTACCAGGTCGCTCCGGATCGTCCGTGGGGCTTCAACGTGGCCGCCAACCTGTTCGGCCGCGAGGGCACTCCGCTGCCGATCTACCGCAACACCTCCGGTTCCGACGGTCTCGCCCGCGCCGTGCGCGTCAGCGACTTCGACCAGTTCCGGACGGACGACATCTTCACGATGGATCTGCGGCTCGAGAAGGAGTTCGCCGCGACGTCCAACGTGGGCTTCACGTTCTCGATGGACATCTTCAACGTCCTCGACGAGGCCTACGTGCTGCAGCGGGAGCGCAACTCGGGCTCCAGCCGCTACGACTTCGTCGACGAGACCCTCAGCCCGCGTGTCTATCGGTTGGGTGTCCGCCTGAACTGGCGCTGAGCCGGTTCGACGTTCCAGTCCGCGGCCGGGGGGGCAACCCCCCGGCCGTTCTTTCCTCGCCGGTTCTGGAGAGCGGCGGAGCAGGGACGGATGAGGAGCGTCCGAGCCCGGCCCCCGACCGGTAACCGTCGCGGCTCGCCCCCGTATCAAGGTCGAGGATCGCGCTTTCCGCACCCACCGGACGGATGCACGTTCAAGGACCCACCAGCGAGTCGTCTCGCAGGGCCCCTGGGCCCGGAGAGTGCCTGTCGTTCGGCGCCTTCGAGCTCGAGCTCGAGACCGGCGTGCTGCGCCGGCAGGGAGAGCGGGTTTCGCTGCAGCCGCAGCCGGCTCTCGTGCTGCAGATCCTCGCCGAGCACGCCGGGGCCGTCGTCAGCCGCGCCGAGCTGCAGGCCGCCCTCTGGGGAGCGGCCGACGACGTCGATGCCGAGCAGGGGCTCAACTACTGCATCCTGCAGGTCCGGCGCGCCCTGGACGACGACGCGGAGTCCCCGCGCTTCGTCGAGACGATTCCACGTCGCGGCTACCGGTTCCTCCAGGCGGTGGAACGGCGGGTCGAACCCCTTCCGGGAGTCTCCTCACAGCCTCCGGAGCGCTCCCGAAGGAGCCTCCTGCTCGGCGGGGGGCTGGTCCTCGCGCTCCTGGCGGCGGCGATCTGGGTCGCCGCGGTGGGTGGCGGCGCGAAGATCCGGCCTCGACCTCGCTTGGTGGTGCTGGCTTTGGACGGAGATGAGGGGACCGGACCCGCCGCGGCAGCCTTGACGGACGAGATCCTCTCCCAGGTCGTGGCGCGATACGGCGATCGGCTGACCGTGACCACGGCCGACGAGTGGGAGGACGGCGAAGGAAGTGCGCCTTCGGGAGCCTCATACTTCCAGATAGGAGGTACCGTGCTGCCGGCCGAAAGCGGCCTGCAGTCGGTGGTATGGCTCGAACGCCTTCCGGATCGCCACAGGCTGTGGAGCGGGACCTACGGGCTCACCGACGAGCCCGCCGCGCGGGCTCGCTGCGCCCTCAGAGTGGTCGAGGAAGTGGCGACGCGGCTGGGGCTGGCGCCCGATCCGACGACCGAGTGACAACTCCCCGCGGTCCAACGGCGAGAACGGAACCAAACGCCGTTTCGGACGTAGTAGGCGATGGAGACCGTGAGGCTGGCTCGAGGCTCGCGAGGAGATCAACCGTGCCTGAACCCCGATGGAAGTGGATTCGGGATAGCCTCCGCCGGCTGTGGGCGCGCCTGGGAGGGCGTGCCGGCGACAGCCGCCCTTCAGACCGCCTGGCCCCGATCGGACCGACCTTGCGCTTCGCCGGCTTCGAGCTCGAGCTCGAGACCGGACATCTGTCCCGCGACGGCGAGGCCGTCAAGATCCAGCCCCAACCGGCCCGCGTCCTCCAATACCTCGCCGAGCGTGCGGGGGCGCTGGTGACCCGTGACGACCTGCGGGTCCTTCTCTGGGGAGAGGACCACCACGTCAACTTCGACCAAGGGCTCAATTTCTGTATCCAACAGGTGCGTCAGGCCCTGGACGACTCGGCGAAGACGCCGACGTTCATCGAGACCATTCCGCGTCGCGGCTACCGTTTCCTCGTGCCGGTCGAGCGCGTCGGCGAGATCGAGGGCGAGGAGGAGCCCCCTTCGCGCCCGCCGCGATCCTGACCGGTGCCTTCACTCTTGCCGGCCTGGCAGGCTCACCGTCGACGACGACCCGGCTGGCGGTCCTGCCGTTCTCGTCGGGCGGCGATGCGGCACAGGAGCGGCGCTTCGCCGAGCTCGTGGGCGAGATGCTCTCCGGACACCTCGTCCGCGCGGTACCGGACGGCGTCGGCGTCGTCGCGGCCCTCGACCTCGATCCGCAGATCGTGCGGCGGCGCGCCAGCGAGCTGGGTCGGGACTTGGGAAGCGACCTGCTGCTCGAGGGTGACGTCGTGCGGCAGGGGGAGGGTCTCCGCGTCCTCGTCCGGCTGGTGCGTGCCGTGGACGGCGTCCACCTCTGGGCCGGGATCTACGAGATCTCGCTCGACGCCGACGACTGGCCGCGTCGCTTCGACCAGGTGGCTTTCGAGATCGCCGGGGAGCTCGACGCAGCGCAGCGGGCCGGCCTGGGTGGCGGCGCGCTGCTGGAGCTCGCGGGCGCGGCCTTGAACGGGCTGGCCGACCGGGTCCTCATGCGCTGAGCCGGCCGCTGGGGCTCAGAGGTCGAGCCGCGACTGGGGATCGGCCTCCCCATCGGCGCCGTCGCCGTCCTCGGCGACGGCGGTCTCGGGCAGCAGCACGTACCGTCCCAGACCCCGCAGCCACTGCATTCCGCCGCCGCGCTGCTGGGCGCCGCGCAGCTGGTTCAGCTTCGAGTCGAGGTCGTCGATGAAGTGGAGGGCGAGCGCCTCGGGGGTCATCGGCTCCACCGGGGAGCCGAACTCGAGCCTGCCCTGGTGCGAGAGCACGAGGTGCTCGAGGCGCAGCTGGAGGTCGGCCGGGAACCCCTCGATGGCCGCGCAGCGCTCGCGCAGGAGGTCGCGCCCGATGACCACGTGTCCCACCAGGCGACCGGCCTCGGTGTAGTCGTTGGCGGGCATCGCTCCCAGCTCGACCAGCTTGCCGAGATCGTGGAAGAGAACTCCCGTGAGGAGCAGGCCGAGATCGAGCTCGGGGTAGTGCCCGGCCACGGCGACCGCCAGCTCGGCCATCGACAGGGTGTGTTCCAGCAGGCCGCCCCGGTAGGCGTGGTGGATGCCCTTGGCGGCGGGGTGCTCCTTCAAGGCGCGGCCGTGGACGGCCAGAGTTTCGCGAGCGAGACGCCGCAGGACTGGCTCGCTGATTCGCGCCTCGAGCAGACTCTCGAGCCGGCGGGACATCTCTCCGATGTCCTCACGCGTGGAGGGCACCAGGAGGGCTTCGTCGAAGCCGTGCTCTCGGTCTGAGTCCGTGGCGCGACGGCAGTCGAGGACGCTGACCTGGAGCTGCCCCTTGTAGTCCTTGACGGTGCCTCGGACCGCGACGAAGTCGTGCGCCTCGAAGTCCGACTCGAGGGCGGAGCTGTCCGACCAGACCTTGCCCGGGATCGAGCCGGAGGCGTCGAGGAGCTCGAGGTCGAGGAAGGACTTGTTGTTGCGGTCTCGGCGGCTCTCCTTGCGGCCGACGAGGGCGAAGCCGGAGACGACGTCTCCGTCCTGCCAGGTGGCGATCGGTTGGTTCTGTCTCTTGGCCATGGTCGGTCCGGGAGGGGGGCGCCGAAGCGTAGCGCATGATACCGGGAGGCGGGCTGGCAGATGGATTGCACCGCCAGGGAGCTCTCATGGGTCGCCCCACGCTCGCCGCCGGTCTCGCCTTCGGCCTGACGGCCTTCCTCCTCGCAGCCGGGGCGTCGGCGGCGGATTGGGAGACGGATCGACGCGAGTTTCTCGATGACGGTGCCGGCCTCCTTTTGGGACGGGAGCAGAGAGCGGCGGTTGCCGCCATGGAGGAGCCCGAAGGGCGCCGGTTCATCGTCGGCTTCCAGGCCGATCCGGTGTCCGACACCGCCGTCAACGAGCTGCTCGAGGGCGTGCGCCGCCGGCTCGTCCTCGCCCACCGGGAGCATCTCTCGCTGCTCGACGAGCGGGCTCGTCTGGTGTTCCTGCACGGGGCACCGGACGGCCGCGAGGTGGTCGAGTGCGGTCAGACCTTCGTGCCGCTCGAGATCTGGCGCTACGACGGTCTGCCCCATCCGCTGGTCCTCTACGAGCCGGAGCCCCGGCAGGCGTGGCGCTTGTGGTTGCCCCTCGATTCCAAACGCGTGCTCTACAACCGCGAAATGGAGTACTGGATGGACCAGTGGGAGCAGCTCCGGGGCGTGCGCCCGGCGCGATTCGACCTCCGGTTCTGCCCTCAGGGTCGGACGGTCGACGAGGCGACGGGCGTCGAGGCCCTCTCCGGCTACTCGGAGTCGCGCCCCGACAACCGCGCGCTGCACGACCTGCTCGAGCCGCCGGAGGATCTCGCCGCCTGGGCCCGCCGCGCCGCCGCCGAAGAGGTGTCGGCGCCCACCGAGCTGACGGTGGACGCCGTGCGCGTCGACTTCCCCGAGCGTGTCCGGCAGCGTCTGGTGACCCGCGTGCAGCTGGACCTGCCGCCGAACGCCGGCCTGGGGACGCGCACCGTCGAAGAGCCGGTCGACGGAGGGGTCGAGACTCGCGAGCGGACCGAGACGTCGGTGGTCCTCGACGGCGTCCTCGAGCAGGAGGGTCGCGTGTTCGAGACCTTCCGGGTACGGTTCCGCCGCGACCCGGTACCGCCGGATCGTCCGGTGGCGCTGGTCTTCGAACGTCTTCTGCGGCCGCGGCGGGACTACGTCCTGCACCTCCGGCTGACGGACGAGGTGACGGGGGCCGAGGCGATCCTGGCTCGCACCGTGGCGGTGCCGGCGACCGCCTCGGAGGTGGCCGAGGTACCGCTGCCCGAAGAGGCCGTCGTCGCCTTCGCCGAGGAGGTGTCGCGACAGCGACTGGCCGGTCGGGACGCCCTGCTCCTGGCCCCCCCGGAGGAGGAGATCGTCAGCGGCGTCTGGCGGGCCGAGGCGCTGGTGACGGGTGAGCGCATCGAACGGGTGGTGTTCCTGGTCGACGGCAAACAGCAGCTGATCCGCACCGCGCCTCCGTTTTCCGCCGAGGTCCGGCTGGCCACGGTGCCGCGCATGCAGGTGGTCCGCGCGGAGGGCTACGACGCCGACGGGGCGCTCGTCGCGGCGGATCAGGTGGTCCTCAACCAGCCGCGCGGGGAGTTCGCCGTGACCATCGTGGAGCCGGCGCGCGGCGCCGAGGTGGAGGGCCGTGCGCGGGCGGTGGCGGAGGTGATCGTCCCCGAGGAGAAGGTGATCGCTCGCGTCGAGTTCCTGGTCGACGACCAGCCGGTGGCGTCCCTGACCCAGCCCCCCTGGGAGGCGGAGATCGAGGCTCCGGGCGGGGACTCCGTCAGCTACCTGGCGGTCGTCGCCACCCTCGAGGACGGGAGTCGGGCCGAGGACCTTCGTTTCCTCAACGCCCCGCGCTTCGGCGAGCAGGTCGACGTGGACCTGGTCCAGCTCTTCACGACCGTCCTCGACGGCTCCGGCACCCCCATCCCGGACCTGGAGCGGGGCGAGTTCGAGGTTCTCGAGGAGGGGCGTCCGGTGGAGATCCGCCGCTTCGAGCACGTCGACGATCTGCCCCTCACCCTGGGCTTCGTGGTGGACACTTCGACGTCGATGGCGTCCTCCCTGCCCGAGGCGCGCCGTGCGGCCGTGGCCTTTCTCGACCACCTCGTGGAGCCCGAGGACCGCGTCTTCGTCCTCACCTTCGCCAGCGAGCCCTTCCTGGCCGCCCCGCCGACGGACGACGTCCGCGCCGTCGAGGCGGCCCTCGAGCGAATGCGGTCGATGGGCTGGACTTCGCTCCACGATGCGGTGGCCGCCGGCCTGCACGTCTTCCGCGGGGCCCGCGGCAGGCGGGCGATGATCCTCCTCACCGATGGGGATGACACGTCGAGCTCGGCGCCGTACCGGGACGTCCTGGAGTTCGCCCGGCGCAGCGGCGTCGCCGTCTACACCGTCGGCCTCCAGGTCTCGCCGTTCGATCTCGGCGTGCGCAAGAAACTGGGACGGCTCGCCGAGGAGACGGGCGGTCGCGCCTTCTACATCTCGCACGCCGAGGAGCTCGCCGGCGTCTACGATCAGATCGAGCGCGAGCTGCGGAGCCAGTACCTTCTGGCCTATCTCTCGGCCGGCCCCCTGCCGGACGGCACGCCCCGCCCGGTGGAGGTCGTCGTGCGCGGTGGCCGTTTGAGGAGCCGGACGACCCACGGCTACACTCCCTGACGTGCGACGACCGGTCTTCCTGCTCTTGCTCGCGGCTGGCGCGGCCTTCGCGGCGAGCAGCGTCCGCGAGATCGAGCTTCCACGACTCAACCAGACCTACCGGGATCTCGCGCCGGACCTGCTCCCGGTCGAGAGCGGCGCCCTGACGGTGACTCTGCATTCGGAGAGCAACCAGCTGACGTTGCGTTCTCACAGCCTCCGGATCGAGCCCCTGCCGACCGGCGACTACCGGATGACGGCACGCGCTTCCCTGCTCGGCAAGGCCCTGGTCACGGCCTCGGTCCAGGCCGGCGGCCTGCCGGGCGAGATCGAGGACGAGATCCTGTTGCCGCCGCAGGACGTCGTGGTCCGTGGCCGCGCCTCCGTACGCCGCGTCGAGGGGGGGTACGAGATCACGCCGCTCGAGCTCCCGGAGACTCTCGATCTGCGGATCCAGAGCCGGCTCGCGCGCCAGATCGTCTCCACCTGCGAGACGCTGTCGATCCTCCTCTCGGGGATGGAGTGCGCCGGGTTCGAGCGCGGCCTGTCGGTCGTCAGGCTTCCGCTGCCCGAGCCCGGAAACCCGCAGATTCTGGATGCGGGCTACCTCACGGCCGAGGAGCAGGCGCAGATCGACGCCGCCCTCGGCCTCTAGCGCTCGCCGTCGATCAGAGAGCCAGGTCCAGGCGGGTCGCGGCCTCGACGATCTCGCGGTTGTCCGGGACGTCGTAGAGGAAACGGTGCCGGTGCTCCGGTCGCAGGTGACCGGCCTTGGCGAGCAGCTGCTCGTAGGCGCGTTGCAGGTAGGGCCGGGCGTCGTCGAGGTCCATCCCCCGATCCGCCAGCCATTCCAGGCCTTGGAAGAGCCGGTGGTCGAGCACCTCCGCCATCTCCACGCGCGCGAGCCGCGCCCGCACGGTCTGCAGCTCCCGTACGGTGCGGTCGACCGTGTTGAGATGGTCGCTCTCGCGGCCCACCTGGATGAGCCATGCCAGATCGAACGCGTAGGCGGCCTCGTCCTCCTGCTTGCGGTGGCCCCCGGTGGCGGAGGCCAGGTGCTGCTCCGCCTCGGTGAGGTGCCGGCGCTCGAGCTGGATCCGACCGAGCAGCTGGTCGGCGTCGGCGAGAACGGGAACCACGCCGAGCATCTCCAGCTGGAAGCGAGCGCGTCCGGCCTGCTCGAAGGCCTGCTCCCGCCGGCCCAAGTCGAGGAGGTTGGTCGCCAGGGCCAGGCGGGCGATCGCCTCGGCGGGTTTGTCGTCCCGGTGCTCGCGCAGCGACATGGCGCGCCGCAGAAGAGGCGTCGCGGCCGTGAAGTCGCCCAGGCGGCCGAGGACTCTGGCCCTGCCGAGCAGGGCGAAGGAGAGATCGCGATCGGAGTCCGGCTCGTGCGCGAGGACCTTCTCGGCCTCCTCGTAGTAGGCCAGCGCACGCGGGTAGTTGCCCATCGTGGCGGCCACCGTTCCCAGGGCGCACAGGGAGGCGCTGGAGTCCAGGCCGAGCTCCAACCTGCGACGGGTCTCCAGGGCGGCGCCGTGGTGCGCGAGCGCCTGCGGGTAGAGGTGGGCCCGGCGGGCGATGTTGCCGAGCGGGAACCGGCAGCTGGCCGCCGCGGCGGCCAGACCCTCCCGCTGCATCGCGGGATAGACTTCGAGCAGCCGCTCCGCGTCGGAGAGCTGCCCGGCGTCCATGTAGAGACGGGCGAGGCGCAGCATCAGGGGCGCGCGACGAGCCGCCGACGCGTGACCGTCGGTCAGCTCGAGGGCCCCGAGCAGCGTCCGCTCGGCATCGCGGTGCCGGCCGGCCTCATGCTCGACCTCCGCCTTCAGGTGGGCGAGGGCCAGATAGCGCTCCGGGCGCTGGCGCGAGAGGCTCAGGGCTCGCGTCAGGTCGTCGAGATGCTCCGCCACCCGGCCGACGCGACGGGCCACCTGGAAGAGCCTCCACAGCAGGACGAGCTCGGCGTCGCCGTCCTCGCCGCGGGCGCGCAGGGCGGCCAGCTCCTCCTGGAGGGCCGCGAGGAGCTCCGGGTCGCGCGGCGCCTGCGAGCGGTCCTTCTCCCGCGTGGAGCGCAGCAGCGCGGGCACGCCCTCGGCCGTGCCGCGCAGCATCCGGTAGATCCGCCAGTTGCCGCCGCTCGGCTCGCCCTCGGCCAGCTTCGTCCCGAGCCGCAACCGGATCGCGGCGCGCGTCTTGGCGTCCAGCACGGCTGCCAGGCCCAGCCCGTAGGCGGGACAGGCGAGCTCCAAGCCGAGGCCCCAGGGGGAGCCCGATCGGCGCAAGAGCCCGGCGCGGAGTCCGATCTCCTCCCAGCCTTCGATCGGGGGCGAGGGGAGACCCGCCCGCACCGCGGCGACGGGCAACGGCCCTTCGGCCACGGCCATGGTCAGCAGCGGCTCGAGCAACCCGAGCCGGCCGGCCTCCGATTGCATATGGGCGGTCCACCGCTGCGAGGCGCAGGGCCGGGAGTCGTTCGGTCCGGCGTAGGAGAAGCTGCCGTAGCTGCGCCGAAGGTGCTTGCAGCGGGCCATCGCGATGAGCGCTTCCTCGAGGGCGAAGGGGTTGCCCGACGTCTCCTCGACGAGGGTGGCGAGAACTCCCTCGGGCAGGGCCCAACCGCTGGTGAGCTGCTCCGCCAGCCTGCGGTGCTCGGCCTCGTCGAGCAGCCCGGTGCGCAGCTGGCACAGACCACCCAAGCTGTCGGCGAGCCTCTGCTCCGGGCGCGCCACGATCCACAGGCGGAGGTTGTCGGCGCCCGCTTCCCCGGCCAGGTCGGAGAGCAGCGCGAGGTCGCCCTCGCCGAGGCGCTCGGCGTCGTCGCACAACAGGTAGAGCGGCTCGCCCTGCTCCTGGATCAGAGAGCGCAGCATCGTCAGGATGGCCTCTCGACGGGCCGTGTCGGTGCGGGCCGCATGCCATCGGTCGGCGGCCTCCCGGCGGGTGCCGGGGCTGCGGAAACGAGCCACGCCGCCGCCCTTCTTCTCGCTCACCGGCAGCAGCAGCTGGCGGGCGATCTGCCAGACGAGGCCCTCGCGGTTGGGGTCGGATCCCGCCCGGACGGTGAGCTGTTGCAGCCCCCGACGATCGAGCACCCGGTGCGCCAGGCGGGTCTTGCCGCTGCCGAGGGGGCCCATGAGGAGGAGAGCGGGCTCGTCGACGCGATCGAGGAGGCGCTCCTCGACTTCGGGCCGTTCCACCCAGACCGTGGGCCTCTCGAGCAGCGTCGGATTGCGCCACGGCGAGCGGCGTTCCCCCGGGCCTTCGGCGCGCAGCAGGGGGACTTCCTTGCCGGAGGGCCTCCGGTAGGGCCGGCCGGCGCTCAACCGCCACGTGTCCTCGAGCATCCGGGCCGAGTGGGAGGTCAGGTGGATGGTCCCGCCCTCGAGGGCCGGAGGAGAGGTCCGCAGGTCCTCGGCGAGCTCGATCGTGGCCGCGCGCACCGCGTCGCCTTCGAGCGTCGCCTCGGCGGGCGAGACCAGGAGCCGGAGGCCCTCGCGCTCTCGTTGCGAGGAGGCCGCCGCTTCGTTGAGCAGCCGCGCGCCGCCGGAGAGGGCGGTGTCGAAGACCGCCGGATCCCCGGGGCGCAGTCGGAACGTGAAGGTCCCGTCACCGGTGGGGAAGGCGCCGTACTCGACCAGCAGCTCGCGCACCGCCTCGCGGGCCGAGCCCTCGCCCAGGACGTGGAGGGCTGCCGCCGGGGAGCAGAGGGTCAGAGAAGAGTCGCTCACTGGAACGCTCCGCGGGTCGTTGCGACCTGTCGGAGCTCTCGCATCGTTCGGGGCCATCGGGATTCTAGCGGATCGGGAGTCGAGGCGCGCCGGGCTTCTGATAGACTGTCGGGCTGCGGAGGGCCGAGCCCGGCCCTCCATCCCCGTACAGGAACTTCATCCGCTGCAAGGAACCCGCATGTCGAGTCGAATGAACAGCCGGTTGTTCTACTTCACCGTCGAGGACGAGAGCATGCTGGCGGAGGCCTTCCCCCGTTTCGAGAACGAGGGGTTCGCCATCGCCTACAAGGTGCTCTCGACCGAGGACGTCTTCGTCACCACCGCCGACACCCGTGAAGCGATGGATCGTCACGACGTCCCCTACACCCTGCTGGCCGAGGAGAGCGGCGAGCGGGTCTCGATCTACCACTCCACGCTGTCCCGGGAGGAGCTCGGCGAGCTCGAGCCCGCGCTGAAGGCCCTGGCCCTGGCCCATCGCGCCATCGCGATGGCCTGTGTCGGCGTCAACGGCGAGACCGAGCTCGGTTTCGACTTGGCGGAGAGCACGGAGCGCTATACCTATTTCACCGCTCCCGCCGGGCACACGTTCATCTGGCGGCTCTTCCTCGACCGCGACGAGGCCGAGACCTTTCTCGAGAAGCAGACGGTCGGGGACGAGTCGGCATTGGCATGGGCCCAGGCGATCCCTCTGGAATCGTCGGAAGAGTTGACCGGGTATCACTAGCGGATCAGCTGCTTGGACGGTCACGAGGCGACCTATTCCGTCTCGGCGCTCTGCGAGGAGGTCCGAGAGATCGTCCGCCGAGCGCCGGGCGAGGTGTGGGTCGCCGGCGAGATCCAACGCCTGAAGCCGGGTCGGGGCGGCCACCTCTACTTCGAGCTGGTCGAGAAGGGTGATGCCGACGAGATCGTCGGACGCCTGGACGCCGTCCTCTGGCGCACCCAGCACGGGGCGGTGAGGCGGCTCCTGGCTCGCACCGGACAGGAGCTGGCGGAGGGGAGCCACGTCCGCTGCCGGGCGCGGTTCGATCTCTATCCCCCGTCGGGTCGCCTGCGTCTGACCGTCCAGGAGGTGGATCCCGAGTTCTCCCTCGGCCGGCTCGAGGCCCGTCGGCGCGAGACCCGCGAGGCCCTGCGCCGGGCGGGGCTGTTGGAGCTCAACGCCGGGCTGGCTCTGGCGCCCGTGCCGCTCGACGTGGCGCTGGTGACCGCAGTGGGCAGCGCCGCCTACCACGACTTCCTGGCCGGGCTGTCCGATAGCGGATGGGGATTCCGTGTCACCGCCATCGACGCGGCCGTCCAGGGAGCCGCCGCGGAGCGATCCTTGGCCACGGCTCTGGCGGCGGCGGGCCGCCTGCCCGTGGATGTGGTGGTCCTGATCCGCGGTGGAGGCTCGCGCAGCGATCTGGCGGCCTTCGACAGCCGGCGAGTCGCCGAGGCCGTCGCACGCTGTCCGCGCCCGGTGCTCACCGGGCTCGGGCACGAGATCGACCGATCGATCGCGGACGAGGCGGCGCACACCGCAGTCAAGACGCCGACCAAGGTCGCGGAGCTCCTGGTCGAGCGGGTGACGGCGGCGGACCGCACGATCGGGGAGGCGGCGCGCGACCTCGGCCGGGCCTCCCATGCCCTCCTCGAGAGGGGACGGCGGGGGCTCGTGCGCGGGCATCGTGCCCTGGGCACCGTGCGGTCGCGGCTGGCGACCGGTGCCGCCAGGCTGCGCGAGGTGGCCGAGCGGCTCGGCGGCGAGGCGCAGCGCCAGCCCCGGCGGTCGGCGCAGCGCCTGGAGGCCCTGCGCGGCCGTCTGGCGGCGGCCGGACCGCGGGCCGCCCGTCGGCAAACGGAGCGCCCGGAGCGATTGCGGCAGCGGTTGGCCGCGAGCGCACGGTCCCGCCTGGCGCGCCTGACGGCCGTGCTCGACGGCTGGGAGCGGCTGCGTCGGCAGCTCGGCCCCGAGCGGATCCTGGCCCGTGGTTTCAGCCTCACGCGGCGAGAGGACGGCCGGGTCCTGCGCCGCGCCGCCGAGGCGCGACCCGGAGAGCGATTGACGACGTCGCTGGCGGACGGCAAGCTGTCGAGCCGAGTGGAGGCTTCATGAGTGAGTCGAACGAGACGCCGAGCTTCGGCGAAGCGATGGAGGAGCTCGAGGGCATCCTCCGCAAGGTCGAGGGCGAGGAGATCGACATCGACGAGTTGGCGGAGGAGCTGCAGCGGGCGGCCACGCTGCTCGAGCTGTGCCGGAAGAAGATCCGTCGGGCGGAAGTCGAGGTGAGCCAGATCGTCCAGGGCCTGGAGGAGCCGGGGTCGACCGAGGCCGAGGAGCCCGAGCCCGATGAGGCGCCCGAGCGGCCGGAACAGGACGCGATGTTCTGATGTTCGAGCGTCAGAAGACCGGTTCCGTCGTCTGTCCCACCTGTGGACGCCTGGTGGCCGTCGACGCGGCCCGGTGCGTGCACTGCGGACGCTGGAGCCCGGGGTTCTGGGGCTACGGCCGCCTCCTGCAGCGTCTGGGAGACGACTTCGGCTTCGTCAACCTGGTGACCGGAGGTTGCATCGTCCTCTACCTGCTCACGCTGGTGAGCGACGTCGGGGGTATCGGGTTCAGCGGTCTGCTCGGTCTGCTCTCGCCGTCGGGCCGCGCCCTCGTCGAGTTCGGCGCCAGCGGATCGTTGCCGACCTTCGGGCTCGGTCGCTGGTGGACCGTGCTCTCGGCGTCCTGGCTGCACGGCAGCTTCCTGCACATCCTCTTCAACCTGCTCTGGGTCCGGCAGCTCGTTCCACCGGCCGTGCGGCTCTTCGGCGTCGGCAGGACCGCGCTCGTCTACCTCGTCTCGGGCGTGACCGGCTTCGTCCTCACCAGCGTCGTGGGAGCCCTGTTCGGGAACGTCGGGCCGTACTTCCTGCACGGCGCTCAGCTGACGATCGGCGCGTCGGCGTCGATCTTCGGGCTTCTCGGCGCCCTGGTGCTCTACGGCCGCCGCTCCGGCTCCACGGCCATGGGTCGCCAGGTGTGGACCTGGGCGCTGGTGCTCTTCTTCTTCGGCTTCCTGCTTCCCGGTATCGACAACTACGCTCACCTCGGTGGCTTCCTCGGCGGCTTCGCGACCGCCCGCGTCCTCGATCCGCTGCGCCCGGAGAAGCCCGAGCACCTGATCGCCGCCGGCATCGGCCTGGCGCTGACGCTCTGTGCCGTGATCGCCTCGGTCGTCGTCCCCTTCGGATGATGCCGCTCGAGGTGCCCCGCCGGGTTCGCCGGCGACTCGAACATGAAGTCCTGAGTGTCCCCGGCGAGGAGGTGTGCGGCGTCGTCCTCGGCCGGCGCGGACGCGACGGCGCCCGCCGCGTCGCCCTCGCGCGTCCGGTGCGCAACGCGGCGCAGGACCGGCGTCGTGCCTACGTGCTGGCCCCGGACGAGCTCGTCGAGGCGATGCGAAGCGCCCGCGAGTCCGGTCTCGAGCTGCTCGGCTACTACCACTCCCATCCCACCGGCAGCGCCGAGCCGAGCGCCTCCGACCGGGAGCACGCGTGGCCGGACGTGAGCTATCTCATCCTGGCTCTGGACTCCGGTGGAGGCCTGCTGGCGCGCAGCTGGCGGTTGGCCGGCACCGAGCTCGCCGAAGAGCCGATAGTCTGGGCCGCGGTGGGCTAGCGCGATGAGCTTTTCTCCCGAGCAGTTGAGGCGCTACGGCCGGCAGATGGTCATGCCGGAGCTCGGCGCCGAGGGGCAGGAGCGTCTGCGGGGCGGCTCGGTGTTGGTGGTCGGCGTCGGGGGCCTGGGCTCCCCGGCCGCCCTCTACCTCGCCGCGGCCGGGATCGGACGCCTCGGCGTCGTCGAGGACGACCGGGTGGACGCCTCGAACCTCCACCGTCAGGTCCTCTACGGCACGGCCGACGTCGGACGCCCGAAGATCGAGGCGGCGCTCGAGCGTCTCCACGACCTCAACCCCGACGTGGACCTCGTCCCCTTCCCGGAACGGCTCCGCGCGGACAACGCGCGCCGTCTCGTCGCCGGGTTCGACGTCGTCGTCGACGGCTCCGACAACTTCGCCACCCGCTATCTGGTCAACGACGCTTGCGTGCTCGAAGGCAAGCCGGACGTCTTCGGTGCCGTGCTCCGCTTCGAGGGACAGCTCTCCGTCTTCTGGGCCGCCGAGGGACCGTGCTATCGCTGCCTCTTCCCCGAGCCGCCTCCGGCAGGACTGGTGCCTTCCTGCGCGGAAGCGGGCGTGCTCGGCGTGCTCCCCGGGGTCGTGGGAGGGCTGCAGGCGGCCGAGGCCATCAAGCTGGTCACCGGGATCGGAGAGCCGCTCACGGGGAGGCTCCTCCTCTTCGACGGGATGGCGACGCGCTTCCGCGAGGTGGAGGTGCCGAAGGCTCCGACCTGCCCCGCGTGCTCGCCGGGCGCGGGAGACTTCGAGCTGGTGGAGTACGCGGACCACTGCAGCGAAGGAGGGACGATGACCGAGGAGCTGCCGCTGGCCATCGACGTCGCCGAGCTGGCGCGGCGTCGGGAGGCCGCCGAGGAGTTGGTGCTGATCGACGTGCGGACCCCGATGGAGAGCTCCCTGGCGCGGATCGAGGGCGGAACGCTCATCCCGCTCCAGGAGCTGGCCTCACGGGCCGACGAGATCCCGGCGGATCGCGAGGTCGTCCTCTACTGTCACCACGGGCCGCGCTCCGACCGCGCGGCGCTCTTCTGCGCGAACGCGGTATCGCGCCGCAGCCTGCGCGAGCGGCATCGACGCTTGGAGCCGCCGGGTCGACCCCACGGTTCCCCGCTACTGGGGGGAGCCGGGAGGCGGCCTCCATGCCGGGTCGTCGCGGTCGCGGCTGCTCCGTCGTCCTGCTGTGCGGTGCCGCCATCGCCCTGTGGGGCGTGGCTCACCGGACACCGCCTCCGCAGTCTCGACTGGGTGGCTCGCTGGCCTCCCGCCGCGCCCTGGGTCGAGCGGTTCCGCGCCACGTTCGGCGAGCCGCAGCGGCGAGGACCGTGGCCCCTGCCGCGCATGGACCCGCCGTCGTCGTCCTGCCGGCGAGCCCGCAGGCCTACGACGCCCGGCCCAGGGTCTGGGTTCGCGAAGGGGCGCCGCTCCACCGGTCGCCGGAGGAGGGCGAGACCGTCCGGACGGCAGGAGGCGACGGCGAACCTCGAGGTGATCGAGCGGGACGGCGAGTGGTACCGGGTGCGAGCTCGAGGACGGGGCGCGGGGAAGGCCTGGGTCCGGCTTGCGGGTGGAGGTGGAGAAGCCGCCCCGTCCCCGGGCGTCGTGGAGCCGGCGGCGCCCTGCTCTGCCGTCGCGCCCGACGCGGGGACCGTGACCGCCGCCCTGTCACGCATGGGGTCCGCGGCGCGTCGGGTCCCGTGCGGCGGCTACACCCTGGTCACCGACGCCGAGCTCGCGACCTGGATCGGCCTCTGCGAGCGGGTCGTGTCGCCTCTCGACGAGGCCTACGAGCGGGCGCTCGGAGTCGCGCCGATCGGTGCCCCGGCCGAAGCGATCTTCCTCTTCGCCGATGCGACCGCCTTCCGGTCGTTCGCCGCCGAGGTGAGCGGCGTCCGAAGCGGCTACGCCGGGCACGCTCGGGCGGCCCGGGGCTATCTGGCCCTGCCCGCGGGCCCGGTCGGGCCCACGGTGCGGACGCTCGTCCACGAGTTGGCGCACCTGGTGAGCCGGCGAGCCCTCGGCCCCGCCCTGCCGCGGTGGCTGAGCGAGGGCATCGCCGACCTGCTCGGAGACGAGGCCACACCGGCCGGGCTCGGCACCGTGCGGGGGTCCCTCGGTGCGGAGGGGGAGATGCAGCGGCTGCAAGCCGCCTATGGAGGGCGCTTGGCGGGCTCGGTCGAGCGGCTGGTCAGGCTCGGGCCGGAGGAGTTCGATGCCGCGCTGCCGTCCTACGACTACTGAGCAGAGCGCGTTTTTCGTGCGCTATCTGCTCGCCGATCCGGAGCGCGCCGCCGCGTTCCGCACCGTCCTGCGGGGACTCGCGGCCGGCGCCCCGTACGATCCGGAGGATCTGCGCGCGGCCCTCGACGTGGACTGGGGCGCCCTCGACCGCGACTTCGAGCTCTGGGTGCGCCGGGCGTACCTCGCGCCCCGCCGCGGCGCGCTCAGCCCCGGCTCCGGCTGAGCGGCTCGACCTCGAGCCAGTCGGCGGCGCCGTCGGCGTAGTGCTCGCGCTTCCAGATCGGCACCTCGCGCTTCAGGCGTTCCAGGGCCTCCCGGCTGGCCGCGTAGGCCGCCTCCCGGTGGGGGGCCGAGGCCGCGATGGCCACCGTCGTGCGCCCGGCCGGGGCCTCTCCGATCCGGTGGGCGATCGCCAACCGGCAGCCTCGGGCCGCTTCGATCTCCTCGACGATCCGGCGCAGAGCCGCCAGCGCCATCGGCTCGTAGGCTTCGTACGTCAGGTGCGTCACCGCTCTGCCGTCGCGATCGCCACGGACCCGACCGAGAAACAGGAGGGTCGCCCCGTGTGCCGGGTCGTCGACGGCGGCCAGAAGCGGTGCCGGGTCGGGCTCGCCGTTCACCAGGGACACGGGAACCGGGGACACGGGCGCTCCGGAGCCTCCGGAGACCGGAGGAAGCAGGGCCACCTCCGACCCGTCGTGCAGCGCGGTCCCGGGTCGCGCCAGGATCCCGTCGACGGCCAGCGCCAGCCGCGGCCACAGGGGCCGGAGGTCCGGGTAGCGCCTGCCGAGCTCTTCGGCGAGGGTCTCGACGGTCGCCGCCTCGGCGAGCTCGACCTCGGTGCGAGCCGCACCGATGGCATCGCGCGCCGAGGCGAAGGCGACGATCGAGATCTTCACGGTTGCCCTCCGGGAGCGCGCTCGGCTTCGCTCGTGCACGACCAGGCGAGGAGGTGGCCTCCCTCGAAGTCCGAGCGGAAGAGGGTGGCGAGCGGCGTCGAGGTCACGGCGAAGACGCGGGCCGCATCGAGCGCCCACTCGACCACGTAGAGCTCGCCGTCCTCGCCGGCAGCCATGACCGAGATGTTGAAGTCGGTGTCGAGGACGAGCTCGCGTGTCCAGGTTCCGGAACAATCGAGGGTCGCTGCGAAGATCTTTCCGGTGCACCAGTCGCCCATCAGGTAGGTGCCGCGCAGCCAGGGATAGAGGAGCCGCGGTAGACGCCGCCGCCGAGGACCGCGCAGCCCTCGCTGTGCGAGTACTCGAAGATCGGCGGCGTCAGGCCCGGTCGCATGCATCCGGTCGGCGGATCGAAGCAGTGGAAGCCCTCCATCAGGCTCCACCCGTAGTTCACGCCTCCCGGGCTGCCGGCGGGCTCGAGATCGACCTCCTCCCACTCGTGCTGGCCCACGTCGGCGATGAAGAGGTCGCCCGTCTCGCTGTCGAAGGCGAAGCGGGAGGGGTTGCGCAGACCGTAGGCCCAGATTTCGTCCCGGGCCAGGGGATCGGCGACGAAGGGGTTGTCGGGGGGAATGGCGTAGGCCAGGGGAGGCCGGCTCGAGTCGACGTCGATGCGCAGGATCTTGCCGAGGAGGAGGCCGAGATTCTGGGCGTTGTCGTTCGGGTCGTTCGCCGGGCCGCCGTCCCCGGACGCGATGTACAGGAAGCCGTCGGGGCCGAACGCCAGCTGATTGAGATTGTGGATCTCGGTGGGCTCGGGCACGACCAGGAGCTGCTGCTCGGAATCGGGGTCGCCCACCTGCGGATCGGAGGAGACGTGGAACTCGGCCAGCACCTCGTTGCCTGCCATGTTGGTGTAGGCCACGAAGAAGCGCCCGTTCGTCTCGTAGTCCGGGTGGAAGACGAGACCGGTCAGGCCGCGCTCGAGGTGGTTGGCGAGGATCCGGTCGGTGAGGTCGAGGAAGGGCTGCGGTCGCAGGCCGGAGGCGTCGACGATCCGGATCCGGCCGATCTTCTCGACGATGAAGAGCCGCCCCGAGCCGTCCCCCGCGTGGGTCAGGACGCTGGGCCGATCGAGCCCCGAGGCGATCTCCACGAGCCCCAGCTGCCAGGTCGCCGCCCGGGCCGGCACCGCCGCCGACGCCAGGGTGAGGAGAACGGCCAGTGGAGCCGCGAAGCGCACGGAGGGATTCTATGCGGCCCGTATAATGCCGCCTCCCGCGACGGAAGACCGCATGACGACCCTCGCCAGCTCCCTGCAGAAGGACGCCCGCTTCGCCGAGCGTGCCGAGCACTGGCGCTCGGCGATGAGCGAGATCCGGGAGCAGGAGGAGGTGTTGCGCCAGGGCGGCGGTGAGGCGGCACGCGAGAAGCTGCGCAAGCGCGGCAAGCTGAGCGCCCGCGAGCGGGTGGCCACGCTGTGCGACGAAGGCGAGCCCTTCCTCGAGCTCGGCCTCTGGGCCGCGCACGGCTTCTACGAGGAGCACGGCGGCGCTCCGGCGGCCGGCGTGGTGATGGGCGTCGGCCGCGTCCACGGCCGGGAGGTGTTGGTCGTCGCCGACGACGCCACCGTGAAGGCCGGGGCCAAGTTCCCGCTCGGCATCAAGAAGGTGCTCCGGGCTCAGGAGATCGCGCTCGAGAACCGGCTGCCCACGGTCTATCTCGTCGACTCGGCGGGCGTCTTCCTGCCGATGCAGGACGAGATCTTCCCCGACCGCGAGCACTACGGGCGGATCTTCTACAACAACGCCCGGCTCTCGGCCGCGGGCGTCTTCCAGATGGCGGCGATCATGGGTCCGTGCGTGGCGGGAGGTGCGTACCTGCCCATCATGAGCGACGAGTCGCACATCGTGGAGGGGACGGGCTCGATCTTCCTGGCCGGATCGCACCTGGTGAAGGCGGCGATCGGCGAGGACATCGACAACGAGGCGCTGGGCGGCGCCGTCGTGCAGTGCGACGTGTCGGGGGTCGTGGACCACCGGCACCCGGACGACGCGGCGTGCCTGGCCAAGATCCGCTCGCAGATCCGGCAGATCTCCCTCCCCGAGCGCGCCCCCTTCGCCCGCCGCGAGCCGCGGCCCCCGCTCCACGACCCCGAGGAGCTGGTGGGCGTGCTCCCCGTCGATCGCGCACGCCCGTACGAGACCCGGGAGATCCTGGCTCGGTTGCTCGACGGCTCGGAGCTCGACGAGTTCAAGTCGACCTACGGAGAGACGCTGGTGTGCGGCACCGGGTGGATCGAGGGTTGGGCCGTCGGCGTGGTCGCCAACCAGCGCTCGATCGGTTCGCGCAAGACCGGCATCGGGCCGCGCGACAAGGAGCTCCAGATCGGCGGTGTCCTCTACTCCGAGGCGGCGGACAAGGGGGCACGCTTCGTCGAGCTGTGCAACCAGAAGGGCATCCCGCTGCTCTTCCTCCAGGACGTCACCGGGTTCATGGTGGGGAGCCGGGCGGAGTGGGGCGGCATCATCAAGGACGGCGCCAAGATGGTGAACGCCGTCGCCAACAGCGTCGTGCCCAAGATCACCGTGTTCGTCGGCAACTCCTACGGTGCCGGCAACTACGCCATGTGCGGCAAGGCCTACGGGGCTCGCTTCCTCTACGCCTGGCCGTCGTGCTCGATCGCCGTGATGGGCGGCGAGCAGGCTTCGAAGACGCTGCTCTCGATCCAGCTCAAGAACCGCGGCGACGACGTCTCCGAGGAGGAGAAGGCCGAGCGGTTGGCCGAGATCCAGGCCCGCTACGCGGCCGCCATGGACCCGCGCTACGCCGCAGCCCGCCTCTGGGTCGACGCCATCATCGATCCGGCGGAGACTCGCGCCGTCGTCGCCCGCTCACTCGCCGCCGCGGCCTGCAATCCGCATCTGCCCGAGTTCAAGACCGGCGTCCTGCAGACCTAGGGTGCCGGATGCGGGGCGTGCCGCCATCGCTCGACCCGTGCCGGCAGCGATTCGACGATCTCGTTCGACGCTACGGTGGGCTCATCCGGGGTGTGGTGCGGCGCGTCGGCGGTGCGGCCGCCGCGGAGCGCGCGGAGGACATCGAGCAGCGGATCCTGATCGAGCTGTGGAAGCAGGTGGCGCGTGAGCAACCGATCGACTTCCCGTCCTCCTATCTCTACAGGGCCGCCGTCCGTGAGACGGTGCGGACCCTGCGACGCGCGCGGGCGCGTCCGGAGGAGCCCTTGGAGGAGGGCGGACCGGTGGAACATGCAGCGGATTCCGATCCCGAGACCCTGGCGCACGGACACGAGCTGGGAGCGTTGGTCGAGCGAGAGATCCAGTCGCTGGCGCCGGACCGGGGGTTGGCCGTACGGCGACACCTCGCAGGCTACGGTGTCCGGGAGATCATGATGGAGCAGGCTTGGTCGTATCAGAAGGCGCGCAATCTGATCGCTCGCGGGATGGCGGATCTTCGCCGTGCCCTGCGGGCCAGGGGGGTCGATGGCTGACGCGGTCCATCTCGACGAGCACGACTTCGAGCGCTGGATGATGGGAGAGCTCTCTCCCGGGGAGGCGGAGAGGGCGCGGTCGCACATCGCGGCCTGCGAGGAGTGCCGCCGGATCCACGCCGCCTTGGTCGAGGTCGCACGTGGCGCCCGGGCGTTCGACGCCGCCGTGCCGGCTTCACGCAGCGCTGCCCCGCGGCGCCCGCTCCTCTGGGTCGGTCTCGCGGCGGCGGTCCTGGCCGCCGTCCTCGTCCTTCCCTGGCTCCGTCCCGACCGGCGAACCGAGTCGGACGGGGCGCTCCGCGCCGCAACGATGAGCCCGGGTCCGTCGCTCATCGAGCCGCTGGGAATCGTCTCCGAGATTCGGCGCCTGGTCTGGACCCCCGTTCCGGGAGCGGAGTCGTACCGTGTCGAGCTGTTGGACGCCGAGGCCGAGCCCCTGTGGACGAGTGAGCCCACGACCGCGACGGCCGTTCCCTGGCCGAGCGCCGTCGCACCCGAGCCGGGAACCTACTACTGGAGGGTGCTGGCCCGGCTCCCCGGTGGTGCCGAGACGGGAGCCTCCGAGCTCGGCCGCTTCGAGCTCGCGCCGTAGGCGTCCGCGCGGCCTCACTCCCAATCGCCGAGCAGCTCGAAGGCCGCCCAGTGGAACGGGTGGGCCGTCTGCGGTTGCGAGAGCAGGGAGGCCTGCGCGGCGAGCAGAGCCCCGCTCTTGGACTCTCCCCGTCGCAGCCCCTCGTAGAAGCGTTCCATCAGCTCGGCGGTGGAGCGATCGGACACGTCCCAGAGGGAGACGAGCAGAGAGCGGGCACCGGCGTACTGGAACGCGCGTGCGAGGCCGGTGATCCCTTCCCCGGCGAGCTCGCCGCCGAGCGCCGAGCTGCAGGCGGAGAGGGTCACGAGATCGGCATGGAGATCCAGCTGCTCGGCGATCTCCCACCCGCGCAGGGATCCGTCGTCGGCCGACGCGGCCCGTGTCCGCCCCCCGGGAAGGGCGAGCGCGAGCGCCGACTCGAGAGGGAGGCGCCGATCGAGGACGGCGTGGGTGGCGAAGTGCAGGTAGTCGGCCTCGCCGGCCGTGGCACGGACGCGCTCCTCGGTGGCCCCGCGGCCGTAGAAGACGGTCGCACGCTCGCCGAAGAGCTCCGCGACCCGCTCGAGCTCCCGCCGGGCCCACGGGAGTGGGCTCGAGGGCTCGGCAAGCGGCTCCGGGTTGCCGAAGGCGACGATCTTCGCCGCCTCGAGAGGTGTTCGAGGCCGGCCGTGCAGACGGGCGAAGACCGTCCCCGACTGGGCGACGGCGATGGGTTTCCGCGCGCCGCGGACGAGCGCCGCGAAGGGAAGCGAAAAGAGAGGGCCGTCTCCCACCACGAGTCAACGGTCGGCGACTTCGAGCTCCTCTCGTGCCGGCGTCAGGAGGAGCCGGTAGAGCGTCGCGGCTTGATGGAGCAGCGCGGGCTCGGGGGCGCCGCCACCGTGCCGGCCGCGCTCCACGAGGGCTCGCAGGATCCCGATCCGGCGTTCCAGCTCGCTGGCACCGACCTGGATCTCGTACGACCGCAGCACCGGCTCCCGTCCGCCGGCGAGCGTGAAGAGGAGGGTCACCTCGTCGCCGACCGCGTAGGACAGCAGGAGGCTCCCCTCACCGAGGGCCGCGGCGAGCTCGCCCGGCGTCATCGGCTCGGGGTCGTGAAGAGCGGCGAGGTCGGGTACGGCGAGCCGGATCCGGTCGTCGAGGCGCGCCAGGCGCCCCTCGAGCTCCCGGACCGATCGCAGCGCCTCCGCGGCGGCCTCGGGGTCGGCCGCGGGATCGAGCCGTTCGAGACTCGACTCCTCCCCGGCGAGCTCGGCCTCCAGCCGATAGCGCTCGGCCGCCAGCTCGGGCGCCAGCTCGCGCAGGCGCGGGGTTCCCCGCTGCTCCATCATCAGTCGCAGGGCGCGGGCGCGGGCACTCTCCAGGAGGGTGAACGCTTCCTCCGTCCGGCCGGTGGAGCGGAGCAGCGCCGCCAGCCGCTTGGTGTCTCCGTAGAAGGGTGCGACGAAACGGGACTTGTCGTCGGAGGAGAAGCGCAGGGTCTGCCGTCTCGCTTCGACTTCGCCGATAGCCCGCCGCCAGAGCGTCTCCGCCGTTTCCGACCGTCCCGTGGCGAGCGCGACGCGACCGAGGGCGAACAGGCTCTCGGCCTCGAGACGACTTCCGGGAGCGAGTCGCCGGCGCAGGGCGAGAGCGCGCGCATGGAAGTCCTCGGCGCGCGCCCAGGACGCCCCGGTGCGCGCGACCTCGCCCAGCTCGAAGAGCGTCGAGGCCTCCAGGAGCGTGTGCGGGACGAGCCGCTCCTTCATGGCCAGGGCCCGTTCCAGCAGCTGCGTCGCCTCGTCGAGACGACCGAGGGCGCGCACGACCCGGCCCACGTTGTGCAGGCTCGAGGCCACGTCGACGCCCTCGGGGCTCGCGGCCTGTCGTCGCGCGAGCGCCTCGCGGTGGAAGCGCTCGGCGGCGACCAGGTCGCCACGCACCAGCGCCAGGTTTCCCAGGTTGTTGAGGCAGCCCGCGACCTCGACCCCGTCGGCCCGCACCCGGCGGAAGATCGCCAGCGCCCTCTCGTAGTGACTCCTCGCCTCTTCGAAGCTCCCTTGTCCTTGGCCAGGATGCCCAGGTAGTTGGAGACGAAGGCGACGTCCTCGCCTTCCGGATCCGTGCGCAGGTAGGTCTCGAAGCTGCGGCGATACCGCCGTTCGGCTTCGTCGAGGAAGCCGCGATCGTGGGCGATCAGGCCGAGGTCCTGATCCAGGATGCTCCCTCGCGGCCGTCCGGCTCCAGCGGGAGGCGCAGGTCGAGGGCTTCGCGGTAGAGGCGGTCGGCGCGGTCCAGGTCGCCGAGGACGTAGGCGAAGTTGGCGAGCACGCGCAGCGCCCAGGCGGTCTCGAGGGGGGCGGGAAAGCGTCTGAACGCCGCGACGCCGCGCTCGGCGAGCTCCATGCCGTGCGGATCCTGGCGGCGGTAGTCGACGTCCGCGAGGTGGACGAGGGACCGCGCGACGGCGGGGGATTCGGGGGCCAGTCCCCGCCTGAGCTCCAGCGCGCGCTCGAGGGCGTGCCGCGCCGCCGTCAGCTCGCCCGCCCGCCCCAGGGCGAGCCCCTCGGTCTCCCACGCCACGGCCCGGAGGGCCGGGTCGGTCGTGACCTCGGGCGCACCGGCGGGAACCGTCTCCAGTCCCCAGTGCCCCGTCGCGAGGCGCACGCGCCGCTCGCCGCTGCGGCCGCGGACGGTGAGGACCACGGCGCCGCGAGGGGCCTCGTCGATCTCGACGCGCAGCAGGCTCAGCGGCCCGGCGATGGGGCCGCCCTCTGCACCGTCTCCGGTCCACGCGGTGACCGTCTCGCCGACCGCGAGCCCGGCGCGGGCCCCGGCGGCGGCGGGCTCGACCGCGGAGATCACTGCGCCCCTCTCCGGCTCGCGCGTGCAGGCCCCCGAGAGCGCCGTGACGACGAGCAGCGAGGCCAGGGCGAACCGGGTGGACGCCGTGCCTCGCCGGCCCCGAGGTCGGGCGGCCTGAGGGAGCATGGGTGCAGGCTACGGGCCGAGCGACCGCCTCCGCAAGTGAGCAAGCGGGGCTCCACGCTCCTCTAGACGGGGAGAGAGCCTTCCGGAGGTGGACATGAGAGAGCGATCGTCTTCGTCGTGGGTCCGTTCGACGCTTCGGGCCGCAGTGACCGTCTCGGTGGCGGGAGCGATCGTCGCGGCGGCACCCGCGCCGGCGTGCACGCCGGCCCCCTGCATCGTCGCGAGCCCCAACCCGGTGACGCTGCCGTCGGGACAGACGCAGGGCACGACCGCGCTCGATTGGAGCACCGGTCCCACGAGCGGCGCCGGGGACCTGTCGATCCAGGTCCTCTCCGGCGGGCAGCTCCTTCAGTCCTTCGCCGTGGCGGCGCAGGGGCAGCAGACGATCGGCGTGCAGGCGGGCACGAGCTACACGGCAAGGCTGGTCCTGACCAAGGGCACGCGGCAGATGATCCTCGCCTCGGTGCAGATCCCGGTCACGGCGGGCCCCCGCATCCGGCTCCCCGGTCCTGCGCAGGTTTCCGTGATCCGTGACGTCCGGACGATCCCCCGCGGCACCTGGGTCGAGCTGCAGCTCGTCGCACCCTTCCCGGCGCGAGTCGAGGTCTGGATCTCGACGACTCCGCCCTCCGGCTACTCGGAGCAGGGGCTGCAGGTGGCCGCCCACATCCCCCCTGGCGGCAGCCCGGTGACTCGCCACGCGCCGAAGCTGTACGACCTGGCTCCGGCCCGGCGCTACTACTACCTCGTGCGAGCGACCGGCGACAACGGGTTGCGGGCCCACGCCCGCGGCGAGTTCACGACGCTGCGGCGCTTCGCGAAGGTGAGCATCGACTCGATCGACGTGATCGACGACAGTGACGACCTGAGCGCCGGCGATCTGGCCTTCAGCTTCCACCTCTCCGGCGGCGGCGCGACGACCAGCCTGCTCGGTCCGGGCGACGGCTCCGGGCGCACGGTCGAGGCCGACAGCGGGGAGACCATCGGGGTCGGCCGCGTCTTCGAGCTCGAGACGACGGCAGAGGCCGTCGAGCTCGACAGCACGGGCTTCGACGACGACCAGCAGCCCTTCGTCGCCGAGATGTTCAAGGCGCCGCCGTGCCGGTGGGATCAACCCTTCACCGGCAGCTACTCCGACGACGTGTGCGACCGCGCCGGGGATGCGCGCACCTTCTCCGGCCTGGGCCCCCGCGCCGACGGCGAGGAGACCTTCAAGGTCGCCGACTTCCAGCACAACGTGCTGGGGGAGACCCTGAAGTTCCGCGTCCACGGCCGCATCTGGGTGTACTACCGATGAGACGGGTGCTCGGAAGGGTGTCCGCGAACGCCGCGCTGGCAGTGCTGCTCCTCGGTCCGGCGACGGGCCCGGGACTCTTCGCCCAGACGCCGAGCCTGCAGCGCACGCCCGAGCGCGCCCCGACCGCCCTCCAGCAGCGCGTCGGGACCTGGCTGCAAGTGGGGTACTTCAACGAGGTGGACCAGAAGGGTTCCCTCGCGCGCACGATCCACGGCCCGGAGGCGATGCGATTCCGCTGGGGCACGTTCCTGTCCGGCGCCGACGGCGGATTGTGGCGCCTGCGCACCGTGGAGGAGGCGCGTCGGGGCGGCGAGGGCGGCCACACGCTGCTCGCGACCGGGCAGGCGGGGCCTCCGGGCAGCGTCTTCACCGTCGACCTGCGCCCGTACGTGCCGGCCCGGCCGCCGGCGGGTGGGTTGCGGTACGAGGTGCAGGTGGTGGCGCGGCGGAACGCTTCCGTCGATCCGGGCGGCGCCACGCAGCCCGGACAGGCGGGGACCAAGCAGGCGGCCCGGGAGATCGGTGCCTGGTCGCCCCCGGTGCAGATCACCTACGTTGCGGGCGAGACGCCCCAGATCGAGCTGCCGGAGGTCTACCGGCAGGTGAGCCTCGTGCTGGACGAGATCGTCCTCGTCGACGACCAGTACGGCAGCGGCAGGGAGGAGTACCACGTCGCAGGGTTCGTGCAGGAGCTCTTCCGCGACTGCCGCGACACCGACCCGTCGAGCTGCCGCTTCAGCACCCCGGGAAAGCAGTGGCGCTTCGCTCCGGACGAATCGGTCTCCCTGGATTGCAGCAACCCCCGGCCCTACTTCCGGTGCCTCAATCCGCCGTCGTCGAGCCCCTTCGGGGCATTCCAGACGTACTACCACGAGACGCGGCGTTGGTCCTTCCGGTTGGACAGCGACGCCACCCGCTGGCCGCGCCGGTACGCCCTCGCGATCTCCCTCCTCGAGGAAGATGCCGGCGCGTCGGTGGCCGTCTGGAACGGAGGGCTCGACCAGCTCCAGGACGCCGTGCAGATGGGCGAGATCCTGGAGATGGACGAGAGCGATCTCGAGCAGTTCCTCAGCGAGCACGCGGCCGACGCCATCCACTACGTCGCGGACGGTGTGCGGACCCTGTCGACGGCAATCGGTGCCGGTGCCGGGAGCGCCGCCCTGGCCGGGGCGGCCGTCGCGGTCGTCGCGGTCGTGGTGGTCTCCATCGTCGAAGACATGGAGGACGACTACTACGGGACCCGCATGGGGACCCTCACGCTGCCCTCCAACAGGGTGGAGACCGTCCGCGCCCTCCGCGGACACTACGACGGCGACGTCTACGCGCTGGAGCGCCAGTCTCTGCGCTTCCAGGGGCCGCCGCCCGCCGGTGCCGCCGCCGCCTTCGACGGCATCGTCGACATCACCTACCACTGGGAGTTCAGCGACAGGGTCGTCGAATGAGGCCGCCTACTCCCCGACCCCCAGATCGAGCACGCCGTCCATCGAGCCGAAGCGGTTGGGCACGAGGGAGTCCGCCTCCTCGTCGTTGAGCCACCGCTTCTCGTCGATCAGGTACCGGAACCGGTAGGTGCGGCCGGCGTCGAGGCGGAGGGTGGTGCTCCAGGTACCGTCCTTGCGCTCCTGGAGCAGATCCTCCTCCCGATTCCACTCGTTGAAGTCGCCCAGCACGGCCGCCTTGGCCTCCACCTCGTCGCCGGGGAGGCGGAACGTCACGGTGCAGGAGGCTCCGGTCTTCGAGTAGGTCTTCTTGATCATGGAGGGCGCCCGACCGCCTCGCGCGGCCTCTCCAGTATAGCCGGAGGCCACGGTCGGCCGGGCGTCCGGGAGGCTCCGGCGTGCGTGCTATGTTGGCGCGCGATGGCGGTGCGCATCGGCAACGGACAGGGTTTCTGGGGCGACAACGTGGACGCTCCGGTGGAGCTTCTGCGGGGTGGCCCGATCGACTACATCGGGATGGACTACCTGGCCGAGGTGACCCTGTCCATCATGATGCGCCAGAAGCTCGACCCGAAGACGGGCTACGCGCGGGACTTCATCGGCTTCGTACGGAGGGTCCTGCCGGAGCTCAAGGAGCGCAACGTCCGCATCATCGCCAACGCCGGCGGCCTGAATCCGCGCGCCTGCCGGGAGCGGCTCTTCGAGGTGGCGCGCGAGCTGGGCGTCTCCGGAGTCCGCATCGGCGTCGTCGAAGGCGACGACGTGCTGCCCCGCCTCGCCGAGCTGATGGAAGCCGGCCACGAGCTGCGCAACATGGAGACCGGCGAGCCGCTGGCTCCGTTGGTGGAGCGGGTCACCAGCGCCAACGCGTACCTCGGAGCGTTCCCGGTGGCCGAGGCCCTGCGCCAGGACGCCCTGATCGTCGTCTGCGGCCGCGTGACGGATCCCGCCCTCACCCTGGCGCCGATGATCCACGAGTTCGGGTGGGGCCGCGAGGACTGGGACCTGCTCGCAGCCGGCACCGTCGCCGGCCACATCGTCGAGTGCGGTGCACAGTGCACCGGCGGGAACTTCAGCCGCTTCTGGGAAGTCCCCGATCTGTGGAACGTCGGCTATCCGATCGTCGAGGCGAGCTCGGACGGGACCTTCACGGTGACCAAGCACGAGGGGACCGGCGGAATGGTCACCGTCGACACGGTGTCCGAGCAGCTGGTCTACGAGATGGGCGACCCGGCCGACTACGTGACCCCCGACGTGGTCGCCGACTTCACCTCGATCCGCCTGGAGCAGGAGGGGCCCGACCGGGTGCGGGTCTCCGGGGTCCGGGGGAGGGAGAGGACGCCGTTCCTCAAGATCTCCGCCTCCTACCTCCACGGCTACAAGGCGTCCGGGCAGATCACCGTCTCCGGGCCGCGGGCGATCGCGAAGGCGCGGCTCGCGGCCGAGACGGTCTGGAAGCGACTGGAGCGCGCCGGCGTGGACTTCCCCGACGAGGCCCGCACGGAGGAGCTGGTGGGCCTGGGCGCCTGCCTACCGGACATCCTTCCGGCGCCGGCGGACCCGCCGGAAGTGGTCCTGCGCCTCGGCGTCCACGACGAGGATCGGGAGAAGGTCGACCGCTTCGGCAAGGAGATCGCGCCGCTGGTCACCGCCGGTCCGCCCGGGGTGACGGGGTTCGCGGGAGGCCGGCCGAAGCCGCAGGAGATCGTGGCGTTCTGGCCTGCCCTGCTCGCCCGCGACGCGATCGAGGGGCGTATCCAGGTCTCGGTGGAGGAGGTGTAGAGGTGAAGGTGCGTCTCGAACGCGTCGCCCACGCGCGATCCGGAGACAAGGGAGACGGCTCGAACGTCGGCGTCATCGCCTCCGGGCCGCAGCTCTACGCGGTGCTGCTCGAGCAGCTCACCGAGGAGCGGGTGGCTCACCACTTCCGCGAGGTCTGCAAGGGCAGGGTGGAGCGGTTCGAGGTCCCCAACCTGAACGCGCTGAACTTCATCCTCCACGACTCCCTGGGCGGCGGCGGTACCGAGAGTCTCAAGACCGACGCGCAGGGGAAGACCCACGCGCAGGGGATGTTGGCCATGGAGATCGAGGTCCCGGACGAGCTGGTTCCGGAGGACTCCCGTTGAGCGCGCCGCTGGCGACGCGCCGAGACGAAGACCTCCTCTGGGTCACCCTCGACGACCCCGAGCGGCGCAACGCCCTCTCACCGGCCCTGATCGCGGCCCTGACCGACCTCTACGCGAGCGACCTGCGCGCCGAGGGAGTGCGGGCGGTACTGCTCGAAGGCGCGGGCAAGCACTTCTCGGCCGGGGCGGATCTCGCCCACCTGCGCTCGCTGCGCGACGCGGCTCCCGAGGAGAACCTGGCGGACTCGCACAAGCTCCGGGCCCTCTTCGAATCGATCCTTCGTCAGGAGGCTCTCACCCTGGCGCTCGTCCAGGGCTCCTGCGTGGCGGGGGGGTGCGGGCTGGCCACCGCGTGCGACTTCGTCGTCGCGTCGGAGGACGCGCGCTTCCTCTACTCGGAGGTGCGGATCGGCTTCGTCGCCGCCCTCGTGGCCACCTATCTGCCCCTGCGCGTGCGCGGGTCGGACCTGCGCGAGCTGCTGCTCGCACCCGAGCCGATCGACGCGGTCACCGCCCAGGCGATGGGGCTCGCCAACCGGGTCGTGCCGCGCGACGAGCTGGCCGCGGCGGGACGGACGCTGGCGGTCGAGGTCCTGACCCGCGCCAGCTCCGAATCGATCGCTCGCACCAAGCGGATCCTGCTGGAGCTGGTGGGTCGCCCGCTCGACGAGCGCCTGGAGCGCGCGGCGCGTGCCAACGCGGACGCGCGGGCCACGGACGATTGCAAACACGGGATCGCGACCTTCCTCGAGACCAAGAGCGCCCCGCGCTGGAGGGAGTGACCATGGCGGACAAGAAGCTCACCACCTACGAGCCGATCGAGCCCGGCCACGCGCCGAAGGGCTGGGGCTGGCTGCTGAAGCTCGCCTTCTTCGTCCTCGCCGTCTGGTTCGTCATCCAGAAGGCCGAGGACAGCCCCGAGATCCGCCAGATCCTCGAGTTCCTGAAAGAGGCCGGCGGGCAGCGCTGAGGCGGCCGCCTCAGGCCGCCTTGGCCGCGCCTTCCTCCACCGCACCCCCCGCGGCGCGCCACTCGGCGAGGCCGCCGGGGAACTCGACGATGCGATGGACCCCGGCGGCGCGCAGGGCCTTGGTCGCCTCGCGGACCATGCGGTCGCCGTGGTCGGCGCCGCTGACGATGACCTCGGTCGAGGAGCCCACTCCGGCCGGGAGGCCGCGCCGGATCTCCTCGACGGTGACGGTCCGCGCTCCCGGAATGTGACCGCGGGCGTAGTCGGCCGCGGGGCGGACGTCGAGAAGGGCGGACGGCGGGAAGGGTCGCGTCAAGCGACGCGCCAGCTCGGCGGCGTGGGTCTGGAAGACGACCCCCTCGAAGTGCATGTCCATGGTGGTGGATTCTACGACGCGGCGGCGCCGAGATGGCGGAGGAACCAGCCCTGGGTGGCGTTCATCGCCTCGATCAGCTGGGGCGTGGGTCCGGCGAACGGGTGCTGCGCTCCGAAGGTGTGGGAGGCGCCCTCGACGACGTGGAGATCGACCGGCTCGGCGGCCGCCGCGGCCAGAGCGCGACCCTCGGCGACCGGCACGGTCTCGTCGGCGCTCCCGTGCACGATCAGCCACGGGGCCTGGCGTCGCCCGGCGGCGGCCGCGAGATCGTAGGCGTCGGCCCGCGTCTCGATGTCGTCGAGCACCTCGCTGCTCACCAACAAGGTCTGGCCCGTGCGGGAGTTGACGACCGGCGCCTCGCCGGCGCCGCGCCAGGCCCTCTTCTCCTCGGCGCCGAAGCGATCGAACGTCCCCACCGCGCTCCAGGTCACCAGGGCCCGGGTGTGCTCGCGCCCGAGCTCCGAGGCCGCCAGCAGCAGCGTCGTGCCGCCGCCGCGACTGTGCCCCAGCAGACCGACCCGCCCGGTGTCGACCCGGCCCGCGGCCAGCCGTCCCTCCAGCACCGCGCGCAGCACCGCGGTCTGGTCCTCGACGTCGCGCCCGATCGTGGCATGACGAAACGCCGCCTCGTCGCGCACCCGGTCCTCGCCCGGGCGCATGCCGGAACCGCTCAGATTGAAGCGCACCACGGTGAAGCCCCGCGCCGCCAGCAGCTCGGCCAGGGGCGGGAAGAAGCCCCACTCCATGAAGCCCTTGAACCCGTGGCAGATCACCACGACGGGCGCCGGCCCCGCACGGTCGGGGAGGTCGACGATCCCGTCGAGGGATCGCCCGCTCGCAGGCTCCAGCAGGAAACTCTCGCGTGTCGGCACGACCCGATGATAGCGGTCGGTGCCCTGCTAGACTCCCGCGCATGCCGCCCAGCGTGCAGGCCGCCTCCTTCGGTCGGTGGTTGGAGGAGCGGGCCGGGTCCGTCGAGCAGGTCTCTCCGGGAGCTCGAACGGCGTCGGACTTCGGCGATCCCCGGTGCGAGCATCGGGCGCTTTCGGAGGTCTGCGGATTGGCCGATCCGGCGGTGCTCGAGACCGTCGAGGTGACGGGTGAGGACCGCCGGCGCTTTCTCAACGGCTACCTGACCTGCGAGGTCGCCGGTCTCGAGCCGGGGCAAGGGACCTACGGCTTCTTCACCGACGGCAAGGGCAGGGTGCTCGCGGACGCAGTCGTCGCCGCGGCGGTCGGGCGCTTCGAGCTCCGCGTCCCGCGCGGGCGCCGAGCTGCCCTGATCGGGCACCTCGAGCGCTTCGTGCTCGCCGACCGGGTCGAGATCCGGAGCCGGGAGCGCGAGCTGCTCGCCGTGGTCGGGCCCCGGGCCGGGAAGGTGCTGCGCGCCGCCGGCCTGCCGGCGCCGGAGGCGGCGTGGGGGTGCGTCGAGGTGGCCGAGGAGGAGATCCTCGTCCAGCGCGTGGCGCATCGCGGTGCCGTCGCCTACCTGCTCGCTGCCGGTGCGGGGCGAGGCGGGGACTGGGCGGAGAGCCTGGTCGAGGCGGGTGCGGTGCCCGCCGGGTGGCGGGCCCTCGAGACCCTGCGCGTCGAGGCCGGTGAGCCGCGCTTCGGCGCCGACTTCGACGACGGCAACCTGCCGCAGGAGAGCGGGCTGGAAGACGCCGTCAGCTACACGAAGGGCTGCTATCTGGGCCAGGAAGTGGTGGCCCGGTTGCACTACCGGGGACGTCCGCAGCGCGGGCTCGTGGGCCTCGAGATCGAGGCCGACGGGCCGCCCGAGCCCGGTGCCGGTCTCTCGCGCGGTGCCGAGGAGGTCGGACGGCTCGGCAGCGCCGTGCGCTCCCTGCGCTGGCCGCCCCGGATCCTGGGTCTCGCCGTCGTGCACCGCAAGGCGGCGGAGCCCGGAACCGAGCTCGTGATCTCGTCCGGCGGGAGCGCCCGGGTGCGCGCCCTTCCCTGGACCTTCGATGGAGGGAACCCATGAACCAAGAGAGCTTGAGCCGTGCCCTGCTGGCCGAGTTCATCGGCACGTTCGCACTGATCTTCATCGGCGCCGGGGCGGGAGCCCTCGGCCTCGGCGGCCTGGTGGGAGTGGCGCTCGCCCACGGCCTGGTGATCGTCGGCTTCGCCTACGCCTACGGCCACATCTCCGGCACGCACGTGAACCCGGCGGTGACGATCGGCGTCTGGGCCGCCGGCAAGATGGACGCCGGCCGCGCCCTCTCCTACGTCGTCTTCCAGGTCGCCGGCGGCATCGCGGGCGCCTTCGCGCTCCGCTTCGCCCTCGGGGGCAGCGGGACCGGGCTCGGCGCGACGACCCTCGCCCGCGGGCTCCAGGTGGGCGGGACCGTGATCGACGTGACGCCCGCGATGGGCTTCTTCGTCGAGGCGATCCTCACGTTCTTCCTGGTCAACGCCGTGCTCTGCGCCGGGGTGAGCGGCAAGGCCACCCACATGGCGGGGCTGGGCATCGGCTTGACCCTCACCTTCTGCATCCTCATGGGCGGTCCGCTGACCGGGGCCAGCCTCAACCCGGCGCGAACCCTCGGCCCGGCCGTGGCGACCGGCAACTTCGCCGACCTGTGGGTCTACATGGTCGCGACGGTCGTGGGCGGAGTCGTGGCCGCCGCGCTCTACCGCGGAGTCCTCGAGGAGCGGTAGGGGAGCGCCCCGTCCGTCAGACCGTGAAGGAGGAGCCGCAGCCGCAGGTGCCGGTGGCCTTCGGGTTGTTGAACTTGAACCCGGTGCCGGTCGGCCCCATGACGTAGTCGATGCTCGTGCCTTCGAGGTAGCGCGCCGAGATCGGGTCGACGTAGACCCGGAGCCCGTCGTACTCGAGCACGAAGTCGGTGTCGCGCGCTTCGACCTCGAAGTCGAGGGCGTACTCGAAGCCGCTGCAGCCGCCGCCGCGCACGGCGACCCGCAGCGCGGACTCGGGGTCGAGCCCCTCCTGCTCGCGGGTGATCTTGACCATCTGAACGGCCTTGTCGGTCAGGGCGATGGGGCCGGAGAACGCCGCCGGCTCGGCGGCGGGGGTCGTCGTAGAGGGCGTATTCGGTTCCATGGTCACTCCTCGGTGCGCCCGTTCGGGGCGTCCGGTTCAGGTTAGCCCCCGCCCGTCGGGCCGTCAACCGGACGGCGGGGGCCGCGGGCCGTAGAATCCCCCCGTGCTGCGCGCCGTGCTCCTCGATTTCAACGGGATCCTCGTCGACGACGAGGCGATCCACGAGGAGCTTCTGCGCGAGGTCCTCGCCGGGGAGGGGATCGAGCTGCCCCCCGAGCGCTACCGGGAGGCCTTCGCGGGTCGGGACGATCGCGGCGGCCTGATGCGCGTGTTGGGCGAGGAGGGGGTCGACGCCTCGCCGGCCGACGTCATGGCGCTGGTGGCGCGCAAGGCGCGCGGCTATCAGGAGGTGGCGCGGCGGCGGGGCTTCTCGTTCTTCCCCGGGGCCCTCGAGCTGGTGGAGGCCGCGGCCCGGCAGGGGCTGATGCTGGGGCTGGTGAGCGGAGCCCTGCGCGAAGAGATCGTCCAGGCCCTCCACCAGGCATCGCTGCGTCAGCACTTCAAGGTGATGGTCACCGCCGAGGACGTGCGGGAGGGCAAGCCGGCGCCGGAGGCCTACCTGCTGGCCCTCGACCTGCTCAACGCCGAGCCGCCGCTGCCGGAGCGGTTGCTGCATCCCCACGAGGTGCTGGCGGTCGAGGACAGCCCGGCGGGGGTCGAGGCGGCACGCGAGGCCGGTCTCACGACCTTGGCGGTGGCCAGCGTCTACGACGACGACGAGCTCGCCGCGGCCGATCTCCGGGTGCGATCCCTGGCCGAGATCGACCCGCAGCGCTTGCAGGAGCTCTTCTCGGAGGCGAGCCGGCGGTGAGCCTCGACCGGGCGTCCCGGCGCCGCATCGAGGAGCTCGTCCGTCCCCTGCACGCGGGTCTGGACGGTGTGGACGGGTGGCCGGCCGTCGTGCGCCGCCTCGAGCTCGCCCGCGGCCTGCTCGCGGGTGTCGAGCACGACGCGGTGCGCCTCGAGCTGCTGGTGCTCTTCCACGACGCCGTCGACGGGTTGGGAGGGCTGGGCGAGCGGTCCCGCCTCCACCTCTTCCTGCGCTCTCTGGGCCTCGCCGAGGACGAGATCGACCAGCTCAAGCGGTCCCTGCGCCGGGTGGCGAAGGGGCCTCGCGAGCCCGAGGAACGGGCCGTCCACGACGCGCTGCTGCTCGGCCGGTCCGGCGTGCGGGGACTCCTCGATCGGCTCTTCGAGGCGGCACGCAAGCGCCGGGATCCGCTGAAGGCCGTCGGCGCTCTCGACCCGGGTCCCGATCCGGAGCGCTGCGCCACGGTCGAGGGAGCGCGGCTGGCGGCCGAACGCCGCAAGGAGTCGGAGCGCTGGCTCGCGGAGCTGCGGCAGCGCCTGAATGCAGAGACCGACGGCGGCTAGCTCTTCTTCTCGATCGCCAGCGGCTCGCCCTTCTCGTCGACCTGCACGTAGACGACCTCCGCCTCGGTCACCTTCGCGCTCTCGCAGCCGGCCATGCGACGCTCCGCCTCCACCTCGACGTGGACGGTGATCGACGTGTTGCCGATGCGCGTCGTCTGGGCGTAGAAGCTGACCAGGTCGCCGACGTGGACCGGCTCGTGGAACTCCACCTCGCGCATCGCCACGGTCACCAGGCGCCCCTTGGCGAAGCGGTGTGCGTCGACGGCGCCGGCCTGGTCGATGTAGGAGAGGATGATGCCGCCGAAGATGGTGCCCATGGCGTTGGTGTCCTTGGGCATCATGACCACCCGAATCGCAGCGTGACGGGAGTCGGTGAAGGCGGTCTCGGACATCGGCGCATGCTATCGTAGCCGCTCCTATGGAGCCTGCGGATACCCCCCGCAGCTCTTCCCTGAAAGAGCTGGAGGACCGAGATCTGGTGGCCCTCCTCGTGGAGCGCCGCGAGGACGCCCTCGCCGAGCTCTACGACCGCCACGTCTCCATGCTCCTGGCCCTGGCGCAGCGGGTGCTGGGCACGCCGGAGGAGGCCGAAGAGGTGGTTCAGGAGGCCCTGCTCCAGGTGTGGAACCAGGCCGAGCGCTACAGCCCGGATCGCTCGTCGGTCTCGACCTGGATGGTGCTCATCGCGCGCAGCCGGGCCATCGACCGCCTGCGCAAGCGCAAGGTGGTCGAGAAGACCGCCGTCGCGGCCCAGCGCGAAGAGGGCGCCGGTCATACATCCCCGGAGGGGGCGCGAGCCGTACTCCACTACGAGCGGGGGAATCGGCTCCGTGCCGAGCTCGCCCGGCTCCCGGGAGAGCAACGTGAGGTCCTGGAGAAGGCGTTCTTCGAAGGGATGACCCAACGGGAGATCGCGGAGGCGACCGGCATTCCGCTCGGCACCGTGAAGACGAGGACGTTGTTGGCCATGAAGAAGCTGCGGACGGCGCTGCGGGACGACCTGGAGGCCCTGCTGTGACCGATCTCCGTGCCGTGGGGCAGGAGGATCTGATCGTCGAGCTCCTCGGGCAGCTCGAGGGTGAGGAGCGCGAGTCGATCGACGCCCTGGCGGCGCTCGATCCGGCGGAGCGGGAGCGCCTGCTCCGGCTCGACGCGGAGCTGCTGGGCTCCCTCGCCCTGGCCCTCGAGCCCGCGGCGCCCCGTCCCGGCGCCCGGGAAGAGCTGCTGGCGGCCGCCGTCACCGGCCGGCAGGCGACCGTGGCCCCCTTCGTCGCACGCGGCGGCACGGCCTCTCCGCGCGCCGGTTGGTCCCTGCCGTTGGCCGCGACCCTGGCGGCCCTCGGTCTCGGCCTGGCGGGCCTCTTCTTCGGCCAGCTGCAGAGCGAGAAGAGGACCGTGGCGCAGCTCGAGGCGCAGCTGGCGCAGGCGCGTGTCTCCTCCGGCGAGGTCGCCGCGATGCGCGAGGACATGCGCGAGGCCAAGCGGCAGCTGGCCCTGGTCGGCACCCGCGGCGTGGAGGTCTGCACCCTGCGGCCGCGCGAGGCGGCGGACGCGGCGCAGGAGGAGGGGCCGTGGGGCGTGCTCTACGTGGCCCCGGACCACCAGCACTGGTACCTGGCGGTACGCGGGCTGGAGCCCTCCCCCGATGGGCACGCCTACCAGCTCTGGTTCATGGCCGAAGGGCGTGCGGTCTCCGGCGGCACCTTCAGCGTCGAGGCGGGCGGACCGGTGGAGCTCTCCTCCGAGTCGATGCCCGATGGCACCTCCGCCGTCATGGTGACGCTCGAGCGCGAGGACGGTCCCGCGGAGCCGAACGGCCCCGAGATCCTCTTCGGCGACGGCGCCAGCGCCATCCGCGTCCTGTAGCGCCCTACGCGCGGGGCGGGCGCGTCGGACGCAGCTCGAGGCGGCTGGGCAAGGCCCTGTCCGGGTAGCGCAGCAGGTCGGTGACCGCCCGCGCCACGTCCTCGGAGTGGAGCATCCAGTCGGTCTGCGGCTTGCGGCCCTGGGGGCGGAAGTCGGTGTCCACGCTCCCCGGCAACACCGCCGTGACGCGTACGCCGTGGGGTCGCAGGTCGAGCATCGCGGCGTCGGAGAGGCCGAGCAGGCCGAACTTGCTGGCGTTGTAGGCGGCGCCACCCTCGAAGGGTTCTTGCTGGCCAGCGACGCGATGTTGACGATCCACCGAGCCCCGCTCCATCATGGGCGTCGCAGCGGCACGCATGGCGTAGAAGGCGCCGTTGAGATTCGTCTCGATCACCTCAGTGCCAGGCGTCGACGGGGGAGAGTCGACGGGGCCAAGCGTCCCAGGCCGGCGTTGACGGCAGTCGAGGCGTCCCGCCTCCTGCAGGACCCACGCGACCAGGGCCTCCACCTGCTCACGGTCGCGGACGTCGGCGGCGCGCCCCGCGACCCGATCGCCGTGGTCCTCCAGCTCGCCGAGGGTCCGACCCACCGACTCTTCGGACCGGCTGCAGAAGAAGACCCTCCACCCTTCCTCGAGCAGTGCCCCGACCACCGCCCGGCCGATGCCGCGGCTGCCACCGGTCACCAGGGCCACGCGTCGTTCATCGCTCATGGGAGCACTGTACCAGCGCTCTCCGGCGGGAATGCGCGACCCTCCGGACGGGTCTATTGGAAGGACGGTCGCGGCTTGCGCGACCGGGAGGTACAAGACCCATGTTCTTCGATCCGCTCTATCTGCTCATGCTCCTCCCCGGGATGGCCCTCTCCGGCTGGGCCGCCTGGAAGACCCGCTCCGCCTTCGCCAAGTACTCCAAGGTGCGTACGATGAACGGCCTCACCGGGGCCGAGGCCGCGCGCCGGATGCTCGCCTCGGCGGGCATCGGGGACGTCGAGATCGTCGCCACCCGTGGGCGGCTCTCCGACCACTACAACCCACTCAACAAGACGCTCAACCTCTCCGAGCCCGTCTTCGGCACGCCGTCGGTGGCGGCCGTCGGCGTGGCCTGCCACGAGGCGGGCCACGCCATTCAGCACGCCCGGCACTACGCTCCGTTGAAGCTGCGCTCGGCGCTCGTGCCGACGGCGCGGATCGGCTCGAGCCTGAGCATGTGGGTGATCTTCGGCGGTCTGATCCTGCAACTGCAGGGGCTCGTCCTGGCCGGCATCGCGCTCTTCTCGGCGGTCGTCCTCTTCCAGCTCGTGACCCTGCCGGTGGAGTTCGACGCCTCGAAGCGTGCCAAGGAGGTCGCCTTCCAGCAGGGGATCATCACGTCGCAGGAGCGCGAGGGCGTCTCGAAAGTCCTGGACGCGGCGGCGCTGACCTACGTAGCGGCCGCCATCACGTCGATCCTGACGCTGCTCTACTTCCTGATCCGCGCCGGGGTCCTGGGCGGGCGGCGCAACTAGACCGGCTCGCCCAGCAGGGCGACGAGCTCGGCCTGTCGCTCTGCCAGCCTTTCCGGCGTGTCGGCCTCCATCACCAGCCGCAGGTAGGGCTCGGTGTTCGAGGGCCGCACGTTGAACCACCAGTCGGGGTACTGCACCGTGATGCCGTCGAGGCGGTCGAGCTCGCCGTCGGAGAAGCGACCGACGATCTCCTCCATCTTTCCGGCCTTGTCCTCGACCTCGAAGTTGATCTCGGGCGACTTGGCGTAGCGCTCGAGCGGGCGCACGAGCTCCGAGAGGGGCTTGCCGGTGGCGCGCAGTAGGTTCAGCACCTCGATGACGGCCATCAGCGAGCAGTCGGCGAAGAAGTTGTCGCGGAAGTAGTAGTGGCCGGCGAGCTCGCCGCCGAAGACGCCCTCGTGGGCGCGCAGCGTCGCCTTGATGAACGAGTGGCCGACCCGCTCGCGCAGGGGTGTTCCTCCGTGCTCGCGCACGTACTCGGCGACGGCGCGCGAGGAGCGGAGGTCGTAGACGATGGTGCTCGGGCCACCGCGATCGAGCAGGGCTCCGGCAACGAGCCCCGTCATCAGGTCGCTGCCCACGGGCTCGCCCCGCTCGTCGACGAAGGCGGCGCGGTCGGCGTCGCCGTCGAAGGCGATACCGAGCGCGGCGTCGCTCTCGCGCACCCGCGCCGAGAGATCCCGCAGGTTCTCGAGCTTCAGGGGGTTCGCCTCGTGGTTCGGGAAGGTCCCGTCGAGCTCGAAGTAGAGCGGCACGAGCTCGATGCCCATCCGCTCGAGGATCGGGCGGTAGATGGTCCCCATGCCGTTGGCCGCGTCGACCGCGACCTTCAGCGGGAAGGGCATGCCTCCGCCCGCCAGATGCGCCAGGACGTGCTCGGCATACGGCTCGAAGACGTCGGCCTCCTCGCGCCGGCCGGCGGCGCCTCCGCGCGGCAGGTCGCCGTCGCGAACCGCCTCCTCGATCCGCGGGATGCCGTGGTCGCCCGAGACCGGCCGTGCTTCGCGGAGGCTGAACTTGAAACCGTTGTAGCGGCCGGGGTTGTGGCTGGCGGTGACCTGCACGCCGCCAGCGGCGGCGAGGTGGCCGACCGCGAAGTAGTTCATCGGCGTCGTGGCGAGCCCGATGTCCACCACGTCGAGGCCCGAGGCGAGGAGCCCCTCGACGAGCGCTTCCATCAACGGCTCGCTGTGGCCGCGCATGTCGCGGGAGACGACGATGCGCCCACCGTCCCGGTCCGCTTCGTCGAGGACGTGCCGGAAGGCGAGCCCGATCTTGCCCGCGACCTCCTCGTCCAGACCGTCGCCATAGACACCGCGAACGTCGTAGGCCTTGAAGATTCCGCCCATGCGCCTGCTCCTCCTCAGTCGTCGCCGCTTGCGGCGGTGCGCTCCAGGAAACGCTCCACACGACGGGCGAAGCGTCCCGGTTCCTCCAGATGCGGCAGGTTGCCGCTGCTCTCCAGGACCTCGAGCCGGGCCTCGGGCAGGCGCTGGAGCCAGAGGTCGGCGGTCTCCACCGTGGGGTGCGTCGCGCCCCGTCCCCAGACCAAGAGCATCGGTACGCCGCAGCGCGCAAGCGCCTCCGCGACGGAGTGGTTGGCGTACCCCGCCAGCACCGCGGCGAGCGAGGCGTGGGTCCCGCGCTGATGGCTGGAACGGTAGTGGTGCTCCAGGCGGCCGGCATCGGCGAGCTCCGGCGACGCGAAGGCGTCGCGCCGCAGGTACTGGCCGAGCGCCGTCCGGCTGGTGTAGAGATTCAGCGCCGAGGTGCCCAGGATCGGGAGCTTCAGGGCCCAGTGCAGCAGCGCGTCCTTGAGGTCCGGCTCCTCGCCGTGCGTCTCGATCCCGAGGGGCGAGGAGAGGACGAGCGAGCGCACGGCCTCGGGCCGGTCGACCGCGAGCTGCACCGCGTACGCCGCCGAAAGGCCGGCGGCCATCAGGATCGCGGGCCGGTCGACGACGTCCTCCAGGAAGTCGGCGATCAGCTGCAGGTAGAGCTCGCTGTCGTAGCGCAGGGCAGGCTTGTCGGAGCGCCCCCACCCGAGCAGGTCGAGGACCACGACCCGATACGACGAGGCGAGGTGCTCGGCCACCTGCCGCCACTCCTCCGCGTCGTGCCCGGGACCGAGGGAGTGGAGCAGCAGCAGCGGCACACCGCGGCCGAGGTCCTGATAGGCGACCTCGCCGTAGGTCCAGGCGTACCGGCGCGCTCGTCCCCACGACGGCACCGAGAGTGTCTTCGACCGGCGGGCGATCAGCGTGTTGGCCAGCGCCGGCAGCCCCACCGCGGCGCCGCCCAGCAGCAGGCCCCGCACGAGGCGCTTGCGGCGTCGTCTACGCAACTCCTCGTCTGAGGTCCGGGCGGCCACGGGAGGGCAACGATAGCAGCGCGTAGAATCGGCCCCCAAATGTCGCGGGAGATCCGGGTGTGCTGGCTCGGCCGCCATCGGCGCGGCGCATGGGAGACCCTCTGCGGGCGCTACCGGGAGCGGATCGAGCCGATGGCGAGGGTGCGGGACGTGCCCGTCCTGATGAAGGAGAGCGGTCCCGACGCGGTGCGGGTCGAGAAGGAGGCGGAGGCGCTGCTCGCGGCTCTTCCCGAGCCCTGCTGGACGGTGGCGCTCGATCGCCGCGGGCGCCGACTCTCTTCGGAAGAGCTGGCTCGATGGCTCGAGCAGCTGCGAGAGCGCTGGCCCCACCCGATCGCGTTTCTCGTCGGCTCGGATCTCGGGCTGGGGCGCAAGGCCCTGTCGGCGGCGCGTGAAAGGCTCTCTCTCGGCCCCCTCACGTTGCCTCACGAGTTGGCCCGTCTGCTGCTCTACGAGCAGCTCTACCGGTCCCTATCCCTGAGCGCCGGAATAAAGTACCATCGCCAGCCGTTGTAGCGACCTCCGGCCGGATCGATCCGGCGACACCTGGATCTCTGAAGGAGTTTTCGAGCGTGGCGAATGCCCAGGTCAACAAGGCGCAGGACAAGAAGCTGGAGCGGAGCCGGGAGGCCTTGCTGGACCATCGGAAGGAGATCCTCGATCTCCTCCAGAACGACCGCAAGGCCGGTCAGGAGGCGGGCTCGCAGGATGTCGACGACATCGTCGATCGGGCCAACAGCTCGTATTCGCGCGAGTTCCTCTTCTCGCTGACGGGTGGCGAGAGCGAGCAGCTGAAGCTCATCGAGGACGCCCTGTCGCGGATCGAGGAGGGCACGTACGGCGTCTGCCTCAACTGCGGTCAGTCGATCGGTGAGCCGCGGTTGAAGGCCGTTCCGTGGGCGCGGTATTGTGTCGACTGCCAGGAAAAGGCAGAGCAGGGCCTCTTCTCCGACTCCGACTGATGCGCATCAGGACGCTTGTCGCCATCCTTCTAGCGTTGGCGGTGGTCGTCTCCGTCGCCTACTTCAGCCATCAGAACGGCCCGCTGCTGGCGGAGCACTTCGCGCTGACGCCCGCTACGTCGGTGCCGATGTGGGTGGCGTTCCTCGGCGTCTTCCTGGTCGGGTTCCTGCCGGCCGTCTCGGCCCTCGTCGTGCACTCGGTCAAGCGCGACCTCGCGCAGCGTCGCGAGCGGCGACTGGAACGGGAGGCGCAGAGCCTGCAGGGCAGCTTCCGCCGGGGCATCGACTACCAGGCCGACGGCCAGTGGGGGCGGGCGGCGGCCGAGCTCGAAGCGGTGCAGGGCGACCGTCCCGAAGACTTCGATGCCCTGCTGCGCTACGGGCAGGTGCTGCGTCGCCAGGAGCGGGTCGAGGAGGCGCTCGACGTGCACCGGCGGGCCTCCGTGCTCTACCCCCAGAGCGTGGCGGTGCTCTACGAGCTGGCCGCCGACTACGCGGCCCACGGCGAGCCCGCCGTCGCGGAGCAGATCGAGGAGCGGATCCTGCGCGATTTCCCGGGCCACGGCCTGGCGGCGCTCGAGGCGCGCCGGCGCGACGCCGTGGAGACGGAGGCGTGGACGACGGCTCTTCACCTCCAGGAGCGCGTGGAGCCCCTGCGTACGGAAGGCGGCGTGCCGCTCGACGAGGCGGAGGCCGCGACCCGGAGAGGCCTCGCCTATCAACAGGGCGTGGCCCTGCTCGAGGGCGGCCGGCCCGGTGAGGCCCGGCGCGTCTTCCAGGGTCTGCTCGCCGCGACGCCCGGCTTCCTCCCCGCCGCCCTCGCGCTCGGCGAGACCGCCCTGGTGGAAGGAGACGACCGGGAGGCACTGAGCCAGTGGCGCAGCGGCTACCAGGAGACGGGCCGGCCGGTCTTCCTGCAACGGATCGAGGACCACTTCATCGAGCACGAGGATCCGCTCTCCGCGATCGAGACGTTGCACCAGATCAGCGCCGAGGCGCCCCGTGCGGTGCTGCCCCGGTTCTTCCTGGGGCGGCTGTACCACCGGCTCGAGATGCAGGAGGAGGCGTTGGCGGTGCTCCGGGAGCTGTCCGAGCCCCTGGCCTCCTCGGCCTCCTATCACCTGTTGATGGCGCGGCTGCACCAGCGTCGCGGCGAGCCCGGTCGGGCCGTGGAGGCCGCGATGGCCGCCCTCGCCCTCGTCGGAGTGTCCGCCTCCGAGTACGTGTGCGACACGTGTGAGACGCGCTACTCGACCTGGCGCGACCGCTGCTCGCTCTGCGGTTGCTGGGGCACCGTCGATCTGGAAGTCGGAGTGGAGGAGCCGTCCCAGGAGGCCTTGCCCGCGAGGCCCGAGGCCTGGGAGACCGAGGGGGAGCTGCTCTGATCGAGGGCTTGCTGGCGGCCGCCCGCGAGGGCAGGGCCGAGCCGCTGCAGCTGGTGCACGGAGACCGCGTGGTCGCCGAGCCCGCCGCGGTACGGATCGCGCAGGCGATCGCCGAGCGGGGCGGCCACGAGGTCGAGGTGGTCAAGCGGCCCCCGGACCTCTCGCGCCTCCTCGGCGGCCTGCGCACCCTCTCGCTCTTCGGCACGGGCCGCACGGTCGTGGTGGTCGAGAGCTCGGTCGTGGCGGACCGTTCGGGAGCCGCGGATCTGATCGACGAGGCGGACGAGGTGGCGGTGCCGGAGCGCGGCGCGGAGCTCTCGAATGCCGAGCGGAGGGCGGCCGGTTGCGTGCTGCAGGCGCTGCGCCTCTTCGCTGTCGACGCGCGCTGCGGCGGCGCGGCGCAGGCGATCGCGGCGCTGCCGGATTGGGCGCTCCAGGGCGGGAAGGCCTTCCGCTCCAAGCGTGGCAACCGGCCCCGGGGCAAGCGCCAGGTGGAGGACCTCGCCGACCGTCTCGTGGCCTGGCTGGAGGCGGGCCGGGAGGCGGGCCTCGAGGGCTACGCCGAGGGGGATGCCGCCGAGCTCGCGGAGCTCGCCGCGGGTCGCTTCCCGGAGGGCCACACCCTGATCCTGGCGGAGAGCTCCGTCGCCCTCGATCACCCCGTGGTCCGGCGCCTGGCCGAGCGCGGGGCTCTTCTCGAGCTGGGCCGCGTCGAGGCGGCGCGCAAGGGAGGCTGGGAGGGCCTGGAGACTCTGCTCGCCACCCTGCGCGAGGAGACCGGCGTCTCGATCCGGGCGAACGCGCGCGACGAGCTGGCGCGCCGGACCCTGCAGACCGGAGCGGGGCGCGACAGCGCCGCCCGTGCGGAGTCGACCGAGCGGTTCGCCGCCGAGTACCGCAAGCTGGCGACCCTGGTCGAGGGCGACGCGATCGATCGCGCCTCGGTCGAGGAGGGGGTGGAAGACCGCGGCGACGAGAATCTCTTCGCCTTCCTCGACGACATCGGCGACGGTCGGGGGGCGAAGGCCCTCGAACGGCTGGATCGGCTGATCGCTGCCGCCGACGATCCGATCGCCGCCCGGCTGGGGCTCTTCGCCCGCCTGGCCGATTTCGCCCGCAATCTCACCGCCGTGGCCGGCATGGCGCGCGCCGCCGGTGTGCCGCGCGGCGTGACGCACTACCAGACCTTCAAGACCCGGTGGGCGCCGAAGCTCAAGGCGGCCAGACCCTACGGCGCCGCCAGCCCCGTCGCCAAGGTGCACGACTACCCGCTGCACCGTGCCTACCTCGCGGCCTCGCGCATGCCGTCCGGCACGCTCGAGCGTCTTCCGGCCCGGATCCTCGAGGCCGAGCTGGCGTTGAAGGGCGGCAGCCGTCAGCCCGAGACGGTCCTGGCCGAGCTGGTGGCCGAGCTGGCGACCGCCGGCGGCTCGGCCGTGGCCTCGTAGCCCGGCGGTCTACAATCGGCGCTCCATGCCGGAGCTGCCCGAGGTCGAGGTCCTCCGCCGTTCGCTCGCGCCCCGGCTGACGGGCGAGCGCATCACGTCGGTCCTCGTCCGCCGGCGCACGCTGCGGGAGCCCGTCCCGGCGGCCCGGCTGGGGCGGGAAGTCCCCGGACGGCGGATCGAAGCCCTGCGGCGGCGCAGCAAGTACCTGCTCCTCGACCTCGAGGGCGACCGGACCCTGGTCGTCCACCTGGGGATGAGCGGACGCTTGACCGTCGCGCCGGAGAGCGTGCCCGCGGAGCCGCACGAGCACGTCGCCTTCGGCCTTCCCGGCGGCGACCGGCTGCGGTTCCGCGACCCCCGGCGCTTCGGGCTGATCCTCCTCCTCTCCACCGCACGCCTCGAACGGGATCGTCACTTCGTCCGGCTCGGCATCGAGCCCCTCGCGGGCGGGCTCGTCGGCGAGAGCCTGGCGGCGGGGGCCCGGGGCCGCAGGGGCCCCGTGAAGTCCTTCCTGATGGACGCGCAGGTGGTGGTCGGCGTGGGCAACATCTACGCCTGCGAGGCGCTCCACCGTGCCGGGGTCCACCCGACGCGCTCGGTGGCACGCCTCTCGGCCGCGCGCTGGAACGGCTCGCCGCCGCGGTCCGCGAGACCCTCGAGGACGCCATCCGGCAAGGGGGGACGACCCTCAACGACTTCACCGACGGAGAGGAAACTCCGGGTACTTCCAGGTGTCACTGGCCGTCTACGGCCGGGAGGGAGAGCCTTGCCGGCGCTGCGGGCGGCCGATCCGGAGGATCGTGCTCTCGGGGCGCAGCACCTTCTACTGCGGAGGCTGCCAACGATGATCGAGGCCGTCCTCCTCGACATGGGCGGGGTGCTGATCTCGCTGGAGAACGCGCGCGGGCTGCCCGACTCGAAGCACGACTGGAGGGGCCGCGAGGCGCTTCTGCGGGTGGTGCGGCAACACGGCGGACGGCTGGAGCGCGAGGAGCTCGAGAGCGTCCTCTTCGCGCCGTGGCGGGCGGAGTACCGCCAGCGCTACGCATGGGGCCGCGAGGCGCGCTGGGAGCCCCACTTGACGGCGTTGCGCAAGCGCGCGGGAGTGCGGCTCCGCGATCTGACCCTGCTCGGCGCCTGGTTCCGACCCTACGGCGAGCGCCTCACGCCCCTGCCCGGCGCGGCGGACACGCTGGTGCGCTTGCGCGAGCAGGGCCTGCGCCTGGCCCTGTGCTCGAACGTCCCGATGCCGGGCGCCCTCTACCGGGAGATCCTGGAGCGCCACGAGCTGGCGGCGCCGATCGAGAGCTTCCACTTCAGCTACGACGAGGGCACGCGCAAGCCCTCGCCCCAGATGCTGCGCAACGCCCTGGAGGTCCTCGGCGTCGACGCGGACCGGGCCTTGATGGTGGGCGATCGCCGCACGAGCGACATCGCGGCGGGCCGCGCCGCGGGTGTGGGCACCGTGTGGGTGCGCAGCGACGACGGCGGCGGCCCCCAGGCCGATCACGAGATCGGGAGCCTCGGCGAGCTGCCGGCGATCGTCGCCCGCCTGCGGCGCGCCTAGAATCGAGCCATGCGTTCGATCGAGCAGTTCCTGGCCTTCCTGGCGCGCCAGCGCCGCTGGACCCGCGCCCTGGTCGCCGCCGTTCCCGAGGAGCACTTCGAGTGGCGTCCGGCGCCCGCGGCCTTCAGCTGCGGCGAGCTCGTCCGCCACATGATCCAGGCCGACCTCTTCTGGGCGCGGATGCTGGGTGCCGCGGCGCGCGGCGAGGTCTACGATCCATTCCGCCTGGCCGGCGACGCCGAGCAGCGCATGAGCGCCTTCCGGGAGCCGAACCTCGAGTCGAGCCGGCGTTCGAGCCTGGGCTCCTCCTTCGGCGAGCTCCTCACCGCCTGGGACTCGATCGAGGAGAAGGTTCGCGTCGCTCTCGGCGAGGTGACCGAGGAGCAGATCGCCGAGGTCGAGATGGAGCACCCCCTCACCCGATTCCGCGGCCGTCTCTGGGAGCTGCTCTTGATGATGCTCTCCCACGAGGCCCATCACCGCGGCCAGCTCTCCGCCTACCTCAAGGTCCTCCGCGTCGAGACGCCAGCCTCCCTCTTCGGGTCCTGACCCGGCGTTCAGCCGAGCGGCCAGAAGACCGGAATGAGAAGGCTCGCGACGATCCAGAACACCAGGGTCATCGGCGCGCCGTACTTGAGGTAGTCGGTGAAGCGGTAGTTGCCCGGGCCGTAGACCATGGCGTTGGTCTGGTATCCCATCGGGGTCATGAAGCTGGCGGAGGCGGCGTAGGCGACGGCCATCAGCATCGGCTTGGGGTCGACGCCGAGGCGGGTCGCCGCGTCGATGGCGATGGGGATCATCAGGACCGCCGTGGCGTTGTTGGAGAAGAACGAGGTCAGCAAGGCCGTCGACAGGTAGAGGAGCGAGAGCATCACCAGGGGGCCGCGGCTCACCCCGACCTCGCCGAGCCACTGGCCGAGGTGCCCCGCAAGGCCCGTGCGCTGCATCGCGGTGCCCAGCGGCAGGATGAAGGCGAGCAGGAAGATGACCGTCCAGTCGATCGAGCGATAGGCCTGCTGCGCGGTGATCGAACGGGTGGCCAGCAGCACCACGACTCCGAGGATGGCGGCTTCGAGGATCGGCATCAGCTGGAGCGCCGAGAGCCCGACGACCGCGATCATCGTTCCCGCCGGGATCCACCAGCGCCGCGAGACCCGGAGCTTCAGCTCGCGCTCCCCGAGCGGCACGAAGTCGGGCGTGTCGTAGAGCGACTCCACGCGGGAGCGCGGCCCGAAGACCAGCAGGGTGTCCCACTGGCGCAGACGCACCCGCGCCACCTTGTCGCGGATGTACTCGCCGGTACGGTTCAGGGCGATGACGAAGCACCCGAAACGACGCCGGAAGTCGATCTCCTTCAGCGTCGCTCCGACGAGGTTCGACGCCGGCGTCAGCTGCAGCTCCGCCAGGATCGTGTTCTGGTCGGAGAGGTCCGCGTCGCGCAGCTTCACGTCGGTCAGCAACAGCAGGCCGAACTGCTCGCGGAAGGCCACGATGTCCTCGACGGCGCCGCGTACGAGGAGGATGTCGCCGGCCGCGATCCGCTCGAGGCGCAGGTTGGTGGAGATCTTGCCGCCTTCGCGAAGGAGCTCGAGGACGTTGAGGTGGAAGCGACTGCTCACCTGCTCGTCGACCACCGTCCTCCCCACGATCTTCGAGCCTTCCGGGACGCTCAGCTCGGTGAGGAAGCCGGAGAGGTGGTACTGCCGGGTGAGGCTGGAAAGGATGGTGCGCGAAGGCAGCCAGCGCATCGGCACCAGCACCGTGTAGACCAGCCCGATCCCCATCAGGACCAGCCCCAGGGGCAGGAACTCGAAGACCGTGAACTCCTGCGGCGCGAGCGAGCTGACCAGGAGGTTGGTCGAGGTGCCGAAGAGCGTGCAGGTGCCGCCGAAGATCGCCACGAACGAGAGAGGCATCAGGATCTTCGACGGGCTGAACCCGAAGTGCCGGGCGAGATGGATGGCCACCGGCATGAAGACGCTCACCGCCGCGGTGTTGTTGATGAAGGCCGAGATCGTGCCGACCAGGACCAGCAGGAGCACCGAGGCCACCCACTGCGAGGTCCCGGTGAGGTCGGCGATCCGGTAGCCGACCTTGGTCACCAGCCCGCTCTGGACCAGGCCTTCCGAGAGGACGAACATCATCATCACCGTCAGGACGGCGCTGTTGCTGAAGCCCGACACGGCCTCCTCCACCGTCACCAGGTCGAAAACCAGCAGGAGCCCCAGGGTGGTGAGGGCGATGACGTCCATCCCCAGCCATTCGCGCACGAACGCCGTGACGGTGAAGACGATGACGGCGATCAGGATCCAGCTGTCGAGGCTCATTGGAGGGACGCCCGGGCCGTGGATCGGTGGGGAAGCGGCAGTCTAGCAGCGGCTCCGCCGGGACCCTTGATAGAGTCTTCGGACTCAGGGAGCGGCTCACGCCGCCTCGTTCAGCTTCTGAGAGGAGAGACCCGGATGTTCCGCGACAGCTTCTGCCGCGCCGCCGCTCCATGGGTGGGCGCGGCCTTGATCGGTATCGGCCTGACAGCCTGCGGGCAGACCGAGACGCCCGTCGCCAGCCTCACCGTCAAGCCCACCGAGGTGACGCTGCCCTATCCCGGCTACGCCGATCTGCAGCTCGACTTCGTGATGAAGGAGCCTCTGGACGGCGATGTCCGGCCCCTCGTCTTCGTCCACGTCCTGGACGGCTCCGGAGACGTCGTGCGCACCTTCGATCACGAGCTCCCGGAGCCCTGGCGCCCCGGATCGACCGTCAGCGACACCGTGACTCTCCATCAGTCGGCGTTGGCTCCGCCCCTGCCGGCGGGCACCTACGCGCTGACGGCGGGCCTCTACCGCGGCGATCGCCGCTGGCCGCTCGAGACCGAGGCGCCCGACGCGGCCCACGCCGAGTACCGCGTGGCCCAGATCACCGTGCCCCAGGACGGCTCGAAGGCCCCCATGCTCCACTTCTCACCGTCGTGGATGGCGACGGAGGCCGGGAGCGACGCCCAGGTCCTGGCCCGTCGCTGGCTGGCCCAGGACGGCACGCTGCGACTCGCCGACGTGGCCGCGCCGGGGACGCTCCGGCTGTCGCTCAACCTCCCCGAGCCGGGCAATCCGGAGGACCTGGTGCTCGAGGAAGGTCACCAGGAGCCCTCGGTGAGCATCGAGAGCGACTGCGGCGGCGGCTTCTCGACGACCCTGGCCGGCTTCGGACCCCATCTGGTGGAGGTGCCGGTGCAGGCGGGCGAGGACGGCACGCTGCCGGAGATCTGCGAGCTCGCCTTCGACGTCCACTCGCATCTGCTCGAGCGGCGCACGCTGCAGACGCGCGCGGTGCTGCTCGAAGGGATCAGCTGGCGGGCCGACTAGGGACGGCTACGGCTTCGGAGTCTCGAGCGTCACGCTGGCACTCGAGGGCAGGCCCTCGACGGGGCCGAGCGGCTTCCAGACCTCGACCTGCTCCTCGTCCATCGAGATGTCGGTCCACTGCGCTTCGCGCAGCGTGACCTTCACCTCGTAGCCGCCGTCGGCCGGCATGGTCGGCCGCGAGGTCTCGGTGGTCCAGAAGTTGTAGAGCGGGATCTCGGTGCTCTCGCCGGGCTCGACGGGATACATGAAGAGCTGGTTGTCGTAGACGACCAGATTCTGCCCGTTGAGCTCGACCTGGAAGCCGAGCTGCGACGCCGTGCGGTCGCCGTGGTTGGCCAGGGTGACCGTCAGCTTGCAGAGGGTGTCCGCGGCGGGCTTCTCGGGCTCGACCCGGATCGACTCCACGACGACGGCGGGCTTCGCGGCCTCGTCCTGGGCGAACACGGTCGGGGAGGCGAGGGCGAGCAGGAGGGCGGCGGCTGCGGACGTGCGCTTCATGGTCGGGATTCTACACGGGTCCGTCCGTGCCGCGGTGCGGCATGATACGGTTCCCGAGCCCGCGGGCCCGTGCGGAAATCCGGATCCCCGCAGCACTGTTCTCATGGACGTGAGACACCGATGAACGCGAGCGGTAGTCGGGCCCTGCGCCTGCTCGGGGTCGGTCTGCCGGCCGTGGCGGCCGTGGGGCTGGGTGCCTGGGCCCGCGGACGGTTCGAGCGGCGGTCGATGTTCGTCCCCGACCGCTATCCCAACGGCATCTGGAACCCGCGGCCCTACGGGCTGCCGGCCGTCGACGTCTGGTTCGAGAGCCTCGACGGCACCGATCTCCACGGCTGGTGGATCCCGCACCGGAGGGCGCGCGGCACGCTCCTCTACTGTCACGGCAACAGCGGCAGCATCGCCCATCAGATCGGTGCGCTGCGTTTCCTGCGCCGGCTCGGCGTGAACCTCTTCGTCTTCGACTATCGGGGGTACGGCCGCAGCGCCGGCCGTCCCTCGGAGGCGGGCCTCTATCGGGACGTTCGCGCCGCCTGGCGCCGGGTGGTCGACGGCCTCGGTCAGGACCCCGCCGGGGTGGTGCTCTTCGGTCACTCGCTCGGTGGAGCGGTCGCGATCGACTGCGCCCTCGAGCATCGGCCCGCGGGTCTCGTCGTGCAGTCGAGCTTCACGTCGATGAAGGACGCCGCGAGAGCGGTCTTCCCCACGCTCCCGGTCCACTGGATGGCGCGGAGCCGCTTCCGGTCGATCGAGAAGGTGCCGCGGATCGAGGCGCCGAAGCTCTTCGTCCACGGCCGTGCCGACGGTACCCTGCCGCCGGCGATGAGCGAACGGCTGCACGAGGCGGCCTCCGACCCGAAGGAGATCTACCTCGTCCGGAGCGGCGGCCACAACGACGTCCACCGTCACGGGGGGCTCGCCTATCTGCGGCGGCTCCGCCGCTTCATCGATGCCGGCGTGGAGGGCGCGCGCGCGGCGGCGCGGCCTGTGACCGCGGTCACAGAGCCCGCCCGTGCCCGGCGCTAGCCTGGGGCGGTGAACGCCGGACGGCGCTTGCGCGTTCTACCCTTCCTGTGCGTCGGGCTCGTCGGGTTGGGGGTCGTCGCCTGCGGAAGCGGTGGTGGCTCCAGCCCGACCGAGCCCGGCGGTGTCAGCGCCTTGGAGGTCGAGCAGCGCTCCTTCGAGCTGCTCAACGACGCCCGCGCGGGAGCGGGGGTCACGCCGCCGTTCAACCTCGACTCGGCCCTGACTCAGGTCGCTCGGCAGCACAGCCAGAGCATGCGGGACAACGGCTACTTCGGGCATCGCGATCCGGAGGGCCGCAATCTGGTGCAGCGGCTGGCCGAGGCGGGCATCTCGTTCAGCGCCGCAGCCGAGAACCTGGCGCGGGTCAGCGGCGCGCCGGATCCGGCCGGATGGGCTCACGACCAGCTGCTCCAGAGTCAGGAGCACCGCGACAACATCCTCAACGGTGACTTCAGGCTGGTCGGCGTCGGCGTGGCGCAGGCGGGCGACACCTACTGGATCACCCAGGTCTTCCTGAAGCCCTGACGTCGAGGCCCAGGTCCTCGTAGAGGGCCGTGAGCACTCGTTCGAAGCGCTCGCGGTGCACCTCGGCGGCCGGTGTGCCGTTGACCGCCAGGGCGACGGCCAGGCCGTGCTCCGGGTCGGCGAAGGCCGCCGTCGAGCGGTAACCGCTGTGCCCGAAGGTGCGCGGGGAGGCGTGACGACCGTACCCGTAGGGCGTGCCCGCGTCGCGGTAGTGGGAGGAGTCGACGACGAAGCCGTAGCCCCAGTCGAGGACGTGCCGGAAGGTGTGGTCGTAGAGGCCGACCCGCTGGTGCGCGGTCACGGCGTCGACGGTCTGCGGAGTCAGGAAGCGACGACCCTCCAGCGTGCCGCGCCCGAGCAGCATCTCGTAGACGCGCAGGAGCTCGCGCATCGGTCCGCGCCCGTTGCTGCCCGGGTTGGGCCGGGTCACCCGCGGCTCCGAGTCCCAGTCGTGGCGCTCGGGCGGAGACTCCTCGGTGTTCCAGTTGGGCGCGACCCTCGGGCCGTACGCCGCGTAGCGCTCGGCGGGCATGCCGAGCCAGCAGTCCTCCATCCCGAGCGGCTCGAAGAGCTCCTCGCGCAGGTAGCGCTCGATCGGGCGGCCGTCGAGACGGCGGACGATCTCGGCCAGCACGAACCAGCTGGAGGCTAGGTGGTAGCCGGCCTTGAGCCCCGGGGTCCAGCGCGGCTCGAGCTTGAGCGCGCAGATCTCGGCGATCGTCTCCGTCCAGCTCGCCTCCGGCCAGGCGGTCTTCACGGTCCGGATGCCTCCGGTGTGGGTGAGCAGGTGACGGATCGTCACCGCCTCCTTGCCGTGGACGCCGAACTCCGGGATGTGGCGGGCCACCGGATCCTCGACGTCGAGGAGCCCCTTCTCCCACAGCTGCGCCACCGCGATCGCCGTCATCGGCTTCGAAGCGGAGAGCCAGAGCACCAGGTGGTCGGTGCGCATCGCCTCCCCCGGCCGCGCCTCCCCGAAGGCCCGGTCGAGAACCCGCTCCCCGCGCAGCGCCACCGCGAGCTGCCCTCCCAAGTGGAGGCCGCGCTCGATGCCGTCCTCCAAAAGCTCCAATGCCCGCATGGGAGAAAAAAGAGGGACAGGATATCGTTTTCGCGGCGCCCGACCGGCGCACGCTCGCCGTCGCCTCGAGCGAAAAAGATATCCTGTCCCTCTTTTTTCGGGCCATGTCCTCGTTTCTCGCCGCCGCCGTGCAGATGACCTCGACCTCGGACGCCGAGGCGTGCTGGGAGAGCGCGTCGACGCTGGTGCGCCGCGCCGCCGAGCGGGGGGCGGCGTTCGTCGCCACGCCGGAGAACACGAACTTCCTCGGACCGCACGAGGAGAAGGCCCGCCGTGCCGAGCCGCTGGGAGGCCCGACCTGCGAGCGATTCGCCTCCCTGGCGCGGGAGCTCGGGATCCACCTCCTGCTCGGCTCGTTCAACGAGGCGGCGAACGTGCCGGGCAAGTGCTCGAACACCTCCGTGCTCTTCGGCCCGAACGGCGGCATTCTCGGCGTCTACCGCAAGATCCACCTTCTTCGACATCGACCTCTCGGACGCCGTGCGCTTCCGCGAGTCCGACACCGTCGTCCCCGGCGCCGACGTCGTCACCGTCGAGACGCCGCTCGCCCGCTTCGGCCTCTCGATCTGCTACGACCTGCGGTTCGGCGAGCTCTACCGCCGGCTTGCCGCGGAGGGAGCGACCGTCCTCACGGTCCCCTCCGCCTTCACCCTGACGACCGGCAAGGACCACTGGCACGTCCTGCTGCGCGCCCGCGCGATCGAGACCCAGTGCTGGGTCGTCGCCCCCGCCCAGACCGGCCGCCACGACGACAACGGCCTGCGCGAATCCTACGGCCACGCGCTGATCTGCGACCCCTGGGGCACCGTCGTCGCCGAGGCCCCCGACGGCCCCGGCCTCGCCCTGGCGGAGATCGACCTCGACCGCGTCACCCGCGTCCGCGCCGGCCTCCCGGTCCAGGGCCATCGGCGGCTCTGACGGGAAGAAACGGGCTCCGCTCGGGGGTTGCCCTCACTGATGACCCCCCTGCTGGCCGCCCTGGCGGCCCTGTTCCTCGCGACGACGCCGAGCCTCGAGCTCAGGCCGGGTCATGGCTGCGGCGGCCTGCAGGTGTGGGCGCCGGGTTGCCTGCGCGGATCGGTCGAGGCCCTGGACGACAGTGAGATCCGCGGCCTCCGGGTCGAGATCGAAGGTCCCGGTGGAGTCCGGATGGTCTCGACCGACGAGCGGGACGACTTCGTCCAATGCGGCTTGCCGTCCGCCGTCTATCAGGTCCAGGCCCGCAGCAAGGGGATGGAGCCGGCCACTGCCTGGGTCGTCGTGACCGATCGGCCGCGTCCTCGCGAAGTCGTCGACTTGGCGCTGCGCCGGGAGGGCTCGGTCGACATTGTCGTCGAGGTCCTGGATCCCGAGGGTCGAGGCGTTCCCGATACCGTCGTCGATCTCACTCGCGAGAACCTGGGCGATGGCTTCTGGTTCGAGAAAACCGACGGGCTCGGGAACGCCCTGTTCCGCGGCCTGGTCGTTCCCGGCACCGAGGTGTGGGTCTCGGCCCGGCACGAGGACTTCGACGGCGAGGCGTCGGCGACCGGGACGATCGGGCGAGCCTCGGGACGGCACTTCGCACTTCGGTTCGAGCCGCCTCCGTGGCGCATGGTCGAGATCGTGACGGGTCGGCTCGTCGACGAGACCGACCGACCGGTCGAGGGAGCGGCGTTGAGAACGTCGGAGGTCACGCGCCACGCCAGCGGCTTCCACGAGGCGACCACCGATCGAGAGGGTCGCTTCCGCCTCCTCCACGTCCGGGAGGGGGCCTACGCGTTCACGGTCGAGAGCCCCGGTCGGCCGAAGGAGGTCTTTCCCCTGCTCGTGAGGCCCGCGATGGGGCCGGTGACGGTCCGGCTGGCCGCGTCCACGAGAGTCTGGGGACGCGTCGTGGGAGCCCCTGAGGGGGAGCGAGCCACGGAGCTCTTCGTCAAGCCGCCCGGCACCGGAGACTGCCGTAGGAGTGGCGGTCGTTTCCTCACGATGACCTGGGCCGCGGGTCTGCAACCTCGCTTCCAGGAGGGGACGCTGTCCGGTGAGAGCTACGAGGTCTTCCTCCCCGATGGGTCCTGGATGATCCAGGCCAAGGCGGAGAAAGGGGACGGCGCGCCGGGGTGGAAGTGGAGCGCGGATGCCCTGGTCGAGGTCGCGGGCCAGCGGGAGCTCCGCGTCGACCTCCAGGCGGGCTCGGCGGATCCTGCCCGCGAGTGTGAGGAGCTCGGGATCGAGGTGCCCAGCGAGAAGATCGTCCGGGCTCGGGTCGTGGAGGCGGACTCGGGCCGACCGCTGGCGGGTCGTGAGGTCTACACCAGTTTGGGCGAGTGGACGAGCGACGCGAACGGCGACGTCGAGGTGCGTGTGTTTCCGACGCCGGCGGAGACCCTCGAGGTGACCGGTTCCGAGGAGTGGAGCGCGGTGAGCGTCGAGCTGCCCGAACGAGCGGACGAGGTCCTGACGATCCCTCTGCGCCGCAAGGCTCCGTGCCGCTGGCGCTTCCTCGACCCCTCCGGCGTGCCGCTGCGTTTCGAGCCCTCGATCGAGCTGCGGGACCGGCTGGGTCACGTCTTCCAGGTCGCGGCGTCGGACGAGACGTGCCCGGAGGGAGAGTTCGAGCTCCAGCTCCACACGAGTCGGGGCCGGTACCTGCACCCGAACCCCGTGGTCGTTCCGGGCCCGGACATCGTCGTGCAGCTCCCGGCAGCCGGCGGCCTGGATCTCCGCGTCCCGGAGCTCGAGATCGAGTTCGACGAGGACTGGCCTCGAGGCGTCGAGGTGCTCCTCGAGAGCCTCGACGACCGGGAGTCGGACCCGATCGTGCGCCGGGACCAGCTGTATCTGGGGAGCCTTCCCGTCGGCCGCTATCGAGTCACCGTCACGGCCGCCGACGGACGCCGGTGGAACGGCGACGCCGAGGTGAGGGACGACGAGACGAGGACCGTGATCCTCTGGTGACGGATCGGGTGTCCCGCCGGGGGAGCGCCCTTGAGCGGGCTCGCCGTCGCCACGGTCTGGCCCTGGCTTTCGGCGGTGTGAACGCCTACACCGAACGAGAGAGCTTCGGCGTGGAAACCGACGAGGCGGGAGAGGCCGTGCTGGAGGGGCTCGCGAGGGGAGAGCACCTGCTGGGGTCGGTGTGGCACGAGAGCTTCGACGATCTCCCGGCACTGGATGTGCCGATTCCCGTCTCCGGCGAGGTCCCGCCGGTCGTCATCCGGTTCGAGCCCCGCGTCCGCCGGCTCGTCGACGTGATCGGCAGGCTGGTCGACGCCGACGGAGCCCCCATCGCCGGCGAGCAGCTCCGCACCGAGGAGGTCACCCGGCACGCCGCCGGGTTCCACGAGGCGGTCACGCCGCAGGGCAGCTTCCGGCTCCGGATCCGAACCGAGCACGGCCGCTACGAGTACCCGGAACCGGTCGAGATCCCCGGCCAGGCCCCGGAATCTCTGGTCTTCGCCGAGACCCTCACGATCGAGGGCGTCCCGCCGGGCCGCTACGCCGTCGAGATCGCTGCGCCGGACGGGCGTACTTGGACGACCGAGGGCGAGGTGCGGGACGCGACGAGACGGACGGCGCTCGCTTGGTAGGGGGCGGCGATGGCGTTTGACGCCATCAGGTGATGATGGCATAGTGAGCCATCATGCAGCCGGGGGGCTCTGGAGCCGAGCTGCTCGTCCGTGAACGTGTGGTCTATCCCGATGGAGCGCTGGTCGAGATGGTCGTGTGGCGTGTGCCAGCGCCGGTTCCACCGGCGACTCACGGATTCAAGTACCGTCTGGTCTACGTGGTCGGAGGAAAGCGGATCATCGGCTACGACAACGAGCGGGGCAAGGGCGATCATCGCCATTTCAAAGGTGAGGAGAAACCCTACCGGTTCGTGTCGATCGACGCTCTGCTCGCGAGGTTCATCACCGAGGTCGATCAGGAACGGAGGTCGTGATGACGAAGCGCACGATCATCGTCGGTGGAAGTCTGGACGAGGCAGCGCGCCGTGTCGCCGAGGCTTGGCATCGCGCGGAGGGCGGCGAGGCGCTGGAGGCGGAAGACAACGTCACGTTCGTGTCGTGGTCGGCGCTCGCATCCGCCATGAGCGACAAGAGGCACGAGCTGCTGCAGCATCTCCATCGTCATCCCGCGCCGAGCCTGAGGGCCCTCGCCCGCGAGTTGGGCCGGGACTACAAGCGGGTGTACGAAGACGTCGCCATCCTCCAGTCTGTCGGGCTGGTCGAGCGAGACGAGGGAGGATTGCACGCCGACTATGACGAGATTCGGACCGTGATAGCGCTCTGAGGCCGTCCTCGGATCCAGCGCCCGAGCTCAGCGCCCGAGCAGCCCGGCCAGCACGTCGAGCCGGTCGGCGACGTCGAGGAAGAGGAAGGTGCTGCCCGCCGGCGGCTCTAGCTGCTCTGGCCCGCCGGGGGTCAGAGCTTCTTGGCGAACCAGTGGTGGGCGTACGGCTCGGTGCTGAAGGGCTCGACCTCTTCGTAGCCGGCACTGCGATAGAGGGCGACCGCTTCGGTGAGCGCGCGGTTGGTGTCGAGGCGAGCGGTGGTGGCGCCGAGAGCAGCGGCCCGGCGCTCGAGCTCGGCGAGGAGGCGGCGGCCCAGGCCGAGGCCGCGCGCCTTGGGCGCGACCCACATGCGCTTGAGATCGGCGGTCTCGGGGTCCGCCAGCTGCAGGGCGCCGCAGCCGACGGGCTCCTCGCGCAGACGGGCGAGCAGGAAGAGGCCTCCCGGGGGCAGGAAGACGGCCGGATCGGGAGTGTGGCTCGTCGCCGGGTCGAAGCCTCGCTCGAAGCGGGCGCCGAGCTCCGCGAAGTAGCTCTCCAGGCACCAGCGGGCCGAATGGTCCTGCGTCGGGTCGGCGGCCTCCAGCTCCACCATCGATGCGACCAAGAGGCGCTCCACCTCCGCCATGGCCGCGGTCAGACGTTGGCGTTGCCGGGCGGAGAGCGGCTCGAGCAGCGAGCCGACCAGGGAGTCGGAGAGCCGGTCCAGGGTCGCCCGCTCGCGCCGCCCGCGGGTGGTCAACCGGACGCTGCGCACGCGGCGATCGCTCGGGCTCGGTCCGACCCGCACGAGGCCCTCCTCCTCGAGGGAGGTGAGCAGCCGGCTGATGTAGCCGGAGTCGAGCCCCAGCCGGCCGCGCAGCTGGCGAATCTCCGCCTCGCCGTCGCCGATCTCCCACAGCAGACGCGACTCGCCCAGTGGGCGATGACGGCCGAGGTAGTGGTCGTGGAGGGCGCCGACGCGCTCGGTCACCATCCGGTGGAAGCTGCGGACGCCGGCGATCTGATCGGCTTCGAGGGGCGGAGTGCCGGGCGCCGCGGTCATTCTCTGACTTTAGTCAGATAAATGGAAACGGTCAAGGAAGGCCCCGCCTCCCGCAGGAGGCGTCTCAGCGCCCGAGCAGCCCGGCCAGCACGCCGACCCCTTCGCGCACCACCTCGGGTGGGGCCGCGGTGAAGCAGACCCGGACCGATGTCGGGTAGGGGCCGAAGCTCGGGCCGGGCGCGAGGAAGAGGCCGCGGTCGGCGCAGTCCTCGAGGAAGCCGCCCAGCCCGCGCTCGTCGAGCCGGTCGGCGACGTCGAGGAAGAGGAAGGTGCTGCCCGCCGGCGCCTCGACGCCGAGGCGTTCCGCCGCCTCGCCGCCGATCGCGCGGTAGAGCTCGCGGGCGTGGGCGGCCCAGCGCTCGCCGCGCCCGTCCTCGAGGGCGGCCACGGCGGCGAGCTGCGAGGCGGTGGGCGTCGAGTAGAACGTGTGGGTCGACACCTTGCGCAGCTCGCCCATCACCTCCGCCGGTCCCACCACCCAGCCGCAGCGGTTTCCGGCCATGCCGTAGGCCTTCGAGAAGGAGTGGGCGGAGAAGGTGCGCTCGGGCGCCAGCGGACGGGCGTAGACGTGCTCTCCCTCGTAGAGGGTCTCCTCGTACACCTCGTCGGAGAGGAGCCACAGGTCGTGACGCCGCGCCCACTCGGCGAGCGCCTCGACCCACGGGCGCGGCAGCACGCGCCCGGTCGGGTTGTTCGGCGTGTTCAGGTAGAGGGCGACCGTGCGCTCGGTGAGCAGATCGTCGAGCGCCGTCGTCACCTCCTCGGCGGAGCCGGCGCGGCCCAGGACCGGCACCGGCACCGGCGTGCCGTGGAAGGAGCGGACGATGCCGGAGATGAGCGGCCAGTACGGTGCCAGGATCAGCACCTCGTCCCCCGGATCGACGATCGCGCCGGCGACCGCTCCGAGCGCGCCGGTGGCGCCGGCGGCGACCAGCACCGACGACGGCTCGGTGGCGAGCCCGGTGCGCTCGGAGAGGCGGCCGGCGATCGCCTCGATCAGCTGCGGCAAGCCCTGCGGGCTCGCGTAGCGGTGCATCCCGGGGTGGTCGGCGACCCGGAAGTCCTCCATCCGGCACCCCTCGGGCGGCTCCATCCACGTGTCGCCCACGTGGAGGGGGTAGACCGTGCCCTCGAACCGGGCGAGCCGGTCGGCCAGGGCGGAGTACACCGAGCCGGGGATCCCGGCCACGGAGCCGGCGACGTCGGGAGGTCGGGGCACGGCGCCGAATCTAGCAGCACGGCGTCACGCCGGAGTCGGCCCGGGCGCTACACTCCGCGGGATGAGCGGGCCGTCCCTCTACGAACGGGTGCTGGAGCGCATCGCCGCGGGCGAGGTGGAGCTGCCGGCGCCGCCGCAGCCGCGACCGTCCGCCGGGGTCGTCCCCTGGCGCCGGGGCGCGGCCGGCGCGGTCGAGGTCTACTGGATCCGCCGCGCGCGCACCATGTCCTTCATGGGCGGTTGGCACGCCTTCCCCGGGGGCGGCGTCTCGAAGCGCGACCTCGGCGCGACGATCGACGGTGCGCCGTCGGGGGTGTCCGACGCGCCGGCCGGGGCGGCTCTGCCGGAGTGCGTGCTGGCCGGAGTCGAGGAGCTCGGGCCGATCCTCGTACCGGGCCTCGTCACGGCGGCGCTGCGTGAGCTTTTCGAGGAGATCGGCATCCTGCCTGGCGCCGGCCCCGGCGGCGGCGAGGTCGAGGCGGTACGGCGCGCGATCGCGGCACGGGAGACGTCGTTCGAGGACGGGATCCGGACCCTCGGTCTCGTCCCCTCGGCCGACTCCCTCGTCTACGCCGGCCGCTGGCTGACGCCGCCGCTCGGCCCGCTGCGCTTCGACAATCGCTTCTTCCTCCTCGAGTGGCCGCCGCAACGGGCCGCACAGCCCGCGGTCGACGGACGCGAGGCCGAGGAGGGGGAGTGGATCCGGCCCGCCGAGGGCGTCGAACGCTGGGAGCGGGGAGAGGTGATCGCGGCGCCGCCGATCCTCCACATCCTGCGAGTGCTCGCAGAGGACGGACCGGAGGCCGGGCTGCGACGCCTCCGGGAGCCGGTGGAGGCCAACCTCGGCCCCCACCGGACGATCGAGTTCCGGCCCGGCGTGCTGCTCTTCCCGCAGCCGACGCCCACCCTTCCGCCGGCCGCCTTCACCAACGCCTACCTGTTGGGGACCGGGGCGGCCGTTCTGGTCGACCCCGGCTCGCCGGATGCGGGTGAGGCGGACCGGCTCGCCGAGGCCCTGGCGGCCGCCGAGGAGCGCCTCGGCCGCCGGACGACGGCCATCTGGCTCACCCACCACCATCCCGACCACGTCGGCGGCGCGGCACGCCTGCGGGAGCGTCTGGGCGTCCCGGTCCTGGCCCACTCCGAGACGGCGCGCCTGCTCGCCGGGCGCGTGCCGGTCGACGGTGAGCTCGCCGAGGGAGACGAGCGGGACCTCGGCCGGGACGGTACGCCCTTTCCGGTGCGCCTCCATCACATCCCCGGCCACGCCCCCGGCCACCTCGCGTTCCTCGACGAGACCTTCGGCTCGATGCTCTGCGGCGATCTCGTCTCCGGCATCTCGATGATCGTGGTCGACCCGCCGCTGGGAAACATGGACGACTACCTCGCGTCGCTCGCTCGCGTGCGCGAGCTCGCCCCCCGCACCCTCTTCCCCGGCCACGGTCCCACCCTGGCGGATCCCGCCGCCAAGCTCGACGAGACCATCGACCACCGCCGCTGGCGCGAGGAGCGGATCCTCGAGGCGTGGCGCTCCGGCCTGCGCGAGCCGGCCGACATGTTGGAGACCGTCTACGACGACACCCCGCGGATCGCCTGGCCGCTGGCGGAACGGCAGGCGCGGGCGCACCTGGAGCGGTTGGAGAGGGCCGGGCGGCTGGGGTGAGCCCCCGCCCGGGAGGGGACGAGCCCCTCCCCCACGTCCGCAGAGCATGAATCTCCGGCCTCCCATCGCCCCGCGGCGTCGTCACCGCACCCTCGTGCACGGGGTCGAACGCGTCGACCCGTACCACTGGCTGCGCGAGCGCGACGATCCGGCCGTGCGCGAGTACCTGGAGGCGGAGAACGCGTACACGGAGGCGGTCCTGGCGCCGCTGGCGGAGGACCGCGAGGCGCTCTACAGGGAGCTGCTCGGCCGCATCCGCGAGGACGACTCCTCTCCCTACTACCGCGACGGCGAGTGGCTCTACTACTCGCGGACCGTGCGCGGCGGCGCCTACCCGATCGTCTGCCGCAAGCGCGGGACGGCGGCGGCGCCGGAGGAGGTCCTCCTCGACGTCAACGCGCTCGCCGCGGGGCACGATTACTTCGATCTCGGTGCCTGCGAGACCAGCCCCGACCACCGGCTCCTGGCCTACTCGTTCGACACCGACGGCGACGAGAGCTTCACGCTCGTCGTGCGGAACCTCGAGACGGGAGAGCTCCTCTCCGACCGCCTCGACGGCCTCTCCGGCTCGGTGGCGTGGGCGAGCGACTCACGAACCCTGCTGGCGGTGGAGCTCGACGCCAGCCGCCGTCCCTACCGCGTGCTCCGCCACCGGCTCGGCGAGGAGACGTCGGCCGAGGTCTGGGTCGAGGAGGACGAGCGCTTCTTCGTCGACGTCGACCGCAGCCGCAGCGGCGACTGGCTCTTCGTCGAGACGGGGAGCGCGGTGACCTCGGAGACCCGCCTGCTGCCCGCTGCCGCCCCGGAGTCCCCGCTCGTGTTGGTCGCGCCGCGCGAGCAGGAGGTGGAGTACGTCGTCGACCACCGGGGCGACGAGCTCTGGATGCTCACCAATCGGGAGGCCGAGAACTTCCGTTTGATGCGCCGGCCGCTCGGCGACGCCGATCCGAGCTCCTGGCGCGAAGTCGTCGCACACCGCGACCGGGTCAAGCTCGACGCCTTCGACCTCTTCCGCGACTTCGTCGTCCTGGTCGAGCGCGAGGACGGCCTGCGGCGGCTGCGCGTCCTCGCGCCCGAGAGCGGCGGCGACCATCTCGTCGAGCTCCCGGAGGAGGTGCACGCCCTCTCGCTCGACGAGAACCTCGAGCCCGACGCCGACGTCTACCGCTTCGGCTACAGCTCTCCGGTCACGCCCTACACCTGGTTCGACTACCGGCCCGCCGACCGGTCGCTCGACGTGGTGAAGCGCCAGGAGATCCCGAGCGGCTACCAGCCCGAGCTCTACGAGGCCCGACGGCTCTGGGCGACGGCGGGCGACGGTGCTCGGGTCCCGATCACCCTCGCGGCCCGTCGCGACGTCGCGCGCTCGGGCGGCGCGCCGTGCCTCCTCTACGGCTACGGCGCCTACGGGATCTCGATCGACCCCGCCTTCTCGCCGCACACGCTCTCGCTCCTCGAGCGGGGCTTCGTGCACGCCGTGGCGCACGTGCGTGGCGGAGGCGAGTTGGGCGAGGCGTGGCACAAGGCGGGGAAGCTCGAGCGCAAGGAGAACACCTTCTCGGACTTCGAGGCGTGCGCGGAGCACCTCGTCGCCGAGGGTTGGACGGCCCCCGAACGTCTCGCCATGCGGGGCGGGAGCGCCGGCGGGCTCCTCGTCGGGGCGGTGCTCAACCGCCGCCCGGATCTCTTCGCCGCGGCGCTCGCCCTGGTGCCCTTCGTCGACGTCGCCAACACGATGCTCGATCCGTCCCTTCCGCTCACCGTCACCGAGTACGAGGAGTGGGGGGATCCGTCCGACCCGGAGGTCTTCCGCCGTCTGCTCGGCTACTCGCCGTACGAGAACGTCGGCGAGCGCCCCCTGCCGGCCCTGCTGGTGACGGCCGGCTGGAACGATCCGCGGGTCCAGTACTGGGAGCCGGCCAAGTGGGTGGCGAGGCTGCGCGCGAGGACCGGGGCCACCGACGGCCTGCTGCTCAAGACCGAGATGGGGTCGGGGCATGCCGGACCCTCCGGCCGGTACGAGGCGCTGCGCGAGCGGGCTCTCGAGCTGGCCTTCCTGTTCGATCGTCTCGGCGTTCCGGTAGTGTAGACGGATGCCCGATCGCAGCTGGCGGCGCGTCGTGGGATGGCCGGGTGCGGCGCTCCTGTGTCTGGTCGCTGCCCTCTTCTCGTTGTGGATCTGCTGGGCCCGATCGGTCACCACCGTCGTCGTGGTGCGCCACGCCGAGAAGGCGGGCGGAGCCAACCCGGTGCTCACGCCGGAGGGGCGGCAGCGCGCCGAGGCCCTGGTCGACGTCGTCGGCGGGGCCGACGTGGCGGCCGTCTACGCCACGAACCTGTGCCGGACGGCGCTGACCGCCGAGCCCCTGGCCCTGGAGCTGGGGGTGCCGATTCGCATCCAGACGGTGACGGAGGCGGGCGGCCTGGGGGAGTGCGGCCTGACGGCCCCCGTCCTCGATCTACCCGCGTCGGTCGATTCCGCCGATGCCCTCGCCGATGCGCTGCTCTCCTCGGAGCGCGGGGGGCTGGTGGTCGTCGTCGGCCACAGCAACACCGTTCCGGCGCTGGTGGAGGCGCTGACCGGCGTCTCGCTCTGCCCCGGGACCTTCTCGACGATCGACGACGAGTGTCGCATTCCGGACGGCCCGCCGGACGACGAGTACTACCACCTCTTCATCGTCGAGGTACCCCGCCTCATCGGTAGGCCGCGGACCGTGCACGCCTCCTACGGTTTGTCGTGATCGCCTGGCTCCATGCGGCGCGCTACTTCCTGGCGGTGCTGCTCGTCGTGTCGATCCCGGCCGCGGTGCTCTACTGGTACCTGATCCACCCCTTCGCGGGGTTCTGGCGCCGCCGCGGCCCGGCGGTCACCTACCTGGTCGTGGGTCTGGTCTGCGTGGCACTGATCGCCGTGCTGGTGCCGTGGCGCTCGGTCCTGTTGGGCGATCCGTGGCCCTTCTCCTGGCCGCTGGCGCTGGTCGGCCTGGCCTTCTACGGCGTCGCCATCGCGATCGAACGCGCCTGCCGCAAGCACCTCCGGTTCTCGATCCTGACCGGCACGCCGGAGCTCTCGAGCGCCGACCCGGGCGTCCTGCTCACCGACGGCATCTACGCCCGGACCCGCAATCCGCGGTATCTGGCGGTCCTGGTGTCGCTGTTCGCCTTCGCCCTGATCCTCAACTACCCGGGTCTCTACGTGCTCTTCCTGCTCAGCGTCCCGACTCTCTATCTCGTGATCCTCCTCGAAGAGCGCGAGCTCGCCGAGCGCTTCGGCGACGAGTACCGGCGCTATCTCGAGCGGGTGCCGCGGCTCCTGCCGCGCTTCGGCTCGCCGCCCTGCTGAGGCGGTCGGACGGTTCAGGCGGCGGCGCTGTCGAGCTCGCCGGAGGGGAGCGCCAGACCGGCCGCGCGGACCCGGAAGCCCCACGTGGGGGCGAGGTCGAGCAGCACCCGCGTCCAGGCCAGCCAGCGATCGGCGGGCAGCTCGACGGCCAGGCGGCCGCCGCGGTCGCTGCGCGCGTCGACCTCCACGGCGAGCCGCAGCGCTCCCCCGTCGAGCACGAGCGTGCCGTAGGCGACGCGCCGCCCGTCGAGCGCCGCGGCGAGCTCGCCGCCCACGCCCTGCCCGGAGGACAGCGCGACGCACCGCGGGACCTCGGGTGCGGCCTCGAGAACGACCTCGTGCACTCCGCTGACGTCGCCGCAACGCCGGGCGGCCTCGAGCAGCAGCTCGATGCCGTCGGCCAGTGCCGCCTCGGACTCTCCCTCGGCGCCGGACCAGGAGAGCGCGACCCCCTCCGCCTCCACCTCGAGGCTCCGGCGGCGAGGCAGCACCGCCAGCCCGTGGAGGCCGAGCCCCACGGCCCGGATCGCGCCTCCGATCGCCATCAGGGGGAGCAGCAGGAGGAGGGCGAAGGGCGCGAGCAGGAGGGCCGCCGCGATCTCGCCGCCGAGCACCAGCCAGGCGGGGGCGAGTGCCGCGTCGGCGGGGCGGGAGGTCCGGGCGAAGGCCATGCTCGATCGGGTTGCGGGATCGGTGCCAGGGACGGAACGTCCTCGGGACGTTCCGCCGGAGCGGCTCGTTTCGAGCCCGCGGTATTGACGAATCGCTTGTATACATCTAGAATCAACGAATGATCGACGGTACGGATAGGCAGATTCTGTCGATTCTTCAAAAAGATGCCAGGACGTCGAACGCCGAGATCGGCCGGCGTGTGGGCATGACGCCGTCCGCAATCTTGGAGCGCATCCGGAAGCTCGAATCGCGCGGCGTGGTCACGGCCTTCGAGGCGCGTGTGGCGCCGCGTCAGGTAGGGCTCGGGCTGACCGCCTTCGTCTTCGTCCGCACCGACGAGTCGCCGGGCCGTCACGACAGCGCCCGGGAGCTGGCGGAGCTCGACGAGGTGCTCGAGGTCCATCACATCGCCGGCGAGGACTGCTACCTCGCCAAGGTGGTGGCACGGGATGCCGGGGATCTCGGCCGGTTCCTGCGCGAGCGGGTGGGCTCGATCCCGGCCGTCACCTCCACGCGCACCACCGTCGTGCTGGAAACCATCCGGGAGAGCTCGCGGCTCCCCCTGGGCGAGGAAGGCTCCGATGACGCGGAGTGAGCAGCCGGTCTCGTCGCTGGCCCTGGGAGCGGGCCTCGCCACCGTCTACGTGATCTGGGGCTCGACGTACCTGGCGATCCGCTTCGCGGTGGAGACGCTCCCGCCGCTGCTCATGGCGGGCGTTCGCTTCCTGATCGCCGGCTCGCTGCTCTACGGCTGGGCGCGCTGGCGCGGCGTCGCGCGGCCGACCCGTCGCGAGTGGGGGTGGTCGGCCGTCGTCGGCGCCCTCCTGCTGCTGGGCGGCAACGGTCTGGTCTGCCTGGCGGAGACCCGCGTGCCGTCCGGCCTGACGGCTCTGCTGGTCGCCATGGTGCCGCTCTGGATGGTCGTTCTCGAGGCGCTGCGGCCGGGAGGCTCCGCGCCGCCGCGCCGGGTCTGGTGGGGGATCGGTCTCGGGCTCGTCGGCGTCGCCTTCCTGGTGGGCCCCTCGTCGCTCGTCGGCGGAGAGGGAGTCGATCCGATCGGGGCGCTGACGCTCACGGCGGCGACCCTGCTCTGGGCCGCGGGCTCTCTGGTCTCGCGCGGGGCGGGGCTGCCCGCCTCACCGCGGATGTCGACCGCCCTGCAGATGCTCACCGGGGGCGGTCTCCTCGTCGTCGTCGGGCTGGCCCTCGGCGAAGGCGGCCGCTTCGATGCGGCGGCGGCGAGCCCCAAGTCCCTGCTCGCCCTCGGCTACCTGATCGTCTTCGGGGCGCTGGCCGGGTTCTCCGCCTACGTCTGGCTCCTGCGCGTGGCGAGCCCGGCGCTGGTGGGCACCTACGCCTTCGTCAACCCGGTGGTCGCCGTGCTCCTCGGCTGGGCGCTGGCGGGCGAGGCGCTGAGCCCGCGCATCGGCCTGGCCGCGGGACTGATCGTCGGAGCCGTCGCCCTGATCACCGGCATGCGCCGCCGACCGCCCCGCCGCCTCGAGCCCTGCCCGCCCCCCGACCCCCTGGAACCGGTCCCCCTGCGCGGCCGCCGGGTCGCCTGACCGCCGGGGGCGTCGCCGTCAGCTGCGGCGAACCAGGGCGGCGGCGGCGCGGTCGTGCTCGTACTCGCTGCCGATCGTGTCCAGGGCCTCGAGGTAGGCGTCGCGGGCGGCGCCCTCGAGGCTCTTGCTCCGCGCGATCGAGACCAGGAGCTCGGCGAGCTCGTAGTCGGAGTCGATCGAACGCGCCGTGTGGAGCACAGAGACCAGGTCGTCCTGCGACATCGCCCGCTCGACGGCCGGCACCAGCGTGCGGCGCAGCTCGTAGTCGGAGTCGATCGTCGTGATCGCGGAGTAGAAGTCGGCCGGGAGGGGCCCCGCCGGGTACTGCGCGACCACGGCCAGCAGCAGCTCGGCGAGCTCGTAGTCCGACTCGATCGAGCCGGCGGCGGCGAGGATGGGGTCGAGGAGGTCCACCGACAGGCGCTCCGTCTCGAGCAGTCCCGCCAGCGTGCGGCGCAGCTCGTAGTCGGAGTCGATGCTCCGCGCGGCCTCGACGAACGCCCGCTGCACGTCGCGGTCTGCGAGCGCGGCGGTCGGCAACGTCGAGAGGGCCTCGGCGAGCTCGTAGTCCGACTCCAGGCGACGGCCCGCCGTCTCCGTCCACCGTCTCAGCTGTGAGCGATCGAGCTCGGTCGCCTCCATCAGGGCTGTGAGGTAGCGGCGGGTCACGTAGTCGCCGGGAACGAGCTCGATCTCGCGGAAGACGCCGTCGACTCCGGAGCGGGCGAGGATGCGGCGGGTGCGCCCCTCGACGTCGATGCCGGCGGCCCGGAAGAGGCGCGGGAGCATGTCCGCCAGCCAGGCGCGTGCCTCGGCGTCGAAGGCGCGCTCGTCGCCTCCGACCCACCAGGTGTAGCGAGGCGCGCCTGCGTCGCCCGGCTCGGCGCGGAGCCGCCGGGTCTCGCCGTCGCGGCGCAGCTCGAGGTCGAAGAGGGCATTGCGGCTCATGTGCGCGATGCCGTCCTCGGCCTCGGTGTACTCGATGTCGCCGGACAGGCTGACCTCGAGGCGGCAGCGATCGCTCTTGACGGTGATGTCGAGGTCGTCGTCCTCGCCGTGCACGTTGGTGCTGCGGGTCCGGCCGCAGTCGTCGAGGATCATGCCCGCCATGGCGGGTGCCGGGGGAGCGGGCGGCGCGGGAGGGGCCGGCGGAGCCGGCGGCGCCGGCGGGGCCGGGGCGGCAGGCGCCACCGCAGGGGTCGGCGGAGCGGGCGGCGTCGGGGGAGTCGGCGGCGTCGGGGGAGTCGGCGGCGTGGGCGGTGTCGGCGGCGTTCCCAGATCGCCGGCCGACCGGCTCCACGACGCGGTGGCCGTTGCCTCGGTGGCGGGGCCCGCCGAGAAGCTCGCGATGGAGGTCTCGGTCGAGGACTCCGCGTCGCCGTCGGCGTCCGTCACGATCACGACGGTCTCCGTGCGCAACCGCTCCGGCGCGGCGTCGCGGCGGTCGCGGGCGGCCGGGTCGCGCCGTGGGGCCGGCGCCGGCTTCGCCTGCCCACCGACCACGGGCAGGGCCGCCGGGGCGGACATCAGGGACACGACGTCGCGCCGCTCGAGCTGGACGACGGCGAGCGCGGGGACGACCAGCCCGAGGGTGAGCACCAGGGCCACGAGCGCTCCCCGCAAGCCCGGAGCGGAGCGATCCCGGCCCTCCTCGAGGATCGCGCGGACCCGCGGAGCGAGGCCGGAGCGGCGCCCCGCCATGGCCGCGGCGAGCTGGGTGCGGCCGCCGATGCGCCGTGCGATCTCGAGCAGGTCGCCCGCGTAGCCGGAGGGGCGTACGCCCATCGCCAGCACCCGGTCGTCGCAGGCGAGCTCGCTCTCGGCCTCGAGCCGGGAGGCCGCCCACCAGACGAGGGGGTTGGGCCAGTGGAGGGCGCACGCCAGGCGCGCCACGACCTTCCAGGTGGCATCGCCGCGCCGCGCGTGGGCCAGCTCGTGCAGGAGGACGTGGCGCCGCCGTTCGGCGGTCCACTCCGTCGCACCGGCCGGAAGGAGCAGGACGGGCCGCGCCAGGCCCCAGGTCACCGGCACCGCGACCCGTTCGCTGACGTACAGCCGCACCCGCCGGCACCCGCCGGCCACCGCCTCGGCGAGGCTGGCGGCCCAGGCCGCATCCTCGAGGGCGTCGGCCGTAGCGAGCAGGCGCCGGCGACCGAGCAGATCGAGGCCCAGCACGGCCGCGCCGGCCAGGGTCCCGAGCCACCAGAGCGTCGCCGCGAACGGCAGCAACAGCGACCACGGCACGGAGGCACCCGTCCCTTCGCCCGCGCCGCCGGCACTCCGCGACCGGCGATCCACGGAGGCGCCTGTCGTGTCGCCTGCGCCGGGCGCGGCTCCGGCACCCTCCGACCGGCGATCCACCGGAGCCGGTGGCGAGGCCGTGTCGTCGGCTCGAGCGGTCGCGGACCGCCGCCCTCGCGGTGCCTCACCGCGGCGCCGGCTGCGGACACGGAGTGCGACGACCGAGGGCCTTCGTCGATCGGCGGGGCAGAGGCGCCCAGCGAACCGAGGCCGTCGACGGCGTTCCTCGTGATCCCGCCGCGTCGCGTGTCCGGAGCCGTGGCCAGGCGCGGGAGGCCGCCGTCGAGCCCGTCCGTGAGGGTCACGGTGTCGGAGGCCGCCGGGGGCACGGCCAGGCCCACCGCAGGCACCAGCGCCGCGATCGCGGGCAGGGCGAGCAGGCCGACGAGGGAAAGGGCCCAGACGAGGTGGCGCGAGGCGGAGCGGCGCAGCAGCCGCGCGACGAGGGCGGCCCCCAGCACGAGGAGGCTGCCGCGCACGGTCCACTCGAGAGGCGTGGCGTCGAAGAGCTCGGTCAGGGTGGAGGGGTCGGGAATCGGGAATGCCGTCGCTCTACCTCCCGCTCCGGCGAGCCCGCTCCACGAGCTCGGCCAGGCGATCCAGTTCCTCGGCGGTCATGTCGCCGGACTCGAGGTCCAGCAGGGCGGCCACCGCGCGCTCGGGAGAGTTCTCGAAGAAGGTGCGCACCATGCGCCGCAGGGCCGAACGCTGGGCGCGGCTGCGTGGCGCCGTGGGGAGGTAGACGTAGCGCCGCCCCTCCTGCCGGTGCTTGAGATGCCCTTCTCCTCCAGGATGCGCAGAGCGCGCGGACCGCCGAGTAGCTCGGCGCGTCGGGCAGCTCGTCGCGCACCTGGGCCGCCGTCACCTCGCCGAGGCGCCACACGACGTCCATGATCTGTCGTTCGCGGGCCGAAAGCTCCTGTCGGGATGAGGTCACGTGGTCTCTCCGTGCTAGGAAAGTTAGCAATTGGCTAAATTCTTAGCACATGGGCCGGGTTTGTCAAGCCCTCGCTCCGTGGATACGTGCCGGCGGCCTCCGGGTTGACGGCGCAGGGACCCCGCCGGCCCTGCTACGATGGCCGCTCGTGCCTCAGGACACGGTGCCGGACGCGGGCGAGATCACTCGCCTCCTGCGCGAGCTCGCCGAGGAAGGGCGACAGGGATCGGCGTCGACCCTCGACCGCCTCATGCCCCTGGTGTACGGAGAGCTCAAGCTGCTCGCCCGCTCCAAGCGGGGCCGGCGGCGCTCCGCGGTCGATCCGGGCACCACCAGCCTCGTGCACGAGGCCTACGCGCGGTTGGCGCGGGCGGACGGCATTCGCTTCGAGAACCGGCGGCAGTTCTTCTGCATCGCCTCGAAGGCCATGCGGAGCATCCTCGTCGACAACGCGCGCTGGCACCAGAGGCTGAAGCGCGGAGGGACCGACAGCCCGGTACCCCTCGACGAGGAGACCCTGGTCTCGGCCGGCCGCGGCGAGGAGCTTCTGGCTCTCGACGAGGCCCTGACCCGCCTCGAGAGCGAGCGGCCCACCCTCGGCAGCGTCGTCGAGTGCCGCTGCTTCGGAGGCCTCACGGTCGAAGAGACGGCCGAGGCGCTCGAGATCTCGGCGGCCACGGTCAAGCGGCGGTGGACCCTGGCGCGGGCCTGGCTCCATCGCGAGCTGCGGCCTGCGGCCCTCTGACGCCATGGGCCCGACGAGCGAGGGAGCCGGCGATCGTCTGGAGGAGCTCTTCACCGAGGCGCTCGAGCGGTCCGGCGAGGAGCGCTCGAGCTTCCTCGACCGGGCCTGTGGGGGAGACGGGGCGCTGCGTCGCGAGCTCGAGGAGCTGTTGAGCGCCCACGAGGAGGCCGGCAGCTACCTCGACGAGCTCTCGGACGCGATCGGCTCGGCGGCCGGCTCGGAGCTCGAGACGGCGTCGCGGCCGCGTCTGCGCATCGGCCCCTACCGCGCCCTCTCGGTGCTCGGCCACGGCGGCATGGGGGCCGTCTACCTGGCGGTCCGGGACGACGGTGCCTTCGAGCAGAAGGTGGCGTTGAAGCTCCTCCACCTCGACATGGAGACGCCCGAGATCCGCGCCCGCTTCCTGGCGGAGCGCCAGCTGCTGGCGGGCCTGAGCCACCCGCACATCGCACGGCTGCTCGACGGCGGCGTCACCGACGAGGGCCGCTCCTACTTCGCCATGGAGTACGTCGAAGGCGTCCCCCTCACCGCCTACTGCCGGGATCGCGCGCCGGGCATCGAGGGGAAGCTGCGGCTGGTCCTCGAGGTCGTGGACGCGGTCAGCTACCTGCACCGCAACCTCATCGTCCATCGCGACCTGAAGCCGAGCAACGTCCTCGTCGACGCCGACGGACGGACGAAGCTCCTCGACTTCGGCATCGCCAAGCTGCTCGCGGGAGATCCGGGGGAGGGTCGAACCCGAACCGGCGAGAGGGTGCTCACCCCGCAGTACGCGGCGCCCGAGCAGCTGAGGGGCGAGCCGGTCACGACCGCCACCGACGTCTACGCCCTGGGCGTCGTCCTCTACGAGCTGCTGACCGGCGCCAGGCCGCACGAGCGCGCCGTGCTCGATCTCGGCGCGCTGGCGCGGGAATCGACGCCGCCGCCGAGCTCGCGACGGAAGGGGATCCCGCGCGACCTCGACCTGCTCTGCTTGAAGGCCCTCCGGCCCGAGCCGGCCCGGCGCTACGCCTCCGCGGAGCAGCTCGGGCAGGACATCGAGCGCTACCTCGAGGGCCGGCCGATCGCCGCGCGTCCGAGCACGTGGAGGTACCGCCTGGGGCGGTTCGTGCGCCGCAACCGGGGCGGCGTGGCCGCCGGGCTCGCGCTCGCCGTCCTGCTGGCGGCCGGGTTCGTGGGCGAGCGGCGACTGCGCTCCCAGGCCGAGCTGGCGCGCGGCCGCGCCGAGGAGGAGGCGGCCAAGGCGGTCGCGGTCTCCGACTTCCTCGGCGACCTCCTCTCCTCGGTCGACCCCGCCCGGGCGCAGGGGCGCGACGTTGCGGTCGCCGACGTGCTCGCCGAGGCGGCCGAGCGCCTCGACACCGACGCATCGACGTTCGCCGAGCTGCCGGCCGTGGAAACGACCGCCCTGCGCCTCACCATCGGGCGCACCGGCGCTCGGACGGGCGGAGGAGGCGAGCCACCTGCCGGGCGGTCGAGCTCTCCGGAGGACTCGAAGCCCGCACGCCCGAGGCCCTCAGGCGGCCGCCGCCCTGGGGGTCGCCCTCTTCCGGGCCGTCGACTACGAGGCCGCGGAGCCGATCACCGTCGCGTGCTCGACGTGCGCACGACGGTCCTCGGGGAGGAGCATCCGGACACCCTGCGCAGCCTCGAGGAGCTGGCGGACCTCTACTGGTACGAACAGCGCTTCCGACGGGTCAGGGCCACTCGACCATACACGCTGGGGTGCGTCGTCGATCCTCGGCGGGGATCGGGGCTATTCACCAATCAACGGGCGGCCACAGGCCTCTACGGCCTCGGCCGCTACGACGAGGCGGCGCGGCTCTTCGCCGAGGCGCTCGCCGGCCAGGAACGGGCGCTCGGCCCCGATCATCCGCAGACGCGCGTCTGGTGAACAACCTGGAGCGCCACTGACCGAGATCGGGCGCTTCGAGGAGGCGGAGAGGCTGGGCCGCCGGGCGGTCGAGGGGCGGCGACGGGTGCTCGGTGCCACCAACGGCGATACGGCGACCGCCCTCCACAACCTGGCGCTGGCCCTGCAGGCCGGCACCGTCGGAAGGAGGCCGGGCCCCCTCCAGGAGGCCATCGACATCCGCGCCACGAGCCCCAGTCTCGGCGGCTGCTGGTACTCGGTGAGCCTGCGGCCGAACTCCGGGCAACCCAGGGCCGGCGGGAGAGCGGAGGAGCTCTACCGGACCTCGATCGAGGGCCTGCGCGAGGTCGACGGCGAGGAGGCGGCGTCGGCGCTGCGCGCCCGGAGTGCCCTGGCGTCCCTCCACCACGGCTCGCAGAGGCATCGGACGAAAACCGGCGGAGCTCAGGCCGGTGCTCGCGCGATCAGGCCCGGAGTGCTCGGCGCCGACCACCCCGAGACCTCGACCCCAGCCGACTCACCGAGGTCCTCCGCCGGTCCCAGGGCCGGCTCTGACGAACGCGACCCGCCTGACCCCGCGACCTCCACGCCGCGAGCGTCGCACGGCGCGGCGCGGACCACCCCGACACCCTGGAGGCTGCCGATCTGCTGCGGGAGTTGGAGGGCGAGGAGGCTGAGGGTCCTGCCGCTGCACCCGGACCGGCGGGGTCCGCACGGTCCGGAGCTGAGGTCTCACTCCGGTCGAGACGACCAGGGGGGGAGGGCGGAAAAAAATAGAACAGGCTCACTTTTCCCGTCCGGGCCCCCTTGTCGTCTCGACCGGGGGAGAGACCTCAACTCCCACGCTCCGCACACCTCCACCGGCCCGGGTGCAGGCGGCACCCTCAGCGACCACCCTCCAAGGCCCCTCCCCCACCACACTGCCACCCGTCCCCGTCGATCCCGACGACGGCGGCCCACTTCGCGCACGCCGTGGATCTGGACGCGGCGCAGGGATCCGCCCGCGTCGGCGACGCCCTCGAGGAGACCGATGAAGGTGCCGTCGACCGAGAGGAGGAGGCGACCGTCGGCCACTCCCTTGCCGAGCGCGCCGCGCCACGAGAGCCCGAGCCGCTCCGGCACCGCGTCGAGCCGGCGGGCCTCGCCCTCGATCCACGTTCCCGACTCGGTGCGAGCGCGCGGACGCAGGCGGTAGCGGCCACGCTCGGTCTCGAGGACGACCTCGAAGAGCGCGGCCCCGTCCTCCGAGCGACCGCTGACGAGGCGGGTCGAGCGCCGTCCGCTGCGCTCGAGGGCGGTGGCGTCCAGGTGCAGGGTCTCCTCCCACACCGCGACGGCCTCCGGCAGGAGGATGACCGGTGCGGCCCCGCCGACGGCGACGTCCCATGCCGACGTGTCGCCGCTCTCGAACCCGTCCATGAAGATCTCGAGACCGTCCACGTAGTGGGTGACGTCGGTGGCGCTGTCGTTGCCGGGGCTCGGGTCGGTGAAGCCCACGGGCGGCGTCAGCGTCGCGGTGTTGACGGCGCTCTCGCCGGGGTCGCCGTCGGTGTCGGCCGTGGCCGGGAAGGTGACGGCGGCGCCCGCCGGCAGGTCGACGAGCTCGTCGATGTCCCCCGAGCCGGAGGCGGCGCAGGTGCCGCCGTCCGCGCCGACGCACGCCCACTGGACGTTCGTCACCTCGGCCGGGAAGGGATCCTCGATCTGCACGCCGACGGCGTCGCTCGGTCCCGGATTCGACGCCTGGATGGTGTAGGTCAGGGTCGCCGGCGGAATGACCCAGGGCACGCCGTCCGTCTTGGTGATCGAGAGGTCGCCCGTCGGCTCCAGCGTGTCGACGTCGATCGCCGAGTCGTTGCCGCCCACCGGGTCCATGACGCCCAGCGGCGGCTCGACGGTGGCGGTGTTCTCGAGCGTGCCCGTGGCGTCCGCATCGATCGTGCAGGTCGTCGTGAAGGTCACCGAGCCTCCGACCGGCAGCGAGACCAGCTGGTCGATGCCGGCGCCCCCCATCCCCTCACCCTCGGCCTCGGAGTCGACCGTGCAGGCCGCGCCGCCCGCCGCGACACAGTCGGTCGTGCAGCTGTGGAGCTGGGAGGGGAACGCGTCCACCACCCTGGCACCGACGGCCGGGTCGGGACCCGTGGCGTTGGCGGCCGTCACGACGTAGGTGACCTGGCCGCCGGGAACGGCCGTCGTCTGCCCGTCGTCCTTGACGACCGAGAGGTCGGCCTCGTCGAGACCGATCTCGACGGCATGGTCCTCCACCTCGCCGTCGAAGGCGAAGCCGGTCGAGCCGAGCCCGGTCGTGGAGGCGACGCGGAAGCGGGCCAGCGCCGTCCCTTCGGACGCACCGGCCGGCACGGCGAGCTGGAGCACGTTCGTGCCGGCGGAGAGCGCGACGTCCTGGAAGGGATGTTCGTCGACGCCGTCCCAGTCGCCGTCGCGGTCGAAGTCGAACCAGGCGTTGAGGAACGCCGTCCCGCCGCCGCCCTCCGGTGCCTCCTCCTGGAAGGACACCTCGACCGTGACGTCGACGATCTGGCCGGGCGGGAGTGCCGGCACCGAAACGCCGTCCTCGTCATCCGTGCCGTCGAAGTCGTCGCCGGTCGCGCCCGCGGTCGGTTGACCGTCGGTCTCGGCGTCGACTTGAGCGCCGAGGAAGGGTCCGAGCAGGGCGTGGCGAGCACCGTCGGATCCCCGCAGGGTGGCGAAGCCGGCGTCGGGGGCGTCGCCGAAGTCGACCGCGGCCAGGATCACCCCGTAGTCCTCGACCTCGCCGTCGGGAGCGAGGCCGATCGGTGACGCGATGCCGGCGCTGGTCAGCCGGAAGCGAGCGTAGCTGATGCCGGGCGTGGCGCTGGTCGGTACGGCGAACGTCTTGACGTTGGCGCCGGCGGCGAGGGAGGAGCCACCGCCGTCCGTGAAGACGAGCTTCTCTCCGGAGTCTCCGAAATCGCCGTCGCCGTTGAAGTCGATCCAGGCGTCGAGCTCGCCCGCGGCCGAGGCGGTGACCGTGACCTGGCCCGTCTCGCCGATGCCGAGCAGGCCGAACGAGCTCGACGTCGCGGCGAACGCGACGCCGTCCTCGTCGGCGAACCAGGTCAGATCATCTGCCTGCGCCGAGATATCGAAGGGCCGGTCGAGCTCGCCGTCGACCTCGGTCCCGAGGGTGAGACCGCTGCCGAGGGCGTGGCGAGGACCGTCGGCGGCGAGCTTCGTGAAGTAGGAGTCCGGGGCGTCGCCGAAGTCGAGCGCCGGGTCGGCCAGGGCGTAGAGCTGGTGATCCCATGGAGCTTGCGTCGCGCCCAGCAGGGTGAGGCCCGCGGCCCGCGCGAAGCAGCTCGGGGTCGAGGATCCGGCTCCCGGCTCGAGGTCGTAGAGCAGATCGGTGCCGCCCGCGGTGCCGTCGGTGCTGCTCCACAGCTCCATGCCGTGGACGCCGTCGTCGGCGGCGAAGACCAGCGTGCCGTCGACGTCCACCGCCTCGAACTGGAAGGGCACCGACTGCCCCGGTCCGCCGTCGATGTTCTCGACCAGCCCGGCGGTCGTGCCGTCGGTGACGTGGAGCTCCAGCCCGACGCCGGCCGCGGTGGCCGCGAAGTACAGCCTCGAGCCGGAGGCGATGAGGTTGCCGGCCGGGCTGACGCCGGAAAGGAGCACCGAGGTTCCGCCCGGCGTGCCGTCCGTTCGCAGCAGACCCTGCTGGCCGAGGAACAGCACCCAGGAGCCGAGGCCGGCGAAGGAGTACGGCTGCGTGTTGCCGGAACCGGTCGTGGTCAAGTCGCCGAGCAGGGTCGTGGTGGAGCCGTCGCTCACGTACGGCTCCCGCCCGGTGGCGTTCGTGAAGGCGGAGAAGTAGAGCTGGCCGCCGATCGAGGTCAGTCCGAGCGGATAGCTGCCGTCGGGACCGCTCTCGATGTCGGTGACGAGCGAGGGCGTGCCGCTCGGGAGGTCGACCTTCCACAGCTCGACTCCCACGTTCGAGGCGGGCTCGAAGCCGTCGAAGTAGAGGTCGCCGCCGAGGCTGGTGAGGATCTGCCCCGCGATGAGGCCGCCGGGGACGCCACCGACGACGACGCTCGCCGTCGAGCCGTCGGTGCGCCAGATCTCGGTTCCGACGGCGGGGTTGAAGGCGAGGAAGAAAGCGTCGCCGCCGGCCGTGGGGACGGTGATCGAGCTCGGGTTCGAGTGCCCGGTGCCCGGGCTGACGTCGGTGATCCTCTGCGTCCCCGCCGACGTGCCGTCGGTGCGCCAGAGCTCGTTGCCGTGGGAGCCGTCGTTGGCCACGAAGAGGACGATGGGCCCGAGGGCCGGGCTGTCGAATGGAAAGAAGCCGTGCGGTGAGGAGCTCTGCGTGCCGGAGGCCCAGATGTCCTTGATCCTCTGCGTTCCGAGCCAGCTCCCGTCGGTCTTCCACAGCTCCCGGCCGCGGTTGTCCGTGGCCGCGAAGATCGCCTCGCCGCCGAGTGTCGTGAAGCCGCAGGGATCGGAGTCCCCGCTCCCCAGGATCTCGAGGTCCTTGATCTGCACCGGCTGCAGGGCTTGCGCGGACACCGCGAGGCCCACGGCGAGAGCGAGGGCGACGGCGATCGAGCGATCGATTCGGGACGAGAGCATGGCCTGCCTCCTGAAAAGACGTTCCTCTGTCCTTCCGAACGTCATCCGGGGGCGAAGGGGCTCACCCGGGCGGCTAGAATCGGTGGCCGGTCCAAGGAACAGAGCTCCGGCTCGACCGGAACGAAAGGTATGGACGGCGACAGCATCGGGCCTTCGCAGGATCCCTCCCTGCTCACCCTCGACCACATCGAGGTGGGGCTCCCCGTCGCCGGGATCGGCAGCCGGCTCCTCGCCGGATCCGTCGATCTGCTCATCGCCACCGCGCTCGAGGTGGCCGTCTCCTTCAGCGTCTTCGTCGGCCTCGTCGCCCTCGGCGTGAGCAGCCAGGGGTGGCTGACGGCGATCGTCATCACCACCGCGTTCCTCCTGCAGTGGGGCTACTTCGCGGGGCTGGAGATCCTGATGCAGGGGCGCACGCCGGGGAAGGCGGCGGCCCGCCTGCGGGTCGTCTCGGCGGCCGGCGGCCCGGCGACGGTCCAGGGCATCCTGATCCGCAACGTCGTACGCATCGTCGACTACCTGATCGGCGTGCCGATGATCGCGCTCGACCCGCTCGGCCGCAGGCTGGGAGACCGCTTCGGAGGCACCCTGGTGCTGCACGACGCGGCGGGCGCCTCGACCCGGCTGGGCCGCATCCCGGAAGGGTGGAGCGAGCGCGAGGTGGCGGTGGCGGAGTCCTACTTCCGCCGCTTCGGCGAGATGGACGCCGGTCAGCGCCTGCTGCTCGGGCGGAGGCTGTTGCGCCTGGTGGCGCGTCACGATCCGCTGCTGCTGGAACGGCACGGCGTCGACACCGAAGGTGACGGGGCGCCGGAGGCCCTGCGCCGGGTGCTCGAGGTGGAGGGCTGAGGGTGCGCTATCGGCGCTTCGTGGAGCTTCGCCGGCCGGTGTGGGAGGCCTTCGCGGCGGGGCTGCGCAGCCTCGGGTCGCGGCGCGGCCTCGACTACGACGAGGTCGAGGAGCTCGCCGCCGGCTACCGTCGAGTCCTCCACGACCAGGCCCTGGCCCGGTGGCGCTACCCGGGCACCGAGACGGCGGCGCGGCTCCAGGCCCTGGCGCTCGAGGGAACCCGGGCGCTGGCTCCCCGGTCGCGCCCCCGGCGCGGCGGGCTGACGAGCTTCTTCCGCGAGACCTTCCCGCGGGCCTTCCGGGCCCATCTGCCCGGCATGGGCGTCGCCGTGGCGCTCTTCGCGGCCACGGCCCTGCTGGGGCTGACCCTCGTCCTCGTCAGCCCGGCCTTCGGCACCTTCATCGTCGGCCCCGAGGGCCTGGCGCGGCTGGCCCGCGGCGAGCTCTGGACGGACGACCTCACGACGATGGCGCCGGCGTCCGTCAACGTCTCGAAGATCGCCACGAACAACCTCTCGGTGGCGCTGACGGCGTGGGCCGGAGGCGCCCTGGCGGGGCTCGGCTCCCTCTACATCGTCCTGCTCAACGGTTTCCACCTGGGCTCGATCTTCGCCGTCACGGCGCACTACTCGATGGCCGGGCGGCTGGCGACGTTCGTCATCGGCCACGGCCTCCTGGAGATCACCCTCATCCTGGTGTGCGCGGGCAGCGGGTTGATGATGGGGCGGGCCCTGGTGGTTCCCGGGGAGACGGGCCGGAGCGAGGCGCTGGTCCACGCCGGCCGGCAGGCGCTGGCCGTGCTCGGAGGCTGCCTGCCGTGGTTCGTCGTGCTGGCCGGCGTCGAGTCGATCCTCTCCCCCACCGCGAGCATCGCGCTCCCGCTCAAGGTCGGCATCGGCCTGGCGCTCGAGATCTCGTTCCTGTCCATCGCCTTGCAGCCGACCTCGAGGAGGACGACATGACCACACAGCTCCGGACCCCGACGCACTCCGAGCCGATGCGCTTCACCGTGCTGCTCGACGAAGCGATGAAGCTGCTGCGCCGGCGTGGGCCGAAGGCCTTCCTCGCGCTGGCGGGCCCCGTCATCGTGCTCCAGGTGATCATGGTCGTCGTCCAGGTCGGGGGGATGAGGACGATGTTCGAGGGGATCGAGGAGCAGAACCCGGATCTGACCCGGGTCTGGTCCACCGTCGGTTGGAGCTGCCTGTTCGCCTTCGTCGCCAGCCTCGTCTTCCTCGTCGCCTTCGCGGCGATCGGCAAGTACTCCCAGGACGTCGTCGCCGGTCGCGACGCCGACGTCTCGACGTCCTGGCGCTTCGGCCTGAAGCCCGGCGTCTTCGGCACGCAGCTGCTCGCGTCGTTCTTCATGGGCCTCTCGTTCATCGCCTGCCTGGTGGGCGCCCTGTACGTCGTGCCGGCCCTCTCCCTGACCGTGGCCGTGATGGTGGAGGAGGGGCTGCGCGGAAGCGCCGCGTTGACGCGCAGCCGCGATCTGGCGCGATACAACCCCGGTCGCCGGTTCCTCGACTACCCGATGACGAGGATCCTGGGGTTGCTCTTCGTGAGCCTCCTGGTGAGCTACGCCCTGGCCTTCGTCGTCCAGCTGCCGTTCTCCATCGCCCAACAGGTGATCTTCTTCCGCAGCGCGGTGGGGAGCGAGGGAGGCCAGGCGACGCTACCGACCGGCGCCCTCTGGCTGAGCGTTCCGTCGGCCCTCTTCGGTGCCGTGGCGCAGATGATCGCGCAGTTCTACCTCGCCTTCGGCCTCGCCTTGACCTACTTCGACATCCGCCGGCGGCGCGACGCCCTCGATCTCGAGCAGGCTCTCGATCGCCTGGAGGGAGAAGCGCCGCCGGCCGGGGAGCCGGCGTCTTGAGTCGACACCCGCTCCGGTGGGCCTCGGCAGCGGTGCCCCTGCTGCTGCTGGCCCTGGCTTCGGTGCCCCCGGCGACGGCGGCCGTGCCGGGGGCCGGACCCGCTGCCGAGGCCATCGGCGCGGAGCCGCCACGGCAGGTCCTGGAGCGCGTCCTCGCCGAGCACCGCGTCGAACGCGAGGCGCCCGAGCCGGGGCTGCGAGCCTACGCCGCGTACCTCGTCGGCTCCGCGGTCGAGGCGCTGGTCGACAGGATCGTGCTCGCCGGCTCGACCCCGTGGACGGTGGTCGGCTGGGCTCTCGTGATCGCCGCCGTCGGTGCGGCGCTCTGGGTCGGCGGGCGGGCGCTCCTGGGTCGGACGAAGACGGCGAAGCCCGCGGGGCCGGCGGCCCCCGACCCGGTGGCTCCAGCTGCCGCACCCCGGTCTGCCGCGGCGTGGCGCGAGCTGGTGGGCGCCCGCCTCGACGCCGGCGATCTGCCGGGAGCCCTCGAGGCGCTCTGGTGGTGGGCGGCCGGCGTCGCGGCCGGCGGTCCGGTCGATCCGTCCTGGACCAGTCGGGAGCTGCTCGCGGCCTGCCGGCATCCCGGGCTGCGGCGGCCGCTGGCGGAGCTCGATCGCCTGACCTATTCGGAGCGCAGCTCGACGCGCGCCGAGATCGAATCGCTCTCTCGGACGCTGGAGGGAGCCCTGGCGGGGGCGCCGGCATGAGCGCCCCTCGAGCCTGGCTCGTCGTGCTCGTCGCGCTCGCCGCCCTGGGCATCGCCCTGGTCGCTCTGGTACCGGCGCAACGCTCGGGACCGAGCGCGCTCTCCGCCGGCCCCGCCGGCTGGCTCGCGGCGCGCGCCTACCTGGAGGCTCGCGGGGCCGAGGTCGAGCTGCTCGACGAGCCGCCCGACGCCTGGCCGCGGCGCGGCACCCTGGTGCTCGCCTCGCCCTGGTCGGCTCCGGCGCTCCCGCCGACGGTCACGCAGCTGAGGTCCCACCTGCGGCAGGGCGGCACGCTTCTCGTGGCCTATTCGGCCGGCGGCATGGGCTCGGTCGAGCGGTCGCTGCTGGAGGACCTCCATCTGGCGCGGACGTCGCTGCGCGGCCGGCCGCCGCTGCGCTACCGGGAGTGGAAGCGCCACGTGACCGCGCAGACCCGCCTCCACCCGCGCCGCGGCGGTGCCGGCGAGGTGACGGTGGCGACTCCGGACGCCGTTCCGGCGCCCCGCACGACGCCCGAGGTCCTCTGGGAGAGCGAGGACGGGCGCGTCTCGGTCTTCAGCCTGGAAGCCGACGGCGGCCGACTCGTCGTGCTGCCCGCGGACGCGCTGTCGAATGCCCGCGTCGAGGAGAACCTCGGCCTGCTGGAGGCGCTGCGGACCGAGCTCGCCGGCCCCTGGTTCTTCGACGAGTTCCACCACGGCCTGCGCGACGTGCGTTCGCCGGAAGCCCGGCGGGTCGCGAACGCGATGGCGCTCTTCGGCGGCCAGCTCCTGCTCCTCTACGCGCTCGGAGCGTGGACGCTGTCGCGCCCCTTCGGGCGGACGTGGCCTTCGCCGCGCCGGCGGTCGGCGACCACGGCGGGGTTCCTCGACGGCGTGGGCGAGCTGCACCATCGCGCCGGACACCACCGGGAGGCGGCCGCAACGCTGCTGGCACGCCTCGCGGAGCTGGAGCCCCGGGCCCGGGTGCCGGCCGACCTGGTGAACCGATCGAGGTCCGTCGCCTCCGCCGAGGAGCTGCTGGACCTGACGGCCGACGTGGCGCGCTGGCGCCGAGCCTGGAAGAGGGGATGATCAACCGAGATGCCGACCCGGGAGGATGCGTGATGGCGAATGGCAACGACATGTCGTGGGAGGAGTCCGCGGCGAAGACGGCCGCGCTTGTGGCGGCCCTCGAGGAGCGGGTGCTCGGCCAGGCGGAAGTCGTGCGCACGCTCGTGGCCGGGTATCTCTCCGGCGGGCACGTGCTCCTGGAGGGGCCCCCGGGCGTCGGCAAGACCCTCCTGGCGCGGTCCCTCGCCGAGGCCCTCGGTCTCGGCTTCCAACGGGTCCAGTTCACGCCCGACCTGATGCCGGCCGACCTGGTCGGAACGAACGTCTTCGATCAGTCCCGCTCCCGCTTCGAGCTCCACCGCGGCCCCGTCTTCACGGACGTGCTCATGGCCGACGAGATCAACCGCACGCCTCCCAAGACGCAGTCGGCCCTGCTCGAGGCGATGGAGGAGAAGCAGGTCTCGATCGACGGAGAGACCCTGACCCTGGCGCGGGAGTTCTTCGTCGTCGCGACGCTGAATCCGATCGAGTTCGAAGGCGTCTACCCTCTGCCGGAAGCGCAGCTCGACCGCTTCATGCTCCGCATCGTCATGGGGCTGCCCGCGCCGGAGGCGGAAGGCGAGATCCTCCGCCGCGCGGTGGCCGGCACGCTGGCGGGCTGGGGGGCGAGCCGCGGGCCGGCGCCCGCGGTCGTCGACGCGCGGGAGGCGCGTGCCCTGCGGTCGGCCTCCTCGCGAGCCCACGTGCGCGACGATCTGCTCGACTACGTCGCGGCCCTCGCGCGGGCGGTGCGCGCCTCGCTCCACGTCGAGCTCGGGCCGAGCCCCCGGGCGACGCTGGCGTTGCTGGAGGCGGCGCGCGGTGCCGCGCTCGTCGCGGAGCGCGACTACGTCGTGCCGGACGACGTGAAGCTCATGCTCCCCGTCTGCTGGGCGCACCGCCTCGAGCTGACCGCGGAGGCCGAGCTCGAGGGGCAGTCCGCCGCGGCCGTCCTGCGTGCGGCGGCGGACGGGGTCTCGGTGCCGCATTGATTCCGGCTCCCCGGTTCTTCTGGGTGCTCGGTGCCGCGGCGCTGTTGATGGTGGCGGGTGTCGCCGACCCGCGCCTGAGCGCCGCCGCCCTGGCGGTGGACGCGCTGCTCCTCCTCGCCTGGCTGGTGGACGCGGTCCGCGCGGGGCGGGTGCGCCCGGGTGCCGAGCGGGTGTGGCCCGGCATGTTGGTCCAGGGCGTCGACGAGCGGTTGACGGTGCGGCTGACGGCCGGCAGCCGGTGCGAGGTGGAGCTGCGCGAGACGCTCTCGCCGGCGCTGGCCGAGCACCCGGCGCGGGAGCGCTTCTCGTTGACGGCGGGAGCCGCGCGCGAGTGGTCCATCGCCCTCACCCCGCTGCGACGCGGCGAGCACGAGTGCGGCGCCCTGACGGCGCGGATCCTCGGGCCGTGGCGGCTGGCCTACCGGCAGCGGCGACTGCTGGAGCCGCAGCGGCGACGGGTCTACCCCCAGGTGCGTTGGAGCGGCGAGGTCGGCGTGCTCCTGGGCCTCGCCCGCAGGCGGCAGCTCGGCTCGACGCCCTTCGCGCAGCTCGGCGCCGGGTCCGAGCCCTACGCGCTGAGGCAGTATCTGCCGGGCGATCCGCTGGCCAAGATCCACTGGAAGTCGACCGCCCGCCACGGTCACCCGATCACCCGCGAGGAGACCTGGGAGCGCGGAGTCGGCCTGGTCGTGCTGCTCGATTGCTCGCGCACGATGGCGGGCGACGACGGGGAGCGCTCGAAGCTCGACTGGGCCCTGGCCGCCTCGCTGGCGCTGGCCCGGGTCGCCGTCGGCCGCGGCGACAGGGTCACGGTGATGGCGTTCTCCGATCGCGTGGAGCGTCTCGTGCGGGTGGGCCGGTCCGCCCGTGGAGTCTCGCGGGCCTACGACGCGCTCTACGACGTCGAGTCGCGGCTGTGCGAGCCGGCGTACGACCTGGTGGCCGAGCGCGCCCTGGCGGTCGAGTCGCGGGGCGCGGCGATGGTGCTGCTCACCTCCGTCACCGATCTCGCGGCCGCCGAGATGCTCGGCGAGGCCCTGCTGCAGCTCAGGCGCCGCCACCGGACGCTGCTCGTCAACCTGCTCGACCCGGAGCTGCGCCGCCGCGTCGACGCCGTCCCGACCACTCCCGTCGAGGCCCAGGCCCAGATCGCCGGCCTCGGGATCCGCCTGGCCAACCGGTCCCTCGAGCGGGGGCTGCGCCGCGCCGGCGTGCGCACCGTCTCCTGCTCGGCGGACCGGCTGGCGCTCGAGACCCTGGGGGGCTACCTGGCCCTCTTCGGTCGCCAGGTGGCCGCCGGCCGGCGGGCCCTGCGCGCGGTCGTCGGACGGTAGGCGGTCAGGACGCGCCCCCGGCGGCCTGCGGCGCGAGGAAGTCGCCGAGCGCCTCCAGGACCGGATCGTGGCCGGTCCACCAGTCCTCGAAGGTGAGCTCGACCGGCATCGACACCGGGATGTAGGGACGCTCGTCCCCGGGGTAGGAGTCCTGCCAGTGCCGCGAGGAGATCGACATCATGACGCCCGACCAGGGGAGGCGAACCGAGGTGCTCTCGCCGGTGAAGTTGGGCTTCGAGCTCGACGGCTCGCCGACGAAGATCGCGTCGGTCGCGCGCTCGAGGAAGTTCACGAAGTCCTGGCAGGCCGAGAAGGTGCCGCGGCCGGTGATGACGAAGGTCCGGTGGTCGGCGCCGGAGAGGCCGTGCCAGGCGACGAGGCGCAGCAGCGGCCAGTGGAGGAAGTTGTTGCCTCCGTTGTTGTGCCGCACGTCGACGATCAGAGTGCGGGCGCCGGTCTCGCGCAGGGTGTCGCGCACGCTCTCGGCGAAGTCGGCGATCGTCGGTCCGCCCTCGGCGTCGCGCACCAGGTTGAACTGCAGGTAGACGGCGTCGAGGTCGGGTCGTGCCTCGTGCCAGTAGGGCTCGTCCGCCCGCGCCAGCCAGCGGGGAGCCCGCTCGGCGGAGGGCGGGGCCGGCAGCCTCTCGTGCAGCGCCTTCGGCGGGACGGGCTCGAGGGTGACCTCCCGGCGCGTGCCGGCGCGGTCGGTCACGGTGACCGCCACCGGTCCGAGGGCGTCCACGGCTCCGACGGCGCGCAGCACCGCCGGGCTGCGCAGGTAGAGCGGTCCCAGCCACAGGATCCCCATCCGGTTGTCGTGCGAGACGATGCTCCCCAGGCGCTCGAGCACGTCGGCCGCCGGCGTGCCGCCGATCGCCTCGACCCGCGCCCCCAGCAGGTCGGCGTGCGCCTCGTCGGCGTCCACCACGTGGACGCCGTCGGGGAAGACGTAGAACGAGACCGGCAGCAGGCCGCCGAACGGCACGCGCTCCGTCGGGATCGGGTAGAGGGCGCTGTGACCGTCCGCCAGGTGCCCGGCCACGATCGTCTGGATCTCCATCGCGACCGCGACGTCGTCGAGGTCGGGGACGCGCCGCTTCAGGGTCTCCACCGCCGCGAGGAAGGCCGGGTCGAAGGCGCGCCGCGCCGGATCGGCGTGGAGGCGCTGGGCCTCCTCGACGAAGTAGTCCAGGTCGAAGCGCCAGCCCGCGACGCGGTCGAGACCCTCCGGCGCGAAGCCGGCGAGCTCGCGGAACCGCGGCTCCTCGCGCAGGGAGGCGAAGGCCTCGTCGCTCTGGAGGCGCGGCCGGTCCTCGAAGCGCGCGGCGAGGGCGCGTTCGAGCCAGGAGAGAGCCTCGTCGGTGCGGCCCGCCCGGGCCGCCGCCTGCGCCAGCGCCCAGGCCGTGCGCGCGGTGTCGGCGAAGCCGGTCTCGAGCGTCTCGAGGGCCAGCGGGAGCGCCTCCTCCCCGCGGCCCGCCTCGTGCAGCCCCGGCCCAGCCGGAACGCCAGATCGCCGTCCTCCGGGTACGCGGCGTGGAGCCGTTCGTAGAGCGGCAGCGCCGCGGCTCGCTCCCCGCCGCGCCACAGGGCGTCCGCCTCCAGCTTCAGGCGCAGGTACTCCGCGGGAGCGAGCTCCTCGGCCGGCGCGGCCGCGGCGGCGAGGACGAAGAGGACGGACAGGGCGGTTGCAACGAAGCGCATGGGAGCCTCCAGACGTTGGGTTCCCTCCGCCCTACGAAGATCTTCGTCGAGTGTTTCGCCGCCCGTCGCAGCGGGGCCCCGACGGTACCGGGGCCCCGGGCCGGGGGCTAGAGGATGACGATGGAGGTCGCCAGGATCTCGACGGAGTCGGAGGCCGACTGTCCGCCGGTGTCGGTCGCGGTGAAGGTGATCCGGTAGTACACCGTGCCGACGACGCTGAAGGTCACCTCAGGTGCGAGGGTGCCGGTGATGGGCGCCGGGTTGGGGACCGCCGGGGACGGATCGGGGTTGCCGCCGGGGCCGTCGAGGGCGACGAACGTCCACTCGAGCTGGAGGTCGGAGGGGGCGTCCTCGACGTCGGCGACCGTGGCCAGGAGCTGGAAGGGGATGCCGGAGCCGGCGCCGCCGGCCAGGGGGCCGATGCTCTGCAGGCGGTCCGGTTGGCGGATGGCGACCACCGGCGGGGCGTTGCCGGTCGAGGGCACGACGCGCACCGTCTCCTCGACCGAGACCGACTCCCCGACGGGATCGACCGCCGTCAGGCGCAGCACCACGGGGTCGGCGGCCTGCGGGAAGCTGGTGATGACCTCGGTGCCCACGCCCAGCGGGGTGAAGGGACCGTTGAGCGTGGTCTGGGCCGACCAGCGCAGCCCGGAGCCGGCGAGGAACCCGCCGTCGTCGTAGGCGTGGCCCTGGAGCAGCACCGGTGCCTGGGCGAAGAGCGTCGCGCCGGGGGCCGGCAGGTAGATGCGCACGTCGGAGGGCGGATGGTTGACCACCGTCAGATCGAGGCTCGCGTGACCGGAGAGGCCGCCGCTGTCGGTCACCGTGACCGTCACGTGATGGTTCCCGGGGACGAGCGTCGTCGTCATCAGGGTCCGGGAGTGCGGCCGGTAGCCGCCGAGCACCCCCTGCCGGTTCGAGGTGAAGACGACGCGCTCGTTCGGGAAGTCGGTGTCCTCGTCGGTCACCTGGCTCGCGAGCATGACCGACGCACCGAAATCGAAGCTCGGGCCGAACGGAGCGGTCAGGGTGACCTGCGGAGGGTGGTTGCCGCAGGCGTCCTTGCGCAGCGTCAGCGAGCGGCCCTGCACCGCGGCCGTCAGCTCCATTCCATTGCCCGAGAGCACCGCGCCGCCGGTCTGGTTGCCGAGACCCGGCGCCACCGCGGTGAAGCGGGCTTCGCCGCGCCGCATGACGCTGCCGGCGACCGCCAGCGTGCCGCGCTTGCCGTCGAGGAAGAAGCCGCCGGTACCGGAGAGCAGCCCGCCGCTCTGCGAGGTGAGGTGATCGAGGTGGAGACGCATGTCGCGCAGGGTCACGCAGGGGTCGGGCAGGATCGGCACCGACTTGCAGAAGTCCTTGGGCGAGGCCTGGCAGTAGGTGCCGAAGAAGCGCAGGTCGACGGGACCGCTGACGACCGGCTGGAGCTCCAGGAGCGGGAACGAGTCGAGGATCTCGGTGTGCGGCTGGGCGCCGGCGACGCCGGCGACGGCGCAGAGCGCGGCGAGGAGGAGGGGAGTCGAGCGGTTCATGGGTTCTCCGGGGCGAAGGGCATGGACAGGCCTAGGTCGGCGCAGGTGACTGGAACGGCGCAGCGAAGCAGGTCGCCGGTCGCGGCGAGCTCCGGCGGCGCTCCGCCGGCGTCGCTCAGACGGATGCTCGTGGCGTCGACGCTGCCGGCCGGCGCGCGCACGGCGCGGAGCCCGAACATCGCACCCGTGGCGGGTACGGTGACGCTCAGCGCCGCTTCCTCGCGCGTTTGGTCGTCGACGTCGCCGACGAGGACGGCGGCCAGGGAGGCCCCGCGCAGGGCGAGGCACCCGGTCAGGGTTTCGGAGTCTCCGGGTCCCGGAGCGGTGAGGACAAGGGTCACTTGTCCCTCCCGCCTCTCCTTCGTAGCACCCGGCGAAGAAGCCGTTGGAGAGGACCGGGGCCACTCCCGGGTTGAAGCTGCAGTTGGCCCAGTACCAGGGTTCGGAGAGGACGCCGAGAGCGAGAAGGAGTGCGGCCGATCGGGAGCTTGGAGGCGTGCAGGGTCGTTCGACGGGTCATGACGCCTCCGGGGCAAAGGCATGGCGAGACCGAGATCGGCGCAGGTCACGGGTGCGGCGCAGCGCGCGAGGTCGCCGGTGGCGGCGAGCTCCGGCGGTGCGCCGCCGGCGTCGCGCAGCCGGATGGAGGTCGCGTCAACGGCCCCGGCCGGCGTGCGCGCGGCGCGCAGCTGGAACATCGCGGCGGTCGTCGGCACGGTGGCGGTGAGGGCCGCCTCCTCGCGCACGGCGTCGTCGACGTCGCCCACGAGCACGGCCGAGACGTTGGCCCCTCTGAGGGCGATGCAGCCGGTCAACGTCTCGGAGTCCCCCGCCCCGGGTGCGGTGAGCACCAGCGTTGCCTTGTCGCCTCCGGCCTCACCCTCGTAGCAGCCGGCGAAGAACGTTCCGGAGGGTCGGAGACATCGACACGGGGCTGCAGTTGGCCCAGTAGACGGTGCCGGCGAGGACCCCGGCGGCCAGGAGGATCCGACCGATCCTCATCGCGGCCTCCGGTGGAGGGCGATCGGGTCGCCGAACCCGGTCAGGGTCAGCGTTCCGTCCGCCGCGAGATCGGCGCTCCAGCGCACCTGCGTTCCGTCGCGGAAGGTGACCAGCCCCGCGGCGCTCGTGGCCCCGGTGGTGCGGCCGGCGACGCCGACGGGGTCGCCGGTGACGATGCCGATGCCGGCGAGCAGCGAGCCGTCCTGGGTCAGCGTGACCTCGGCGAGCGGAGCGCGTCCCTTGGCGGCGGCATAGCGGCCGGTGAAGGGTCCCTGGGCGACCGGGGTGCGGAGCTCGCGGTGCGGACGAGGTTCACGGGAGTGGAGCCCGGGCGATCGAGTCGCGCGATCTCCCCACCGCCCGAGAGCTCGAGCGCCACCAGCTCCTCGGTGCCGTCGGCGCCGGCGAGCGAGGCCGCGCCGCACCAGCCGACGGCGCCGGCGAGGGTGACCGGCTCGCCGGCCACCGTGCCCGAGCCGCGGAAGGCGTCGCGGACCTGCGTGAAGCCGAGGACGATCTCGGTTCCGTCGTCTGTCGTGCCGCGATAGGAGCCGGTGAGCCGCTGCGGCTCGACGGTCAGGTGCGGCGCAGCCGACCAGCGCCGCCAGCACGGCGGCCTCCGCCGCCCTGCGCAGGTTGAGATGCCGATGGACGAATCTCACTCGATCCTCCCAGCCCGTCGGGGCTCTCGCCGGGCCCGCTGCAGGGTCCACCACGCGATCGCGGTCGCGACCAGCAGCAGAAGGCTCAGCCATTGATAGGGCGTCGCTTGGAAGGCCCCGGGACGCCAGCGGGGGCCGTCGGCGCGCATCGTCTCGGCGACGAGGCGCCAGCCTCCGTAGAGCAGGCCGAACGCCACGACGATCTCGCCGGCCCACCGGCGGCGAGGGATGCGTGCCTGCAGCACGGCGAAGATCGCCAACGCCACGATCAGCTCGTAGAGCTGGACCGGGTGGACGGGCAGGGCCTCGGCTCCGGGAGCGATGAGGCCGGCCGCGACCTGCTGGCGGTGGGCGAGGCTCCCGGGTGGGAAGACCACGCCCCAGGGCAGGGACGTGGGCGCGCCGAAGCAGCAGCCGTTCAGGAAGCAGCCCATGCGCGTGACGGCGAGCCCGAGGGCGCCCAGCGGCGCCACCACGTCGAGCAGGTCGAGGTAGGGCAGGCCGCGCCGGCGGCCCCAGAGCCAGAGCACGGGGAAGGCGGCGGCCAACCCACCGTAGTAGGCGAGCCCCCCGCGCGAGAGATCGGTCGCCCGCGCCAGGACGCTCCCGGCACCGTCCCCGGCGTAGGCCTGCGGCTCGACGGCCAGGTGCAGCAGGTGGGCGCCGAACACACCTCCCGCGAGCAGCCAGAGGCCGAGGTCGAAGGCGTCCCAGCGGCCGAGGCCGAGGGTGGCGCCGTGCCGTCCGGCCGCCCACGCCGCCGCCAGCATGCCGAGCACCAGGAAGGTGCCGTAGGCGGGCGGCGCCAGGTGGAGCCCGAAGGGCAGCGGCAGGTCGAAGAGGATCGGCTTCACCGGATGCCGCCCTCCTGCTCGCGTTCCTCGTCGGCGGGCGCCACCCGCAGCTCGGTGCGCTCCGCCCGCAGCCCGTCGGCGGTGCGCTGGACGGCCTCGAGGGTGTAGACGCCCGGCGGCAGGTCGATCGGCAGCTCCAGGCTGAAGCGTCCCGTCGCGTCCACCGCCACGGCGATGTCGAGCTCCCGGCCGTCGAGGAGGAGCGTCGGAGGCGGAGCCGCCGGATCGAACCCGCTGCCGAGGAGGATCGCACCGTTGGCGGAGCCGGTCAGGGCCCCGCCCGCCTCGCCGCCCGGGAGCTGCAGGGTGACGGGCTCGCGGTCGCCGGTGAAGAGCTCGGCGCTCGAGGCGACGAGCGCCCGCGCCTCGCCGGCCGGGCCGAGGAGCACAGCGCGCACCGAGAGGCCCTCTCCGGCCAGGCCGGCCAGCAGCCGGTCCCCGGCGTCGAGCGGGGTCGGACGCAGGTCGATCGGCGGGATCCGCGGCTCTTCCTGGACGACGGCGGCCTCCGGCGCCGGCTCGGCCCGCAGGACGCCGCCCGAGACGGCGAGGCCGTCCTCGCCTCCCAGGCGCGTGAAACGTCCCCAGGCCACGGTGATCCAGCGGCACTCGGGGCAGGTGGGGATGGCCTCGAGACCCTTCCAGGGGGTGCGGGCGCCGCTGGCGACGTCGATCCACAGCGCGATGGGAGGATCGAGATCGGGCGGCCAGTCGAGCGGGGGCTGGGGCCGGCCCACGCAGCGGAACGGACCGTGGCCGACGGAGGTGCTCCGCCGGGCCGGTCGCTGGATCGGGACCTGCCAGAGGCTGCGGCCGTAGCTCGAGACCCAGAGGCTGCCGCGGTCGGGGAAGAAGATCGAAGAGAGGTTGGTGATGCGCTCGCTGTAGTCGACGTGCTTCCAGCCCAGGCCGCCGTCGGTCGAGCGCAGGATGCCGGCCTCCGCCGTGCCGATGAGGATGTGGCAGGAGTTGTCGGGGTCGAAGGTGATGGCGCGGGCGTGGACGAACCCGTTGTGCCCCCACCCGTCGGAGGTGAAGAGATACGTGCCCGCGCCGCGGATCAACTCGGTCGCGTCGGCATCCGGGATCCAGTGCGCGCCGCCGTCCCACGTGACCTTCATCTCTCCGGCCTCGACGTCCGGCGCCAGCACGTGGTCCGGGTCCTCCGGGTCGAGCCCGAAGACCCGGTACCAGGCGAACATGGTGGGGAAGGTGCCGAGGCTCCGGAGACCGTTGCCGTCCGCCGTCTCGACGACGATGTCGCCCGGCCCGAAGACGTTGCGCAGGCGCACCAGGCCGATGCGGGGGTAGCCCTGGAGCGTCGTTCCGGGGCGGCGCACGGCGCTGTAGAGGACCGGTGCCGCGAGCGGCCCGCCGCGCTGCGGCTGGCCCATGAACTGCTCCTCGGAGCTGCCCCGCGCCTCCCAGTGCGCGCCGTCGTCCTCGGTGACGTAGAAGAAGGAGACGCCCGGGAAGAGGCCGGGGAAGGCGACGCGCTGGTAGTAGGTGTGCTCGCGCAGGAAGACGGGAGCGTCGAGGGTCACCCCCGGGCCCGGATCCGCCGTGGCCGGGAACGTCCGCCGCGAGCTGAAGTGCTCGTTGGTGAGGAAGAGGCTGCAGGCTCCGCAGGTGACGCCGGTGACGCGCGCGTCGTGGTGGTCGACGCTGTGGCGGCCGGTGGTGAAGTAGAAGCCCTCGCAGCAGATGGTCGAGGGCCAGGTGGATCCCCCGTCGGAAGAGGCCCAGTTCGAGTTGTCCTGGGTGCCGAAGTAGAGGTCGGTGTGGGGCGGCTTGCCGCTCACCATCTGGCCGGTGATCTCGGTCACCTGCAGCGCGTTGTAGCCGTCGTAGGCCGACCCCTGGAGCGTCCAGTGGGCGCCGCGGTCGGTGGTCCCGTGCAGGCCGCCGTCGGTGGCGAGCAGGATGGGGGCGCCGTCTCGTCCGAAGCCGATGTCGGCAGGGTCGGAGTGGTCGGTGACGCGCTGGGTCCAGTCACCGAGGCCGACGGGAGCGATGCCGCCGGTGCGGAAGGTGCGGCGGAAGATCTGCACGCCGGCGCCGAAGTAGACGTCGATCTCGTCGGGGCGACCGGAGATCGAGCGCGAGACGCGGACGAACGGCTCGCGCGTGCCCGGCCCGTTTCCGTCGCGCTGGGGCGTCCAGGTCAGGCCGCCGTCGGTGGAGAGGAAGAGCTTGTTGCCGCCGGCCGCGAGGAAGAGGTGGTCGGGGTCGTCCGGCGAGGCGGCGAGCCCCCGTGTGGTCCAGTCCTGGCCGGCCGTCGGCGTGCCGGCGCTGCGCATCCACGAGGTGCCGGCGTCGGCACTGGTCCACAAGCCGTCATGGGAGGCGACGACCACGCGGCCCCCGCCGGCGGCGACGACGCTCCAGGCGCGGTTCTGGGTCTTCTCGGAGTCGACGAAGCGGGTCGGATCGAGCTGCAGGTGGGTCCAGGTGGCTCCCGCGTCGTGGCTGATCCCGATGCCGCAGTCGTGGGTGGCGTAGGCGTCGGTACCGTTGGGCGCGAAGCTCACCGCCCAGGCCGTGAACCGTGCGTGGCAGCGCGGCCCCGCCGCGGGGGTCGCGCCGCCCGGACGCGTCCAGGTCGTGCCGCCGTCGGTCGAGCGCCAGAGGCCGCCGCCGTCGACGGTCTTGAAGTCGTCGCGGGTGGTGGCGAGCACGATCCGCGGGTCGGTCGGGCTCACCTCGACGTCGGTGACCTGCCAGCTCTTCAGGCCCGGGACGGTCGTCCAGTTCTTGCCGGCGTTGACCGAGCGGAAGAGGCCGCCGGTCTCCGACGCCACGAGGATCGTCCGGAAGTCGTCCCGCGCCACCGAGATGGCGATCGCCCGGCCGCCCTGGGCGATCTTCGGCGGCACGATCTTGACGCCGCACCCCGAGCAGCCGGGCAGGAGCGCCGCGAGGAGCGCGAGGGCGAGGGTTCCCGCCCACCGTTGCGCCGTCCGTCGAGGCCTCATCGGGCAGGGCCTCCGCCGGGCGCTGGACGCCGGAACTGCGAGCGGATCGGCCGGGCTGCGAAGAGCCGCGCTGGACTCGTGGGCATACTGTACGTTCGGTCGCTCTCCGTCGTCCAGGGAGGATTCCGCCGGGTCGGCGGGCCGTGTGCTCGGGACGATGGAACGCACAGGCGCCCGGCGGCCGGCCTCGTTACAGCGTCGCTACGCTAGACTCCGGGGCCCACAACCGAGACCTCGAGGAGGAGAGTCATGAATCGAACGATGCGGTATCTATCGGTCGCGATGTTGGTCCTGGGCGGAGCCGCCTTCGCGCAGGAGGACGGCGCTGCGCCGATGGACATGGACGCCATGATGGAGGCCGGCATGGCGGCCGCCAACCCGGGCCCGCAGCACGAGATGCTGGCCGGCTTCGCCGGGCACTGGAACGCCGAGGTGCAGATGTGGATGGTCCCGGGCGGTGAGCCGATGGTCTCCGAAGGCACCGTCGACGCCGAGATGATCCTCGGCGGCCGGGTCCTGCGCGAGACCCACAGCGCCTCGATGATGGGCATGCCCTTCACCGGCATCGGCCACACCGGCTACGACAACATCTCAGGCAAGTACTGGAACGCCTGGATGGACACCATGGGCACCGGCCTCTACACCACCGAGGGCAGCTACGACGAGGAGTCCGGCAAGCTCACCCTCGAGGGCGACTGGACCAACCCCGACGGCACCTCCATGCACGTCAAGCTCGTCAGCTGGAAGGAAGGCCCCGACCGCCGCATCTTCCAAATGTGGTCCACCATCGCCGGCCAGACCTTCCAAGCCATGGAAGCCACCTACACCCGCTAACAGCAGTGGGGACAGGTTGCTTTGCCGGCCCGATCTTCAATCTTCTGGATCGAAACCGACGAAGATTGTCGGTTTCGACCCCAAAGGAGGGCACCGGGCCCGGCGAGCGATCCTTCTCGAGGCCCAGCCGCTCCTGATCGGACCGAAACTGACACTCCTTGTCGGTTTCGGTCCACGAGGTTGGATCCGGCCGCCCCGAGGCAACCTGTCCCCCTGGTTCGCTAGACTCTTCGGACCATGCGGTCGATTGCAGTTGCGGCGATGCTGGGCATCTGGGCGATCGCTCCGGCCCTGCGCGCCCAGCCTGACGCGTTCGACTGGACCCTCGGCACCTGGGAGGGTGTTCGTCGGGACGGTGTCACCGGCACCGCGGAGCCCCTGCGGATGACCGTGGAGAGCGTGCTCGGCGGAACCGGGTTCCTGCGCCGCTTGGAGGTGGCGGGGGAGCATGGGGTCTACCGCGGGCTCTCGGTGCAGGTCTACGACGGAGAGCGGGACCGGTGGCTGTGGCAGTACACGAGCGAGGGGCGGGGGTGGTTCGCGGAGTACGCGGCGGACGAGGTCGACGGCGCGCGGAGCGTGTGGACGCCGACCGAGCCGCGGGTGCGCGACTCGCGGCTGACCTCCGAGCTCGAGGACGGGGGCCTCTGGCGGCGGACCATGGAGGTCTCCGACGACGGGGAGACGTGGCGGGTGCTGTGGGTGGACGAGCTACGGCCCGCCGTCGGAGACTGACGGCACCCGCGTCCGGCCGGTGGGTGCCGCAACCTCCGCGCTCTACGGGCGCGGGATCACGGCGAGCCGACGCGCCGGCAGATCGACGAGCCGGCGAGCCCGCCCACCGGGCCACGTGACCTCCACCGTCGCGCTGGCCGCCTCCCCCAGCCCCGCGTGGAAGGTCTCCTCCGAGACCGAGAGGAACGACCCGCCGCGCACCCGGTGGAGCACCTGACGCCGCGACGCCGTCTCGACCGCGACCCGGAGCGCTCCGGGCGCGTCGAGGCGCAGCCACGCGCCGGCGCCGTCGGTCTCGTTGAGGAGCAGCGTCGGCGGAGCGTCGACATTGGAGATCGCGGCGTCGAGGTCGCCGTCCCCGTCGACGTCACCCAAGGCGAGGCCGCGGCTCGACTCCTCGACGGCCAGCCCCGGCCCGCCCTCGACCTCCACGAACCGCCCGTCGCGGTTCTCGAGCAGGAGGTTGCGCTGCCGGTACGTGGTGCCGGCGCTCGCCGCCTCGTCGGCCTGCGGGTAGATGTGCCCGTCGGCGATCAGCAGGTCGCGGTCGCCGTCGCCGTCGAGGTCGGCCAGCGCCGCGCCCCAGGAGAGGGGGAGGTAGGTCGGGCCGTCGAGCCCGACGGCGCGCGTGGCGTCCTCGAAGGCCATGGACCCGAGGTTGCGGTAGAGCGTCGAGACGTCCTTCCAGAAGTTCGTCACCAGCACCTCGGGCAGGCCGTCGCCGTCGAGGTCGGCCACCGCCAGCCCCATCCCCGCTTGGCCGTTGCCGGCGGCATCCAGCGCCGCCCCGCTCCACAGCCCCACCTCGCGGAAGCGCCCCGCGCCGTCGTTCTCGTAGAGGTAGTTCGGGTTCGAGTCGTTGGCGGCGTAGAGGTCGAGGTCGAGGTCGCCGTCGAGGTCGGCCGCGGCGACGCCGAACGTGTAGTAGAGGCCGGCGTCGGTCAAGCCCGCCGCCGCCGTCGCCTCGCGGAAGCTCCCGCCCTCCGTGTTCTCGAAGTAGCGGTTCCCCAGCCCCTCGAGCCCGAACGGCCCCATCATCACCTGCATCCCCTCCCACAGGAGCCGGGGCCTCTGCGCCAGCACCTCCTCCAGCGTGCAGTCGATGTAGCCGCCGACGAAGAGGTCCTCGTCACCGTCCCCGTCGGCGTCGAAGAGGACCGCGCCGCCCGTCCAGCCGTCGAGCCCCGGCCCCGGCTCGATCCTCTCGAAGGTCCCGTCGCCGCGGTTGCGGTAGAGGACGTCGGGCCCGAAGTTGCCGACGAAGAGATCGACCAGCCCGTCACCGTCGACGTCGCCCGCGGCAATGCCGGTCCCCCAGCCGTCCTGCCCGAGCCCGGCCCGGTCGGTGGCCTCGACGAAACGCCCGTCCCCCTCGTTGCGGTAGAGGAGGTCGCGTCCCCGCTCGGCCACCTCCGAGCCCTCGAGCCGCCACCCGTTGACCAGATAGAGGTCGAGGTCGCCGTCGCCGTCGACGTCGACGAGACCGAGCCCGGTGCCGCCGGACTCGAGGATGTGCGGCTTCTCCGGCCGCCCGCACCAGGTCGGCGCGGTCAGACCCGCTTGCGCCGCGCGGTCGACGAAGCGCAGCGCGGCACCCGCCGGCGCCGTGGCGCCGATGAGCACGGCCCCGAGCAGCGCGGCGGCTGCACGAGCCCCTCCACCGCGCCGGGCCCGTTCAGCCGGCGCGACCCCACCTCCGCCGGGCGCCCGTCGGGGCGCTCCGCTCAATGCCCGAGCAGCTCTTCGGCCGTCGCCAGGAAGCCGTCCCAGGCCTCCTGCCGCGCCATCGCGTCGTCCTGACGCAGGGCCGCGGCGTCGGCCAGCAGCTTCGTCTTCGCCTCGCGCGTGACGATCACGAAGCCGGGCTCGTACATGCCGGCCTCCTCGCCCGCCGCGTTGAAGTGGTGACCGCCCTCGAGCAGGCGCTTGCGCACGCCGCCCACGCCGTTGTCGCCCTCGTTGGCGAAGAGGGCCACCTGGGCGGCCGCACCCTCCCAGTCGCCCTTCTCGGCCAGCACCGTGGCGGCGTGGCGGTGGCCGTCGAGGATGGCGCCGACCAGGTCGTGCTCGGCGGCGCGCACGGAGAGGATGGTGTCGGCCAGCGACTCGTAGGCCTGGGTCAGGGCCGCCGGCGTCTCCTGGGCGGCCACGGGCAGCGCGAGGAGCGCCAGGCAAACGGGCAGGGCTCGATGCAATCGCTTCAT
>JAWKHP010000010.1:117500-134970 GCA_041394745.1 Thermoanaerobaculia bacterium | reverse complement strand
CCTTCTCCTCGCACAGCATCTGCCAGGGCACGATGTTGGAATGGTGCTCGAGTCCGGTAATGAGAACCTCGTCGCCCGCACCGAGCCGAGAGCGGACGAACGTCGAGGCGACCAGATTGATCGATTCCGTCGTGCCGCGTGTGAAGACCACCTCGCGAAGGCACCCGCAGCCGATGAAGCGGGCCACCTTGGTGCGCGCCGCTTCGTAGGCCTCGGTCGCCCGTTGGGAGAGGTGGTGCACACCACGATGGACGTTCGAGTAGTAGCGCTCGTAGCACTCCACCTCGGCCGCGATCACCTGCCGCGGCTTCTCCGCCGAGGCCGCAGAATCCAGATAGACGAGCGGCTTGCCGTAGACCGTCTCGGCGAGGATCGGAAAGTCGGCCCGGACGCTCTCGACGTCGAGCCGCCCCGACCCGGTCTCCCTCTTCTCGAGCGTCGCACCCACGTCGAGCTTCCTCAGACCGCCTGACGGACGATCTCGCCCTCCGGCAGGCGCCGGAAGAGGAACTCCTCGAGGTCGCGCCGCACCAACGGCACCCGCACCCGGTTGACGATGTCCGAGGCGAAGGCGTAGGTCAGCAGACTCTTGGCGGCCTCCTCCGCGATGCCTCGTGAGCGCAGATAGAAGACGGCCAGCTCGTCGAGCTGCCCGACGGTCGAGCCGTGAGTGCACCGCACGTCGTCGGCGAAGATCTCGAGCTGAGGCTGGCTGTTGCACAGCGCGTCGGGGGAGAGGATGAGGTTGCGGTTGGTCTGGATCGCGTCCGTCTTCTGCGCACCCTCGGCAACGTAGATGCGACCCGTGAAGACCGCGCGGCTGTGCCCTTCGAGGATCCCCTTGTAGAGATTGTGGCTGGTGCAGTGGGGCTTGAGGTGCTCGAGGCGCATGTGGTTGTCGACGTGCTGGTTGCCCTCCACCATGTAGAGGCCGTTGAGCTCGGCATGCCCGCCCTCGCCGTCCAGGCGAGCGGAGACGTCGTTGCGTACCAACCCGCCGCCCCAGGACAGGCAGTGCGACGAGAAGGTGGCGTCCCGATCCTGGAGCACCTGGACCGTCGACATGTGGAACGCCTCGACCGACTCACGCTGCAGCTTGTAGTGGTCGACCTTGGCGTTCGGACCCACGACGGCTTCGAGAACCGGACAGGTGAGGTGGATCCCCTCGCCGAGCGAGACATGCTGCTCGAAGATCGTCACCTCGCTCGATTCTCCGACCACGAAGAGGAGGCGCGGGAAGGACGCGACCGGTTCCTGCCCCGGGACGCTGACGTTGATGACGTTGATGGGACGTTCCACCACCGTGCCGCGCGGCACGTGAATCACCGCCCCGTCGCGGTAGAGCGCCGTGTTGAGGGCCACGAAGGTGCGCTTCGAAGCCGGCATGGCGGCCCAGATGTGCGTCGAGGAGGTCCGGGTACTCGTTCGACGCGTCGGCCAGCCCCCGCCAACACGCCTTCCGGGAGACCGCCAGGCCGCGAGAGGCTCAGGCGCGAATCGGCCGTTCACCAAGACGATCTGGCTGCACTCGGCGTACTCGTAGCGCGCGATCGCCGCCGGCTCGACGGCGGCGGCCGGCGCGCGGGCTCGAAGGCCGTCCTGGCCAGGGGCGACGTTGGTGAAGCGCCACTCCTCCTGGCGGGTGGTCGGGTAGCCGAGCTCGCCGAAGCGCTCGATCGCCTCACGGCGCATGCGGCCGAGGCGCTCGGGCCTCGGAGGTCAGCTGCGGTCCGAGCTCCTCGAACGCCGTGAGGAAGCGCTGGGCTCGGCGGGGGCGGTCGCGATCGTCATCTTCCGCTCCTCAGACCGCCGCCGGCTGGCCTCCGGCCACACCAGCTCCTCGGCCCAGGCGTAGCCGCGCTCTTCGAGCTCGAGCGCGAGCTCCTTGCCGCCCGTCTTGACGATGCGCCCACCGACCATACAGTGGACCACGTCGGGAACGATGTAGTTGAGCAACCGCTGGTAGTGGGTGATGACCAGGAGCACCACGCTGCTGGGAGCGCAGCGAGTTCACGCCGTCGGCCACGATCTTCAGAGCGTCGATGTCGAGGCCCGAGTCGGTCTCGTCGAGCACGGCGAGGACGGGATCGAGCACCGCCATGTGGAAGACCTCGTTGCGCTTCTTCTCGCCGCCGGAAAAGCCCTGGTTGACCGGGCGCTGGAGGAGCTCTTCGTCCATCTGGACGACCTTCATCTTCTCCCGCACGTAGGCGAGGAAGTCCATGGCGTCGATCTCGGCCTCGCCGCGGTGCTTGCGGATGGCGTTGAGCGCCGCTTTCAGGAAGTAGACGTTGGACACGCCGGGGATCTCGACCGGGTACTGGAAGGCGAGGAAGATGCCCTCGCGGGCCCTGACCTCCGGGTCGACCTCCAGCAGGTCCTCGCCCTTGTAGAGGATCTCGCCTCCGGTCACCTCGTACTCCTCCCGACCGGCCAACACCTGGGCGAGGGTCGACTTGCCGGAGCCGTTGGGACCCATGATGGCGTGCACCTCGCCCGCCTCGACCGTCAACGACAGGCCCTTCAGAATCTCGGTGTCCTCCACCGAGACGTGCAGATTCTTGATTTCCAGGAGACTCATCCGTGTTCCATTCCTCGTGCGCGTGTCGTTCGTTGTCTCGGGCGAGCTAGCCGACGCTGCCTTCCAGGCTCACTTCGAGGAGCCGCTGGGCCTCGACGGCGAACTCCATCGGCAGCTCCTTGAAGACCTCTTTGCAGAAGCCGTTGACGATCATCGACAAGGCGTTCTCCTCATCGAGCCCGCGCGAGGCGCAGTAGAAGAGCTGGTCCTCACCGACCTTCGAGGTCGAGGCTTCGTGCTCCATCTGGGCCGTGGGACTCTGCACGTCGATGTAGGGGAAGGTGTGGGCGCCGCACCGGTCGCCGATCAACATCGAGTCGCACTGGGAGAAGTTGCGGGCGTTCTCGGCCCCCTTCAGGATCTTCACCTGGCCGCGATAGGTGTTCTGTCCTCGGCCGGCGGAGATCCCTTTCGAGATGATCGTCGATCGGGTGTTCTTGCCCACGTGGATCATCTTCGTTCCGGTGTCGGCCTGCTGGAATCCCTTGGTGACGGCCACGGAGTAGAACTCGCCCACCGAGCCGTCTCCCTTCAGGATGCAGCTGGGGTACTTCCACGTGATGGCGGAGCCGGTCTCGACCTGCGACCAGGAGATCTTGGAGCGGTCGCCCGCGGCCAGCCCGCGCTTGGTGACGAAGTTGTAGATGCCGCCCTTGCCCGTTTCGGGGTCGCCCGGATACCAGTTCTGGACCGTCGAGTACTTGATCTCGGCATCGGCGTGAGCGTAGAGCTCGACGACTGCGGCGTGCAGCTGGTTCTCGTCGCGCTTCGGGGCCGTACAGCCTTCCAGGTAGGAGACGTAGGAGCCGGGCTCGGCGACGATCAGCGTGCGCTCGAACTGTCCGGTGTTCTGGGCGTTGATGCGGAAGTAGGTCGAGAGCTCCATCGGGCACCGCACCCCTTCCGGCACGTAGACGAAGGACCCGTCCGAGAAGACCGCCGCGTTGAGGGCCGCGAAGAAGTTGTCGCTGCGCGGGACGACCGAGCCGAGGTACTTGCGCACCAGCTCCGGATGCTCGCGGATCGCCTCGGAGATCGAGCAGAAGATCACACCCGCCTCGGCCAGCTTCTCCTTGAACGTCGTCGCCACCGAAACCGAGTCGAAGACGGCGTCGACGGCCACTCCCGCGAGCATCTTCTGCTCCTGCAGGGGAATGCCCAGCTTCTCGTAGGTGGCCAGGATCTCCGGATCGACCTCGTCCAGACTCTTGGGCCCCTCACCCTTCTTCTTGGGAGCCGCCCAGTAGCTGATCCCCTGGTAGTCGATCGACGGGTAGTGGACGTTGGCCCAGCCGGGCTCCTTCATCGAGAGCCAGTGCTCGTAGGCCTTCAGGCGCCACTCGGTCATCCACTCCGGCTCCTCCTTCTTGGCGGAGATGAAGCGGATCACGTCCTCGTCGAGGCCCGGGGGCAGCTGGTCCTGCTCCACGTTGGTCGTGAAGCCCCACTTGTAGCCCTCGCGGACTCTCTGTTCGATGATGTCGGTGCCGGTTACGGGCATGGTCGGTCGTCCTCTCTCATCCGAGCTCGGCGCTGTGCTGAGTGTCGCCGGCTCCCAGGCTCACCAGGTCTCTGGGCAGGGGTTGGGTCATCTCGGCCAGGGTGATCGCGGACAGGGCCCGACGGATGGCGTCGTTGATGCGGTGCCAGTTGCCCCGCACCGGACAAAACGCCTCCTGGCTGCACAGACCCGGGTTGTCGTCGACGCACTCGGTGATGGCGATCGGCCCCTCGAGGGCCGAAATGACGTCGGCCACACTGATTTCGGCAGGCTCACGTTCCAGGACGTAGCCGCCCTTGACGCCCCGTTGGGAGGCCAGAAGGCCCTCGCGCGCCAGGATCTTCAAGATCTTGCTCACGGTCGGCTGTGGCAGTTGGGTCTCGTCGGCGAGCTCGCAGGCGCTGAAGAGACGGCCCGGAGCGGCCGCCAGGCGCGTCAACAGCACGATGCCGTAGTCGGCCTGCTTGGTCATGCGAATCATGGCGTGGAGGATCGATTCCAAGGAATCCGTACGGAATCGGTCCGAATTCGGATGGTAGCAGACACCGAGCCGAAGTCAATGCCCGAAAAGAAGCGGGGCCGCCCAGCGGGCGGCCCCGAAGACCATCGACCGGCGGCCCTCAGTAGGTGATGCGCACTCCCAGCTTGGCACGCCACCGCGAGCGGATGTTGTGGGTCTCCCAACGGCTGTCGTCGTTGTTGAGGACCTCGCTGTTGAGCTCGTAGATGTAGTGGCCGTCGTCGGAGATACCGAGCCAATCGACGGGATCCATCGTGTTGAAGTTGGCGTAGCGGAAGTGTCCCGAATCCTCGTCGAGGAGGTTGAGCACGTTCAGAACGTCGAGAGTGAGCTGCACATTCACCGGACCGGCCGGGATGTCCTGCGCCAGCCGGACGTCGAGGCTCTGGTTCCAGGGCGCCGTGTCGCAGTTGCGCGGGGCGATCCCGCCACGATGGCTGTCCAGGCAGCTCGACGAGTTGATGAAGGCGTCCAGCTGCTCCCAGGTGCCGTTGGTGATCACCACGTCGTCCGCGCCGGTGGGCACGTACATCAGGTCGTTGCTGAAGTACGCGTCGGCGTTGACGCTCGGGAACTGCTGGAATCCGAAGATGTAGCTCACCGGCCGACCCGACTGCAGGTTGTAGAACGCCGAGACCGTCGTCGGATACCGCGAGTTGCGGTTGAAGAGCTTGGTGAACGTCGCCGTGAAGCGGTGCTCCACCTCGAAGTCGGAGGTCGACAACCCGACGTTGTTGGGGTCGGCCGCCTCGGTGAACTGGAAGTTCGACACCGCGCGGCTCGACGTCCCGTCGTTGATGACGTTCGAGTCGCCGTAGGCGTAGGAGACCGACGCTCCGATCCCGCTGCGCACCGGCCGCTCGAGCTTGACCGCGAAGTTGGTGGCGTCACCCTTGGAGGAGTTGGTGATCAGGTAGGCGCCCGTCACTCCGCTGTCCACGCGCCCCCCGTAGATCGGCCGACCGTCGACCGGCGATACACCGGTCTGCACGAGGTTGACGTCCTTGTAATCGATCTCCTCGATGCTGTCGGAGTAGACGGCCTCGACCGACCCGATGATGCCCCACCAAGGCAGCTCGCGATCGTACGCCAGGTTCAGGCGCATCAGCTGCGGGAACTCGAAGTCCGGATCGATGAGGTTGAATTCACCGATCGAGGTACCCGCCTGGGTGGTGTTGGGCTGCTGGCCGAAGGGATCGGCGATGAACGGCACGTCGAAGGCGGTGTAGAAGGTCTGCTCGATGCCGGTGCGAGCGTAGACGTTGGAGATCCAGACGTACGGCGTGCGACCGGCGAAGATCCCGGCACCGCCTCGCAGCTGCGCCTTGCCGTTGCCCTCCACGTCCCAGTTGAAGCCGACGCGCGGCTGCCAGAGCTGCTTGCCGTCTGGGATCTCGCTCGTCCGATAGCCGAAGGTGGTCTCGGTGAACGGGTTCCGGGTCGGCGTGTCCGGGAAGAACGGGATGTCGACGCGCAGGCCGTAGGAGAGGGTCAGATTGTCGCGCACCGCCCACTGGTCGCCCGCGTAGAGGCCGTACTGCTGCACGTCGAACTTCTGCGACGGGGACTGACCGGGCGCGACCTCGGTGTAGTTCCAGCGACGCACCGTGTCCGCACCGTTGACCGCCGCCTCGAAGTCGTCGAGGTTGCGGAACTCATAGGCGCCGAACAGGTTCTGGATGAACAGGTTGTCGAAGCTGAAGAACTCGTTGTGCGTCCCGAAGGTGAAGGTGTGGTCACCCCACAGCCACGTGAAGTCGTCCGTGATCTCGATGATGTCCTGGTCGAGTGCGTTGGCCGTGGAGAAGGGCTCTGTCCCGGCCTCGAACTCCTCGCCCTCGACGTCTTCGATCTCGATCCACGGGAACGGCTGCTGGACTCCGCCGCGGTTCTCGCGAACCGTCTGCCGAGTCAGACGGGCCTCGTTGAACATCGTCGGGCTCAGGGTCGAGTTCAACTGGCCGACCGTGGAGTTGGTCTCACTGGTGAACAGGTAGGTCTCGCTCGTGAACTCGAAGGTCCCGGAGCTCGGGAAGTTGACGTCGTTCTCGGCATCCACGTAGTTGTGGCGCACGGTGAGCTGGTGGCTGTCGCTCAGGTTGAAGTCCAAGCGGCCGAAGAACTTGTCCGAGGGCGTCTCGCGGGTCTGCTGGCCGAAACCGCCCGGGTCGTACCCGAAGTTGTCGATCAGCAGATCGCGGAAGCGCTGCGCGTCGTCCAGCGCCATGCAGTCCGCGAAACACTGACCGCCGGACCCGTCGAGCGACCAACCCGTGGGCTCGCTCTTCTCCGACTTCTCGGCGTTGACGAAGAAGAAGGACCGATCGCGGGAAATCGGACCGCCGAGGCGCAGACCGTACTGGTCCTCGGAGAAAGTGCCGAACTCGCCGAGCGATTCGACATCACCGACCAAGCCGTCGTCCCGCGTGTAGTAGAACGCCGAGCCCTTCCAGTCGTTTGTGCCGCTGCGGGTGACGGCGTTGATGCTGCCGCCGGAGAACCCGCCCTGCCGGACGTCGAAGCTGGAGAGGACGAGCTGGATCTCCTGGATCGCGTCGAGGCTGATAGGAGTCGTTTCCGCCTGACCGCCGGGCGTGCCCTGATCCGCGAGACCGAAGAGGTCGTTGTTGACGGCGCCGTCGATCTGGATGTTGTTGTACCGACCGCTGCGGCCCGCGACGCTGATCGCCTCGGAGTCTTCGTTCTCCGACGCGACGGTGAAGAAGGGATTGGTACGAGCGAAATCCTCGAGCCCACGGCTGATCGACGGCAGGTTCTCGATCTCCATTTCGCCGACGTTGCTGGCCGACCCCATGCGGTTGGGGGCGATGAAGGCGGAGGCGGTGACCGTGACCTCCTCGCTCACCTCCAGCGGCAGGGTGAACTCCAGGTTCGTGTCGGCGCCGAGATCGGCGTTCACGCCGTCCAGCGTCTGGTTCTGAAAGCCCTCCAGCTCCGCGACGACCCGGTAGGGACCGCCGGCGCGGACGTTCGGAATGGCGAAGCGCCCGTTCTCGCGGGAAACACCCGTGTAGGTCGTGTTGGTGGGCACGTAGGTCGCAGTGATCGTGACCCCCGGCAGCACGCCTCCGTCCTCGTCCACCACCGTACCGCTGAAGCTCCCGGTCGTCGCGCTCTGGGCGAGCAGGGGCGTGACGACCAGCGCGGCGACGGCGACGAGGGTCAGGACCGGCATCAGCCTCCTCATCATGGTCTCAGTCTCCTTCCGATCTCCCTCCCGCGAGGGCGCCGGCACGGACGGCGAGCACCCTGCGGACCGAGATGTGTTGACGATTCAGACGGCGGCGAGCCGCCGGAGGACGCACCCTAGCAACAGCCTTCGGAGCCCGGATCGCGAGCTCGTGACGGGTCTGTGACGGGTAGGAGTCCACGACGGCCACTGTGCTCGAACGGGGCGAGGGTACACAAGGGCGAGGGGCCCCGTCCACTGGGTTTCGAGACGTCCCGCCGGCCTCGCCGAAGGAGCACGCGCCGCCTCCGGGAAAAGCCGTTTAGGGGTGCTTACTTGGCTCCGGAGACCGGCCCGGGCAGCACGCCTCGCCCTCCCGGAGCCCCTCCCGTCGAGGGGAGTGCCGCAGGGACCGGCTCCCGGTTTCAGACCTGGCCCGAGGGTCGGAACAGGTCGTCGTGGAGCTTGAGGGCGTAGCGGTCGGTCATTCCCGCCACGTAGTCGAGGACCTGGATGCGCTCCGGTGACGCCTGATGCCGGTACGAGTCCGGGATCTGCTGCGGATGCTCCAGAAAGTGGTCGACGAGGTCCTGCAGGATCTTGACTGCCTTGCCCGCCTGGCGCCGCGCCTCGGGCCGCAGGTACACGCGTTCGAACATGAAGTCGCGAAACCTCTGCATCACGCCGAGGGTCTCCTCTTCCATGGTCAGCTCGCCGGCGGCGAGCGACCCCTCGATCACCGCGTGGATCATGCGCGAGACCCACTGCCGCCCCGGCCGGCCGAAGCACTCCAGCGCCTCCCGGGGGATGTCGTCCGGCGCGATCACGCCGGCGCGCAGCGCATCGTCCATGTCGTGGACGAGGTAGGCGATCCGGTCGGCGTAGCGACAGATCGCTCCCTCGACCGTGGCCGGCCCGGGGCTCACCTTCCACGTGTGGGCGCGAATGCCGTCACGAACCTCCCACGAGAGATTCAGCGGCTCCAGCACCTCGAGCACGCGGACGCTCTGCTCGGAGTGCAGCCACTCCTCGTCCTCGACGTACGGCGACAGCGCCACCTCGCCGGTGTGTCCGAAGGGAGGGTGCCCGACCTCGTGCCCGAGGCAGATCGCCTCGGTCAGCGCCTCGTTCAGTCCGAGGGCAGCGGCCAGGGACCGGCCGATCTGCGTCACCTGCAGGGTGTGCGTGAGGCGGGTGACGAAGTGGTCTCCTTCGGGATTCAGGAAGACCTGGGTCTTGTGCTTCAGGCGTCGGAAGGACTTGGAGTGGTAGATCCGGTCCCGATCACGTTCGAAGCCGGTGCGGAAGTCGTCCGGCTCCTCCGGCCGCACGCGACCGCGGCTCTCGATCGACTTGGCAGCGGCCGGCGCGAGATGCTCGAGCTCCCAGGCCTCGCGCAGCGGTCGGGTTCTACGGAGGAATTCAGACACGGACGAGTCTCTTGCGGAGGGCTCCGGAGACGCTGTCGATCGTGAGGACCAGCAGAACCGTCAACAGCACGACGGCGCCGGCCGGGGCGAACTGACGATACCTCAGGGTGTTGAGCAGCACACCGCCGATACCGCCGGCTCCGACGACGCCGAGAACCGCCGATGCGCGGACGTTGATCTCGAAGCGGAAGAGCCAGAGGGCGAGGATCTCCGGCAACACCTGGGGTAGGACGGAGTAGCGCAGGACCGCCGCGGCGCCACCGCCGGAGGCCGTCACCGCCTCGACCGGGCCGGTATCCATCGACTCGACGATGTCGGCCGTCAGCTTTCCGAGCATGCCCACCGAGTGCACGCCGATCGCGAGGGCCCCCGCGAAAGCCCCGAGGCCGACCGCCGGCACGAAGTAGAGGGCGAGCAAGATCTCGGGCACGGCACGTACCCCTCCCAGGAGGGGCTTGATCCAAGCCCCCAGGCGCGGAAAGAGGTTGCGCGCACCGAAGAGACCGAGCGGCAGGCTCAGGAGGGCCCCGAGAAGAGTTCCGACCCAGGCGATCTGGATCGACTCGACGATCGCTCCGAGGACCACCTCGCGTCCGTAGCCCAGATCCGGCGGAAAGAACTGCACCAGCATCCGCGCCACCGAGGCCGGCACCTCGACCAGCCGCCCGGACGAGAAGCCGACCCCGCTCGCGGCCCATACGAAGACGGCGGCGACGACCAGCGAGACGCGCAGACCGACCGGCACGCGGGAAAGGGCCCGCCCTGCGGCGCTCAAACGAGTCGCCTCCGAGCCGCCTCCGAAATCTGCTCGAGGACGACCACCACGAGGAAGATCGCCAGGACGATGAGCGTCACTCGCTGGTACTGGAATGTCGTGCGCTGGGTGTTCAGCACCATCCCGATGCCGCCCGCGCCGACGAGGCCGAGGACGGTCGATGCGCGCACGTTGATTTCGAAGGCGTAGAGGACGTAGGAGACGTACTGGGGGAGGATCTGAGGCACCACCGCGAAGCGGACGGTCGAGCTCCATCCCCCGCCTCCGGCGCGGACCGCCTCGGTGAGGCCGAAGTCGATCGACTCCGCCGATTCCGAAAGCAGCTTCGAGACGACCGCCACGGTGAACACGGTCAGAGCCAGGGCTCCGGCGAAGGCGCCGAACCCCACGGCACTCGCGAAGAGCATCGCCCAGAAGAGATCCGGCATCGTCCGCAGCAGGTTCATGGCCTGCCGGTGGATCCAGGAGATCGTCGGCGACGGGGAAACGCCGCGTGCCGCGAGGATCGCCAGAGGCAGCGCCAGGAGGCCACCCAAAACGCTGCCCACGACGGCAATCTGCAGGGTCTCCAGGAAGGGTGAGAGCAGGCGGTGCCAGAAGCCCCAGTCCGGGGGAAAGGAATCGCCCACGATCCGTCGCAGCTTGCCGAGATTGGCAAGCAGCTCGCCGGGCGCGAACCCTACGCCGTCCGCCGACCAGGCCGTCATCGCCGCCAGAGCGAGAACCAAGGCGCCCAGGGTCAGGTGGCGCCGTGCTCGGCCGACCACGCTCACCGTGCCCCGAATCCCTCGAGCACGTCCTCCGCCGTCATGCTCCGTCCGTAGATCTGGGCGAAATCGGCCTCGCCGACCTCGTCCGCCGGACCGTCGTAGACCACGGCCCCCTGGCGCAAGCCGACGATGCGCTGTGCATAGCGCTTCGCGAGGTCGAGGAAGTGGAGGTTCACCAGGGTGGTGATCGACAGATCTCGATTGATGCGCTGCAGGTCCTGCATCACGCGGTGCGACGTCATCGGATCGAGAGATGCGACCGGCTCGTCGGCGAGAACGACGCCCGGCTCCTGCGCCAATGCCCGGGCGATGCCGACTCGCTGCTGCTGCCCGCCGGAGAGCTGCGAGGCCCGCACGCCGGCTCGGTCCCGCAGCCCGACGCGCTCCAGGGCCTGCAGCGCGATGTCGACGTCCGCCCGCGGCCAGAGACCGAGCACCTGCCTCCATACCGGCACCCGGGCGACCCTTCCCAGCAGGACGTTGGTGAGCACGGAGAGGCGCTTCACCAGCCGGTGGTCCTGGAAGATCATGCCCACCCGAGCCCGCAGCGCACGCAGGGCGGCCCCGCGACTGCGGCGCACGCTCCTCCCTTCGACGAGGACGTCGCCGCCGGTCAGCTGCACGAGACCGTTGATCGAGCGCAGCAGGGTCGACTTCCCGGCCCCGGAGAGGCCGACGACCACGACCAGCTGGCCACGCTCGATCGACAGGTCCACGCCGTCCAGTCCCTTGACGCCGCTGGGGTAGACGACGCTCGCGTGGTCGAAGCGGATCGCGGGGTCCGCCGGGTCCCGCTCAGCGGTCGACATCGATCCTGTCGCGCATTTCCAGGAAGGCCTTGCGGACGGGCTCGTGGAGGCCCTCCGTGTACGGAACGAAGCCGTCGATCTCGTAGAGCTTCCAGAGCAGGCGCTCCTCACGCGGCTTGCTCGACTCGGCGTCGACGAGCTTCAGGAACGCCGCAGTGATGGCTGCCTTCGTCTCCGCGGGCAGATCGCCACGTACCGTGACTCCGTCGTTGGGAATCTCCGGCGACTGATTGAAGACGATCACCGTCTCGGCGATGTCCGGGAACTGCTCGGGCAGCGACCCGTAGACCCGTGCGTCGTCATAGCAGACTCCCACCTCCACGTCGCCCTTCAGCACGGCGATGACGGCGGCGTCGTGCCCGCCGACGAAGACCGGCTGGATGTCGGTCTCCGGGTTGATCCCCGCCTCGAGCAGCTGGACGGCCGGAAAGAGATAGCCCGACGTGCTCGTGGGATCGGTGAACGCGACGCTCTTGCCGCGCACCTGCTCGATCGGCCCCCGGCAGTAGAGCAGACCGTCCTCGTCGCGCTCGGGCGGCGAGTCGCACAACGACGGGTCGAGCGTCATCCACTGCGAGTGATAGGTGGCCTCCCCCTCCCGCATGGAGATGAGGATCGTGTCGATCCCGTAGCGCTCTTCGCCCAGCATCGCGGCGAAGGGTGGAATCATTCCGATGTCCGCGCGGCCGCTGCCCATGGCTTCGAGCAGCCCCGTGTAGTCCTGCGGCACGAAGCTCTCCACCGGGACACCCAGCTCCTGGGAGAGATAGTCGGCCAGCGGATCGAGGTTGTCGATCAGCTTCTGTGCCTCGAGCGCCGGCACCAGACCCAGAACGAGCTTCTTGGGTGCTCCCTCGTCCGCCGTCTCGCCTGCGCAGGCGATCAACAGCGGCACGAGGGCAGCCGAGGCCAGGGCCCGAATCCGGTGCGCGCCTCGTCTCATGTTCGAGCCTCCCATGGTCTCAGTACCCCTGCCGATCGAGCCAGGACGGGATCTCCACCGTGGCCGAGTCCTGCCACGCCGTCCAGAAGAGAGACGCCACGAAGCCCGCCGCCGCCCGGTAGCGCTCCCGCGTGAAGGCCGTCACCCGCGGGTCGCCCACGACATCGGGATCGAGCGCGTCCTCCAACTCGTAGACCCGGTCCACCAGCGAGTGACTGGCGGCGAGCTCAGCGAGAACCGAGCCCTGCAGATCCGTGAAGCGCCGGATGGCGGCGCCGCGCACCGCCGAGGCCCGGTCGAAGGCGACCCGCTCGAACAGGGCGTCCACCCTTTCGTGGATCCCGGAATGCGGAGTGGAGAGGTCAGCCAGCGCGCGCCCATCGTGGTGGACGGTCGTGTGCAGAGGCTGGCACAGGTCCGCCGCGTAGTGCGCCAGCCACCCGGCATAGAGCAGGGCCTTCTCTCGGACGTGCCGGTTGCGCGGCCACCGCCGGTGCTCCGCGAAAGCGACCGTCAACCGCTGGGTGGCCTGACCACCGCATAGGGGAGGCAGCCGACCTGACTGCCTGCTACCCCATCTCGCCCAGCAGGGCTTCGTACTCGGATCGCAGGGCTGGCAGCTGGCGACCGTGGAGGTACTCCAGGTCCAGATAGTGGTTCGGGCTCTCCTCGTCGCGCAGCTGCGGCATGTCGCGGGACTTCCAGGTGTCGGGGTCGACCGCTCCGTGACCCACGGCGAGGGCTCCGGCGCGGAAGAAGGCGGGCACCTCTCCGGGCAGGATCCACGGCATCCGCCGCCACCCGACGGTGTCCTTCGGTGTGCCAGCCACGCACGGGCGCGGCCAGCACGGCGAGCAGGGCGAAGACGGCAACGGGGACGCATGGGCATCAATCGATGCGGTAGAAGGGGCCGGGCAGCAGCACCCGGCGCTCGGAGTGGCTGCCTACAGATCGCTCTGCTGGTCGCCGACATTGAGCAGGATGGTGAAGCCCCGGCCTCGATGGCGCGCCGCGCGGCGCTCTTGTAGGCAGCGACCTCGCCGTCGTCGGAGACCGGCCTCATCACCAACCCTCCCACTCCTCGTAGCCGGCAGCGACGAGGGTACGCTCAGTCTCCGCGCGCAGGGGCTCGCGTCTCCCGGTCACGAAGAAGACGGCCACGTCGCGGCGGAGCGCCGTACGGTGAGCTCGAGGGTCGCCGCGATCGCCGGTGGTGTCGACGCCGCCACCCATGCGTCGAAGCTCTCCGGCGTGTAGCAGAACGCGTGGTCGCTCTGATAGCTCCAGCTCGACAGCGAGGTCTCGTCGATGTCCAGGACGAGCGCCGGGCGTTCGACCGCATCCGCCCGACGGTCGAGCCGTCGCTGCGCCGGAGCCACGACCGCGTCGAGGCGGCGGGCGTAGGCACCCGACTCGACCCATGTCCGCACCCGGTCCCGCGCGTCGGGCAGGCTCGGAGGTACCGAGTGGCAGGTCGCTGTCGACACCACCAGCCCGAGGAGGAGGGCGAGCTCGGAACCCCGCTTCACGGCTCCGCTCCCGCGCAGGCGCCCGACACGCACAGCCCGGCCACCACCGGGTCGTGGTCGCTGGCCCTCTCCGCGGCGGGTCGGTCCGCATTCGCGTGGATCACCCGGACGGTCGCGCCGCGTGCGATCCCCGGGCTGACCAGCACGTGGTCGAGCACCTGGGAGAACCCCTGGTAGTTGAAGGTGTAGCGGTCCGCCGACGGAACCTCGGGCATCAGGTCGAGGAGCCCCGCCTCTTCCAGACGTTCGACCGCGGGACGACCCGGCAGCTCGTTGAGATCACCGAGCACGACGATGCGGGCGGCGGGAGACTCCGAGAGACGCGACTCCACCCAGCGCGCCACCACCTCGGCCTGGGCCGACCGTTGCACCTCGGAGGGGCGTCCAGCCGGCACGTGGAGCCCGTAGAGAGGGTCGTCCCCCTGCTTCGAATTCAGGTGGCAGTTGACCAAGGACAGCGTCTCCGCGGCGAAGCGTATCGTGCCGGCCAAGCAGGGTCGCCCGCCGGGCGACGGCGAGGAGCCGATGCGCTCGAGACCGTCCGCGGGAAACTCGACGCGGGTGGGATCGAAGAGGTACGCGACCCGGATGTTGCCGCCCGGCTGCCCGCCCTCCCGACCGTCGACGGGATCGAGTTGTCGCCAGTGATAGGCAGGCCCTCCGGCCGACTCGATGGCCTCCGTGAGAAGCCCGAGCGTGCGGTCGGCCGAGACCGTGCCGTCGTCCTCGGGGCCGCTGTCGTCTTGTACTTCCTGCAGGGCGACGAGGTCGGGGGCCCCCAGGAGATCGACGATCTCGCCGGCGAGACCCTCGAGCTTCGCCGGGGGATCTCCGGGATCGAGGTTGAGGACGTTGAAGGTCGCGACGACGAGTCGACCGGCCTCGGGCGGGCCGTTCGGCGCGGCTTCGTCCGGTGGCAACAAGCGCTCGGCCCGCGGGCGGATCTCGAGTCGAGGCCAGTGTGTGACCTCGACCAGGTACTTGTTCCAGGCGTAGTCGAGGATGCCGGTGAGCTCCGGCATGACGTCTCCGACCGCCGCGCGAGGAGCGGGGCCCAGGCGCGCACCGAGAAGCACCGGTCCGGGTGCGGCCCCGGAGTCGGGGAGGAGGACACCCCCGGCCGTGGTGGCGGCGAACCGACCGCTCGTCGCCGGCGGCAGCACGGCGACCTCGCCCCAGGACTCGGAGGGTCCGACCACCTGACTCGACGGCACCTTCACCCGCATGCCCTCGACGCTTTCGAGCAGGTCCGCCGCATCATGCTCCGGATCGAAGGTCGAGAAGCCGTCGTCGTCCACGACTGGCGGCAGAAGGGCCAGAGCCGGCGGCACCGGGAGATCGAAGCCTGAACCGAGCACCATCACCTCGGCCGCTCGCAATCGCGTGGTCGTCAGCCCGGGGGGAGCGCCAGCTTCCACGACGGCCCCCTGTACGCGAACCCGGTCACCCGGTTGCGGGCCGCTCGCTCGAGGCCACTCCACGAAGAGCCCCTCCGAGGTGGCCTGCTCGGCGTCGCGACGGGAGGCCTCCGCCTCCATCCAGAACCCCGACGCCCCGTGGCGGTCCCGGAGCGAGGCGGTCACGATTCCCTCCACGCCGCGGACCCACTGTCCCTCGAGCGGGGAGCGGTGCGAAGCGCCCTGGATGTGGTGCACCTCCACGGCCGCACGGTCGAGCGCGAAGGCGAGCAGCTGGCTGTGCTGGAGAGGGTGCGCGAAGTTGTCGTCCGCGAGGAGCAGCAGGAGCCTCCTGCCATCGGGCAGATCGGGACCGAACGCCAAACCCTCCAGGTTGTCGGGCACGATGCCCAAGCCTCCGACGTCCAGGAGCAGCTCCTTGCGAGCCGGCGTCAGGCCCTCGAGCCGGCCGCGCAGGGCGGGGATGGAGTGCACGTCGTCGGCCTCCGAGAGGGAAGCCAGGTAGAGCCGAACGCGGGGCCCGACACCGAGCGCGAAGGCTCGCTCCAGCACCAGGAGGTGGTCGCCGTCGAGCGGCAGCACGTCCACCACGCCGGAGACGTTCACGCGTGCGTCGGCCGGAGCCTCCTGCAGGGGGTCGACCAGATAGACGAACTCCGCGTCGAGACGGCGCTCGGGTAGGGCGAACCGGAGGATCCGCGACGGGCTGGGCCGCTCGGCGCTCGGTTCGTCGGCGTCCTGGATCAGGGCACTCTCCACCGCGGTGAAGGCCCACCGACCGTCGGTCGTGACGCCCGCGCTCTCGAAGCCCAGGTTGTCCCTGACGCCGGCCTGCCGGTCGCTCCGCGCGCTGTAGCGGGCCGGCAACTTCAGGGCCTCGCGCTCCACGCCGTCCCTCCCGAAGATCCTCACGAACGGCCGCACCTCGAAGCGCGGTACCCCTTCGGAGGCCACCAGGAACGTGCCGTCCTGAAGCAGGGCGAGGCCCTCGGGATCCACCCGTCCGGCACCGAACCCCGCTCTGTCGGCCAGCCGGAGCTCCACGTACCCCTCCACGGCCACAGCAGGGCCCGCCGTCGGTGACACGTCGATGCGGAGGCGGTACGCGCGCACCGGTCCCCGTTCCGCCCGGTCGTCCGACAGCGCCCAGTACCGTCCGAGCTCCGGATCGTAGGCCAGGCTCGACAGGCCACCCACCTGCACACCGTCGACGGCCGCGGCGGGCACGGCGGTCTCACCCAGACATTCCAGACGGGAGATCTCGCCCGGATCGGCGCCCGCTACGACGCCCGCCCCGCTCCACGCGCCGCCGCAAGCCAGGATCACGGCAAGCAAGCGTCGACCTGTCGCGCGCGGCTCCATGCAGACCCCCGAACCCGAAGCGGCGAGGGTAGCACGCCGCACAGCCGCCCGAGCGTCTCCGTGCCCTCTGACACCGAGCTGTCGATCCCGCCCACGCACCGTCACGCCGAACAGCAAACGGCCCCCGTGCCTTCGCACAGGGGCCGTCATCCAATCAATTCCCGGCGGCGACCTACTCTCCCACGCAGTTACCCACGCAGTACCATCGGCGCTGAAGGGCTTAACTTCCGTGTTCGGAATGGGAACGGGTGTTTCCCCTTCGCCAGGGCCACCGGAAAACTCTCATTCGAGGTTTTCACCGAATCGAGTCAGAAGCGACGGAATCCGCAGGGAGAAGAAGAAACAATGGTCAAGCCGAACGGGCGATTAGTACGGGTAAGCTGAGCGCATCGCTGCGCGTACACATCCCGCCTATCAACCTGGTCGTCTGCCAGTGCCCTTCAGGGAGACCTCATCTCGAGCGAGGCTTCCCGCTTAGATGCTTTCAGCGGTTATCCTTTCCGAACATAGCTACCCAGCTGTGCCGCTGGCGCGACAACTGGTGCACCAGAGGTTCGTCCATCCCGGTCCTCTCGTACTAGGGACAGATGCTCTCAAGTCTCCTGCGCCCACACCAGATAGGGACCGAACTGTCTCACGACG
>JAWKHP010000010.1:0-112500 GCA_041394745.1 Thermoanaerobaculia bacterium | reverse complement strand
TCTGGGGGTCGCCGGCAGACGCTGCCGCCGGCGCGGACTGCGGACTATAGGCAGGCCGTCGACGGCTGTCAACCCCCGTGCGGGTCGGTGGTGCCCTCCGCGCGGGCAGCTGCCCGCGCGAGACGGCGCTCGATCTCCTCGGGATCGAGCCGTCCACGGTAGGTCGACACGACGTGGAGGGCGCCGTCCAGGACCACCGTGTAGGGGATGGCCAGGCCGTCGTAACGTCTGAAGGTCTCCTCGTCGCCGAGCAGAACCGGGTACGGCAGACCCCGCTCGGCGGCGAACGGCGCGACGGCGCCTTCCCCCTCCTCGTCGAGCGCCACGGAGACGACGCGGGCGGCTCCGGCGGCGTGGAGCTCCTCGAGGAGCGGTATCTCCTCGAGGCAGGGGGCGCACCACGTGGCCCAGAAGACGACCAGAACCGGGCGGCCGTCCGCCTCGAGGGTGAACCGTTCGCCGTCGAGGGAGGGCAACGAGAGGACCGGCGCCGGATCCCCGGCTCGCAGCGGCCGGTAGGGCTCCGGAGCGCCACAGGCGCCCGCCAGGGCCGCCACGACCGCCAGGCACTTCCATGCAGGGGGGCCCGTCCTCCTCACCTCTCACCCCTCTCGAACGCCCCGCCGAAGAAGATCGCACGCCTGCGTCGCACCATGCCCTCCATCGATCGCCTCATCCGATCGCGGACCTCGTCGTGGATGGCGGTCACGACCTCCGGGTCGTCGGCCGCCTCCGGAGGATAGCGCCCCGCCATCGGGAGCGGCTCCAGAAACTCCGTGTGCCACTTCGAGGGCAGGGGCAGCGGAGTCGTGAGCGGGATGAACGGCCAGAGCGAGTAGCGCTTCCAGGCGTCACAATCGATCCGACCGAGGATCGGAAAGCTCTCCGCACTGCCGACGGTCACGAAGGGCACGATGGGCGCGCCGTGGGCGAGCGCCATGCGGACCCACTCGGCACGACCCAGGCGGTCGATGCGGTAGGCGTCTCGGTAGAGCGCGAAGGCCCCGCGCACGCCTTCCGGGTAGACGCCCAGGAGCTCGTCGCGCTCCAGGACCCAGTCGGCGTTGGCCCGGCTCGCCACCATGCCGCCCAGCTTCATCATGTAGGGCGTCAGCACCGGGAACTTGACCAGGGTCGGATGGAGGAGGAACCGTGGGTAGCGACCCAGCTCCCGCGCCAGGAGCTGGAGGACCATGACACCGTCCCACGGCTGGAAGCCGCGGTGGGTCCCGACCAGCACCGCCCCGCCCCGACGCGGAACGTGCTCGAGGCCGCGCACCTCCACTCGCCAGTAGACGTCGTGGAGGAAGCGGAACCAGGTCGCGCCCAGCCGATCGATGTAGCGTCGGTCCTGCCCGTACGGGTCCGGCTCGGGCCACGGAGAAGGCTCCCGGCCGAACTGCCGCTCCAGGGTCTCGGCACTCGTGAATCGGGGCTCGAACCCAGTCACCTCGGCCAAGCGCCTTCCCGAGACCGTCCATGGGTGACGCAGGTACTGTCGCTCGTCCGGATCGAACCCTCCGAGCAGTCGTGCGGCGAACGGGACCGCCACCCGTCTCCCGCCCGCCGCGCGAATCGCCTGCCGCAGCGACAGCACCCGGCGTGGTGCGGCCTGGAGCACACCCACGGCCCCCCGGCTCAGAACGGCCTCGATCGCGGCGGCGAGATCGGCGACGTCCAGAAGCTGGAGCGGCGGATCGAAGCCGGCCGAAGGGAAGGCGAGAGCTCCCGTCAGCAGGCGGCTCACCGGATCGTTCCCTCCGGGCACCGCGACCGTCGGCACCCTGAGAATCGCCAGCGACGCGTCGGCGTTCGCGAACAGTGCGCCGAGCTCTTCCTCGAGGCGCGCCCAGGCCGTCGCGACCTCGTTGCCCTCGCGGGGTGCCGCCCACTCGGCCTCGGAGATCATGCCCGGCGAGTGGGACGTCGGCTCGTGCACGGCGGCACTGGCGACCACGACGACGCGCGCCTCGGTAGCGGATGTCCACGGCTCGAGCTCCCGGCGAGCGTCCGCGAGATCGGGCCGACCGCGATGCCCGCGGCCGGCGGCCAGGTAGACCACGTCCGTCTGCGGCGTCACCCCCGGCGGCAACCACACGCTCGCCGTTCCGACGCCGACCGGCTCCTGCGACCACGATGGGTCGGCGCCCGGCCCGCGCAGCCGCCACACCCGATCGTCCCGGGCGACGAGCTCGCGGGCGAGCCGCTGACTCGCCACGTCGCCGCCGACGATCAACGCGGCGGAGCGTCTCGAGCGCTCGCCGCCCCGCGCGCCGCTCGAAGGGAAGGAGCCCGCGGCTCGGTCAACCGGCCGCAGCGTCGCCAGTCCCGGCCGGCCCGTCGACGACGAACGGCACGGACTCGAGCTCGCCCCCCTGCCGCAACCGCAGCAGCCGCCCCGCCTCCAGATCGGAGAACTCCTGCTCGCTGCCGTCGGGCCAGCGCACCTGCAGGCGATCGATCCGGTCGTTCTCACCCAACCCGAAATGGAGCCGAGGGCTGTGCTGCGAAGCGTAGCTCGACCCGGCCTCCACGCGGCGCACCTGCCGCGTGCCGCCGGCCTCGACGGTGACGACCGTCCCCACGGCGTCGCGGTTGACGCTGACGCCCTCCAGCTCGAGCTCGACGGACGGCCGGCGAGAGCCGACGCGGTTGATCAGGAGACGCGCCTGCCCGAGCTCCGGCCGGTCGGCGTCTCCAGGGTTGTGGTTGATCGCCACGTCGAGGTCGCCGTCACGATCGAAGTCCGCGAAGGCGATGCCGCGGCTGTCCTGGATGTCGTCGGCACCCACCGCCTGGGCGACATCGACGAACCGAGGCACACCGTCTTCGGCGCAGCCCTCGTTGCGCAGAAGCACGTTGTTCTCGTAGCCGTTCCACGACGACGTCCCGCGGTATTCGTCGGTGTAGAAGCGCCCCGTCTTGTACTCGTCGATGTGCGCGACCGCGCTCAAGATGTAGGGCAGTCACAAGTCGTCGTGGGTCTTCCCGGTGATCCACCCGTCCGCCGCGTAGAGGTCGAGGCGCCCGTCGTTGTCGTAGTCGAGCATGCCGGAGCCCCAATACCAGCCGAAGGGATTGGCCTGCGCCGTCTCCGCCACCTCTTCAAAGTGCCCCTTCCCGTCGTTGAGCAACAGTGAGTTGCCCTTCACCATGCGGTCGCCGTAGGTGCGCCAATCGGCTCCGGCGTACCGGTAGATCTCGCGATAGAGCGGGAAGTCGTGGACGATCGTGCCCTGTCGAACGCTGTTGAGAAGGTACTGCCGGAGGGTCGCCGCCTGGCCGTACCAACGTTGGCCGCTGTGCACGTTCGAGACGTAGAGATCGAAGTCGCCGTCGTTGTCGACGTCGCCCCACGAAGAGCTCATGCTGTAGCCGAAGTCGAGGGCTCCCGCCTCGGCGCTGACGTCGGAAAACCGCGCTCCACCGTCGTTGCGCAGCAGCGCGTTGCGGCCGAAGTCGTTGGTGACGTAGAGGTCGTCGTCGCCGTCGGCGTCGTAGTCCGCCCAGGCGACGCCGAGAGCGAGGCCCCCCTCGCGCACTCCGGCCTGCTCGGTGACGTCCTCGAAACGCAGGTCGCCGAGGTTGCGCAGCAGGCTGTTGCCCTCCCCATTGCGCGTATAGAAGAGCGTGTCGGGAAGCTCGGTGCGCGGATCGAGGTAGCGCCCGAGATAGAGATCGAGCAATCCGTCGCCGTCGACGTCGCTGGCCGAAGCCACCGTCACCATCAGGCCGCCCAAACCCGCACCGTCGGTCACGTCGGTGAACGTCCCGTCGCCGTCGTTGCGGTAGAGGCGGTTGGGGCCGGTGAAGACCCCCAGGAACAGATCGCGATCGCCGTCGTTGTCGAGGTCGACGAAGAGGCCGACGTTGACGCCCGACAGGTCGAGCGGGAGACCGGCCGCCGCCGTCGTGTCCTCGAAGGTCGCGTCGCCGCGGTTGCGGTAGAGGCGAGCGGCGGCTCCGTCGGCGAAGAAGATGTCGTCCCAGCCGTCCCCGTCGTAGTCCGCCGCCGAGACGCCCGCCGCCCCGTACTTGATGATGCCGAAGCGCTCGGGCCGCCACTCGGGCTCGGCGAAGTGGGGATTGCTCACGGCGACGAAGTCGAGTCCCCGCGACTCCGCCTCGTCCTCGAATCCGGCGCCCGAGCCGGACACGGAGCGCCCCCAGATCAGCTCCTGACCGCCGATGCGCCACGGTTGGTCGCCGGCGGACCGGACCAGGCGCACTCGCAGGACCGCCTGCATCTCGTAGCTGTCGGCGCCCGAAGCCGCGCCGTCGGGATCGCCCCGCATCCAGAAGAAGCCGCGCACCGTCGCGTCCAGCGGATCCAGGATCTCCACGTGGTCGAGCTTGAACTTGGAGAGCTCGAGCCCTTCGAGTCCGGACACGAAGTGCGCCAGCCGCTGCACGACGGGCGTCCTCCAGGGACCCTCCTCGGCTCGCCACTCGCGGACCGAGATGCCGTCACGCTCCGGGCCGGGCTCGGCGGTCCAATCGCCCAGGACGGGTCCCTGGTACCCGTCGGCGTAGATGCCCGCGAGCTTCTCGGCATCGCCGTCGCGCACCCCGGCGGCGACGCCTTCGAGCAACGTCTTGGCGTCCTGCCCCACCCGGGCCAGCTCCAAGGCGGAGCTCTCGAGGACCTGGAGCCTCCAGGCACCGTAGCCGATCAGCGCGAGCAGGGCGAGGACCGTGATCGCGAGCCACCGGCCGCGCCTACCGGCCATGCCGAACCCTCTTTCTCCCGGGCCTGCTCGGATTCGTCACCGAGTGGACAGCATACAGCATCTCGGGACCGTCTCAGGAGGCCGCGAGCACCGCCCGCGCCGCCTCTTGGGCAGACACGATCACCGGCGTGATGCCGCCTCCGGGGCGCACCCAATGGCCGGTGAGAACCACGCCCTCGACCGGGCCGAGGATGCCCGGCCGACCGGGGCCGAGCTGTGCGGGCGACATCTCCCAACCGAGCATGGCGCCCTGGTGATTGAGTGTGAAGCGTCGTGCCGTCGCCGCCGACGCGGTCGATCGCACCTCGATCCGGTCGGTGACGCCCGGGAGGATGCTCTCCCACTCTCCCAGCAGCAAGCGCTCCATCCGCTCCTTGTGGCGGGGCCAGTCGGCGATGCGCGAGGGGTCCTCGTCGACCACCTTCTGGAGGATGACGACGTGACGGCCCGGGGGCGCCATCTCGGGAGCGTAGAGCGTGGGAACGAACACCTTGCAGCGCAGGCCGTCGCGGCCCACCCTGTCGGCGTCCCAGGAACGCCAGTAGTACCCCTGGACCCGGGCCAGTGTCTCCGCATCGACACCGGAGAGCCCGAGGTGGGTCAGATAGCAGGGGAAGGTCGGCCGCAGGGAGCGGACGCGCGCGATCGTCTCCTCCCCCACGACCTCCCGTCCGAGGAGCTCCTCGAGCGTCAGCAGGAGATCGGCATTGGAGACCACGGTCCCGCTCTCGATCGCCCACTCCCCGCGCAACGGGCCGCGTGTGGTCTCGGCCCGGATCCCCAGGACCCGACCACCCTCGACCTCGATGCGTCGCACCCGCGTGCTCATCAGGATGTCGCCGCCGAGCGCCTCGAAGCGGGCCGCCAAGGCGTCGGCGAACACCTGCGAGCCGCCCTCCGGGTAGTAGTTGCCCAGGAAGTAGGAGAGGCGCAGCATCGAGTCGAAAACGAAGGACGTGCGCGACGGCGGCGAGCCCCAGTGGGCCACGTCGGCCGTGAGGACGAGCTTCAGGGCCGGATCGTCGAACCGCTCGTCGAGCACCTCTCTCAGCGTCCGTTCGCGCCAGCGGTCGAGCTGCTGGTTGTCGCGTCCCCGGAAGTAGTAGAGCGTGCCGAAGTTGTAGGCCTCCCGCACGTCGTCGAAGAAGCCGTCGAGGGCCGCACGAGATGCCGGGAAGCGCTCGTCGAGACGCCTGCGGTAGGTCTCGAAGTCGGCGGGAACGACGAACGACGTGCCGTCCGGCAGATGGAAGGTGTCCACCGGGTCCATGCGCACCCAGCCCACCTCGACCCCGAGCTCGCGCAGCAGGCGCCCGGGCATCGTGCCGGGGTTCCCGAGCAGGGGGTAGAAGTGGGTCGACGCGTCGAACGTATAGCCGCCGCGGCGGAACGTCGAGCAGTAGCCGCCGACCATGTAGTGCTGCTCGACCAGCAGAGCCTTCAGCCCCTCCTTGGCGAGCAGCGTCGCGCAGACCAGCCCGCCGATGCCTGCCCCGACGACGACGACGTCGTAGCGGCGCGCCGGACCGCGCGTCCTCAAGGCGCGGAACGGACGCCGCCCCACCTCACTCCTCCGGCCGGTTGCGACCGTAGCGTTCGTGGGCGGCCGCGAACTCCCCCGTGGCCAACGCCGCCGCCATCGAGATCTCCCCGGCCAGCAGCGTCGCGGCGGTGATCTCGGCCAAGCGGCGGGCACCGCCCTCACCGAAGCAGCCGAGCATCTCGAGGCACTCGCGGGCCGTGGCCAGCCCCGTGCCTCCACCGACGGTTCCCACGGTCAGGCTCGGCAGGTGGAGGCTCGCCTCGAGTGCGCCGTCGTCGAGGGCCTCGAGCGCGGTCACCCCCTCGCTCGAGCCCACGATGTTGGCCACGTCCTGGCCGCAGGCGATGAAGAGAGCGGCGAGGCCGTTGGCGAGCTGGCCGTTGTAGCCGAGGGTTCCGGCCTGGATCTGACCGAGGGCCGTGCGCCTCCAGAGCTCCTCCATCTGCGCGGCGTCGACGCGGAGGACCGGTGCCAGCACCTCCCGCGGCAACCGGACCGAGGCGATCACCCGTCTGCCCTGCCTCCCGCCAGGTTGACGGCGGCGGAGTGCTTTTCGCCGCTGGCGCCGCTCATCGGCAGGAAGGTCTCCACCCCCGCGTGCTCGACCAACCACCGGCAGGCCGCGTCGGTCGCTCGGGTGATCATGTTCATCCCGTGGGCGTCGCCGGTGGCGTAGCGAAACGTCGCCACCACCTGGCGACCGGTGACCACACCCTCGACTCCCAGCAGCCGTCCGTGCCGCGTGGTCGCCGCGGTGACCCTGTCCAGCTCCGAGCGATAGCGGTCGAGAGAGGTGACGAAGGCGGCTGCGGCTGCGGCGTCGGGAAACAGGAGGATCGGACAGACTCTGTTCTCGTCTCCCAGAACCCGCGTCGCACATCCGCCGCCGAGAGTGATCGCCACCATCCCCCGCTCGTAGGAGCGCACGAGGGCGCCCTCGGTGGTCGCCAGGGGTACATAGAACGTGCCGTCGGCGTGCTCTCCACGGACCCGCAGCGGTCCGGCCACACCGAGGGGTACCTTCGCGGCGCCGATCGGATTCTCGATGTTGCCCCGTAGCGACTCGCCGTCGAGACCGGGCTCGCCGACGGCAGCGAGAACGGTGCCGGTGCGCTCCTCCACCCAACGCCGGCGCGCCGCCACCGCCTCCGGAGCGTAACCCTCGGCGCCGTACCGCGGGACGAGCTCCGGGCGGTCTTCGCGCTTGCGGCTCATGCGGGCCCCTCCAGGGCGACGGACGGGACGGCGCGACCGCACGACACGGCTCGGCCTCTTTTCGCCGAGTGCACCTCCACGGACTCAGCTCCGCCGGTCGGCCAGCTGCCGGCTCACGAACGCGACGAGATCGTCGACGTTGCCGAGCGCCGCCAGATGCCGGTCGAGCTCCTCGATCCCGAGGCGGAACTCGTAGTCCACGTCGACGCCGATCTCCAGCAGGGCCAGCGAGTCGAGCTCCAGATCCTCACGAAAGGCCGCACCGTCCGCGATTCGCTCGACGGGGATCCCGCTGACGCCCGAGATGACCCGTTTCACGCGCTCCCGAATCTCGCTGTCCGACGCAGTTTCCACTCGCCGCAGGCTCCGATTCGACTCCTCGTCGACCGGCAGCACACTAGCACGCGCCCTCCGGGACGACCGCGCCGATCGGAGGCGGGCGGCGGCCTTCCGAGGGCCTCCGCGCATTGCTACCATGCACCGCATGCCCACTCTCCGCGGGTGGTTCGCCGCAGCGATCGGCCTCGCCCTGCTCGGCTGCTCCTCGCACGAGGACCTCGATCTCGCCGGCACCGTGGAGCGCAAGACTCTGGAGCTCGCGGCCCCCATCTCCGAGGTGGTCGTCGACATTCCCGTCCGCATCGGAGAGAGGGTCCAGGAGGGCCAGGTCGTCGTACGTCTCGACGACAGCGTCGCCTCGGCGGAGCTCGCGGCCGCGAAGGCCGCACACGCCGCGGCACAGGCCAGCCGCATCGAGGTCGATCAGGAGTTCAGTCGCATCGAGGGCCTGCACGGCGCTCGCGTCGCCACCAGGCAGGAGCTCGATCGGGCACGTCGCGCCAAGGACGAGGCCACGGCCCTGGTCGCGGAGCGCGACGCGCGCGTGGCCCAGGCGCGCAAACGGTGGGAGGCTCTGACCGTCCGTTCCTGGGGCGACGGAACCATCGACCAGTTGCCGTTCGAGGTCGGCGAGCGTACCTCGGCGGGAAGCGTCGTCGCCGTGGTGCTGGCGGACGACGAGCCCTACGTGCGCGTCTGGATTCCCGCTCGGGCCGCCAGCCGTCTGACCCCCGGCGCCACCGCCTCGATTCGGGTCGAGGGTCTCGACGAGCCGCTCCACGGCGAGCTCGAGCTGATCAATCGCGAGCCCACCTACACGCCCCACTATGCCCTCACCGAGCGCGAGAGCGCACACCTCGTCTACGAGTCGAGGGTGCGCATCCTCGACGCACCGGAAGGCCTACGCCCCGGGCTGCCCGCGCGGGTGACCCTCGAGCCGGGCGCCGGCTCCGAGCCGTGACCCGATCCGAAGAGCCCTCTGCGGAGCCGGTGGTCGTCGAGGCCCGTGGTCTCACGCGCCGCTTCGGAGCGCTCACCGCCGTCGACGGCGTCGATCTCACGATCCGCCGGGGCGAGGTCTTCGGCTTCCTCGGTCCCAACGGTGCCGGTAAGTCCACCCTCTTCCGCATGATCCTCGGCCTGCTGTCGCCGAGCGCCGGATCCGTCACGCTGCTCGGCCACGAGCTGCCGGGGAAGGCCGACCGGATGCGCTCTCGCGTCGGCTACATGGCCCAGCGGTTCTCCCTCTACGAGGACTTGACGGTGCTGGAGAACCTCGAGTTCGCCGCCGAGATCTTCGGTCTCGACCGGATCTCACGGCGGATCCGCATCGACGAGCACCTCGAGGCCCTGGAGCTCGCCGGGCGCCGCGACCAACGGGCCGGCACGCTCTCCGGAGGCTGGAAGCAGAGGCTGGCCTTGGCGGTCGCGACCGTCCACCAGCCCAAGGTCCTGCTGCTGGACGAGCCGACCGCCGGCGTCGATCCGGAGAGTCGCCGGGGGTTCTGGGAGGAGATCTTCGCGTTCAGCGCCGAAGACACCACGATTCTCGTCTCGACGCACTACATGGACGAGGCCGTTCGTTGCCATCGGCTGTGCATGATGATGGAGGGCCGGCGGGTGGCCGTGGGGCCGCCGACGGATCTGGAGGCCGCCCTCGCCGGGCGCGTGGTCGAGGTCCGGGCCGAACCCCTCGAGGGCGCCCTGGTGGCGCTGCGTGCGCGCCCCGAGGTGGCGAGCGTCACTCAGCTCGGTGACTGGCTGCACCTCCTTCTCGCGCCGGAGCTCGACGACGCGGAAGCTGCCGCCTCCACCCTGGTCTCCGTCCTCGAGGCCGGGGGCTTGCACGGAGCGAGCTTCCGGACCACCGAGCCGAGCCTCGAGGACGTCTTCGTGGCTCTCACCCTGGGGGAGCGTCTGGAGCGGGCGCACGCGTGAGGCTCCCACCGCGCTTCGTGCGTTCGTGGCGCCGCATCTCCTCGGTGGCTCGCAAGGAGCTCCGGCAGCTGGCCCGTGATCCTCTGACCACCGGCTTCGTCGTCGGCGTGCCTCTCCTCCAGCTCGCGCTCTTCGGCTATGCCATCAACCACGACGTGCGCCACGTCCCCACGGCCGTGCTCGATCACTCCGGCACCGAGGTCTCGCGTCGCCTGGTGGGACAGCTGATCGGCACCCAGACCTTCGACGTGACGGCACGACCGCGCGACGACGGCGAGGCGCGGCGGCTGTTGCGCACCGGTCGAGTCCAGGCCGTGGTCGAGATCCCGATCGATTTCGCCCGCGCCATCCACCGCGGACGCGGCGCCGAGCTGTCGGTCCTCGTCGACGCCACCGACCCCACCGTCGCGCGCGCCGTACAGAGCGCGACCGGTGGCCTCGAACAGAGCATCAACCGCCGCCTCCAGCCCTTCGTCGTCGAAGGCGCCGAGGGCACTCTGCGTGCCAGCCGCGACCGGCCCTCGTTCGGCTCCGAGGAGGACCTGGAGCGACTGCGGCTGGTCCGTTTCCAGGTCTTGCCGCTCTACAATCCGGAGCTGCGCACCGCGCTCTTCGTCGTCCCGGGCCTGCTCGGCGTCATCCTCACGACGACGATGATCCTGATGACCGCCCTGGCCATCGTGCGCGAGCGCGAACGGGGTACCTTCGAGTTCCTCATCGCCACGCCGGTGCGACGCTTCGAGCTGATGCTCGGGAAGATCCTCCCCTACGTCGGCATCGGAGCCGTGCAGATCGTGCTCGTCCTGGTGGCCGGACTGGTCTTGTTCCGCGTGCCCTTCCGCGGCACCTTCTTCGCCCTCGGGGTCTCTTCACTGGTCTTCATCGCCGCCAATCTGGTTCTCGGGCTCAACATCTCGGCGCGCACCTCCTCGCAGTACCAGGCCACGCAGGTCTCCTTCTTCTTCTTCCTGCCTTCGGTCCTGCTGTCCGGCTTCATGTTCCCCTTCGAGGCGATGCCGGAGCCGGCCCAGTGGCTGGGGGCCCTGCTGCCGCTGACCCACTACGTGCGGCTGACCAAGGGCATCCTTCTGCGCGGCGCCGGCCTTGCCGACCTGGCCGTCGATCTCGGCGCTCTGACGCTCTTCTTCGTCGTCGGCCTGGTGGTGACGACCCTGAGCTTCAAGAAGGAGCTGCGCTGACCCGTCAGTAGCTCGGGAAGAGCAGCGCGCCCTGCCGACGCAGGTCGCCGTCGAGGTAGGCACGCCTCAGCTCGTCGTAGCGCAGCTTCCCGTTGGCGGTGAACGGCAGGGTCCGCGGCGCCACCAGGTAGACCCGTCCGGGCCTCATGCCGAGCCGTTCGCGAAAGCGCGCCGCGATCGCCCGGGCCACCTCGTCCTCGCGGCCTCGCACGGCGGCCGGCCGTACCTCGGCGAAGACGTAGGCCTGCTCTCCCTCGAGACGTCCGCGATCGACGCCGATCGCCGCGGCCCGGCGCACGTCGGGAAGCGCCTCGACGGCCTCCTCGATCTCACGCGGCGCCAGCGTCCGCCCGCCCTGGAGGATGACGTTCTTGCGCCGGCCGACGACGAAGAGCTCGCCGTCGGCGTCGAGGTATCCGAGGTCACCGGTCCGCACGAAGCCCTCCTCCGTGCACAGGCCCTCGCCGGTTCCCTCCACGCTCCAGTACGCCGGTGCACAAGCAGGACCGCGAACGCCGATCTCGCCAAGACCCTCGGCATCGTCACCGTCGAGGACGGCGATCTCGATTCCGGGGAAGCCACGGCCGAGCGCGACCGCTCCCCGCGCGTCGAGGCGGAGCGGCTCGCCCGGCCGGCGCGCGGTCACGCCGACGGTGGCCTCGGCCAGCCCGTAGCCGGGAACGACGACCCGATCGAGCCCGAAGGCGCGCTCGAAGGCCTCGACGGTCGATGCGCGCACGGGCTCCGCGGCATCGAGCGCGACGCGCAGGCTCGAGACGTCGAGGCTCGCCGGGTCGCGCTCCAGGCGCAGGCAGAGCCGGTAGGCGAAGTCGGAAGCCGCCGTGAACGTGCCCCGTCGCTCGGCCACCGTCGCCATCCACCCCCTCAGACCGGAGAGATCGGCCGGAAGCAGGTGCAGCGAGGCCCCCAGATACAGCGGCACCTGCGTCATGAGGATCAGGCCCATGTCGTGGTGGACCGGCAGCCAGCTGACGAACACGTCGGCGCGCGAGATCTCGAAGCCGGCGATCATCTGCCCGACGTTCACCCGCAGGCGCTCGTGGGTGATGGGCACCACCTTCGGCTCGCCGGTGCTCCCCGAGGTCAGCTGCAGGAAGCTCGTCTCCGTCGGGCGCGGAGCCGGCAGGGGCGCGTCGCTGACGGGGAACGGCGCTCGCCAGACCTCGATCCCGGCCTCCGGAGCGGGTAGGGCGTCGGCCCCGGCGAGGAGAGCGGCCCCGACCCGCTCGCAGTCGGCGAGGAGCCCTGCCAACCCCTTCTCCGGCGGCAGCGGGACGGCGACACCGCCGCACCACTGGACGGCGTAGAAGAGGGCGAGAAAGTCCGGGCCGTTCGGGAGCGCCAGCGCGATGCGCTCTCCCTCGTCGACGCCCCGGGCCGCGAGCCAGGCCACCGCGCCGGCAATCCGACGGGCGAGCTCGGACCAACCGATCGCGACCCCGCAGAAGGTGAGAGCCGTGTCGTCGCTCTCCCGTGCCAGCCGTTCGGCCAGCCGGTCGAGAACCGGCTGCGGCGCGAGCTCGTCCCATATCGGAGACACGCGCGCTCCTTCAGCCTCCGTCGTCGACGAGCAGACGGTGGAAGTCACCCACCCTCCGCACCTCTCCCAGGGCCTCGTCGGACACGGCCACTCCGAAACGGTCCTCGAGCGCGGCGGCGACGGCGACCAGGTCCATCGAGCGGGCTCCGAGGTCCTCCAACCGGTCCTCGGCCGCGACCTCGCGACGGCCCAGCTCGAGCGCCACGATGCGCAGGACCTCGCCGAGCTCGATCGCGCTCACGTCGCCGTCCGCTCGCCTGCGAACACGACGCGTCGACCGTCCACCCTCCAGCGCTCGGTCAGCAGCCGACGGAGGGCCTCCGGGTAGGCGCGATGCTCCTGTTCCAGGATCCTCGCAGCCAGGGTCTCGGCGGTGTCGTCATCGAGCACCGGAACGGCACGTTGCACGACGATCGGCCCGGAGTCGAGCCCCTCGTCGACGAGGTGCACCGTGCAGCCCGAGAGCTTGACCCCGTGGTCGAGAGCCTGCCGTTGCACGTCGAGACCGGGAAACGCAGGCAGGAGACTCGGGTGGATGTTGAGCATCCGCTGCCGATAGCGGCCGACGAGCCCGGGAGAGAGGAGCCTCATGTAGCCGGCCAGGCACACCCACTCGACGCCCGCCGCGGCCAGCGCCGCCGCCACCTCGGCTTCGTGCGCCTCGCGGCTCGGCGCGTCGCGGTGGGGGATGGACGCGGTCTCGAGCCCGAGATCGCGCGCCCGAGCCAGTCCCGGCGCCTCGGGGACGTTGGAGAGCACCAGCGCGATGTCGGCGGGCACCTCCCCACGCTCCATCGCGCCGTGCAGGGCGAGGAAGTTGCTCCCACGACCCGAGAGGAGAATGCCGACGCGCGCCGCCACGTCAGCCCTCGTCGGGCAGGAGCCGGTCGGGCGGCCAGTCGTAGACGACTCCGGAGCCCTTCTCCTGCACGGTACCGATGGGCTCGGCCTTGCAGCCGCCGACGCGGAGGAGCTTCATCACCTCCGCCGCCCCCTGAGGGTCGATCACGACGACCATTCCGATGCCCATGTTGAAGACCCGGAACATCTCCTCCGAGTCCACGGCGCCGTGCTCCTGGATGAGGTGGAAGAGCTCGGGGATCTCCCAGGCTCCGACCTTGATCTCGGCGCGGTGGTTCTTCGGCAACACGCGCGGCACGTTGTCCGTGAGGCCGCCGCCCGTGACGTGCACCAGGGCGTGGAGCGCGGGGTGCTCGAGGATCGGCTCCAGCGCCCGTAGGTATGAGAGGTGAGGCGCCAGCAGGAGATCGCCCACGGTCTCCCGGGTCTCGGCACCGGGCACACGATCGCCGGTCTCCAGGCCGAGGGTGTCGAAGAAGACCCGGCGCGCGAGCGAGTAGCCGTTGGTGTGGAGGCCGGCGGAGGGCAGCCCGAGCAGCAGGTCGCCGCCCCGGACCCGGCTGCCGTCGAGCACCTTCGGGCGGTCGACGAGACCGACGATGAAGCCCACCAGCTCGTAGTCGCCCTCGCGGTAGAACCCCGGCATCTCGGCGGTCTCGCCGCCGAGCAGGGCGCAGCCGTTCTCCGTGCAGCCCGCCGCGACTCCCCCGACGAGCTGCTCCATCGATCCCGGCTCGAGCGCTCCCGCCCCCACGTAGTCGAGAAAGAAGAGCGGCCGCGCGCCCTGGACCAGGATGTCGTTGACGCAGTGGTTGACCAGGTCGCGACCGACGGTCGAGAAGTCACCGGCGCGACGCGCCACCTCGAGCTTGGTGCCCACACCGTCCGCGGAGGCGACCAGCACCGGCTCCTCGAGCCCGTCCAGGTCGGGCCGGAAGAGGCCGCCGAAGCTGCCCAGGTCGGAGAGCACGCCCGGGGTGAAGGTGGAGCGAACGGCCTTGCCGATGCGGCGCAGCGCTTCGTCCTGGGCGTCGATGTCGACTCCCGACGCGGCGTAGGCGCTCGGCTTCTTCGACTCGCTCATCGGGTCTCCCGGAACGCCGCGGACGTTAGCAGAGTCCCCGCTTCCACCCGCCGTCGCGACCCGCGTCACGGCACGCCGGTCTCCGGTTGCCTACACTCGGGAGCATGACGCGGGTGACGCTCGCTCTCGGCCTGCTCGCCTCCCAGGCGGCGCTTCCTTCGGCGGCCGCGCCGCGGGTGCTGCTCTTCACGGAGGCGGACGGCTTCGTCCATCCGTCGATCGCCGACGGCATCGTGGCCCTCACGGCGATGGCCGCGCAAGAGGGCTTCGCGCTCGATGTGGTCGACGAGTCCGAAGGCTTCACCCCCGGCAACCTGGCCCTCTACGACACCGTGGTTTGGCTCTCGACCACCGGCGACGTGCTGACGGCGCCGCAGCAGTCGGCCTTCGAGGGCTTCGTGGAGGCGGGCGGAGGCTGGGTCGGCATCCACGCGGCGGCCGACTGCGAGTACGACTGGCCGTGGTACGGGGACTTGCTCGGCAACGGCGCATGGTTCGACTCCCATCCGCCGATCCAGGAGGCCCGGGTCGAGCTCGAGGGGTTCGGGGAGCCCGGCGCGGGCATCTTTCCCGCCTCCGGCCCCTTCACCGACGAGTGGTACAACTTCCAGGCCAACCCCCGCTCGGCGGTCACGGTCGTCCTCACCGTCGACGAGAGCTCCTACGATCCCGGGTCCGGCGCGATGGGCGCCGATCACCCGATCGCCTGGCACCACGTGTGGGACGGCGGCCGTGCCTTCTACACGGTCCTCGGTCACCGCCCGGAGACCTGGCAAGACCCCCGCTTCCTCTCCCAGATCCGGGCCGCCGTGCTCTGGACCGCCGGCGCCTTCCTCTTCGAGGACGGCTTCGAGAGCGGCTCGACCGGGGCCTGGTCGGCGACCGTCCGATAGCCCTCACGCGCGGTAGTGCACCGCGATCCACACCGTGGGCTCCCCGTCGGCCGTCCAGGCGACCCGATGCCGGCAGCCGGCCGGAATGACGAGCCAATCGCCCGCGGCGAGCTCGATCGTTCCCGGCGGATCCTCCTGCTCGAGCCGGGCGGCACCGGAGACGACGAGGACCCACTCGTCGGTCTCCTGGTCGTACCAGTGACCGGGGGGCGAGGCCGCCGCCAGGGAGACGATGCGCTCGATGCGAACCCCCGCGCCGGCGGCGACCTCGTCGAAACGCTCCCCGCCCGGCGCGACCGTCGCGTCTTCGCCGAGGCTGCCGCGGAGGATCAAGCCCGGCCTCCGCTCAGTCGGCCAGGTGCGCCGGGCTCATGCCTCCGCAGCCGCCGGCCGAGAAGGACAGGCCGCAACGTCCGGTCGAGCAGGAATGTCCCTCCGAGCCCGCCGGCGCCACCGAGGCGTGGTACCGGGTGACCGCGTCGCGCACCTGCTCGACGTCGTAGCCGAGCGTCGCGATGGCGAACTTGGCCAGGCCCCAGGTGGCGCGCGAGAGGTTGCACTCGCAGCAGCACGTAGCGGCCGAGAACTCCTTGCAGCAGGCCGCGGGCATCGGCTCGAGCGCGGCGACCCGGACGGCCTCCTGCTCCGGCGTGAGCTCGATCGTCTCGTAGTAGCCCATCAGGCGCTCGGTCTCACTGCGCGCGCCGGTGAAGGCGAAGGGGTCCTCGGCCTGCATGTCGGCGAGGACGGCGCCGGCGACGAGACCGGCGACGAGGAGGGCGAGCAGCGTCAGGGGGCGAGGTCGGTTCACGATCGATCTCCTTCCGAGGGCATCCAACAACCCGCGACGTCCTAGGATTCCTCCTCCATCCGCAGCGGGAACAGCTCCGCCTGCCGGCGGTCCCGAGCCGAGATCGGCTCGCGGTACTCGCCGCTCCAGCACGCCGTGCAGTAGGAGGCGGGATCTCCGCTGACGCTCGCCTGGAGGCCGTCGAGCGACAGATAGGCGAGGCTGTCGGCCCCGATCCACTCGCCGATCTCCTCCACCGAGTGACTCGACGCGATGAGCTCATCGCGCGTCGGCATGGCGATGCCGTAATAGCAGGGCCAGCGCGTGGGCGGGCAGGAGATGCGCACGTGGACCTCGGCGGCACCGGCATCGCGCACCATCTTCACGATCTTCGGGCTGGTCGTGCCGCGCACGATCGAGTCGTCGACCAGCACGACCCGCCGGCCCTCGATCAGCCCGCGGACCGGGTTGAGCTTCACCTTCACGCCGAAGTGCCGGATCGACTGCTTCGGCTGAATGAACGTGCGGCCCACGTAGTGGTTGCGGATCAGGCCGAACTCCAGGGGCAGGCCGGACTCGCGGGCGTAGCCGAGCGCCGCGAAGAGACCGCTGTCGGGCACGGGAACCACGACGTCGGCCAGGGCGGGCGCCTCGCGCGCCAGCTGGGCCCCCATCTCCAGGCGCGACTGCGAGACGGCGTCTCCGAACACGACGCTGTCGGGGCGGGCGAAGTAGACGAGCTCGAAGAGACAGCGCGAGGCCTCCGCCGTGCGGTCGACGCGGTAGCTCTCGAGGCCGCCGTTGCGCGCCACCAGGACCTCACCGGGCGCCACCTCGCGCACGGCACGGGCGCCCAGCAGGTCGAAGGCGCAGGTCTCCGACGCGAAACACGGGGAGCCCTCCAGGTCGCCCAGCATCAGGGGCCGGAAGCCGTACGGATCGCGCGCCGCGATGACGCAGCCGTCGGAGAGCATCAACAGCGAGTACGCGCCGTGGACCTTGCGCAGAGTCTCGAGCAGCGACTCCACCACGTCCTCGCGCGGCGTGCGCGCCATCAGGTGGAGGATCACCTCGGTGTCGCTCGTGGTCTGGAAGATCGATCCCTCAGCCTCCAGCCGATCCCGGATCTCCACGGCGTTCACCAAGTTGCCGTTGTGCACCACGGCCAGCGGCCCCATCGAGGTCTTGACCACGATGGGCTGGGCGTTGACGACGACGCTCGACCCCGAGGTGGAGTACCGCGTGTGGCCGAGCGACCGCCGGCCCGGAAGCCGCGCCAGGGTCTTGGCGTCGAAGATGTCGGCGATCTGCCCCATCCCGCGCTCGACGTGCAGCCGCTCGCCGTCCCAGGAGACGATGCCGGCCGATTCCTGCCCCCGGTGCTGCAGGGCGTAGAGGCCCAGGTAGGCGAAGTTCGACGCGTCCGCGTGGTCTTCGATGGCGAAGATGCCGCACATGGCGTGGATCGGACGGAGGGCGCGACTCCGCGCGGCGGCATTGTATCGATTCCCGGACCGGCCATGGAGCGGCCGAGGTTCGAGGCCGGTCCTCTCCGGCGGGGCCTACCAGCGCGGGAACCCGCCGGGCCGTCGGCGCTCCCCAGCACAACGTCGGGCCGGGCGGGTATGATGCCGCCTCCAGCAGCGTCGCTCCGCTCCGGATGGCCTCCTCCCCAGCCCAGACCGCGGTCCATCGCATCGAGATCGGAGTGCGTCCGGAGCACCGGGACGCCCGCGGCGAGCACGTCGCCGCGCAAGCGCGGGAGTTCCTGCACGTGCCCGTGGAGCGGGTGCGGACGAGGGACGTCTACCACCTGGAGATGGCGCTCTCCGCCGAGGAGCTCGACAGGGTGGTCGAGGAGCTGGCGGACCCGATCCGTCAGGAGGCGGCGGTGGGCCGGCTCGAAGGCGAGCCCTTCGACGTCGCGGTGCGGGTGGCCTTCAAACCGGGGGTCGCCGACCCGGTCGGCAAGAGCGCGCTGGTGGCGGTGCGGGACACCCTCGGTCGTGACCTGGACGAGGGTGCGGCGGTCTACACCTCGACCCTCTACCTGCTCGACGGCGTCGACCGCGCCGAGGCCGAGCGGGTCGCGCTGGAGCTGGTCGCCAACCCGATCATCCAGACGGTCTCCGTGGCGACGGCCGCCGAGTGGCGGGCGACGACGCCGGACCTCGCGGTTCCCAGGGTCGAGAGCCACGAGGCGCCGGCGGCGCGGCGGATCGACCTGTCCGGGACCGACGAGGAGCTCGAGCGCCTCTCCCGGGAGGGCCTGCTCGCCCTCGCGCTCCCCGAGCTGCACGCCATCCGCGACCACTTCCGGCGGGCGGGCGAGACGGAGCGACGACGCTCCGCCGGGCTCGGCGGGGATCCGACCGACGTCGAGCTCGAATGCCTCGCCCAGACCTGGAGCGAGCACTGCAAGCACAAGATCTTCAACGCCACGATCGACTACCGCGAGGGCGCCGGCGAGCCCGAGCGCATCCGTTCGCTCTTCTCGACCTACATCCGGCGGGTCACCGAGGAGCTGGCGCGGGAGCAGGAGGAGCGTGACGGGGCCTCATGGCTCGTCTCGGTCTTCCACGACAACGCCGGGGTCGTCACCTTCGACGAGGAGATCCACCTCGTCTACAAGGTCGAGACCCACAACTCCCCGTCCGCTCTCGACCCCTACGGCGGCGCCATCACCGGCATCGTCGGCGTCAATCGGGACCCGTTCGGCACCGGACGCGGGGCCGACCTGCTGGTCAACGTCTGGGGCTACTGCTTCGCCTCGCCGCTCTGGGACCGGCCGCTGCCCAAGGGGCTGCTGCACCCGAAACGGATCCGCGACGGCGTGCATTGGGGCGTCATCGACGGAGGCAATCAGAGCGGCGTGCCCTACGGCCGCGGATGGGAGCTCTTCGATCACCGCTTCCTCGGCAAGCCGCTGGTCTTCTGCGGGACGGTCGGCGCCCTGCCGGTGACCATCGCCGGCCGGCCCGGCGAACGGAAGGCTGCCGCACCGGGCGACGCCGTCGTCATGGTCGGCGGCCGCATCGGCGCGGACGGGATCCACGGCGCGACCTTCTCCTCGGCGGCTCTCGAGGAGTCCTCCCCCTCCCAGGCGGTACAGATCGGCGACCCGATCACCCAGAAGATGATGTTCGACTTCCTCCTCGAGGCCCGCGACCGCGGGCTCTACAGCGCCATCACCGACAACGGGGCGGGCGGGCTCTCCTCCTCGGTCGGCGAGATGGCCGAGACACCCGGGGGGGCTCGGCTCGACCTGGCTCGGGCGCCGCTCAAGTACGCCGGTCTCGCTCCCTGGGAGATCTTCCTCTCCGAGGCGCAGGAGCGGATGACGCTGGCCGTCCCGGGCGAGCACCTCGACGAGCTCCTCGCGCTCGCCGGGCGAAGGCAGGTGGAGGCGACCGTGCTGGGCTCCTTCACCGACGACGGGTTCCTCCACGTCACCCACGGCGAAGAGACGGTCGCGTTGCTCGACATGGAGTTCCTCCACGACGGGTTGCCGGAGATGGTGCTCCCGGCCCGCTGGGAGACGCCCCGGTTCGACGAGCCGGACGAGCGCACGGCCGACCCCGGACGCACCCTCGTCGAGCTCGTCGGCCGGCTCAACCTGGCCAGCGACGAGACGCTGGCCCGCCACTACGACCACGAGGTCAAGGGGCTCGCGGTCGTCCAGCCTTGGACCGGGGTACAGGCCGACGTGCCGGCCGAGGCGACGGTGTTCCTCGCGCGTCACGGCTCCCTGCGCGGCTTGGTCCTCTCGGAGGGCGTCAACCCGTTCCTCTCCGATCTCGACGCGGGAGCGATGGCGGCCTCCGTCGTGGACCTGGCGGTGCGCCGGCAGCTGTGCGCGGGGGCCCGCCTCGATCGCATCGCGGCGCTCGACAACTTCTGCTGGCCCGACCCCGTGCTCTCGGCCGGCACCCCCGACGGCGACCTGAAGCTCGCCCAGCTGGTCCGCGCCTGCCGCCGTCTCTACGCGACCTGCCGCGCCTACGGCGTACCGCTCGTCTCGGGCAAGGACTCGATGAAGAACGAGGCCGTGCTCGGCGGAGTCAAGATCTGCGTGCCGCCCACGCTGCTCGTCTCGGCGCTCGGCCAGATCGACGACGTCCGCGATGCGATCACCCTCGATCTCAAGAGCCCGGGGGACGTCCTCTACCTCGCCGGCACCAGCGACTCGCACACCGGCGGGAGCGAGTACTACCGGCTGCTGGGCGAGCGCGATGGCCGCGAGCCCGAGGGCGGCGGTCCCGCACCCTACGTGGGGACGAGGCCGCCGGAGCTCGATCCCTCGGCGACCCTGCCCCTCTACCGGGCCTTCCACGCGGCGGTGCGCGCCGGGCTCGTGCGCTCGGCCTCGGCACCCGCGCTCGGCGGCCTCGGCGTGTCGCTCGCGCGCACCTGCCTCGCCGGCAGGCTGGGCGCCACGATCGACCTCGCCGCCTGCCCGGGTGCAGCGCGGCTCGAAGACGACGTGGCTCTCTTCGCCGAATCGAACGGCCGCCTCCTCTTCAGCGTCGCGGCGCAGGACGCGACGGCCCTCGAGGAGCTCTTCGACGGCCTGCCGCTCGGACGCGTCGGGACGGTCCGCGCCGAGCCCACGCTCGCGATACACCGCGGAGATCGCGAGGTGCTGACCGTGGGCCTCGACGCCCTCCTCGAGAGCTTCAAAGGCGGGCTCGCCCATGCGTGATCGCAAGCGAATCGAGAGCCGCACGGCTTCACGACACGGGAGCGCCGGCGGTGTCTGACGCCCGGGTCGCAGCGTTTCGCGACCTCCCCGCCGACGAGCTGGCTCGGCGCCGGGCAGCGGTGCGGGTCTTGGTGATCACCGGGCTCGGTCTCAACTGCGAGGTCGAGACGGCCGAGGCGTTCCGCCTGGTCGGAGCCACTCCGGAGAAGGTCCACTTCCTCGACCTGCTCGGCGGCGTCGCGCCACGGCGGCTCTCCGACTACCCGATCGTCGCCTTTCCCGGCGGCTTCGCCTTCGGCGACCATCTCGGCGCCGGCTTCGTCTTCGCCAACAAGATCCGCTGGCGGCTCTACGACGAGCTCGTCGACTTCATCGGGGGCGGCGGGCTGGCGCTCGGGATCTGCAACGGATTCCAGACCATGACCCGGCTCGGAGTGCTGCCCGGCCTCGACGGCGACTACCGCACCCCGCGCGCCACGATCGCGCCCAACGACAGGCTCGGCTACTGGGACTGCTGGGTCCGCCTCGCCTTCGATCCGCAGAGCCCGTGCGTGTGGACCCGGGGCCTGGCCCCGGTCGATCTGCCGAGCCGCCACGGCGAAGGGAAGGTCCTGCTGGAGAGCGAGGAGCTTCTCGACCGGTTGGAGGCCGCCGGCCAGGTGGCCGCCCGCTACGTCGACACGGCGGGCCGACCGACCCAGCAGTGGCCGGCCAACCCCAATGGATCACCCCGCGCGGTGGCGGGAGTCTGCGACCCCAGCGGCCGACTCTTCGGCCTCATGCCCCACCCCGACGCCTTCCTCTACCCCTTCCAGCACCCGCAGTGGTTCCGCCGCCGGGCGCGCGGCGAGGAGCTGCCGGCGGAAGGCGGCGGGTTGGCGATCTTCAGAAACGGGGTGGATTGGGCGGCGGCCAGCGACCCCTCGGGTTGACGCACCGGGGGGAACGTCGTTCAGGCGATCTCGATCCACTGGCCGGGCGCGTCTTGCCGGGTGAGGTGGACCTGCGCTCGCGAGCCCTCTCGGGCCAGCACCTCGCCGATCTCCGCCAGGGCGATGGAGGGGCGGTTGTTGGTGCGCGAGAGGTGGTAGAGCACGACGTGGCGCAGGCGGTCGGCGAGGAGCTCGGGGAGGCCCTCCGCCGCTTCCCGGTTCGAGAGATGGCCGTGGCGGGCCGCGACACGCTGTTTGAGCGGCCAGGGGTAGGGCCCGCTGCGCAACATCTCGAGGTCGTGGTTGGTCTCGAGAATCAACACGTCGAGCTCGGCCAGATGCGCCCAGGCCAGGCGGCTGGCGGTGCCGAGGTCCCCCGCCAGGCCCGCCCGTCGACCGGACCGATCCTCGACCACCAGACCCACGGGCTCACGGGCGTCGTGGGGCACGATGAAGGGCGTGACCAGGAAGTCCCCCAGCGCCACCGGTCGGCTCGACGAGAGAACGCGAAGATCGAGATCATCGGCGGCCGCCAGACCCGTCGCCTCGAGCGTGCCCCGGGTGCCCCAGACCGGAACACCGTGACGCCGCGCGAAGCGCTGCGCCCCCTTGCAGTGGTCGGAGTGCTCGTGGGTGACCACCAAGCCCACGAAATCCTCCGCCTCGAGGCCCACCGCCCGCAGCCGCTTCTCGATCTGGCGGCAGGAGAAACCGGCGTCGAGCAGCAAACGCCGCCCGCCCGACTCGACGACGACGGCGTTGCCGGAGCTCCCGGAGCCCAGCACGCACAGGCGCAAAGGCCGTTCGTCGAAGATCAGCGGGAGCTGCATCCCCGCCGACACTAGCACCGGGGATCAGAAGGCGTACGTCTCGCCCTGCTCGACGAAGGAGACGCGCGGCAGGTAGAGGGCGCCGACCTCCTTGCGGATCTCCTCGACGCACGGTGGCTTGAGATGGTGCAGGAGGATCGGTACCTCACGATCGAGCTTCTGGAGCTCGGTGACGAGAGTGCGCGGAGTCAGGTGACCGGAGACGTCGGCCAGCTTCTGCTTGCTCCCCGTCGAAGCTCGTCTCCGGAAGATCGCCTTGAGCTTCGGAGTCTGGTTCGCGATCTCCCACAGACGGACCGTGGGCCCCGTGTCGCTCGACCAGAGCACGGCCCCGTTGGCGTCTTCCAGCAGGAAGCCGAAGGTCGGCACCACGTGCTGCACCGAAATCGGAGTGACGCGCAGCCCTTCGACGTCGACCGGCACCTCGGCTTGCAGCTCCTGGAAGCGCACCGTGGGCAACAGATGGTGGGGAAGCCGCGCGAAGTCGGGCCAGAGCTCGTTGTTGAGCAGATGCCGCCGCACGACGTGCTCGGTCGGCGCCGAGGCGTGTACGACGACGGGCTCGTCGTGGGCACCGTGGATGTTGTCGATGAAGAGCGGCAAGGAGTGCACGTGATCGATGTGCGAGTGCGAGAGGAGGACGGAGTGCACATCCCGCTGCCGCTCGACGGACAGCGCCTGGGCCAGACACCCCGCATCGAGGGCGATCCGCTCGTTCAGCAGCAGGCACGTCATCCGGCACTCGACGCTCTGCCCGCCGAACGCGCCGAGGACCTCGATCTTCATCAGGTCATTATCACCACGCGCGGCGAAACCCTCTGTGGAGGGCGCTTCGCCCGCCCACCCAACGGCCTAGAAGCGCGTCCCGATCCAGAACGAGGTCTCGAAACCGTCGACAGAGCGGTCGAAGTCCCAGCGCTTGGCGAAGTCCCAGTTGACGTCGAGACCGAAGAGGCGCGCCGTCAGGCCGTAGCCGTACGAGGAGACCGCATCGTCCAGCCGGTCGTTCTCCGAGTCCCAGAAGTCGAAGTCCTGGAAGTCGTCGAACCAGGCGCCGCCCACATCCAGGAACACGATGCCGCGGATGCCGCCGAAGCGGAAGACCGGCGTGGCGAGCTGGTCGACGAGCGGGAAGCGGAACTCGAAGTTGGCGAAGAACCCGCGGTCGCCGGCGAGGGACCGGAAGTCGAAGCCGCGCACGGTATCGAGGCCGCCGAAGACGAGCGGCGTCGGTGCGTTGCCGTCGGCCATGCCACCCCACAGCCGGATCGCGAAGTTGCTGCGCGCGGTGACCTTCAGATACTGGCGAAAGTCGACCTCGATCAGGGAGTCCAGGGTGCCGCTGTCGGTGGTGTCGGGAGCCCAATAGCCGCCGATGAGCCAGCGCCGCCCGGTGATCGGGCCCCACGGCGCGAAGACCGCCGTGTCGCCGATCAGCTGGGCGCCGACCTGCGGGTAGTCGTCGGTCCGCGGCTCCGTGGTGACGATCGGCACGCCACCGGGGAAGGTGAGCTCGAGCACCTGTTGGACCTGCTCGGGCGTGAGGCCCACGAGAATGGGCTCCAGCACCGGGAAGATCGTGAGCAGGTCTTCGAGGTCGAAGTTCTCGAGCGGCAGGTTGATCCCCAACGGCACGTTGAGATCGCGGTAGCGATAGCCGAGCGAGGTCTCGACCCGGTGGTTGGTGTTGATCGGGAAGACCAGGAAGCCGTCGGCGCCGGTCGTCTTGATGGCGGAGCGCTGGCGACGCAGGTCGCCGGCGACGTCGTAGACGATGAAGAAGTCCTCGTCGTCGAAGAGGCGGGCGCCCCACTGGAAGCGGTGGGAGAGGTCGAGGTAGACGGCGGTGAAGTTCTGGAAGCTCTCGATCGACTGGAAGGCGGCCTGGATCCGGCGGTCGCCGAGGTAGTCGGAGAAGCTGATGATCGACTGCCCGATGAAGGTCTGGTCGTCGGAGACGCCGACGTAGAAGTCGATGTCCTCGAGGAAGAACTTGAAGGGCCGTACCTCTTCCTTGTTCGCGTCGTCGATCGCCACCTCGATCGAAGGCTGGAAGCGCGAGAGCTCGTCGAGGGCCAGCGGTTTGGCGTCACCCAGGGGCTTGCCGGCCTCCACGACCTCCGGGCTGGTGATCGGCTCGTCGAGATCCTCCTTGTAGAGGTCGAACCGGCCGTTCCAGAAGGCGGCGTAGACCAAGCTGTCGGGCTCGCCCGCCAGGCCCGGGATGACGGTGGGCTGGAAGACGATGGAGACGGCGTTGGTGTACTGGGTCACCTCGCCGCTGGCCAGATCCAGACCGTAGATGTTGTCGGCTCCGGTGCGGTCGGAGGTGAAGAAGAGCTCGGAGCCGTCGGGGGAGAAGACGGCGTCCGTGTCGTTGGTCTCGCCCGAGGTCAGGGGCACGCGCTCCGACGGGTTGTCGAGGTCGATGCGGTAGAGGTTCGCGTATCCGCCGAGCACGGAGGTCAGCACCATCGAGCGTCCGTCCGGTGCGTACACGGGCGAGGCGTCGTAGACGTCGTCGTCGGTGACGTGGGTGACCTCGCCGGTCGTGACGTCGACGGCGAAGATGTCGAACCGGTTGTCCCGGTAGCCGCTGAAGGCGACCTTGCGCCCGTCCGGAGACCAGGCCGGGCCGTAGGGCTGGTCGACGCCGTCGAGATCGATCACCTGCTCCTTGCCGCCGTGCAGAACGTCGAGGATGACGAGCTTGCGCCACTCCCCCTGCCGAGCGAAGAGCGCGATGTAGTTGCCGTCCGGCGAGAAGGCCAGGTCGCGGCCCATCTTGCGGCCGAGCGTCATCTCCTGCGCCACCAGGTACTCGAACTTCTGGTCGAAGCCCTTGGTCAGGTTGCGCAGCAGGGTGCGCTCCCGTGCGTCGTAGAGCACCACGTCGACGTCGCCCTTGTGGGTGGAGAAGGCGGCGATCAGATCGCCCGAGGGCGAGGCCGCCGGCGAGGTCATCTGGCCCGAGAAGATCGTCTGCGGCCGGCGGAAGGGACGGCCGAAGTCGCCCGGCTCGCCGCTGTCGACGAGCTCCGGGAGGTACTTGCGCCGCAGCCAGCGCCGGAAGTCGGCGTCGAAGTCCTCCGGGTCCTCGCCGAAGGAGCGCTCGAGGGCCTTGCCGACCGAGCCTCCCAAGGTGTTGCGTACTTCGAAGACGAAGTCGCGCACGCCTTCGATGCCCCAGCGCTCTTCGAGGTAGTCGAAGACGGCGTGGCCGAATCGGTAGGCGAAGAAGCCGCCGCCCTGGAGCTCCGTGATGGGCGGGATGTTGTCGTTGACCACCGCGTCACGCAGGAAGCCCTTGTCGCGCGCCGACTCGTCCTGGCCGAAGTAGCTCGCCATGCCCTCCCAGAACCACTGCGGCGGACCGGCCGTGAAGGCCTTGGCGGCCCGGCCCTGGTAGATGATGTCGAACTGGAAGACGTGGGTGAGCTCGTGGAGCATCAGCGCCTGCAGCTCCGGCGCCGGCAGGTCGATGGGCAGCACCATCCGGTTGCCCCCGCTGGGCACGGCGAAGGCGCCGATGCCCTCGGGGATGAAGTTCAAGATGATGTTGTTCTGCTCGAACGCCGCGTGCGTCTCGTAGACGATGAGCTTGATCGGCTCGGTGATCTGGTGGTCGAGCTGCCGCGAGAGCTGGTCGTAGGCGCTCTCTGCCGTCGAGGCGACGCGCTGGAGGTGCTCCTCCTCCTCGGGGTAGTACCAGATGTCGAAGTGCGTCGAGTGGTAGATCGCCCAGTCGAACCGGCGGTACTGGATCTTGTTCTTGCCGAAGCAGGCGTAGGCGCCGTAGGAGAGGCACGACTGCGCCGAGGCGGCGGCCGGCAGCAGCAGGAGGGCGGCCAGTGCGAGAAGACGGGCGATCTGGGTGCGTCGACGACTCAAGGCGACCTCCGTTCGGTCAGCGGTTGCTTCGGCTCTCGGTCAATCGGTGTAGAGGACGCGCGTGGTCGGCACGTTCTTGCGGGCGAAGACGCCGGCGATGCGGTCTTCCAGGGCCTGCAGGTTCTCGAACATCCCGGCCAGCGGGTCGGCGCCCTCGCCCTCGAACTGGCGGAAGTCCTTGAAGTTGTCCGTGTGGAGGAGCTTTCCGTCGCGCCCGTCGTAGACCTGCAGGACGATGTCGTACTCGAAGCCGGTCTGCTCGACGAGGACCTGACGGTAATAGGTGCGCCCGTCGAAGGGCGACGTGTACTCCTCGGTGCGGTAGCCGCTGCGGTCCTGGATGTCGAAGTCGAGGCTGCCGGTGAGGATCAGGTCCGCCCCCGCGCGCTCCCCCACCACGCGCCAGAAATCGCTGTCGCGGGCGAGGGCCTGGAGGTCGAACGTGGGGTAGTCGATGGGCGGCGGCTCCTGGTAGTCGAGCGACGTGCGGCGGCGCAGGAGGCGCTTCATGTAGTTCTCGAACTCCTCCTGCACGTTGACGCCCCGGCGCTCGATCGGGGCCTCACCCTCCTCGGTCGCCACCAGGAACGGCATCACGGTCACCGTGTCGCGGTCGCGCAGGTCGAGCTGCGCCTTGACCGGCACCAGGAAGTCGACCTTCTCCGTACCTGCGAGGGCCGGCGCCGCGAGCAGCAGGGTCAGCGCCAGGGACGTCCTCGTTCGACCGCTCATCGTGCCGTCCCTTCGCTCGCTCCGGCTTCATCGGACGGCTCTTCGGACGCCGCCGGCGCGGCCCCTTCCTGGGCCTCCTCCTCGTCCTCGAAGCTCTGGTAGAACTCGAGGAACTGGCTGTAGTTGCGCCGCAGCTCGCCGTCGCCCGGCGAGGCCGCCAGCGCCGCCCGGTAGGTCTCGAGCGCCTCGTCGAACAGACCCACCGCTTCGTAGGCCACCGCCAGGTTGTTCATCGCCCGGACGTTGCCCGGCTCCATGCGGGAGGCCTGTCGGAAGCGGAAGAGCGCCTCCCGCCACAGCCCCTGCTTGGCCATGTCGACACCGAACTGCATCTGCTCCCCGAAGGTGGCGGGACTCGCCGCCGAGGCCGCCACCGGCACGCACGCCAGGGCCGCCAAAAGGGCCAACGCTTTCGCTCCAGAGCTCACGATCGCCTCCCGAACACGGTCCCAACCGCATCGGCTCCGGATGGCCAACCGGTTGCGGAGAAAGCGCCCGCGAGTATACATCCGCCCCCACGGCCACCCCGGCCCCACGCCCCCCGTCCACACGTCATCACTCATCCGCCCCCATCTCGTCTGCGACTACGTAACCGACGGACCGCGCGGTTTATGCCCGCCACCGATCGACCGCCCCCGGCCGACGATCCTCCACCGTCTCCAGCGCGATCGCCGCGCACGCGTCGCAGATCGCCGCCCCGGTCGCAACGACCAGGACGCGCACGGCGGGACGGTCACTTGCCGAAGTCGCCGCGCTCGATGCGGGCGCGCTGGGCGGCCTCGATCTTGGCGAGCTGGGGGAGCCAGTCGCAGTAGCGCGACAGGGCGTAGCCCTCGCGGGTCGTCGTGGCCCGCAGGTCGCGGCTCATCAGGCGCTCGCCGTCGCGCAGGACGCGGTGGTAGAGAACCGGGTCGGCGTCGTTCAAGACGACGACGTCGACGTCGCACCCCTCCGTGGCATCGATCAGCGCGGTGGTCAGCTCGGCCCTGTAGCCGAAGGGTGCCTCGGGCAGGAGCGCGCGGTCGACGTGCACGGCCACGTCGAGGTCGCTGTGCGCCTCCATCTCGCCCCGCGCCGCGGAGCCGAAGAGGTACCCTCCTGCACCTCCGGCCGCGCCTCCAGGCAGCGGCGGATCCGCTCGACGAGCACGGCGGGCGGGGCTGAAGGCATCGCGACATTGTCTCACGGCGACTCCGGCTGAGCCGTGAAGTGCTCTGCGAGATTGCGGCCGCGGAATCCGTCCTCGGTAGCGTGGGTGAGACGACTCGACGGGACGAGGAGCGGGTGGGGCTCGGGCGGCGGCGGTTGATCGCGCTGAACCTCGCGGGGCTGCCGCGGGCGGTGGTCTGCGCGCTGGCGCGGGATCGGGAGCGGTGGATCGACGAGGCGCCCGGGGTGCTCGCGGAGGATCGGGCGCTGCCCGCGACGGCGGCTCAGCGGGCGACGGCGGCCGAGGCGATCGGGGAGGCGGCGGAGCGGGCCGGGTGCGAGCTCGAACGCGCCGGGCGACTCGGCGTGCGGATCGTCACCGTCGTCGAGGAGGACTACCCGCGCCCGCTCCTCGACCTGCCGCTGCCGCCGCCGGTGCTCTACCTGCGCGGAGAGACGCCGGCGCGGCCGGCTCTCGCCGTCGTGGGATCGCGCAAGGCGAGCGCCTACGCGCTGGAGGTGGCGGGCCTCTTCGCCGAGGAGCTCGCCCGGCACGGCGTGTGGGTGATCTCCGGGCTGGCTCGCGGGGTCGACGGGGCCGCCCATCGAGGAGCGCTCGAGGCGCCAGGGGGACGGACTGCGGCGGTGCTCGGCTGCGGGGTCGACGTCGAGTACCCGCGCCGGCGCGAGAACCTGCACGAGCGCATCGCCGAGAGCGGCTGCCTGCTCTCGGAGTTCCCGCTCGGCACCCGGCCCCGGCCGCAGAACTTCCCCATCCGCAACCGCATCATCGCCGCCCTCGCCTCGACGACGCTCGTCGCCGAGGGTACGGCCCGCTCCGGCTCGCTCATCACCGCCCGCCTCGCCCTCGAGCTCGGCCGCGACGTGGCCGCCGTCCCGGGGCGCATCTTCGAGCCCGCCGCCCAGGGCCCCAACGCCCTCATCCGCGACGGCGCCCTGCCGGCCCTCCACCCGAACGATCTGCTGGAGACCCTGCCGCTGCCCGACCGCGGCCTGCTCGCCTCTGAGCCCGCAAGCCCCGCCGAGCCACCGCCCTCCGGCGAGGCCGGCCGCCTCCTCGAAGCCCTCGCCGAGTCCCCCTCCACGCCGGAGCAGCTCGCCGCCGCCACGGCGCTGCCCATCGACGAGATCCTGGCCCGCCTCCTCGACCTCGAGCTCGCCGGTCGCATCCGCCGCCACCCCGGGGCGCTCTGGGCGCTCAGCCCGCGCCACGCCCTGGCCAACGCCGCACCCCGGAGGAGATCACCATGAGGTGCAGTCATCAATTGCACTGCTAGACTGCACCGCGATGAAGAACCTCACCGTGCGCAACCTGCCACCCGCGGTCGCGGAGGCCCTCGAGCGCGAGAAGCGCCGACGGGGACGCTCGCTCAACCAGACCGTGATCGACCTGCTCGCGCAGAGCTTGGGGGTGGGAGCGCGCCGTTCGAACGGGATCGCCCGCCTGGCCGGCGGCTGGAGCGCGGAGGAGCTGGCCGCCTTCGAAGAGGCCGTGGCCCCCTTCGAGCAGGTCGACGACGAGCTCTGGCGATGAGCCGGTACTGTCTCGACACCTCGGCCTACAGCCACTTCCGGCGCGGGGCCGACGAGGTCGTGCGTCTTCTCGACCAGGCCGAGTGGATCGGCATGCCGGCCGTCACCCTGGGTGAGCTACGGACGGGGTTCCTGCTCGGACTGCGTCGCGAGGAGAACGAGAGCGAGCTCCGCGAGTTCCTCGCCAGCCCGGTCGTGGAGGAGCTCCCGGTGGAGGGCGAGGTCAGCCACCACTACGCCGGCATCGTCGCCGATCTGCGCCGCACCGGCACACCGCTACCCACCAACGACCTCTGGCTCGCGGCGACGGCCGCACGACACGGAGCGCTCGTCGTGACCTACGACCGGCACTTCGAGGCGATCGCGCGCGTCGGATCGATCGTTCTCACTCGACCCGGTAGCACACGTTGATCCAGTTCCACTCCCACGTCTTCCCCTGGTCCGGAGAGAAGGCCTGGCTCCACACCGGGTGCTCCTTGTCGCGCATGTCCCAGCGGAAGACCACGATCACCTCTTGGCCCTTGTAGGTGTCCTTGCAGAAGAAGTGGCCGACGGCGCCGTCGAACGAGCCGACGACCGGGGGGTCGAGCACCCCGGAGTTGCTGGCGACCCAGTAGAGGCTCCAGAGCCTCGTCTCGGGATCGAAGAGGCGGAGGGTGAAGCCCTCGAAGTGCTCGCCGTCGAAGGTCGCCGTCAGGAGGTCACTGTTGCCCAGTCCGTCGAGCATCGGCCCGTAGTTCCAGTCCATCGATTCCAAGCGGTTCCACGTCGTGCTGCCGCTCAGCCGCTCGGCCAGCTTCAGGTGCTCCATGCTCCAGTTGCCGTACAGGAAGTCGAAGTCGTGCGGCGACGACGTAGCGGAGGGGTGCAGCACGAGCTCCCCCCGTCCGTCGAGCTCGATCTCCGGGATCGGTAGATCGCGGTCGATCGTCAGGAGCCTCTCGTGCATCCTCCGCTCGCCGTCCGGATCGCGGACCGCCGCGATCGACTCGACCTCTTCCCATGTCGCGCCGTCGTCCCGGGAGACCGCCCGTCGGCGGAGCGTCCGGTCCGAGCTCGAGGCATCCCAGACGAGCCGGACGAGCGCAGGCCCGCCGTCGAGCGTCTGCCGCGAATAGAAGGTGCCGACGCCGGCCTCGAACGAGCCGAGGAGCGGGTGGCGCCAGTCCAGGGTCGCGGTGGCGCTGTCGGCGCCGTAGAGGCCCCACAGGCGTGTCTCGGCATCGAACAGCGCCATCGTGATCCGCTCGGCCGGATCGGCCTCCCCGTTCTTCACCGTTTCCAGAGCTCCGAAACCGTCGATGATCTCCTTGGCCTGCGCCGTCGCCTCGGACTCTCGCCAGGCGGCGCCGTCGCGACGGCGCTCCTCGAGACGCCAACGGCCGGCGAGGAAGTCGAGGTCCTCCCGGCTCGACGTCACCGACGGCTCCACCACGAGGTTGCCGGCGGCATCGATCGAGGCGCGGAGCAGGTCGGCCGGCGCCGTGGCCCGGACGGCGCCTCCCGAGAGGGCGAAGAGCAGCAGGAGCGGGCCGCTGCAAGTGATGAAGGACGTCGTCGTCATGGCTCTCACCCCCGTGCGGTGTCGATGAATGGGCCCGGTCGTCCGTGCGCGGCCCGTTGCGAAAGCACTATAGTCGGAGGCGGTCTGGTAGGAAGAGCCGGTATGTCAATCATGACCAGTCCATTTTTCGGGTGAGATGATGCGCACGACGAGCGGCGCGGTCTTCGGGGGGCTGCGGGTCGCTCCGGGGTCTCTTCCCCTCTTCCGGCAGATCTACAGAACCGTCCGCGAGGCCATCCTCGACGGGCGTCTGGCTCCGGGCACACGGCTCCCGTCGACCCGCACGCTGGCCCGCGACCTCTGCGTCTCGCGCACCACCGCCGAGGAGGCCTTCGCTCAGCTCCAGGCCGAGGGCTTCGTCGAGCGACGTGTGGGCTCGGGCACGTACGTCGCCGCGATCGAGCGGACGGCGACTCCCAGGCCGCACGGCCGTCCCCCGAGACCCGCCGGCCCGCGCCCCATCTCCTCCCGAGCCGCGGCCGCCCGCCGCCACGCGGCCTTTCCTCAACCCGCTCCGGTGCGAGCCTTCTCGAGCGCCAACCCGGATCTCGACGCCTTTCCCCTGGGCACATGGCGCGCCGTCGTGGCCCGCTGCTCGCGGCGCACGCGAGCCGGCGACCTGGGAAGCGAGGAGCCGGCGGGCAACCCGCTCCTCAGGGAAACGATCGCCACATACGTGACCACCTCGCGCGGCGTCGTCTGTACCGCCGGGCAGGTCGTCGTCCTGACCAGCTCGCAACAGGCCCTGGACCTCATCGCGACCCTCCTCCTCGACCCCGGCGACGAGGCATGGCTCGAAGAGCCCGGCTATCCGGGCGCTCGCGCCGCCCTGCTGGCCCACGGCGCCCGCATCGTCCCGGTTCCGGTCGACACCGACGGGCTGGACGTGGCGGAGGGCGTTCGACGCTCTCCCCGAGCCCGCCTGGCCTACACGACGCCGTCCCACCAGTACCCCCTGGGCCCGACGCTCAGCCTCGAGCGGCGGTTGGCGCTCCTCGACTGGGCGCGGAGAGAGGGCTCGTGGATCGTCGAGGACGACTACGACAGCGAGTTCCGCTACGAGGGGCGACCGCTCGCCGCCATCCAGGGGATCGACGAGAACGCCAGGGTGCTCTACGTCGGCACCTTCTCCAAGTCACTCTTCCCGTCGCTGCGACTGGCCTACGCGGTGGTGCCGGAGGACCTCGTCGAGCCGCTCGTGCGCCTTCGAGGCTCGACGGACGGCTACCCACCTTCCCTCGCCCAGAGGGCTGTCAGCGAGTTCTTCGCCGACGGGCACTTCGGCGTCCACCTGCGCCGGATGCGGGAGCTCTACCGTGAACGGCGGGATGCCCTCGTCGAGGCGGCCGAGCGCCGGCTCGCCGGGGTGGCCCGGCTCGGACCGACGGAGGCGGGTCTCCACGCCGTCCTCCATCTGGCCCCCGGAAGCGACGACCGCGCGGCCGCCGAACGGGCGGCGCGCCACGGCATCGACACGCTTCCTCTGGCCCTCTTCCGGCACGACGGCTCGTCCGGGGCCGGCCTCTTTCTGGGCTACGCCGCGCTGTCCGCGGAGCGCATCGAGGAGGGGATGCGGGGGCTCGCGCGGGCGCTGGGGCCCGGCGGCTCCTGAACCGCCCTGTGGTAACTTCCGCGACCCTGTCATGGCCAAGAGCCTCGTCATCGTCGAATCGCCGGCCAAGGCGAAGACCATCTCGCGCATCCTGGGGCCCTCCTATGCGGTGGAGGCGAGCTACGGGCACATCCGCGATCTGCCCGAGAGCGCGGATGACATTCCGGCGGCGCAGAAGAAGGAGCCCTGGGCGCGGCTGGGGGTGAACGTCGAGGACGATTTCACGCCCCTCTACGTCGTCTCGCGCGACAAGAAGAAGTACATCGCCAACCTGAAGAAGGCGATGCAGGGGGCCGAGGCGCTGCTGCTCGCGACCGACGAGGATCGCGAGGGCGAGAGCATCAGCTGGCACGTCGTGGAGGTGCTGAAGCCGAAGGTGCCGGTGCAGCGCATCGCCTTCCACGAGATCACGCCGGAGGCGGTGCGCGCCGCGCTCGAGCACCCGCGCGACATCGACCAGAACCTGGTCAAGGCTCAGGAGTCGCGCCGCATCCTCGATCGGCTCTTCGGCTACGAGCTCTCGCCGGTGCTGTGGAAGAAGGTGAAGACGGGGCTCTCGGCCGGGCGCGTCCAGAGCGTCGCCGTGCGCTTGACCGTCGAGCGCGAGCGCGAGCGCCGGCGCTTCCGGGCGGCGACCTACTGGGACGCCGAGGCGAGCTTCGAGAAGGACGGGCAGGCGTTCACCGCCAAGCTGGTGCGTCTCGACGAGAGCTCGGTGGCGACGGGACAGGACTTCGAGGCCGACACCGGAGAGCTCAAGTCCGGCTCCAAGGCCCGGTGGCTGCGCGCCGGCTCCGAGGTCGAGGACCTGCTGGCCGCCTGGGGCACCGACTGGGCGGTGGCCTCGGTCGAGGAGAAACCGCTCAAGCGCCGCCCGGCACCGCCGTTTACCACCTCCTCGCTCCAGCAGGAGGCCAATCGCAAGCTGCGCTTCACCGCCAAGCACACGATGAGCGTCGCCCAGCGCCTCTACGAGGGCATCGAGGCGGGCGGCGATCGGGTCGGCCTCATCACCTACATGCGGACCGACTCGTTCTCGCTCGCCGAGCGTGCCCTGGCGGAGGCCCAGCGGGTCATCAAGGAGCGCTACGGCGACGCCTACACGGAGGGACCGCGGCGCTACAAGACGAAGAGCCGCGGCGCCCAGGAGGCGCACGAGGCGATCCGCCCCACCGAGCTCGCGCGCACCCCGGAGCAGGTGAAGCGCTTCCTCTCCGACGACGAGTACCGGCTCTACGACTTGATCTGGAAGCGCACCGTGGCGAGCCAGATGTCGGAGGCGCGGCTGCGCCGCACCTCAGTCGAGATCGTCACGCCGAGAGCCGGCGAGGACGGTCCGGCCGGAGTCTTCGCAGCCAGCGGGACCCGCATCGAGTTCCCCGGCTTCCTGCGCGTCTACGTCGAGGGCTCCGACGATCCGGCGGCCGACCTGGGAGACCGCGAGACCCTGCTGCCGGAGCTCGCCGAGAGCGAGACGCTGGCCCCGACGGCGGTGACGGCGCAGTCGCACGAGACCCAACCGCCGGCGCGCTACACCGAGGCGAGCCTCATCCAGCGTCTCGAGAAGGAGGGGATCGGCCGCCCGTCGACCTACGCCTCGATCCTCGACACCATCCAGCGCCGCGGCTACGTCGTCAAGCAGGGCAACGCCCTGGTGCCGACCTTCACCGCCTGGGCGGTGACGCAGCTGCTCGAGCAGCACTTCGGCGAGTACGTCGACCTCGCGTTCACCGCCCGCATGGAGGAGCAGCTCGACGACATCGCGGAGGGCGATCTCGACTGGCTCGAGCACTTGCGCGGCTTCTACTACGGCGAGGGGGGCGACGGCCCCGGCCTCGAGCAGCGCATCGCCGCCGAGGAGCCGCGCATCGACTACCCGCGCCTCGAGATGGGCGAGCACCCGGAGAGCGGCCAGGCGATCCGGGTGCGGGTCGGACGCTACGGGCCGTACCTGCAGATGGGCGAGGGCGACGACAAGGTCTCGGCCTCGATCCCCGAGGACGTGCCCCCGGCCGATCTCACGCTGGCGAAGGCCGTCGAGCTGCTGGCCGGCGCCCAGGAGGGCGATCGGGCGATCGGCAACCATCCGGACAGCGGCGAGCCGATCTACCTGAAGACCGGCCGCTACGGCCCCTACGTCCAGCTCGGCGAGCCCGAAGGCAAGGAGAAGCCGAGGCGCGCCTCGCTGCCGCGAGGGTTCTCCGCCGAGGACGTGACCCTCGAGGGGGCCGTGCGCTGGCTCTCGATGCCGCGCACCCTGGGCGAGGACCCGGAGAGCGGCGAGGAGGTCGTCGCCGCCGTGGGCCGCTTCGGGCCCTTCGTCAAGCGCGGCGGCGACACCCGCTCGGTGCCCGCCGAGGACGACGTCTACACGCTCTCGCTCGAGCGGGCGCTGGAGCTCCTGGCCCAGCCCAAGACGCGCGGCAAGCGGCGCGGGCGTACCGTGCTCAAGGAGCTCGGCACCGACTCCTCCGGGGCGAAGATCGAGCTGCTGGACGGTCGCTACGGCCCGTACCTGACCAACGGCGAGCTCAACGCCTCGCTGCCCAAGGGCGAGAGCCCCGACGGGCTGACTGCCGAGCGCGCAGCCGCCATCCTCTCCGAGCGCGGCAAGCCGCCGAAGCGGGGCCGGGGCCGCAAGAAGTCCGGCTGAGCCGGATCGGAAGGCCATGGGTCGCGCGCGAGGCGTCCTGCAGGCCCTGGCGCTCGTGCTCGGCGGCCTGCTCGTGCCCCTGGTGGCGCTCGAGGTGGCCTTGCGCATCGCGGGCACCTCGCGCGCCGTGGAGCTCGGCCCCGACTTCGACCGCCCGGACAGCCTCTTCGTCTGGCAGCCTCCGCGGGCCAACCCCTGGCTGCGCGCCAACCCCGGGCGCGAGCCCTTCAGGATCGCCGTCATCGGCGACTCCTTCACCGTCGGCCAGGGCGTGCGCTGGGACGACGCGTACCCGGCGCGGCTCGAGCGCTGGCTGAACTTCAACGCCGGCGTGCCGCCGGTCGACGTGCTGGTCTACGCCCGGCTCGGCACCTCGACCCGCGATCAGCTCCGCTTCTTCCAGGAGGCCCTCGACGAGGAGCCGGACCTGCTCCTGCTCGGTCTCTTCCTGAACGACCCCGAGCGCCACAGCGACCCGATGCTCGGCGTCTGGCGCGAGCGCATGGTCCCCCGCGCCGCCACCGGCGCCCTCGGCACGCTCACCCGCGTCTCCCGCGCCACCGCCTGGATCTGGACCCGCTGGGAGCGCTTTCGCGCCGCCCGCGCCGGCGAGCGCTACTACCGCTTCCTCTACAGCCCCGAGAACTCCGGCTGGCAGCCCTTCGTCGAGGCGCTCGGCATCTTCGCCGAGGGCTCCCGCCGGGCCGGCGTCCCGCTCGCCGTCGTCATCTTCCCCGGCATGGGCACGCTCGGCCCCGACTACCCCCACCGCTTCGCCCACCAGAGGCTGCACGAGGTTCTCGATCCGCTGGAGGTCCCCTACCTCGACCTCCTCCCCGTCTTCGCCGACAAGAACCCCACCCGCATGGCCGTCCTCCCCGGCGTCGACCACCACCCCAGCGAGATCGCCCACCGCCTCGCCGCCGAGACCATCCTCGCCTGGCTCTTCGAGGAGAAGCTCGTCCCCGCCGTCTACCGCCCTCGGGCCCGCGAGGACGGACAGCACGACGAGTGGCGGCGCGTGGTTGAACGCCTGAGCACCGCGCCGGAGGAGCCGGGCTCGGCGCCCTGAGGCGTATTCTTCACAGGAAAACCTTTTCCTTGTGGTACCTTCGTCGGCATGCGACGGGGAGTCGGGCCGTTCGTCGCGCTCTTCTTCCTCGCCGTCCAACCGGCGGCCGCCGGGCCGGGGATTTGGGCCGGAGGAGGTCCGGAGGGCGGTGAGGTGGCCCGCATTTCAACGGCCTCGCACCCAGGCTCCCCCCTGTACGCCAGGACGCTGACCAACGGTGTTTGGCGCCTCGACCCGACGTCAAAGCGCTGGAGGCGCGCCAACATCGGACTACCGCCCCTGATCGGCTCGCTGGCTGTCGACGACGAAGGCACGACCCTCTACGCCGCCAGTCAGACCGATGCCACGGTTTGGAAGAGCAACGACCGAGGAACGTCGTGGGAGCCCACGGCCGGGCAACCCGCCGGGCTCGTGGACATCCGAGGCATCGCAACGGCCCATGGCGATCCGCAGACGGTCGTCGTCAGCGGAGTCGGTCGCGTTGCGAAACAGATTCATGGAAGCACGGACGGAGGGAGAACGTGGCGTCTGCTCTCTGATTCAAATCCCCCTGTCGGCGAGCTGGAGGCCGATCCCTTCGATCCCGAAACCCTATTCCTCTTCTCGTCCTCCAGCGTGTGGCGGTCCGAGGATGGCGGCACGTCCTGGTCGCACCTGCCAGTCACGACCACTCGATCCCTCTTCTCGATCGCAGGGGACGTTCCGGGGCACCTTCTGGCGATCGTGGGCTCAGTCAGGCTCCTCGAGAGCCACGATGCGGGACAGACGTGGTCTCTGCTCTCCACTCTGCCCGTCGATGAGCAGTCGGCAGCTTCGGCACTCGCCGTGGATCCGGTCGAGCCATCGCGAGTCGCCGTGGACTACTGGGATCAGGGAACTCTCCTGAGCAACGATGGGGGAAAGCGCTGGCATCGGAGCGGCCGGCTGACACGCGGCTTCTCCCGATCTCTGACGTTCTCCCACCTCGGAGCGTCGCCCTTCCTTCTCGCAGCAACCACCGAGGGTGTCCAACTCCTTGGAGCTCAAGGCTGGCGGCCCTTCGACTCGGGCCTGGAGGCTCGATCACCTCGACTGCTCAAGTCGTTCACTCTGGAGGAGTTCAGCGTACTGTTCGAGGCGGACTGGGCCATGGGTCCTTGGCGCTCCGAAGGTGAAGGGGGCCACTGGACGGCACCGCGGCTCCCGGCGGGTGTCGTCCATCGGGCGATGACCGACGACGGAGAGGGGAGCCTTTACCTCTCGCGAGGAGTTCTCTATCGCAGCCCCGACGGCGGCACAACGTGGCGGAGAGTCCCGAGTGAGATCCCGGTGTTCTCAATCAGTGCAGTCGCGCACTCGGAACCGGGGATTCTGCTCGTCGGAGGGACGACCATCGAGTACGGCACCGCGTTTGCCCTCTTTCGCTCCTTCGACGGCGGACGCACCGGAGAGCCCTTGTTCGACCCCCCAGGAAACGGAACCGTCGGCTTCGAGCCCCAGGAGATCCTCTGGAACGACTCGCGCCCGACGCGGATCCTCCTCGGAAGCTGGCATTTCAACCACAGAGGATGCGTCATCGACAAGAGCACGGACTCCGGTCAGACGTGGACGCGAGTCCTCGACACCGACCGACTCACCTACTGCAACCATCTGACGCTCGAGGACGACCCGGGAGACGCCGACCTGCTGTACCTGATCGCACGCCCCGGGGCCCCGCAGAACCAAGGCAATACCGAGTTCGATCGATTGCTGCGCTCGGAGGATGGCGGCGACACTTGGCAGGACATTGGGGCGGGACTCCCGTGCTACCGCTCGATCACCGTCGACCCGCGGAGCTCCGACGTGTTCGTCGGTTGCAGTAGCGTCTTCGTTTCCCACGATCGGGGCGATTCGTGGGAGCCCTTTGATGGCACCGGCTTTCCGTCGGACGTGCGTTTCATTGGAGCCCTCGAGGCCAAGACTGGTCCTCAAACCACCCTTTGCGCCGGGACAAACGCCGGGACGTACTTCTACACCTTGCCCAACTAGCATCTTGACCATGGCGTACGGAATTCCGTACGCTATGTGCATGAAGACGGTACCCGCCACCCGAGCCCGCCAAAACCTCTATCGGCTCCTCGACGAAGTCGCCGTCTCGAGCGAACCGGTGCAGATCACTGGCCGTCGCGCCAATGCCGTGCTCGTCTCCGAGGACGACTGGCGGGCGATCCAGGAGACCCTCTACCTGATCTCCCAGCCCGGTCTGGCGCGCTCGATCCGTGAAGGCATGGCGACTCCGCTCGAGGAGTGTGTCGAGGAGCTCGACTGGTGAAGCCCTGGCGGGTCGTCTATACCCGCCAGGCAACGAAGGACGCCAAGAAGCTCGCCGCAGCAGGGCTGAAGCGGAAGGCCGCCTACCTCCTCGAGGTTCTGGCCGACGACCCCTTCCGCAGCCCGCCTCGCTTCGAGAAGCTCGTCGGCGACCTCGCCGGCGCCTTTTCCCGCCGGATCAACGTCCAGCACCGCCTCGTCTACCAGGTGCTTCCCGAGGAGCGGGTCGTGAAGGTCCTCCGGATGTGGACGCACTCCGAGTGAGCTGCACCGCTGCGTCCCTATAATCCGCGCATGCCCCCACGCCCCATCCACGTCGTCGGCGGCGGCCTCGCGGGCACCGAGTGCGCGTGGCAGCTGGCGCGGCGGGGTGCCCGTGGTGCTGCACGAGATGCGGCCGGGGAAGGGGACGCCGGCGCATCGGACGGGGATCTGGCGGAGCTGGTGTGCTCGAATTCGCTGCGTTCGGACGATCCGCTGCACGCGGCGGGGCTGTTGAAGCGGGAGATGGAGGCCTTCGGGTCGCTGGTCATCGCGGCGGCGCGGCGGGCGGCGGTGCCGGCGGGCGGGGCGCTGGCGGTGGATCGGGAGGTCTTTGCGCGGGAGGTGACGGGGGCGATCGCGGGGAGGAGCTCGTCGAGATCCGGCGCGGGGAGGTCGAGGAGCTGCCGGAGGGGGAGGTCGTGCTGGCGACCGGGCCGCTCACCTCGCCGGCGATGGCGAAGCGGCTGGCGCAGCTGCTGGGAGACGACTACCTCTACTTCTACGACTCGATCGCGCCGATCGTCGAAGCGGAGAGCCTCGACATGACGCGGCTCTTCTGGGCCTCGCGCTACGGCAAGGGCGAGGGGGACGACTACCTGAACGTGCCGCTCGACCGGGCGGAGTACGAGGCGTTCCACCGCGCCATCGTCGAGGCCGAGGTGCTGCCGCTCCACGACTTCGAGGAGGCTCTCTTCTTCGAGGGGTGCCTGCCGATCGAGGAGCTGGCGCGGCGCGGGGTGGAGACGCTGCGCTTCGGGCCGATGAAGCCGGTGGGTCTGCGCGGACCGGACGGGAACCGGCCGTGGGCGGTGGTGCAGCTGCGCCGCGAGAGCCTGGCGCACGACCAGATGAACCTCGTGGGGTTCCAGAGCCGGATGACCTGGGGCGAGCAGAAACGGGTCTTCTCGACCCTGCCGGGGTTCGCCGAGGCGCGGTTCGTGCGTCTCGGGCAGGTGCACCGCAACACCTTCGTCAACGCCCCGACCCACCTCGACGCCTTCTACCGGGTGAAGGCCGAGCCACGGGTGCGGCTGGCCGGGCAGATCACCGGGGTCGAGGGCTACCTCGAGTCGGCGGCGACCGGGCTCGCGATCGCCCTCTACACGGCGCTCGAGCGCGGCGGACGGGAGCCGGAGGCGTTCCCGCCGACCACGGCGCTCGGGGCGCTGGCGCGGCACCTGACGGACTCCGATCCGCGCCACTTCCAGCCCGCCAACATCAACTACGGGCTCTTCACCGAGCTCGAGAAGCGGGTGCCGAAGCGGCAGCGTCGGGCGGCCTTCGCGGAGCGGGCGCACGGGGCGCTGCTCGCGTGGACGGAGAGGCAGGGGGTGGCCTGCGACCCGCGGCCGTTCGAGGCGACGGAGCTCGCGGGGACGGGGTCGGGGTAGGGGCCGCCGGGGGCAGGGCGGTCTGCGCAGCTGAGGCACCGAGCGCTTCACCCGGACCGGTAGAGGGCTCACGTCGCTCGCGTTGAGGTCCCTCCCGTTGGTCGGGACGACGTGCAGGCCCGTCGGGGTTCAGACCGGGGTCGGTAGACTGTCTTGCAGTGGATCCACTCCAGCGCCTGATCGATCGCTTCGAGGACTATCTGCGGCTCGAGAGGAACCTCTCGGTGCACACGGTGCGGGCGTACCGGCGGGATTGTGAGCGGTTCGTGGAGTTCCTGGCGGCGGACTATCTGGGCAAGGAGGGGGCGGCGATCGGGATCGGGGAGATCGATCCGGTGGCGGTGCGCGCCTTCCTGGCGCAGATGGCACGCCGCGGGGCGAGCCGGCAGACGCAGGCGCGGCGGCTCTCGTCGCTGCGCTCGTTGTTTCGTTTCGCCTGCCGCGAGGGGGTGGCGGACCACAACCCGGCGGCGGCGGTGCGCACGCCGAAGCAGGATCGCAAGCTCCCCCGCCACCTGCGGCCGGGGGAGCTCGAGGACCTGCTGGAGGGCGTGGAGACGGAGGGGCCGCTCGGGATGCGCGACCGGGCCTTGCTCGAGCTCCTCTACGCCACGGGGCTGCGCGTCGGCGAGCTGGTGAGCCTCGACTGGACGGCGATCGACCTGGGCGGCCGGGTGCTGCGCGTCGTCGGCAAGGGGGGCAAGGAGCGCATGGTCCCCTTCGGGCGCCCCGCGGCCGAGGCGCTCAAGGCCTGGCACGGGCCCTGGGGAGACCTGCGGGCGGCGCACGGAGCGGGCTCGGAGCTCGAGGAGCCGGTCTTCCTGAACCATCGCGGCGGGCGCCTCACCGACCGCTCCGTGCGGCGGATCGTCGACCGCGCCGTCGAGCAGGCGGCCCTGGCGCGCGGCGTCCACCCGCACACGCTGCGCCACACCTTCGCCACCCACCTGCTCGAATCGGGAGCCGACCTGCGGGCGATCCAGGAGCTGCTCGGGCACAGCTCGCTGTCGACGACGCAGCGCTACACGCATGTCGACATCGACCGCTTGCTGGGGGTGTATCGGGAGACGCATCCGCGGGCGCGGAAGGGTGAGGGGAGGTCGGAGGACTGAGGCGGGGGTGCCGCTGCACCCGGGCCCGCCGTGGCCTGCGAACTCTCGAGCTGAGGTTTCTCGCTGCGCTCGAAACGACGAGCGAACCGTCGTCTCGAGCGCACGCGAGAGACCTCAACGCAGGCCGCCGCAGATCGACGCCGGTCCGGGTGAAGCGCAACAAAGGACGCAGACCCGGTGTGTCATCCTCCCCCCATGCCCACGCGCTTCCCCTGCACCGTCGGCGGTGCCATCGCCGAGGGACGGCGGCGGCTGGCGTGGCTGTTGTGGGCGCTGACGCTGGTGATGCTGGCGGTGGCGGCGTGGATGGCGTGGGAGAGGCGGGTCTTCCCGGCGCTGCTGTGCCTCATCGTGGCGGGGGTCGCCTGGACGTCGTGGCGGATGAGCGGGGACCTGGATCCGCTCTGGATCGAGATCGACGAGGAGTCGCTCTCCCTGCAGCTGCGCCGCAAGCGTCTCGCCTCACCCCTGCTGGCCCCCGCGGCGCGGCGGCTGACGGCGGACGAGATCGCCTACGTCACGCGGCTGGCCTCGCGGGCGGCGGGCATCGTGGCGGGCACCGGCGGGTTCGACTCGCAGCGGCTCGGCGAGTTCAACCTCTACGCCTCGGACCTCGCTCGCGCGGTGCTGGTGGAGACCGGCGAGAGCCGCTGGGTCGTCACCCCCGACGATCCCGACGCCCTCGTCGCGGCCCTCGGCCGGAGCAGCGGATAGACTGCCCGGCGATGGAAGGAGCGCGATCGACCACCGTCTTGCTGGTGCGTCGCGGCGGCAAGGTCTGCCTCGCCAGCGACGGCCAGGTCACCCTCGGCGAGACCGTCATCAAGGGCACGGCGCGCAAGGTCCAGCGCCTGCGCGGCGGCAACGTCCTGGTCGGCTTCGCCGGCGGCGCGGCCGACGGCCTGGCCCTGGTGGGGCGCTTCGAGGCCAAGCTCTCCGAGTACCAGGGCAACCTCGAGCGCGCCGTCGTCGAGCTCGCCAAGGACTGGCGCACCGATCGCGCCCTGCGACAGCTCAAGGCGCAGATGATCGTCGCCGATCGCGAGCACGCCTTCCTGGTCTCCGGAGCCGGCGACCTGCTGCAGCCGGACGAGGAGGAGGGGTCGCTGGCGCTCTCGATCGGCTCGGGCTCGAACTACGCGCTGGCGGCGGCCCGCGCCCTGCTCGGGCACACCGAGCTCTCCGCCTCCGAGGTGGCGCGCGAGGCGCTCACGATCGCCGCCTCGATCTGCATCTACACCAACGACCGGCTCGTCTTCGAGGAGCTCGAGTGAGCCTGCCCCAGCCGCTCACGACCGAGCTGTCCGACGACCTGACCCCGCGGCAGATCGTCGCCGAGCTCGACAAGTTCGTCATCGGCCAGGGCGGCGCCAAGCGCGCCGTCGCCATCGCCCTGCGCAACCGCTGGCGGCGTCGCCAGCTGCCGCCGGAGGTCGCCGAGGAGATCCTCCCCAAGAACATCCTGATGATCGGCCCCACCGGCGTCGGCAAGACCGAAATCGCCCGCCGGCTCGCCAAGCTCGCGGCGGCACCGTTCCTCAAGGTCGAGGCGAGCAAGTTCACCGAGGTGGGCTACGTCGGTCGCGACGTCGAGTCGATGGTGCGCGACCTGGTCGAGATCGCCGTGGCGATGGTCAAGGCCGAGCTGCGCCAGGCGGTGCGCGAGAGCGCGGCGCAGCGGGCCGAGGACCGCCTGCTGCAGCTGTTGGTGCCCACTTCCCCGCGCTCCGGCGAGGAGGCCGAAGCGCTCACCGCCGACGGGCTCGAGGCGACGCGCGAGAAGTTCCGCGCTCGCCTGCGGGCCGGCACCCTCGACGAGCGCGAGGTCGAGATCGAGGTCCACGACGCGAGCGGCGCTCCCTCCTTCGAGATGTTCACGCCGCAGGGCGTCGAGTCCGTGGGGATGGACCTCTCCGAGATGCTCCCGGGCCTCTTCCGCGGCCGCACCAGGCGCCAGAAGATGACCGTGGCCGAGGCGCGCGACGTCCTCCAGGAGCAGGAGTCGGAGAAGCTCATCGACCGCCAGACGGTCTCGCGCGAGGCGCGCCGTCGTGCCGAGCAGGACGGCATCATCTTCCTCGACGAGATGGACAAGATCGCCGGCCGCGAGGGCAGGCAGGGCCCGGACGTCTCGCGCGAGGGCGTGCAGCGCGACCTGCTGCCGATCGTCGAGGGGTCGACGGTCGCCACCAAGTACGGCCCCGTGAAGACCGACCACATGCTCTTCCTCGCCGCCGGCGCCTTCCACGTCTCCAAGCCGAGCGACCTGATCCCGGAGCTGCAGGGCCGCTTCCCCATCCGCGTCGAGCTCTCGGCGCTCTCCCGCGCGGACCTGGTGCGCATCCTCACCGAGCCCGAGAACGCCCTGACCAAGCAGTACGCGGCCCTGCTCTCGGCCGAGGGCGTGCGGCTCTCCTTCACCCCCGACGCGGTGGAGGAGATCGCCCGCATGGCCGTCGAGGTCAACGCCCGCTCGGAGAACATCGGCGCCCGGCGCCTGGCCACACTCCTCGAAAGGCTGCTCGAGGAGATATCCTTCGAGGCTCCGGACATGCAGGGCGTCGAGGTGACGCTCGACGCCGACACCGTGCGCCGCACCCTGACCGACATCGTCCAAGACGAGGATCTCTCGCGCTATGTCCTCTAGCCCCCGCCTCCCCGTCCGGCCGGTCCTCGCCCTCCTGCTGGCCACCTTCGGCCTCCAGGCCTGCGGTCACAAGAAGCCTCCGATCCCGCCGCCGCGGATGATCCCCCAGGCGGTCTTCAATCTGCGCATCCAGCAGCGGGGGCACGAGGCGGTCGTGCGCTTCCCCTATCCGACCACCAACTACCGCGGCGTGGCCCTCTCCGGCATCGAGCGCATCGAGGTCTACCGACTGGTGAACGAGATCCCCGCCGACGCGGTCCAGCTCTACGAGGAGAAGGTCGAGGACTGGAAGAAGGAGACCGAGGAGTACCAGGAGGCCTTGCGCGAGCGGCAGATGGCGGGCCTGGCGACCCCGGAGGGAGCCGTGGAGGACGGGGAAGGCGAAGCGGAGGGCCTCGACGAGCAGATCGCCGAAGGGGTCGTCGAAGAGACGATCGATCGCGACGCGACGTCGCCGGTAGAGCCCTTCGAAGAGCTCGAAGAGCCGCCGAGCCCCCGGCAGGACGAGGCCGAGGAGCCGGACGAGGTGCTCGAGGAGGAGACTCCGCTCGAGGAGGCGATGAGCGTGGAGCCCGCCGGCGGTGCCGACGAGGAGGAGGCGGGGTTGGAAGGTGTGGAAGGAGTAGAGGGTGAGGAGCCGGAGGAGGAGACCCTTCGCGCCCCCGGTCCGCGGCCCTCTCCAGTCGACCTGATTCTCGTCGACAGTCGCCGCTACGAGAAAGACGCCGAAGTCATCGCGACGCTCGAGGGCAGCGAGCTCGACAGCGCCGTCCAGGGGGCCGACGTCATCCTGCGAGTCCCGCTCGAGCCGCCGGCCGGCGAGGGGACCGTGGGCTACGTCTTCGCCGTGCGCACCTGGTCGACGGAGGGCCTGGAGTCGGCCCTCTCCCCGATCGGTCCGCCCGCCAAGCTCCTCTACCAGGAACCGCCGGCGGCACCCGACTCGCTCGCCATCGAGCCGCAACCCCGAGGCATCCAACTCGAGTGGACGGCGAGCGAGACGCCGGAGGAGGGATTCCGGATCTACCGGCGCGACGCCCAGGCGCGCGAGTACACCGAGTCGATCGGAACCGTCGGTCCGGAGATCACCCAGTACACCGACTACGGAGCCACCCTGGGGGCGCGCTACATCTACGCCGTGACGGCCGTCACGCGCAGCGCACCCCTGCTCGAGAGCGCCCTGTCGGTCGAACGCGAGATCCTCTACCAGGATCGCTTCGAGCCCGATCCTCCGGGCTCGCTGGTGGCGTTCCCGGAGGAAGGGCAGGTGCGCGTGCTCTGGGACGCCAGCCCGTCGGACGACGTCGTCGGCTACATCATCTACCGGCGCAGGGAGGGCGGCAGCGCGAAGGCCCTCGACGACGAGCCGATCGACGATCTGGAGTACGTCGACACCGACATCGAGCCCGGCCAGGTGCTGCTCTACGCCGCGGTCGCGGTCGACGGCGCGGGCAACCGCAGCGCGGCCAGCCCCGAGGTGCGGGTCCGCATCCCCTGACGATGGTCGCGTACTACCGCCTCTCCGGAGGCGGCAACGATTTCCTGGCTTTCACCGGGGCCGAGGCAGCGGGGGAGGAGGCCACGGTGCGCGCGTGGTGCACCCGGGGGCTGTCGCTCGGCGCCGACGGGATCTTCGTCCTCTCCCGCGAGGGGGAGGCGATCCGCATGGAGTACCGCAACGCCGACGGCCGCCCCGCGGACCTCTGCCTCAACGGTACGCGCTGCGCCGTGCGCCTGGCCGCCGAGCTGGGCTGGATGGAGGAGGAGACCACGGTGCTGACCGGGGCCGGGCCCGTGCGCGGGCGGCTGGCCGGAGAGGACAGGGTGGCCCTCGAGCTGCCACCGCCCGAGGCGCCGCCCGCGCGCCGGACCTTGACGCTGCCGGAAGGGACCTTCGAGGGCTGGAGCGTGCACGTCGGCGTACCCCACTGGGTCCTCGAGTGGCCCGCCACTCTCGCCGATGCCCCCGTGGCCGCCCTGGGCCCCGCGCTGCGCCACCACCCGGACCACGGCCTCTCCGGCGCCAACGTCGACTTCGTCCGCGTCCCCGGCCCGCACCGCCTCGAGATCCGCAGCTTCGAGCGCGGCGTGGAGGCCGAGACCCTGGCCTGCGGGACCGGTGTCCTGGCCGCCGTCGCGGCCGCCGTCGCCGCCGCACGGCTCGAGCTGCCGGTCACGGCGCTGACGGCGGGCGGGTTCGAGCTGACGGTCGAGGGCAAGGCGGCCGGCGGGCGGGTCGGTCGGTGGAGCCTCGCCGGCGATGCGCGGATCGTGGCCCGTGGGGAGATCCTGCCCGGGGCAGGGGCGGTGCCTCCACCGCCGGCTTGGTCTGGGTAGGGCGGAGCGGGTCACCGGGGGCACCCCAAGGCCGGCAGGGGCGCCGGCCGCTTCAATCGGTTGTGCCGGATGGGGCGATTGACACGGCCGTACCTCGTGCCGGCCGTGATACAACTTCGCCCCATGCCGAAGCCCTCGTTTCCCCCGGTCGAGGAGCAGCTCGCGCTCCTGAAGCGCGGGGCGGTGGACCTCGTCGACGAGGAGCAGCTCGCCGCCAAGCCGCGCGCTCGCGCGAGACCGGGGAGCCCTGACGGTGAAGGCCGGCTTCGATCCCTCGGCTCCGGACCTCCACCTGGGTCACTCGGTGCTGCTCGGCAAGATGCGCCAGTTCCAGCGGCTCGGGCACCGGGTCGTCTTCCTCCTCGGCGACTTCACGGCGCTGATCGGCGATCCGACGGGGAAGAAGGCCACCCGGCCGCAGCTGACCGAGGAGGAGATCGAGGCCAACCTCGCCACCTACGAGAGCCAGGTCTTCCAGGTGCTCGACCGGGAGGCGACGGTCGTCGACCGCAACAGCCGCTGGCTGCTCGAGCTCGGGTCGGTGGGGATCGTGCGCCTGGCCGGTCGCTACACGCTGGCGCGGATGATGGAGCGCGAGGACTTCCGCACCCGGTTCCAGGAGAACCGCCCGATCCACCTCCACGAGCTGCTCTACCCGCTCGCCCAGGGCTACGACTCGATCGCGCTGGAGGCGGACGTCGAGCTCGGCGGGCACGACCAGATCTTCAACCTCCTGGTCGGCCGCACGCTGATGAAGGAGCAGGGCCTCGAACCGCAGGTGGTGCTGACCGTGCCTCTGCTGGTGGGCACGGACGGCGTAGAGAAGATGTCGAAGAGCCTCGGCAACGCGATCGGCCTCCAGGAGCCCCCGCGCGAGATCTACGGCAAGACGCTGTCGATCCCCGACGACCTGATGTGGGACTGGTTGCTGCTGCTGACCGACCTGCCGGAAGAGGAGATCGCCGACCGGCGCCGTCGCGTCGAGGCCGGCGAGCTCAACCCCAAGCTGGTCAAGCAGGAGCTCGCCCGCTGGCTGGTCGGGCGCTACCACGGCGCCGAGGAGGCCGGCGAGGCGGAGCGCGAGTTCGAGCAGGTCTTCACCGGCGGCGGCACTCCGGACGAGGTCCCCGAGACCACCGTCGACGCCGGCCTGCCGCTCGCCAAGCTCCTCGCCGGCGCCGGCCTGGCCGCCAGCAACGGCGAAGCACGCCGCCTCATCGACCAGGGGGCCGTGTCGATCGACGGCGAGAGGGCCGAGGATCCCTACCTCGAGCTCGCGCCCCGCGACGAGCCCTATCTGATCAAGGTCGGAAAACGCCGCTTCGCCCGGATCACCCTGCGCAGCTAGCTCGCTTCGCCCTCGACGGCCTCGAGGGCCTGCTTGCAGACCAGGCAGCGGCCGACGATCTGCAGGCTCGAGGAGGCGGGGTCGAAGTCGTGGGCGCGGGCGAGCTCGCGCTGGAGCTCACGCATACCGGGGTTGACGAACTCGACGACCCGGCCGCACTCGTGGCAGACGAGATGATCGTGGGTGAGGCCGACGTGGATGTGCTCGTAGAGGTAGCGGTTGCCGTCGAGCCGGTGTTTGCGCACGAGCCCGCTCTCGGCCAGCAGGTCGAGCCCGCGGTAGACGCTGGCGCGCGAGATCTTGCGCCCCTTGCGCTCCATCTCGGCGTGCAGCCGGTCGGCGTCGACGTGCTCGTGGCGGGAGAAGATCTCCTCGAACAGCGCCAGCCGCTCCGGAGTCATGCGCAGACCCCGGTCGCGGACGTACCGGCGGAAGGCGTCGAGCTCACGTTGCATGGAGAGGAGGCCCTGAGATGCGGTCTCAAGAGGCCCGATCAGTGTCGCCCCCCGTTGCCGCCTTGTCAACGGGAACGTCGCCGGGCCCGGCGCCGCAGCCGGTCCGCCGACGTAGAATCGGGCCGCGGCATGAGGACCCACTTCAGCGCATCCAACCCTCCCGAGCCCCGACCGGAGACGTCGGATCCGCCGCGGGAGGTCGAACACGAGGAGGAGCACCGCCCCCTGCCCGCCCTCCCCGTCGCCGTCCGCCTGATCCTCCTCATCGTCGGTTGGCTCCTGCTGCTCGTCGGCATCGCCGGCCTCGTCCTGCCGGGCATCCAGGGCATCTTCACGCTGGTCGTGGCGGCAGCCGTGCTCTCTCTCGTCAGCGAGTTCGTCTACCGCAACCTGCGCCGCGGCCTGCAGCGCTGGCCCCGCGTCTGGCAGCGCATCGAGCGCTTCCGGCGCTGGCTGCACGAGAAGCTCAGCCCGCGAGATCGCTGACGGCCCCGGCCTCTACCGCTCGCCGACCGGCACGAAGTCCCGCTCGCCGGGACCGGTGTAGATCTGGCGCGGCCGGTGGATCCGGGTGGCCGGGTCGTCGCGCATCTCGCGCCAGTGGGCGATCCAGCCGGGCAGGCGGCCGAGCGCGAACATGACCGTGAACATCTCGGTCGGGATACCCATGGCGCGGTAGAGGATGCCGCTGTAGAAGTCGACGTTCGGGTAGAGCTTGCGCTCGACGAAGAACTCGTCCTCGAGCGCCACCTGCTCGAGCTCGCGGGCGATGTCGAGGAGAGGATCGTCGACCCCGAGGTCCTCGAGCACGTCGTCGGCGGCCTTCTTGAGCAGGCGGGCCCGCGGATCGTAGTTCTTGTAGACCCGGTGACCGAAGCCCATCAGCTTGAACGGGTCGTCCTTGTCCTTCGCCTTGTCGACGTACTTGCGGTAGTCGCTGCCGTCGGCTCGGATCATCTCCAGCATCTCGATGACCGCCTGGTTGGCGCCGCCGTGGAGCGGCCCCCAGAGCGCGTTGATGCCGGCCGAGATGGAGACGAAGAGGTTGGCGCCCGAGGAGCCCACCATCCGCACCGCCGAGGTCGAGCAGTTCTGCTCGTGATCGGCGTGGAGGATGAGGAGCATGTTGAGCGCCTCGTTGACCACGCTCGGTACCTCGTAGGGCTCGGAGGGCACCGCGAACATCATCTGCAGGAAGTTCTGCGTGTAGGAGAGGTCGTTGCGCGGGTAGACCACCGGCTGACCGATCGTCTTCTTGTAGGAGAAGGCGGCGATCGTCTTCGCCTTGGCGAGCAGGCGGACGATGTTCAGGTCGATGTCGGCATCGTCCGGGTAGTAGGTCGAGAGGCTCGCCACCATGGTCGAGAGGATCGCCATGGGATGCGCCTTCGGGGCGTAGCCCTCGAAGAACTTCTTCATGTCCTCGTGGATCAGCGTGTGGCGGGTCAAGGTGCCGCTGAACTCGGAGAGCTCCTCCCGGTTCGGGAGCTCGCCGTAGATGAGGAGGTAGCAGACCTCCACGAAGCGTGCCTGCTGGGCGAGCTGCTCGATCGGATAGCCGCGGTAACGCAGGATCCCCTTCTCGCCGTCGATGAAGGTGATCGCGCTCGAGCAGGAGCCGGTGTTGCCGTAGCCCGGGTCGTAGGTGATCAGGCCGGTCCGCTTGCGCAGATCCGTGATGTCGAGACCGATCTCGCCTTCGGAGCCCTCGACCGTGGACAGCTCGATCTCCTGCTCGCCGTAGGACAGCTTCGCTTCGCTCATGAACCCGGACCCTTCCTCGTTCCACTCCGCAGACTGCGGAGGACTCGACATTGTAGCCGATGGTCCCGGGGCGACGTGACGACGGGGTCACGTCACGGCGGCGATCACACGCCGCGAGTCTCCTCACCCCAGAGCAGCTTGTGCAGCTGGAGGCCGAGCCGGGCCGGAAGCCGGTCCCGCAGCATCCAGGCGGCCAGGTCGGTCGCCTCGAGCCGACCCCAGACCGGCGAGAGCCAGACCGGGCAGCGCTCGGCGAGCCGCCGTTCGCGGATCAGCTCCCGGGCCCACCGGTAGTCGGCCTCGTCCGCCAGCACCAGCTTCAGCTCGTCCCGGTCCGTCAGCAGCTCGAGGTTCTCCCAGCGGTTCGCCTCGTGCTCTCCGCTCCCCGGGCACTTGATGTCGAGGATGCGGCGCACCCGCGGGTCGACGCCCCCGATGTCGAGCCCACCGCCCGTCTCGAGCAGCACTTCGTACCCGGCGTCGCAGAGGGCGGTCAGGAGCGTCCGGCAGCCCGGCTGCAGCAGCGGCTCGCCACCGGTCACCTCGACCAGCGGACAGCCGTGCGAGGCGACCTCCTCGAGCACCTCCTCGAGCGTCCGCCACTCCCCTTCGTAGAAGCTGTACTCGCTGTCGCACCAGCTGCAGCGCATCTGGCAGCCGGTCAACCGGACCAGCACACAGGGAAGCCCGGCGCGGCTCGCCTCGCCCTGCAGCGAGTAGAAGATCTCGTGCACGCGCAGCCGGCGCTCGGGCGGCAGCGTCAGGCGCGGCTCGGCGGGGCGGCTCTCCCGGCGGACCGATGCGCTCACCGGTCGCCTTCGTAGGAGGCCATCGAGGTCTCGTTCTCCCAGACCTCGACGCGCTCGACCGCGACCCGCTCGCCGGCGAGCTCATGCACCTTCGCCGCCGCCTCGCCGAAGACGTGCTCGGCCAGGCGCTCGGCCGTCGTCGCCACCGCGTCGAAGGGCTCGACGTCGTTGAGCATCCGGTGGTCGAACGGCGCCAGGATCTCTCCCACGAGACGCTTGAGATCGGCGAAGTCGAGCACCATCCCGATCTCGTCCAGCTCCCGCGCGGCGAGCGTCACCCGCACTCTGTAGTTGTGGCCGTGCGGCCGGGCGCACTCCCCGGGATGACCGACGATCCAGTGGCCGGCGGCGAAGGTGAAGTCCTTGGCGATGCGGAACACGGTTTCGGCGGTCGATCGGCGGCCCGGGAATCCGGGGGGCCGTTTCGTACGTTACTAGAGACGAGGCGGGACCCGGGAGTTGATCCCGCCTCGGGAGCCCGACGCTCCCCAAGTCTCCTTCAGCTCCCTCTCCTCCGACCCCGTGCCGGATTCCCTCCCCGGCACGGGGCTTTTTCGGACCGGTTGCCCCGGGGGGTGATCGGGGAGAGACTCCCGCCATGCCCACCGAGGAAGCGCTCGACCCGCGAACCGTCCTCCGCCACTTCGCCGCCACCCTCGCCTACCGCGCCGCCAAGGCCCTGCGTGACGCGCCGGCGGGCTTCGAGACGGCCGCCGTCTCCCCCGCCAGCCGCACGCCCGTCCAGATCGTCGCCCACCTCGGGGACCTCATGGCCTGGGGCGTCCACCTGGCGCAGGGCGAGCACACCTGGAGCGCCGACGGCGGCAGCGACTGGGAGACCGAGAAGGCCCGGTTCTTCCGCGAGCTCGAGAGGCTCGACGCCGAGCTCGCCTCCCGCGAGCTCACGCCGGACTCCATCGAGAAGCTCGTCCAGGGCCCGCTGGCCGACGCCCTCACCCACGTCGGCCAGCTCACCATGATCCGCGGCGCCCTCGGCGCCCCGGTGCGCCCGGAAAGCTACGCCCGCGCCACCATCACCCGCGGCCGCGTCGGCCCCGACCAGCCCGCCCCCCGCAGCGAGTTCCAGGGCGACGCCAGCCGCCCCGACACCTGGGGCTGAGGGTCCCGGGCGAGCTCCTGTCTCGGATTGAGGACTCCCAGCCGGCCGACTGGCGCGAAACCGTCAGACGGGGCGGGTATCCGGTACCGGCGGTCCAGCTCGGCAACTCCGAAGACCGCGCGATCTGGTTCGACGGCTACATCCGCACGTATCTCGAGCGCGACCTCCAGGATCTGTCGGCAATCGACAATCTGGTGGATTTCCGGCGCCTGATGGCCGCCGCTTGCCTGCGACTCGGCCAGCTCGTGAACCAGACCGAGCTCGGGCGTGACGTCCAGCTACCGCAGCCGACCGTCCGCCGGTGGCTGAACCTGCTCGCCACCTCCTACCAGCTCGTCCAGCTCCCCGCCTACTCCGTCAACCGCACGAAGCGGCTGATCAAGACCCCGAAGGCCTACTGGTGCGATACGGCCTTGGCCCTGCGACTCACCGGCATCGACCGCCCCCACGGCGCACACTTGGAGAACCTCGTGCTCTCCGACCTTCTCGCCTGGCGCGACGGACACGCCGCCGATCGCCCCGAGATCTACTACTGGCGAACAGCCACCGGCGAAGAGGTCGACTTCGTGGTGGAGCGCGGTCCGGAGCTGCTGGCCATCGAGGTCAAGACGTCTTCCCGCCCGCGAGCAGCGGATGCAAGGCACCTCCGTGCCTTCCGGGAGGACTACGGCGACGCCGTCCGCGGCTGCCTGCTCCTCCACACCGGAGAGAGCACCGAGTGGCTGGGCTCCCGCATCCTCGCCACGCCTTGGTGGCGTGTCCTCTGAGCTCGCTCGGGCTCACCCGGCCAGCAGCTGCCGCAGGACGTACTGGAGGATGCCGCCGTGGCGGTAGTAGCGGATCTCCTGCGGGGTGTCGAGACGCACGTGTGCCGTGAAGGTCTCGGTGCCGCTCTCGCCCTCTGCGCGCACGGTGACGGTGCGCGAGCCGCCTTCGGCCAGGGCCTCGGCCAGGCCCTCCACCGCATAGGTCTCGGAGCCGTCGAGATCGTGGGTCTCGGCGGACTCGCCGTCGGCGAACTGGAGGGGGAGGATGCCCATGCCGACGAGGTTCGAGCGGTGGATGCGCTCGTAGGAGACGGCGACGACCGCGCGCACACCCAGCAGGGCCGGGCCCTTGGCGGCCCAGTCGCGCGAGGAGCCGGTTCCATACTCTGCACCGGCGAGCACCACCAGGGGGACACCCTCTTCGCGGTACCGCATCGCGGCGTCGAAGATCGTCATCACCTCGCCGTCGGGCTGATGGACGGTCCAGCCGCCCTCGCGGTCGGGCACCATGCGGTTCTTGAAGCGGACGTTGGCGAACGTGCCACGCATCATCACCTCGTGGTTGCCGCGCCGCGACCCGTAGGAGTTGAAGTCCTTCGGTGAGACGCCGCGCTCCTGGAGGTAGCGGCCGGCCGGGCTGTCGGCCTTGATCGAGCCGGCCGGCGAGATGTGGTCGGTGGTGATCGAGTCACCGACCACGGCGAGCGCACGCGCCCCGGAGAGGTCCACCAGCTCCGCCGGCTCCGGCGACATGCCGGCGAAGAAGGGCGGGAGCTTGACGTAGGTCGAGTCCTCCTCCCAGGCGTAGGTCTCGCCCTCGGGTACCTCCATGGCGTTCCACTGCTCGTCGCCGTCGTAGACCGCCGCGTACTCGTCGCGGAACATCTCGGAGCGCACCGAGGACTGGATCACCTCGTCGATCTCCTCCTGGGTCGGCCAGATGTCCGCCAAGTACACCGGCTCACCGTCGGCACCGGTGCCCAGCGGCTCGGAGCGCAGATCGATGTCGATCCGTCCGGCGAGCGCGAACGCCACCACCAGCGGCGGCGAGGCGAGGTAGTTCGCTCGCACGTCGGGGCTGATGCGGCCTTCGAAATTGCGGTTGCCGGAAAGCACCGAGACCGCCACCAGCTCGCCGTCGTGGATCGCCTCCGAGATCGGCGGCGGCAGCGGGCCGCTGTTGCCGATGCAGGTCGTGCAGCCGTAGCCCACGAGCTGGAAACCGAGCGCATCGAGCGACTCGGTGAGCCCGGACTCGCGCAGGTAGTCCGTGACGACCTTGGAGCCGGGGGCGAGCGACGTCTTCACCCACGGCCTCGAGGCGAGCCCCTTCTCGACCGCCTTCTTCGCCAGCAGCCCGGCCCCGATCATCACCGACGGGTTCGAGGTGTTGGTGCAGCTGGTGATCGCCGCGATCACCACCGAGCCGTGGCGCAGACGGAAGTCCTCGCCGCGCCAGCTGCACGGGTAGCCGTCCGGCTCCGGATCGGCCTCGACGATCTCTTCGGTCGCCACGGCCGCGCCGCCCTCGCTCTCCCAGCGCCCGACGGTCTTGGCGCGCGGTTGCTTGCCTCCCGAGCCGGGCCACATGAGGCTCTCGAGCGAGCCCTGGAAGGCGCTCTTGACGTCCGAGAGAACGATCCGGTCCTGGGGTCGCTTGGGACCGGCGAGGCTGGGCTCGACGGTGGAGAGGTCCAGCTCCAACGTGTCGCTGTACTCGGCCTCGGGGCTCTCGGCGGTGTGGAAGAGCCCTTGCTCCTTCATGTAGGCCTCGACCAGCGCCACCCTCTCGTCGGGCCGACCGGTGAAACGGAGGTAGTCGAGGGTCACGCGGTCGACCGGGAAGATGCCGCAAGTGGCCCCGTACTCGGGGCACATGTTGCTGATCGTCGCCCGGTCTGCCAGCCGGAGATTGGCCAGACCCGGGCCGTAGAACTCGACGAACTTCCCCACCACGCCGCGCTTGCGCAGCCTCTGGGTCACGGTGAGCACCAGGTCGGTGGCGGTGGCGCCTTCGGCGAGCTCACCGTGCATGCGGAAGCCGACGACCTGCGGCACCAGCATCGAGATCGCCTGCCCGAGCATCGCCGCTTCCGCCTCGATGCCCCCCACCCCCCAGCCGAGAACGCCCAAGCCGTTGATCATCGTGGTGTGGGAGTCGGTCCCCACGAGGGTGTCGGGGTGAGCGAAGGGAGTCTCCTCGCCGCTCTCCGGTGCCATGACGACGCGGCCGAGGTACTCCAGGTTCACCTGGTGGCAGATACCGGTGCCGGGAGGCACGACCTTGAAGTTGCGGAACGCCCGCTGGCCCCACTTGAGGAAGGCGTAGCGCTCGCGGTTGCGCTCGAACTCGCGTTCGACGTTGATCAGGAACGCCGCTTCGGTGCCGTACTCGTCCACCTGCACGGAGTGGTCGATGACCAGCTCGACCGGCTGCAGGGGGTTGATCGCGTCGGCCGCACCCGACATCTCGACGATGGCGTCGCGCATCGCCGCCAGGTCGACCACCGCGGGCACGCCGGTGAAGTCCTGGAGCAGCACCCGCGCGGGCATGAAGGCGATCTCCTGGCTCGGCTCCGCCGCCGCGTCCCAGCGCGCCACCGCCTCGATGTCCTCGGCCGGCACGGTCTCGCCGTCCTCCCGGCGCACGAGGTTCTCGAGCAGCACGCGCAGGCAGTAGGGCAGCCGCGAGACCGGCAGTCCCTGGCGCTCGAGTGCCTCGAGGCGGGCGATGCGATAGGTGCGCTCTCCCACCGTCAAGGTGGAGAGGGACGAGAAGCTGTCCTTCATGGGGCGGGTCTCCTGGGAATGCCGGATCGGATGGGTCGTCGCGACACGAACCCTCACCTTAGCGCATGGCCGCCGGGCCCGTCAGTCGGCGACGACGGGCCGCGGCTCGGGGCCCAGCAGCACGACCAGCCAGCGCAGCTGTCCGGTGTGGTCGAGGATGATCTTGAGGATCATCGTCAGCGGCACCGACAGGATCATCCCGGTCGGTCCCCACACCCAACCCCAGAAGACCAGCGACAACAGGACGCCGAAGGGGGAGAGACCGAACCCGCGGCCCATCCACAGAGGCTCGAGCAGGTTGCCGAGCACCAGGTTGACGGCCAGGTAACCGAGCGCCACGAGCCCGGCGCGCGCGGGACCGAGCTGGGCGAGGGCCAGCAGGCAGGCGGGCACCGCCGCGATGATCGAGCCGACGACGGGGATGTAGTTGAGGAAGAACGCGACCAGTCCCCAGACCAACGGAAACTCGAGGCCGAGCAGCCACGTCCAGCCGGCCACCAGAGCGCCCGTGGCGAGCGAGACCGCGGTCTTGATCCCCAGGTAGCGCTGGGTGCTGCCGGCGACGTTGCGGATCGCCTGCACGAGGTCGCGCCGCTCGCCGAAGGCGCTGCGCAGCTTCTCGGGCAGCACCGAAGCCTCGGCCAGCAGGAAGAGCAGGGCGATCAGGGTCATGAAGAGGAAGCTCGCGGCCGAGGCCACGCCGCGGACGGTGCCTCCCACGAGGTTGCCCGCCAGGTCGAACACCGAGAGCAGATCGAGCTCGGCGGGCGAGAGCCATTCGGCCAACCGGGGGGAGCGCGTCTGGAGCCAGGTGACCGACGCGTCATAGCGCTCGGTCAGCAGATCCCGGTACCGCGGCAGGTTGTCGACGAACCCGGCGACCGCTCCGCTCACCATGAGCCCGACCACGCTGATCACGCCCACCACCACGAGAAAGGTGACGAGGATCGCGAGGCTCCGGCGCACGCCGTGCCGTCGCAGCGACTCGAGCACGGGCACCGAGAGCACCGTCAGGAAGAGCCCGAGGAGGAACGGGAGGAGCACCGGCCGCGCGGCCCTGAGTCCCGCCACGATGACGAACAGCGACGCGATCCGGAGCAGGGGGAGCGTGCGCCCCCAGCTGCTCTGCTGCCCACGGCTCGACTCCCGCTTCTCCGAGGCCATCGCGCTGGCGCGACTGTAGCACCGGCGGCCGCGGCGGCATACTGTCATGACACTGTATTGACTGTCTATCAGAGGAGCCCGTAGCATCGACCCCGCCATGTCCGCGAAGTCCCAGCAGCTCCAGATCCGTATCGCGCCGGCCCAGAAGGCGGCTCTGAAGCGACGGGCGCGACGGGCGGGGCTCGATCTGTCGAGCTACGTGCTGACCCGGGTCCTGCCTCCGGAGTCCGAGCGCGTCGAGGCCCTGGTGCGCGCCCTGCGCCGGGATGACACCGCCCGCTTCGCCCTCGCGGAGCTCAACACGCTGCTCGCGGGTCTGACGGCGGCCCAGCTCCCCGATGCCGTGGCCGATGTGGAGCTCACGGGCCTGTCGCCGTTCCTCCGGAATTACCTGGCGGCGATGGTCGAGGAGACGGCGCAGCGGCTGGGTGTGTCGCCGCCGCCGTGGGTCCACGGGGTGGAGCCTCTCGACGAGCCCTACTTCGCGGCGCCGTTCCCCCGGCTGCGCCCGTACCTGCTCCTCGCCTCACCGGTCGCCTTCAAACGCCGCAACCTCTACGTCGACGCCGGCACCGGCGATCGCGTCTGACGTTCCATGGTCCAGCTGACGGCCGCCGACATCCGTCGCCTGTTCGGGCTTCTGGATACGGAGCTCGCCTCCGCGGGTGTCCGCGGCGAGCTCTACCTCGTGGGAGGCGCCGTCCTGTGCCTCGCGCTCGGCGCCCGCGAGTCCACGGTGGACGTCGACGCCCTCTTCGAGCCGGCTCGCGCCGTCCGCGAGGCCGCGCGGCGTGTCGCGGCGAGGGCGGGCCTTTCCGAGGACTGGCTCAACGACGCGGTGAAGGGCTACTTGAGCCCGCACGGTGAGTTCGACTCCTACCTCGAGCTGGACCATCTCGCGGTCTTCGTCGCCCACCCCCGGTACCTGCTGGCCATGAAGTGCGCCGCGATGCGGCTGGGAGCCGAGTTCCACGACCTGGACGACGTGCGCTACCTCCTGCGCTATCTCGACGTCTCCTCGGTCGAGGAAGCGCTGGAGATCGTCACGCTCTACTTCGACGAGTCCCGACTCCTCCCCAAGACCCGCTTGATCTTGGAGGAGCTGCTCGCCCGCTAGAGCGGCCCATCGGGTCGGGCGCTCAGCCCCCGGACGGGCGGGGTCTCAGCGTGCGGGCGAGAACCCAGAGGAGGACGGCCACCGCCGCGGCGAGGCCCGCGAGCCAGAGGGCTCGGGCGAGGCGAGGCTCCGCGGAAGGGGCCGCGGGCTCGAAGGGACCGACCGCGGCGGGAGCGGCGGGCTCGGCGAGGATCTGCCCGGCGCGCCGCGTCAGATCGAAGCGCGGGGCGCCGAGGTCGGGATCGCCGGCGAGAAGCTGCAGGTCGCCCTCGACGGGGATCGGAAAGACCAGACGGTGCCGTCGCCGCAGGATCTCGACCGTGACCGACGGCAGCGGCGCGTCGTCGCCGTCCTCGATCTCGAGCCGCCAGCTCGTTGTGGGCGCCGCGGCCGGAGGGCGCAGCGCGACCACGCAGGGCAGGGGCGGCGCTGCGGCACAGCTCCACGGTGTCCAGGCGCCGGCGACGCGACGCTCGTTCCCGTCCGGGCCGCGGCCGGCCGTTCCCGTCAGCCGCGCGCGGCGCTCCAGCGGGGACGAGCCGGTGGCGACGAGCACCTGACTCCAGCCGGGCCGCCCTTCGTCGCCGAGCTCCACGACGCTCGTGCCCTCCCCGTCCGCCTGCGGCACGCGGCCGACGAGGCGCTCGACGACGGCCGGTCGCGCTTCGGCCCGCAGGAGGAAGGGCACCAGGCGGTCCGCCGACGCCAGCCGGACGTCTTGCAGCGCGGGCGAGGCCACGCCGTAGACCTCTTGCGGCAGCTCGAGGGAAGCCCACGGCGCCGGTCCTTGCGGCGCTTCGACGCTCCACCGGCCCTCGAACGGTCCCGCGGGCGTTGCGGCTCCGGGTCGTCGGTCGGCCGGTTCGCTCGCGGCCTTCTCGCTCTCCGGCCCCGCCGACACGTCCGCCTGCGCCGCACGCCCCGGGACGGCGTCAGGCCCCGGCGCCACCCCCTCTCCGTACTCCAGAGTCAGGAGACCCGGCGCGGCCGCCTCGAAGAGCAGGCGGCGCACGGGCCGCTCGCTCCGCGCCGCGGTGAGGTGCCCGGCGCCGTGGAGGTCGAGCCGGACCGTCCCTCCCGCGGGCAGGCCGCGTTCGAGGACGAGACGCCGCTCGCCGGAGCCGGGAAGCACGCCGGAGTCCTCCTCGGTCCAGGCCCCCTCCGCCGCCGACCACAGCCGGAATCCGATCGGGCCGTCTCCGCCGGCCTCCACCTCCAGGCGCCGGGAGCGCTCCGGCAGCCGCCAGGAGCAGGTCCATCCCCAGCCGCTGCGGTCCTCGCACGCCTCGAGCGCCGGGTGCTCGACCTCCACGCCGTCCCCGGTGGCCGCCACCCGGACCCGGGTGAGCTCCGGGAGCCCGGCGTCGGCGGGCCACAGCAGCCGCAACCGTCGCGCCCCGGTCGCCTCGTAGGCGAGCTCCAGGCCCTGCAGCGACGCGGCATCGCCGAGGCGGAAGAGGTCGCCGGCGGCGAGCGGCGCCCAGGCTCCGTCCCGCCACTGCTCCAGACGCACTCCCTCGGCCAGGCCCGTCCCCGCCGCCTCGAAGCGGAGCCGGTCGTGTGCCGGCACCGCCGCGTCGAGCTCGACGACGACCCACCAGCCGGCCTCGACCCGCTCGACCGCGGTGACCCGGGCGTCGACCCACGACGGGCCCGGAGCCTCGACGAGAGAGACCGGCACGGCGTGCCCCGAAGCGTCGAGGAGCCGGAGGCTCCCGGCGCCGTATCCGTGGGTCTCGAAGTCCAGCGCCAGCGCGTAGGTACCCGCCGCGGGCACCTCGACCGGTCGCGAGTAGATCGTGGCGGCCGGGCTCGGCGTCGCGGCCGCGGCGAGGAGGGCGCACGCCGCGAGGAACCTCACTCTTCCGCCTCCCGCACGAAGCGCTGGTAGACCCAGGCGAGCAGGAAGAGGCTCGCTCCCAGCCCGAGGAAGGAGAGCACGCGCCACAGCCCCCCGAGATTCCCCAGGTCGTAGAGGAAGACCTTTCCCGCCGCCAGACCGAAGAGGCCGAGGGCGCTCCAGCGCAGCAGGGCGCTGCGCCGCCGCACGCCGAGGATCAGCAAGACGATTCCGGCGGCCACCCAGGCGGTGGAGTAGGCGTACCCCTCCGCCTCGGTCACGCCGCGTGCGTCCAGGTACTCGCCGTGGAAGAGCTGACGCACCGAGAAGGTGAGCCAGGCGAGCCCCGAGCCCAACGCCACGGCGCGCCAGAGCCAGGCCCACGGTCGCGCCGGCGCTCGAACCGACGCGAGGCCGGCGAGGAGGGAGGTGAGCCCGAAACCCCAGAGGGTCCAGTTCGCCACCGGCCAGGCGCCGACGTTGTCGTGCTCCCAGAGAGGATCGCGGATCAGTCCGAGCCCGAGCGCGGCGGCCGCGAAACCGAGCGTGGCCACCAGAGGTCCTCCGAGCCGCACCATCCCCACCGGCCAGCGCTCGCGCAGCGCCAGCAGGGCGAGCCCGAGCGCCTGCCAGACCACGACGGCCGAGGCGACCTCGCGGAAGGAGAGACCGCCGCTCGCCGGATCGGGGTGGAAGACGTGGTGCACCTCGAGCGCCGACCAGACGACGACGAGCGCCAGGCTCGCCCACTCGAGGAGCCGCGCGAGAGCCAGCCACCCTCCGCGGGACCGCAGGCGCCGCGCCGACCAGAGGAACGCGGCCACCGGCACGCCGTAACCCCAGAGCAGCCAGTCGACGACGGGTGTCGGGCCGATCGGATAGTCGAGCACCGCCGGGTTGAGGACCAACCGCACGCCGACCAGGACGCCGAGGGCGAGCGCCAGCCGCTCCAGTGCCGGTACAGCCAGACGATCCCCGAGCCAAACGAGCAGCGCGACCTCGAGGGCCCAGGCCACGGTCAGCCACGCGCGGTCGAGCTCCAACGGCACGGCGAACGCCGCGAACGTCGTCGCCGCCACCGCCAGCGCGGCGAGTGCCTCCTCGCCACCGGCTCTGGCGCGCCGCCGCGTCACCGGCACCGCGGCGAGGGCGAAGGCGACGGCCAGGGCGATCGCGGCAAGGCCCCAACGAGCCTCGAGCTCCTCGCGCAGGGCGCTCCAGACCAGGAGCGCGAAGAGGATGGCGGAAAGCGCCGAGAGCGCCGCCCACAGTGCCGGCCGGCGCCACCGCCAGAGCGCCGCGTAGGCGGCGAGCGCGAAGCCGACGCCGAAGGCGCAGCCCACCGTGAGCGCGAGGGCGGCATCGACCTCTCCCTGGGTCCAGAAGCCGTAGACCCCGGCCACCAGAAGCGGCGGCAGCCACGCCAGCACCACGAGATCCTCGCGCAGGAACGCCACGGCGAGGACGGCCGCGCTGACGATGCCCAGCAGCACCCAATCGCCCGGTCGCGCTCCGGCCGCGCCGACGATCACCGCGGTCAGCAAGAGACCGGCTCCGGCGGCTCCCATCGCCGGCAGCCGCACCGCGTCGCCCGCCGGCTCGGCGCGGCGCCAGGGCAGGGTCAGGCCGTAGGCGAGGCAGGAGAGGACGACGAAGCCGGTGAGCCAGGCGGCGTTCCAGGGTGCGAAGACCGGGCCTTCGAGCCAGAGCACGAGCCAGGCCAGACCGCCGCCCACCGCCGCCAGGGGAAGGAGCTGCCAGGAGCGCCGCCGGCCGACGAAGAAGATCCCGGCCTCGAGCAACAGGAGGTAGGCGAAGAGGATGCGCGGGTCCGAGCTCCGGGTCTCCACCAACCAGGGCGTCAGCATGCCGCCCACCAGCCCGATGGCGGCGACGATCACCCCCTGGCGCAACGACAGCGCGACGCCGGCCGCCGCCGTCAGCCCGAGCAGCGCGAACCCGACCCAGGCCGGGACCAGCCCGTACAGCTCGACGGCCGCGTAGAACGAGACGAAGAGGGCCGCGATCCCGGCTGCGCTGAGTCCCGAGGCGACACGCTCGGCCGACGCGCGCATCCTCTCCCCCACGACCAGCAGGGCGGTACCGAAGAGCACCCCGAGCCCGACCCGCACCCGCTCCCCGATCCAGCCGCGCTCGATCGAGTAGCGCACGAAGAAGGCCACCGCCAGCACCACCGCCACGGCGCCGAGCCAGACCGCAAGCCGCCCCGTCAGCAGCTCCTCGATCGACGGCAGACGCGCCGACGCGCCGCCGTCGGCGTCCCCAACGCCCGAGCTCGGAAGGCCTGCGGCCCCGGCGCCACCACCGGCGTCCGTGCCGGAGGGTGCAGGTCCCGCCGCTCCCTCGACACCCGACGCCGTCGCGCGATCGGAGTCGCCCCGGGCTCCGAGGACCGTCTCTCCACGCGCCGCTTGCGGGAGGGGCGGCCTCGGCAGAGCCGGTAGCTCGACCTGTGCCACCGGCGCCTCGACCGGCGCCGCAGGCACGGACGCCTCCGTGCTTCCCCCACCGGTCGCCGCCCCTTCATCTCCGGGCGCACGGACCGCCAACCGCTCGAGCCGCGCCCGCAACTCGCGCAGCGCCGCCCGGTTCTGCAGCGCCACCACCAACGCCACGACCGGCACCACGAGCACCAGCGCCAGCACGAACAGTCCGAAGAGGGCCACCGCCATGTCGCTCACCCGGGAGACTCCCCCGCCTCGCTCAAGAGTGCGGCGAGTGTACGCTCCTCGCCGCGATTCTTGCCGCGACAGGATGCCCCTGGAGTGCGAGACTCCAGAGGTTGCGGGCTCGGCGGGAACGCGAAGCTCCACTCCGTCGGGTTGTCCGAGCTACGATGACATTCGTGAAGCTGCTGACGGCCAAGGGAGTCGACGGCCACCTCGAGGTGCCCGAGGGTGAGCTACGCAGCGGCGACACCGTCACGCTCCTCGTATCGGAGCCGGGAGAGAAGCCCTTCTCCCTGTCCGAAGAGCAACAGCAGCTGCTACGCGACGCGATTCAGGAGCTCGATTCCGGCCAAGGATCGGACGGACGGCGCCTCCTGGACGAGATCCGACCGTAGGCTCCGGCCCTTCGCAGCCTCGTCCGATGAACGCACGAGCAATCGCCGAGCTTCTCCTGAGGGTTTGGGGGGCCATCCTCGCGATCGGGGGCTTGACCTCACTGCCGCTGCACATTTCGATGATGGCGCCCAGCTCGGGAAGCTCCGGTTGGCTCGAACGGTGGAGCCTCCTTTCTGCAGTCCTTTCCGTTTTGGTGCAGATCGCCGTCGGCGCTTGGTTGGTCCGTCGAGGCGACGCGGTGGCTCGGGTGGTCGTGCCGGAGACCCTGCGTGTCGAGCTGCCCGCGGACGACGCTCAATTGCAGCGTCTGGCCTTCGTCCTGGTCGGCTTGCTCGTGCTGCTCTCCGGTCTCCAAGACGCGGCGGCTGGCGCATTCTCGTGGGCCACCCTGCCGAGGTCGGGCGATACGAGTCCCTTCTCGAACGCACTGTACCTGCTCCATCAGACCCGTTTGCTCGTCGCCCGGGGCGTCGTAGCGATCCTGGCGGGGGCCCTCCTGCTCTTGGGCAGGCGTCGCGTGGCCGACGCCTGGTCGGTTCTTCGGAGTCGGCCGCTCGACGACGAGAACGAGTCTGAGGGGCCTAACGGTTGACGGCTGAGGCGCCTGCCCTCCGACACGCCCACCTCTGATGCCGTTGCCGATGTCGCCTGAAGCGGCCGGTCTCTGTGCCGGCCGGGGCGGGGGTCGCTGCCCGATCGCCGTTCGGCCGGGGGCGCCGGCCGCTTCAGCCGGTGGGATGAGGGGTCAGCCGCCCTTGTGGGCCTCGACGAGCTGGTCGACGACGGCGGGGTCGGCGAGGGTGCTGACGTCGCCGAGGTGCTCGGAGTCGCCGGCGGCGATCTGGCGCAGGATGCGGCGCATGATCTTGCCGGAGCGGGTCTTGGGCAGGCCCGGGGCGATCTGGATGCGGTCGGGGGTGGCGATGGGGCCGATCGCCTGGCGCACCTGCTCGCGCAGCATGCCGGTGAGCTCGTCGGGGTCGGTGTCCTGGTAGTCGGGGGTCACCAGGACGTAGGCGTAGATGCCGGTGCCCTTGATCTCGTGCGGGAAGCCGACGACGGCCGCTTCGGCGACGGCCTCGTGGGCCACCAGGGCGCTCTCCACCTCGGCCGTGCCCAGCCGGTGGCCCGAGACGGTGAGGACGTCGTCCACGCGCCCGGTGATCCAGTAGTAGCCGTCCTCGTCCCTGCGACACCCGTCGCCGGTGAAGTAGTAGCCGGGGAAGCGAGAGAAGTAGGTCTCGCGGAAGCGGCTGTGGTTGCCCCAGATGGTGCGCGCCTGTCCGGGCCAGGGGCGCTTCATGCAGAGGTTGCCGGAGACGTCGTTGCCGGAGATCTCGTGGCCGTCGTCGTCGAGGAGCACCGGCTCGATGCCCGGCAGCGGCAGGGTGGCCGAGCCCGGCTTGGCTGGGGTCGCCCCGGGGAGCGGCGAGATCATGATGCCGCCGGTCTCGGTCTGCCACCAGGTGTCGACGACGGCGCAGCGCCCGTCGCCGACGACGTCGTGGTACCAGGTCCAGACGTCCGGGTTGATCGGCTCGCCGACCGTGCCGAGGATGCGCAGGCTCTCGCGGCTCGCGCGCGTGACCCAGTCGTCGCCCTCGCGCGCGATGGCCCGGATCGCGGTCGGCGCGGTGTAGAAGATCGTCACGCCCAGGTCGTCGACCACCTGCCAGTAGCGCCCGGCGTCCGGGTAGAGCGGCGTCGACTCGAACATGACGCTGGTCGCGCCGTTGGCCAGCGGACCGTAGACGATGTAGCTGTGCCCGGTGATCCAACCGATGTCGGCGGCGCAGAAGTAGACGTCGTCCTCGCGCAGGTCGAAGACCAGGCGGTGGGTCGTGGCGGCGTAGGTGAGGTAGCCGCCGGTGGTGTGCAGCACGCCCTTGGGCTTGCCCGTCGAGCCCGACGTGTAGAGCACGAAGAGCGGCGCCTCGGCGCTCATCCACTCGATCGGACAGGTCGAGCGCTGGCGGTCCATTTCGGAGACCAGGTCGTAGTCGCGACCGGCCGTCATCGGGACCTCGGCCGGCGTGCGGCGGGCGACGAGAACGGTCTCGACGAGCGAGACGCCGTCGACCGCCCGATCCACGGTCGCCTTGAGCGGAATCGTCCGCCCGCCGCGCAGCCCCTCGTTGGCGGTGACGACGACCTTGCACCCGGCGTCGAGGATGCGGTCGCGCAGAGCCTCGGCCGAGAAGCCGGCGAAGACGACCGAGTGCACGGCGCCGATCCGCGCGCAGGCCAGCATGGTCGCCGCGAGCTCCGGGATCATCGGCAGGTAGATCGCCACCCGGTCGCCGCGGCGCACGCCGTGGGCGAGCAGCACGTTGGCGATGCGGCTCACCATGTGCTTGAGCTCTCGGTAGGTGATGTGCCGGTACTCGCCCGGCTCGTCCGCGACCCAGAGCAAGGCCGTCTTGTCGGCCCTCGTCGCGAGGTGCCGGTCGACGCAGTTGAAGCAGGCGTTCAGCCGCCCGCCGAGAAACCAGCCGAAGTCGACGACCTCGTTGTCGACGTCGGAGATCGTGTGCGGCGGGTGGAACCAGTCGAGGCGCTCGGCCTCCTCGCGCCAGTAGGCTTCGGGCTCCTCCAGCGAGCGACGGTAGACCTCCCGGTAGCGTTCGATCGAGCCGATTTCGGCGTCTTTCGCGATCTGCTCTTTGACCGGGATCATCGGTGCCTCCCCTCGCCGTCTGGCTTCGTGTGCGGATGAGCCTGGAATCTTACCCCGGCCCCCGCTGCCATAATCCCGGCCGCACCGTCCCTCCACCGCCGCGATGACCGACGAAGACACGACGCGCCCGTCCCGCCGCGGCGCCCTCCGGCATTCGCCCTGGTTCTGGGGCGCCGTCCTCGTCGGCGTCGGCCTGCGCGTGATCGGTCTCTTCCAGCAGGTCCTGGTGGCGGACGAGATCCACGCCTACCGGTACTCGCTCCTGCTCGGCTTTCCGGACGTCCTCGTCTCCTATCCCTTCACCGCGAACTCGCCGCCGTTGAACGTCTGGCTGCGCCTGCTCGTCGACCTCGACCTGCACCCGGGGGAGCTGGCGCTGCGCATCCCGGTGCTGGCCGCGGGGCTCGCCCTGCTGGTGCTCCCGCCGCTCTGGATCGACCGCCGGCTGGGGCGGCCGGTCGCGCTGGCCCTCGCCTGGCTCCTGGCGATCTCCCCACACTTCGTCTACTACAGCCGGTTCCTGCGCCCCTACATCGGCTTCGCCCTCCTGACCGCCGTGGCGGCGGCCGCCTTCTGGGACTGGTGGCGCACCGGCCGCACGGCGAGCGGCATCCTCTACGCCGTCGCGGGTGCCGCCGCCACGTACCTCCACCTCCTCGCCGCTCCGTTCGTCGCGGCGCCGGCGCTCTTCCTGCTGGTCGAGCGGGCCGTCTCCGGCCGCTCCGCCTGGCCCCCGTGGCGGCGCCTCCTCGGCGTCGGGGGCCTCGCCGTCGGCCTGGTCCTGGCCTTCGTCGTCCCGGCCTGGCCCAACCTTCACAAGCTCGCCTCCTCGCGCCGCCAGCCGGTGGCGGCGAGCCTCGACGACGTCACCAACGGCCTCATCGTGCTGAGCGGCAGCACGAGCCGCCTGGTGACCCTGCTCTTCTGGGGCGCGGTCGTCGTCGGCATCGTCCGCCTGGCGCGCCGGGAGGGCGCGTTCTGCCGCTTCCTCCTCATCCTCACCGTCTGCCAGGCGGTCGCCGTCCCCCTGCTCTCACCGACCTTCATCAACAACCCGATGATCCTGGCGCGGTACGTCCTGCCGGCCCTCCTGCCGCTCCTCGTCCTCATCGCCGCCGCCCTCACCCCGAGCCGCCGCGGCACCTGGTGGACGGGCGCGCCGGCGGCGCTGTTCGTCGGCGCCGCCTTCGTGACCGGCCCGCTGATCGACCCGGCGCTCTATCGCGACTCCCTGGGCCTGCGTCCGGCGTTGCTCGCCGTCCATCTGCCGGACGACCGCACGCGCTGGTCGCTCCCTCCGGTCTACGAGCCGATCACCGCGTCTCCGGACGGCACCGTCATCGAGTTTCCGGTCCGGCCCATGCAGCGGTTCTTCAACACGCTGTGGGACTACCAGGAGGTCCACCGCCACCGCGTCATCATCTCGCCCGGCGATCAGCTCCTCTCCGACCCGCGCCTCGGCCTGCGCTCGATCGTGGCCCCCGGCCCCGAGAGCTTCCTCGCCAGCGACGCCCGCTGGCTCGTCATCCACCGCGACTGGATCGCCGAGCTCGGCCCCGACCTCGGCTTCCAGGGCCCCTACTCCCCGAGCTACCACGCCCGCATCGCCGACATGCTCGACCGCATCGACCGCGGCGCCCAGGCCATGTGCCGCACCCTCACCAAGACCTGGGGCCCGCCCGACCACCGTAGCGGCGACATCTGGATCTGGGACCTGGAGCGCGTGCGCGGGGAGTAGTCGGGGTCGGAGGGTCTTTACGAAAGCGCACGCCGGCTCTACGATTCGCGCTTTCACAGGGAGTCGGGCCATGCGCTTCACCCGGCGTCTCGGGATCCTCTACCTCCGGGTCCTCCCGTTCCTGGCCGCTCCTCTGCGTGGCGGTTCACTCCGCGTGTTCCACTCGATGTCCTGCTGGGAGGCCTTCTCTGCGCCGTCGCGGCGGCATCCTTCTGGACCTGTGGAGCCCGCCGCGAGGTGCGGCGACCGAGGAGGAGAACCTGCTCGCCGTCGCAGCCGGCCTCCTCCTGAGCCCGTTCGCGCTGATCGCCGCCACCTGGATCGGCCTCGGAGGGCCCTGGGAGGCGACGCCGGACGAGAACCGACTGCGCTACCTCGTGCTCCTGATCGGCGCCATCGCCGTCACGGCGGGATTCCTCCTCACGGTGGCATCCACATCCGTCGGAGAGCCACCTCTATGCGACGCTCGGCGCCGCTGCGGGCTTGCTGGCCGGCTGCGCGTACCTCGTCTGGCTGAGCTTCGAGCTGGGTGGCCAAGTGGTCCGTTTGAGGACGGGCGATCTCCCCGGCGCCGTGGTGGCCATGGGCTCCGTCCTGGACATTGTTGCTCTTCTTCGCGTGCCTTCTCACGTACGCCGCCTGCGCGGCCTTCACCGCGAGCTCGCTCTACCGCGCCGGTCGGCTCGCTCGGAGCGCCGCCGTCGCATACGTCGCCACGGGCGCCCTCGCCTGACGCTTCTCACGCTGCGTGGTCTGGCCTTCCCCGACCCCCGCGACCAGCCCCTGGTTCACGCGGCCCGGATTCATCGCCGGGATTCCGGCCGTTCCGTGGATCGTGAGTCACCTCTTGGGTGTGAGCCTGCTCCGGCATTGCCGGCCGGAAGGCCCGCCTCTGACACCCTACGGCAGGGCGATCGAGTCCGGCAGGCTCCGCCTCCGCCCGCTCTGCCCACCCCTTGTTGGCCAGGGGGCTCGCCGGGCTCGGGTGGAGGATGCGGCCGATCTCGACGTCGATGCCGTCGAGCGCCCGCCGTGCCCGCCCTTCGGCAAACGCCCCGACGCCGATCACCCATCGGGGCGCGAGCGCCTCGATCGACGCCCGGAGCGCTCTGTCGCAGGCCGCTTCCAGCGGCTCCACTCTCCCGCCGCCGGCAGCTTGTCCGGCGTGCGATTGCGCCCGCTCTCCTCGAGGAAGACGAGCGGGCAGTAGTTGAGCACCAGGAAGCGCGCGAAGAACCGCTCCGGCGTCCCGAACCGCTCCGCGGCCCAGCCCCACAGCCGCTGTCCCGAGACCTCGCGCCGAGGGCAGGCGAACCCCTCGACCGGCCGCTTCGGATGCTCCCGCGCGGGCTTGCCCACCGGCGCCTCCACCCCCACCCACTCCCGCACCAGCTCCACCTCCCCGAACGGCACCCCCGTCTGCGCCATCCCGAACGGCCCCGGGTTCATCCCCAGGAAGACCGCCTCCTTGGGCCCCGAACCCCAGCGCTCGAGGTAGAGCCGGTGCGGCTCCCAGGCGTAGGCGAGGGGGTTGTAGACGTGGGTGACGGGGGCGGCGAAGGAGAGGCGGTCGACGGCTGCGGCGAGGCTGCGCGCGATGGAGACGAGGGCCCGGCACGGACGGGCAACGGTAGCCGGCCGCCGCCGCTGGGGGGTCAGGCACCCCAGGCTCATGTTCAGCGGGTCGAACTCCAGGGCGTAGAAGCTGACCGAGAAGGTGATGTGCGGGCGCTCCCCGGTCGCCTGCTTGTAGAGACCGGGCGCGAACATGTCGCCCGTCACGGTGCCGGAGAGCGACCGGCCAGGTCGGCTGACGAAGGTGCACGTTGCCCGGCGCCCCCGGCGCCCATTCGTAGGCCGCAGGGTACCCACCCTCGGTGTACTCGCCGGTGTGGAGGGCGACGTGGGAGAGCGGCAGGCCGCCCGCGAAGCCGGGCTCGATGGGGCGGTTCATCACCGAGGGCAAATGGAGCTGGAAACCGGTGAAGCTCTGGGCCAGCAGCTCCTCTCCCTCGCTCGCCGGGTCCATCTCCGAGAGCGCGAGCCCCAGCGTCTCGCGCGGCATCTTCGCCATCTCCTTCTTCCACTGCTCGGCCTGCGCCTTCTGCTCCTCTCCCATCGCCCCACCGAACATCTCCATCACGCCGTCGAGCATCTCGGGATTGCTGAACGCACCCATCACGGTGGTGCCGCCCGAGGTGGAGAAGTGCGCCACGCGCCCTCTGGCGCGTTGGTCTTCGTGGTGTCACCGGAAGGGATCGCCGAAACCTGGCAGGTGCAGCCGCCGACCGTGACCGTCGTGGTATCGAAAAAGGCGGGGTAGTCGACGCTCGCCGCGCGCACCACCGCCTCGCCGCCACCCGTCGGGCGGAGGTCGCCCGAGCGACTGATCCGGGCCGGCCCCGAGAGCACCGACCAGCGCACCGCGTTCTCCGGCAGGCCGACGACCTCCGCGTACATCTGCAGGCGGTCGCCCTCCTCCACGCATGCCAGGTCGGGTCCGACGAGGCCAGAGATGGCACCCGAGAAGGGCTCGTCGTCCGGCTCGTCGGGCTCGTCGTCCGGCACGCAGCGACCTCGTCCCTCGCCGTCGCACACGAGCTCGGTGTCCCGGGACAGCGGTAGAGCACGGCTCCTCGCCCGAAGGCGAGTCCTTGGTGTACTCGAGACAGTTGCGGCCGTCGAGGGGCCGTGCCCGCGGACAGGAGATCGTGTTGTCCAGCCCGTAGGTGGCGGCAGCCTCAGGTGGCAGTCGCGGGAGCACTCACTTGAGCCCAAGAAGTTCAGAGGAACCGATGGTGCTGCCCGGGTAGCGCAGCGAGCGCTCGTCGAGGCGGTCGTCGTGCTCTCGGCACCCCTTCGTTGGTGCCGCAGTCGTAGGTGCGCACGAGGGTGAAGCGGGAGCGATCGACGCACTCGAGTGGGAGCCCCCGGGCTCGCGCGTGTGGGGTCCTGCTCCCCGCCCCACGAGGGCAGTCGGGCCCGCACGCCCGCGGCACGCCGCTGCGCCGTAGCCAGATCCGGACCGAAGGCGTTGCGCACCTTCGTCCCCAGCGCAGCGGCCCACTGCCCCGGGACCGCTGCGGGCACGCGGCACAAGGCGAGCGCGACGCAGAGCCGCCTCACCGCCTACCCTCACCGTCGGAGGCGCCCTCACCGAAGGGAAAGTAGCCAGCCGCCATCGGGATCGGCGCCTCGTCGGAGAGCGCCACGATTCCCGGCGCCGGCGTCCGCGCCGGCTCGATCGAGGATCGAGCGGCCCCGGAAGTGCTGGCACTCGGACTGCGCCGCCATGCGCGCGATGGCCTCCGCGACGTGCGAGGAGGGCGTCCGGTACTTCAGCAGCATCTGGGTCGGCATCACCAGCGCCGCTCCCACCGCCGGCGAGCTCCCCCGCGCCCTCCCGGCAGGCCAGATCCAACGGAATCCGCGCCAGCGTCATCGCCGGCAGCGCTTCCTCCAGCCCTCCAGCGCCTCGACCTCCCCCGCCTCGAGCGCCCCGTACCCGTCCAGGCGCCCCCGCCCATTCCAACCACCCGGTCGCCGGCCTCGATCACCACTCCGAGCCCGGGCCCTCGTCCCCCTCCCACCAGAACCGCGCCCGAGCCCCCTCCTCCCCCTCCATCCGCCGAAGCCTCGAACCGCACCCCCTCGAGGCTCCCCTCCACCCGCTGCCGCCCGACGTCCAGAGCCACCTCCAACCCTCCGATCCGCGCCTCCTCGGACGGCTCCGACTGCACCGCACTCTCCTCGGCCGCCCCCGCCGCCTCCCCGTCCGGCCCGACCTCACGCCCCGCGTCTCCCCCGCACGCGACGATCGACACCAGCACCGACACCGCCGGCCACACACCGCGCCGAGGGCGATTCCACAGGCTCTCGAAGAGACTCGCCATCGCCCCTAGTCACGAAAACGACCGAAACGACCCGCCACCGCCGTGACCGACGCTACCGATCTCTCAACGATCTCCCCCGGATCCCGGCCAGGGCTCGAAGCCGGCCAGGCCGAAGTGCCGGTCGAAGGTGAAGGCGCCCTCGAGTCCCAGCCGGCGCATCACCGCGAACGACACCGCATCGGTGAAGCTCACGCCCTGGTCGGCGAAGCGCTCGAAGTGCACCAGCGCCGCGAGCTCGTCGCGCTCCTCGGCCCGCACGATCGTCAGCGAGGGCGAGGCGAAGAGGTTCTGCCGGTGTCGTAGAGGTAGCGGTCGTGCTCGGCGACCAGGTCCCGGGGGGCCGGACCCTCGTAGACCGCGTCATCCGTCCAGAGCGGATCGGCCCCCGCCCGCACCTGCCCCTCGATGATCCCCTCGAGCCCCCGCCGGATGAGCTCTGAGAGCGACACTCCGTCACGCGCCGCGATCCGCTCGGCGCGGGCCTTGAGCTCCTCGGGAAGCAGGATCGTGGTCCGGTGCATGGCGCCACATCACCTCGCCATATGGTCTGGAGGAACTGCCCTGCGAGTTTGAGCGCACCCTTTCCGTCCTAGAGGGGAAGGGAGTGATCAGGATGCAACGATCGATTCAGGACCTGCTGTCCGTCCACCACGACGCCACCGAGCGCCGCCTGGCGGTCGGCGAGCAGGCCGGCACGGAGTTCGTCCTCGCCGGAGGCGGCCTCCTCTGGGTTGCCGACCGAGCCCCGAGTTGGGCCGTCCGGAGGATGCTCGAGCGCTTCCGGCGAGAGGTGCAAGAGGGATTCGGCGATGGCCGGACACGAGCCCTCGCCCTGCCGCCGGATCAAGTCGATTTGTGACGCGACGCCGTCCAGCCGGGCCTCTAGCATCCGGTACACCGTTTTTTCGGTCAATCCGGCCTGCTGCTGTGGGATGCCTCGGGATCATCCGTCGATCGACGACGTCACTGTGCCTTCTCGGCGCGGTGGCGGCGGCCGGCGCCGACTCGGTGGACAGGCTCCCGGCCGAAGCGGCGATGCCGCAGGACCACGGCCTCGTCCAGTCGACGGTGGAGGAACCGGGGACCACGGTCACGGCGACCTTCCGCGAAGACCTGGGGCACGTGAGCGTCGTGGAGCTGGCAGGGGACTACAGCCGGGAGGCGGAAGGCCAAGCGAACACGATGGCCCGAGCCGCGGTTTCGGAGGCCTTCCTGGCCGAGCACGAGGACGCCTACGACTTCCTCGTGGTCTTCACGCGGTTTCCGGTGGACCTCGGAACCGCGCGAGGGTTCCACTGGCTCGTCCGCAACGACGTCGAGGGCATCGGTCTACCCCTGTACGACCAAAGCGAGGCCTTCGGGAGCGCGGGGCGCCTGCGCGGCATCTCCGACCTCGGAAGGCTGGCGGAGCTGGGTTCCGAACCGGGCACACAGGAGCTCGAGCTCACACTCACCATCCTGATCCACGAGCTCTTCCACCAGTGGGGCGCCTACGTGCAGTACGACGACGAAGGAGTGCCGAGCACGTCCCTGCTGGGAAAGGACGACTCACACTGGAGCTTCCTGCTGGATACAGGGGCCTCCGTGCTCTACGGAAACCGCTGGCGGGACAACCAGGACGGCACCTTCACGTCCACGGCCGTCGAGCGGATCCTCAGCCCGCTCGACTTGTATCTGGCCGGACTCGTCTCTGCAGAGGAGGTGCCGCCCCTCTCCCTGCTGATCAACTCCGCCATCGACCGCGAGCGGCTCCCCGAGCTCGGCGCCGTCGTCTCGGCCTCGACCGAAAACATAGAGATCGAGGATGTGATCGCGGCGGAGGGAGACCGCGTACCCTCCGCGGAGGACTCACCCCACGAGTTCCAGGCCGCCTTCCTCTATCTCGTCCGACCGGGTGAGCCCGTCTCCGCCGACGAGCTCGCCGCGCTCGAGCGCATCCGTGAGGGTCTTCTCCTCCGGTTCACAGCCGCCACCGGTGCCCGTGCGGCGCTCGAGGTCCACTCCTCGGCCGGGACCGGAGGCGGTGGTGGACCCGGTACGACCGGTGGCGGTGATCCGCGCGTGGTACCCGCCTCGGTCGCCGACGCCCTGACCTGGCTGCGCGCGCGGCAGGAGAGCGACGGGTCCTGGGAGGATCGACCGGCGACGGGCGTACGCGACACTTCGACGGCGCTCCAAGCGCTCGTGCGCCTGGATTCGACCTTCGGCGGCGACGAGCGCAGCGACGCCGTGAGCTGGCTGGAATCCCAGGTTCCGGCGTCGACGGACCATCTGGCCCGACTGATCGCGGCGCTGGTCGCCGAAGGCCGCCCAGCGGTCGAGGCTTCGAACACGCTGGCCTCGCGTCAGAACGCGGACGGCGGGTGGGGGCTCTTTCCGGGACTGGGCAGCGACCCTCTCGACTCGGCCCTGGCGCTAGCCTCCCTCGCCCTCGCCTCTCCGGACGCACCTGCCACCATCGAGGCCGGCAAGCAGTTCCTTCTGGAACATCAGAACCAAGGTGGTGGGTGGGGCCCTGTGCCCGGGGGAGCGAGCAGCATCCGCACCACGACGGCCGCCCTGCGCTCGCTCGCGGCCGCAGGCGAAACCGCAGCCCTCGACCCGGGCCTCCAGTGGCTCCTGACTCGCGAGAACGGCGATGGAGGCTTCGGCGACAGCCCGAGCACGGCCCACCACACGGCCGAGGTCGTGGAGACCCTCGCCGCCGTCCGACGTCTCGACCTGCTGCCCCTCTCCGGAGCGAGCGCCAGGGAGTACCTCGAAGCCCGCCAGGATGCGGCGGGTTCCTGGGAAGGAAGCGTCTTCACGACGAGCCTGGCAGCCGAGGCCCTGCAGAGGCTCTCCCACGCGAACTGGCGCCTCCTCCCCGAAACCACCGTCGAGCCCGAGCACCCTCTCGACGGAGAGGTCCTCCATATGGGTGTCGGCATCGAGAACGACGGAACGCTTCCGACACCGGCCGGCCTGATTCAACTCTTCGACGGCGATCCGGCGACCGGCGACCTGCTCGACGGCCTGACTCTCCAGCCTCTCGAGCCGGGTGAGACCCTTTCGCTCGAGCTGGCCTGGGACACGACGTCGGCGGCGGGCTCGCACCAGCTCGTCGTGGTCGTGGATCCGCTCGACGAGGTCGCGGAGCTCAGCGAGAGCGACAACCGAGTCGATCGGCCCGTCGAGGTCGAGGCGGCGCCCGCCGGCGTCGAGCTGACCGTTCGCTCGGACGAGCTCGTCGTCTCACCGTCGCTGCCCGATCGGCTGCCGACCCAGATCCTCGTCCAGGGCGTGGTGAGGAATCTCGGAGAGACCGGCGTCACGGCTGTCGCGGTGGCTCTCTCCGTAGGGGACCCGATCGAGCCCTTCGAGCAGCAGGTGACTCTCGTCGACGTCCCGGCTCGCTCGTCCGCACCCGTCTCGTTCCTCTTCGATCTCGAACGGGCCGGGACGACCGAGGTCCGCGTCCTGGCCGACCCGGACGACGCGATCGCCGAGATCAACGAAGACGACAACCTGGGCGTGGCGTCGGTCGCGACGGTACCGAGCTTCGATCTCGAAGTGCTCGACTCCGACCTGGCTCTGATCGATGGCCCGGCCCACCTCGGTGAGGACGTCGTCTTCCAGGTCGGCCTCCACAACCGCGGGACATCCGACAGCCCGAGCACCGAGGTCGCGTTGACGATCTCCGACGGCACCGCCACCGTCTCGCTGCCCTCACTCCAGATTCAGCTCGCAGCCGGTGAATCCGTCCAGAGGACCGTTGCCTGGCGCGTCGACCGCACGGGCTCGATCGTCCTGACGGCGGCCATCGATCCCGAGAACCTCCTGCCGGAGGTCGATGAGGCCAACAACTCGGCGGCGCTGGCGTTCGAGGCGACGGCCCTTCTCGAGCCCAATCTCGTCGTCTCCTCGAACGATCTGACCGCGGCGCCCGATCCGGCTCTCGAAGGGTCTCCGACGACACTGTCGGTGCCGGTGCGCAACACCGGCGGAACGGCAGCCGGACCATTCTCGGTCGACGTCTACGATGGCGCTCCCGAAGAAGGCGGGCTCCTCCTCGGCTCCGTCCTCATTGCCTCCCTCGACGCCGGCGCCACCGCGCCCGTGGAGCTCTCCTGGCCGGAAGTTCCTGCCGGCGATCGCCTGGTCCACGTCATCGTCGATCCCCAGGGCGCGGTCGAGGAGGCCGATGAAACAGACAATCGCGCCTTCCGGCTCTTGGAGGTGTTGGCCCTTCCCGATGCAGCGATCGGGCCGGCCAGCCTCCACTTCGAACCGGAGCTCCCCTCTCCCGGTCAGACCGTCACCCTGACCGTCCTGGTCACGAACTCCGGCCAACAGGCGGTGCACGATCTCGTCGTTCGTGCTTGGGATGGGGAACCGGGAGCGGGTACCCAGATCGGAGGCGATCAGGTGATCGCCGTCTTGGAGGGAGAGGCGACCGGAGAGGCGACGTTCACCTGGAATCTCGCGCAGGGACCCACCGCGAGAACCATCTCCGTCGCTGTCGATCCCGACGGCCTCGTGCACGAGAGCGACGAGACGAACAACGAGGCCCAGGCTCTCCTGGGCGCCCAGGGTGAGGACGCGTTCGTCTCCGAACGGTACTTCTCCCCGGACGGCGATGGCGTGCAGGACGAGACCACTCTGTTCTTCTCGCTCGACGCGGCAACCGATGTCGAGGTCCGGGTCGTCGATCGCGTGCGCGAGCGCTCGGTGCGGACCTTCACCGGGCCCGAGCTCGAGCAGGTCCAGACCGGCGAGGTCACCTGGAACGGTCGCGACGATGACGGCAGGCTGGTGCGCGATGCCGAGTACGAGCTCCGGGTCGTCGACCTCGCCGGCATCGTCCTGCGAACCGCCTCGACCACGGTCGACACCGACCGGTCGTCGCTTCTCTTGGCCGTCGGGACCCCCTACGAGTACCGCACGAATCTCACGTGCGAGATCGAAGCCGGCCTGAACGACTTGGAGATTCCGCCGACCGAGGACTACGCGTATCTGGCACTCGCGCAGTCCGAGAATCCCTCGTACCCGGACGCGATCTACCGGCGCTCCTTGCCATCCGGCACTTTCACGCCGATCATCCCGTCGAGCTGGCTCGCAGGTCGCCAACCCAGTCGGCTCGCAGTTTCGAGAGACGGCCGACGGATCGCATTCACTCTCTCGCTGAGTCCCGGCACCGAGCTCTGGGTGGCGGCCGCGGACGGCAGCGGGCTCCTCGAGATCCCTCTCGACTTCAACCCGCTCGACCCGGAGGGAAGCTTCGGCTCGCCCGAGGTGATGTCTTTCGGGCGGGCAGGCGACTCTCTCGTCGTCGCGAGTTCCTCGGGATTCGTCGCCGAGTATTCCCTGGACGCGCCGGGCGAACCGATTCGCTGGTGGGAGATCGACGCATACGCGCAGCCGGCAGACGTATCCCCTGAGGGACGGAGGGTCGCAATAGCCGATGCGGCGACGGGAGATGTTGTCGTGCTCGACTTGCAGACGGGGTCCGTGCAAACGGTCTTGGCCCAGTCCGGCGACGAGCCGCCCGCCTATCCACTCTGGTCGCCTGACGGCAACGAGCTCGCGATTGCGTCCACCGAGCTCGGAGGGGTCTTCCTCTTCGACACCGAAGGAGGAAACAGTCGTTCGATCGAGCTGCCTCGACAGCGCCCGATGCTGCCCTACGAGCTCGCCTTCTTCGTACCGCGATGGAGAGGTGACGGTTCCGAGATCCTCGTCACGTCCATCGACGGCAACAACCTGTGTCACACGGTCGACTTGATCGACGTCACGGACCTCTCGTTCCTGAACGTCTTCTCCGGCTGCGTCGACGGAATCGCGGCACCAGGCACGGAGGGGTTCCTCGACTCCGCGATGCCGGAGGGGGAGATGATCTGGGATCCGAACGATCGGAGCGTCATCGAAGCGCACTCCAGATTCTGGAACTACGACCACGACCCGACGGCCGTCTTCCTCGACGAGGGCTTCCGAGAGGAGCCCTTCATCCCGGGCTGGACCAAGAGTGCCTTCCACTTCACCACCCACGGCCACTACCTGGTCTTCTGGTCGGATCTCGTGGCCGAGCAGTCCCCACCCGCCTGCCAGGGATCCAACGACTGGTGGTCCGTCATCAGCCTCGAGAACCTCACGGCGGATCTCCGTGTCCGCGTCCCGCCGTCAGGCGGCTACCTCCTCGAAGGCACCTCGATCGACCTCCACTTCGACCGCTACGAGCTGGAGTGGAGGAGAGTCGATGGGGTCGATGCCTGGCATCCGGTGGCGCCGGCCGTCGAGACCCAGGTCCTGGACGACTACCTCGGTACCTGGATCGCTCCCGGCCCCGGCACCTTCCAGCTGCGGCTCACGGCGTTCGATCGCGCCGGCAATCAGCTCTCCCGCGTCCGCCAAGTGTCCTCGAGCACGACTCCGGACATCACGGACGTCACCGTGACGCCGGGGCTCGTCTCTCCCAACGGGGACGGGATCCTCGACGCGGTCACGATCGCCTACCGGGTGCTGCGGCCGGTGGTCTTCGACATCGTGATCTTCGACGAGGACGACCAGCCGGTCCGCACCTTCCACCGCAGTCACCCGCTGGCCGGCGAGACGGCGTCGCTCACCTGGGACGGCCGCGACGACGCCGGCCTGCGCGTCCCGGACGGCAGCTACCGGGTGCTGGTGCAGGTCTACGATTTCTTCACCGCCGTGGACGCGACGCCGCCGCAGGTCTCCGAGCCCTCGATGGCACCGATCCTCCTCGCGCCCCCTGCCGGCGGCGACCGGGCGCGACTCCAGCTTCATGTTCAGTCTGGCGCGGCGGACGAGCATCTCACCGAGCTGGTCCTACAACGCGGAGAGGGCGCCCTACCCTCCGCTTGGTCGAACGTACCCACCATCTGCGACGGGGAAGAGAACACAGTGGGGTGCGAGGCCTGGGTGCCTGTCGAAGGGTTCGTAGGCTTCAGCTTCCGATCCGTCGCCGACGATGCCGCCGGCAACCGCACGATCGTCGCCGCGCCGCTGGCCCCGGAGGCTCTCCGCATCACCGGCTTCGGACGCCACCGGATCGACCCGGGTACGGGAGTGCTCGAGCCGCTCACCCCGACCCACGAGCAAGGGAGCTTCGCCTTCGAGCACGGTGCCGTGCGCTTCTCGGCGACCGAGGCGATTCGCGAGGATCTCCAGAGCGTCTCGATCCAGTACCGGCCGCAGGGTGAGCAGATCTGGACCGACGTGCCGGCACCGGAATTCCGCGATCCCGCCACCGGCGAAAACGTCCCGTGGATTCCCCAGCCCCGGTTCGAGGTGCTCTGGGGACTCGAGGAGCTCGTGCCGGGAGGCACCTGGGACCTGCGGCTCGAGGCGATCGACGCGGCAGGTGGCGAGCACCTGAGCCAGCAACTGTCCCTCCGAACCGACGGGCTGCTCTTCCACGGCCGGCTGATGCCGGAGACCGTCCCGCCGGAGCTCGCGGACATTCTCCTCGAGCTCGTCGCCGAAAGCGGAGCCGATCCGGCTCGCGACCTCCTCCTCTGGGCCGAGGAGTGGGTGGCCGCTCCACTCGAGCGGGCGACCCTCTACGTGTCGAGCGAGGACGACCCACGCTACGAGACGGTGCGCACGTTCGAGCCCGCCGCGGCCGCCGACGGTGTGCTCCTCTACGCGCTCTCCGAATGGAAGGCCTGCGCCACCTATTCGGCCCGGGTCGAGGTCTCGGTCGCAGGCACTCCCTCCACTCCACCCCGCACCCTGGTCTCACAAACGAAGAGCGTCACGCTCCCCTGTCTGGACCTCACGTTCGAGATCGAGCCCGTCGTCTCGGCCGGATGCGGCAGCGGTCCCGACGCCGACCGCACCGTGACGCTGCGCCCGCGGAGCCTGGACGGCTCCCAGCTGCAGCTCCTCTCCCTCTTCGGACCCGGGGAGGACGGTGAGGAGCAGCTCCTCTACACGGTCAACCAACCCTCCAGCGATCAGGACTACGAGTACCCGCTCGACCTCGAGGCCATCCCGGAGGGGTCCTTCTCCATTCGGGCCCGTCTCACCAACATCCTGGGTGAAGAGGTGGCCGGCATCCCCCGTGCCGCGAACCCGTCGGTCCTCGAAACGGGCCGCCTCATCGTCGATCGGTCCCCGCCGGCGGCGCTGGTCACCTTCCCCCAGTCCGGGCAGGCGGTCTGTCCCGATTCCCCGACGGTCCCCGGCGCTCTCGACATCCAGGGAGAGGTCCTCGACGACCGCGGGGCGTCCTACGCCTTGGAGTGGGGTCTCGGAGCAGCTCCCGTCGAATGGCAGCGTCCCCAGGATCCCCTCGGCTCTCTCTTCCACGATCTCGGCGGCTCGCTCGGTCCCACCGGTGGCCTCTACTCGAAGAACACGTCAGACGTTCTGGTCAAGGAGCTCTCCACCGCTCCCTTCCAGGGGGTTCTCGGCCGCCTCGGTGGAGTCGACGGCGAGCTCTCCGTACGCTTGCGAGCCGCCGACAGCGGCGGCAGCCTCGTCTGCAGCGAGCCCGTCACCTTCGTTCTGGACGCGCGGCTCGTCGGCGCCTCCGTCGAAACCAGCCAGTACCTCCTCTCCCCCAACGGCGACGGAGTCCTCGACACGGTCACCGTGACCGTCGCCGCCGCGGAGCCTTCGGTCCTCGATCTGCGCGTCTTCCCCGGTGTGATGACCGAAGCGGGGCCCGTCATCACGGGTCCCCTCGTCCGCACCCTGGCCAGCGGGCTGGCACTCGAGTCCTCGGCCCCCTTCGTCTGGGACGGCCACGACGAAGGGGGCTCCGTCGTCGAGGACGGCACCTACCTGGCGATGGCGCAGTGGGTCGACGGATGCGGCAACGCGGACGTCCGGTTCGCCCAGGTCGAGGTCGACAACACCCCGCCCGACATCGCGATCACCTCACCGACACCGACGACGCCCCTGCCGCTGCTCGTCACGGTCTGGGGCACGGTCGACGATCACCGTCTCTCGACGTGGAGCCTCTCCTGGGGCGAGGGACCGGACCCGGAGGGTTGGTTCCCCCTCGAGTCCGGTCTGGTGCCCATCCCGACACCGGAGCCACTCGCGGTCTGGAACACCTTCGGCCTCTCCGGCGTCCACACCTTGCGGCTGATCGGCGACGACGAGGCGGGCAACCGCGCCGAGACGCGGGTGACGGTCGACATCCAGGACCATGCGGGCCTCGTCACCGAGCTGACCGCCGATCCCTCGCTCTTCTCCCCCAACGGCGACGGCCGCCGTGAGGACGTCGCGATCCACTTCGGCCTCCAGGCGCCCTGCTCGGTCGATCTGACGGTCGTGGACTCGGACGACCAGGTGGTCGCCCTGGTACTCGACGACGCAGAGCTTCCGGAGGGCTCGCACCAGGCCGCCTGGGACGGGGGTGGGGCCGCAGACGGGCTCTACAGGATGCGGCTGGACGCACGGCTCACGGCCGAGCCGACGGTGGTGCAAACGGAAGAGGTGCCGGTCACGCTCGACCGCACGGCCCCCACCGTGCTGATCGAACGACCGCAGGACGGTGGGTGGATCGACGGCTCCGGCAACCTGCTGGGGACGATCGCCGACGCTCACATGGAGAGCTGGTCGATCCGGATCGCCGGCCCCCAGAGCGGAAGCCCGTGGCAGGAGATCGCTGCCGGAGACTCCTCGCTCGTCGATGCCGTCCTGGGAGCACTGCCCGGCGTGGAGGAGGGCGACTACTCGCTCGAGATCGTGGCCGAGGACCGTGCCGAGATCCGGACCGAGGTGACACTGGGGTTCGGAGTGGACGACACGCCGCCGCTGGCCGAGCTGACGGCGCCTCCGGACGGCATCCTGGTCGGCGCGCCGAGCTCGCCCGTCAGTGTCGAAGGCTCGGCCACCGACGACCACCTCGACGCCTGGCTCCTCGAGCTCGGCGACGGCGCCGAGCCCGACGACTGGACCCTCCTGCTGAGCGCGAACGAAGCGGCGTCCGGAGAGCTCCTCTCCTGGGACACGTCCGCGCTCTCCGACGGACCCCGGACTCTGAGGCTTCGGGTCGTCGACCGGGCGACGAACGAATCGACGGCCCTGGTCGGGGTCGAGGTCGACAACACGCCACCGGTCGCCGCGATCTCGCTGCCGGCCGAGAGCAGTTTCGTGACCGCCGCACTCGATGTCGTCGGCTCGGCCTCGGACCTCCACCTGGAGGGGTACGTTCTCGAGGCACTCCTCCCGGACGGGAGCCTCGTCGGCACGATCGCCGAAGGCGCGGAGACGGTGACGGACGGCACGCTGGGGCGGTGGACGGACCTTCCACTCGACGGTCCTCACCTGCTGCGGTTGACGGTGCGCGATCGAGTCGGCCACGTCACGAGCGCCGAGACGTCCGTCGAGGTCGATACCCACCCGCCGGCACCCCCGACAGGTCTTGCAGCCGACCCGGTCGGTTCCGACGAGGTCGACCTGGTGTGGAACGCCAACACCGAGCCGGACCTGGTCGGCTACCGGGTCTATCGTGACGGAACGCCTCTCTTCGCGGACCCGATCCCCGGCACCGCTTGGCTCGACACCGGGTTGCCTCCCGGAGCCTACGAGTACACCGTCACGGCCCTCGATCGGGCCGGGCTCGAGAGCGATCCGTCGGAGCCTGCCGGGACCACCCTGGACGTCACCCCACCCACCGCCGAGATCCACGCTCCGGTGACGGGCGACGTCGTGGCCGGTCTCGTCGACGTCCGCGGCACCGCGTGGTCGATCGACGACTTCGCTCGCTATCGGCTGACCGTGACTCCGGAGGCAGGGGGTGCGCCGGTGCTGCTCGAGGACTCGACCGTGCCGGTTCAGGCCTCGCTCCTGGGTCAGTGGGACACCTCCGGCCTGACAGAGGGCGCCTCCTACACGATCACCCTCGAGGCGGAGGACCTGGTCGGCAACCGAGCGACCACCCAGGTGACGGTGACGGTCGACAACGAGGCACCCGCGGCCCCCACCAACCTGGTCGCGGCCGTGGACGGTTCCGACGTGCATCTCGGCTGGGATGCCAACGCAGAACCCGATCTGCTCGGGTCTCTGCTCTACCGCGGCGACGATCTCGTCAACGCCGAGGGACCGATCCTCGGCGACCTGAGGCCCTACGCCCTGATCGAGACGGGGTACGACGACCTCTCCCGCCCGGACGGCGAGTACACCTACGTGGTGTATGCGCTGGATGCGGCAGGCAACCTCAGCCCTCCCTCGAACTCGGCCTCGGCCGTCGTCGAGACCGGGCCACCGCACGCCCTCGTCGTCCAGCCTGTCGACGGCGACTCCTTCGAGGCTCCCGCCTACGTGCTCGCGACGGTCGACGCTTTCGACGTCGCCGCGGTGCAGCTCCAGTACCGCGACGCGACCGCCGGGAGCTGGATGGACCTCGGCCCCGCCGTGACCGCGCCTCCCTACGACGGGCTGCTCGATCCGCTGGCCACGACCCCACCCCTCGTCCACGGCGACTACCTGCTGCGGGCGGTCGCCACGGACGATTCCGACAATACCGACCCGGACCCCGCGACGATCACCGTGACCTACGCGGATCTCACCGCTCCGCAGGTTCCCACCGGTCTCGCGGCCGCAGTCACCGGGGGTACGGCGTCCCTGTCCTGGGATCCTCTCGACGAGCCCGACCTCGACGGATACCTGGTCTACCGGACCGACGGTGAGGGGGCGGAGGCCCAGGTGACGGCGAGCCCGCTTCCGGGGACCACCCTCCAGGATACGGAGCTCGCCGACGACCAGTACTCCTACACGGTCACGGCGGTGGACGTGAACGGCAACGAGTCGCCGCGCGCTCCCTCGGTGGCCGCGCGGGTCTATACGCCCTCCGTCGCGCAGCCGCTGACGCCTCGCCTGGCGACGACGGTCACGATCAGCGGAGACGGCCCACCGTCCGGAGCCGAGGTCTCGGGAGAGCAGCTGACCGAGTCGGGGCCGCTTCCCCTGCCCCCGGTCTCCGTCGACCTGGACGGGCGGTTCTCCATCGTCGATCTGCCGCTGCCGCTCGGCCGCAACGAGATCCGTCTCCGGGCGACGGACCCGGCGGGCAACGTGAGCAAGGACGCGTTCGTGCCGCTCGATGTCGCCACGCCGCCGTCGGCACCCACGGGGTTGGCGGCGAGCGCCGACGGTCTCGATGTCGACCTCTCCTGGAATCCCAACCCAGAACCGGACCTGCTGGGCTATCGGCCCCACCGCGAGGGTGAGCCTCTCCTTCCCGACGTTCTCGCCGACGACCTCGCAGCGACCTCGTCCGAGGGCGCCGCCGACGAGGCGGTGGACGGCGACCCGGAGACCAGCTGGTGGGTCAACGACCCCACCGAAGGGAAGTGGCTCGAGATCTCGTGGCCCGGAGAACGGATCGTGACCTCGTGCACGCTCGTGTGGGTGAGCTTCGGCGAGGACGTCTACAGCGCCGACAGCTTCGAGCTCCTCGCCTGGAGCGGCGAAGTCTGGGTGTCCCTGTTCGAGATCGAGGGCAACACCGCCGCCGTGAACGAGATCGCGCTCGATCAACCGTACCGCACGGATCGCCTACGCGTGGTCTTCGGCGTCTCCGACTTCGCGGGGCTCTCCGAGGCGAGCATCGAGCAGCGTCCCACCGTCGCGACCACCGCCTACCTCGATCAACCGGGTGACGGAGTCCACCACTATGCAGTCACGGCAGTGAGCTCCTTCGCCTTCGAGGGCCTTCCCTCGGACACGGTGGAAGTTGCCGTGGGTGATGTCGAGCCACCCTCACCCGTCGCGCTGGCGGCGACGGTCCTGGGTTCGGACGTCGAGCTCGAGTGGACGGAAAGCTCATCCCCGGACGTGGTCGCCTACGAGATCGCTCGTGACGGAGAGACCATCGCCGTCCACTCGGACCTGACCCAGCTGCTGTATCTCGACTCGGGACGCCCGAACGGGACCTACCGCTACGTCGTTCGCGCCCTGGACGCGGCCGGCAACCGGAGCGTCGACTCCAACGAAGCCGTGGCGGCGGTCGCGGTCGAGCTGCTCGGGCCGCCCCGCAACCTCCAGGCGACCGCGCTGCCGGCGGGTAGACGCGTTCTCCTGGAGTGGGATCCCCCGAACGGTGATCCTCCGGCGGCCTACCGGGTGCTGCGATCCCCGACGCCCGGAGGACCGTACGCCCTGTCGCCGACACCGCGAGACGACTCGAGGACGTCGACCTCGAGAACGGCGTCCCGTACTACTGGGTGGTGGCGGCCCTCGATCCGATCGGAAACGCGAGCCCGCCGTCGAACGAGGCCACTGCAACCCCTGCCGACTCGGAGGCGCCCGCGCCACCGGTCCTCCACCATCCCACCGTCAGCGGCCTGCTGATCGTCGTGTCGCAATCCACGCTCGGGCTGGCGGCAAGCAGCCGAACCGGGGCTTCCTGTGACGTTCCTCCACGACGGTGGAGGAGATCGGCTCGACGCAGGCCTCGACCGGCGACGCCGTCGCAGGAGGGTTCCTCAGCGGTCCCGAAGCACGGTTCTCTCCGGACGGCGGAAGGTTCTCGTGGGCACCACCGGGGATACCGAGAGCCAGGAGTGGTCTTCCTGGATCGTGCGGTTTCGGACGGCTCGGCCCCGGTAGAGCTCGGTCTTCATGGGGACATCGCCTGCTGGAGCAGACGGGAAAGCGCTCCTCCACCTCCACGGCGAGATCCGCTCGATGCGACATCGGGCGAGGACGTTGCTCGCGACGCCGACGACATCGACGCGATCGAGCCGTCGCCGGATGGAGCCTCTCTGGCGGTCACCGGACGGTATGAAGGCTCGTCGCGCCGGGTCTGGCTCGTCCGGCTGGAGACTGGAACATGGACGAACATCGCGGATGCGTCCTTCGGCACGTCGGTGGCGTGGTCCCCCGACGGTTCCTTACTTCGGCCTTCGGCGACGAGTGGTTTCTCTACGACCTCGGCACTCGACGATCGCCCAAGCACCACGAACGTCGAGGGAACGCCGTCCTGGCCCGCCGACGGCACGGGTCTTCTGTTCGCGCGCTCGGAGGGCGGAGACACCTGTATCTGGTCCTACGACCCAACGACCGCAGAGCTTCTGCGGCTCACCGATGATCCGGTGGAAGCGGCGTGGCCGCGAGTCGCGCCCGACGGCTCCGGCTTCGCCTACCTCTCGGGCCGAACCGACCTGATCCTGGCGAGCCCGGACGGCACGACCCTCCTCCGCAACTGCCGGAGCCGGAAAACCCCCTGCTTCTCGTGCAGACCTAATGGGTCACCGGCGGTGCCGTTCTCCTCTTACTCGGACTGGGACTACGAGTGACCCGGATCGTTCCGCCGGCACCGCCACGCTCGACCCGGTGTCGTTGGTCGAGGGCGAGAATCGGTTCCGCGCCACGGCCGAGGACGCAGCTGGAACCGCAGCGGTCTGAGCCGAGGATCCTGGTGACGTGCGCCCGGCGGGGCTTCGAGATCTCGGGGACCCGCCCGACGACCTCGACGAGCCTGCCCGCTCCGTTGGTGGGCTCCACCGCTCTCGTGACTCTCCGCATTCGCAACCAGGGAGACGCCGCAGCGACCGGTTCCTCGGTCTCCTTGAACCTGTCGGATCCGACGGTGTCTCGACGCCGCTCTTCGAGAACCGTCCTCTACCCGACCTCGCCCCGGAGAGGAGACGACGACCGCGGCACAGATCACGCTCTCCGGACCCTCCTGGAATCCACCACCTGGTGGCCCACGTGGACCCGCTCGACCTCCCGGTCGAGATGGACGAAGGCACCAGTCCTCCGCGGACAGGCCCTCTTCCCGGTCGTCGACTCCCAGGAGCCTGCTCTCGGCCGTCACCGACCGGCCCGCCTACCGCGCCTTCGAGACGGTGAAGGGTCGGGTGACTCTCCTACGGAGGTCCTCCTCCTCTCGACGCGAGCCTCCGCATCGCGATCGAGACGAAGGAGGGTGGTGGCGGCCCTCGTCGAGGAACCGGTGCACCTCGAGGCCGGAGCGATCCTCGACCTCCGCCCCTCGTGGCCGACCGGGGACACCTGGGCCGGGCAGTACCGTCTCGCCGCCGAGCTGACGGGACTCGACGGATCGTCGCTCGCCCTGTCCGCGGCATCGTTCGACATCCTGGAGGAGCTGGAGGTCGAGGCGACGATCCGATCCGGCCAACCGCTCTATCAGGTCGGCGACCCCGTCGAGGTGGTCGCGACCGTGACCTACACGGCCGGGAATGCCCTGTTGGACGGATCCACCCTGGAGACGCAGGTCGTGAGCCCCCAGGGCTTCGTCGTCGAGTCGCGTTCCACGGCCCTCGGTTCCATGTTCCCGGGCGATACGGCGACCGTCGAGACCTGGTGGGACAGCGAAGACGCCTCGGCAGGCTCGTACTCGCTGCACGCCGCGCTCTCGAGGGATGGGACGGAGATCGCGACGGCAGTCGGCACCTTCGAGCTCGAAGCGCCCGCAACGCAGATCACCGGCACGCTCGCGCTCTCGAACCCCGCACCTCCCATCGGAGAGTCGGTCGTCGCCTCCTGGACCGCCCTCCTCGCCGGGCCGGATCCTTTGCTCGCCGTCCCCTTGCGCGTGCGTGTCCTCGAGCCGGTATCGGGTGTCACGCTGCAGATCGCGGAGTCGATCGTCGATCTCCAACCGGGCATGCCGGTCTCAGCCTCCGTCCCCGTGACGACAACCGAGCTCGAGACCATTCCCTATGTGGTCCTCCTGCAGGCCGAGGTCGACGACGAGGCCGGCGTCCCGATCGACGTGACCCTGGCCGTCGAGACCCTGTGGCCGGTCGACGGCGAGCCGCCGGTGGTGGAGATCCTGCGACCCACGACCGACCAACTCCTCGGCCTGTCATCCCTCTCCGCCGCTCTCTCCGTGCTGGATCCATCCGATCCGATCGCGACCGTCGAGTGCCGTATCGACGGCGGTGCGTGGTTCGCGGCACAACCCGTACCTCCGGGAGCGGCGACGCACTCGTGCGACCTCTCCGAGCTGGGCGAGGGAGCCCACTCGATCTCGGCGCGCGCGAGCGACGAAACGGGGAACACGACGACCGAGGGTCCCGTTCCCTTCGAGGTCGACCGGACGCCGCCGGACATCCAGGTTCTGGGTGTCTCGGACGGGGTCGTCTACACCGATCCGGTGACCCCGGAGATCGTCGTCGTCGAGGTTCACCCGGGCCAGCAAGACGTCCTGCTCGACGGCCTGCCGTTCGCGAGCGGCACGACGGTCGAGGACCCCGGCGACCATCTCTTGGAAGTGGTGGCCGAAGACGCCGCCGGAAACGTGTCCGAGGCCTCGGTGCACTTCATCCTCGTGCCGGACGGGCAGTCGCTCGAGCTCGTGGTGAACACCGTCAACGATGTCGACGACGGCCACTGCGATGCCGAGCACTGCAGCTTGCGGGAGGCGATCCGGGTGGCGAATCAGGACGACTCTCCCGACACCATCCTGTTCGCGATCCCGGGCGTGGGCATCGAGCGGGTTCTGAGGATCCGGGAGCCCCTCCCGGCGATCACCTCTCCGGTGACCCTCGACGGCCTGAGCCAGGCCGGAGCGACGTGCGACGGCGAGCCGGCACCGGTGATCGTCCTCGATGGAGCGGGCCTCGACGCCGCCGACGACGGCATCGTCCTGCAAACCACGGATGTCGTGCTCCGCGGCCTCTCCGTCGTCCGCTTCCCCGGACACGGCGTGCGTCTGACGGGCGGCGGTCGTCACACCCTCGATTGCTCCCGTATCGGAGCGCTCGACGACACCACCGAAGAGACCGGGAACGGGGGGAATGGTCTCCTGTTCGAAGGGGGATCTGCCGACAATCGGATCGGCTCGACGGGCTGCCCCGGTCCCTGCAACGTCATCGCCTTCAACGCGCAGGCGGGTGTCGCCCTGGCGCCCTCCGCCGGCGGTGGCAACGAGATCCGGGGCAACGAGATCTTCCGCAACGGCGGCCTCGGGATCGATCTCGGCGACGACGGCCTGACCTTGAACGACCCGCTCGATGGGGACGAAGGGCCCAACCGGCTCCAGAACTACCCCGTCGTGACCGCCGTGCGGCCGGGCGAGACGTCCGAGGTGGACATCCTCGTCCAAGCAACGCCCGAGCACGACTTCGGAATCGACCTCTTCCGCGTCGACTCGATCAACGGCGACCGCGACGGCGTGCGGGTTCCGCCGCCCTTCGGGGAGGCCGACCACCTCCTCGCCCTCTCGACCGCCTCCACGGACGCTTCCGGGGAGGGCACGGTCACCGTCTCCGTGCCGGCGGATCTGTCGACGAGCGCGGTCACGGCGACGGTCACCGACCTCGGCAGCGGCGATACCTCCGAGCTCAGCTCCGCCGTCGTGGCCCACTTCACCCACAGCTTGATCGCCGGGCTTCGCGCCGTGTCGAACGGTCGCGGTGCGGGGGAGGTCGGGTGGAGAACCTCGTCCGAGGGCGGCGTCCTCGGCTTCCGCTTGTTCCGGCGACACCCCGGCGCCGGCGGTGGCGAGCTCGAATGGGACGAAGTCACGCGAGAACCCATCCTCGCCCTCCAGGAGTCCCCGGAGGGCGCTCTCTACAGCGTTCCGGTGGAGGGCGTCGCGCCGGGCGACCGGATGGAGCTCCTGCTGATCGAGGAGGGCACGCGCGGCAACCGACGCGTCTACGGGCCGTTCGCGACGACGGTGACGGAAGACCCCTCGTGGAACACACCGGCCGAGTCCCACGGCGAACGGCGTCACCCGGCGAGCCGTCCCACCCGCAAGCCGCCTGTCGAGCTCGCCGCGCCCGCTCCCCCCGACGGGATCAGCCGGGTCGCCAAGATCGGGGTTCTCGAAGAGGGTCTCTATCGCGTCGAGGCCGATGAGATCGCGGCCGTCGTCGAGCTGGACGGTGCCGAGGTCCGCCTCAGGCTGGCGACGCACCAGGCCCGCGTGGAGGCCGGAGGGCGGGCGGTGGGCTGGCTCGCCGAGGAGGACGGATCGGCTCTCTACTTCTTCGGCGAGCCCGCGGACGACCCTTACAGCCCCGCCAACGTGTACTGGCTCGACCTCGAGTCGACGAGCAAGGTGGAGGAGGTCTCGGGCCTCGCGCCGAGCCCGGTGCCCGGTGGGTGGTTCCCCAGCAGGGCCCACACCGAGGAGAACGGCTTCGCCACGACCAACCTGGCCCTCGATCCGGACGAGGACTTCTGGTTCTGGACCGTCCTGGTGGCGGGCGCCGCGGAGCGCATCCTGCCGTTCGATGTCACCGATCCCGCCCCTCCGGGCGCGGGCGCCTCACGTCTCGAGCTCGACCTCTACGCTCCTCCCGCCCCGGGCGCCAGCGAGGCCCACCAGGTCTCGGTGCGGATCAACGACCTGCCCGTCGGATCGAGCACGTGGTCGGGCTGGGGCTGGCAGCACCTCGACTTCGTCTTCCCGGACTCCGTCCTGCAGGACGGCGAGAACCAGCTGACGCTCTCCTCGGACCTGCCTCAGGGCGCCACGCTGTCGTTCTCCTACGTGGACGGCTTCTCCGTGACCTATCCGCGGCGTCTCGAGGCAGCCGGCGGTGCTCTCCTGGTGACCGAGCCGGTGAACGAGGTCGTCACGGTCGAGGGACTGACCAGCGACACACCCTGGGTGGTCGAGGCGTCCGCCGACGGCTCGCTGGCGCGCGTCGTCGATCTCACGATCGCCGGGCGCGGCCCATGGAGCGCGAGCTGGGTTCCTCGACACTCCGCGAACCGGTTCTGGGCCGGTGACCCCTCCACGGCCGCCCTCAGCCCGGCCTGGATCATCCCCGACGCTCCCAGCCGCTGGCAGGACGGCCGGAACTCCGCCGATCTGCTGGTCGTGTCGACACCTCCGCTCCTGGCTGCGCTGGAGCCCCTGCTCGCGCGCCGCGAGAGTGAAGGTCTCCTCGTGGCACGGGTCGACATCCAGGACGTCTACGATGAAACCAACGGCGGCCTCGCTTCGCCGAGAGCACTCCAGGAGTTCCTGAGGAGGGTGGCGGAGCGCTGGGCTCTGCCACCCAGGTACGTCCTCCTGGGCGGTGCAGGCAACTTCGACTACAAGGATCACCTCGGTTCCGGAGGCAACCTCTTGCCCCCGCTCCTGGCCCGGACCGACGACGGTCTCTTCTCGACCGACATGGAGCTCGGGGACGTGACCGGCGACGGAATCCCCGACCTCGTCGTGGGGCGAATTCCCGCCAGGACTCCTGAGGAGATGACCGCATACGTCGACAAGGTGCTGCTCTCCGAGACTGCCGCCGGGAGCTGGGCGGGAGAGAGGCTCCTCGTCGCCGATGCGAGGGACGGCACGGCCGACTTCGGAGCCGACAGCCAGGCTCTGGCCGGCACCGTCCCCGGCCCGCCGCCGACGCTGCTGCTGCGTGACGCGCTGCCGCTCTCCGAGCTGCGCGACGAGCTGATCGCGAGACTCCAGTCCGGCATCGGTCTCCTCCACTACTTGGGTCATGGAGGAATCGGTCAGCTCGGAGTCCAGGCGATCCTCTCCACCGCCGACGTGCCGACCCTGACGAATGCCCCGTACTTGCCCGTGGTCCTCGCCCCGACCTGTGTCGCGAACCGGTACGAGCTCCCCACGACCATGTCGCTCGGGGAGGCCCTCGTCCTCCAGCCGGGCGGCGGCGCGTCCGCCGTGCTTTCGGCCAGCGGTCTCTCCCAACACGGTGCCGCCCTGCGACTCTCGCAGAGGTGGCTCGAGCGACCCTGGCCGGTCCCGGGAGAGCGGCTGGGAGACCGTGTCCTCTCGACCCTCCGCGAGGCAGGTGGGCTGCGCACCTACACGCTGCTGGGAGACCCGACTCTCCACCTGCCGCCAGGCCAGGAGCTGGACCTGGAGTATGGTAGTATGCCTCCTGTATGGCCACCACCAAGGCGACCTTCACCCTCGACCCCGAAGCGCTCCGCTCCCTCGAGCGGACCGCCGAGCGGCTGAAGAAGTCGAAGAGCGAGATCGTGCGGGAGGCGATCGTCGAGTACGGGGAGCGGGTGGGGCGGCTCTCGGAGCGCGAGCGGCTGCGGATGCTGCGGATCTTCGACGAGATGGTGCCGACCATCCCGCAGCGGCCGCAGGAAGAGGTCGAGGCGGAGCTGGCGGAGATCCGGGCGGAGCGGCGCAGCGGCGGGCGGAGGACCCCGGTCGAGTGATTCTGCTCGATACATCGGTGCTGGTCGACGCCTTCACCGGTGAGCAGCGCTCGGCGCCGGCAATTCGCGGCGCCATCGAGGACGGCGAGCGGATCGCGGTCGGGGCGGTCGTGCTGTACGAGTGGTTGCGAGGGCCGCGCACTGCGCGCGAGCGTGAAGCGGTGGAGGCCCTCTTCCCGGCGGAGCAGGCACTCCCGTTCGGCTCCGCCGAAGCGATGCTGGCCGCGCGCCTCTACGCCGGCGTCGCCAGGCCCCGCGGCCGGAGCATGGACATCGCGCTTGCCGCGCACGCGATCGAGCAGGACGCCGTGATCTGGACCTTGAACGTCAAGGACTTTCAAGACCTCCCCGGCGTTACCGCGATCGTTCCGCCCGGTCGGATCTAGCGGCTTGGCGGCCTCACAGGGAGGGTGCCACCGCCCCTGCTACACTGCCTCGCCACGGCAAGAGAGGACCACGATGGCGAGTGACAGCAAGGACGTTTTTGGGCGGATCGAGGCGGAGAAGGCGGGGTATCTGGAGGAGCTGAAGGACTTCCTGCGGATCCCCTCGGTGTCGACGGGATCCGGCCTCGCGGCGGACGTGAAACGGTGCGCGGAGTTCGTGCGCGGGAAGCTCGAGGCGGCGGGGCTCGCTGCGGCGGAGCTCGTCGAGACGGACGGGTACCCGCTGGTCTACGGGGAGTGGCTGGGGGCGGAGGGCAAGCCCACGCTGCTCTTCTACGGGCACTACGACGTGCAGCCGGTCGATCCGATCGAGGAGTGGCGCCACGACCCGTTCGAGCCGACCGAGGAGGGGGATCTGCTGGTGGCTCGCGGGGCGACGGACGACAAGGGGCAGTCGTTCGCGCACGTGAAAGCGGTGGCGGCGGTGCTCGCGGAGCGCGGGGAGCTGCCGGTCAACGTCAAGTTCCTGATCGAGGGCGAGGAGGAGTCGGGCGGCGAGTCGATCGAGGCCTTCGTCCGCGCCGACGGCGGCCGGCGGCTGGCCTGCGACGCGGTCGTGGTGTCGGATTCGTCGATGTACGCGCCGGGGCAGCCGTCTCTGCTCTACGGGTTGAAGGGGCTCGCCTACATGGAGATCCGCGTGACCGGGCCCAACCGCGACCTCCACTCCGGGACCTTCGGCGGCGCGGTCGCCAACCCCGGCAACGCCCTGGCCCAGATCGTGGCGAAGCTGCGCGATCCGGAGAGCGGGAAGATCCTCATCCCCGGCTTCTACGACGAGGTGCTGCCGCTCGAGGACTGGGAGCGGCGCGAGTTCGGGGCGCTGCCTTTCGACGCCGAGGCCTACCGCACGGAGCTCGGCGTGCCGGAGCTCTTCGGCGAGGAGGGCTACACGACCCTCGAGCGCACCTGGGCGCGGCCGACCTGCGACGTCAACGGGATCTGGGGCGGCTACCAGGGCGAGGGCGCCAAGACGGTGCTGCCGGCGCGAGCCGGGGCGAAGGTCTCGATGCGCCTGGTGCCGAATCAGCGCACCGAGGAGATCGCCCGATTCTTCACCGAGTACGTGAACGAGATCGCGCCCCCCGGCGTCACCGTCGAGGTCAAGAACCTGCACGGCGCCGACCCGGTGCTGGTCGACGTGTCCGGCCCGCTCGCCGAGGCTGCGATGGCGGCCCAGGAGGACGTCTGGGGCAAGGCGCCGGTGCGCATCCGCGAGGGCGGCTCGATACCCATCGTCGGCACCTTCTCGGACGTGCTCGGCAAGCCGGTGCTGCTGATGGGCTTCGGCCTCTCCGACGACCGCCTCCACTCGCCCAACGAGAAGTTCAACATCAGCCACTTCTACGCCGGCATCCGCACCTCCGTGCGGCTGCTCGACCTCGCCGCCGAGGCGAGCTGACCGGAGCCTGCGGACATGGGTGGGGAGCCGTTCGAGCACGAGCTCAAGTTCCCCTGCGCGGACCTCGACGCGCTCGAGGAGCGCCTGGAGGAGCTCGGCGCCGACTGCCTGGCGCCGCGGGGGGCCGAGGACAACCTGGTCTTCGACCGCGACGGGGAGCTCGCCGGCGCGGGGCGGCTCCTGCGCCTGCGTGTCGACCGGCACGGCGTGCGACTGACCTTCAAGGGGCCCGCGACCTTCGAGGCCGGGGTCAAGAGCCGGCTCGAGCAGGAGGTGGGGGTCTCCGACGCCGAGACGATGTGCGAGCTCCTCGAGTCGCTCGGCTACCGCGTGGTGCGGCGTTACCAGAAGCGGCGCGGCGAGTGGGAGCTCGACGAGGTGACGGTGGCCGTCGACGAGACGCCGCTCGGCGGTTTCGTCGAGTTCGAGGGCGCCGGGGCGAGCGCGGTGGCCGAGCGTTGCGGCTTCGTGCCGGAGTCGGCCGAGCGGCGCAGCTACCTCCAGCTCTGGGAGGACCACCGCCGGGAGCACCCGGACGCCCCCGAGGACATGGTCTTCCCGTGACGGGCGGCGCCCGCACCAGGAGGGAGCCGCGGTGACGGCGCGGGCGGCGGAGCTCGACATCCGCGCCGTGGTGCTCTGCGCCGGGCTCGGCATGCGGTTGCGCCCGCTGACCGCGCGGCTGCCCAAGCCGCTCCTGCCCGCCGTCGGGCGCCCGGTGCTCGAGCACACGCTGGCCGAGCTGCGCTCCCTCGGCTGCACCTCGGTGGCGATCAACCTCCACCACCTGCCGCAGACGATCCGCAAGCGCTTCGGCTCCGCCTGGCAGGGCATGGGCATCACCTACTCGGAGGAGCCCGAGATCCTCGGCACGCTGGGGGCCCTGGGGCCGCTGCGCGACTTCGTGGCGGGGGGCGACCTGGTGCTCGTCGTCAACGGCGACTCGCTCTGCCGCTGGCCGCTCAAGAGGCTCGTGCGCCTGCACCTGAAGTCGCGCGCCGACGCCTCGCTGCTGGTGTCCCGCCGCGCCCGGCCCGAGCGCTTCGGCGGCGGCGTCCTCGTCGGCGAGGACGGGCGCATCCTGGCCCTGCGCGGTGGCCGGGAGGCGCGGAAGAAGGAGCACCGCCGGGTCTTCGCCGGGGCGCACGTCTTCTCGCCGGCCCTGCTCGACCGTGCCGCCAAGCCGGTGGCCGGCGAGCCTGGGGACTTCGTCACCGACCTCTGGGAGCCGCTCCTGACCGTCGACGCCCGCCTGCAGGCCGTCGAGACCAAGCGTCGCTGGCACGACCTCGGCACGCCGCGCCGCTACCTCGAGGCCGTCCTCGACACCGCCCGCGGTCGCTGGCCGGGGCGCCTGTGGCGCCGCCGCTGGATCGCCGGCGGCGCCCGCGCCGAGCCGGGCTCCCGGGTCAAGGGCTCCGTGCTCGAGAGCGGCGCCCGCGCCGAGCGCGGCGCCCGCGTCGTCGGCTCGGTGCTCCTGCCGGGCGCCGTGGCGGGGCGCGGCTGCGAGGTCGACGGCACCATCCTCGGCCCCGAGGTCGACCTGCCCCCGGGCGCCTCGATCAAGGCGCGCATGGTGACCGTCTCGCGCTCCGACGTCCAGCTGCCCGAGGGCGGCTCCTTCGTCGGCGGCCTCGTCTATACCAAGCTCGAGGCGGCCCCCAAGTGAGCGACGGCGCCACCCGACCCTACGACCTCCTGGTCTTCGACTGGGACGGCACCATCGTCGACTCGATCTCGGCGATCGTCGGCTGCACCCGCGTGACCCTCGACGAGATGGACTTGGCCCACGTCGACGACGACACCATCCGCGGCGCCATCGGCCTGGGCCTGCGCGAGACCGTCGAGCGCTTCCACCCCGGCTGCCCCGAGGAGCGCTACCGGGACATCCTCGAGACCTACCGCCGCCACTGGATCGAGACCTATCACGCCCGCCTCGGCCCCTTCGACGGCATGGCCGCGCTCCTGGCCGGCCTCGAGACCGCCGGCTACCTGCTCGCCGTCGCCACCGCCAAGAGCCGCCGCGGCCTCCAACGCGACTTCGACACCACCGGTCTCGGCCCCTTCTTCGTCGCCAGCCGCACCATGGACGAGGCCCCCAGCAAGCCCCACCCCGAGATGCTCGAAAGCCTCCTGGACGAGCTCGGCGTCCCCCCACCCCGCGCCCTGATGATCGGCGACACCGTCCACGACCTCCAGATGGCCGCCAACGCCCGCATGCCCGCCGTCGGCGTCCTCTCCGGCTCCCAAACCGCCGAGCAGCTGGCGACGGCGGGGCCGGTGGCGGTGTTGTGCGGGTAGGGGAAGGCGCCGGGGTGGCTGGCTCTACAGGCTCCGTCTAGCGGTTAGTAGGTCGGCGGTCTCTTGAGGCAGGGACGTTCGGCAAGTGGCCGGGTATGTCCACAACCACGACCCCCACGTGTCCGAGGCCAAAGGACCCGCCGCTGACGCTGAGTAGGTATCTTCCCCTTCTCGCAGACCGGCCGAGCAGCTGGACACTGTCGCCTCCGCCAATCTCCCCGAACGGCAAGTTCAGCAGAGGGCCAATCCGTCCTGTGGCGCCATCCAGCAGGTAGAGTGAGTGACCGGAGCCGACCACCAAGCTCGGCGAAGCGAAGCCCGAGGGTAGTTTGGTGATCGAACCGATCCGCTCGCCGAGATCCGCGACTTGCGCCACCAGCACTCCACTTCGCGGGTCAACCAGGAATACCCGGCCCTCCGAGTCGCCGACCAACACCTCGGCCCTGCCATCGAGGTCCCAGTCGACAACTTCCAAGGCAGAGAGGTCCAGGTCGCTCGTCACCAGGTCGATCGTCCCTTCGTCTGGACTCAGAACGACCAGCTGAGCACCGGCAGCGCCCGCAGCGATCTCCAGCGACTCGTCGCCGTCCAACTGCCCGAGCCTGAGACTGCAGACGTTGCTGTTGCTGACTGGAAGGCCTGGGCTCAACCACTCAGGAACACCCGTTTCACCATCCAACACGACGACATGCGGGCTTCCAGACCCATTCCTCGTGCTAAGAGCGATCTCTAGGCCAGGGTCGTCATCCAGATTCCCCAATGCCATGCCGCAGAAGTGTTCCTCCAGCGAAGTCGTCGTATATCTCCAAAGCTGGGCGTGTGTCAGACCGGAATACGCCGCTACACCGTTGATCCTGCCTGGATTCTCGGCGATCACAAGGTCCGCCAGGCCATCGTGGTCGAGGTCGGTGGCTTCTAGACGTTGGCTCACTCGGTTCACACCGGGAGGCATTGGCGCCGAGTACTCCCTCACGCCGGTCGCGAAGTCAAACACCTGCACCCGTCCGGGCGACCGCTCCCCCCGGCTGGAACTCGGCAACAGAACGAGCTCGCGGTTCTGATCGCCGTCCAAGTCCTCTAGAGCAGCCCCGAAGAAGGGGCCACGATAGTTGTCGCTGCTCCAGACGGGTGTGCCATCTAGCTCTACAATCGAGACATACGTGTCCGACCCCGATTGACCGAACCCATCCAGGAGAACGATCTCCGCGACCCCATCGTCGTTGAAGTCGTACAGGAAGACATCCACCGCGCGATAGCTCGAGGCGAAGTCATCGACGAATTGACCGTCCAGCCCTCGGTGGATTCGAAATGACCCGACTCTGCTGACGACGAGCTCGACCTCGCCGTCCCCCTCGAGGTCTCCCAAGGCCAAGCCCCAGGGACCCGTCGCGGTCGGGATCTCATACTTCAAACGTCGGGTGTCGATATCGAAAGACGCAACTCCGGGCCGGGGTGAAGAGCGGACGACGAACAGCTCGTCCAGACCATCGCCATCTACGTCTGCAGCTCTCCCGCGGAAACCCAACCCACCTCTCTTGACCCACTCGACAGACCCAGAAGAGCCGTCAACCACGAAGTCATCCACACTGGTGCCGCCGAGGAACGCGACCTCCAAACCAGGGTCTCCATCCATCTCCCCTACGACAATGGAGTCACTCGCCATGTCTTCAAACAGGGTCTCGATCCGGCCTGACGGCAGACTGACGATGGCGCTAGCCTCCTCCCCGGACATGATCGCCTCCAGGGTTCCGTCGTGATCAAGGTCCGCGACAGCAATGGCACGAACGAAACCCAGCGGATGTGAGAACCGATGTTCAACGCGTGTCGAGTCGCTGTCGTAGATCAGTACTTCGTTCGTTTCCGGCACCACGAGCTCCAATTGAGGGTCGTTGTCGACCTGCGCGCTAGCAAACGAATACGAGAAATCCCCTGTGGGGATGCTGGCTCGTGCTTGATAGAAGACTGGTGTTTCAGGGCAACATGGGTCCCGCTCGAAAACTGCCCAATAGAGGGCGGGCCCAGTGCTCGCGCTCCCACCTCCAGTCACTATCTCTGCCTCGCCGTCCGCATCGATGTCGGCTACCAGTAGCCCAGCGCTGGTGAGACCGGCGCCCACACCGGGCTTGAAAAGGAGGATCCTCGCCGGACGCTCCGCCGACTTGGCATCAGAGACGATCGCGCTGGCGACAGCGATCGCCAGCAGCGCCACACAGAAAGGACTGCGACTCGAGCTATTGAAACGGAATAAAGACGCCATTGTTGCACCTCTAGACCTAGTTAACCCGTGTATTGTAGCAACCAAGCGAGCGGAGGCCGCCGTTCCGGCGGCGAACAGCGACCATAGCCACCTCTTCCTCCGCTGCTAGGCTTACAGCTTGGACGGGATGCACCACGCCGGCGACGGGAGGCGGAGAGCGACACGCGGCGGCATCAGCATGTCGACGATGGCGCTGCTGGCGGCGCTCCAGTGCTCTTCTCGTCAGCGCCTCGGCGTTCCGCATCTTCACCAACGACCTCGGCTGGCACCTGGCGAGCGGGGAGTGGATCGCAGGGCACGGGAGGTGCCGCGGGTGGATCCGTTCACCTCGACGGTGCGGGGGCGGGAGTGGGTGGATCACGAGTGGGGGGCGCAGGTCGGGCTGACGGTGGTGGAGCGAGTCGGGGGTGGCGGGGCTGGTGGGGTTGCGGGTCGGGGTGGTGCTGGCGATCGCGGGGTGGCTGGTGTGGGCGTTGCGGCGGCGGGGCGCGGCGCCGGCGGTGGCGGCGCTGGCGGTGGCGGCGGGAGTGGTGGCGGCGCGGTTGCGGCTGCAGGTGCGGCCCGGAGCTGGTGACGTTGCTGATCGTGACGGGGATGCTCGCGGTGTTGACCGGGAGGCGGCAGGTCGCATCCGCTCTGGGCGGTGCCGCTCTTCGCGCTGTGGGCGAACCTGCACGGGGGGTTCGTTGCTGGGGCTGGCGCTGCTCCTGTGCGCGGCGCTCGGCGGGACGCGCTCGAGCGGGTGCTCGGACGGAGAGGGCGCCGGCGGCGAGGAGCTGGTGCGCGCCTGGAGCGCTCCAGTGCTCGGGGCAGTGGCGGCGCTGGCAGATCCGTACGGGGTCGGCGTCTACACGGTTCTCGGCCGGATCCGCGAGGCGATCGGGGCGTCGGGCTGCTCAGCCCGGAGTGGCACCCGCCGGTGCCGGCGCGGCAGCCGCTGTTCTTCGTGCTGGCGGCGATCCTCGCCGGGCTGAGCCTGTGAGTCCGTGCGCAGGGAGCGGATCGGGACGCTGCTGATGACGGCGCTCCTCCTCGGCTACGCGCTGCGCTTCGCCCGCGGCACGGCGCTGCTGGCTCTCGCCTTCCCGTTGCTCGCCTGGGAGGCCTGGCGGGCGCTGCCCGCGAGCGCGACCCGGGCGCGAATCGAGGGGGCCCTCGGCCGGGCGCGTGTCGAGTGGCTGGCGGCGGTGCTCCTTCTCGCGGTGGCGGCGAGCGAGCTCCTCTCACCGGGCATCCCGCGCACCGGCTTCGGGCTCGACGAGCGGTTCGCGCCGGTCGGTGCGGCGGACTTCATCGCCCGCGAGCGGCCGGCGCGGGAGCTCTACAACGAGATCGGCGACGGCGGTTATCTCGCCTGGCGCCTCGGAGAGGGCTACCCGGTCTTCCTCGACGGCCGGATCGAGCTCTTCGACGAGCTGCTGCCGGCGTGGAGCCGGGCGCAGCGCGACGCGGAGAGCTGGAACGCCTTCCTCGCCGCGCACGGCGTCGAGACGGCGGTCGCCCGCTACGTCCCCGTACGCCGCGGGAAGCCGCCCCGCCCGGTCGGGCCGCCGACGCGAGCCCTCTTCGACGCCGAGCGCTGGGCGCTCGTCTACTTCGACGACCACGACATGATCTACCTGCGCCGCGGCCCGGCCCAGGCGGCGCGCATCCAGCGGCTCGAGTACCGCTGCCTCCACCCGGAGCTGCTCCCGCAGCTCGCCGCCCGGGCGGCCGAAGACCCGGAGCTGCTGCGCTGCCTCGCGGAGGAGCTCGGCCGCCGGCAGCGCGAGGAGCCGCCGTCGAGCCTCGTCGACGACCTGGCGCGCCGCTTCGGAGCTCTTCGACGCTGAAAGGCCTCAGCCGCCGGAGCCCGGGTCGGACGGGCTCCGGCGGTCTGTCGGGCTACTGGAAGGTGCGCGACAGGGACAGGGTGTAGCGGCGTCCCTCGAGGCGGTAGTACTGCGCGTCGCCGAGCTCGCTCTCGGCCACCGGGTCGCGGGCGTCGGCGAGGTTGTCGCCGTCGAGGCTCACCTCCCAGTCGTTGGCCCGGTAGGAGAGGCCGGCGGAGAAGGTCTCGTAGCCGGCGGCGAGCGCGCGGTTGCGCTTGTCGAGGTAGCGGTCGCCGACGCTCTCGCCGATGATCCGTGCGCTCCAGGGACCGTGTGAGGTCCACACCAAGCCGAGCGTCGCGAGATCCTGCGGAGAGAGCTCGGGACGGTTGCCCTCGAGCTGCGTGGGAACGCCGTCGAAGAGGCGCACGAAGTCGCCGAAGCGCGCGTTGTGGTACGCGTAGGTCGCGAACAGGCGCAGCTGCGGTGCGAGGTCGATGGCCATCTCGCCTTCGACGCCTTCGAGCTTCTGCTCGCCGCCGTTGACCAGCACCGGCCGGTCGTTGACGATGGCGCTGGTCACGACGTTGTCGAAGTCCATCTTGAAGGCGCTGACCATCCACTCGAGGCGGCGGTGGGCGCTGCGGCCCTTGAGGCCGATCTCGACACTCTCGCCGGTCTCGGGATCGAGGATCTCGATGCCCTCGGCCTCGGGGCCGAAGTCGATCGCGGCGGGCTTGAAGCTGCTGCGGTAGTTGCCGAAGACCCACAGGGCCGCATCGTCGCCTTCCCACGCCCGGTAGCTGACGCCGAAGCTGCCGCTGGCCTTCGTGGTCTCGGCCTCGTCCATGCCGCCCTCTTCCTCCTCGTTGGGGTCCTCCTCCTCGCCGATCGGCTCGGCCTCGCCCTCGCGCTCCTCCTTGGTGTAGTTCAGGCGCGCGCCGATGTCGAAGCGCAGGCGGTCCGTGGGAGTCCACTCGGCCTGGGCGTAGAGACCGGAGAAGTTGCGCTCGTCCTCGAGCTCGGTCTCCTCGAGCAGCTCGCCCTGGCGGCTCGACTCGGCGTTGGAACCGTCGAGATCGACGTGGTAGTCGAAGTTCTCGGCCTCCGACTCGCCCTTGCCGTAGAGGTGGTCGATGCCGACGATGAAGTGAACCTGATCGGTCGGCTCGAACGCCATGTGGGCGTCGAAGTAGATGCCGGTCTCCTCCTGCTCCTGCCGGAAGCCGGCCGCGTTCAGGTCGTCGTTGGAGACCTCCTTGAGGAAGCCCTTGACGACGTCGCGCTGCACGCCGGTGAAGGCCAGCGTCACGCCGACCGAGCGGTCCCCCGCGAGGTCCTTCTCCCACCCGCCGACGAGGTGGAACCGATCCTCGTCCTGCTGGGAGTCGGAGGGGTTGTGGTTGGCGTCGATCGGTACCAGCGGCGTCAGCGTCGTGCCGACGCGCGGATGGGGGCTCATCGGCTCCTGGTCGAGGAGCGTGACGTCGGCATCCAAACGCAACCGGCCGCCGCCGACCTCGCTCGAGGTGCGGTAGAGGACGTGCGCTCGGTCGAAGCCGGCGCGCTCGTCCTCGAGCCCGCGCGTCTCGTAGTCGACGCCGAGGGACTGGTTGACCCGGCCCCCGGAGGAGATCGGCACGTAGACCTCCGCGCTGCCGGAGCTGTGGCTCCCGCCCGCGATGCGCGCGAAGAGGTCGCCCTCACCGGCGTCGCGATGGATCACGTGGATGACCCCGATGAACGAGGTCGCGCCGTACATCACGGGCGCCGCGCCGCGCTCGATCTCGATGCGCTCGATGTTGTGCATGTCGAGGGTCGCGAGCGCCGGGTTGAAGGCGCCGCCCCAGGGCACGCCGTCGACCACCAGCAGGAAGGCGTCGAACTCGCGCAGTCCCCACATCTCGACCACCGAGCCGGCCGGCCCGAGGTCGCCGCCCGGCACGGCCAACGTGCCGGCGACCGTCGACAGCGCACTGGGCAGATCGTCCGCCCCGATCGCTTCGAGCTCCTCACCGGTGACCACCGTCACCGCCGCCGGGACCGGATCGGCCGGCTCCGGAAGGCGGGTGGCGGTCACCTGGATCTTCTCTTCGACCCGCGGTGTGTCGTCCATCTCGTCGTCGGTGTCCTGGGCCCACGCGGGCAGGGCCGGCACCGTCAATCCGACCAGCAGTGCGACGCCGACGAGGCGCCGCGGCAGACGCCCGAAGGCGTCGGTTCGTGCCAGGTCCATGTGCTGCTCCTCCTGATTTCCTCGAGACGGCGGCGTCGTGGCCGCCGGAGCACGGGCACGCGCACCGGCGAGGCGCCACGACGGCGCCCTCACTCCCGGGGCGAGCGCTACGCGGAACGCGCGCCGGCGCTACTCGTTGCGGCGGGAGGTCTGCAGCAGTGGATCGAGCCTCGCGGGGCGCGGTCCGTGGTCGGCTCCGTCGTTGCGAGCGTCCGGCTCGGGGACCGGGCCGGTGCGGGAACGCGGTATCGCGCGCCGCCCGGAGCCGTGGTGCGGCGCCTCCTCGACGGCCGCCATCTCGCGGCCCAGGGAGAGCTCGATGCCGCTCGACATCGCGGGATCGAACGACACGGGGACGACGTCGCGCCACGCCGAGGCGCGGCGCGACCCGCTGGCCCAGAAGACCGTCTCCGGCGTGCCGATCCAGACCGATTCGCCCCTCTCGAACGACCGAGCCAAGGGCAAGGAGGACACCGTCTCGGCGGTGACGACGGAGAAGGCACCTTCCGCCGCGACCACCTCGCGACCCTCGTCTCCGAAGCGCAGCACCAGGCGCGCGTCGTCGCCGGCGAGGAGCGGCAGCGTCGCCGCCACACCGCGGCGGTCGAGGTCGACGTGGGGGGTCAGCCGCACCGGGAAGGTCGCACCGCCGTCGAGCGAGAGGAACGCCTCCCACTCGTCGACCCAGCCGATCTCCTCGAAGCCCGCCGCCGGCGCCCACTCGATCCACACCGTGCCGCCGGCCGGCAGAACCTCACCGGCGGCCGGCGAGACCAGCTCGACCGGCCTCGACGCCCACGCCGGCGCCGCGCACAGCAGCACCGCCACGGCCCCCAGGGCCCTCAGGCACTCGATCCGTCTCGACATACGGCGGCGACAGGATACGACAGGTCGGTGACAGGTGTCGTGGGGCGGCGCCGGCGTCAGGGGACGACGACGCTCCACGCCGAGGCGTCACCGCTCTCGAACCCGTCCTCGAAGACCACCTCCGCCGCCGGCGCATCGCCCAGAGCCCACAGCTCGTAGCCGTGCACGCCGTCGGTGGCGGTGAAGAACAGCTGGTCCTCGTAGACCGCGAACCCGTTCGGGCTCGAGGAGCCGGGACCGGGGTTGAGGTCCGCCACCTGCGTGGTCCCCTCCGTCCCGCCCGTCGACCAGAGCTCCACTCCCGTCGCGCCGTCGGTGGCCGCGAAGTAGAGACGGCCGTTCCACACGGCCGGGGGGAGGTCCGGAAGCAGGAAGGAGTAGGCGGGGAGAGCGTCCGCAAGCGCCGAGGAGGGACCCGGGCGAAGGTCTGCGACCCGCGTCGTCCCTTCCGGAGAGCCGTCGGTCGACCAGAGCTCCCTACCGTGTGCCGCATCGAAGGCGGAGAAGTACAGCCGACTCCCCCAGACGATCAGCGGGCGAGGGTCCGAGCCCGACGGTCCGGGATTGAGATCGCCCAAGCTGTGCGTTCCCCGCGGGGTCCCGTCCGTGATCCAGAGCTCCTGGCCCGTGGAGCCGTCGTCGGCCGCGAAGTAGACCCGGTCGCCGGCGCTCATCGGGATGCGCTCCCGTCGCCTCGATCGACGCCTCCGGGCCGGTGCGCAGATCGGCGAGCAGGACGGTTCCCGTCGTTCCGTCACTCACCCAGGGCTCGCGGCCGTGTACGCCGTCTTCGGCCGAGAAGAAGAGAAGACCGTCGCCGAAGGCCGTCAGACCGGAAGGCCAAGATGAGTCGGGCCCGGGGAGTAGGTCGACGAAGGGCAAGGTCCCTTCCGGCGTGCCGTCGGTCAACAACAGCTCGAGGCCGTTCTCGTCCTCGGAGGCGAAGAAACCCGGCGTCGCCCACCGGCGTGGGCGCCTGCCATGTGGAGCCTCAACCGTACCCGTGCCTTCGGGCGTTCCGTCACTGAGCCACAGTCCGAACCTGAGAAGATCGCTCGTGGACCCTGCGAGGGAGAACCAAGGCTCGATCTCGAACCCCACCCCGAGCCACCATCGAGGAACCCTCCGTCGTTCCATCGGTCGCCCAGACCTGCCCGGTCCGTACGACTGACCAGAACACGTGCCCGGCGGCAGCCACCAGAGGAAGAGGCGAGCGAGGAACACCCGGTGGGCAATCGGCACACGTTTCGACCAACCGGCGTGCCGATCGAGCGACCATCCGAGATCCACGGTGTCCCGCCCTCTCTCCGTCATCGGCGAGCCAGACGACACCGCAGTGACCGCTGGCGAGAACCAGCCGACGGCGTACTCTCCGAGCCAAGTCTGCGCGGTCGATGACGACTGGCCATCCAGGTCGGAGACGATCTCGGTTCCCGAAGGAGTTCCGTCACTCCCCCACAACGCCCAGTCCCTCGTATCGTCGCGCGCCATTGTCAGGAGTCGGTCGCCGAGGGCGGCGGAAAACACCAAACTGTAGAAGGACAGCGACTCAGCCGGACCTGGGTTGATGTCGACCGGCATGATCGTCCCCTCCTCCGTCCCGTCGGTCACCCAGAGCTCTGAGCCGTGAACGCCGTCGTCGGCATGGAAGAAGAACTGATCGCCGATCGCCAGACCCTGCGCGACCAGGCCCCGGCCAGGCCGCTCCCGGACCCGGGGTTGATGTCTCGAACCATCGTCGTGCCGGCGCCGGTGCCGTCCGTGCCACAGCTCGATGCCGTGCTGACCGCCCAGGCCGAGAGAAGAACAATCGTGCCGCTGGCACGGCCGACTTCTCGCGGATTGGAACCGGTGGTCGGGTTGAGATCCGCATTCTGGACGTGCCGCCCACGGTTCCGTCCGTCCGCCAGAGCTCCTGATCCCCCGCGGACTCCGCGGAGAACAACACGGCCTGTCCAGTTGGGTCCGGAAAGAGCCAAGCGTTCGACAGTCCGGGATCGGCTCCGTTCCCGGCCCGGTGCCGTCACTCACCCACACCGAGGGTCACAGCCTTCGGCATCATGGCCGGAGATCACCAGCCTTCCGCTCGACGAGGCGAAGATCGTTGGCCCCAGGGCCCCTCCTGGTCCTGCCAGACGCTGCCTCCGGGCCTGGGCATAGATCCGTCAACTGCGAGGTCCCGACTTCGGAGCCGTCGGTACTCCACGGCTCACGTCCGCGGCTTCATCGACTGCAGTGAAGAACAGACTCTACCGGAAAGCGAAGAGACTTCGTCCGACCTCCTCCGGTCCCGGGAGCAGATCGGCGACCAGTCGCAGGCCGCCAGGTGTCCCATCGGTTGCGCGAGCTTCGTCCCGTGTTCGGGATCGTAGGCCCTCGAAGTAGATTTCGCCCTCGAATTCCACGAGCGACGCAGAAAGGAACCGGCGAGCCCCGGAGACACGTCGGCGACGATCTCGGTTCCTCTGCAGTGCCGTCGTTGCCACAGCTCGGTGCCGTGATCAGGTCCGCTGCGGCGAGCGATCTCGCCCAGAAGCAATCTGAAGTCCCACGGGGACGAGCACTGACCGGGACAGATGTCCTTTACCAGGGCTGTCCCCTTCGCCGTACCGTCGGTGCGCCACAGCTCCCAGCCGTGGATTCCGTCCCATCCTCTGAAGAGGACTGCGTCTTCGAACTGCACGAGCTCGAACACCGGCGGCCAACCGATCGAGTCGGGGGGGCCGTCGACTCGGACATCCCGCACCAGCCGCGGCGGCTCGCTCGGCCCCGCGGACGCACCGAGCCCGCCTGCTGCCAGCAGCAGGACGGAGAGGACGATGGGGCCGGTGCGGTTCATGGACCAGCTCCCGCTCGGGCCAATCCCCCGTCGACCGGGCGGTGCGGGGGGCGGAAGATCCCAGTATAGGGGCTCGGGCCGGGGGAGACGTGTCAAAAAGGAGACACCGGCCCGCGAGGCGGGCGTTCCGGTAGCATCCGGGCGATGACGCATCCGGCCGTTCAGGCACCGGCTCCGCCCACCGGGCGGGTGACCGCGCAGGCGCTGAGGTCCTACCTCGACGCGGTGCCCTCGGTGGACGAAGTGGGGGCGGCGGAGCGGGTGGGGATGCTGGCGCGGCGCTCGATCAAGAAGGAGTCGAAGCGGGCGGCGCTCGAGCTGGCGGTGCGGATGACGGATCTGACCACGCTCGAGGGGCGGGACACACCGGGGAAGGTGCGGCAGCTGGCGGCGAAGGCGGTGCGGCCGGATCCCACGGATCCGTCGATCCCGTCGGTCGCGGCGCTGTGCGTCTACCCGAACCTGGTGCCGACGGCGGTCGAGGCGCTACGCGGCTCGGGCGTGCACGTGGCCTCGGTGGCGACCTACTTCCCGAGCGGGCAGGCGCCGCTCGAGCTGAAGGTCGAGGAGACCCGACGGGTGGTGGCCCTGGGGGCCGACGAGGTCGACATGGTGATCGACCGCGGGGCGTTCCTGGCCGGCGACTACCTCGCGGTCTTCGAGGAGATCGTGGCGATCCACGAGGCGTGCGGCGCGGCGCATCTGAAGGTGATCCTCGAGACCGGCGAGCTGGCCACCCTCGACAACGTCCGCCGCGCCTCGATGCTGGCGATGGCCGCGGGCGCCGACTTCATCAAGACCTCCACCGGCAAGGTGCAGCCGGCCGCGACGCTGCCGGTGCTGCTCACCATGCTCGAGGCCATCCGGGACTTCCACGCGGTGACCGGACGCGCCGTCGGCATGAAGCCGGCCGGGGGCCTGAAGACCGCCAAGGACGCCATCCGCTTCCTCGTCGTCTTGAACGAGACGCTGGGGCGGGAGTGGATGACTGCGGAGCGCTTCCGCTTCGGGGCGTCGAGCCTGCTCAACGACATCCTCATGCAGATCCGCTGGCTCGATACCGGGCGGTATCAGTCAGGGGACTACTTCACCAAGGACTGATCGGGCGTCGTCGGCACGACCGGACCGCAGGCGTGGTGGCAGGCCGGAGACACGAGGCCACTAACCTTGAAATCCGTTCAGCGGATGGTGGAATTTCAAGGAAAAACGAGGGCGTCCCCGGCGGACCCGCTAGACTCCCGCCGATGAGCGAGGACCTCGAGCGTACGGGCTCGGCGCCGCTGGACTGGAGCTACGCGCCGTCGCGCGAGTCGACGGCCGTGGTGGAGCTGGCGGAGAGCTACGGGCTGTGGATCGGCGGCGAGGAGCGGCCGGCGGCCTCGGGCGAGCGGCTCGCCTCGGTCAACCCGGCCACCGAGGAGGTGCTCGCGGAGGTGGCGGTGGCCGGCGAGGAGGACGTCGACCGGGCGGTGGCGGCGGCGCGCAAGGCGGCCAAGAGCTGGGGCGCGCTGCCGGGCAAGGAGCGGGCGAAGGCGCTCTTCCGCATCGCCCGCATGATCCAGAAGACGCGAGCCTTCGCCGTGCTGGAGACGCTGGACGGCGGTGCCGATCCGCGAGTCGCGCGACTTCGACGTGCCGACGGCGGCGGCGCAATTTCTTCTACTACGCCGGCTGGGCGGACAAGCTGGAGTACGCCTTCCCGCTCGACACGCGCCCGTTGCGCGTCGCCGGCCAGATCATCCCCTGGAACTTCCCGCTGCTGATGCTGGCCTGGAAGGTGGCCTGGCGCTGGCGGCGGGCAACACCACCGCGGTCTCCGTCGCCGAGACGACGCTGCCGGACCGCGCCTTCGCCTTCGGCGTCTCCGAGGAGGCGGGCCTGCCGCCCGGCGTCTTCAACGTCGTCACCGGCGCGGAGCTACCGGCGCGGCGCTGGTGCGCCACCCCGACGTCGACAAGATCGCCTTCACCGGCTCGACGGCGGTGGGCAAGGAGATCCGGCGCGGTGGCCGGCACCGCCAGGCGCCTCACCCTGGAGCTCGGCGGCAAGGGAGCGCACGTCATCTTCGAGGACGCCCCGCCCGACCAGGCGATCGAGGGGGTCGTCAATTGCATCTTCTTCAACCAGGGCCACGTCTGCTGTGCCGGCAGCCGCCTCTTCGTCCAGGGAGTCGATCGTCGACGGCTTCCTCGAGAAGCTTCAAGGCGCGGCTGTGGAGCCTGCCCATGACCCGCTGGACAAGAACACCGACCTCGGTGCCACCAACTCGCGCGAGCAGCTCGAGCGCATCAGCGCCCTGGTCGAGGCCGGCATCGCCGAGGCCGGAGCTCTACCAGCCCGAGGCGCGCTGCCCGAGCGCGGCTGGTGGTTCCCCCCGACGCTTCTCACCGGCGTCTCGCAGAGCCACCGCATCGCCCAGGAGGAGATCTTCGGACCGGTGCTCTCCATCCTGACCTTCCACCCCGGAGGAGGGCCGTCGAGAAGGCCAACAACACCCCGTACGGCCTCTCGGCGGGCGTGTGGACCACCAAGGGCTCGCGCATCCTCTGGATGGCCGACCGTCTGCGCGCCGGCGTCGTGTGAAGGAACACCTACAACAAGTTCGACCCTCCCTCCCCCGGCGGCTACAAGGAGTCGGGCTTCGGGCAAGTGAGGCGGTCGCCACGGGCTGCTGCCCCCATCTGGCGGGAGGCGAGCGGTGAGCGAGCGCCTCGACGTCAGCAAGAAGACGGCCAGCTTCATCGGCGGCGCCTTCCCGCGCTCGAGTCCGAACGCTCCTGCCCGGCGCTCGACGCTTCCGGCGGGGTGGTCGCCCAGGCGGCGGCCTCGCGTGGCGACCCAGGCAACAGGCCGTCCGCGCCGCGCGCAACGCCCAGGAGGCTGGGCCGGGCGCACCGCCTACAACCGCGGCCAGATCCTCTATCGCGGCCGAGATGATCGAGGACCGGCGGAGAGCTTCGCCGCCAGGCTGGCCGTCGACGGTCGCAAGGCGAAGGCCGCCTCGCGCGAGGTCGACGCCGCGATCGACCGCCTGGTCTGGTACGCCGGCTGGTGCGACAAGCTGGCGCAGACGATCGGCAACCTGAACCCGGTGGCCGGGCCGTTCTTCAACATCTCCTCCCCCGAGCCCACCGGCGTCGTCGGCCTGGTCTGCCCGGAGGAGCCGCCGTTGCTCGCCATGGTCTCGCGCCTGGCGCCGATCCTGGTGCCGGGCAACAGCGCCGTCGTCGTCGCCTCCGAGCGCTGGCCGCTGGCGGCGGTCACGCTGGCCGAGGCGCTCGCCACCGCCGACGTGCCGGCGGGTGTGGTGAACGTCTTGACCGGCCGCAAGGAGGAGCTGCTCCCCTTCCTCGCCGGCCACATGGACGTCAACGCCCTCGACCTCTGGGACGTCGACGACGAGGTCGCGCGCTCGCTCGAGGTCGCTGCGGCCGAGAACGTCAAGCGCCTCCACCGCGGCCCCTCCGACCTCGACTGGACCGACGACGCCGCCGCGCAGTCCCCCTGGGCCATCGCCGCCTTCACCGAGACGAAGACGGTCTGGCACCCCAAGGGGCTCTAGCCGTTCAGCCCGCGCGCCCGAGCACGGCGACGAAGCCGTCGCCCGCGGCGCGCACCCGCAGCAGGGACGGCGGGCTGTGCAGGACCCTGCGACGCACGGGCGTGCGCTCGACGGGCCAGACGGCTTCGACGAGCGTGCCGTGCTCGATCCAGCAGAGCTTGCCGTCGGGCGACCAGAAGGGATCCCTCCCGCCTCCGGAGGAGGCCTGTACCGGCGTCCCGGAGCCGTCCGCGGGCTCGATCCAGACCTCCGAGCGGCCCGTGCGATTCGACTCGTAGGTGAGCCACCGGGCGTCCGGCGAGAAGGAGCCGAGGTACTCGTCGTGGGCCGTGGCGGCCAACGTCCGGCGCAGCCACCCTCCCGACCGAGAGCGCTCCAGAACCGCGATGTCGAAGCCGCGCTCCGCGCTCCGTTCCGAGTAGACGAGACGGGAGCCGTCCGCGGACCACCACTCCGGGTACTGGTCTCCCGGCGCCGAGAGAACGGGCTCCTGACCCTCGCCCCCGTCCGCGCGGCGGCGCACGATGTCGAAGCCGCCTCCGGCGTTCGAGGCCCACGCGACCCACCGCCCGTCGGGGGACCAGACCGGCTCGGTGTTCGCGCCGCCGTCCGAGAGGCGGCGCAGGCTCTCTCCCTCGGGGCCGACGATCCAGATCGCCGAGCCGCCCTCCTCGCGCGCCGCCAACGCCAGGCGGCCGCCGCCGTTCGGGTCGGCCACGACGTCGAGCACGTCGAAGGGCAGGTGGTCGAGCGTCCCGATCACCTCCCCGGCCGTCGACAACCGCGCCGCCAGAGCCGGAGGCGTGGCGCGATCCGTCTCGAGGAGGGCCCGCGCCCCTATCGCGACGACGAGGGCCACGGTCGCCATCAGACTCGGGCGCCGCAGCCGTTCACGCCACCGGTACCCGGAGCGGGGGCTCCAGCGGACGGTCGCGATGAACCGGTAGCCGAGGCCGGGGAGCGTCTCGACGAAGGCCGGCGTCTTCGGATCGTCGCCCAGCGCCGCGCGCAGGCGACTCACCGCCTCGTTGAGCGAGGTCGGCGTGACGTGGACTCCGCTCCAGGCGGCGGCGAGCAGCTCGGCGCGGGTGACCGGCTCTCCCGGCCGCTCGAGGAGCCGCTCGAGGACGGCGAGAGCCCGGTGGGGCACCTCGACACGGCGACCGCGGCGGAGCAGCTCGTGGCTCGCCGGGCGGTACTCGAACGAACCGAAGGCGATGGCCCCGGAGTGTCGACTTCTCATGCCCGCCGGCGAGATTAACGGATTCTTAAGCACCGCGCCGGGCCGACCCGGTGTATACGGATCGCATGCTCTCGCACGCACACCACCGCACGGTGATCGCCCGTCTGCTCTTTGTTCTCTGCCTCCTCGGCTCCGCCGCGGGATCCGAGAGTCCATCGCCTGGGGAGGCGTCCGAGACGGCACGCGGCACCTACCTGGCCCGCCATGTGGTGCGCTGCCAGGCGTGCCACGCCCGGCGCGACTGGACGGCCTTCTCGGGTCCGGTCGCGCCAGGGACCGAGGCCGAAGGAGGGACCGTCGACCTCTTCGGGTCGACGGCGGCGGCACCGCCGCTCACCCCCGAGGCGCTCTTTGACCGCTCCGTCGAGTGGATCGCGGCCGCGATCCTCGGGAGGGAGCCGGCCGACGCGCCCGCGCACCGCGACCGCACCGCGAGCGGGCTCTCGGAGCTCCTGCCGGCGGACGCTCGAGCGATCGCCGTCGCCGTGAAGGGCGATCCGCCGGCGGGGGATCCGCGTCCTTCGATCGCGGCGTCGGAGCCGTGGAGGGGCCGCCCCGTCGACGCGGGCCGCTACCTCGTCACGGTCGGCCGTTGCCGGCTCTGTCACGGGGAGGACCTCGGCGGAGGCCTCGAGGTCGAGATCCCGATCGGCCGCTCGCACCCCTCGGCCAACCTGACCGCCGATCCGGCCGGCACGACCGGCCGCCTCGACCGCGACGAGTTCATCGCCTACTTCCGATCCCTCGACGACCCGGCGCTGGCGGCCGTCCCGGTGCCCGAGGGCGAGCTCAACACCGCCATGCCCTGGCCCTGGCTCGCGGGCCTGAACGAGGACGATCTCGGGGCGATCTACGACTACCTCCGGAGCCTGCCGCCGGTGGGGACGGCGGACGCGGAACCCCTGCCGTAGGAGCATCGCTTCGGTGGATGTCGACGAGGAGCTGACCCTGCTCGACGACGTGTCGCGCGGCGCCTACGAGCTCGCGTCTTTCGACAGCTGGGACGTCGACCGGGCCCGGGAGATCGTGGAGCAGTATCGAGACCTGGCGGTCGGCCTTGCGGACGCGTCTCTCGTCGTTCTGGCCGAGCGGCTGGCGATCCCGGAGATCCTCACCCTCGACGAGCGCCGCTTCCGGGTCTTGCGCGCGGCAGGGGGCCGGTCGTTCACTCTTCTCCCGGCCGACCGCTGAACCGCGGAACCGCCGGCGATTGCCGTAACATCTCGGCACCGTGACCGAGCTCTACGATCGGATCCAGGAAACGACGGCGGCCGTGCGGGCGCGCTGGGAGGGGGAGGCCGCGGCGGCGCTGGTCCTGGGGACGGGGCTCTCGGGCGTGGCGGAGGCGATGGAGGTCGACGCGGCGTTCGACTTCGCCGAGCTGCCGCACTTTCCGGTCTCGACGGCGCTCTCGCACCACGGTCGGCTGCTCTGCGGCCGGCTCGCCGGCCGGCCGGTGGTGGCGACCCAGGGGCGGGTGCACGTCTACGAGGGGTACCCGCCGTGGCAGGTCGCCTTTCCGGTGCGCGTGATGCGGGCCCTGGGGGCGGAGCTGCTGCTCGTCTCCCAGGCGGTCGGGGGATTGAATCCCCTCTACCGGCCGGGCGACCCGATGATCATCGAAGACCACGTCAACCTGATGGGCGTGAACCCGCTCGTCGGCCCCAACGACGAGCGGCTGGGGCCGCGCTTCCCCGACATGAGCCGACCCTACGATCCCGAGCTCATCGACGTCGCGCGGGCGGTGGCGCGGCGGGGCGACTTCACGGCCCACGTCGGCGTCACGGTGGCCGTCGCCGGCCCCAACCTCGAGACGCGCGCCGAGTACCGGTTCCTGCGCGCCCTCGGCGCCGACGTCGTCGGCATGTCGACCGTTCCCGAGACTCTGGTCGCGGTGCACGGCGGCATGCGGGTCTTCGGCGTCTCGGTGGTCACCGACATGTGCCTGCCCGACGCCCTCGAGCCGGCCGACGCGACGGAGATCGTGCGGGTCGCCCAG
>JAWKHP010000009.1:0-134965 GCA_041394745.1 Thermoanaerobaculia bacterium | reverse complement strand
AGCCCGGCCGTGCGCACCCGCCGCTCGGTGGCGTCGAGGTCACCGTAGGGCCGCGGCGCGTAGTAGCCCGGCTGGTGCAGCACGCGCGCTCCGCCCGGGGCGCCCGGCACCTTCACTTCCAGCCGGTGGAAGGCGCCGTCCTCGGGCACGTCGTTGGCCGCGAAGGCGAGCACGTAGGTGACGCTCTGGTGGTCGAGCAGGCGCTCGAGCGCCTCCGCCAGGTCGTTGTGGTTGCGGAGGAGCTCGCCCCCCGTGGCGTCGGCCAGGGCGAAGAGGCCGTTCTCGCCCTGGCGCCGCAGGCCGCCGATCGAGCCGGTCCTGACGCCGCCGATGTCGACCGCCTGCACGCTGCAGCCGGCCCGGCGCAGCGACTCGACCGTCATCTCGAGGCCTCGCCGTACCGTGCTGGACCCGAACCGCTCCTCGGAGTCGACCCGCCAGTAGGCGCCGCGGCTCGCCTCGGCGCTCATCGTCTCGAGCCGGTCGACGTCCTCCGTGCCGATGAGCAGCGTGTCGTCGAAGCCCTCGGAGAGCAGCACGACCTGCTTGCGGCCCGGCACGTCGCGCAGCAGGCTCGCCACCTCCTCGAGCGAGGCCATGAAGCGCAGGACGTCGCTCTCCTGGTGGTCGCGGATCGCCCGCTCGGCGGCGTTGTTCAGGTCGCGGTAGTTGTCGCGCATGATGGCGTAGCGCTTGGCCTTGTTGTTGCCGCCGCCCCCGCCGCCCTTGTAGGGATGGCCGGGGTCGAAGGCGTCCGCGACCACCAGGGCCAGGGGGTCGCGATGGTGGGCGAGCGGCTGGGTCGTGCCGAGGCCGTCGATGGCGGCTTCGACCTGCGCGTGGTCGGGCGTGAAGCCGAGCACCAGCTCGACCCCGGCCGCCGCCCGGTAGGCCGCCACCGCCACGCGGTCGGAGGGCACCAGCCCCCGGGTGACGACCTCGTGCCCGGCCTCCCGCGCCCGCTCGATCGAGGCCGGGTCGGAGAAGCTCAGGTCGAAGAGAAGCAGCAGGTGACGCCGTGCCGCCGGCGGCACCGCGGCCCCTCCCGGGTCGCCGGCGTCCCCCGTCTCCGCGGTGCGCAGATCCACGACCTCGAACCCCTCGATCGGCCGGCGCTGGCCGTCGTCGAGGATCGTGAAGTCCTCCGCCGTCAGACCCGCACGGCCTCCCCGCGAGCCTACCTGCACCGGCACCTCCACCGTGACCACCTGCGCCTCCTCCTCGAACCGAGGCGCCTCCTGCGCCCGGACCGGCGGGATGGCGACGAGGAGTGCCAGCAGGGGAAGGAACCGGGAAACCGACGACGGGCTCTTCGACATCGCTCTCTCCGCGGGGCACCCACGCCCCGGTCACCTCCTCCTTTGCCGGAAGAGAAGGACCGTTTCACCGAAAAAAGAGGGACAGGTTCCCTTTTCCTTCCGGCCGGTGACGGCGTCCTGTCGGTGTGAAAAGTGAACCTGTCCCTCTTTTTTGGAGGCGGGTCGGTGCGTGCTAGCGTGATTCCCCTTTGAGCGATCCGGCAAAGGACCCCGCGGAGGAGGCCGAGCTGCGGGCGATCATGGAGAGGTATCAGGAGGGCGATTACTCGGCCTTCGAGGAGCTCTACGGGCGCTTCGCGCCGCGCCTGAAGGGGTTCTTCCGGCGCCAGCTGCTGCGCTTCGGGGCCCAGGAGGACGACCTCGTGCAGGAGACCTTCCTGCAGCTCCACCGCTCGCGTGACACCTACCTGCCGGGGCGCGCGGTGACGCCGTGGATCTTCGCCATCGCCCGGCACGTCTACCTGATGGACCGGCGGCGGCGCACCCGACGCATCTCTCCGGAAGTGGGGGAGGAGGCGCTCGAGAGCCTGGGACGGGAGAGCGGCGAGGAGGCCCTGCACCTTCGCCTCCAGCTCGAGGCGGCGCTCGGCCGCATCGGCCCCGGGCGCCGCGTGGCGCTGCTGCTGCACGACCTGTGGGGCTGGACCTTCGGCGAGATCGGCGACCATCTGGCGATCGGCGAGGGGGCCTCGAAGCTGCGCGCCTCGCGCGCCAGGGCCGATCTGCGCAAGATCCTGACCGAGAGGGAGGCGGACGAGCATGGCGAGTGAACGGGGCGTGCCGGCACGGTTGGCGCAGGCGGTGCGCGAGGACCTCGAGCCGGTGCGCCCGGCCCTGCGCCCGCGGCGCTGGGTCTGGACCGCGCTCCTCTTCTGCCTGCCGGTCGCCGGGGTCTACTTCCTCCTCGGCCTGCGCGCCGACGCCGGCCGGGTGGGACGCTGGCTGCTGTGGGGAGGGTCGCTCGCCCAGATCGCCCTCGGCCTCGTCTTCGCCTGGGCGACCCTCGAGCTCGCCATCCCCAAGGTCCGGCGCCTCGCCTGGAAGGCCCCGCTCGCCGCCGCCCTGGCCGTCCTCTGGCTCGCCGGCCTGACCGCCGTCACCTGGCGCACCAGCCCCGGGCACGCCCCGGCGGGCGGCGAGCTCTTCTACTGGTGGATCTGCTTCAGCGGCCCGACCCTGCTCGGCCTCCCCCTGCTCGCCTTCCTCCTGGCGCTCGCCTCCCGCGCCCGGGCCTTGAGACCGCAGCTCGTCGGCGCCTGCGCCGGCCTCGCCTCCGGCCTCCTGATCGACGCGTTCTGGCGCACCTACTGCTCGGTCTCCGCCCTCGGCCACGTCTTCGGCGCCCACCTCCTCGCCGTCCTCACCCTGACCGCCGTCGGCTTCGCCGCCGGTGCCGTGCAGCGGCGGCGCACGCTCCACGATTCGGGCGCGGTCCGCTAGCCGGCCAGGCCCCGGCCGCCGTAGCGGAGTCGGGTAGACTCGCGCCCCGTGTTCCAGGCGGTGTCCTCGCCCTACCTCGTGCCGTTCGACGGCTTGTTCGACGTCGCGTCCGCGGTGACGCGGCCGCCGGAGGACGCTCCCTCCAAGAAGCACTGCGAGAAGGAGCTGGCGGGGTTGATCGGGCGGTTGAGCGAGCTGCAGCGGCGACTGTATGCGCAGGATCGGTATGCGGTGCTGCTGGTGTTCCAGGCGATGGACGCGGCGGGGAAGGACGGGACGATCCGGGCGGTGATGAGCGGGGTGGACCCGGCGGGGTGTCAGGTGCACTCGTTCAAGGCGCCGTCGTGGGAGGAGCTCGACCACGACTTCCTCTGGCGTACGACGGTGCGGCTGCCCGAAAGGGGGCGGATCGGGATCTTCAACCGGTCGCACTACGAGGAGGTCCTGGTGGTGCGCGTCCACCCGGAGCTGCTCGAGAAGCAGCGCCTGCCCGACGCGGTCGCGCCCGAGGAGCTGTGGCCGCAGCGGCTGCGGGCGATCGCGGACCACGAGCGGCATCTGGCCGAGTCGGGGACGGTGGTCGTCAAGTTCTGGCTCCACGTCTCGCCCGAGAAGCAGCGCAAGCGCTTCCTCGCCCGGCTCGAGGATCCGGACAAGCGTTGGAAGTTCTCGCCCGGCGATCTCGACGAGCGGGACCGCTGGGAGGACTACCAGAGTGCCTTCGGCGAAGCCCTGGCGGCGACCTCGAAGCCGTGGGCGCCCTGGTACGCGGTGCCGGCGGACAAGAAGCCGTTCATGCGCCTGACCGTCGCCCGCATCGTCGTCGAGACGCTGGAGAGCCTGCACCTGACCTATCCCCGGGGAGCCGAGCTCTCCGCCGCCGAGATCGAGGCCGTGCGCGCGCGTCTCGACGGCAAGCCCTGAGAGGGAGTCACCGCCATGCCCAGAGTGCCGTCGCTCCTCGCCCTCACGCTGCTCCTCACTACCTCCGTCGCGGCGGAAGCCCCCCGGGGTGAAGGCCCCTGGGTGCTGCGGCTGTCCGGGTGGTCGGAGGAGGACCTCTCCGACCTGGGGGCCCGCTTCGACCACCTGGGGGTCTACCGGGAGAAGGGGATCGTGCTCGTCCAGGCGGATGGTGTGGACGACCTGGAGTGGGATCCGCGGTCGCGGCCTCGACGTCGACGTCGACCGGTAGCGCACCGCGACGCTCGAGAAGATCACGCCTACCCGGTCGCTGGCATCGAGTCGACGAGGCCATCCTCGGCTTCGAGTGCTACCGCAGCGTCGAGGAGATGCTGGCCCGCGGCGCCGAGATCGCGGCGCAGTACCCGGACCTGGCCGAGTGGATCGACCTCGGGGACAGCTGGGAGAAGATCCATCCGGGCCACGGCGGTCCCGGCTACGACATCGAGGTCCTGCGGCTCACCAACCGCACCATCGGCGGGCACAAGCCGGCGCTGCTGGTCACCGGCTCGACCCATGCCCGCGAGTACACGACGCCGGAGCTCGTGACCCGCTTCGCGGAGCTCCTGGTCTCGCGCTACGGGATCGATCCGGACGTCACCTGGCTGCTCGACCACCACCGCATCGACCTCGTGCTGATCCAGAACCCGGACGGCCGCAAGCGCGCCGAGACCGGGCTGCTCTGGCGCAAGAACGCCGACGACGACGCCTGCACCGGATCCAACTCCCGGGGCATCGATCTGAACCGCAACTTCGACTTCATGTGGGGGGGCGCAGTGTGCAGCGGGTCGAGCTCGAGCCAGTGCAGCGAGACGTACCACGGCGCCTCGGCGGCGTCGGAGCCCGAGACCCAGGCCGTGCAGGCCCACATGACGGCCGTCTTCCCCGACCAGCGGCCCGACGATTTCACGACCCCGGCGCCGCGCGACTCCGAGGGCATCTACCTCGACATCCACTCCTTCGGCGGCGACGTCCTCTCCTCCTGGGGATGCGTCGGGACGATCGGCCCGATGCCGGGCACCAACGGCGACGACATCTGCGCCCTGGGGCGCAAGTACGGCTCGTTCACCGGCTACCCGGCCCGCATCGGCAGCACCAGCCCGGTCGACGGCTCGAGCAAGGACTTCACCTACGGCCGGCTCGGCGTGCCGGGCTACACGATCGAGACCGGTACGGCGTTCTTCGAGGAGTGTCCGACGTTCGAGACCGTCATCCTGGAGCCGAACCTCGCGGCCCTGCTGCAGACGGCCAAGAACGTGCGCACCTCCTACATGACGGCCTGGGGCCCGGACACGCTCGGCCTGTCGGTCCCCGCCCTGCCGGTGGCGGTGGGCGACCCGGTCTCCGTGACCGGCACCGTCGACGACACCCGCTACGGACCGGCCGTCGGTCTGTGCACCTCCGCGCCGTCGCCGATCGAGACCGTCGCGGCGGCCGAGCTCTACGTCGACACGCCGCCGTGGTCGGGGGGCTCGCCGATCGCCTTGGCGGCCTCCGACGGCACCTTCGACGAGACGGCGGAGGACGTCGAGACGACGCTCGCCACCGGATCCCTGGCACCGGGCCGCCACATCCTCTTCGCGCGGGGCCGCGACGCCCACGACGATCTGGGGGCGGTGAGCGCCGCCTTCCTGCACGTCTACGATCCGTCCAGCTCGCCGGTGCTCGACGGCGTGATCCGGGACCACGAGACCGGCGGCGGCGTCGCCGCCACGGTGACGATCGGCCCGTTCCAGGTCGCGGCCGACGGGACCGGCACCTACGGGCTGCAGCTGCCGCCCGGCACCTACGACGTGTCGGCCACGGCGCCCGGGTACGCGCCGGCGGCGGTGACCACGGTGCAGCTCGACGAGCTCGAGGTCCGGACCCTCGACATGACGCTGTTCCCGCTCGAGGTCGTGCTGGCGGACGACGTCGAGTCGGGAGCCGCCGGGTGGACGGCGCAGGCGCCCTGGGCCATCACCACGGAGGCCGCCAACAGCCCGACCCACCCTGGACCGACAGCCCCGGCGGCAACTACGCGGCCAACGCCGACACCTCCCTGACCTCGCCGGTCCTCGACCTCACCGGCCTCTCCGGCGTCCGGCTGGCCTTCCGGCACCTCTACGACTTCGAGACCGGCTTCGACGGAGGCGCGGTCGAGGTATCGACCGACGGCGTCTCCTTCACGCGGGTGAAGACCTACAGCGCCCAGGACCACACGACCACCTGGGAGCTGGCAGAGATCGACCTGCCGATGCTCGACAACGCCGCCCAGGCCCGCATCCGCTTCCGGGTGACGGCCGACGCCGGCGTCCAGCGCGACGGCTGGCACCTCGACGACATCGAGATCTCGGCCGGCGCTTCGAGCCTCGTCTTCGCCGACGGCTTCGAGTCCGGCGACACGAACGCCTGGACCACGGCCGTCCCCTGAAAAAGAGGGACAGGTTCTCTTTTCGGACGGGCTGCGGGAACCGCCGCGCCTTCCCGGCGTTTGAGGGTGTAGGGCGGCACACCGCCGCTCCCCAACCGAGAGGAGGCGCCGGTCATGGGCGTGCGAGCGACGAAGGTCGGGCTTTGGGTGGTGCTGGCGACGGTCGCGGCGGCGGGGGTGATCGCGGCGGCGGAGCGAGACCGGGGTGTCCCGGGTGACGACGATGCGCGAGTCGTGGTCGCAGACGGCCGGGCGCACCGCGTGCGGTTCATCACCCACGAGGGCGGAGCCTTCGACCTGCTGGGCGCGGGAGGCGGCTTCCTGGGCGTCGAGCTGGTCGACCTGACGCCGGAGCTGCGGACCCATTTCGGGGTTCCGGAGGAGGCGGGCGTGATGGTCGGCCGCGTCGTCGACGACTCCCCCGCCTGGCGTGCCGGCCTGCGGGTCGGTGACATCGTCACCGCCATCGGCGGCACGGCGGTCGGCAGCTCGGGAGACCTGGCGCGCGAGGTGCGGGGGCACGGCGGCGAGACCACCGTCCTCGACCTGTGGCGCGACGGCGGCCTGGAGCAGGTCGAGGTCACGCTCGAGGAGCGGGATGCGACGTGGACGGCGCTCGCCTCCCCCTTCGGCGACGGCGACTTCCACGGCCTGATGGAGCGCTACGGCCTCTCCTGCGAGGAGGAGCGCTGCGGCGTCACGATCCGCTGCGACGACGGCGGCCGCTGCGAGTGCGAGCTCAACGGCGAGACGACCGAGTGTGGCGGGAGGGACGGGATCGAGGAGGAGGAGTAGACGGCGCCTCGCCGCTCACTCGCCCAACCGGCGCACCTGGAAGACGGTGACGGTGCCGCTGATCTCGTTGGCGAGGATCACCAGCGACTGGCCGTTCGGGCTCTCCTCGGCGGGGATGTAGAGGACACCCTCCGGGCCGGAGTCCGTCGTGCCCGGCTCGGCGGTGAAGTCCCGCGTGTTGACGTACTGCACGAAGCGGCCCTGGCGCGGCTTCTCGATCTCGAACACCGCGACGCCTCCCATGCGCTCGAGCCCGACGAAGGCGAACCACCGCCCTTCGATCTCCGCCAGGGCGAGCCCCTCCGGTTCGGGTCCCTGGTCATCGCTCCGTCCGTCGAAGCAGTCCGCCTCGTCCCCGTCGCAGTTGAAGTAGGCGGGATAGGCACGCGCGATGGCCGCCTCGATGGCGCTGCCGCTGTCCCACAGCGGCTCGCTCGAGCCCGGCGACCAGATGGAGATCGAGCGCGTGCCGGCGGCGTAGAGGGCGTCGACGTCGCCGTCGCCGTCCTCGTCCGCCCCCACGGTCGAGACCTCGAGCCGGCCGAGCCGTTCCGGCTGCTGCAGGCTCGCGGCCTCCGGAAAGGCCTCGGGGTCGAGGCGGAGGTCGCCGACGCGGGCGACCTCGCTGTAGGTGTCGTAGGCCCGGAGCTCGCCCTCGTTGGCCGTGACCACGAGCGTCCGTCCACCCATCCTGAAGACGGCGATGCCGTCCGGCTGGTAGAGGGCACGCACCGGCCACAGCCCCAGCTGGATGACGCCGTCCCGGTCGCTGGGGTCGAAGCGGGAGTCCTCCCACTCCGGGTCCCGGTAGCCGAGCGCCATCACGCTCTCGACCTCGGCGTCGTCGAGATCGATCTCGAGCAGGCCGTCGTTCTCCTGCAGCGACACCCAGACGCTGCGCGAGTCGGGAGCGAAGGCGACGTACTCGGGCTCGAGGTCCTGGGCGACGGAGGCGCCCGGTCCGAAGATCCGCAAGCCCGCTCGCTGGTCGTCGGAAAGTGCGAGAGAGACCGTGCGGGCCGGGGCGAGCTGCACGCTGGTGCGCAGGTCCACCACGGTGACCGAGCCCTCCGGGTCGACCGAGTAGTCGTCGCTCGGCTCCCCCTCGTTGGCCACCACCAGCCAGCGACCGTTGGGGCTGAAGGCGACCGAGTCGGGGCCCGCACCCACCTGCCAGCGCTGCAGGAGCCGCCCGGCGGGGGAGAGCATCACGAGGCTGCCCGGGTCGGTGCCGGAGGCGACGGACACCGCGATCCGCCCCTCGCTGACCGCCACGCTGGTGACCTCCTCGCCGTAGGGGGAGAGGTCGACCTCGCCCTGGAGCCGTGGGTGCGACGGATCGGCGAAGTCCAGGATCTGGAGGCTGTTGGTGCCCGGGGCGGTGACGTAGAGGCGCTTGCCGCCCGCGTCCCACGCCGCGATCTCGGCACCTCCGATGCCCTTGCCGGAGCTCCAGGAGGCGAGGTGCTCGAGCACGATGCCGGTCATCCGCGCCGAGAGCGCGGCGCCGCCACAGATCCAGACCGCGCCGAGCAGCAGGGCCCTGCGCGCCCGGCCCGTCATGGCACGACCGTCGTCCAGGCGCCGGTGGTCCCGGACTCGAAGCCGTCGACGAAGAGGGCGCCTTCGTTGTCGGCCCAGGCCGCGCCCAGGGGGCCCCACGGTCCGGCCGTCGAGCAGCCCGCGGACGAGCACCAGGTGGCGGCCCGGGGGAAGCAGGGCGAGATCGAGCGTCCCCTCGACGGCCTCGCTGGAGTCGCCGAAGGAGCCGTCGACCGCCGAGAGCGGCGTCCCCGTCCCCGGCGCTCCGACCTCGTCGACGAAGGCCTCCGCGGCGACGACCGACGCGGTCGGGTCGCCGGAGAGCCTGCGGTCCGCGACGGTTGCCGTGACCTGGACCTCGGTCGGCCCGACGGAGGAGGCGACGACGTCGAAGGCGTCGGCGCCGTAGGCCAGCGTGTAGGGCTGCGGAGCCACGGACAGGGCGTAGAGGAAGGCGGGGAGGTTCTCGTCCCAGAACGCCCGCCCCGACTGGCCGTCGAGGCATTCGAAGGGCGGGAAGAACCCGGCACAGCCCCCGAACGTGGGTCCGACCTCGAAGGTGAAGGCGGCCACCCCCAGCTTGCCGTAGGTCCAGTCGTCCGAGGTCCCGTCGACCTCGTAGAGGAAGCCCGCCGGGTCGTAGCCGTTGAAGAGCGCGAGCTTGCGACCGATGGTCTGGAGCTGGTCGTAGTTCGGGGAGGGACCGGAGTCCGAGAAGCCCCAGGACCAGAGCACCAGGTCGGAGTAGGAGTGCAGGGTGAGGAAGAGGCCCGGCGTGGTCGCCGGCGCCGCGGGCGGCAGCTGGTCGTCGCCGTTGGGCCCGTTGGCGTCGTCGAGCACAGAGAGGACGAAGCTCTGCAGCGCCTGGGTCTCGGGCTCCGAGGCGGGCCCCGGGCCGTGGTAGGTCTCACCGCACGGGTTGGACGAGGAGCCGCCGCAGCAGTTCCAGCGGAAGCTGTGGTTGCGGTTGAGATCGACCCCCAGGTCCGAGGAGGAGCAGCCGTCGTCGTCGTCCACGTTCTTTCGCCGGAAGGCGTTCGTGTTCTGCTCGTTGACGGCGTGCCCGTCGGGGTTCTGCATGACCAGCACGTAGGTGACGTGGCGGTCGACCAGCCAGGTGACCAGGGGGTCCTCGCCGTAGCCGCCGCCCCCGTCCCAGCCGTCGAGCAGGTAGTGGGCGAAGCGCCGGGCCAGCTCCGGGGTCGTCACCTCCCGGGCGTGGATGTTCGCCATCAGGACGAACGGCGGCTTGTCCTCGATGGGGCCCAGCGCGGAGTCCTCGTTGGTGATGCGCAGGACCAGCATGTCGCGCGCATGCCCTCCGTGCGAGGCGTCCCACGCATCACCGATGTCGATGAGCGCGGTGAGCTGCGGATAGGAGAAGGCGAGGGAGGAGAGATCGTCGACCAGGTAGTCGCTCTGCGGATTGGTGACGAAGTCGTCGTAGTAGTAGTAGCGCGGATCGAGCACCGCCTGGGGCACTTCGGGTGCGGCGCCGAGCGCCTCCGCCGGCAGCATCGAGACGCCCTCGGAGACGAGCCGCGCCTTCTCCCGCTCGCGCAGCCGGACGACCGCGATACCGGACGTCCGGTCGACCGCCCACAGGTCGTAGTCGCGCGCCAGTCGGTCGAGGGTCGCCTGGTCGCGGTAGAGGACGGCCTCCAGGCTCGGTCCCTCCGCCAGCGCCGGCATCGCGACGAGCAGGAGGAGCGGAACGAGACGCAGCGCGCGCCGCGCCATCAGTGCACCGGTCATCAGTGCACCGGTCATCAGTGCACCGAGGGCCGGTGGCCCGGCTGCTCGTCCTCGGCGAGGCTGTGGGAGAGGACGAAATGATAGAGCGCCACGCGGTCGGTGGAGGTCTCCGCGATGGCTTCGAAGAGATGCCGGCCTTCCTCCTCCTCGCCGGCTTCCTGGACGTAGGTGACGCGGTCCTGGTCGAGCAGCAGCTCGCCCATCAGACGCTTGCCGCGGATCGCCTGGACGACCAACGCACCGCGGTCGGGACCGATGTACCAGTGCAGGTCGTCGTCGTCGAACATCGACACGTCGGGCGTTCCGACCTGCACCACGCAGTTGGGATGCTGCTGCAACCAGGCCCAAAAGTCCTGGAACGAGAGGGTGGTCATCGTTCGGGCTACCGTAGCAAGGCTGACGACCGGCGGCTAGGGGAGACAGCCGGCCCCTGCTTGGCATAATCGACGCTCCCGTCGATGGAGACGGTCCCCAAGGAGGCTCGAGACGATGGCTCCCACACGTTCGCTCCGCGCCCTGCCGATGATCGCGGCCCTTCTCTCGCTCGCCGGCGCCGCGGCCGCCCACGCCGCCGCGTCCGATGCGGCGGAGAAGGGAGTCCAATCGTCCGACCTCTCCGGTCTGGCGTTCCGCTCCATCGGCCCGGCCCTGATGTCGGGCCGCATCGCCGACATCGAGGTGGATCCCTCCGATCCGGCCACGCGCTACGTCGGTGTCGGCTCGGGCGGTGTGTGGAAGAGCACGGACGCCGGCACCACCTGGACTCCGATCTTCGACGACCAGGCCTCCTACTCGATCGGCGACATCGCCCTGGCGCCCTCCGAGCCGTCGATCGTCTGGGTCGGGACCGGGGAGAACGTCAGCGGCCGTCACGTCGGCTGGGGCGACGGCGTCTACCGCTCCGACGACGGCGGCCGGAGCTGGAAGAACATGGGGCTCGGGGCCTCGGAGCACATCGGCAAGATCGTCGTCCACCCCGCGAACCCCGACGTGGTGTGGGTGGCCGTCGAAGGGCCGCTGTGGGCGAGCGGCGGCGATCGCGGCGTCTACAAGAGCGACGACGGCGGCAAGAGCTGGCGGCTGGTGCTCGACCTCGGACCCGACACGGGAGCCACCGACATCGAGCTGCACCCGGCGGACCCCGACGTCCTCTACGCGGCGGCCTACCAGCGCCGGCGGACCGTTTGGGCCCTGATGGCGGGCGGACCGGGCTCCGGCGTCTGGCGGTCGACCGACGGGGGCGAGACGTGGACGGAGCTCACCAACGGCCTCCCCTCCGGGGACCTCGGCAAGATCGCCCTCGCGGTCTCGCCCGCCTCCCCGGACCTCGTCTACGCCACCGTCGAGGCGGGAGAGGGCTCGCAGGGCCTCTACCGCTCGACCGACCGGGGGGCGAGCTGGCAGAAGCGCAGCGGCTACATCTCTGGCGGCACCGGCCCGCACTACTACCAGGAGATCGAGGCCTCGCCGACCGATGCCGACCGCATCTACCAGATGGACGTCTTCCTCCAGTGGAGCGCCGACGGCGGGGCGACCTTCCAGCGCCTGGACGAGCCCGACAAGCACAGCGACAGCCACGCGATGTGGATCGATCCGCGCGACGGCGAGCACTTGATCGTGGGCTGCGACGGCGGCCTCTACGAGACCTTCGACCACGGCGGCAGCTGGCGCTTCACGCCCAACCTGCCGGTGACCCAGATCTACAAGGCGGCGGTCGACAACGACACGCCGTTCTACAACGTCGTCGGCGGCACCCAGGACAACGGCACCCAGCTGGGGCCGATCGCGACCACCAACGTGCACGGGATCCGCAATGCCGACTGGACGGTTCCGCTGGGGGCCGACGGCTACGCGTGCGCCATCGACCCGACGAACCCGGACATCGTCTACGCCTCGATCCAGGGCGGGACGCTCACCCGCTACGACAAGAGGAGCGGCGAGGCCCTGGACATCCAGCCGCAGCCGGAGCCCGGGGAGGGTGCCGAGCGCTGGAACTGGGACGCTCCCGTCCTCATCAGCCCGCACGATCCGCAGCGCCTCTACTTCGGCTCGCAACGCCTCTGGCGCAGCGACGACCGCGGCTCCTCGTGGCGGGCGATCTCGGGTGATCTGACGCGCGATCTCAACCGCTACGAGCTGGCCATCATGGGTCGCCGCCGCGGCCTCGACGACCTCTGGGACACCGGCGCCATGTCGCTCTACTCGACCCTGACGGCGGTCGCCGAGTCGCCGCTGGTCGAGGGCCTCCTTTACACCGGGAGCGACGACGGCGTCGTGGCGGTCTCGGAGGACGGTGGCGGCGCGTGGCGCCGGATCGAGTCGGTCTCCGGCGTGCCCGAAGGCTCCTTCGTCAACGAGATCAAGGCCTCCGTCGCCGACCCCGACACCGTCTACGTCGTCTTCGACAACCACAAGAAGGGGGACTTCTCGCCCTACCTCGTCGTCAGCCGCGACCGAGGGCGCACCTGGAGCTCGATGGCCGGCGACCTGCCCGCCGGGGTGATCCTCTGGTCGATCGAGCAGGACGAGGTGGACCCGGACCTCTTCTTCCTGGGCACCGAGCACGGGGTCTACTTCACGCGCGGCGGCGGCCACTGGATCCGCCTCGAGGCCGGCCTGCCGACGATCGCGGTGCGCGATCTCGTCATCCAGCGGCGCGAGGGCGACCTGGTGGCGGCGACCTTCGGCCGCGGCTTCTACGTGCTCGACGACTACGCGCCGCTGCGCGGCCTGACGCCGGAGCGGCTCGACGAGCGCGCCGTCCTCTACCCGGTGCGGGACGCTCTCTGGTACGTCCCGTCGATGCCGCTGGCGGTGCGCGGCACCGGGTACCAGGGGAGCAGCTACTACCTGGCCGACAACCCGCCGTTCGGGGCCGTCGTCACCTATCACCTGGGCGAGGAGCTCTCGCGCACGAGCGGCGAGGAGCGCAAGGCGCGCGAGAAGGAGCTCGCCGAGGCGGGGAAGGACGTGCCCTTCCCCGGCGTCGACCAGCTGCGCGCCGAGCGCCTCGAGCACGAGGCCGAGCTGTGGCTGGAGGTCTCCGACGCCGAGGGCCGGCCGGTGCGCCGCGTCGAGGCCCCGGACGGCGAGGGGTTCCACCGCGTGGCCTGGGACCTCCACCTGCCGAGCGTCGACCCGATCTCGCTCGAGACCCCGGGCTGGCTGCCGCCGTGGGCGGAGCCCGATCGCGGTCCGCTGGCCGCGCCGGGACGCTACTCCGTGGCGCTCGTCATGGTCCAGGACGGCGAGGCCACGACGCTGGCCGGCCCCGAGAGCTTCGAGGTCGTGCCGCTCGAGAACCAAGCCCTGCCCGGCGATCCCGGCGAGGTGGCGGCGTTCCACGTCCGCGTCGCCGAGCTCTCCCGGCGTGCCCAGGGCGTGGGTCGCGGCTCGACGCCGCCGAGGAGAAGCTCCCTACCTGACCAAGGCCTACGAACAAACCCCTGGCACCTCTCCGAGCCTTGGCGCGGATCCGCGAGGCCGAGCGCAGCCTCTACGATCTGCGGGTCGATCTGACGGGTGATCCGGTGCCGGGCTCGCTCAACGAGTCGCGCCTGCCCTCGGTCTTCGACCGGCTCTATCAGGTCGTCTACGGGCCCGGGCACGCGCCAGCCGCCCACCGCGACCCACCGGCGTCAGCTCGAGCTGGCGGAGGGCGGCCTGGAGGCGGCCTCGGGGCGCCTCGACGAGGCCCTGGCGGCGATCGCCGCGATCGAGGAGGAGCTGGCGGCCGCCGGCGCGCCGTGGACTCCGGGGCGCGAGATCGAGCTCCAGGGAGCACCCTGGACGGAGCGCGATATCGATTGAGCGCGATCGGTCCTCACACCGATCCGCTCTCCCGGCGGCGCCGTACCTCGGGTATGCGCGCCGCCGGTCTCCTCCTCGCTGCCCTCCTGCTCCCGCAGGGCCTCGGCGCCCAGCTCGTCGGGGCCCAGACGCCTCCCGAGCTCGAGACCGCGACCTTCGCCGTCGGCTGATTCTGGTCCGGCGACTCCCGGTTCGGGAGTCTGGACGGCGTCGTCGGCACGCGGGTGGGCTATACCGGTGGCACCCTCGAGGACCCGACCTACCACCACACCGGCGACCACGTGGAGGCTGTCGAGGTCACCTTCGACCCGACCCGCATCGCCTACGAGGAGCTCGTCGACGTCTTCCTCGCGAGCCACCCCGTCGGCCTCGAGGGCGGCCCCCGCCGGGTCGAGACCGGGGTCTTCGCCCACGGCCGCGAGCAGACCGAAGAGGCCAGGGAGGCCTACCGCCGCACCGGCCTGCGCACGCAGCCCCCGGTGACCCCCGCCGGCCCCTTCTGGCCCGCCGAGCGCAAGCACCAGAAGTTCCACCTCCAGCGCGTCCTCCCCGACCTGGTGAGCGAGCTCGACGCCCTCACCCCCGGCGACTTCCTCGACACCACCGCCGCCGCCCGCCTCAACGCCTACCTCGCCGGCTTCGGCTCCGCCGAGAGCGTCCACGAGGTCGAGCGTGACCTCGGCCTCGCCCCCGACTCCCTCCTCGCCCGCCTCGACCGCGCTCGGCACCACTGAGGGTGGGTTCCCTCGGCCCTCGGGCCCTCGGGCGACTGCGCCGCGGAGGTGCCGTCGCGGATGTGTCCGAGGATGTGTCTCCGAGGATGTGTCAAGGACCTTTCGGGAGGCACGGGAAGCCTCACTCGCTCGGAGGCGTGAAGTCCCGACACGGCGCTCCTCGAGCCGCCGAACGGTAGCGATTCGTGGCGGTTGCTGCCCTCTCGTTGCCGTCTTTTGCGGAGGACTGGAGGCTCAGGAGCCCGAAGAACGCGGGACGGGTGAGCCTCGGCCGGGACGACGATGGGGGTGTCGACCGGGAACGGAATCGTGCTGTCGGGGCGGCTCGGGAGGAGGCTGGGTCAGCCGGGTCTGAGCGGAATCGGGGCGAGCGGCGGCGGAATGGCACCAGGCGGGAAGTGGGCCTGGTCGAAACGGCCGGCCCGCAAGGCCTCGGCCGCGGTGCGGTAGGCGTCGAGGAAGGCGTAGTAGGCGCGCAGGAGCTGCTGTCGCACGCGCTTCGAGGCGGCGTGGAAGCGCGGCGCCGGGGAGCGGGTCTCGACGGCCGGTGAGCCGTGGGGATCGCGGCGGAGGATCTCACGCCGACCGAGGACGGGGCGGCCCGTGCGCCGGGCGTTCTCCGCGGCCCCGGCCTCGATCTCGCCCACCAGGGCGCGGACCCGGTCCTGGCGCTCGACCGCCCCGAGGTGGGACCAGCAGGGCAGGGGAGTGAGCTCGAGCTCCTCCTCGGTCGTGAAGTCGAGCTCGCCGGCGTCCTTGCCGCGCTTGAACGCCAGACACTGCGCCGTGCGGTCGATCCAGAGGCCCCGTGCGGGTCTGCCCGTCAGGAGCGCCGTGGTGCCGTGCGCTCCCGGCCAGTGACGGGGTGAGGTGACCAGCCCCTCCTTCACCCCCTGCTCGAGCAAGTAGCGCAGGCGCGCCTGCTGGGCCTCGGGCTCGTCGGAGACGGGCACGGAGTGGTAGCGACCGGGAAAGACGGTGCCCCTCCAGTCGTGAAGCCGCTGGATCTCCTTGGCGAGCTTGGACTTGAAGTCGCGCATGAAGGCCGCCAGTCGCCACGGCTCATGGCAGAGGAGGAGGAGATGGAAGTGGTTGGAGAGCACCCTGTAGTCGACCACGCCGACGCCGTAGCGCCTCGCCGCCCGAGCGAGGGCTCCGACCACGATGGCATTGAGCCGCGGCGAGGGCCTCAGCAGGAAGCGGCTCTGGAAGCAACGGTCGGTCACTTCGACGAGACCGTCCCCCACCGGGATATGGCGCAGATCGCGTCCCACGTCTTCTAGGACGGATTCCTGCCGTGCAATCTCGCAGCAGCTGAGCGAGTGCCTTCGACAGGACGCGCCGGTCGCTCTCCCGAACGTCCCTGGAACGTCCCTGACACCTCGAGGGGGGACACCTCGAGGGGGGACAGAGGAACGTCTCTGACACCTCGAGAGAGGGACACCTCGATGGAGGACACCTCGATGGAGGACACCTCGATGGAGGGACACCTCGATGGAGACATACACCTCGAGAGAGACACCTCGAGGGCGGTCCTGCGACGAGCGGGGCGAGTCCGCGTCGGCGGGCCGGCTCGCCGCCTATCGCGCCCGGGCGCTGAAGACGTCGGGCTGGAGGCCGCCGCGGGCGCGGTGGGTGGTGTCGACCCAGAGGGCGTGGAAGGCGGTGTCGGAGCCGGCGAGGCCCATGTAGTCGCCGAGGAAGAAGCCCCCGGCCTGGGCGGCGCGGCGGATGTCGAAGGTGCGGCGGTTGGCGCGGATCGGGGGGCCGAAGGTGTCGCCGCCGTCGGTGGAGAGGCGGACGTAGTGGTCGACGAGGAAGCTCCTGGAGGGGTCGTTCTCGAGGCTCATGTAGGAGACGGCGACGTCGCCGCGGGCGTTGGCGGCGACCGAGACGGTGAAGTTGGGGGCGTCCGGGGGAGAGGCGCTGACCGGGTGGACGGGGCCCCAGGTGTCGCCGCCGTCGGTCGAGCTCATCAGGACGGCCTGGTCGACGCCGGTGAAGCGGGCGTCCTCCCAGGCCACGAGGAGGCGGCCGGAGGCCGGGTCGAGGTCGAAGTCGGGGAGGCCGGAGCCGCCGCGGATGTTGGCGACGCCGAGGGTCATCGGGGTCTCGATGCGGCGCGGCGGCGACCAGCGGCGGCCGCCGTTGCGGCTACGGGAGAAGAAGATGCCGAACGGCGCGTTGCGGGGCTCACCGGGAGCGAGGCCGGCCCAGACGAGGTAGACCGTGCCGTCGGCGCCGACCCGGGGAACGACGCCGATGTTGACCGCGGAGCGCTGCACCCGCTTCGGCCGCTTGAAGCCGCGGCCGTTCGGCTTGCTGCGGGCGACGACCAGCTTCTGGGCCACGAAGGACTGTCCGGACGAGCCCGTCTCGTTGATGTCCCAGACGGCGTAGGCGCGGCCGTGGAAGCGGCTCTCCGGGAAGGTGTCGACCGTGATCGCCTCCTTGTCGTTGAAGTCGAGGGGCTGGAAGGCGACCTCGATCGGCGGCTCCCAGGTGAGCCCGCCGTCGGTGGAGCGCGAGACGCCGATCGCGTTGCTCGGGTCGGAGGCGTTGAAGAGCAGGCTCGAGTACCAGATCTCGCCGCCCGGGCCGAAGGCCACCCAGGGGTCCGAGGCGCGCTCCCAGCGGCCCTCCGAGGCGACCGTGAGACCGGGCACCAGGCTCTCGATCCAGGAGGCGCCGCCGTTGAACGAAACCGCGACGCCGAGCGCCTGGGCCCCGCCGTCGGGGAAGCGGTTCTCCTGCCAGCCGGCGACCAGGTGGTCCGGGTCCTCGGGGTCGACGTGGAGGTAGACCTCGGCCTGGGTGCCGGGCTGCGGGTGGGAGGCACCGGCGAGGATGTCGCTCGAGAGCCGCCGCCGGCGCTGCGCCCGCCGGCCGGGCGCGCCGATCGGCTGGAGCTCGCCGCCCAGGTCGACCGCGAGGCCGGTGCTCGGCAGGACGCCGCCGGAGAGGGGCACCCGGTCCATGTGCCGGGCGATCCACTCCGGCCGGGAGAGCTCCCGGTCCGCGGCGTCGAGTCGCTCGCGCGGCCCGAGGATCGGCGAAGCGAGCAGGAGGGCGAGGGCGACGGGCGCGGCGAGAAGGGGGCGGCGCGGCATGGAGGACCTCCGAGGAAAGCGGAAACCGGGGGCTCCTCGGTACGAGAGCCGCCCGGCCCCGAATCCTTCGCGCCCCCGCCGCGGACCGCGGGCTCAGTCGGTCGCTTGAATGCTCTGCAGGTAGTGGACCAGCTCGTCGATGATGCGGCCGGAGCGCACCTCCGGATCCTCGGTGCTCTCCTTCGGCACGAGCGGCGTGCCGAAGATGTCGCCCCACACCGGCATGTCGCGATTGCCGTGTGTGCGCACCTCCTCGCGACCGTCGATGATCTGACGGATCCGTTCGGTCGGGAACTCGCCGTAGCGCTCGCTGATGGCGGTCAGGTCCGCCGGGGGCACGGTGAGGTACTGGGCGACGGCGCCGTGGCCGTCGGCGTGCTCACCGTGGCAGCTGGCGCAGTAGGTGCGGAACGTCGTTCGCCCCTTGGCCACCGCGAAGCCGGCGTTGTCCTGGGCGGAGGCGACGCCCAGCAGGACGGCCACGAGGAGCGCCGCCAGGCCCACCGCGAGGCCGGTCATGGTTCGTCGAGTCACAGGGCACCTCCTTGGACGTCGGGCCTACGATCTGCCCTGCCCAGGGTAGGACGCTGCCGCCGGGGCGCGCACCACGCGCCGGGGCGGGGAGGGTGCCCCCCGACGGGCGGCCTCGTTCGACGCCTTCCTGGAACTTGCGGCGGATTCGTGCGTAGTGTGGGCTGCGGCCGAGCGGTCGCAGACCCCTGAACGAACCCGGAGGAAGCCCGATGGTCCATCCCATCCGCCGTCTGTCGCCCGTCGCCCTGGCACTCGCCTTCGCCCTCGCCGTCGTCCCGGTCCGGGCCCAGGAGCCCGACTGGGTCTCCCGCAGCAACGAGAACTCGCAGGTCCTGCTCGAGGTCCTCGCCCGATTCGCCCCGGAGGGGGCCGGCCAGTTCGGCGTCGACGGCCTCGACGAAGAGGTGTTCGAGCTGCCCCTGGACATCAACGACCGGACCGTGGAGGCGCTCGAGGGCGCGATCGCGACGCTGCAGGAGCGGCTCGCGGCGGAGGAAGATCCAGCCGTGCGGCAGGATCTCGAGATCCTCATCCAGGCCGCCGAGGACAACATCGAGGGGACCCGCGTCTACGAGCGCAACCTCATCCCCACTTTCGACGTGGCCAACACGGTCTTCCAGGGCATCCACGCCCTGCTCGACGACCAGATCCCCGAGGAGCGCCGCCCGGCGGCCCTTGTGCGGCTGCGCAAGTACGCCGGCGAGGTCGAGGGCTACACGCCGATCGCCGAGCAGGCGGAGGCCTACATCCGGCGTTGGATGAACGAGCCCGGACTGCTCGGTCCCTTCCGCGGCGAGCTCGAGAAGAGCCTCTCCAACTCGTCCCGCTACGTCGACGGCATCGGCCAGCTGTTCGAGAAGTACGGCATCGAGGGGTACGAGGACACCTACGCCACGTTGCGCGACCAGCTCGCCGGCTACGACGCCTTCGTGCGCGACGAGCTGATGCAGCACGCGCGCGACGACTTCCGTCTCCCCGCCGAGGTCTACGCCTACAACCTCAAGACCGTCGGCGTCGACATGCCGGTGCAGGAGCTCGTGAGCCGGGCGAAGACCTCCTTCCGGGAGATCCAGAACGAGATGCAGTCGATCGCCGAGCTGATCGCCACCCAGCGCGGCTACGAGTCGACCGACTACCGCGACGTCATCCGCGAGCTCAAGAAGGAGCAGCTCGTCGGCGAGGCGATCCTGCCGCACTACGAGCAGCGCATGAAGGACGTCGAGAAGCTCATCCGCGACCACGACGTCATCACCCTGCCCGAGCGCGACGCGATCATCCGGCTGGCCAGCGAGGCCGAGAGCGCGGCCGTCCCGGCGCCCCACATGCAGCCGCCGCGGCTGATCGGCAACACCGGGGAGCGCGGACAGTTCGTGCTGCCCCTCTCCATCCCCGGCGAGGACGGGGAGGACGTCGGCTTCGACGACTTCACCAACCAGGCCGCCTCCTGGACCCTCACCGTCCACGAAGGACGCCCCGGCCACGAGCTCCAGTGGTCGGCGATGGTCGAGCGGGGCGTCTCCCTCGCCCGGGCCCTCTTCGCCTTCAACTCGGTGAATGCCGAGGGCTGGGCGCTCTACGCCGAGGCGGAGATGAAGCCCTACGAGCCGCTCGACGGGCAGCTCATGGCCCTCCAGCACCGGCTGCTGCGAGCGGCTCGGGCCTACCTCGATCCCGGGCTGCAGCTGGGGGAGATCTCCCGCGAGGATGCCTTCCGCGTGCTCGAGCACGAGGTCGTCACCTCCCACGCGATGGCGCTGCAGGAGGTCGAGCGCTACACTTTCTGGGCGCCGGCGCAGGCCACCGCCTACTTCTGCGGCTACCAGCGCCTGATGGAGCTGCGCACCGACACCGAGCGCATGCTCGGCGACGCCTTCGACCGCCACGCCTTCCACGACTTCATCCTGTCGCAGGGCCTGCTGCCGCCCTCGCTGCTGCGCAAGGCGGTGATGGAGGACTTCGTGCCCTCCGCCAAGCCCCAGGTCGCGGCCGACATGGTCCGGGGCTGAACCGAACGGGGGATCGCCGGGAGCGCGGTCGATGCAGCGACCCGCTCCCGGCGTCCCGAGCGTCCCGGCAGCCTGCGCGGGATCAAGCCTTGACGATCAGCCCGAGCACCGCTCCCAGCACCAGCGACGCGATCATCGTCATCCCGCCCCAGCACCAGGCCAGGTAGTACGGGAAGCCGTCGATCGTCAGCGGGTGGAAGAAGTTCGGGAAGAAGCCGACGAGGCCGAGGAAGAAGCCGAACGTCAGCCCTCCCGAGACACCGGCGGCCCAGCTCCCGCGGGTCTTCACGAACAGCATGGCGGCCGCGATGGCGATGCACACCTCGACGAGCAGGAACCACCACGGGGCGTTCGGGTTCTCGGCCTGGTTGAAGACCTCGGGGTAGCTCATGTACGTGTCGGCCATGATCACCCCATGCTGGACGAAGTCGACCAGCCACATGACGATGCCCCCGACGATCCCGCCGAGGAAGACCTTTCCCCATCTCATGGACCCTCCTTTCCGGCCGCGCGCCGGCAGGCGCCCGTCGCGCCCGCGACCGACGACCGTCTCACTGATGACGTCAGAACTCTGAGGCGTAGTCTACCTTCCGGCGGCCCACCGAGTGCCAGCACCGGGAGCTACGGCCGGGCGATCGGAGCCGGGATGCCGACCGGCGGAATGCCGGCTTCCGAAAGCTTCGCGTTGAGCTCCGGCACGCCGCCGGTGAGCAGGTCGTCGAGGCCGTCCATGGCCTCGGCGAGCTCGCTCCGCAGCGCGGCCAGGAGCGCGCTCTGGGCCCCGGTCGGGGCCTGGAACTGGTTGTCCACGGCGGCGAAGAGCTCTTCGAGATGGTCGACGAGCCGGGGGCTCTGGCTCCAGAAGGGCTGGTTCTCCTCCCGGGCCAAGCCGCTCTCGATCGCGTCCGACCGCTCGTCGAAGGCCTTCCACGCTTCCTCCACGCCGGCGGGGATCTCGATCTCCAGCAGCTCGGCGGTCTCGCGTCGCGCCGTGAGCTGGGAGTCGAGGACATCGAGCGCCCGCAGCCCGTGGTTGACGGCGTCGATCATGTCGCGGAGCTCGAGGGCGGCCTCCTGCTGGCGGCGCAGCGCCTCCTCGTCCACGTCGACCGTGGGGTCGACACGGACGGTGACGGGCTGCTCGGAGGCGGTGCCGTCGAGGCTCAACCGCACGGTGTAGGTGCCCGGCAGGACGGCCGGCCCGACCGGTCCGCCGAAGCCCAGGAAGGACTCCTCCGGCTCCTTGCGTTGGAAGGGCGGGTCCATCGTCAGGTCCCACGAGACGCGGTGGAACCCCTTCTCCGTGGGGAGATCCTCGAGGGTGCGAACGACCGTTCCCGAGGCGTCGAGGACGACCACCTCCAACCGCGGCTCGGCGTCGCCCTCTTCCGGACGGTCCGCCTCGTCGGCTCCCTCGGAGTCCGGCTCGGCGTCGAGCGATTCCGCCAGGGAGTAGGTGATGAGCGCTCCGGTCTCGGGGTTCGGGGCCTTGAACTCCTTGTCGCCGAGGCCGTAGCGGGTGAACTGGCTCGGAAAGCGCGTCGCGGTGCGCACGGGGAAGAGGTGGGCGGGCTCGGCGGCGACCTCCGGGCTCCAGAGCTGGAGAGGCGTCGCGTCGTCGAGGATCCAGAGGGCGCGACCGTGGGTCCCGAGGATCAGGTCGTTCTCCCGGGGATGGACGATCAGGTCGTGGATCGCCACCGTCGGCAGGTTGTCGCCGTGGGCGCGGCGCCAGGACTCGCCGCGGTCCCAGGAGGCGTAGAGGCCGAGCTCGGTGCCGGCCCAGAGCAGATCCGGGTTGCGCGGGTCCTGCCGCAGCACCCAGACCCAGGCGGTCTCGGGGATGCCCTCCGTCGGGACGCGGCGGAAGGTGGCGCCGTAGTCATGGGTGACGAAGAGGTGGGGACGGAAGTCGTCGAACATGTGCCGGTCGAAGGCGACCCAGGCCGTGCCGCCGTCCTGCCGCGAAGGCTCGACGTGCGAGACGGGCGAGGCCGCGGGGACTCCGGGGACGTGCTCGATCACGTTGGTCCAGGAGCCGCCGCCGTCGCGCGAAATCTGCAGGTTGCCGTCGTCGGTGCCCGCCCAGAGCACGCCGGCCTCGGCGGCGGACTCGGCGAAGCTGATGATCGTCGTGTGGTACTCCGCCGTGGTGTTCTCGATGAAGGCAGGTCCACCGGCATCTTTCTGCTTCTCGGGATCGTCGGTCGTCAGGTCCGGGCTGATGACGTCCCAGCTGTCGCCGAAATCGCGCGTCCTGAAGACCACGTTGCCGCAGAAGTAGACGGTGTACGGGTCGTTCGGCGACTGGATGATCGGGGCGTTCCAGTTGAAGCGGTAGGGCAGCTCGCCCACCGGCCCGCCGTCGTTGCGCCGCGGCTGCGGCGAGACGTCGACCTGGCGGCGCGTCGTCATGTCGGTGCGCACGATGCCGCCGCCCTGGTACTCGGAGAGGAAGACCTCCGGGTCGTCGGGATGCGAGACGACGTAGTAGGCGTCGCCGAAGGACATCATCCGCCAGTCGTCCTCGAGGATGCCGGCCGGCTCGCGGGTGGCGCTCGGGCCGTACCAGGTGCCGTTGTCCTGGAGACCGCCGCCCAGGTAGTAGAAGGGTTCCCGATCGTCGGCGTAGACCTGGTAGAACTGCGCGATCGGCAGATTGCGGATCGGCTCCCACGTGCGACCCCGGTCGTAGGAGACCGCCACACCGCCGTCCTGCCCCTGCCAGAGGCGATTCGGGTTCGTCGGGTCGATCCACAGGGCGTGGAAGTCGACGTGGGTCGACGGCGAGATGCGCTCGAACTCGCGGCCTCCGTCGGTCGAGAGCCAGAGGCGACTGGCCACCGAGTAGACGCGATTCTCGTCCGCCGGGTCGACCCGGATGTGGGTGTAGTAGAGGCCGCGGGAGACGACCTCCTTCTCGTCGTTGACCTTCTCGAAGGTCTCGCCCCGGTCGCTGGAGCGGAACACGATCCCCTCGTGGGTCTCGGCGATCACGTAGACCACGTCGGGGTTCGAGCGCGAGACCTCCACCCCGATGCGGCCGGTGAGCTCGGGGATCCCCTCCTCGATCTCCTCCCACGTGTCGCCGCCGTCGACGCTGCGCCAGAGGCCGCCCTCCTCGCTGCCCGAGGTGTGGGTCCACGGCTTGCGGTCGAAGGCCCACAGCCCCGCGAAGAGGATGTTCGGGTTGTGCGGGTCCATCGCGAGATCGGAGGCGCCGTGCCGGTCGTCGAGGTAGAGCACCTTCTGCCAGCTCGCGCCGCCGTCGCGCGAGCGGAAGACGCCCCGCTCCTCGTTGGGGCCGAAGACGTGACCCAGTGCCGCGACGTAGACCAGGTCCGGGTCGGTCGGATGGACGAGGATCTTCGTCACGTGCCGGGTGTCCCCGAGCCCGACGTGGCGCCAGCTGCGACCGCCGTCGGTGGACTTGTAGACGCCGTCGCCGAAGGAGACGCTGTTGCGCGGATTGGCCTCGCCGGTGCCGACGTAGACGACGTCGGGGTTCGACGGTGCCAGGGCGATGTCGCCGATCGAGGCGATCGGCTGCTCGTCGAAGACGGGCGCGAAGGTGAGGCCGCCGTCCGTCGTCTTCCAGACGCCGCCCGAGGCCGCGCCGACATAGACGACGTCGGGATCGCCGGGGATTCCCTCGATGTCGGTGACGCGGCCGGACATGTTGACCGGGCCGATGTTGCGCAGCGCCAGCCCCGCGAACGGATCCGCGTCCCCGTCACCCGCGGCCAGGGTCGGCGCCGCGAGCAGCAGGAGCGTCAGGGCGATCGGGTGGACGGAGCGACTCCGCGGGCGTTTGCGGTCGGACATCGGTGCGGCCTCCTCGGTCTGTCGTTCGGGTCGGCGGGATGCTAGCAAAGGCCTCGCCGGCCTTGACAGGAACCCGTCCCCGGGGCACCATTCCGCCCTTCCGCGTACTCCGCGCGGGAACCCCCGTCATGAGCGAGCGATTGCTGCGGGCCACGATCCGCGAGATCAAGGTCGAGTACAACGGTGCGGACGCCGTCGGCACCAAGCAGAGCCGGCGCAAGAGCGCCTCGCGCAACGTCGTCGTCGCGGTGTTGGCATACCCGCGCTCCGGGACCGCGGTCGTGACCAGCCTGAAGGAGCTCGATCTGCCGAGCGGCGAGGTCTTCTCCGATTTCGGCAAGCGGCCCTCGTTCTGGGACAACGGCCTCTTCAAGGAGGTCGTGCAGGGCGAGACGGCGCTCAAGATCAGCGTCTCGGACCGCAATCGCCACAACCCCATCGTGCGCTTCCTCGATCGCTCGATGGGCGGCGGCCTCGGCGTGCTCTTCCGCGGCCGCACCGGCGGCATGCTCGGCGGCCTCGTCGGCAACCTCACGAAGGCCCTGTCGGACTCGATCGCGGACTCGGAGCAGAAGGTCCGCAATCTGACCGTGGCGACGACCGACCGTGCGCAGATCGTCATCGACGAGTCCGGGGAGCTCTCGGTGCACAACGCCGGCAAGAGCGAGGACGCTCCGGTGCACTTCGAAGACGGGCGCCTGCGCCTCGCCTTCCGGGCGCCGCGACGGTTCACCCACACGGTGCTCGATCGCACCCGCGGCGCGCGGGCGCCGAAGGCGACCGAGGTCTCGCTGCTCGAAGAGGGCGACCTGAACGGCTACGTCGTGCTCGACCTCGCCCTCGTCCCCCGCGTCTCCTGACCGGCGGGCCCGAACGAGAAGAAGCCGGAGCGTCGCTCCGGCTTCTTCCGGCTCCGTCCGCCTCCCCTCGGGGGTCTGGCGACCCGGTCCCGGCGATCCCGTGCGTCCCTTGCGGGACCGTCTTCGGGCTGTGGTGTCGAAAGGCGGCTCAGGGCCTGTGTGCGCCCCCAGGAAGGCCGAGACTCGACGTCCCTGAGGGCTGTCGGTGGCCGGGTGGTCGCAGGTCGAACCTCCTTTTCGTGGCGCGTCGCTCGGTCGCTTTTCACGGTACTCCCCGGCCCGCGGAGCGTCAATGGCGCAATCGGGGCGCAACGGCTCCGGTCCGGTAGGATCGGAGGCTCCCAGGAGGTGCCATGCGTCGTTCGCCCGTCCCGTCTCTCGCCCTGCTGTCCCTCTGCCTCGTCGTCGCCGGACCGGCCGCCGGCCAAAGCCTCGCGGATATCTATCGGGACGAGGCTTCGCGCATTCTCGGCGCCGCGCTGACCGACGTCGACGGCTGGGACAAGCTCGACTACCTGACCACGGAGATCGGGCACCGCCTCTCCGGATCCCCCGAGCTCGAGGAGGCCATCGACTGGGCGGTCTCGTCGATGGAGGCCGAGGGTCTCGAGAACGTCCGGCGCCAGCCGGTGATGGTGCCGCACTGGGTGCGCGGCGAGGAGTCGCTGGAGGTGGTCGCGCCGCGGCCGCGGCCGCTGGCCATGCTCGGTCTCGGGCGCTCCGTGGGGACGCCCGCCGAGGGCATCACGGCTCCGGTCGTGGTGGTGGGCGACTGGGCCGAGCTCGAGGCTCTGCCGCGCGAGCGGGTCGAGGGCCGCATCGTCGTCTACGCGGTGCCCTGGGAGGGCTACGGCACGACGGTGCGCTATCGCGGCGACGGGGCGTCCCGCGCCGCCGCGAAGGGAGCCGTCGCCGCCCTGGTGCGCTCGGCGACCGGGCACAGCCTCTACACGCCCCACACCGGGGCCATGAACTACGACGAGGAGCAGCCCAAGATCCCCACGGCGGCCATCACCCCCGAGGACGCTGCGTGGCTGCGCCGCATGCAGGACCACGGTCACGAGGTCACCCTCAAGCTGGTCATGGGAGCGCAGACGTTGCCCGACGCGCAGTCGGCCAACGTGATCGCCGAGATCGTGGGCTCCGAGAAGCCGGAAGAGGTCGTCGTGATGGGCGGGCACTTCGACTCGTGGGACGTGGGCCAGGGGGCCCACGACGACGGGGCCTCCTGCGTCGCCGCCTGGCAGGCGCTGACCCTGCTGCACGAGCTCGGCCTGCGGCCGCGCCGGACCCTGCGGGTGGTCTTGTGGACCAACGAGGAGAACGGTCTGGCCGGCGGCAAGGCCTATCGCGAGGCGGTCGGCGACGCCATCGGCGACCACGTCGCGGCGATCGAGATGGACATGGGCGCCGAGCGCCCGATCGGGCTCGGTTTCGGCCTGGCGGGCGTCGACCCCGAAGGCGGCGACGCCGTCTACGAACAGGCCTATGGGCTGCTGCGGGGGCTCGGTCCCCTGCTCGAAGGCATCGAGGCCGGAGCCGTCGCGCGCGGCGGCGGCGGCGCCGACATCGGTCCCCTGATGTGCGACGGCGTGCCGGGCCTCATGCTGCAGACCGTCGGCGAGCACTACTTCGACTGGCACCACACCGAGGCCGACACCCTCGACAAGGTCGACCCCCAGAACCTGCGCCGCGCCGTCGCCCTGCTCGCCGTCGCCGGCTACACGCTGGCCGACATGCCGGCCCGGCTGGTGCCGGAGGGTTGGAGGCCGGTCGAGCCGCCGGAGCGCTGCGGCGAGTAGGACGGGCGCGGCGAGGCGCTAGAGGGGCCGATCGGGGCCGCGCAGTCGCGACGGCGGCACGCCGAACCGCCGCTTGAAGCGGCGGGTCAGGTGCGCGTGGTCCGAGAAGCCGAGCTCGTGCGCGATGTCGGCGATCGTGCGGTCGGTCGAGGTGACCAGCAGGTGGGCTCTGCGCAGCCGGGCGTGCAGGCCGTAGTCGCCGATCGACTCTCCCACGTGGCGGCGGAAGAGGCGGGCCACCCGGGTCGGGTCGTCACCGACCTCGGCCGCGAGCTCGGTCGGGGTGACGCGCTCCCGCGACTCGCCGACGCGCTCCACGGCGCGCTCGATCCACGCCGGACGGCGGCCGTCCCGCGGACGGGACGAGCGCTGCAGGAGGCCGAGCAACTCGAGGGCGAGCCCCTCGGCGATCAGCGGCGAGCTCCCGTCCCAGGCCCAGAGCTCGGTGCGCAGACGCTCCAGCACGCCGAGCAGCGGACCGTCGCAGCGGGGCAGGAAGCTCTCCTCCATCGCGGCGACCCGCGCCCGCTCGAGCCACTGCGTCCGGATCTCGAGATGGAAGGCCCGGCCACCCTCGCCCCCGACCTCCACCCGGTGGTCGAGAGCGGGCGGATGGAAGCCGAGCCCGCCGGGCCGGTGCTCGCGCCGGCGGCTGCCGAAGCGGTCGGTCATGGTCCCGGCCAGCGTCCAGTTGAGCGAGGCCCACGGATGCCCGTGGTCCGGCAACACCGTCCCCGGCTCGAACCGATACTCCGCCAGCCCCAGGGCGGCCGTCCACCGCGACCGCACCTCCCCGGTCTGCGCCGGCTGCCGCGAGGCGAAGGTCCCCGAGTCGCTCAGTACCGCGCCACGCACGGACGGACCGGCCGACCAGTCGGTGGACATGCCCGAGATACGGCGGCGCCCCGGCCGGGTTGCAACCGTTCCCGGATCGGTCGACGCCGTCGAGCTCGACGGCGGGCTCGCGGTTCGGTTGGTCGTCAGGCGACCGATGGACCTACTTGCGCAGCTGGGTGCGGCGGCGGCTGCGGGGCTGGGCGGTGAAGCCGAAGCCTTCCTTGACCGAGCGCACGTCGGAGATCGAGACGAAGGCGGTGGGGTGGCGGCGCTCGACGATGGCCTGGAAGCGGCCGAGGTCGCGGCGGCGGATGACGCTGAAGAGGAGGCGCACCCGGCCCTTCAGGCCGCGGGCGGCGACGCTGGTGGTGTCGAAGGCGGCGCCCTCGAGGTCCTTCAGGACGTCGGCGGCGTCCTCCCCCGTGATGACCCGCACGGCCAGCAGGCCGAAGGCGAGCTTCTCCTCGAGCACCAGCCCGACCCAGGTGCCGGCCGCGTAGCCGGTCGCCCAGGCCAGGTAGTGGATGGCGCGGTCGAGGTGCTGCACCACCTGGCTGATGGCGATCAGCCAGATCAGGCTCTCGAAGAAGCCGAAGATCGGCGCCAGGCCCCGGTGTCCGCGCGCCACCATCGCGATGCGCAGGGTGCCGACGCCGACGTCGAGGATGCGGGCCAGGAAGATGAGCGCGGGGACGGCGCCCAGGGTCCACCAGGGGGAGTCGAAGGTCATGGAGGGAGACGTCGCGCTGGAGTGTTCGGCGACTGCGCCGGCATTGTAGCGATACCGGGGCGCGGCTATGCTGCCCGGCGGTCATGACCCTCTCCTCCGCCGCCCTCCTCCTCTTCCTGGTCCTCGACCCGTTCGGGAACATCCCGTTCTTCCTGACCGTCCTGGCGCGGGTCGATCCGGCGCGGCGGCGGCGGGTGGTGGTGCGGGAGCTGGCGATCGCGCTGGCGGTGCTCGTGGGGTTCCTCTTCGGAGGGCCCTTCGTGCTGCGGGCGCTGGGGATCTCGGAGCCGGCGCTGACCCTGGCGGGCGGGATCATCCTCTTCCTGATCGCCCTGCGGATGATCTTCCCCGGGCGCCGCGGCGGGGCCTTCGACGACGAGCTGGAGGGTGAGCCGTTCCTGGTGCCTCTGGCGATTCCCTACGTCGCCGGCCCTTCGGCCCTGGCCTCGGTGCTCTTCATCATGAACCGCGATCCCGGTCGGTGGCCGGAGTGGTTGACGGCGCTGCTGCTGGCCTGGGCGGCGACCGCGGTGATCCTGGTGCTCGGCACGGCGCTGGCGAAGCACCTGGGGCGGCGGGGGCTGATCGCGATGGAGCGCTTGATGGGCATGGTGCTGACCACGCTCGCGGTGCAGATGTTCCTCGACGGGCTCGACCGCTATCGCCCGCAATGAGAGGCCGGTGTGCGGTGCTCGCCCTCGTCGCGGCCCTGCTGGGCGGAGGACCCGGCGCGGCGTCGGAGTCGGAGACGGTGCCGTGGGAGGGCGGCTCGCTGCACCTGCTCGTCGCCGGACCCGAGACCGGGCCGGCGGTGCTTCTGCTGCACGGCGCCCGTTTCCAGGCCCGGACCTGGGAGCGGCTCGGCACCCTCGAGGTCCTGGCGGACGCCGGCTACCGGGCCCTGGCGCTCGACCTGCCGGGGTTCGGCGCCTCCGACCGCGTGGCGCTGACGGACTCCTTCCTGGCCCAGCTGCTGGTGCGCCTGGAGCTCGCCCGCGTCGTCCTCGTGGCTCCCTCGATGAGCGGCCAGGTGGCCTTCCCCCTGCTCCTCGACCGCCCGGATCTGCTGGCCGGCTTCGTCGCCGTCGCGCCGGTCGGCGTCGCGACCTACCGCGAACGCCTGCCGACGATCGAGGTGCCGCTGCTGGCGATCTGGGGGAGCGAGGACGGGGTGGTCGATCCCGCGCTCGGGCGCGAGCTCGTCGCGGCGGTGCCCGGAGCCGAGTGGGTGCTGCTCGACGGGGCGCGCCACCCCTCGTACCTCGACCGGCCGGAGCTCTTCCACCGCGCCCTGCTCGACTTCGTGGCGCGGGTCGCACCGGTCGGCGACTGAGGGACGCTCAACCGAGACGATCGAGGAACGCGAGGACGGTCCGGCGCACCCACGGCAGGTCCGCCTCGGCCAGCGCGATCGTTCCCTGGGCGATGGGATCGCCGGGGCCGAGGACGAGGGCGTCGATCGCCTTGCGGTCGGTGTCGAGCCGGAAGCAGAGGGTGCGGGGATCGGAGCCGTCGCGCTCGACGTCGAGACCCACCGTGAGCCCGAACCGCGAGTTGTCGGCCAGCAGCGGGCTCCAGCCGCGGGCTCGCAGCGGCTCCTCGACGTCGCGCAGGGTCGGCAGGATCGCCTCGCGGGCGATCTCCCGGAAGGCCCACACCGCCTCCTTCCACGCCTGCTTGCGCGCCTCGCGATCGCGGTCCACGGCCCGCTCGCGCTGGAGCAGCTGGTCGAGGACGTTCGAGACTTCCGAGGAGAAGGAGTCTGGCATGGCGCCGGGGCGCTCGCGGTTGCGACGGACCGTCCGGGAAATCTGCCGCAGGAGCGTAGCAACCCCCCCGTAACGTGGCAAGGGCGCGGGGTTTCTCTGGTAGGATCCCCCGGTTCCCGGGGCGAGCGTGAGGTCACCTCCCGAGGAGGGACGGTCGGTGCCGCGGGCCCTTCAGGCCGAATGAGCAAGGACGGGGGAGAGACGGGCCGGTTCGGGCGCTACCAGGTCCAGCGCGTGCTGGGCAAGGGCGCCATGGGCATCGTCTACCTGGCCGAGGATCCCGTCATCGGGCGCCAGGTCGCGGTCAAGGTGATCCACGCCCAGGCCGGGCTGGAAGGGGACGAGCTGGCCTTGCGCCAGCAGCGGTTCGAGCGCGAGTTCCGCTCCGCCGGCACCCTCTCCCACCCCAACATCGTCACCGTCTACGACGTCGGGCAGGAGGGCTCGGACTCCTTCATCGCGATGGAGTACGTGCGCGGGGAGAGCCTGGAGACGGTGTTGAAGAGCGGGCGGCTGCTCACCTTCAAGGAGATCGCGGACATCGCGCTGCAGACCGCGAGCGCCCTCGACTACGCGCACGAGCGCTCGATCATCCACCGCGACATCAAGCCCGGCAACATCCTGATGACCGTGGACGGCAGCCCGAAGATCACCGACTTCGGCGTCGCCAAGCTCTCCACCGCCGGCATGACGACGACGGGAACGATCATCGGCACGCCCATGTACATGGCACCCGAGCAGATCACCGGGCACGAGGTCAGCCCCGCGTCGGACCAGTTCTCGCTGGCCGTGGTGATCTACGAGATGCTCACCGGTGAGCGGCCGTTCGAAGGCGACAACGCCACGACGGTCATGTACCGCATCGTCCACGAGCAGCCGGTGCCGCCCCGGCGCATCAACTCGCGCCTGCCCCCGAGTCTCGACGCCGTGCTCCTGCGCGGGCTCGCCAAGCAGCCGGGCGATCGCTATTCGACGTGCGCCGAGCTCGCCAAGGCGGTACGCCGGGCCCTCGGCGCCATCGAGCCGGACTCGGACGCGATGGTGCCCCCCGAGGCGGTGAGCGAGACTGAGCAGACGCTGATGCTCGAGCGCGTGGAGCTGGAGGGGGCGGCTCCGGTGCGGCCGCGGGAGTCCCGCGCCGGCAAGCGCGAGGGCCGGGGGAAGACCGGCCTGTTCGCCGCGGCGGCGGTGCTGGCGCTCCTGGCGGCCGGCGGTTGGTTCGGATGGTCCCGTCTCCGCGGCGCCGCGGCGGCCTCTCCGGAGGAGGCCGCCGTCGAGGAGACCGGCACGGTCGAGGTCGACTCGGTGCCTCCGGGTGCCGCGATCTTCCTCGACGACCGCGACACGGGGCTGATCACCCCCGCCTTCGTCCCCGTCGACGGGGAGGACGGACAGGTCGTCACCCTGCAGCTGCGTGTGGAGGGCGAAACGGTGGCGTCGACCCAGCTGATGCTCGGCGCATCGCTGCCCGAGCGATGGGCACCGGCCCTCTCCGCCGCCCCGCAGCGCCTCACCGTGGCCTCCGATCCCGAGGGTGCCGCCGTGACGGTCGACGGCGAGACCCTGGAGAGCCCGACGCCGGCCGAGGTGCTCCTCCACGCCGGCGTGCCGCTGGAGGTGCGTCTCGAGCTCGAGGGCTACGATCCGGTCACCCGCACGCTCACGATCGAGGACCTCGCGCCGGCCGAGCGCGAGTCCCGCCGCGTGCTCGTGACCTTGAGCAAGACGATCCCGCCCGGTTTCGTGCGCGTCGACGCTCCCTACGCGGTGCAGGTCGAGGTCGACGGCCAGCGGCGCACCGGCTCTCCGGTCTCGTTGTCGCCGGGGCATCACAAGATCCGCGTGCTGGCTCCGTCCGTCTTCTACAGCGTCACTCGCGAGGTCGACGTGGCCAGCGGCGAGACGGCTACGGTGTCGATGCCGGCCGCAGTGTCGATCACCGTCGCGGCGACACCGGGAAACTGCCAGGTGGCCATCGACGGCCGCGACGTGGGTTTCGTTCCGGCGACGGTCGACATCGTGCCCGGCTCCCACGAGTTCCACTTCGTCTGGAGCGGTCTGGACAAGACCCTGACCGAGACCGAGGAGATCCGTCCCGACACGACGCGCGTGTTCCGGGCGGCGCCCGACCGATGAGCGCGCGACGGTGGTTGGCTCGGGCACTCGCGGCGCTGGCGCTCGCGACTCCTTGCGCGGCAGGGGCGCAGGGTGAGGCCGAGGCCGCGCGCCTGCTGGCCGAGGCGGCGGCCCGCGTGGAGCAGGGCGATGCCGCGGAGGGCTCGCGGCCTGCGAAGAGCTCGCCCGGCAATGGCCCGCGACCGACGCGGGCGCCGAGGCGCTCCTTCGCGCGGGCGTCCTGCACTTCGAGGACGGCGACACGACCGCGGCCGCGGGCGCGGCCGAGGCGGTGATCGAGGCCGACCCCCGCGCGCCGCGGGCCGCTTCCGCCCAGGTCCTCCTGGGCGAGATCGCCTGGGCCGGCGCCGGCGACGCGGAGGCGGGAGAGGGGGCTCTGGAGACCTTCCACCGCGTCTGGACGCTCTTCCCCGAGAGCGCCTATCCGGATCTCGAAGCACGCGCCCGGGCTCGGGTGCGCGAAGGAGAGCTGGAGATGGCGCTCGGGCGTCCCGCCAAGGCCCAGGCCGCCTATCTCGACGTCATCGAGCGCGAGCCGGCGTCGAGCTGGCGGGTGCGGGCGCAGCGCCTGCTGGCCGAGGCGTTCCTCGATGCCGGGGAGTGGCAGGCGGCGGTGGAGTCCCTGCAGGCGGCGGCGGAGGACGCGAGCCTGCTCGAGGGCGGCGCGGCCCGACGCGAGGGCGACGCGGCCGGGCGCCGTCTGGCCGCCGTCGATCGCCTGGTTCTCCGACCTCTGGCCGGCCTGCGGCCCTGGACCGGTGGGGCGACCCTGGCCGGTGTCGGCGCGGCCAAGCCGCAAGGGCTCGCCGTCTCGGACGAAGGATTCGTGGCGGTCGCGGATGGCGGAGCCGATGCGGCCCTCGTACAGCAGCCCGACGGCAGCGTCCGCCGGCTGAGCCTGCACGGCATGGAGCGACCGGTGTGGACGGGGGACCGGGCGTGGGTGCCCTCGGACGGGACCCTGGTCACCATCGGCCAGGCTCCCCTCTCTCCTCGCGGGACGGCGGACGTGCCGAAGGTCCTGCTCGCCGCGACCCCGGTGCCGTTCGGTTGGGCCCTGGCGACCGCCAAGCCCGATCAAGCGCTGCTGGCCGGAGGCGACCTGCACCTGCGCGGGGCGCTCGCCCTGCCGGATCGCAGCGAGCCGGCGGACATCGCCTCGGACGGGCGCGGCCGGGTGATGGTCCTCGACGGCAAGAGCGATCGGGTCCTGGTCTTCGATGCGACGGACGCGCCCGCTCGCGTGATTCTCGCGGGGAAGCTCGACAAGCCGCAGGCCCTGGCCGTCGGCCCGCTGGGGAACCTGTACGTCCTCGAACGCGGCGGCCGGGTGACGGTGTCGGACCGCACCGGCGCGGTGCTCGCGACGGTGGGGCCGGCACTGCCGGGCGGCCTCACGCTCTCGGAGCCGCGCGATCTCGCCGTCGACGGCCAGGGCCGGCTCTTCATCAGCGACGCGAAGCTCGGCGCGGTGGTGGTCCTGGAGTAGAGCGATGACGATGCGACCCACGCTGCTCGTCCTTCTCCTTCTCGCGGCCGCGACGACGGCGACCGGTGCGCTGCAGATGGAGGAGGAGGACATCTCCTTCCAGCAGGGGGCGGCGCTCCGTGACCTCGAGCAGCGGTTCGAGGAGGCCATGGCCGTCTTCCGCTCGGTCGATCAACCGGACTCGATCCCGATGTTCGGGGATCTGATCGGGGAGCTGAGCGCCGCCCCCGCGGAGGACGCCGACGGCCCCGCGCGTCGGGACCTGCTCGACCGAGCCCTCCTGCGCCGCGCCGAGGCGCAGTTCAATCTGGGCCTGCGCGACGAAGCCGCGGCCGATCTGCGCCGGGCGGTGGAGATCGACCCCGACCTCCAGATCGACGTCGCCGAGATCTCCCCGAAGCTGGCCGAGCTCTTCCGGACCGTGCGCGACGAGACGGTGGGAACGATCGCCGTGACGGCGACGCCGGTCGACGCGACGGTGCGGGTCGACGGTACCGTGCGCGCTGCGAAGGACGGCGTGGTGCCGGTGCTGGCGGGAGCGCACGCCCTCACCATCGAGCGGCCGGGGTTCGACTTCTTCCAGACCGAGCTGGACGTGCCCGCGGGCAAGAGCGTGCCGGTGAAGGTCGAGCTGGCCCGCACCAGCGCCGTCATCAAGGTGGCCACGCGGCTCCCCGGAGCCACGGTCCTCGTGGACGGTCAGTCGCGAGGGGTCACGGCGCCGGTCGAGCCGGAGAACCTCGCGACGGAGGAGGCGGCCCCCGCCGGAGACACGGAGGAGCCGCCGCCGGTCGAGGACGAGCGGCGGGAGCCCCCGGCCGTCCTGCTGGTCGACGGTCTCCTGCCCGGTGACCACGTGCTCGAGATCCAGCGCGAGGGCTATCGCCCCTACCGCGCCGAGGTGTCGGTGGCGGACCTGGTGGACTACGAGATCGCGCCGGTGGAGCTCATCGAGACGCGGGGCATGCTCGTCCTTTCGGCGCTGCCGGAGGGAACGGCGGTCAGCATCGACGGTGAGGCGCCGGCTGCGGCGCCTGTCGACGGCGGGCTGACGCTCGATCTGAGCGTCGGTCGGCACGAGCTCGTCGTCGATTCCGGAACCGTGGGTGCGTGGACGACCACGTTCGAGCTCGCCGACCAGGAAACCGTGGAGCTCGAGGCGGAGCTCCATCCCCGGGTGGCCGTCCTCGGCGTTCTCGGCGGGGACTCCGCCGCGGCGAGCCGGCTGCTGGACGATCTGCGCGGCACTCTCGGCGAGAGCGGCCGCTGGCAGGTCGAGGACCACAGCGACGCCGCACCGGCCGCACTGGCGACCCTCGGCCTCGACGCGTCGCGTCTGCGCGGCGAGCGCGGCGAGGCGGTCGAGTGGGAGCGCGTCCAGGAGCTGGTCGATCGGCGCTATCCCGCGTCCGTCTACGTCTTGGCCGTCCTCTCCGACGACCTGTTCGCGTCGAGCGCCGACCTGTTCTTCTGGCCCGCCGCGCCGAGCCCGGCCGGCGCCGAAACCGTCACGGTGCCGCTGGGTCCGCCCTCCGAGCTCGACCGCGTGCGAGAGGCCTTCGACTTCGTGCCCGAGTGGAGTCGCCCGAGCCTGGGCGGTCGCTGGATGGTGTCTCCCGTCGACGATCTACCCGTCGTCGTCGAGGTGATCGAGGGAGGGCCGTTCGCGACCGCCGGGCTACAGCCCGGGGACCGCGTGGTGTCGCTCGAGGGCCGCCCGACGGACGAGCTGGGGCGGCTCCCCGCCGGCTCTCGGACGCCCTGCGTCATCGAGCGGGGAGGCACCGAGGTCCCCACGACGCTGGCACCGGCCCAGAGCCCGTCTGTCTTCGTCGCCGGGCACGAGGACGTGCCGGCCGCCGTGCTGGCGGCTTGGGTGACGCTGGGCGAGGCGCTCGACCACCCTCCCGCTTGGCTGGTGGCGCTCAACCGCGCGGCGGTCGCCGTGCGCGTCGACGCCTGGGAGAGCGTCGTCCGCACGCTCCGTGGCGTCGAGGCGCCGCTGGGCCCGGGCCTCGGGCAGGCGATGGTCGACTACTGGCTGGGCACGGCACTGCTGGCGACCGACCCGGCGAGCTACCTCAGCCAGGCCCGCTCGATGCTCGAGCGTGCCGCGGCGGTGGACGGAGGCCGACTGCTGTCCGACGACGGCCCTCTGGTCGCCCCCCGCGCTCGCGCCCGACTCGAGGCCCTGAGCACCCCCTGAGCACCACGGTACCCGTGCGAACGGCCGCCGACCCTCAGCCGGGCGCCTCGGCGGTTCCCGGTCCGAGCAGCTCATCGGCGATGAAGCGGTACGTCGTGCCGCAGAAGGCGCACACGGCCTCGCAGTCACCGGTCGGCTCGAGCAGCTCTCGAAGATCGGCCTCATCGAGGCCCCGCAGCCGGTCGCGCAGGCCGTCGCGGTCGCAGCGACAGCGGTAGGCGACGGGGAGATCGTCGAGGGGTTCGGGGTCGAGTCCTTCCAGGACTTCGTCGACGAGAGCGAGAGCGCCGCTCCGCGCCAGCACCGCGCTCACCCCCTCGACCGTCCAGATGTTGCTCTCCAGGCGTCCCACGACCGTCTCCTCGCTGCCGGGCAGCGCCTCGACGACCAGACCGCCGGCGGCGGCGATGCCGTCCGGTTTCGGCAAGACGCCGAGCAGGACCGCCGAACGGATCTGCTCGGATTGCTCGAGGTAGTGCGTCACGTCGTCGGCGAGCTCTCCGGAGAGCAGCTCGACCTGGCTCGAGTACCGTCGTCCCTCCCGTTCGCGCGTGACGCGCAGCAGCCCGCGGCCGATCGCTTCGGCGATCTGCATGCCGCCTTCCGCCGGCTGGGGGAGGTGCGGCGAGCCGACGAGGCCTCGAAGGCCCCCTCCCGCCTCGGCCTCCGCGACGATCTTGCCGAGCGCTCCGTCGCCGAGCACCTCGACGACGAGGCGGGAGGGGACCTTCAGCGAGATCCGTTGAATCAGTACGGCGGCCGCCAGCGCCCGTCCGAGCGCCACGGCGGCGAGTGGCGAGAGGTCGAGCCGCAGCCGCGCCTCCTCGAGGGCCCCCGCCATCGACACGACCGCCCACCGGACCGAGCCGCCGGCGGCCAGCCCGGTGACCAGCCGGCCGTCGCCGGGAGGGCGCGCGCCGGTCATCCGGCGTGCAGGGTGAGCTCGCTGCCCACGCGATCGGCGATCTCGAGGGTCGCCTGCAGCTCGGGGTGCCGGACGATGAGGTAGCCGTCGGAGATCTGCATGTGCCGCCAGTCGCGGCGGGGGTGGCCGATCGGGAGCAGCTCGACGGCGGCGATGGCGGGACCGAAGTGGCGCTGCAGGCGTTCCAGGCCTTCGATGCGCTGGATCCGTCCTTCGCCCCGGGCGCGCTTGAAGATGACGGCGGCGTTGTACTTGCGCTCGACCCGCTGCGAGAAGCGGCCGTGCACGACTGCCTCGGCCCACCCCAAGTAGAGGTCGAGGTCGCTGGCGAAGTTCATCACGTCGACGAGACGGGCCCCCGGCGGCCGCGCCCCGATCTCGCCGAACACGACCTCGCCGTCGGCCTTCCGGTACCACTCCATGTGGGTGAAGCCGGTCGAGAAGCGCATCGCCTCGAGCACCGCGAGGCCCATCCGCACGCCGTCCGACAGCTCCGGCGCCTCGGGCCGTCGCAGGCAGATCGCCTGGGGACTGATCCATTCGTGCTGCTTGGCGTCGAGAGGACGGGGGCGGTACCAGGCGACGTTGTGGAAGGCGATCCGCCCGCCGATCGAGATGGTGTCGAAGGTGAACTCGTCGCCCTCCACGAACTCCTCGAGGCTCACCTCGTCGACGTGTCCCAGGCGCGCCAGCGCCCCTTCCAGCTCACCGTCGTCGCCCACCGGGTAGGTGTCCGTGGCGCCGGCTCCGGAGATCGGCTTGAGGATCACCGGATAGCCGATCGCCCGCGCGAAGTGCCGGGCTTCCTCACGGGTGCGCACGCGGGAGTGGCGGGGAGTGCGGATGCCGGCTCGATCCAGGACCTGCTTCATGACTTCCTTGTCGCGGAACGCGACGGCCTGCTCGCGGGAGAGCCCCGGCAGGCGCAGCGCCTCGCGCACCACGGCGGCGAGCAGCATGCCCGCCTCCCAGAGGCACTCGACACGGTGGATCGGCTCGCGGTCGTGGATGCGCCGCGCCAGGTCGACGATCGCGCCCTCGTTCCACAGATCGGGAGCCTGGAAGTAGGCGGCGAGCGACTGCGCGAGAGAGGCGGGGAGAGCGTCCTGCGGCTGATCGCCGACTCCGAACACCCGCGCGCCGGCTCGAGCGAGGGCGCGGGTGAAGCGCGGCATCTCGGCGGGGTAGCCGGGGGAGATCATCAGGACGTTCATGGCGCGCGGCTCCGTGCGCCCCGGATCTTCTCACCTCCGGGATACTCTTGCGGCCCATGTCCGATCTCCCGCGGCGTCGGGCGGTCTCGCTTCTCGCCGCTCTCGCCCTCCTCGCATCGGCGGCGGCCGCGGAGCTCGCGGAGCTCTCTCCCGAGCGGCGCGCCCGCCTGGAGGAGCTGGTCGGCGAGGTCGAGCGGTTGCGCGGGCTCGAGGCCCCGGAGCGGTTCGAGGTCCGCGTGGTCGACGCGGACGGGCTGGCGGAGGAGGTCGAGGCGCTGATGGTGCGGGATCTTCCGGCCGAGGATCTGCGGGCGGCCGGAAGGGCGCTCGAGCTCTTCGGGCTGCTGCCGCCCGGCTTCGATCTGGCGGACGTGCTGCGGCGGCTGCTGGGCGATCAGATCGCCGGCTTCTTCGACCCCGACCGGGAGCTCCTGGTGCTGGTGGACGGCCTCGACGTTCCCGGGCTGGAAGAGCGGACCGTCATGGTGCACGAGCTCACCCACCTGGTGCAGCACGCCCACTTCGATCTGCGAAAGATGCTGACCGACGATCCTCTCTCCGATCGCGACGCCGCCGTCCAGGCGATGGTCGAGGGAGACGCCACCCTGGTGATGGTGGAGGACCTGCTCGGGGACGCGGCGCAGGGCGGCCCCTGGCTCGATCTGCTCACCGGTGACGCCGCCGGGCTCGCCGGTTCGGCCGCGGGCCTCGATCCGGATCTCGCAGGCTACCCCCGCTACCTGCGCGAGAGCCTGATCTTCCCGTACGTCCAGGGACTGCGCTTCTGCGCCGCGGTGCGCGAGGCGGGCGGTCAGGAGCTGCTCGACCGGGCCTTCGGGGTCTCTCCGCCGAGCTCGAGCGAGCAGATCCTCCATCCCGAGAAGTGGCTCGCCGGCTCGGATCCGCCCATCGAGATCGAGCTGCCGGAGCTCGACGCGCTGCTGGCGCGCCGGCTTCGGGCGCAGGGATCGCTGGGCGAGAACGACCTGCGGATCCTCCTCGCGGAGCGTCTGCCCGGCGCGGACCCGGAGTCGGTCGGCGCCGCGGCCCAGGGGTGGGGCGGCGATCGGTTCGCGCTCTACGGCGATGAGCCCGGCGACGTCCTGGTCTGGATCACGGAGTGGGACACCGAGGAGGACGCCGCAGAGTTCGCGACGCTCGCCTTCGAAGCCTTCCCGGAGCCGGCGGCCGTGCGTACGTCGCCCACTCGGGTGGTGGTCGTCCTCGGTGGCCCGCCGGAGGACCCCGAGCTGCTGGTCTCCGTGTTGGCAGCGGCGCGGGCTCAGAAGAAGACCCGCTCGATCGACCAGTAGAGGCCGGCGGCGGCGATCAGGCAGGAGGCGGGGACGACGACCGCCCGGCGGTACCAGCTGCGCCGTCGCAGGGTGCCGACGGCCAGGAAGGCGAGGCCGATGACGGCCAGCTGGCCCATCTCGACGCCCACGTTGAAGCTCACCAGCGCGGGCACCAGCTCCGCGCGGGGCAGCCCCAGCGACGACAGCACTCCGGCGAAGCCCATGCCGTGGAGGAGGCCGAAGGCGAAGACGAGCAGGACGCGCGAGGCACGGACCTCCGAGGTGAGGACGTTCTCCACCGCCACGAAGACGATCGACAGTGCGATCAGGGGCTCGACCACGCTCGCGGGAATCGACAGCACGCCGTAGATCGACAGGGCCAGGGTCGCCGTGTGTGCGACGGTGAACGCCGTGACCTGGGAGAGCAGCGGGCGCAAGCGCCGCGAGAGCAGGAAGAGACCGAGAACGAAGAGGATGTGGTCGAGCCCCTTGGGCAGGATGTGGGTGAACCCGAGCTTCAGGTAGCGCGCCACCGTCGCCGTGCGCGGCGGCGGGACGACGGAGGGTCGCAGGGCGAACGGCTCGCTGGGGTCACCGGAATCGAGCCACCGCATCACCGGCAGGTCCTGGCCTTCGTGCCGCACCGTGATCGGGTACGAGCCGACGTCGGCGTCCTCCCTCCAGGTGAAGGTGCGGGCGCCCGCCGGGATGGAGCCCTCGAGCCGCAGGTGGGGCGCCGTGCGAGGCGTCAGGGCGGTGCCGACGGCGAGCGCACGCGGCTCGACGGGGCGGCCGTCGAAGGCCACGATCGCGCCGTCCGCCATGGTGCTGAGGAAGCGCCCGAAACGGGCCTCGACCGCCGGTGTCAGGTCACCGATCGCGCCGTACCGCGTCTCGGCCGCGGGTCCGCCCAGGTCCGACGCTCCGAGGTGCTGCGGGTCGGCGGTGAGGTCGATCCGGTAGGTCCCGTCCTCGGCGAAGGTGGCGTCCACCTGGATCTTCCCGAGCTCGTGGGCGCCCGAGGGAGCGCCGGGCAGGCAGGCGAGGGCTGCGACGAGGAGGAGGGCGTTGCGGCGAGGGGGCATCGAGGGTTCCTACGGAGCCCTCGTGCCGTTGGATGGACGGCCGGCCGCTCAGCCGGCGTGCTCGGCCAGGAGCCGTTTCGCCTCGGCGATGGCGTGGAGCTCCTCGACGAGGAACTCGGGGTCGGGCGAGGACGTCGAGACCGCACGCAGCTCGGAGACGGCCTCGGCGCTGCGCCGCGAGTCGTGCTCCAGCACCGCCTCGGCCCAATAGACCCGGGTCAGCAAGTCGGAAGGCGCGAGCTCCTGGGTGCGCTCGAGCTCGGCGATCGCCTTGTCGTGATCGACCCAGCCGGTCACGAACGGGATCTTCGGTGCCTCGCTGTGGAGGCGTCCGAGGACCCGGTGGCCGCCGGCGTGCTGCAGGGTCTCGTCGAGGGCGATGACGCGCTCCGCGTAGTCCCGGACCTTGCCGGCCACACCCTGCCGAGCCGCAGCCAGCTTGCCGCGGACCTGTCCCCAGAGGCCCCAGTGGGCCGCCGCCCAGAAGTACGTCTGGGCGGCCAGGGTGCGGTCGCCGACGGTGGTGGCGAGCTCGGCGGGCTCCATCGCGTCGAGTGCGGCTCGCCCGCCGAAGGGCTCGGCCAGAAGGTCGAGCCCTTCCTCGCCGAGTGTCCTGCCGCGCTCGAAGATGGCGAGCTTTTCGTCCTCGCCGACGGTCGCGTACTCACCCTGGAAGTAGAGGGCGCGAAGCAGCCTCCACCGCACCTCGAGGTCTTCGGGGGCAGCCTCCAAGGCGCCCGTGTAGGCCCCGACGGCCCGGGCGATCGGCTCGGCCGCGGCGCGATCTCCCTCGTGTCCCTCGGCGCGCCGCGCCCACCAGCCGTCGCCCTCGGCGACGAGCTCCTGGACGTCTGCGGCCGAGGAGGGGAGGGCGGCCGTCGTGACCGCGATGAGGAGCGAGCCGACCACCGTCGAAAGGCGGGTCATGGAGCGCATGATACGCCCGCGCCGGTCGTTGCGGGCGCCGCGATGCGAAACCGCCCGCCGGCTCGCCGCGTACCCCCGCTGGGCTACAATGCCTCGCGGTCCGTGGGGGGCAGCCCGGCACCGGCGATGAGCGTGGTCAGAAGCGACGAGGCGAGTGCGATCCGCGAGACGCGACCGGCCTCTCCGGAGACGCTGGCGGCGGCGATCGAGGCGGCCCAGAGGCACCTCATCGAGCTTCAGGCGGCCGATGGGCACTGGTGTGCCGAGCTCGAGGGCGACGCGATCCTCGAGTGCGAGTACATCCTGACGATGGCCTTCCTGGGGCGGGCGGGCTCGCGGAAGGTGGCGAAAGCGGCCGAGTACCTCCGGCGCTCGCAGCTGCCCGAGGGGGGCTGGAGCACGTACCCCGGCGGTCCGGCCGACGTCAACCCGACGGTCAAGGGCTACTTCGCCCTCAAGCTGGCCGGGGACACCGAGGGTGCACCGCACATGGTCCGTGCGCGCCACGCGGCACGCCGGCTCGGAGGTATCGAGGCCTGCAACTCGTTCACCAAGATCTACCTGGCGGTCTTCGGCCAGTACGACTGGGACGACTGCCCCGCCGTCCCGCCGGAGCTGGTCCTGTTCCCCAGCTGGTTTCCGTTCAACCTCTACGAGATGTCCTCCTGGACCCGGGCGATCGTGGTGCCGTTGTCGCTGATCTGGGCCTACCGCCCCCTGCGCGAGGTGCCCGCGGCGGCGGACATCTCCGAGCTGTGGGTGCCGGGCTTCTCCGCGCCGCGCAAGGCCGGGCTCTGGTCGACGTTCTTCCACGGCGCGGACCGGCTCCTGAAGATGGTGGAAGCGCGGCGATTGCGTCCCTTCCGGTGGCTGGCGGTCCGCCGCGCGGAGGAGTGGGTGCGGGCTCGGGTGGGCAAGAGCGACGGTCTCGGCGGGATCTTCCCCCCGATCATCAACACCATCATCGGCTTCATGGCCATGGGCCACGGCGAGGACGACCCGACGGTGGCCAGCCAGATCCACGCCCTGGAGGAGCTGGAGATCGAGGAGGACGACACGCTGCGCGTCCAGCCCTGCAAGTCGCCGGTCTGGGACACCGTCCTGACGTTGAGCGCGCTGGCCGACTCGGGCCTCGACCCGGCGAGCGGCGTCTTCGAGAGCGCCGCGCACTGGATCCTCGACAAGGAGGTCCGCGACCCCGGCGACTGGCGCTTCAAGGCGCGCGACACGGAGGTCGGAGGCTGGTACTTCGAGTACGCCAACGAGTTCTACCCGGACTGCGACGACACCGCGCAGGCGCTGACGTCGCTCTCGAAGCTGCGTCTGGACGGCGAGCTGGCGGCCCGGGCGGGTGACGCCTGCCGGCGCGCCATCTCCTGGCTCGAGGGGATGCAGAGCCGCAACGGCGGCTGGGCCTCCTTCGACAAGGACTGCGACGCCGCCTACCTGACCCACATCCCCTTCGCCGACCACAACGCCATGATCGACCCGGCGATGGTCGACATCACCTCCCGGGTGATCGAGGCTTTCATCCGCCAGGGCGTGCCGCCGTCGAGCCCGGCGGTGCGGCGCGGGCTCGCCTTCATCCGCCGCGAGCAGGAGGAGGACGGCTCCTGGTACGGCAGGTGGGGTTGCAACTACCTCTACGGGACGTGGTTGGCCCTGTCCGGACTCGCCGTCGCGGGGGAGGATCTGTCGGCGCCCTGGGCACGACGCGCCGTGGACTGGCTCTTCGCACGGCAGAACGAGGACGGGGGATGGGGCGAGCTGCCCGCCTCCTACAGCGATCCCGAGCGCAAGGGTCACGGTCCGAGCACCGCGTCGCAGACGGCGTGGGCCCTGATGGGCCTGGTGGCCGCCGGTGCCGGCGAGAGCGAGGCGGTGCGGCGCGGTGTCGACTACCTGCTGGCGACCCAGACCGCCGACGGGAGCTGGATCGACCACCACTGGACCGGGACGGGCTTCCCCGAGGTCTTCTACCTCCGCTACCACCTGTACGCCACGTACTTCCCGCTGCAGGCCCTCGGCCTGTACCGCCAGTCGCGTGCCGCCGCCCGCACCCCGTCCAGGTAGGCCGAAACCCGCGCTCCGAATCCGCCGAGTCCACCCCCCGGGGTCGGGTGCTCGCGCCCCGCGCCGGGCATGATGCGAGGCTGGAGGAATCGGACGATGACGACAGCCAGACTTCATCTCGAAGGCGCGGACCATGAGCTGCCGGTGGTGACCGGCTCGGAGGGCGAGGTCGGAGTCGACATCTCGCGTCTGCGGGCGGCCAGCGGGGCGATCACGCTCGACGACGGGTACGCCAACACCGGGTCGTGCACGAGCGCGATCACCTTCATCGACGGCGAGCGGGGCATCCTGCGCTACCGCGGCTATCCGATCGAGGAGATCGCCGCCGACGCGAGCTTCACGGAGGTCTGCTACCTGCTCATCCACGGGCGCCGACCGAGCGCCGAAGAGCTGGCCGCCTTCGACCACGATCTGACCTACCACAGCATGATCCACGAGGACATGAAGAAGCTCTTCGAGGGCTTCCCGCCGTCGGCCCATCCGATGGCGATCCTCTCGGCGATGGTGGCGTCGCTCTCCACCTACTATCCGCAGAGCGGCTCCGACTCGACCTCGGAGCTCGACATCGTGCGGCTGCTCGCGAAGGTCAAGACGATCGCGGCGTTCGCCTACAAGAAGTCGATCGGGCAGCCGTTCGTCTATCCGCGCAACGACCTGAGCTACACCGAGAACTTCCTGCACATGATGTTCGCGGTGCCGGCCGAGCCCTACCCGGTCTCGCCGGTTCTCGAGCGGGCGCTGAACCTGCTGCTCATCCTGCACGCGGACCACGAGCAGAACTGCTCGACCTCGACCGTGCGGATGGTCGGCTCGAGCCAGGCGAACCTCTTCGCCTCCGTCTCGGCGGGGATCTGCGCGCTCTGGGGCCCGCTGCACGGCGGCGCCAACCAGCGTGTGCTCGAGATGCTCGAGACCATCCGGCGCGACGGCGGCGACTTCACGCGGTACGTCGCCCGGGCCAAGGACAAGGACGACCCGTTCAAGCTCATGGGCTTCGGGCACCGGGTCTACAAGAACTTCGATCCGCGCGCCCGCATCCTGAAGGGCGCGGCGGACGCCGTCCTGGCCGAGCTCGGCCGCGAGGACCCGCTGCTCGAGATCGCCGGGCAGCTCGAGCGCGTGGCGCTCGAGGACGACTTCTTCGTCGAGCGCAAGCTCTACCCGAACGTCGACTTCTACAGCGGCATCCTCTACCGCGCCATGGGTATCCGGTGGACATGTTCACCGTCATGTTCGCCCTCGGCCGCCTGCCGGGCTGGATCGCGCAGTGGAAGGAGATGCAGGAGACGCCAGGTCCCGGATCTACCGGCCGCGTCAGATCTACGTCGGCGAGACCGAGCGCTCGTGGAAGCGGACCGCGGTGGAGGAGCGCGAGCTGGTTACGGCCTGAGGCGTAGCGGCCACCCGGGTTGAAGCGGCCGACCTCCGTGTCGGCCGGACCCGGGTGGCCTCGTCACCCGACGGCCGGCAGGGGCGCCGGCCGCTTCAATCGGCGGGGGAGGCGTGTCGGTCGGGCGCGGGTGCCGTCGCCGCCGGACGGTCGATCGGGTGCGCCGGTCTCAGAGCGGGGCGTCGGTGCCGAACGCCTGCCGGTACCGCGCCCGGAACTCGTCGAGCGTGTAGCGGTGGTTCTGGGTGCCGTAACGCTCCACCGCGTAGGCGGCGGCGAGGCTGCCGAGACGGCCGCAGAGGGCGGGCTCGAGACCGCGCCGCCAACCGACCAGGTAGCCGCCGCGGTAGGCGTCGCCCGCTCCGGTGGGGTCGACCACCTCCTCCACCCGGGCGGCCGGCACCGGCACCACCCCCTCGGCGGTCTGGATGCGGCTGCCCTCCTCGCCGAGGGTCACGATCACCGTGTCCACGAGCTCGAAGAGACGCTCACCGGCGAAGCCCGTCTTCTCCTGGAAGACGGAGTGCTCGTAGTCGTTGACGAAGATCGCTCGGGCCCCCCGGGCGGCGGCCGCCAGCGGCTCGCCCTCCATCGCCGTGACCTGGAACGAGGGGTCGAAGAAGAAGGGCAGCCCGGCTCGGCGCGCCTCCTCGCAGTGGCGGGACATGGCCTCCGGGTCGTCGGGGGCGACGATGCAGGCGACGGCCCTCTCGCCCGCCAGCTCCGCCATCGACAGCTCGCGAGCCCGCTTCATGGCGCCGACGTAGAACCCCCAGATCTGGCTGTCGCCGCGATCGGTGAAGGCGAAGCCCGACGCCGAGAGCTCCTCCGGGAAGGTGGCGATGGCCGAGGTGTCGACTCCCCGCTCCTCCAGCCAGGCCCCGTACTCGGCGAAATCGTGTCCGACGGCGCCGACGATCCGGGGCCGCTCGCCCAGCAGCGCCATCGTGTAGGCGATGTTGCCCGCGCAACCGCCGCGCTCCTTGGTCAGCCGCTCGACCAGGAACGAGATGTTGATGACGTGCAGCTTGTCGGGCAGTATGTGATCCTTGAACTGGCCGGGGAAGTCCATGATGTGGTCGAAGGCCAACGAGCCGGCCACGACGAGCTGATCCCGGACGGTTTCCGTATCGGACACTCTCGGTTCCTCGCTTTCCAGGGTGCTCCCGGCCGCGATCGAGCCGGGCGCCGCGAATCTACCAGCCCGGCGCCCGCGTAGAATGGAGACGCCATGAGGTTTCCGCTGCACATCACGACCGACATGATCAAGCACCAGGTGCGCAACGCCCTGCACGGCAACAAGCGCTACCCCTTCGTGCTCATGTTGGAGCCTCTCTACACCTGCAACCTGGCCTGCATCGGCTGCGCCACCGAGCGCCACACGGGCAAGCTGAAGGACCGGCTGCCGGTCGAGGCCTGCCTGCAGGCCGTCGAGGACTGCGGCGCCCCGGCGGTCTCCATCTGCGGTGGCGAGCCCACCGTCTATCCGGAGCTGCCGGAGCTCATCCGGGGCATCATCGAGCGCAAGCGCCACATCTACCTGTGCACCAACGCGTTGCTCATGGAGGAGAAGGTCTTCGGCAGGATCGAGCCCCACAAGCGCCTGACCGTCAACGTCCACCTGGACGGCATGCGCGAGACGCACGACTACGTCTGCGCCAAGGAGGGCGTCTTCGACAAGGCGGTGGAGATGATCCGTCGCTCCAAGGAGCTCGGCTTCCACGTCATCACCAACACGACCGTCTTCAAGGAGACGGAGATCGAAGAGGTCGAGCAGCTTTGCGAGATGCTCTTCGACATGGGGATCGACGGGATGTTGATCTCCCCCGGCTATCAGTACGAGACCGTCAAGCGCGACATCTTCCTCACCCGGGAGGACATGCGGGTCAAGTTCAAGCGCATCCTCGAGCTCTCCGAGGAGTACCGGCTCACGTCGACTCCCATGTTCCTGGAGTTCGCCGCCGGCCTGCGCGACTACCGTTGCTCTCCATGGAGCACGGTGACCTTCACGCCCAACGGTTGGAAGGGGCCCTGCTACCTGATCGGCAAGAGCCATACCTGGGACTGGGACGAGTTCTGGAACGAGACCGACTGGGACTACTGGGAGTCGCGGCAGGACAACCTCTGCCAGAACTGCGCCATGCACTCCGGCTTCGAAGCCTCGGCGGTCATGGAGCTGCGCTCCAGCCCCAAGGACATGGCGCGGATGGTGACCTGGAACCTGCTCGGCTGAAGGAGGCCGCCCCGCTGCGCCCCGTGCCCCTGCAGAAGGGAACGACGTGAAGGCCTTCCTGACGGGCGCCTCCGGCTTCGTCGGCAGCCACGTGCTGCGCGCCCTGGAGGCCGGCGGGCACACGGTCCGGTGCCTCGTGCGGCCGTCGAGCTCGCGACGCTCGCTCGAGGGCACGGCCGCCGAGATCGTCGAAGGCGATCTGCGTGACTCCGAGACGTTGGCGCGAGCCGTCGACGGCTGCAGTCACGTCTTCCACGTGGCGGCGGACTACCGCCTGTTCGTGCGGCGTCCGCAGGAGATGTACGCCTCCAACGTGGAGGGGACCCGCAACGTGCTGAAGGCGGCCGGGCGAGCGGGCGTCGAGCGCATCGTCTACACCAGCACGGTCGGCACGCTCGGCCCGATGCCGGACGACTCCGCGGCCGACGAGACCAGCCGGGTGACCCTCGCCGACATGGTCGGCCACTACAAGCGCTCGAAGTTCCTCGCCAAGGGCGTCGCCAAGGAGCTCGCCGCCGGCGGCCTGCCGGTGGTGATCGTGCATCCGTCGGCGCCGGTCGGTGAAGCGGACTGGAAGCCCACCGCGACCGGGAAGATCATTCTCGATTTCCTGCGGCGGCGCCTCCCGGCCATCGTCGACACGGGTCTGAACCTGGTCGACGTGCGGGACGTGGCGGCCGGGCACCTGCTGGCGGCCCAGGGCGGCCGGATCGGGGAGGAGTACATCCTGGGCCACCGCAACATGACCCTGCGCGAGATCGTCGAGACCCTGGGCGAGATCACGGGCCTGCGGGCCTCGACCTTGAGGTTGCCCCACTGGATTCCCATGGGGGTGGCCGCCGTGGACACCGCCCTGGCCCGGGTGCTGCCACGCGACCCCTGGCTGGCGCTGGAGGCCGTGCAGCTGGCTCGTCACAAGATGTACTTCGATCCCGCCAAGGCGGTGCGGGAGCTGGGGCTTCCCCAGACGCCGATCGAGGAGCCGCTGCGCCGGGCCGTGGAGTGGTACCGGGCGCACGGCTACGTGGCCCGATGAGCCGGACGACCGACGGCGCCTTCGAGTCGCCGACCGCGATCGTCGCACCGCTGCCGGAGGAGACCACCGGCGTGCTGCGGCGGTTGGAGGATCTGCGCCGGACGCGGCGGGGCGAGGTGGCCGGACAGGCGGGGCTGCTGGCCGGGCGGCCCGTCGTCGTGGCCAGCACGGGGGACGGGGCCGCCAACGCGCAGCGCTCCCTGGAGGCCCTGGTCCGGGCCTGGAGCCCGCGGCGGATCCTCGTCCTCGGCGTGGCGGGTGGGCTGACCGAGGATCTCGAGATCGGGCAGGTCGTCTTCGGAGAGCGACTGTTCGATGCCGGCGGCCCCGCGCCCGCGCCGGACGCCGAGTGGGGGAGCAGCGCGCTTGCGGCCTCTTGCCTGCCGGTCACGATCTTCTCGGCGGATCGACTCGCCGTGACCCCCGAGGAGAAGTCGTCGGCACGCCGGGGACTGCCGGCCGGTCCGGCCGTCGTCGACCTGGAGTCGTCCGCCTTCGCCAGGGTGGCGGCCGGGAGCGGGCTCCCCTTCGCCGTCCTGCGGGCCGTCAGCGACCGGGCGGACGAGACCCTCCCCCTCGACTTCAACCGCTTCATGGGGCCTGACGGCGGCGTGCGGCGCGCCGACGTCGTACGGCACGTCGCCCTCCGCCCGCACCTTCTGGCGCCCCTGATGGACCTCAGGCGCCGGGTGGAGCGGTGTTCCGACGGTCTGGGGCTGGCGGCCGAACGGATGGTGGCCGAGTGAACCTGCGCCGCTGGGCCATCCCGGCTCTCCTCCTCGTCGGGCTCCCGGCCGGAGCCCGGGAGCCCGATCTGCTCTTCATCGCGTTGGACGCCGTGCCCTACGAGGCGATCGAGGCGGTCCGGCACCCGGAGCCGGGCGTGGAACCGCTCTTCGCCGAGCTCGCCGGGCCGACGCGGCTGGTGAGCTCGTTCCGTCCACGACCAGTGTCGCCTTCGGGTCGATCCTGAGGATCTCGATCTGGAGGAGTCGCCGGGGTACGAGGCCCGGTTCTTCGATTGGGACGAGCGGCGCCGCGCGGGAGGCGGACCGATCAGCTACTTCCGCATCCGGTTCGCCTGGCGGGAGTTCTTCGACTGGAACCGCAAGGGGCTTTCCGCAACGCCCTGCAGAGCGCCCGCCCCGTGCGCTCCAGCATCCACGAGCTGGCGGCCGCGCTCGACGCCTTCGCCGCGTCGCGCGATCCCGCCTACTTCGTCTACGTCGCCGCCACCGACACGACGGCCCACCTCGACGGCCCCGGCGCGCTGCGGCCATCTTCGTCGAGCTCGACCGCCTCCTCGCCGAAACGCGGCGCAAGCGGCCCGATCGCCCCTTCGTCACCGTCCTCTTCTCCGACCACGGGATCGCGGGGGGCGAGCCGCTGGTCAACGTCCACCAGGCGGCGGAGGAGGCCCTGAGCGGAGCCGGCTTCTCGGTCGGCGAGCGGCTCCGCCGACCGGACGACGCCGTCCTCACGCCCTACGGGCTGGTCTCGAGCTTCGAGATCTACGTGCCGGAGGGCCGCGAAGCCGAGGCGGCGGCTGCCGTCGCGGCTCGTCCGGGAGTCGATCTCTGCGTCTACCGCCGCGGCGAGGGTTGGGCGGTGCGCGACGCCGACCACGAGGCCCGCTTCGAGCGGCACGGGCGAGGGCGGGGAGCGTCCTGGCGCTACGAGGCGACCGGCGGCGATCCCTGGCTCTCGCCCCGATCGTCGAGAGGATCGCTCGCGTCGACGGCTGGATGGCCGACGACGACCTCTTCGCCGCCACGGCCGAGGCCCGATACCCCGATCCGCTCTTCCGGATCGCTCAGGCCTTCGAGCTGGTGGCCAACCCGGCCTCCGTGGTCTGCTCGGTCGCTGCTGGACACATGTACGGCGCCAAGCGCACCGAGATGCTGGCGCGCCTGGCCAAGGGGCCGCTGGAGTGGACGCACGGTGCGCTCGCTCGCGAGGCGACCCTCGGCTTCGTCCTCTCGGATGCTCCAGGGTGGCCGGCACCCGAGGCGGTGCGTGCCGGCGACGCCCTGGTGCCCTTCCTGCGCGGCGGCGAAGTGGAGCAGGCGCCGCGGGTGGCGGCGAGGGAGCCGTGAGTGTGCTTGTCTGCTACGCTTTTTCGATTGGGCACCCGGAGCGGTGCGTCTGTCCGACGTGAGGCGTGAACGAGCGATGGAGCCGGCACAGAAGCCCTCGGAGCGCGATCGCAAGGCGGAGCACATCGAGCTCGCCCTCGATCGCTCGATGCAGCTGGGCGCCGGGTGGTTCGCCACCCTGGAGCTCGAGCACCAGGCCCTGCCCGAGCTCGACCTCGACGCGGTGGACTGCGGCGTCGAGTGGCTGGGCCGGAGCCTGGCCGCTCCCCTGCTGATCTCGTGCATGACCGGGGGCACCGGCGAGGCGACCCGGATCAATCGCAACCTCGCCCGTGCGGCGGAGGCCGCGCGCATCGCGATCGGCGTCGGGTCGCAACGCAAGGCGCTGGAGGATCCGGCGCAGGTGGAGAGCTTCAGGATCCGCGATCTGGCGCCCTCGGTCCCGCTGGTGGCCAACCTCGGGGCGGTGCAGCTGAACTACGGCTACGGGCTCGAGGAGTGCCGGCGCGCGGTCGAGATGATCGGGGCCGACGCGCTGGCCTTGCACTTGAACCCCCTGCAGGAGGCCCTGCAGCCGGAAGGCCAGTGCGATTTCAGCGGGCTGATCGCGAAGATCGGCGACGTGGCCGCCCGTCTCGAGGTCCCGGTCATCGTCAAGGAGATCGGCTGCGGCCTCTCCAGGCGCGTCGCCGAGAGCCTGCTCGAGGTCGGAATCGAGTGGTTCGACACGGCGGGCGTCGGCGGCACCAGCTGGGCGCGCATCGAGGCGGCCCGCGCCGCCGAGGTGGATCTCGGTGAGTGCTTCGCCGACTGGGGCATCGCGACGCCGCGCTCGATCCGCGAGCTCGCGGCCCTGCCCGGGGCTCGTGTCATCGGAAGCGGCGGAGTGCGCAGCGGCGTGGACGCGGCCAAGGCCCTGGCACTGGGGGCCGAGCTCGTCGGGATCGCGCAGCCCTTCCTGGAAGCGGCTCACCATTCGGCCGAGAGGGCCGAGGAGAGGGCCGTGCGAACCATCCGGGAGCTGCGGATCGCCATGTTCTGCAGCGGTGCGGCACGACCGGCCGCGTTGCGTGACGTGCGACTGATCGAGCGATCGCGAGGCTAGACGCCATGGATCCCGTCGAGAGCAAGAGCGCACAGATGGAGGAGCTGATCCGGGCGATCGCCGAGGGCCGACGCCGGCTGCACGAGATCGCCCCCGGCCTGTCCGCGGACGAGGCCGCGGAGGTCCGCCGCCGGGCGCTCGAGCTCAAGGCCGGCAGCTCGCTGGCGGCGACCGGCAACTACGCTCTGGACGCCCAGCGGGCCTCGAGCCTGCACTGCGAGAACTTCGTCGGCGCCACCCAGATACCGCTCGGCGTGTGCGGTCCCCTCGTCCTGCGCGGCGAGTACGTGGGCGCCGAGGAGGAGCTGTACGTTCCCCTGGCCACGACCGAGGGGGCTCTGGTCGCCAGCATCAACCGGGGCTGCCGGGCCCTGCGGGACGCCGGCGGCGCCGTGGTGCGCGTCGACGACGTGGGGATGACCCGGGCGCCGGTCTTCCGCACGTCGGGGATCGAGGAGACGCGACGCTTCCTCGCCTGGATCGACGAGCACGAAGAGGACATCCGGCGGGTGGCGGAGTCGACGAGCAACCACCTGCGCCTGGTGGACATCCGCTCGCAGTGCTTCGGCTCGTCGATCTACCTGCGCTTTCGCTTCGAGTCGGGCGATGCCATGGGGATGAACATGGCGACGATCGCCTGCGATCGCGTCGTCTCCGAGCTGCTCGAGCCGGAGACGGGCGTTCCCTGCATCGCGCTCTCCGGCAACTACTGCGTCGACAAGAAGCCCTCGGCCGTGAACTTCCTGGAGGGGAGGGGCAAACGCATCTTCGCCGAGGTGACGCTCGACGGAGCGGTCCTCAAGAGCTGCCTCAAGACCACGGCCCGGGCGTTGGTCGAGGTGCAGTACCGCAAGAACCTGCTCGGCTCGGTGGCGGCGGGGGCCATGGGCTTCAACGCCCACTACGCGAACGTCGTCGCCGCTTTCTACATGGCTACGGGCCAGGACGTGGCACAGGTCGTCGAGGGCTCGATGGGGGTGACCTGCATCGAGATGCGCGGTCCGGAGTCGGTCTTCATGTCGGTGTACCTGCCCGATGCGCCGGTGGGTGCGGTCGGCGGCGGCACCGCGCTCGACACGCAGCGCGAGGCCCTCGAGCTGCTCGGCGTCCGCGCGGCCGACGAGGACCCCGGACGCGGTGCGATGAGGCTGGCCGAGATCCTCGGCGCGACGGTCCTCGCCGGCGAGCTCTCCCTGATGGCCGCGCTGACGTCGCGGGATCTTGCCCGGGCCCACGAGCGTCTCGGCCGCGGACGGAAGGGCTAGCCATTCTCCCGTGGCGACGCGGTCGCGGGCCTCGGCTCCGGGGAAGGTGATCCTGATGGGCGAGCATGCGGCCGTGTACGGCCGGCCCGCCCTGGTGGCGGCGCTGGACCTGCGCTGCGACGTCGAGATCGAGGAGCGCTCCGGCGGCGGGCTCACCCTCTCGCTACCCGATCTCGGCATCGAGGAGGAGAGTGACTGGGAGCGGGTCCTCACGTACTCGGAGGGCGCCCGCAGACGCTGGAACGACCATGCACAGGATCCGTCGGGACGGTCGTTCGCGGAGGTTGTGGGGACCGATCCGGCGCATCTGGTCAAGGTCGCGCTCGGCGAGACCGCGCGGGAGGCGGGCGCGGCGAGGCCGCCCGGGGCGCGGGTCCTGGTGCGGTCGGAGATCCCGTGCGGCGCCGGGTTCGGCAGCTCGGCCGCTCTGGCCGTGGCCCTGCCGGCCGCCCTGCTGGCCGCCTGGGGGGAGTCGGCGGAGGCGACGCGCATCGAGCGTGTGGCGCTCGAAATCGAACGCCGTCAGCACGGCTTCCCCTCGGGGGTCGACCACGCGACGGTGCTGGCCGGCGGCGTGGTGCACGCCCGACGCGATGGCGACGGAAGACTCGCCTTCCGCCCCCTGGAGGTCGACGGATCGGCCCTGTCGGCCTTCCGCCTCTTCCACACCGGAGAGCCTGCGGACGGCACCGGAGAGGTGGTGGCCGCAGTCCGCGCCCGTTTCGCGCGGCGGCATGCGGAGCTCGACGAGCTGCTGGATGGCATGGAGTCGGAGACGATCTCCTTCGCGGCCGCCCTGTCGCGTTGGAGCGGCGAGGCGCGAGGCGTGGCCGCGGAGGCCGTGCGCGGCTTCGAGGCCTGCCTGGAGCGTCTGGACGTGGTCCCTGCGGGCGTGCGTACGGTGATCCGGGCCCTCGAGGCGGGCGGAGCCGCGGCCAAGATCTCGGGAGCGGGGTCCACCCGCGGGCCGGGTGCCGGTGCGCTCCTGGTCCTTCCCCCATCCGGGGAGGAGGTCGAGCCCGCCGGGCCCGTGCGGGTCACGGCGACGCTCGGAGCTCCCGGTCTCAGCGTGGAGGGGCGGGGGTGATCCGCGCCACGGCGGTGGCGCCCGCCAACATCGCGCTGATCAAGTACTGGGGCACCCGGGTTCAGGGCCGCCCGGTCCCGGCGAATGCGTCCCTGTCGATGACTCTGGACCGCTGCGTCTCGCGCTGCACGGTCGAGCCGGGGGAGGGGGGCGGCCACGACGTGCGGCTGGTCTCGCTCGAGGGCGCGCTCACTCCCGCTCCGGAGGCTTTCGCGGCCGGTGTCGCGGCCCACCTCGATCGCCTGCTCGAGTGGGCCGGCGAGAGCATGCCCCTGCGCGTGACGACCGGCAACACCTTCCCCACGGGGGCCGGTCTGGCCTCGTCGGCCTCCGGCTTCGCGGCGCTGGCCCTGGCGTTCGTGGCGGCCTCGGGCCGCAGGGTGACGCCGGCGGATCTGTCGCTGCTGGCCAGGATGTCGGGGTCCGGATCCGCAGCGCGATCCGTGTTCGGTGGCTGGGTCCTCTGGCCGGAGGACGCCGACGATCCCGACGGACCGGCGATCCAGGTCGCGACGCCGGACCACTGGGACCTGCGTGACGTCATCGCGGTGGTCGACGGCTCGGCGAAGGAGGTCGGGTCGCGTGAAGGGCACCTCCGGGCGTCGAGCAGCCCGCACTATGCGCGACGCCTCGAGCTCCTGCCGGACCGGCTGCTGCGCGCGCGCTCCGCTCTCGCGGCACGAGACTTCGAGGCCCTGACGGAGGTGGTCGAGGAGGAGGCGACCGAGCTGCACCTGATCGCGATGTCGTCGCGACCGCCGATCTTCTACTGGGCGCCGGGCACGGTGGAGGTTCTCGCCGCGGTGCGCGCCGTGCGACGCAAGGGCGTTCGTGCGTGCGCCACGATCGATGCCGGCCCCAACGTCCACGTGCTCTGCCCGGCCGAAGACGAGAGCAGGGTCGTCGCCGCCCTGGAGAGCCTCGCCGGCGTGGGCTACCTCATCCGCGACCGCGTGGGAGCCGGCCCGTCCGTGGAGGTCGAGCCGTGAGCCGCAGGGTGACCCTGGTCAAGCTCGGCGGCAGCCTGATCACCGACAAGACCCGCCCGGGGGTGCTGCGTGGGGAGCGGCTTGCAGGCCTGGCCCGGGCCGTCGCGGCGGCGCGGAGTGAGGCGGGGGCCGTCGTGCTCGGGCACGGCAGCGGTTCGTTCGGGCACGTCGAGGCGAGCCGCCACGGGCTCGACCGCCCGGTCGAGGACACCGCGACCTGGATGGGCGTCGCGCGGACCCAGGACCGGGCGGCGGTCCTCCACCGGTCGGTCGTCGAGGCACTCCTCGCCGCAGGCCTGCCGACCTTCTCCTGGGCTCCCGGGAGCGCCCTGGTGGCGCAGGCGGGCCGGCCGGCGGCGGGCCAGGCGGAGCCTCTGGTGCGGGCGCTCGAGGCCGGTCTCCTCCCGGTCGTCCACGGGGACGTGGTGATGGACCGCGTCCGCGGGGCGTGCATCTGTTCCACGGAGACCGTCTTCCGCTTCCTGGTCGCGGAGCTGGCGGACGCGGGTTGGACCGTGGATCGCGTCCTCTGGATGGGGGAGACCGACGGCGTCTGGGATGCCGATGGCTCGCGGATCCCGGTTCTCGAGCCCGACTCCGGACCGGGCGCGCGCTCCTCGCCGGGCGGGGCCGCCCGGGGGACCGACGTCACCGGCGGCATGAGGCACCGCGTGGAGACCGCCCTGGACCTGGCGCGAGAAGGCGTGGAATCCTGGATCCTCGACGGGCGCGAGCCCGCCCGGCTCGCCGACGCGCTGCGGGGCGAGCCGCGAGGCGGAACCCGGGTGCCGGCGAAGCGAACCTCCGGGCTCGGCCGGGCGTAGGCTCGGAGCGGACGAGATGGCGATCGACGAGACCTCCAGGAAGGCGCCGACGGCGGCGAGCCCCGAGCTCCTCCAGGAGCTGCTCGAGGAGACCAGCCGCACCTTCGCTCTCGCCATCCCGATGCTTCCGCAGCCCGTGCGTGGAGAGGTCACGATCGCGTACCTGCTCTTCCGCATCGCCGACACCTTCGAGGACGCGACCGTGCTCTGGAGCCGGGCGGAGAGGTCCGAGGCGCTGCGCGGCCTGGCCGGGATCCTGGAGACGCCGGAACCGGCCGAACGGGCCGTCCCGCTCGTGGGACGATGGCGATCGCGACCGCCGATCGACCATTCCGGGTACCTGCGCCTACTGGAGCTGACGCCGGACGTCCTCGCCTCCCTCGGGGCCTTGGAGGGCGGGGCCCGCGACGTCGTCCGCCACCACACGGTGCGCACCGCTCTGGGCATGGCGGAGTTCGTCGACCGGACGGGAGAGGACGGTGTTTTGAGACTCACCGATCTCGCCGATCTGCGGGCCTACTGCTACGTGGTCGCCGGCATCGTCGGCGAGATGCTCACCGACCTCTTCCTGCTCTCGGTGCCGGCGCTGCAGTCCATCGGCGACCGGCTGCGCACCCGTGCCGCCCTCTTCGGGGAGGGATTGCAGCTCACCAACATCCTGAAGGACTCGGCCTGGGATCACGTCGAAGGCCGCAACTTCGTGCCTCCGGCCATCGACCGGGCGGAGGTGTTCGCTCTCGCCCGTCGCGACCTGGAGGCGGCCGAGGAGTACTGCCTGGCCTTGCAGGAGGCCGGGGCGCCTTCGGGACTGGTCGCCTTCACGGCGCTCACCGTCGGTCTCGCCGAGCCGACGCTGAGCAAGGTCGAGGCGCACGGACCCGGAAGCAAGATCTCACGGGCCCGGGTGGCTTTGGTGCATCAGCGGATCCGGCGCGCCCTCGCGGCCGGTCGGCCCGTCTTCGAGCGCTGAGCGGCGCCCATTGCCTGCAACCCGCGGGCCGGACGACCGTAGAATCCGACGGTCCGTCATGAGCCTGCGCGCCAAGCTGATCCTCTCGTTCCTGCTGCTGTCGGTGCTGCCGCTGTCGGCGATCGTGGCCTTCGGCTACGTCTCCTCGACGCGGGCCCTGCGCGTCGCGGCCTGGGAGGAGAGCACGCGCCTGGCCGCGCAGCTGTCCGAGCGCATGGAGGACGCGGAGGATCGGCTGGGCTCGCGGATTCAGCTGTTGAAGGAGTTTCCGCTCGACGGCTTGGTTGCTGCGGCGCAGGACGGTTTTCCACCCGGCGCCTCTCTGGATGCCGAAGAGCTCGAGCGGGCGATGAGCGACCTGGCGCCGTTCGTCGAGAGTCTGGAGTTCGTGCCCGAGCCGCCGACTCCGCCCGCCCCGCCGTCACCGCCCGCCCCGCCGGCCGCTCCGACACCGCCCGCGCCGCCGACCCCGGCATCCCCGGCAACGCCGGCGTCCGTGGGCACGAAGGGATCACCCATCGTCATCGATTTCCAGGCCGCGACGGAGCGGATGCCCGATCCCCACGCCGTTCGATTGGTCGTGGAGAGGGCGCTGGCCTCGGTCCAGGGAACGCTGGCGCCCGTCGCGGCGGCGGAGGTCGAGGCCGATCCGGCGATTCCCCTCGGGCAGTCGTACGAGTGCCCGGTGGAGGAGGCCGGCCGCACGATCGGGACGTGGAAGGCGAAGGTCGCCGCCAAGAGGATCCTGCACTCCGTGCTGGGCGCAGCGGAACGGGACGAGGGCGAGATCCCCTTCGCGCTCGACGCCGACGGCAACCTCTACGCCGCCGACGACGAGGACCGCGAGGCGCTGGCCGCCGTCGGCACCGACGTGCTGCGCGACAAGGGGGAGCCGCGGGGCGACTGGGTCGTCGTGCGCTCCGACTACCCGGGATCGGAGCTGAAGTTCGGCATCGCCCGCCCGCTGAGCGGCTCGTTGCGGGAGCTGCGCCGGGCGGCGGCGAGCAATCTGGCCTTCGGGCTCGGGCTCGTGGGGCTCGCCCTGGTCGGCGTCGTGCCGCTCTCGCGCCGCATCACCCGCGACCTCGGCGCGCTCACCCAGGGTGCCGAACGACTCGCAGCCGGCGACCTCGAGGTGAAGGTGCCGGTGCGCTCCCGGGACGAAGTGGGGCGGCTGGCGACGACCTTCAATCGCATGGCCCTCGACCTGAAGGAGAACCAGGCGCGCCTGGTCGAGTCGGAGCTCCAGCATCGGCTGCTGGAGAGCGAGAACGAGCGCCGCGGCAGGGAGCTGGAGGAGGCGCGGAGGTTCCAGCTGTCGCTGTTGCCCAAGGAGCTGCCGCGTCTCGGCTCCCTCGAGGTCGCCGTCTTCATGCGAACGGCGACCGAGGTGGGAGGCGACTACTACGACTTCCACCAGGCCGACGACGGCACCCTGACCGTGGCGATCGGTGACGCGACCGGGCACGGTGCTCGGGCGGGCACGATGGTGACGGTCATCAAGTCCCTCTTCACGGCCCAGGCGCCGACGGCCGACCTGCCCTCGTTCCTCTCCGACGCCGCGGCGTCGATCCGCCGCATGGAGCTGGGACGCATGGCGATGGCCCTGGCTCTGGCCCGGATCGAAGGGCGGCGGCTGATCCTCTCCTCCGCCGGGATGCCGCCGGTGCTCATCTGCCATCGCGGGGAGGTGCGCGAGGTCGCGCTGCAGGGGCTGCCCCTGGGCGGGATGGCCCAGGCGGCCTACCAGCGCCACGAGACCGAGCTCGAGGCGGGCGATGTCGTCCTGCTGATGAGCGACGGCCTGCCCGAGCTGCTCGACGACGACGGCGAGCCCTTCGGCTACGCCCGCGTGCGTACCGCCCTGGGAGCCTGCGAGGGCCTGGATCCGCACGGGGTGATCGACGCTCTCGCAACCGCCGCGCGGCGCTGGGCGGGGGACCGGCCGCCCGGCGACGACATGACCTTCGTGGCGCTGCGCCTCCGCTGAGCCGGCCGCCGGGCGGGTAGACTCCCGGCCATGCCGGCCTCCTCGTTCCCGGACCTGCGCTCCTTCCTCGCCGAGCTGCGCCGGGACGGTGACCTGGCGCAGGTCGAGGTGCCGGTCAGCGCCGATCAGGAGATCGCCGAGATCCACCGTCGCGTGATCGCCGCGGGCGGACCGGCGCTCCTCTTCACCGCGGTCGAGGGCTCCGACTTCCCGGTCGCCACGAATCTCTTCGGCACGGCCCGGCGGGCCGAGCTGGCGTTCGGGCGGCGCTCCTTTCACGTCGTGGAGCGGCTCGTCGAGCTGACGCGCGAGCTCCTGCCGCCGACTCCCCGGCGGCTGTGGGGGGCGCGGGACGTCGCGGGAGACCTGCTGCGCATCGGACTGCGCGATCGCCGCCGCGCTCCGGTGGCCGCGCGCGAGTCGGAGCCGGTCGATCTCGAGCGCCTGCCGGTGCTGACGACGTGGCCCGAGGACGGCGGTCCCTTCTTCACCCTGGCTCAGGTCTACACCGAGCATCCCGCGACCGGCGACCACAATCTGGGCCTCTATCGCCTGCAGCGACACGACGCGACGACGACGGGCATGCACTGGCAGATCGGCAAGGGCGGCGGCTTCCATCACGCCGCGGCCGAAGCGGTGGGGGAGGACCTTCCGGTGACGGTGACCCTCGGGGGGCCGCCGGCCGCGATCCTCGCCTCGGTGGCGCCGCTGCCGGAGAACGTGCCCGAGCTGCTGCTGGCCTCCCTCCTGCTCGGACGCAAGCTGCCCGTGAAGCGCGGGCTCGGTCCGCATCCGGTTCTGGCCGAGGCCGAGATGGCGCTGATCGGCCGGGTGCCGGCCGGTGAGCGGCGGCCCGAAGGCCCCTTCGGCGACCACTACGGCTACTACTCGCTGACCCACGACTATCCGGTCTTCCGGGTGGAGCGCTTCCTCCATCGTGCCGACGCGATCTACCCCGCCACGGTCGTGGGCAAGCCGCGGCAGGAGGACTTCTACATCGGGGACCTCCTGCAGGAGCTGCTCTCGCCGCTCTTCCCCCTCGTGATGCCGGGGGTCGTCGACCTCTGGTCGTACGGCGAGACCGGGTATCACTCGCTCGCTGCGGCGGTGGTGCGCGAGCGCTACAAGCGCGAGGCCATGGCGAGCGCCTTCCGCATCCTCGGGGAGGGGCAGCTGTCGCTGACCAAGTTCCTGCTCGTCCTCGACACGCCGGTCGAGCTGCGCGACATCCGGGCGGTCCTGGTCCACCTGCTCGAGCGCACGCGGCCGGAGACCGATCTCTTCGTGCTCTCCAACCTGTCGATGGACACGCTGGACTACACCGGGCCGCGGGTCAACGAGGGATCCAAGGGCGTATGGCTGGGGCTGGGCGATCCGATCCGCGAGCTGCCGCGCGAGTTCTCGGCCGAGCGCGTGCCGGAGGGGGTGGACGAGGTGCACGTCTTCTGCCCCGGCTGCCTGGTGGTCGGCGGCCCGAGCCGGGCGGAGGAGCCCGCCGCCGCCGCCCGTTTCGCGGCCCACCCGGCCTTCGCCGGGTGGCCCCTGGTCGTGGTGAGCGACGAGCCGCTGCGCACGGTGGCGAGCCCGATCAACTTCCTGTGGACGACCTTCACCCGCTTCGAGCCCGCGGCCGATCTCCATGCCGCCCGGGTGGAGGTGTCCCGCAACCACGTCTCCTACACCCCGCCCGTCGTCGTCGACGCGCGACTCCACCCCGGCTTCCCCGGCGAGCTCTTCTGCGATCCCGACGTCTACGAGACGGTCACCCGCCGATGGACCGAGTACTTCCCCGACGGCGGCGTCGAGATGGGCGACTCCGACGCCGGCCACCTCGATCCGGTCGGCTAGGGATCGGCGGGTGGAATTCGCCGTCGTCTACCGAGAGATCGCGACCTTCCTCGAAGGGCGAGGCGCGCCGCTGGCCCTGGTCTGGACCCGGAGGATCTGAGAAGCTACTTCCGACGCCATGGCCTCGAAGACCGACTCGAAGAGATCGTCCAGACCCTCTGACGTGTTGCCTCTCGCCCTGGAGCTGGAGGTGACGGAGGAAGCGCTTCTGGCCCTGCGTGCGGCCCGCATCCCGGGTCTCAGTCCCGAGGACTACAGCAGACTGCTGGACACGGTCGGGCATGCTGATTCCGAGGGACTCGCCGAGCGGCCCGTCATGGTCGGCGAGCCCTTCAGCCTTTGAACGGGGTCGGGGACGGAGCGATCTCCCGGTAGAGTCGGCGGCATGGACCTGGGACTCGAGGGGAAGGTCGCGCTGATCACCGGGGGGAGCCGGGGGATCGGGCGGGCGATCGCGGCGGCGCTGGCGGACGAGGGGTGCCGGCTGGCGTTGTGCGCGCGGGGGGAGGAGGCGCTGAAGGCGGCACGCTCGGAGCTGGAGGACGCCGGGGCGGAGGTGCTCGCGGTGCCGCTCGACCTCACCGAGCCGGACGCGGGGGACCGGATGGTGGCCGCCACCGTGGAGCGGTTCGGTGGGCTCGACGTCCTGGTGAACAACGTCGGCGGCAACCGGAGGGGGCAGTTCGAGCAGCTTCCCGACGAGGCCTGGGACGAGGTGCTCGACATCAACTTCCAGGCCCACACCCGGATCAGCCGCGCGGCCATTCCGGCCCTGCGCGAGGCCGAGGCGGGGACGATCGTGTTCATCGCCTCGATCTTCGGCCGCGAGGCGGGGGGGCCCGGGCTGGCCGCCTACAACTCGACGAAGTCCGCGCTGATCAGCCTGGCCAAGATCATGGCGCTCGAGCTCGCGCCCGACGGCATCCGCGTCAACTCGGTCGCGCCGGGCTCGATCCGCTTCCCGGGCGGCTCGTGGGACCGGCGCTGCTTCGAGGATCCCGACGGCATGGCCGAGTTCGTCCGCCACCACATCCCGATGGGCCGCTTCGGCCGCGCCGACGAGGTCGCCGACGTCGTGGCCTTCCTCGCCTCCGAACGCGCGAGCTGGATCACCGGCGCCTGCGTCAACGTCGACGGCGGCCAGAGCCGGTCGCTGATCTGAGGACGCGGTGCGCGACTCCCTCCTCTACTTCGCCTACGGCTCGAACATGCTCTCGCGCCGCCTGGCCGGGCGTTGCCCGTCGGCGGCCGCCGTCGGCCGGGCGCGCCTGGCCGGCCACCGTCTGCGCTTCGACAAGCGCAGCTGGCGAGACGGCTCCGGCAAGTGCCACGTCGTCGCGGATGCCGCGGCCGGCGCGGCCGTCTGGGGCGTCCTCTACCGGGTGCCGGAGGCCGAGCTGGGCGAGCTCGATCGGATGGAGGGAGTCGGCAAGGGATACGAGGTCGGCGTGTGCCGGGTGCGCGGTCCGCGCGACCGCGAGCTCCCCGCGCTCACCTACCTCGCCGAAGCCGGGGCCGTGGACGAGTCCCTGCGCCCCTTCTCCTGGTACCGCGACCTGGTCGTCGCCGGCGCCGTGGAACACGCCCTCCCGGAGGAGTGGATCGCGACGCTGCGCGCCGTCGAGGTGGTGGAGGACACCCGCAAGGAGCGTCGCCACGCCATGCGCGAGCTGCTCTCGGAGGAACCCCGCCCGTGAATCCGATCGACATCGCCGAGAAGCTCGCCCTCGTCCGCGAGCCCTGGACCCCCAAGATCGTCGCCGAGCTCAACGGCCAGCACGTCAAGCTCGCCCGCCTCGAGGGCTCCTTCGTCTGGCACCGGCACGACGACGCCGACGAGCTCTTCTGGGTCCTCGAGGGCCGCCTCCGCATGGACTTCCGCGACCGCCAGGTCTGGCTCGACCCCGGCCAGATGCTCGTCGTCCCCCGCGGCGTCGAGCACCGCCCCCACTGCGACGAGCCCACCGCCGTCCTCCTCTTCGAGCCCACCGGCACCCTCAACACCGGCGACGCCGAAAGCACCCTGACCGTCCCGAACCCCGAACGAATCTGAGAACGACTTGGGGACAGGTTACGCGGCAGCTCGATTTCCAATCCGTTGGATCGAACCTCATAGAGATTAAGAACTCGATCCGGCGAGCTGGATTTCTCGGCTGTCCAGTAACCTGTCCCCATTGAGTTCTCGTGCGCTAGTATGTGTGTATGAGGCGCACAACGATCGCACTGAGCGAGGAGCTCGCTGAGCTCGTCGAGCACGAGGCTCGGTCGCGGGGCACTTCGGTTTCGGCGGTGATCCGCGAGCTCGTCGCCAAGGGGTTGGGCGCCGATCCGACGAGCCCGCGCGAGATCCCCTGGGCGGGCATCGTCTCGGATCCGGGGATGGTTCCCGGCGCGCGGGTCGACGAGGCCCTGACGGAAGGCTGGGCGGATGCCGTCGATCGCGATCGTCGATAGCGGGCCCCTGATCGCGTCGGCCAACCGCGCCGACCCGGATCACGCGGCCTCCCTGGAGGCCCTGCGTACGCCGGGCCTGCATCTGGTCATCCCGGCCCTCTGCGTAGCCGAGGTGGCCTACCTGCTCGCAACCCGTCGAGGCCCGTCGACGGAGGCGGCCTTCGTCCGCGGCCTGGAGGGCTTCGATGTCCGCGCCCCCCTGTCCGAGGACTGGCCGCGGATCGCCGAGCTCGTCGACGCCTATGCCGACCTCGGCCTCGGCACCGTCGACGCCTCGGTCGTCGCCCTGGCCGAACGCCTCCGCACCGACGTCCTCCTCACCCTCGACCGCCGCCACTTCACGACCGTCCGCCCCGCCCACTGCGAGCGTTTCCGGCTCCTGCCGGAGAGCTGAGCTACTCGAACCGCGAGAGCGTCGCGCGCACCCGCCGGGCGCCGCGGGTGGAGCGCTTCCACTGGACCAGGATGGGGCTCTGGTAGGTGCCCTGGACGATCGAGCCCCAGCCGCGGCCCTCGCCGTCGTGGACGAGGAAGCTGGCGGCGCGCTTCATGCCGAAGAAGCGGATAGTGGGCATGGCGATGAAGCGGGCGACGAGCTCCTCGACGAAGGAGGCGCCGTGGCCGACCTTGGACATGATCTCGTTGTAGATCTGGACGAGGTCGTACTGGGCGTAGTTCAGGCTCTTGGCGGCGGCCGAGCGGGGGTCGCGCAGGAGGTTGCGGCCCTTCTCGGCCATGTAGCGCAGCGGGTCGCGGAGCACCTCGCGCAGGTCCTGGCGCATGAGGAGCGTCTCGTACTCGTTGACCGTGAGGCCGGCGTGGCTCTCCTCGTCGAGCAGCTCGAGGTCGAGCCGTCCGTTGGCCACACCGTGATGGCGGATCTGCTCCTGCAGCGCCTCGACCAGCCCGAGCTCGGGCGAGCAGAGGTTCACCGAGTCGATCGGGTGCGAGGAGACCGGAACCTCCAGGACGCGGGCGCCCACCACCTCGTCGCGCTGGAAGCCGAAGACGCTGGTGCGCCGGGTGCGCACGCCGTGCTCGTGCACGCCGTCCAGATCCACGAACCAGACCGGTTGGCCCGGCCGGTGGTCGTAGGTGACGCAGTTGTGCAGCCCGGCGCTCATGAAGGTCAGGTGCGAGTCGGCGTTGCGGGGCTCGACCCGCTTCTGCTCGGGCGTGAGCTCGTCGCGCAGCGCCATCTCGTCGTGGCGGTAGGGCGCGCCCTCGGGGAAGAGGCTGCGGAAGGGCTCGAGGAAGCCGGAGAGCCGGTCGCGGCTGTGCCCCAGCCGCTCGGCGAGCTGCTGGTCCGGGTAGCCGGCGGTCGTGTGGTGCGAGCAGTAGAGCACGCGCCGGCAGCCGTCGAGCCACTCGCGGAAGTCCCGATCGAGCCGCTCACCGACGTCGATGACGTCGAAGCGGGCGCGGGGAACGAGCTCGAGGGTGACCTGGGCCGTGCTCATCGGAGGACTCGACGCAAGGGGCGCAGCATACCCCAGGCTACGCGCCGCGCCGGCGGAGGGCTCTACTCACCCTCGAGGTAGGTGTAGCCGGCGAGACCCTCCTCGTAGATGCGCAGCAGGTCGCGCGTCTCCGAGTGCGTCATGTCGCCGCCGCGCAGTGCGCGCTCGGTCGCCTGGCGAATGCGCGAGACCAGGTCACGTCGGTCGTAGTGGACGTACTCGAGCACCTCGCCCACCGTGTCGCCGACCGCCACCTCGTCGACGTGGTAGCCCCCCTCGGGGTCGAGCGAGACGACCACCGTGTTGGTGTCGCCGAACAGGTTGTGCAGGTCGCCGAGACTCTCCTGGTAGGCGCCGACGAGGAAGACCCCGAGGTGGTAAGGCTCGCCCGTCCACGGGTGGACCGGAAGCGACTTCTCGGGGCCGTCCCAGCCGATGAAGCTCGCCAGGCTGCCGTCGGAGTCGCAGGTGATGTCGGCGAGGACCGCGCGGTTGGTCGGCCGCCGGTCGAGGCGGTGCAAGGGCACCACCGGGAAGAGCTGGTCGATCGCCCAGGCGTCGGGCAGCGACTGGAACATCGAGAAGTTGCAGAAGTACGTCTCCGCGAGGGCGTTCTCGAGCTCTTCGAGCTCGTCCGGCGCGTCCTCGGTGGCGGTGAGGACCCGTCGCAGCCGCTGCAGGATGGCGCGGTAGAGCTGCTCGACGAGAGCGCGCTGCACCAGGTTCAGCTTGCCGAGCCGGAAGAGGTTGAGCGACTGATCGCGGTAGGCCACGGCGTCGTGGTAGACCTCGAGCGCGTCCCCCTCGTTGGCCCCCAGGTAGGTGTGCCAGAGCAGGCGCACGGCCGTCTCGCTGTCGGCGGGGGCTCGCTCGGCTCCAACTCCTCCGGCACCGCCGCGGTGCCCAGGACGTCGAGGATCAGCGCGGCGTGGTGCGCCACCGTGGCGCGACCCGACTCCGTGACCAGCGTCGGCATGGCGACGCCGGCCGGCCGGCAGATCTCCTGCACGCCCCAGACGACGTCGTTGGCGTACTCCTGGAGGGTGTAGTTGGTGGAGGAGGCGCGTTCGGTCTGGGTGCCGTCGTAGTCGATGCCGAGACCGCCGCCGACGTCGGGTAGCGCAGCCCCGCTCCCAGCTGGCAGAGGTTGACGTAGACCCAGGCGGCCTCCCGGATGGCGTCCTTCACGGCCCGGATCGCGCCCAGCTGGCTGCCGATGGAAGTGGAGGAGCTGGCAGGCGTCGAGCATGTCGTGCTCGGCCAGGAACTCGGTGGCGGCGACCAGCTCGCGCCCCGAGAGGCCGAACTTCGACCGCTCGCCGCCCGACTCCTGCCAGTGCCCGGAGCCGCGGCTCGAGAGCCGGGAGCGCAGGCCCAACCGCGGCCTGAGGCCGGTGCGTTCGGCGACCTTGGCGATCAGCGGGAGCTCCGCGGGCTTCTCGACGACGAGGACGGTGCGCCGGCCGAGCTTCGACGCGAGCAGGGCGATCTCGATGTACTCCTCGTCCTTGTAGCCGTTGCAGACGATCAGGGCCTCGGGGTCTTCGACCAGCGCGATCACCGCCAGCAGCTCCGGTTTCGACCCCGCCTCGAGGCCGAAGTGGTGGCGCTGGCCGTAGGAGACCAGGCGCTCGACCAGGTGTCGGTCCTGGTTCACCTTGATCGGGTAGACGCCCTGAAAGCGGCCGGCGTAGCCGGCGTCGTCGATCGCCGCCCGAAAGGCCTCGTGGATCTCCTCGAGACGCGACTCCACGAGCTCCGAGAAGCGCACCAGGAGCGGCAGGCCGATGCCCCGGTCCTGAAGCTCCCGGACCATGGTCTCGAGGTCGATCGCACCCCCGGCGGGGCCCTTCGGCCGCACCAGGAGGTGCCCGTCGGAGTCCACGGTGAAGTAGCCGTTGCCCCAGCCTTCGATGTTGTAGAGCGCCAGCGAGTCCGCGGGCGTCCAGTCGGATGGCGGAAGCGTGTCGTGCGAAGGCTGGGCCAAGACGGGTCTCCTGCGGGGAGGGCGTCGGGAGGGCGATCGGGCGACGGACCCCGATGCTATGCTGTTTTCCGATGGTGCGTCACGAGACGGTCGGCGTCCGCGTGGGCTCCGTGGAGGTCGGAGCGGGTGCCCCGATCGTCGTCCAGTCGATGTCGAACACCGACACGGCGGACGTCGAGTCCACCTTCCGGCAGTGCCGGGAGCTGGCGGAGGCCGGTTCGGAGCTGGTCCGCATCACCGTCAACGTCGAGGAGGCGGCGCGGGCCGTGCCGGAGATCAAGCGGCGATTGCTCGACGCCGGCTGCGAGGCGCCCCTGATCGGGGACTTCCACTACAACGGCCACGTGCTGCTCGCCCGCTACCCGGAGTGCGCGGCGGCCCTCGACAAGTACCGCATCAACCCCGGCAACGTCGGCCGCGGCGGTCGGCGGGACGGCAACTTCGCGACCATCTGCAAGATCGCCGTCGACCAGGGCAAGCCGGTCCGCATCGGCGTCAACGCCGGCTCGCTCGACCAGGAGCTGGTGATGCAGCGCATGCAGGAGAACACCGACCTCGATCTCGGCAAGAGCGCTGAGGAGATCTACAACGACTGCATGATCGTCTCCGCCCTCGAGTCCACCGCCCAGGCGATCGACTGCGGCCTCGGCGAGGACCGGATCATCATCTCGTGCAAGGTCTCGCGGCCGCGCGACCTGATCGCGGTCTACCGCGAGCTGGCCTCGAAGACCCGTCAGCCGCTGCACCTCGGGCTCACCGAGGCGGGGATGGGCGCCAAGGGGTTGGTCTGGTCGGCGGCGGCGATGGGGGTTCTGCTCGAGGAGGGGATCGGCGACACCATCCGCATCTCCCTGACGCCGCGCCCCGGCGGCGATCGTCGCGAGGAGGTCTACGCCTGCATCGAGCTCCTGCAGGCCCTGGGGCTGCGCCGTTTCGCGCCCAGCATCACGGCCTGCCCGGGATGCGGCCGGACGACGAGCACGACCTTCCAGGAGCTGGCGGAACGCATCGAGGACTACGTGCGAGAGAGCATGCCGCGCTGGAAGGAGCTCCACGAGGGGGTCGAGGAGATGACCGTGGCCGTGATGGGCTGCGTCGTCAACGGTCCGGGCGAGTCGAAGGCCGCCAACATCGGCATCAGCCTGCCCGGCACCGGCGAGGCGCCGCACTGCCCGGTCTACGTCGACGGGCAGCTGTTCACCTCGCTGCGCGGCTCGTACGACGAGCTGGCGCGAGGCTTCCAGGCCATCGTCGACGACTACGTCGTCACCCGCTACGCCAAGCGAGAGCTCACCCCGGCCTGAGTGCGCGGCCGGCCGGAGGAATCGATGCCGATCAGCTCAGAAGCGTTCCGCGACGCCATGCGTCACTTCGCCGCCGGCGTGACCATCGTCACCGTCCGCTGCGGAGATGAGGTGCACGGGCTGACCGTCTCCGCGTTCGCCTCCGTCTCTCCCGAGCCGCCGCTGGTCAGCGTCATGATCGACCAGCGGCACCACGCCTACGAGCTGCTCGAGCGCGACGGAGCCGTCTTCGCGGTCAACATCCTGACCGAGGACCAGATCGAGCTGTCGAACCGGTTCGCGTGGGTGAAGGACGAGGACCGCTTCGCCGAGGGCCGCTGGGCGCCGGCGGTCACCGGCGCGCCGGTGCTCGAGGACGCCCTGGCGTGGCTCGACTGCAGCATCCACTCCCGGCATTCGGCCGGCACCCACACCATCTACATCGGCGAGGTACAGGCCAGCTCGCTTCCGGCCAGCGGCAGGGCGCCGCTGGTCTACTGGAATCGCGGCTACCGCCGGCTGGCGCAGACGGAGGAGTCGTGAGGAGCCGCCGGCTCTGGATGCCGTGGCTCGCCGTGGTCTCGCTGATCGCCTGCGGCGGTCGCGCCGAGCCGTCGGCCGACACCGAGGAGGCCCCGGCCGATCCGGCCGTCGTGAGCGAGGTGCCCGGGCCGCCGGCGGCGGAGCTGCTGCCCAACGGCAGGCTCCTGGACGACGGTCTGCTGGTAGGCGGTCAGCCGAGCCTCGAGCAGCTGCGACGGCTGCGCGAGCTGGGCTATCGCACGGTGGTCGACCTGCGCACGGAGGGGGAGGGCGGCCCGGCGCCGGAGGAGGTCGAGGCCCTCGGTCTCGACTTCGTGCGTCTGGCCGTGGACGGCGCCGCGGACATCTCCGAGGAGAAGGCCCGGACGCTCGACGTCGTGCTGTCGCAGGTGGATGCGCCGGTGGTCCTCCACTGCGGCAGCGGAAACCGCGTGGGCGCCCTCCTGGCCTTGCGCGCCCACTATGTCGACGGCGAGGGGGCGGAGGAGTCCCTGAGGCTGGGAGAAGAGGCGGGCCTGACCGGTCTCGAACCGGTGGTCCGCGAGAGGCTCGGCCTGCCCCGGGAATGAGCGGAGCGAGCGCGACGTTCGTTCTCTGAAGGGCGTCCGACCCCGACGACCGTCTCCCCCACGACCCGATGTTCCGCCTCGACCCGCGAGCCCGGCGTGCCCTCCTGCTGGCGAGCCTCGTCCTCCTGACGCCGGTGCGGCGGGCCGAGACGTCGGTGGAGGCGTCTCGCGAGGTGTGGCTCGACGTGCCTGCCGGAGCGGCGACCGTGGATCTCCTGGTGGACGGGGAGCCGGCCACGGGAAGCGTCGGGGAGGCCGACACGCCGTGGCGCGTCGTGCTCGCGTTCGACAGTCTGCTGTCGGCCCCGTTGGCCTTCCGCAACGGCGCCGTCCGCCTGTCGCAGAACGTCGAACGGCTGGTCGCTCTGGGCCCGGTGGAGGCGCTGGTGGTGGGCGAGGAGCTGCGGCGGACGATTCCGCCGACCCGCGAGCCGCAGGCGCTCTCCGAGGCCTTGTCGTGGATGCGCCTGCGCGAGAGCGTCGAAGGGGCCCAAGAGGAGCTGCGCTCCGAGCTCAGGGCGGAGCTCGAGCGCGAGTCCGCGAATCCGGAGGAGCTCCACGAGCTGGCACTCCAGGCGTTGGCGCAGGAGGCGGCCATGATCCGGGGCGAGCTCGACGCGCTCCTGCTGTGGGCGGCCGAGAACCCGCCTGAGGGAGCGGGGCTGATGGTGCTGGTGGGCAGCGGCTTCGACGGACCCGAGGGCTTCTACGGTGGGCTCGGGGTGCTCACCGCCGCCGAGATCGCCGCGGTGGAGTGGCCGCGGGTCGACGAGGCGGCCGCCGGTCTGTCGGCGCTCGGCTGGACCGTCCTGCCCCTCGCCCTGACCGAGGAGTCCGACGCGCTGCTGGAAGGCGGCGCGGGAGAGAGCGAGGCCGACCGGGCCCACCGCCAGCTCGAAGAGGACGTCGAGGCGGCAGTGGTCGGCGACGATTCGGGCGACGCCGTGCTCTTCGACGCCGGCGAGATCGCCGAACGGCTGAAGCGGAACCGGGGCGAGAAGGAGGCACCCCTCCTGCTCGATCCCCTCGCCGGACCGGCCGAGCTCGCGCGTGCCACCGGGGGCAGCGTCCTCGAGGACCCGGAGCGACTCCCGGCCGCGCTCGCCCAGCTCGGCAGCCGGCGTCCGGTGCGCTGGAGCGCCGCTCCCGGGCTTCATCGCGTCGAGGTGGCCGGCGACGTCGACACCGTTCGCTGGAGCGACAGCGGCACGCCGCCGGCGCTCTCGCAGGCGCGTGCCAGGGAGCTGCTCTCTTCGGAGAGCGACGAAGGCGACGTGCCGGTCGCCGCCCTGGTCGAGGCCGGGGACGCCGGCAGCCCGCACCGCCTGATCGTCGAGACGGACGTCGCCGCGTGGCCCGGCGGCGCGCCCGATCGGCTGCGGATCACCTGGGCGGCGGGTCGGGCGGACGGAGGTGTGGTGATGGCGAGCCGCGAGCTCGGCGCCGACGAGCTCGACGGGGGACGCCTTTCGCAGCCGCTCGGCCCCGCCTTCGACGATCGCCCGGCGCTCGCGGTGGTCGTGGACTCGCCGCTCGCACCGGGTTGGGGCGCGACCTTCGCCGGCTACGTCGAGGGCGGCCGCGAAGCCGGCACTCTCGAGGACGTGGACGCCCTCCTGCTGCCGGCGCCGGGCGTGATCCACCTGCTCGATCCGGGCGGCGGCGTGCTCCTCGGACCGGTGACCTTCCGCACGGTCGTCTCCAGTACCGAGGTCGAGACGGTCGAGTTCTATCTCGACGGCGAGCGGGAGGGCGTGCGCCGCACGCCGCCCTTCACCGCCGACCTGGACCTCGGCAAGCTGCCGCGCATCCGCCGCGTCGAGGCGGTGGCCCTGGACGGCGCGGGCCGCGAGCTCGGCCGCGACAGCATGCTGGTCAACGGCGGCGCCGGCGCGTTCCAGGTGACACTCCACCGCGCCGGCGAGGAGCGCCGCGGGAGCAACATCTCGGCCGCCGGCAGGCTGACGGTGCAGGCGGACGTCCAGGCGCCGCGGGAGCGACGCGTCCAGAGGGTCGAGTTCTACTGGCGCGACGAGCTCGTCGGCGTGGAGTCGCAGCCGCCCTACCGGCACACCGTGCGCATCCCCGAGGACCGGTCCCAGGGCTTCGTGCGCGCCGTCGCCACCCTCTCCGACGGCGCGACGGCGGAGGACGTCCTCTTCGTCAACTCGCCCGGCTCGGCCGAGAGCGTCGAGGTGAACCTGGTGCAGCTGTACGTCGTGGTGACGGATCGGGACGGCAATCCCGTGCACGGGCTCCCCCGGGACGCGTTCTCGGTGCGCGAGGAGGGGGAGAGGCGCGAGATCGCGAGCTTCGGCGACGCCGCCGACCTGCCGCTGACCCTCGGACTGGCCGTCGACGCCTCCGCCTCCATGTTCGTGAAGCTGCCGGACGTCAAGGTGGCCGCGGTCGAGTTCCTGCGCGAGCTGATCGGGCAACGCGATCGCGGCTTCGTCGTCGGCTTCGGCGGCCAACCCCGGCTCTACAGCCGGCCGAGCGGCGACCTGTCCTACCTGGTGCGCGGCATCGAGGCGATGTCGCCGGAGGGACACACCGCGATCTGGAAGGCGATCGTCTACTCCCTGGTGCAGCTCCAGGGCGTGCCCGGCAAGAAGGCCCTCATCGTCTACTCCGACGGTGCCGACGAGGATCCCGACTTCTCCTACCGCACGGCCCGCCGCTTCGCCCGGCTCGTCGGCGTGCCCGTCTACGTCATCCTCACCAACAACGAGATCGTCCGCACGCAGGGCGACGGCCTCAACGTGCGCGGCTTCCTCGGCCGCCTCGAAGAGCTCACCTCCGAGGTCGGCGGTCGCGTCTTCATGACCCGCGTCGGCCAGGATCTCAAGGACGTCTACGCCCAGATCGCCGACGAGCTGCGCAGCCAGTACGTGCTGGGCTACTACGCCGAGCGCACCAACGAGGGCGAGTGGCGCGAGATCGAGGTCGACGTCGACCGCCCCGGCCTCCAGGTCCTCTCGGCCTCCGGCTACTGGCACTGACCGAGCCGGCGCATGCCCCGAGACCACGTCGTGGGCCTGGACCTCGAGGTCGCGATGCTCGCGGCCGGGGGGCTGCGGGCCCGGTGTGCGCCGATGCCCCCTCCGATCGGGATCTCGAGAGGGCCCGGGAAGCGGGATCAGCTTGCCACTGGCGGTCGGAGATGCCGCCGCCCTGCCGGTACCAGAGGAGCTTGTGCAGCACGATGTCCTCGGGCGAGGCAACCGGGACGGCGGCTCCCTCTCCTCCCAGATCCACCATGCGTCGCCGCTCGACTCCCTTGGTGATCCGGTCGAAGTCGGCATGGAACTCGCCGCCGAGGCGCTCGACGAAGGGACGAACGAGGTCTACTCGCAGGTCTGCTACCAGATCCGCGTCCTGCGTAGCTCGTGGGACGCCGAAGACCGAGCTCGCCAGGGAGCCGGCGAGGCAGGCGGGCACTCCGAGCTCATCGAGGACGGCGAGCACGCGGCGGGCCTGCTCGAAGGCCTCCCCGCCGCCGGCCTCAGAGCCCATGCTCGTCGGAGTCCCAACCGCAGACCCGGAGGAGAGTCTCCCGGTCGAGGGTGAGAGCCGCGAGCCGGATCCTCTCCTCCTCGGGCGTGAGGTCGCTCCCGTAGCGCTCGCGGATTCCGGCGCGGGCGAGCGCACGCACGGTGCGGTTGAGATCGGCCGCCCGCGTCACCTTCTCCCGAGCGCTCATCCGCCGGTAGCCCTCGACGAGGAGCTCTTCGACCTCTGGAGCGGTGTCGCTGGGTCCGGCCCGCATGCCCCGGAGTATAGGCCAGCGGGCTGCAGGGTCAGGATCCCAGCAGGCGCTCGATCGTGCTCTCCATCTGCGCCACCAGCTCGTCGTGGTGTGCTCCGGTGCCCGGGCCGGAGAAGCCGGAGTAGATGGAGGCGACCTTGCCGTCGCGGCCGATGAAGACGGTGGTGGGGAAGGCGAGGACGGCGTCGAGGTCGGGGAGGGTCTCGGAGGCCTCGGCCTTGTCGCTGGTTCCCGCCAGCAGGAGGGGGAAGTCGATGCCGTGGCGGTCGCGGTAGCGAGCCACGAAGGTGCGGTTGCGCTCGGGGTCGCCGGTCATCTCGTAGGCCAGGCCGACGACCTCGAGGCCCCGATCGCGGTAGCGGCGAGCCCACTCGGCCAGCAGGGGCGCCTCGTCGTTGCAGTTGGGACACCACGAGCCGAAGAGATTCACCAGCACGACCTTGCCGTCGAAGCGCGGGTCGGAGAGCGACACCGTGCGGCCCTCCAGATCGGGGAAGGAGAAGTGGAAGCGACCCTCGTCGTTCGCCAACCCCGCCCGGTGCCACCCGTCGGACAGGTTCTCGACCTCCGCTGCGATGGGAGATCCCGTCCAGTGCGCGTGGTAGGTGTCGCGCGACCAGTAGTCGCCCTCGAGCGTGCCGTCGGGTCGCGCGACGGCATGGAAGAGGAAGGCGTGGGCGCCGTCGAAGGTGGACAGGCGCAGGGCGCCCCCGCGGTAGATCCCCTCGAGGTAGCGGTAGTCCCCGGTCGTCGTCAGGAAGGTGCCCGACACGTGATCGCCCTCCTGGGTGAGCTCGGCGCGCGCCGGCTCGCTGGTCTCGTCGTCGACGAAGAGGACGTCCCAGTCCCCGGCAACGGTCGGCAGGGCCTCGACGGCTCCCGTTTCGTCCGGGGTCGGGAACCGCGGCGCCTCCCCGCGCTCGGCCGTGAAGGCCATGCGCGCCAGGCTGCCGTGGTGGTGGGTCTTGGTCCACGTGCCGGTCAAGCGGTCGGGGCCGGCGAAAGGGGCGTCGATCCGGGAGTCGTACCAGCTGAAAGCGAGCTCGATCGAATCGCCCTCCACGACGACGTCACTCACCGGGGCGGCCTCGGGCCCGTTGAGGATGCTCGCGGAAAGGCCGTCGGCTCGCCGTTCGATGCGCAGGCCGAAGGGCAGGTCGCCGCCGGGCGAGGCGAGCACCGCCCGCCAGACGCCGGCAGGGTCCGGCGCCGCGGCCTCCCGGGCGCAGCCGCCGAAGAGCAGGGAGAGCAAGAGGAGGGCTCCGACCGATCGACTCGCCATCGCCGGATTGTACCCACGCCCGTCGGGCGGGATAGGATCGCGGGCACGTCCGAGCCCGGCCCGGCACGCGAACGTCATGTCCGTCCTCGATTTCCTCCGCCAGCACGCGACACCACACCGGGAGGAGGAGAGCAGCGTCTCGGTGCGCCGCATCGTCGGCGAGCTCGAGGCGATGGAGCCGGGGCAGGCTCGGTACCTGGCCGCCTTCGCCTACATCCTGGGCCGGGTGGCCAACGCCGATCTCGACATCAGCCGTGAGGAGACGGAGGCCATGGAGGAGATCGTGCGCCGGCTCGGCGGGCTCTCCGAAGACCAGGCGGTGCTCGTGGTGCAGATCGCCAAGAGCCAGAACCGGCTTCTCGGCGGTACCGAGAACTTCCTCGTCACCCGCGAGTTCCGCGAGATCTCGACCGCCGAGCAGCGGGCCGAGCTTCTCGATTGCCTGTTCGCCGTCTCCGCCGCCGACGAATCGATCAGCAGCGCCGAAGAGAGTCAGATCCGTCAGATCGCGAGCGAGCTCGGGTTCACTCACCGTGACTTCGTCGCAGCGATGAGCCGCTACTCCGAGCATCGCGAGGTGCTCAAGTCGCTCGATCCGTGAAGCACCTCGACGGCAGTCGCTCGCGGCGCAGCGTCAGACCCTGGCTCGTAGGCACCGGGTTGGTGGCCTTGGCCTCGGCCGTGCTGGTTACCTGGCGCGTGGGTCCGGCGCCGGCCCTCGAGGTCGAGGCCGACGCGCCGGGCATCGGCCGCCGCACCGCGGTGCACGTCGTGGCGGAAGAGCCGGCGCGCGGCGTCGCGCGGACGCAGGTGGCGCTGATCCAAGGGGAGCGGGAGACCGTGCTCCTCGAGCGCGAGCATCCGACGCGGCCGGCCTGGGCGTTCTGGGGACAGCGAACGGCGCGCGACGAGGCCACCGTCCAGGTCGGGCGGGACGCCGTCGACTGGCTCGCGGAGGGGCCGGCGGTAGTTCGCGTCAGCGCCTGGCCGGCGGGTACCTGGTTGCGCCGTCCCGAGCCGAGCGTCGAGGAGCTGGAGCTCACGGTCGATCTGACCCCGCCCCTGATCCAGGTCCTCTCGAGCCAGCACTACCCGACGCTCGGGGGCAGCGAGGTGGTCGTCTACCAGGTGGAGGAGGGGACGGTGCGCGACGGGGTCCAAGCGGGGGAGTGGTTCTTCCCCGGCTACGACCTGCCCGGCCGTGGCGGCGGGGAGCGCTTCGCCCTCTTCGCCGTGCCGTTCGACCTCGAGGATCCGTCGAGCGTGAGGCTGGTCGCCGAGGACGGGCTCGGCAACCGCGCCGAGCGTGCCTTCGTCGACCGGCTGCTGCCGAAGGAGTACCGCAGCGACCGGATCGGCGTCTCGGATTCCTTCATCGAGACCGTGGCTCCGGAGATCGAGTCCCAGACCACCGGCCTCGAGCCCTCCGGCAGCCTGCTCGACCGCTTCCTGGCCATCAACGGCGACCTGCGGCGGGAGAACCGGGCGCGCATCCGCGAGCTGACCGAGGGGTCGGCTCCCGAGTTCCTCTGGCACGAGGCCTTCCTGCCCTTCCCCAACGCCCAGGTGATGGCGGGCTTCGGGGACCACCGGACGTATACCTACGGCGGCGAGGAGGTGGACCGGCAGGACCACCTCGGGATCGACTTGGCGTCGTTGCAGCGCTCGCCGGTGCCGGCGGCCGCCGACGGACGGGTGCTGCTGGCGGGTTACCTGGGGATCTACGGCAACGTCGTGCTGCTCGACCACGGGTACGGCCTGGCGACCCTGTACGCGCACCTGTCCGCTCTCGAGGTTTCGGAGGGCGATGCCGTCACGCGCGGACAGACTCTGGGCCGCACCGGGGCCACCGGTCTGGCCGGCGGTGACCATCTGCACTACGGCGTCTTCCTGCGCGGTCTCGCGGTCCGGCCGGAGGAGTGGTGGGACGCGGGGTGGATCCGCGACCGACTGCAGCGCAAGTTGGGAGACGCGCTGCCGCTGGCCGGCGGAGGCGCGTGAGGGCCTCGACGTCCCGGTTCCTGGCCCGCTATCTGCGGCGCTACGTCCACTGGGTGGTCATCGCCCTGGTGGCGGTGGTGATCTACGCCCTCTCCTCGACCGGCACGGTCGCCCTGATGGAGCCGGTCTTCGGCGAGGTCCTGCAGGCGGGCGATGCCGCGCCCACTCCCTTCCGCCTCAGCGCGCCGAAGGAGGACGGCGAGCGCAAGAAGCGGCTCGGAGAGGAGCTCTTCGACAAGCTCGACCTCAACCTGGACAAGACGTTGATGCAGTCCTACCGGAGCCTGCGTCGGCGATGGGGCATCGGCGAGGAGGAGGTCATCTGGTTCGTTCCCGTGCTCCTGCTCGTCATCCTCCTGCTGCGCAGCTTCGCGAGCTTCGTCTCCGGCTACGCCTTCCAGCACATCGGTCTCGGCATGACGACGGACATGCGCAACGACATGTTCGCCCGCGTGGTCGATCAGTCCAGTCGCTTCCACGAGGAGCACCCCTCGGGGGAGCTGATGAGCCGCGTCGTCTCCGACGTGACGGTGCTGCAGAACGCCGTGACCAGCCGGCTGCTCGACCTCTTCCAGCAGACCCCGACGCTGATCGCCCTGCTGCTGTTCATCCTCACCATCGATCTCGAGCTCGCCCTGATCGTCCTGGTCGCGATCCCGATCTTCGTCTACCCGATCGCGCGCTTCGGCAAGGGGATGTGGAGCACCAGCCACCGCAGCCAGGAGCGCTTGGCGGACCTGACCCAGCTGCTCTCCGAGGCGACCCGCGGGCACAGGGTCGTCAAGGCCTTCGGGATGGAGGCCTTCGAGCAACGCCGCTTCCGGGAGTCGACGCTGCGGCACCTGCGGGTGAAGCTGCGCCAGCAGGTCCTGACCTATCTCTCGGGTCCGGTGGTCGAAGCGCTGGCCGCCGTCGGCGCCGCCGCGTTCCTCATCTACGCCGGCAAGGCCATCCGCGCCAACGAGCTCTCGGCGCCGGTGCTGATCAAGTTCCTGATGGCCGTCGTCATGATGTACGACCCCATCCGCAAGCTGAACAAGGTGAACCTCGTCCTGCAGGAGGCGCGGGCCGCCCTGCAGAGGATCGCCACGGTGATGGCGATCCCCAACGAGATCGCCGATCCCGAGCACCCGGTGCCCCTGGACGGCTTCCACGATCGCATCGCGTTCGAGACGGTGTCCTTCGGCTACGGCGACACGCCGGTCGTGCGCGGGCTCGACCTGGAGATCCACGCCGGGGAGACGGTGGCCATGGTCGGCCCTTCGGGCGCCGGCAAGTCGACGATCGCGGCCCTGCTGCCCCGCTTCTTCGATCCCGACTCTGGACGCATCACGCTCGACGGGGTGGACATCAGGGACACGTCGCTGCGCGACCTGCGAAGCCAGATCGGCCTGGTGACCCAGGACACCGTGCTCTTCGACGACACGGTGCGCAACAACATCGCCTACGGGCGGTCGGACCTCTCCCTCGAGAAGGTACGGGAGGCCGCCGCCGCGGCCTACGCCGACGAGTTCATCGCCCGCATGGCGCAGGGTTACGACACCCGGATCGGGGAGGCGGGCGTCAAGCTCTCCGGGGGGCAGCGGCAGCGGTTGTCGATCGCCCGGGCCCTGCTCAAGAACGCCCCGATCCTCATCCTCGACGAGGCGACCTCGCACCTGGACAGCGAGTCGGAGGCCCTGGTGCAGAAGGCCCTCAACAACCTGATGCACGGCCGCACCGCGCTCATCATCGCCCACCGCCTGTCGACGATCACCTCCGCCGACCGCATCGTGGTGATGGAGGACGGCGTCATCAGCCAGCAGGGGACGCACGAGGAGCTGCTGGCGCAGGGCGGCACCTACAAGCGCCTCTACGACCTGCAGTTCCAGGTCTGAACCGCCTACTGCACGACGGTCGACCAGCGCCCGGTGTCGCCGGTCTCGAAGCCGTCCCCGAAGAGCACGGGCCGGATCTGCAGCGCGTTGAGCGCCGCGCCCAGCAGCTCGTTACCGCCGGGTGAGATCCCCGAGTGGAGGTCGAGATTGCCGTCGACTCCGACGTCGGCCCAGTGACGCGAGAAGGTCGTCGCTTCGCGCTGGCCGCCCGGCCACTCGCCGCCGACCTCGTAGTGGGGATTGCCGAGCTCCTGGTCCACGTTGGTGTAGGAGAGCACCGCCGGCTGGTTGGGCATCCAGGCGTAGATCAGGACCTCGTAACGGCCCGGCGCCACGCCGTCGAGGAAGATGCACGACTCGAGGCTGGAGGTGAACGTCACGAGGTAGTCGTCCATCAGCAGGGAGTCGTCTCCCGTCGTCGCCGGATCCTCGACGGTGGGTGTGTCCGTGCCGCCGATCTGCAGCAGGCTGACGGAGGTGACTCGCCCCGCGACGTCGACCAGGCCCGTGGTCGTCATACCGTTGTCGGCGCGGAACGCGTTCCACACGCCCGGTTGCCCCGCGGCACCGTAGGTGGCGAGCGGAGCGTTCTCCGGCTCGCCGAAGTCGATGTTGAACGCTTGCGCGCCGAGCGCGCCGGCGCCGAGCGGCGCGGCGAGCACCCAGATCAGAAGCCGGGCTGTCGAGGTCACCGGGCAGCAGGGTAGCAGAGCGCCGGCCGGCGAGTCGATCAACCGACGCTCGTCGACCAGCGACTGGTGTCGCCGGTCTCGAAGCCGTCCTCGAAGAGCGGCTGGTCGCCGTAGATCGGCGGCAGGTCCTCCCCTTGGACGATTCCGAGGGGCTGGTAGTCGCCGTAGCCGGGGAAGATCAGCCCCAGCTGCGGATTGGCCAGGCGGCGGATCAGCACCTCGGAGAGGATGCGGCGGAAGTCGTTGGTGACCGCCACGTCGGTGCCGTCGACCAGCTGCCCGGGGGCGAGACCCGGCCAGGTGCCGTGCAGACCGCCGATGGCGTTGCCGGAGAGGACCATCATCAGGTTGCCGTATCCGTGCTCGGTGCCGGAGTCGGAGTTCTCCCGCAGCTCGCGACCGAACTCGCTGTGCACGACGACCGTCAGGCGGCTGGTGAAGTTGGCGGAGCCGGAGCCGTCGAGGTCGAGGTAGAAGGCGCCGAGGCCGCTCGCCAGATCCTCGATGAGGCTCGCGAAGTAGCCACCCGAGCCCTGCCCCTGGCCGGCGTGGGTGTCCCAACCTCCGACGTCCAGGGTCGCCACTTGCAGGCCCAGGTCCAGCTTCGTCATCTGCGCCAGGATCTGGAGGTGATCGCCGAAGTCGGACTGGGGGTAGACGGCGCCGTTGGCCGGCGTGTAGTCGTCGTCGACGTAGAGCTCGATGATGTCCATGGCGTCCATCGCCTGCAGGCCCGTGGTGTGCAGGAAGGTGGAGTCGGCGCCCCAGAGCCGTCGAAGCGCGGTTCGCTGCGGATGGCGCCAGAGCCAGGGTCCGGTGTTGATGTTGAACTGCCCCGGGTCCGAGAGATTGAGGGTCTCGAGACTCGACAGCAGCGAGGTCGGCTGCAGCCCACCGACCGCGAGCGACGGCACGATCATCTCCGGGGGGAGGTTCGACGCCGAGGCCAGGTGGCGGGCCAGCCAGCCGCTCGGTGCGCCGGAGCTGCTCTGCAGGCCGCGCTCGACCTGCTGCATGGCGTCGAAATGGCTCCGGTTCACCTCGGTCAGGCCCATGGCCTGGACGATGGAGAGGTTGCCGTTCTGGAACAGATCGAAGAGAGGTCCGGCGGAGGGGTGGAGACCGAACTGGGCGTCGAGCGGCAGCGCGGCTCCGGGCCCCGTGACGGGAATCTGGAGAGTCGGACGGGCCGCTTCGTAGAAGCCCCGGTCGACGCCGTCGATCGGCATCACGACGTGCAGGCCGTCCATGCCGCCGCGCAGGAAGATGACCACCAGGATCTCGTCGTTCTCCCCGCCGCCGCCCTGGGCGAAGGCGACGGTGTTGAAGCGGGCCCCCGCCATCGCCGCCACGCCGGCCGAGCAGCCGACGAGAAAACCTCTCCGTGTGAGCTCGCACATGGGAACCTCCCGGTCTACTTCCAGAGAAAACAGGGGGACATGAAGATGAGGCCGATCATCGCGCGCAGACGGCTCTGGACGTCCTCGTCCGTGTCGAGGGGTAGATCGAGATCGGGGTTGATGCCCTGGGCCATGAACTCGACGATCTCGTCCTGCTCGGCAGCGGGCATGGCTCGGCCCAGGATGCGATCGACCCAGAAGTCGGCCAGCGCGCGGGCGGAGCGGACCTCGGGCGGGGTCTGGCCCAGGAGGTCGAGGCGGAAGGCGTCGGCGTCGTCCTGGACCTCGGAGAACCAGTTGGTCAGGCGCCAGTTCATGACCCGCGGCCCGGTGGTGATCCACGCTTCCTTGATGTCCGGGTAGCCGTTCGGTGCCGGCCACGAGAAGAGCGGCTGGCCGGCGTTGTAGGAGCGCCAGAGCAGACTGTCGGTGTCCTCGTCGTCGAGGCTGAAGTCCCAGTCCGCCGCGGTCGAGCGCAGGGCGCTCAACGCGATCTCGAGCGGCCGCTTGACCTTCTGGCCCCAGAAGGTCGGGAACTCGGGCGCCAGGACGATCGCCCGGACGACGCGCGCCAGCTGGTCGAGGGCCCCGGCGTGCTGCGTGAAGGCGTCGGCGCCGGCATCGACGAGGGCCTGGGGCGGCTGATCGGCAACCAGCCGCCGGCAGAGCTTGCGTGCGATGAAACGGGCCGTCGCCGGGTGCGCCGCGATCGCGTCGAGCGCGGCCCTCCCATCGGGAAGTCCCGCACCGCCGGCCGGAATCGTGACGTCGAGGAAGCGCTTCTCGTCCGTGTCGTGCCACGGCTCGTAGACGAAGAATTCACCGGTGTCACCGAAGTTCTCGTCCCACGGCCGGTCGCGCATCGTCCAACCGGTGAGCGAGCGCGCACAGGCGGTCACGTCCTCGTCGACGTAGCCGAGGGGCTTCCCCTGGCCGTCGAGGGGCACCTGGTCCTTGGGGATCGAGCCGTAGTAGGCGTCGACTCCCAGGGAGTGGAGCTCCAGCACCTCGCGACCGTAGTTCTCGTTGGGGCCGTCGACGGAGTTGTCGCGGTTGTCGAGAAAGCGCAGCATGGCCGGGCTCTGCGCCACCGCCTCCAGCATCACCCGGAAGTTGCCCAGGGCGTTGGCGCGGATGACGTCGCGGTCGCTGTGCACCCAGATCGGTCCGATGCCGAACTCGTAGGCGTAGACGTTGAAGTGGTTGTGCCAGAAGTCCACCAGCAGCTCGAAGAGCTGACGGCGCGAGTAGAGGCCGCGCAGGAGCGTGGCGCGCTCGGTCTCGAAGTACGGCCGCATGCGGATCTCCCACGGCGGATCCGCCACCACGTAGTCCTGCCAGAGGTCGACCAGGCTCTTGTCCAGGGACTCGAAGGACGCGGCGGCGAGCCGGGCCTCGGCCTCGGAGTCGTCGATCGAGGCCGGGTCGAGCTGCTCGTCGACCCAGATCTGGAGTCTCTGCGGATCGGTTGCGCCGAGGGCCTCGAAGGCCGCGAGCTCACCGGGCCGGGGGCCGAAGCCGAGCCGGGTCAGCGCGATGACGCCTGCGGCGGGCGGATCGGGGATCTGCTCGAACGCCTCGGCGGCAAATGCGCGCAGGGCCAGTGAGGGCGGCGTCGACCATCGCCGCACGGCCTCGCGCCCCCAGCTCGAGTCCGGGAGGGCACGGCGCCTCAAGCGCGCCTCGCGTCGGCGGCGCAGGGCGACGTAGGTGGACCGGTCCGGCGGCACCAGCGGTTGCGTCATCCAAACCTCCTGCGGTCTTCGAGAGGTCGTGACGGTAGCAGGCGCCGGCAGGCGGAGCTGTGGCCCGAGTCACTCCGGCGGCCGCTCGTCGCCGGTGATGAGGCGTGCCGAACGGTTGCGGGTGATGTAGTTCCACGCCCACTGCAGGAGGACCAGCACCCGGTTCTCGAACTCGGTCAGGTACATCAAGTGCACGAAGAGCCAGGTGAGCCAAGCCGCGAGCCCGCCGAACCCGAAACGCCCGATCTTGGCCACCGCGAGCTTGCGGCCGATAGTGGCCATCATGCCCTTGTCGCGGTAGCGGAACGGCTCGATCGTCCGTCCCCTCGCGAGCGCGCGCAACCTGCGCCCGACGTAGCGTCCCTGCTGCATGGCCACCGGCGCCAGCCCCGGCAAGGGTGAGTCGAGCCCCTCTTCGAACCGGGCGAGGTCTCCGATCACGAAAACCTCGGGATGCCCGGCCAGGGAGCAGTCGGCACCGACCGGAACGCGGCCCCCCCGATCGGTCTCCACGCCGGCCGCCTGCGCCAGCGAGGCCCCCAGAGGGGACGCGCCCACGCCCGCTCCCCAGAGCACGGTGTCCGTGGTGACGGTCTCGCGCTCCTCCCCCTCCCGGCGCTTGATCACGACCCGTCCCGGGTGGACCTCCTCGATCATCCAGCCGAGCTTGAGCTCCACGCCGAGCCGCTCGAGATCCCTCGCCGCCCGGGCCGAGAGCTTCTCCGGGAACGGCGTCAGCACGCGGTCGAGCGCCTCGACGAGGAGAATGCGCGCCCCGGCCGGGTCGATGGCTCGGAACTCGCCGGCCAGGGTGCGCCGGGACACCTCCGCCAGGGCGCCCGCGAGCTCGACGCCGGTGGGGCCGCCACCGACGACCACGAAGGTCAACAGCTTCCTTGCGACGCGCCGCATCCTCCTCCTCTCGGCCTGCTCGGAGCAGCGGTGAGGACGCGGCGGCGCATCTCGGTCGCGTCTTCGATCGACTTGAGCCCGGGCGCCAAGCGGCGCCACTCGTCGCGCCGAATGGCGCGTCGTTCCGGAGGCGCCCGCGGCGGACGATCAGGTGGTCGTAGAGGACGCCGTCGCCCAGCAGCACCCGATGCCCCTCGAGGTCGAAGCCAGACCTCGCCCCGCAGGACCCTGATGTTCCGGCAGCGTCCCAGCACCGAGCGCAACGGGCTGGCGATGTTGGCCGGGGAGAGGCCTCCGGTCGCGACCTGTGCAGAGGAGCGGCTGGAAGAGGATGGTTGCGCCGGTCGACGAGCGACGTCGAGCCCTGAACGGCAGAGCTCCTGAGCGGCGCACAGTCCTCCGAAGCCCCCGCCGACGATGACGACCTCGGTCTTCGCGGTGTTGTCGTTCTGTTCGCCATGGATGAGCCCCCGACGATCCTAACGCTCGGTCGCTGCCAGATTCCGGACGTGAGCGTCGCACGCCGGGCCGTCCTCTGGTCCCTGGGCCCGCTCCTGTCGTGGGTGGCGATCGGCAACGCGTTCTTGCAAACCGACCTCGCCGACCGGGCGATCAACAGGAAGCCGGAGAAGCTGCGGGTCGAGTGGCGGGCGGCCTGGACCGTGGTCCCCGGCATCGTCCACGTGCGCGATCTGCGGCTGCGGGGTCAGAACCGCGAGATCCAGTGGAGCGCGACGGTGGACCGGGCCGTCCTCGGGATCCGTTTCTGGGAGCTGCCCCTCAAACGCTTCGTGGTCAGCGGCGGACGCGGTGAGGGAGTGGAGCTCCGGTTCCGCCGCCGCTGGGACCGGTTGGGCGAAGCGCCGGTCGAGCCGGCCGCGTGGCCGCCGATCGACGGGCTCGCCAACCCGCCCCCGGTCCCGCCGGAGGAACTCTACCCGGCGCACCCCGATCGCCGTTGGCGCTGGCGAGTCCGGCTTGGGTCGGCGTCAGCCTGGCGGGTGCGAGAGCTCTGGTCGATCAGCTGCGGTTGCAGGGCGAGTTGCCCGTGCGCGGCGGTTGATCTCCGGTGCCTCCACGAGTCGATGCGTTCGGACGGCATCGATCTCTCGTGGACCGGCGGACGGCTCTCGGTCGGCGAGACGGTGCTCGCCGACGAGCTCGAGGCGCAGTGGGAAGTGATGGTGGCGCCGTTCGAGCCCCGGACGGTCGGGCGGCGCGAGCTGCTCGGCCGCCTCTCCGGTCGATACGTCCTGCGCGCGGGAGCTGAATCGCTCGGCTTCCTGGCGCCGTACCTGGGGGACCTCCGCCGTCTGACGTTGGACGGCGAGGGCCGCCTCGAAGCCGATCTCCGGGTGGATCGGGGCACCCTGGAGCAACCCTCCCGTCTGCTCGTCGACGCCCGTAGTCTGCGCGTCGGCTTGCTCGAGTACGTGGCGACGGGTACCGGGCGTCGTCGCGGCCGTCGGCGGGACGGAGCCGCCCGTTTCCCCTCCGCGTCCACCTCGACGGCTTCGCCTTGGGACGCCGTGGGCTCGAGGAGCCCTACGCCGAAGGCGGAGATGGAGCTGCACGTCAAGGCGTCGGAGCTGTCCCTGGATCGGGGCCTGCAAGGGGCGGAGGCGACGGCGGAGATCCCGTCGGCACGGGCGGAGGATCTGTGGCGTCGGTCTACGAGGCCTTCCTTCCGAGAGCCTGGGGATCGCGCTCGGTGGATCGGGAACGCCGAGCGGTGAGCTGCACCTTCCAGGGCCCGGCGACGAGGCGGCACACGGTCATCTCGATCTGGCGAGCGCGACGACTCAGGTCGCCGCGCGGCGAGCGTCGAGTGGCGGTCGCTTTCGCGCCTCGTCACCCCGGCTGCGGGAGGGGGCGGAGGATCGCTACGATCTCGCCGTCGGTACGCCTCCTATCCCTCGACGCGGTGCGTGCCGAGGGGGAAGCCGCGGCCGCACGGACCGAGCCGGGCTGGAGCGGCAGCCTCGAGCTCGTCGAGGGGACGATGACCGTCCGGCCCGGCTTCGGCCTCGCAGGTCGGGCGCACGCGGAGCTGGCGGACAGCGGCCCCCTGATCACCCTGCTCGCGGCCCAGAAGGCCGTCGTCGACTGGTTCGAGGGCGCGCTCACGGTGCGGGACGTGACCGCCGAGTCGGCCTTCGAGGCGGGGCCCGGGCGTTTCGCGCTGCGCGATCCGTGGTGCGGGGCGAGGACCTCGAGATCCTCGGCGACTTCAGCGTGCAGCCGCGCCGAAGGAGGGGTTGTTTCCTTTCAGGCTCGGCTCGCCTCCGCCGGTCTCGAGATCCGCGGCGAGGAGCGCGACTGGAAGCTGACGGACAGCAGGGATTGGTTCGAGGCCCGGCGGCAGGCGCGGGATCAGTCGTAGTCGTTGCGACGCCGGCCCAGAAGTCGGGCGAGCTGGTCGGGAGTGCCGTCGGCCGCGGCGCGCTGGAGCGCCTCGATGGCACGAGGGCGGTCGGCCTGCTTGCCGGCGGCCTTCTCGTAGCGTTCCCGGGCCTTCTCGAGCCTCTTGCGGAAGAGGAGGAGCCCCTTGATCTGACCCTGGCGTCGGATGATCCCGACCAGGCGACCGTTCTCGGTCACCGGCAGGCCGGGGAAGTTGCTGGCGAGGAAGAGCTCGGAGACCCGGAAGAGGTCCCAATCGCTCTCGCAGGTGGAGAAGGAACGGGACATGTGCTTCCTCGACCGGCGAGGCCTCCGCGAGCTCGTTGTACATGACCTTCTGCGAGAGCGCGCACCGCGTCCTTTCGGTGAAGACGCCGATCACGCGGCCCTGACCGTCGACGACCGGCGCCGACGCCAGCCCCGAGCCCAGCAGCCGGTCGATGGCTTCGAGCACATCGTCGTCCGGTCGCAGGACCAGATAGTCGCGGGTCATCCAGTCACGAGCCACGGGTGTCGAGGTCGGTCATGGGATCGACTCTAACGCCCGCCCGCAGCTCGTGCCAGGAGGTCATTCAGACCCTGCTGCGGCCCAGGTGATGACCAGGCTGATCAGGAAGATCACCAGGAACACGAAGAACAGGATCTTGGCGACCTGGCGGCGGCGCCGGCGACCCCTCCGAAACCGAGGAAGGCCGCCACCAGCGCGACGACGAAGAAGATGAGTGCCCAACGCAACATAGAAAACCTCCTTTCGCCCACCGGATGGAGCAAGGGCCGGGCCAGGCCGGGCGGCGGCGCGCCGGCTGGCCGATCGCCGGGGTGGCGGGCGGCGGAGAGGGGCAGGACTGCCCGCGAGGAGGGAAAAATTACCGCCCTGGCGTTCCCGTCGGGCGTCCTCCGGGTCCGCTCGCGCCGCAAGAGCCGCTCCGCCCGGATCCGGCGCGGAGCGTGGCACGCCCCCTGCACTCCGCTCCCTGGACGCAACCGCTCGGGGCCGCACCGCCCGAGCGCGACCAAAGGAGGAACGAACGATGACCGAATCGAGAAGGAACACGCGACGCTGGACCCGCCTCGCCCTGGCCTTCCTCATGGTGGGCGCCCTCCTGCCGGCAGTCGGCTGCGAGAAGCAGGACGACGACCTGGGCGACAAGATCGAGGATGTGGGCGACGAGATCGAGGACGCCGCCGATGAGATGGACGACGGAGCCGAAAAGGTCGGAGACGCGGTCGAGGACGCGGCCGACGACGCCGAAGACGCTGTCGACGGCGACGGCGGCGGCGTACAACAGTGAGCCGCGACACCATCGAGACTCGCCGGGTCGGCGCTGAGGTGGCGCGATGACGCTCTTCGAGCTGCTCATCCTCCTGCTCATCGCCGGCCTGTGCGGAGCCGTTGGGCAGGCCATCACGGGCTTCACCCGCGGTGGTTGCCTGGCATCCATCGGCGTCGGCTTCGTCGGCGCCCTCATCGGGACCTTCGTGGCCCGCGCCCTGGGTCTGCCGGAGATCTTCGCCGTCAGCGTCGGAGGTACGGCGTTCCCGATCGTCTGGTCCATCCTCGGCGGCGCTCTCTTCGTCGCCGTCATCGCCCTGTTGAGCCGCCGACGCGTCTGACGGTCGCGAACGCGGAGCTACCTAGGCCGCTTCCGAGGCTTCCTCGGAAGCGGCTCCTTCGTCTGCGCGCTTGCGGTTCGGGCACGTGGCGCAGGTGAGGGGAGCGCCGTCGGGGCCGAGGATCTCCGGCCCGCCGCACGAGCCGCGCAGGCAGGGACGCCGGAAGATGACGCCGACCGACATGATCAGCATCACGAGGGCGGCGAAGACGAGGGAAGCGAGGAGGACGGCGAGCACGGTGTCAGCCTATCAGGGCGCCGGTGGCCCCGAGAGCGCCATCGTGTCCTCGAAGGCGGCCGACCAACGCTCCTCGAACCCCCCGTGGCCGTCGCGGACGAGGAGGAGGACGGCCAGATCCCGCTGCTCGGCGAGCGCCAGCGCGTCGTCCGGGCCCAGGACCATCAGCCCTGTCGCCAGCGCGTCCGCCGTGGTGCACGACGGGTGGAGGACCGTCACCGAGGCGAGCCGGTGGTGGATGGGGCGGCCCGCCCGCGGATCGAGAATATGGGTCAGGCGCTCGCCGTCGACGACCCGGAAGTTGCGGTAGTCACCGCTGGTGGCGACCGCCGTGTCGCTGAGAGACAGGATGCGTTGCAGGCGTCCGCGCGCGGCGTCCGGCCGCTCGATACCGATGCGCCAAGGCTCGTTTCCGGCGTTGCGACCGGCGAGGCGCACCTCGCCGCCGACCTCGACCATGTAGCGAGCGTGACCGAGGGTCTCCAGGGCCTCGGCCACGCGGTCGACGGCGTAGCCCTTGGCGATGCCGGAGAGGTCGATCTCGACCTCCGGAACGCGCTTGGTCAGGGTCGCTTCGCCCGGGTTGAGACGCAGCTTGTCCAACCCCGTCGCGCGCTCGAGCTCGGCCAGACGCTGGCGGCTGGGCGGCTCGTCCGCGGGAACGGAGCCGAAGCCCCAGGCCTCGACGAGGGGTCCGACGGTGATGTCGAAGGCGCCTCCGGTCACGTCGCCGACGCGCAGCGCCTCGGCGAGGACCGCGGCGGTGTCGGCGGAGAGCGCGAACGGCGTCGTGTCGCGGTGGCGATTGAAGGCCGTGACCTCGGAGTCCTCCCGCCAGGTCGACATCGCGGCGTCGACCAGCTCGAGCTCGGCGTCGATGGCCGCGCGGACCTCCTCCGTCCGTCCCTCGTCGAGCGCTTCGGCCAGGCGGACCGTCCAGGTGGTGCCCATCTTGGCCCCTTCGAAGGAGGCGGCCGGTCGAACCTCGTCCGCAGGGGGTGCGGGCTCCCGAGAGGAGCACGAAACGAGGATCGGTACGACGAGAAGAGCCGTGCCGAGCCGATCGAGCCAGCTCATCGAGCGCTCAGCTGCCGAAGTCGTCGAACAGGATGTTCTCCGGCTCGACGCCGAGACTGTCGAGCATCTTCTGGCAGGCCTGCAGCATGAGCGGCGGGCCGCAGATGTAGTACTCGATGTCCTCGGGCGCCGGGTGGTCCTTCAGGTAATGGTCGTAGAGCACCTGATGGATGAAGCCGGTGTAGCCCGTCCAGTTGTCCTCGGGCAGAGGCTCGGAGAGGGCGAGGTGCCACGTGAAGTTGTCGTTCTCCTCGGCCAACTTGTCGAACTCCTCGACGTAGAAGGCCTCCTTCATGCTCCGGGCGCCGTACCAGAAGCTCATCCTGCGGTCGCTGTGCAGACGCTTGAGCTGGTCGAAGATGTGGGAGCGCATGGGTGCCATCCCGGCACCGCCGCCGATGAAGCACATCTCCGCCCGGGTGTCCCTGGCGAAGAACTCGCCGTAGGGACCCGAGATGACGACGTCGTCCCCCGGCTTCAGGTTGAAGATGTAGGAGGACATCTTGCCCGGCGGAATGCCCTCGGGTCCGCGTGGAGGCGGCGAGGCGACCCGGACATTGAGCATGATGATGCCCCGCTCCTCCGGGTAGTTCGCCATCGAGTAGGCGCGCTCCACCGTCTCCTCGACGGTCGACACGTAGCGCCACATGTTGAACTTGTCCCAGTCCTCCTTGAACCGCTCGTCGATGGCGAAGTCCTCGTACTTGGCCACGTGCGGCGGGCACTGGATCTGGATGTAGCCGCCGGCGCGGAAGGGGACCGCCTCGCCGACCGGCAGCTCGAGCACCAGCTCCTTGATGAAGGTGGCGACGTTGCGGTTCGAGCGCACCTTGCAGTGCCACTGGCGGACGTCGAAGATCTCCGGCGGCACCTCGATCTGGAGGTCGTTCTTGACCTTGACCTGACAGGAGAGCCGGACGCCCTCCCGGGCCTCGCCGCGGGAGATGTGCCCGGTCTCGGTCGGCAGCATGGCGCCTCCGCCCTCGACCACCGTCACCTTGCACACGCCGCAGGAGCCCTTCCCGCCGCAGGCCGAGGGGACGAAGATCTTCTCCGCCGCCAGGGCACCGAGCAGGGTGCCTCCGGACTTCACGTGCAGGGCCTTGTCCGGGTCCTCGTTGATGGTGATCGTCACGTCGCCGGAGGGCACGAGGCGGCGCCGGGCCGCCAGCACGACGGCGACCAGCGACAGGATCACCGCGGTGAACATGAAGACGCCGAGTCCGATGGTGCTCATCTCGCTGCCTTCCTCAGAGCTGGATTCCGGAGAACGCCAGGAACCCGATGGCGAGCAGCCCGGCCAGGATGAAGGTGATGCCGAGGCCCCGCAGACCGGCCGGCACGTTGCTGTAGCGCATCCGCTCGCGGACCGAGGCGAGGGCCAGGATGGCCAGCGCCCAGCCGACTCCGGCTCCGAAGCCGAAGACGGTGCTCTCGGCGAAGTCGTACTCGCGCTCCACCATGAACAGCGAGGCACCCAGGATGGCGCAGTTGACGGCGATCAGGGGCAGAAAGACGCCGAGGGTCGTATAGAGCGCCGGCACGAAACGGTCGAGCGCCATCTCCACGATCTGGACGACCGCGGCGATCGACCCGATGTAGCAGAGCAGGCCGAGGAAGGAGAGGTCGTAGTGGGCGAGGGACGGATGCACCCAGGCGAGCGCCCCCTCCTTGAGGAGCTTGGTGTAGATCAGGTTGTTGATCGGCACCGTGAGCGTCATCACGAAGACGACGGCGGCGCCCAGCCCGAGCGCCGTCTCCACCTTCTTCGAGCAGGCGAGGAACGTGCACATGCCCAGGAAGAAGGCCAGGGCCATGTTCTCGATGAAGATCGACTGGATGGCGAGGTTGAGGTAGTGCTCCACGGCTCTACTCCTCCTCCTGCTGCTCGGGCTTCCAGGTCCTCAGCGCCCAGATGAAGAGTCCGATCAGGAAGAAGGCGCCGGGCGAGAGCAGCATCAGGCCGTTGCCCGTGTACCAACCCCCTTCGGTGGTGAGCTTCAAGACCGAGTGGCCGAAGAGCTTGCCCGATCCGAGAAGCTCGCGGAAGAACGCGACGCCGAGCAGGATCAGGGAGTAGCCGACACCGTTTCCGATGCCGTCGAGGAAGCTCTTCCCGGGCGAGTTCTGCATCGCGTAACCCTCGGCTCGTCCCATGATGATGCAGTTGGTGATGATCAGGCCGACGAAGACCGAGAGCTGCTTCGAGACGTCGTAGACGTAGGCCTTCAGGACCTGGTCGACCAGGATGACGAGGGAAGCGATGATCGTCAGCTGGACGATGATGCGGATGGAGTTGGGGATCTTGTTGCGGACCAGGCTGACGGAAAAGTTCGAGCCGGCCGTCACCGCGGTCACCGCGAGCGACATCACGAAGGCGGTCTCGAGCTTCGTGGTCACGGCCAGCGCCGAGCAGATGCCCAGCACCTGCAGGGCGATGGGGTTGTTGTTGAACAGCGGGTCGAGGAGGATCTTGGAGCTCTTTTCTGCCATCAGGTGCTCCTCTCTTCGCGCAGGTGCTCGAGGTAGGGGCCGAAGCCGTTCTCCCCGAGCCAGAACTGCAGCATGTTGGAGACGCCGCGACTGGTGAGCGTGGCGCCGGAGAGGCCGTCGACGCGGTAGGGATCCTGGCCGGGAGGTCCGGCCGCCCCCTTGATGACCTCGATCACCGGGTTCCAGTCTTCGTCGTAGGCGGCGCGGCCTTGCCACAGCCGCTTCCAGCGCGGGTTGTCCACCTCGCCGCCGAGGCCGGGCGTCTCCTTGTGGTCGTAGTAGGTGATGCCGAGGACGGTGCGGGTGTCGGCTTCGAGCCCGAGGTACCCGTAGAGCGTGCCCCAGAGGCCGTAGCCTTCGATCGGAAGGACGATGGCGCTGAGCTCGCCGTCCTCGTCGTAGAACTTGTAGACCAGCGCCTTGTCGGGCAGACGCTGGATGCGGGAGCGATTGTCGGGTGCGGCGAAGCTGCGGGCGGGGTCCTTCTTGGCCTTCTGCTGATCGTAGGTCTCCGCATCCCCTTCGACTTCGGTGCCGGTTTCGAGATCGACGAGGACGGGGTGGGCGTTCGAGAGCAACCGATCGACCTCGGCACGGCTCGGTGAGGAGCCGGGCTCGATGAGACCGGCGGCCTGCAGCACCTGGCTGCGGCGGTCGAAGGCCTTGTTCGCCTCCTGCGGTTCCTGCAGGAGGACCGACGCGCTGGAGACCATGACGGCGAAGATGACGCAGACCAAGGTCGCGAAACCCAGCGTGTAGCGGGCGCTATGTTGCATGGCGGGCCCTCCGGCGGCGCACGCTCGCTTCGACCACGAAATGGTCGATCGTCGAGGCGAAGACGTTCATGAAGAGAATCGCCAGCATCATTCCTTCAGGGTAGGCGGGATTGAGCACGCGCACCAGGATCGCCATGACGCCGACGCCGAAGCCGTAGATGTAGGCACCGGTTCGGGTGTGCGCCGCCGTCACCGGCTCGGTGGCCATGAAAACGGCTCCGAACGCCCAACCGCCGAGCACCATCTGCCACTGGAAGGGGACGTTGAGCAGCAGATTGGTATCGGAGCCCACGGCGTTGAGCAGCAGCGTGGTGGCCCAGCTGCCCGCCACCAACGCACCGAGGATCCTCCACGACCCGATCCCGGTCAGGACGAGCACGACCGCGCCGAAGAGGCAGGCCAGGGTCGAGGTCTCGCCCATCGAACCGGGGATGAGGCCCAGGAAGGCGTCCTTCCAGGCGAGGCCTTGATGGAGGGCCTCGATGCCCCCGGAGGCGGCACGCGCCAGCCAGGTGGCTCCGGAGACGCCGTCGGCACTCGTCTGCGCGGCGATCCAGACCTTGTCGCCCGAGATCTGGGCCGGGTAGGCGAAGAAGCAGAACGCCCGGGCCGTGAGCGCCGGGTTGAGCACGTTCATGCCCGTGCCGCCGAAGATCTCCTTGCCGATGACGACGCCGAAGAGGATCCCCAGGGCGACCTGCCAGAGCGGGATCGTCGGCGGCACGATCAGCGGGAAGAGCATCCAGGTGACGAGGAAGCCCTCGTTGATCTCGTGACCGCGCACGGCGGCGAAGACCGCTTCGGCGGCACCGCCGGCGGCCAGGGTGACGAGGAGGATCGGCAGGTAGTACAGAGCCCCGTGGAGGACGTCGGCCCAGAGGTTCGAAGGATCGAAGGGCACGCCGAGCGCCTGCATCGCCGCGGTCTGCCAGGTCGCCAGCGGAGCGGCTCCGGCGGCGATCGCGCGATGGGCCTGCAGGCCGGTGTTGTACATGGCCATCGCCACCGTCGGCAGCAGGGCCACGACCACCACGATCATCACGCGCTTGAGGTCGATGGCGTCGCGGACGTGGGTCAGACCGTGGGTGACCTTGCCCGGGGTGTAGACGAAGGTGTCGGCGGCCTCGAAGAGGGCGTGCAGCTTCTCCAACTTGCCGCCCTTCTCGAAGTGCTTGGCCTGACGGTCGAGGAAGCGTCGGAGAGCTCGCATCAGCCTTCCTTCTCGATCGTGGTGAGGAGATTGCGCAGATAGAGCCCGTACTCGTGCTTGCCGGGGCAGACGAAGGAGCAGGTGCCGAGGTCCTCCTCGTCGAGCTCGAGGACGCCGAGGCGTTCGGCCTGTTCGATGTCCTGCATCGCCAGGGCGCGCAGGAGCGCCGTGGGTGGTATGTCGAAGGGGAACACCTTCTCGTAGACGCCGATGGGAACGATCGCGCGCGGAGATCCGTTCGTCGAGGTATCCATCGCGAAGCGCTTCCCCGGCACCAGCTTGGACAGGTAGGCGCTGGTGACCGAGAAGCTGGAGAGCCCCGGCGCCAGCCAGCCGAGGAGCTCGCGCTTCCGGCCCTCGGGGAGGACGGAGACCTGGCGATGCCGGCGTCCGAGATAGCCGAGCTCCGGTCCCTGCGCCTGCCGTCCGGTCAGCACCGAGCCGGAGATGACGCGATGATCGCCCTCGGCGAGCTCGCCGCGAACGACCTCGTCGAGCCAGGCCCCTACCCGGGTACGGAGCAGTCGTGGCCTCCGGACGGACGGCCCGGCCAGTGACACGACGCGCTCGACGTCGAGCTCGCCGGTCGCGAACAGCTTGCCGATCGCGATCACCTCCGGGTAGTCCACCCACCACACCTCGTGCTGCCGTCCGGCCGGATGGAGCGTGTGGATCTGATACCCGGCGGTGCCCGCTGGATGCGGCCCGTCGAACTCCTCGACCCGGATGGACTCGGAAGAGGGTAGCGGCGGCTGCAGCCCGGGGCGCGTGCAGACGAAGACCGGTCCGGAGGTCAGCTTGGCGAGAGCGGCGACACCGCGCTCGAAGTCGGCGCCCCGGTCGGCCAGCACGACGGCGGGATCCGGGGCCTGAGGGTGGCTGTCCGTGACCGTGATGAACAGCGCCTCCGGCTGGCCTTGCGGGTCGGGCACTCGGCTGAACGGCCGCCGGCGCAGGGCCACCCAGGCGCCCGACTCCACCAGCAGGTCGCGCACCTGGTCGCGACCCAGACTCCCGGGGTGCTTGTTGGTGAAGCTCGAGAAACGGACCGCGTCTCCACGCCCCCCGATGTCGGCGGAGGAGAGCTCGATGACCACCGACTCGAGCGCGCGGCGCTCGCCCCGGTGCACGGCGACGACCTTGCCCGCGCCGGGGGACGAATGGCGCACCCCCGGAGTCTTCTTGTCCTCGAACAGGAGCTGGCCGATGCGTACCGACTCTCCCTCGCGCACGTGCATCGTCGGCTTCATGCCCACGAAGTCGTCGGCCATGACGGCGACGCGGGTGACCTGCCGAGCCGCGTCGATCGATTGCTCCGGGCTGCCGGCCAGGGGGAGATCCAGGCCGTGTCGAGTCGTGTGACGAGCCATGCTCTATTCGTTCCTTCCGGACTTTGTGAAAAGTTTCACAAGCCTGGGGGCAACTGCAAGCCTCACGACGCCTCGAGGCTTCGGCGGTCGCTGTCCCGTGCTCTCATGCGTGCTCCTGGCCGTCACCCGGCCGTCGGCACGGCGGAAGCTCCGTCTTCGAATGGGTATTGTGTTCCAGCCTCCGGCGAGCGTCAACGAGCGGTCGTAACGAAAAAGCGATTCGTGCGCCCGTCTCACTCCGAGGTGGCGCCGCTTGCGCGCCCACCTCCCACGGGGTCGGGTCACGTACCCTGGGGTCTCGCCGGACGCACACGCGATCGACGGGGGTTTCGTTTCGGGCCAAGCTACCTCCGTCGCCGACGAGTTCCGGACGTGATCCGGCCCCGGTTTGTCTCCTCCGGAGGCTCACGGCGTCGCCGCGGAGCGTTCGAGCTCCGGCAGGAGACGGTCGACGATCGCCTCGGCGGCGAGGGTGTGTCCTTCCGCGGTGAAGTGGGACTCGTCCGCGAAGAGCTCGTCGCGACCCTTGAACTCCGAGTAGAGGTCCACCAGCGGCGTGTCGAGCTGCTCCGCCAGCTCGACGGTCGCGGCGTTGTAGTCGTGCGCGTAGCGCTTCCAGCTGTCCCACTCCGCGATCGGGCCGATGTAGGGCCGGGTGAGCAGCAGCACCCGGGCGCCGGCGCCGCGCGCCATCTCCACCATCGTGCGCATGTTCTCGCGGTACTCCTCGAGCGGCACGCGGTGCGTCGTCTCCTCCGGGACGTGGGAGCCGGAGCGCAGGGCACCGAGCACCAGCCGGCCGAGGGCGAACGGCTGCAGCCAGCGCTCCAGGGGACCGGTACCGGCCGAGGTGTACTCGAGGTAGTGCGCGTCGGTGATGCGCGAGGGGTGCGCGTCGTTCGAGCCGAAGCTGATGAAGACCCAGTCGGGCTGCCAGGGGAGGACCTCGCGCATCCGCGCCACTCCCTGGTAGGAGGCGTAGCCCCACACCCCGGCGTTGACGACGTCGATCGGATCGCCGCGCCGCTCGAAGAGGTGCTGCAGCTCGGCCGGCCAGTTGGCCCCGTTGGGGCCCGCCCAGCCGAGCGTGTTGGAGTCGCCCACGGTGAAGAGGCGCAGGCGCCCGGGCGGCTTCTCGTGGGCGAGCACGGGCCCCCGGAAGCCCTGCTCGTTGAAGACGGAACGGCCCGGGCGCGGACGCCAGATCAGCTCCGGGTCGTAGACGAAGTGCTCCTCCTGGAAGAGGTGCACACCGCGGTCGTCGTGAGCCCCGACGTCGAGCTTGAGGGGCTTGTACTCGTAGCCGACCAGACGCAGCACTCCCTCCGCCAGCAGGAGGGTCACGACGATCGCGGCGGCGGCCGTCAGGGCATTGGCCAGCCAGCGGGGGAGTCGCGAGCTCACGAGCGGGCCTCCGCCGGCGCCAGACGCGAAGCCAGCTCGTCGTGACCGTGGAGCTCGGCCCAGCGTGCCGGCGAGGTGGCGCCGAAGGCCTGCGTGACGTCGGCACCGGCGTCGAGGAGGAGCCGTGCCAACGCTTCGTCGCCGCGTGACGCCGCCCACACCAGCGGCGTGCGCGCGGCCGGGCTCGATGCGTCGGGATCGGCTCCCGCCGCCAGCAGCACCGCCGCCACGTCGGTCCGGCCCTCGCGAGCGGCCCACAGCAGGGGGGTCCAACCCTCCAAGTCGCGGGCATCGACCGGTGCGCCCGCCTCGAGCAGCGAGCGGACCGAGTCCGTGTGCCCCTGGCGCGAGAGCCACTCGAGGGCGGTCCAGCCATCGACGTCGCGCGCCTCCACGTCGGCTCCGAGCTCGAGCATCTGGGCCACCAGCTCGTCGTTGCCGGTTCGCGCCGCCACCAGCAGGGCGGTCTCGCCGCGGCTGTTGGCGGTGTCGACGGGAAGACCGGCCTCGATCATCTGGCGGATCTGGCGCGTGCGGCCGGCCTCGGCAGCCATGGTCAGCTGGTTTTCGCCCGCGTCGGTGCGGGCCGCCTGCCGGGCGCCGGCGGTCTCGAGCGCCGAGACGCACTCCGGAAGGTCTTCACGCCGCGCTTGGAGGACCGCGCGCGCCGCGGCGACTCCGTCGACGCCGACGCCGCCCGCCACGAGGTCGGCGAGCAGGTCGCACCGCCTCGCCCGGACGGCGCGCAGGAGGGACGCCTCGGGCCGGATGCCCAGCGCGAGGAGCAGCCCGATCGTCTCGCGATCGCCGTCCGCGACCGCCGTCAGGAACGCCTCGTCGGTGGCTTCGATCCCGCGCTCGGCGAGATCCCGGCGGGCCGCTCGGTCCGGGGACGAGCCGCAGGCGACCAGGCCGGCACCGACGGCCAGGGCGAGGAGGAGCGCAGGTGCGCCGCGCAGGATCGGGGGTTGGGCGGTTCTCACGAGGGAGACGGTACGGCGGGGTCGCGATCGTACACCAGGAACGAGTGCGGTAGAGGCGATCGCTCGTCGGTGGCGCCCTCGTGCCGTTCGACGAGTATCCACGCGGCCTCGTCGAAGGGCGGGAAGTAGGCGTCCCTTCGGGCTCGGCGTCGACCCGCGTCAGGTAGAGACGGTCGGCGCGTGGCAGCGCCAGTCGGTAGATCTCCGCTCCGCCGGCGACGAAGACCTCGTCCTCTCCCGCGAGTCGCGCCTGCCTCAGGGCCGCGTCGAGGCTCGGTGCCGCGAGGACTCCCTCCGGCAGCTGGGGCCGGCCGCGTGTGATCACCACCATCCGACGCTCGGGCAAGGCCCTGCCGATCGAATCGAAGGTCTTGCGACCGACGACCAGGTGATGCCCCGTGGTGAGCGCGCGAAAACGCCGCAGGTCGCTCGACAGGTGCCAGGGGAGTGCGCCGCGGTCGCCGATGACGCCGTTGCTCGCCACCGCCGCGATGAGGGAGACGCGCATTCCGAGTCAGACGGCGATCGGCGCCTTGATGTGGGGGTGGGGGTCGTATCCCTCGAGTGTGAAGTGCTCGAAGCGGAAGTCGAAGAGCGAGCGAACGCCGGGGTCGAGACGCATCGTCGGGAGCGGGCGTGGCTCCCGCTCGAGCTGCGAGCGGGCCTGCTCGAGGTGGTTCGAGTAGAGATGTGCGTCGCCCAGCGTGTGCACGAGCTCGCCCGGTTCCAGGCCGAGGTGGCGGGCGAACATCAGGACCAGCAGGGAGTAGGACGCGATGTTGAAGGGCACGCCGAGGAAGACGTCGGCGCTGCGCTGGTAGAGCTGACAGGAGAGCTTCCCCGCTCCGACCCAGAACTGGAACAGGAGGTGGCAGGGAGGCAGGGCCATCTCCTCGATCTGCGCCACGTTCCACGCGGAGACGACGTGCCGGCGCGAGTCCGGGTCCCGCTCGATCTGCGCCAGCACCTGCCGGATCTGGTCGTGCGTCCGCCCGTCGGGCCCCGGCCAGGAGCGCCACTGGTAGCCGTAGACCGGCCCCAGCTCGCCCTCGGCGTCCGCCCATTCGTCCCAGATCGAGACGCCGTGCTCCCGGAGCCAGCGGACGTTGGTCTCGCCGCGCAGGAACCAGAGCAGCTCGTAGAGGATCGACTTCAGGTGGAGCTTCTTGGTCGTCAGCAGCGGAAAACCGGCCGAGAGATCGAAGCGCATCTGGTGCCCGAACACCGAGAGCGTCCCGGTGCCGGTCCGGTCCCCCTTCTCGACCCCCTCGTCGAGGATCCGCTGCAGCAGATCGAGATACTGGCGCATCGCCGCCCAGATGGTGCCACAGGTGGGGCGGCTCGGGCACCCGCCGCGGAAACCTCGAACGCCCCCTCGCGTAGAGTGGGGGACCCCGAGAGGCGTGGCGAAAGGAGACGTTCGTGCGCAAGAGCCTGTGGATCGTCGGTGCAGCGGCCCTCTGGGCCGCGACGGCCGTCGCTCAGCCGCTGTCGGTTCCCTACACCCAGCTGACCCTCGACAACGGGCTGAACGTCCTCATCCACGAGGACCACTCGATCCCGGTGGTGAGCGTCAACGTCTGGTACCACGTGGGCTCCGGGCGAGAGAAGCCCGGGCGCACCGGATTCGCCCACCTGTTCGAGCACCTGCTCTTCGAGGGCTCGGAGCACGTGCCGGAGGGCAAGTTCGACCAGTGGCTGGAGGCCGCCGGGGGCGACAACAACGGATCGACGGACAGCGACCGCACGAACTACTGGGAGAACGTGCCGTCCAACGCCCTGGAGCTCGCCCTCTTCCTCGAGTCCGACCGCATGGGGCATCTGCTCGCGGCGATGTCCGAGGACAAGGTCGACGGCCAGCGCGACGTGGTCAAGAACGAGCGGCGGCAGTCGTACGAGAACCGCCCCTACGGCATGGCCTTCCTCACTCTGGGCGAGAACCTCTTCCCGCCCGACCATCCCTACCACTGGCCGACCATCGGTTCGATGGAGGACCTCTCGGCGGCCAGTTATCAGGACGTCGTCGATTTCTTCCGGGCCTACTACGGCCCCAACAACGCGAGCCTGGCGATCGCCGGGGACGTGGAGACGGAACGGGTCGAGGCGCTCGTGCGCAAGTGGTTCTCCGACGTTCCCGCCGGTCCGCCCGTGCCTCCGCTCGACCCGCCACCGGCCGTCCTGCTGCAGGAGAAGCGCCTGTTGCTCGAGGACCGGGTACAGCTTCCGAGGCTCTACGTCTGCTGGCTCTCCCCGTCCTACTACGCGCCGGGCGACGCGGCGCTGGACCTGCTGGGCAGCGTGCTCAGCGACGGCAAGAGCTCACGGCTCTACCACCGGCTGGTCTACGACGAGCAGATCGCGCAGGAGGTGTTCGCGTTCCAGAGCTCGAGTCAGCTGGAGTCCACCTTCTGCATCATCGCCACGGCACGGGAGGGGCACGACTTGAAGGAGGTCGAAACGGCCGTGCAGGAGGAGCTGGACCGGATCAAGACGCGGGAGCCGGAGGCGGCGGAGGTGGGACGCGCCGTCGCCCAGGCGGAGTCGAGCTTCCTGCGCGGCCTCGAAGAGGTCGGTGGTTTCGGCGGCAAGGCCGATCGCCTCAACGCCTACCAGTTCTACACCGGCGATCCGGACTACTTCGGGGAGGACTTGGCACGGTACCGGGCGATCTCGCCGTCGGACCTCTCCTCGGCGGCCCGACGTTGGCTGCGCGACGACGCCCGGGTGGTGCTGTCGGTCGTGCCGGAGGGGAGGCGCGATCTCGCAGCCTCCGAGAGCGAGGAGGTGCGCGATGACGCATGAGGCCCGAGCCGCGATCCTCCTGACGGCGGTGCTCGTGCTCACCGCGACCGTTGGGGTCGCCCAGATGCCCGACCGCAGCGCACCGCCGGCCCTCGGCCCGCCTCCCTCACTGGACCTGCCGCCGCTGACGCGCTTCGAGCTCGCCAACGGAGTGGACGTCGTTGTGCTCGAACGTCATCGCGTACCGGTCGCCCAGGCCCTCGTGCTGGTTCGCGCCGGCGCGGTCGACGATCCCGAGGGCAAGGCGGGGCTGGCCCGGATGACGGCGGCCATGCTGGACGAGGGGGCGGCCGGTCGCTCGGCACTCGAGCTCGGAGACCTCGTCCAGGCGCTCGGCGCCGAGCTGACCACGGAGAGCACGGAGCACGCCACGCGGATCGGCCTGTTCGTGCCCACCAGCCATCTCGAGGCGGCGCTCGGCCTGCTCGCCGACGTCGTGGCGCGGCCGGACTTCCCGGCGGAAGAGCTCGAGCGTCAGCGGCTCGACGCTCTGACCGAGCAGCTCCAAGCGCGCGACGAACCGCGCGCGATCGCGCGCGCCGAGCTCGCTCATGCGGTCTTCGGTCCCCACCCCTACGGCCGGACCCCCGACGCGACCAGCGTCGGTGGTCTCACGGTCGACGACGTGCGCGCTTTCCACCAAGCCTACTTCCGGCCGGACAACGCCACGTTGGTCCTGGTCGGCGACGTCACCGAGGCGGCCGTGCGACCGCTTCTCGAGGACACGTTCGGATCCTGGACGGGGGCGGAAGAGGGGCGCCGGCCGGCGCAGGTGGGTGTCGCGCCGCAGGTCGAGGGCCGGACGATCTACTTGGTGGACAAGCCCGGAGCGGCGCAGTCGGAGATTCGGATCGGCCGGGTGGGCTTCGCTCGCTCGACCGAGGACTACTTCGCCCTGACGGTCATGAACACGGTGCTGGGAGGCTCGTTCACCTCACGCCTCAACTCCAACCTGCGGGAGGACAAGGGTTACAGCTACGGCGCCGGCTCGGGCTTCACGTTCTTGCCCACGCCGGGTCCCTTCGTCGCCGCCGCCGCGGTGCAGACCGACGTCACGGACAAGGCCCTGGCCGAGTTCATGAAGGAGCTCGAGGGCATCTCGTCGATCGGCGACGAGGAGCTGGAGCGCGCCCGCAACTACGTCGCCCTGCGCTACCCGCGCCGTTTCGAGACCGTCTCCGACACCGCGGATCGGATCGCCGAGCTGGTTCTCTTCGACCTCCCCGACGACACCTTCAACCGCACCGTGCCATCGATCCTCGCGGTCACCCGGGAGCAGGCCGAGGCGGCTGCGCGCCGCGCGATCGACCCGGGGTCGCTGGCCATCGTCGTCGTCGGAGATCGGGAGGTCATCGAGAGCGGCATCGCCGCACTCGGCCTCGGCGACATCGTCGATCTCACCGTCGACGACGTGCTGGGGCCGGCGCCGGCCCCCTGAACGCGCCCGGTCCGCTCATTCCTCCCAGTCCGTGGCGAAGGTGAGGTGGTAGCCGTCCGGGTCGTCGAGCGAGAAGTCGCGGCCCCCCCACCGGCGCTCTGCCGGTGCCTCGGTGAGGGTGCCGCCGCGAGCGACGATCGAGGCGGCGAAGGCGTCGAGGTCGCCGCCCAGCCGAAAGTAGAGACGCACGCCGGCGCCGAGCGAGCGGCCGGCGCCCAGGGCGCCGTCGTCCTGGGAGAGGACGAGCCTGGCGCCGCCCAGGCTCAGCGACGCCCCGGTGGGAACGCCCTGGCGTTCCCAGCGCTCGATCACGGCACACCCGAGGATGCGCGTGTACCAGCGTATGCTGGCGCGGAGGTCCGTCACCGTGAAGGAGGGAGTCACGGCCCGCACGCCGTCCTCCTCGGGTGCGCGGCTCATTCCTCGACCGCCCAGCGCCTGCCGAAGGGGATCAGGCCTCGGCGCCGTGGACCGGCGGCGAGGAGATCGGGGGCGCGGGCCGGGAGCTCGTCGTAGAGCAGTCGCTCCCAGCGCGCCAGACAGGACCCGGCGCTGAAGGCCGGTCCTCGCTCGCGGCAGCGGCCGGCGAAGCGCCGGTAGAGCTCGGGGTCCTGGAGGCGGCGCACCGCATCGAGAGCGCCGGGAAGGTCGCGGGCTTCCAGGAAGTCCAGGTCACTGCGGCGCAGCTCCCGGAACGCGGGCTCCGGGCCCAGGATGGCGGGAACGCCCGCGAGCCAGGCGTTCTGCAGCTTGGTCGCCGGCTTCAACAGGTTCTTGTAGCGGCCCGGCGGCCGGATGGCCAGGACGGCGTCGACCGCGGAGAAGTCCTGCCATCCCGGGCCTTCCTCCAGGATCCACTCGATGCCGAAGTCGGCCAGTGCGCGCCGCCAGCGATCCGTCATCAGCTGCGGATGGAGGTTGATGACCCGGCCCAGGTAGACGAGTCGCTGGAGCCGCTCGCCGCGAGCGCCCCGGCGCGGCCGGAGGCCGGGTTGCGGCCAGTGCGGCACGAAGTAGCGCCGCCGGCGGTCGGCTCCCCTCCCGTTCTGAACGATCTCCAGGTGCGCCAGCAGGGGTCGGCTGCGCTCGCCACGCACGACCACGAGGAGCGGACCGCTGCGGCGCCTCGTCGAGGCGGCCACGAGCGGCTCGTGGCGTGCGTGGTAGACGAGGATTCCGTCGGCGGGCGGCTCGGAGACCAGCATGGCGCTCCTGCCCGCGGCCTGCAGCCGCAGGCAGGTCTGCAGCACCCACGCCTCCTCTCCGGTCCGGAACGCTCCCGGTTTCGCGTCGACCTCGGCGGGCGCGACGTCGGGAACCGGTCCCGGCCAGAGGAAGGAGACGGGCGCCGTCACCCGGCCGCGCCGTGGATCGGCACCCTGATCTCGGTGTCGATCCAGCGCCAGATCATGTCCGCTCCGCCCTCGGTCTCCTCGAAGGAGATGGTGAACTGATCGACCGTCTCCTCGAGGGAGGTCGGCGCGGCCTCGACCACCAGCACGTCGTCGGCGGGATCGTAGGCGTCGACGGTCTCACCGGCCTCGTCCTCACGCACCGTGCCCGTCAGGCCGAGGGCCGAGTTGAAGTGGATGCTCCAGCGCTCGGGACCGGGAATGGAGTAGATCGAGTAGGTCCCGGCGGGCAGGGTCCCTGCATCCCCGAAGCCGACGTCGCCGGTCACGGTGATTTCCGTCGCCTCGTTGGCACCGGTGCGCCACGCCTTGCCGAAGGGCACCAGCGCGCCGCTCTCCTCGGTTCCGAAAATGTTGTCGCGGCCGCGCTGATAGGGCCGGCTGTAGACGATCCGCACGTAGGTCTCGCCGAGGTGGGTACGGGCCATTCCCATGGGGCTCGGCCGGCGTGACGGGTGCAGGTCCTGAGCCGACAGTGCGGCCGGGACCAGCAGGGCGACGAGGGCCAGCGGAGTGATGAGGGCTCGGGTTTTCATGGGGCCTCCTCGGGCGGTGGGTCGTGGGCGGAATCCTTCGACTCGGGGAACGCCGGACCGGTGTCCGGCCGGGCGGGAGCCCGGCCGCTTCAGCTCGCGCGCGGCGGACCGGGGCGCACTCTATCGGAGCCGGTCGGGGACCGGGCTATCATCGAGGCCGTGATGGCTGAACGCAGGACGGTGGTGGTCACGGGCGCGAGTGCGGGAATCGGCGCGGCCACCGCCCGCCGGCTCGCCGAGGCCGGCTACGCGGTCATCGGCGGCGCGCGGCGGGTCGACCGCGTCCGCGAAGCCCTGGAGCCCCTCGGTGGACGGGCGATCGGGCTCGACGTCACGGACGACGATTCGGTGCGCGGCTTCGTCGCCGAAGCCGGGGCGGTGGACGTCTTGATCAACAACGCGGGCCTCAGTCTCGGGCTCGCCCCCGTGGCGGACGGGGATCTCGACGATTGGCGCACCATGTACGAGACGAACGTGCTGGGCGTGCTGCGCCTCACCCGGGCTCTGCTGCCCTCGGTGATCGCCTCGGGCGACGGTCACGTGGTCAACGTGGGATCGATCGCGGGTTTCGAGACCTATCCCGGCGGTGCCGGCTACACGGCGTCGAAGCACGCCCTGCGGGCGCTCACCAAGACGCTGCGTCAGGAGCTGCTCGGCGAGCCCGTGCGGGTCACCGAGATCTGTCCCGGCTTGGTCGAGACGGAGTTCTCGCTGGTGCGCTTCCGCGGTGACCGGGAGAGGGCGGCGAGCGTCTACCGAGGCCTGGAGGCGCTGACCGGTGAGGACATCGCCGAGTGCATTCTCTGGGCCCTCGAGCGTCCGCCGCACGTCAACGTCGACGAGATCGTGGTGCGGCCGCGCGACCAGGCGACGGCCACTCAGGTGCACCGGCGCGACTGATGCGTCCGGAAGCGGTTTCCGGAGGGCCGCCCGGCGTGTCCAATCGCAGGAGGAGACCGATGCATCGAACCACCCGCAGCCTCGCCTTCGTCCTCGCGATCACCGCTTCCGTCGGCCTCTGGACCGGCTGTCGCCCGGCCGATGCCGGACCGCGAGATCCACAGGCCGGTGCCGACTCCGGCGAGGAAGGGGGAGGCTCGATGTCGTCCGCACAGCGGTGGAAGGAGATCGACCGGCTGGTCGAAGAGGACCGCTTCCAGGCGGCGCTCGACCGCGTCGAGGAGCTGCTCGCGTCGGCGCGTGAGGCCGGTGACGGGGAGGAGCAGACGCGCGCGCTCGTGAGAGCCGTCCAGCTGCGAATGGGCCTCCACGGCTACGAGACCGCGGTGCGCTGGCTGGCTGACGAGCGGTGGCCCGACGATCCGCTGCAGCGCACCGTGCTCGACCTCTTCTACGCCCACAGCCTGGTGCAGTACCTGCGGGTCTACTCCTGGGAGATCGGGCAGCGGGAGCGCGTGGTGAGCGACGAGGAGGTCGATCTCGCCGCGTGGACGAGCGAGCAGATCGCCGCCGCCGCCGAGGAGGCCTTCCTCCGTGCCTGGGCCCTGCGCGAGAGCTGGGGGACGCGCGCGGTCGACGTGGTCGACGAGTCCATCGATCCGGGCAGCTACCCCGAGACGGTGCGCGGCACGCTGCGCGACGCGGTGAGCTACCTGTTCGCGGAGCACCTGGCGGACAGCTCGCTGTGGTCCGCGGAGGAGTCCAACGGCGTCTACCGGCTCGACGTCCGCGAGCTCCTCGCCGGGCCCGCAGTTGCGGCGGAAGAGGCCGGTCACCCGCTGGAGGCGATGGCGGTCGTCCTGCACGATCTGGCGGCCTGGCACCGCCGCGGCGGCCGGCCGGAAGCCGCGTTCGAGGCGGAGCGGACGCTGGCCGAGCGCCTGCACGGCGCCCTCCAGCAGGAGGAGGACCGCGAGGCGATCCGCGCCGCGTTGAGGGCGGACCTCGATCGTCTCGGGAAGGAGCGCCCCTGGTGGTCGATGGGAATGGCCACCCTGGCCGAGATGGTGCGTCAGGAGACGGCGCCGGATGCGGCGATTCGGGCGCACGCCGTCGCCGCACAGGGCGAGGAGGCCCACCCCGAGAGCCTCGGAGGCCGGCGCTGTCGCGCCGTGCGGCTCGATCTCGAAGCCCCCGGCTTCTCGCTGCAGGCGATGAGCCAGGACGGGCTCGAGCGCCGCTCGCTCCTGGTGCGCCACAAGAACGTTCCCACCCTGGACTTCCGGGCCTACGCCTTCGAGCTCGTCGCTCGCGTCGAGTCGTCGCAGGACTACAACCTGCTGCCGGCTTGGCGGGAGGTCGAGACCATCGTCCGCGCCGAGGAGCCGGTCGCGGAGTGGAGCGTCGATCTGCCGGCGACCGAGGACCTGCGCTTCCACGACACCTACGTCGTGCCCTCCCTCCCGGGCCCCGGAGCCTACGTCGTCGTCGCGTCGGCGCGGCCGGGCTTCCGTGCCGGCGACAACCGGCGGAGTGCGGTCGTGGTCGTGGTCAGCGACCTGGTACTGGCGGCGGAGCCGGCGGAGGAGGGCTGGCGCATCACCGCCCGCTCCGGCCGGACGGGCGAGCCGATCGCCGGAGCGCGCCTCTCGCTCTACCGCTACGACTACCGCCGCGGCCACCGCCGCGTGGCGGAGGCAGTGACGGACGGAGACGGCGTCGCGAGACTCTCCCGCCGGGGAGGCGACCGCGGAGCCGGCTTCTTCCTGCTCGGCGAGGCGGACGGGGAGCGTGCCCTTCTGCAGTTGCAGTTCTACGCCCCGTCGCCCCCTGCCGGGGAGTCCACGGCGGCTCTCGTCTATACCGACCGGAGCGTCTACCGACCGCGGCAGGAGGTGCTCTGGAAGGTCGTCGCCTACCGGCGCGGCAGCGAGGCCGACCGCTTCGCCGTTCTCCAGGAGAGCGCGGTCAGGGTCGAGCTGGTGGACGCCAACGGCGAGGTGGTGGAGAGCGCCGAGGCGACGACCAACGGCTACGGCTCGGCCTCGGGCCGCTTCACGGTGCCCCAAGGTCGCCTGCTCGGGTCGTGGCAGATCCGCAGCACTCCGAGCGGCTCGTCGGCGATCCGCGTCGAGGAGTACAAGCGCCCGACCTTCGAGGTGTCGATCGCCGAGCCGGAGGAAGCGCTGCGTCTCAACCGCCCTGCGACTCTTTCCGGGGAGGCGCGCTACTACTTCGGTCTGCCGGTGGCGTCCGGTGAGGTGCGGTGGCAGGTCGTGCGCGAGCCGGTCTACCCCTACTGGTGGGGCTGGTGGGGCTGGCCGCTGCCGCGTCAGGGCTCCGAGACGGTGGCGGCCGGAGCCGCCGCCATCGCCGCCGACGGCACCTTCGAGGTGAGGTTCACGCCGGCCGCGGACGAGAGGCTGGCTTCCTCCGGCGTCTCCTACGCCTACCGGTTGAGCGCCGACGTGACCGACGAAGGGGGCGAGACGCGCTCCGCGAGCCGCTCCTTCCGCCTCGGCTTCGTGTCGGTCGAGGCGCGCATCGACCTCGGCGCCGGATTCCTGACGGCCGGCGAGCCGGCAACGGCGACGATCACGCGCACCGACCTCGACGGCGCCCCGCGGGCGGGCGAGGGGAGCTGGCGGCTGGTTCGCCTGGCGCAGCCCGAGCACGCGCTCCTGCCGGCCGAGCAGCCGAAACCCGAGCCCCCGGCGGGCCTGGCGGGCTTCGAGACCCCCGGCGATCGTCAGCGGCCCCGTTGGGCCGCCGACTACGACCCCGACGCGGTGCTGCGGCAGTGGCCGGCGGGCGAGCGGATCGCGGCGGGGACCGCCGAGCACGGCGAGGACGGAGTCGCCCGCGTCGAGCTGCCGGCGCTGAGCGAGGGCGCCTACCGGTTGCTGTACGAGAGTGAGGACCCGTTCGGCGCGACGGTGGAGGCGCGCGACGAGGTCCTGGTCGTGGGCGAGGGCACGTCCCGTCTGGAGCTGCCGGGTCTCCTCGAGGTCGAATCGACGTCGGTCGCCCCCGGCGGCGTGCTGCGTCTGGCCGTGCACTCTGGATTGCCGGACCAGCGCATCGAGCTCGAGATCCGGCGCCCGGGCCGCGACACGGAGCGCCGGATCCTGCGGTCGACCGCCGGACCGCGTCTGATCGAGGTGCCGATCGAGCGGAGCGACCGCGGCGGTCTCGCCCTGCGCCTGCTCGTGCTGCGCGACCATCAGGAGATCGAGCTCACGCGGTCCGTCTTCGTGCCCTGGGAGGACCGCCGTCTCGACGTCTCCTTCGCCACCTTCCGCGACCGGTTGCGCCCCGGTCAGAGCGAGACCTGGCGCATCCGGATCGCCGGCGCCGACGGCGAAGCGGTGGCCGCGGGTGCGGCCGAGATCCTGGCCTACATGTACGACCGCAGCCTCGACCTCTTCGCTCCCCACCAGCCTCCGGATCCCCTCGCCATCCTGCCCGGCGGCGCCGTCCTTCCCTGGCGCCAGGGCTGCCTGGGCGGCGGCGGCGAGGTGTGGAGCGACCAGCAGGGCTGGGCGCCGCGCGCCGAGTACCCGACGCTGGCCGGCGCGAGCCTCAAGCTCCTCGACGGGTACGGGATCGGCGGTCCGGGGCGGTATGCCATGCCGATGCGGCGGCTCGAGGGGATGGCGCGCGCCGACGCCCCGATGATGGTGGCCGACGAGATGGCCGCCCCGGCCCCCGAACCCTCGGCGGCCAAGGTGGCCTTCGCCGACGCGGAGGAGCGGCAGGGCTCGGGACCGACCGCGCCGGCGGAGGAGCCCGAGCTGCGGTCGGACTTCGCCGAGACGGCCTTCTGGGAGCCGCACCTGATCACCGGCGCCGACGGCTCGGTGGCCTTCGAGTTCACCGTGCCCGACTCGGTGACCGAGTGGAACGTCTGGGTGCACGCCCTGACCCGCGACCTGCGCGGGGGCTCGACGACCGAGCGGGTCAAGACCGTCAAGGAGCTCCTGGTGCGCCCGTACCTGCCCCGCTTCCTGCGCGAGGGCGACGAAGCGGCGCTCAGGGTGGCGGTCCAGAACGCCGGCGAAACGCGGCTGGCCGGCACGCTCGACTTCGACATCGAGGATCCGGCCGTCGAGGGAAGCGACCTGCTGGCGGAGTTCGGCCTCGACAGGGCGCGCGCCCACGGCCTCGAGTTCTCCGTCGAGCCGGGCGGGACGACGACGCTCGAGCTCCCGGTACGGGTCCCTGCCCGGGTGGGCGAGGTGGCCTTCCGCGTCGTCGGCCGCGCCGGCGACCTCTCGGACGGCGAGCTGCGGCCGCTGCCCGTGCTTCCCGGCCGCTTCCACCTCGTCGAGTCGCGGTTCGCGGCGCTACGCGACGCCGACCGGCGCGAGCTCGTCTTCGAGGGGATGCGGCAGCCCGACCCGAGCCGCATCGACGACCAGCTCGTCGTCACCCTCGACGCCCAGCTCTTCTACGGCGTCCTCTCCGCCCTGCCCTACCTCGTCGACTACCCGTACGAGTGCTCGGAGCAGACCCTCAACCGCTTCCTCTCCACCGGCATCGTCTCGAGCGTCTTCGAGCGCTATCCGGCCGTCGCCGCGATGGCCGAGGGTCTCGCCGAGCGCGAGACGCGCTACGAGAGCTGGAAGGAGGACGACCCCAACCGCACCATGGAGCTGGTGGAGACCCCGTGGCTCGCCGTCTCGCGCGGCGGCCCGGAGGAGCCGGGCGATCTCATCCGCGTTCTCGATCCGGAGGTGGCGCGCGCCCACCGCACGACGGCGCTGGCGCAGCTCGAGCGGTCGCAGACGTCGCTCGGCGGCTTCCCCTGGTGGCCGGGCGGCCCGCCCTCGCCCTACATGACCCTCTACATCCTCTACGGCTTCTCGAAGGCGCTGGAGTTCGACGTCGAGGTGCCGCAGCCGATGGTGCAGCGCGCCTGGGGCTACATGCACCGGCACTACCTCGACACGATCGTGCGCGAGTCGATGGAGAAGGACTGCTGCTGGGAGCTGGTGACCTTCCTCGACTACGTCCTCTCCGCCTACCCCGACGACTCCTGGACCGGCGGGGTCTTCACGGCGGACGAGCGGCAGCGGATGCTGGACTTCTCCTGGGAGCACTGGACCGACCACAGCCCGATGCTGAAGCTCTACCTGGCCCTGACGCTCGAGCGCCGCGGCCGCTCGGAGGACGCCCGGAGGGTGCTGGAGAGCGTCCTCGATTCCGCGCACACCGACCGGGACCTGGGCACCTACTGGGCGCCGGAGGAGCGCGCCTGGCTCTGGTACAACGACACCGTCGAGACCCAGGCCGTGGCGCTGCGGGTGCTCTCGGAGATCCTCCCCGACGACGCTCGCCGCCAGGGGCTGGTGCAGTGGCTCTTCCTCAACAAGCAGCTCAACCACTGGAAGTCGACGCGCACGACGGCGGAGGCCGTCTACTCCCTCGTCTGGTACCTCGAGCACGAGGGAGAGCTCGGCGCCACCGAGGCCGCCACCGTGCGCGTCGGTCCGCGGGTCGAGTCCTTCACCTTCGACCCCGCGAGCTATACCGGCAAGGACGTGCAGGTCGTCGTGCCCGGCGAGCAGATCGACCCGGACACGATGTCGAGCGTCGTCGTCGAGAAGGAGACCCCGGGCCTGCTCTTCGCCTCCGCGACCTGGCACTACTCGACCGAGAAGCTCCCCGAGGAGGCCGACGGCGACCTCTTCCGGGTCGAGCGCCGCTACTTCCGCCGCCTCCACGAGGACGACGAGTGGGTGCTGCGGCCGCTGGGCGCCGGTGAGCGCCTCGAGGTCGGCGACCAGGTCGAGGTGCAGCTCGAGATCACGGCCCGTCACGCCGCCGAATACGTGCACTTGCGCGACCCGCGCCCGGCCGGCTTCGAGCCCGAGACCCTCACGTCGGGCTACCGCTGGGAGCTCGGAATCGGGCGCTACGAGGAGGTCCGCGACAGCGGCACCGACTTCTTCGTCGAGTGGCTGCCGGCGGGCACCTACACCCTGAAGCACCGCCTGCGCGCCAACGTCGCCGGCACCTTCAAGGCCGCCCCGGCCCAGCTCCAGTCGATGTACGCCCCCGAGTTCGCCGCCCACTCCTCCGGCCGCGAGATCACGGTCTTGCCCTGAAGCCGTAACGCCTCGCGGACCCGGCCGCCGGTTCCTCCGAGGAGGGAGCGCATGCCGGGATGCATCGAATGGGGAGAGGAGCGGCACGAGGAGTGCTCGCAGCGGGCGGACCGGGGCCACGACGAGTGCACGGAAACCCGAGACGAGGGCTACAACCGGTGCACGCAGACTCGCGACGACGGATACCGCGACTGCTGCGGCTGGTGGCCGTGCTCCTGGTTCTGCGACGCCTGGGTCTGGGTCTCGGTCATCGTCTGCATCGCATGGACCTGGGTGGCGAACATCGTCTGCGTGGCCTGGGTCTGGGTGTCGAACGTCGTCTGCGTGGCCTGGGTCTGGGTGACGACGGCCGTCTGCGTCGTTTGGGACTTCGTCACCACGGTGGTCAACGCCGTCCTGGTGACGATCGAGGGCATCGTGGGCTGGGTGCTCTCCGCCTTCGCGTTCGTGATCGAGCTGATCGAAGCGATTCCGGTCGTCGGGGCCCTGGTGCGCTGGGTGCTCAACGGGGTGACCGCCGTCGTCGGGATCATCGCCTCCGTGGGCGACATCCTCCTCGGCAACATGGGCATCCGGCCGGAGAAGAAGCTGCGGGTCTGTACGGTGATCCTCCGCGACGAGAACGGCGTGCCGGCGGCCAGCGTGCCGTTCGCCGTGGCGATGCTCCAGCTGGCGGTCGACGTCTACAAGCGCGACGCCAACGTGCGCATCGTTCCGCTGGCGCCGTTTCAATACGACAGCGGGTTCGCGGCGGCGGAGACGGTCGACGAGAGCTGGGTACAGACCGACGGCGCCAACAGCGACGGCACGCTCCTCGACGTGCCCTGCAATGCCGGAGGAGCGGGAGCCGACTGGCTCCCCACCGGGTCCGGATTCCAGCTCAAGGCGAGTACCCATTGCTTTTTCGGGGCCTGGCGACGGGTCGTCGGCTACGGAGCACCGGTGACCTGCTTCTTCATCCGCAGCATTCCCGGGGCCCTGGGCTGTGCCCTCTGGATCACGGACTACGCGACCATCGTCGGCGGCAGCGGCCTGCCTCCCGCGAGCCCGCGCGCCCTCGGCCACGAGACCGGGCACGCCTGCAATCTCTGGCACCTTTGCGTCGACGACGACAATCGGAATCTGATGGCGACGGGCGGCGCCTGCGACCCGGCCTCAGCCACGGCCGCCGACCGCGCGGACCCGCGGATGGCCGACTGGCAGGTCTTGCTGGTTCGGGCCTCCAAGCACGTCACCTACTTCTAGTGCCGACGAGAGGAGTCGTCATGGCGACCGGAGAACGCGAGATCGATCACCCCACTCAGCTCAACGCACTCTCGGTGTTTCCGCTTCTGCGAACGAGAACGGTGGGGCGACTCCGCCTCGGCGGGAGCCTCGCCGGCCACCCCGAGCGGGCGGCCTGGGAAGCCGAGCTCAATCGCCAGTACTTCGCCTGCGGCTGCGACACCAGCGCCAAGGGCCTCCTCCTCGGCCTGCTCGGCGGCGGCCTCGTCGGCCTCTTCGCGGCCGAGAGCCCGGGAGCCGGCTTGGGGTTGGCGCTCGGAGGAGCACTGGCCGGAGCAGTTCTCGGCAAGGCCTTGGGATTGCTGCGCGCTCACTCGAGGCTCCGGGACGTGGTGCGGAAGATCCAGAAGAGCTGGAAGGTGGAGCCACCGGCCGATCCCATCGACGCCTGGACCTGCGGCTGAGCCCGCCCGGAGGTGACCGGCAGGCCCTTCGACCGGTCGATCGGGGACCTGGAAGGCGGCTCGCGGTTAGAGTCGCGCCATGCGTCGCGCGCCGTTCCTCGCGGTGGCGCTCCTGCTCGCCGCCTGCACCGGCGCGCCGAGCGAGGGGCCGCCGCCGATCATCCGCCTCGTCGACCGGCTCGAGGAGGGGGTGGTGGAGGCGAGCCCGCTCACCACGCTGCCGCCCGACGACGAGCTGCTCGCGACAGTGGCGGAGACCGAGGTCTTCGCCGACGACTTCGAGAGCGGCGGCGCGGCCGACTACCGCTGGCCGGAGCCCCAGGAGCCGCCTCCTCTGCGTCCCCTCGCCGGCGGTGGTCGCGGCTGGTGTTGGAGCGACCGGACCCGGGCGCCCGCCGCCATCCTGCTGCCGGCGCTCCCGGGTCGCCGCTACCGCGTCGAGCGCACGCTGCTCGCTGCGCCCGAAGGGCCGGACCTGCAGGTCGTCGAGCGGATGCGGGTGCTCGACGACACCCTCCCGTTCAATCCGCCGGACGCCATGGAGGAGCTGCGTACGAGCCGTCTGCGCGATCTGCTGACGATCCACCACTTCCCTCCGGCCTCGCCGGGCGAGGCGAGCACCGACCACGTGGACGTGCTGACCTCGCCGGCGACCTCCAGCCTGATGATCCTCTTCGACCAGGCGGCAACCGGGGCGCGGGGAGGGAAGACGCGGTCGTGCGTCGACGCGCTGCGTGTCGTGCGGCTCGAGACGACGCCGGAGCAGGAGTTGGCCTTCGCGCGCGCCGCCGGTCGCGGCGCCGGACCGTGGGGCGACCTGGGCTTCGTGAAACGTGGACAGCTCCTGCCGCTGCCCGCCTTCGCGGAGGCCGATCCGCCGGTCGACCGCAACCTCGACCACGTCGACGCTCTCTTCGCGCCGACGCCGACCACGTTCCGGTTCCCGTTGGACGTTCCCGAGGCCGCGCGCTTGACCTTCCGCTACGCCCTCGGCCGGGGAGCGGCGCCGGGGGACGAGGCGTCGTTCTCGGTGGTGCTGGAGGCCGGCGGACAGACGACGTCGCTCTTCCAGGAGCGAGCGGCGGTGGGGGAGGGGCAGCCGCTCCGGACGTGGCGGGACGGGACGGTCGATCTATCGCCCTGGTCGGGACGGCAGGTCGTTCTCCGTCTCGTGACGCGGGGTCGCGAGACGGGGACGCCCGTGCCCGCCCTTTGGGGCGCTCCGATCGTCGAGCGCCCGCGACGTCCGGACGAGCCGCCGAACGTGCTGCTCATCGGCCTCGACACGCTCCGCGCCGACCGCCTCTCCTCCTACGGCTACGGCCGGCCGACGACCCCCCACCTCGACGCCCTGGCGGCCGAGGGCGTGCGCTTCGACCAGGCCGTGTCGACCGCGCCGTGGACGGCGCCGTCGTTCGCCTCGATCTTCACCGGTCGTATGCCCTCGGCCCACGGAGTGGTGGATCGGCTGACCGGCCTCGCCGGTGAGCTCGAGACGGTGACCGAGCGCTTCCGCGCCGGCGGCTGGCGCACCCAGGGATACGCCTTCAAGCCGTTCCTGTTCAACCTCGGCTTCGAGCAGGGCTTCGACGACTGGTTCAACGTGCCGCGGCTCGACCGCACGGGTGCCGACTCGGTCGAGAAGGCCCTGGGATTCCTCGACCGGCACGGCGACGCCCGCTTCTTCCTGTTCCTCCACTTCGACGATCCGCACGAGCCCCTGCGTCAACCCGAGCCGTGGGACACCCGCTTCACCGACGGCGAGGAGCTCGCGCGCTTCGGTCTCGAGTTGCCGGCCAACATCGGGCTGTGGCCGAGTCGGGGGTGCGACGGTTGCCGGGACGAGAACGGTGTCACGCCGGAGTACGCCCGGGCTGCGGGTGCGCTCTACGACGGCGCCGTCTCGTTCATGGACGACCGCCTCGGACACCTCTTCGAGGAGCTACGACGCCGTGGGCTCTGGGACGACACGGTCATCGCCGTGGTGTCCGACCACGGCGAGACGCTGTGGGACCGGGCCGACCGTTTCGGCCACGGCAACAGCGTCGCCGAGGAGCTGGTGCGGGCGGTCCTGATCGTCAAGCCGGCGCGCCGCCGGGGACCGCGAGGAGGGCGCGTGGTGGCGCAGCAGGTGAGCCTCGCCGATCTCGCCCCGACCCTCCTCGAGCTGGCGGGTCTCGAGGCCTTCCCGGCGGGGCCGGACTCCCGGACTCTCGTGCCTCTGATGGAGGGGAGGGGCCGGGCCGTGGGGAGCCCCTTCGCCGTGTCCGAGAACCCACGCACGGGAATGCTGGGCGTCCGGCACGAGGGCTGGAAGTACGTCACGGTACACCGTCCGGGGCTTCCGGCCCGCGAGCGCCTCTACGACCTGCGCCAGGACCCCCGGGAGCTGCGCAGTGCGATGCCCCGGCGGCCGGAGATGGTCCCGCCTCTGCGCGAGCAGTTGACCGAGCACGTCTTGCGCAACCGCCGCGGCCGCTATCTCGTCGCTCTCGGAGGTGCCGAGCAGGCGGCTTGGTCGCTGGATCTCTCGGCGGCGGGCGAGCTCCCGGCCGTCATGTCGTTCTTCGGGCTGGCCCCTCGCGGGCAGCGCTCCACCGGTCGCTTCGAGGGCTTCACGGCCGGTCCGGTGGTGGGGTTGCTGGAGGTGGCGGCACCGGTCGGTGCGGCGACTTGGCAGGCCGTCCTGCGCGGTGCGGGAGGGGCGTGGGACGTCTCCTCCGCCACTCCGGCGCTCGAGGCCCGGCCGGAGCTGCTCGCGACCCTCGAACGGCGCGGCCCGGGGCTCTACCTCGTCGAGAGCACGGCGGGCGTCGAGGCCGACGCCGTGGCCGCGGAGAGCGCCGAGAACCTCGAGCAGCTGCGCGCTCTCGGCTACGTGGACTAGACTGTGATCTAGGTACCGTGGTACCATTAGGGCGTGCCGAGACGCGTCGTCGAGAGAGTGCAGACCGGGGTGCGCCTCGAGCGCCGCATGGTGAAGGTGCTCAAAGGTCTCGCCGAGTATCTGGAGATGAGCCTGGGCGATCTGCTCGAGGGGGTCGTCCTGCACGCCTTCGAAGGCAAGAGCCCGTTTTCCCCCGAGACGCTGGAGGCGATCGAACGGCTGCGGGAGGTCTACGGGCTCGACCTCACGGCGCAGGACAGCCACGGGCTGGAGGAGCTGCCATGACCGATGACGAGCTGCTGCGTGGCTTCGAGGACGGGACCCTCGACGCCCACGCCTTCCACCACGCGGAGCACGTGCGCCTGGTGTGGCTCCACCTGCGCCGCCACGGACGGCTGGACACCCTCGATCGGGTGAGCCGCGGCCTGCGCCGGCTGGCGGCCCGGCACGGCAAGCCGGAGCTCTACCACGAGACGATCACCTGGGGGTGGGTGCTGCTCATCGCCCAACGGCTTCGCGCGACCCCGGACCTCACGCGGGACGCCTTCGCGAAGGCCCACCCCGATCTGCTCGACCGGACGGCTCCCGCGCTCGCCGCCTACTACTCCCCCGGGCTGCTGGCGAGCGCCGAGGCGCGCCGCGACTTCGTCCTCCCCGACCGGGTCCCCGTGTGACACCGGGACGCCGAGCCGCGGGGGTCCTGGTCGGGTTGCTGACGGCGTCTCCGGGCGTCGCCGCGCCGCTCGTGGTCCGCGGAACGGTCCTCGCCGGACGCGACCTGGAGCCGATCTCCGACGGGGCGGTGCTCGTCGAGGACGGCCGGATCGTGGCGGTGGGGCCCGCCGCGACCGTGGTCGTGCCGGCGGGAGCGGAGATCGTCGAAGCCGGGGACCGGTTCGTCGTCCCGGCACTGATCGACAACCACGTCCACGTGCTCGACCGTCTCGGGGGACGGTCCGAGGAGCTGGCTCACTGGCTCGCCGCCGGCGTCGGCACTCTCGTCGACTGCGGCTCCTCGATCGAGGGCCTGCGCGCCGCGGCCCGGACCGATACGGGCGGCGGACCGAGGATCCTCGGCTCCGGCCCCATCCTCACCGCCCCGGGTGGCTACCCGCTCCTCGGCTCGGTCGGGATGCCCGGCCTCGAGATCGCGGACGCGGCGGAGGCCGGGCACGAGGCCCGTCTGCTGCTCGCCGCGGGTGCCGACCTGCTGAAGGTGGCGATCGAGACCGGCTTCGACCGGGACCTGGGCGGCACGGGAGCCGAGAATCGGCCGACCCGGGATTGGCCGACCCTCGCGGAGTCCACCGTCGCCGCCGTCGTCGCCGAGGCCCACGCGGCGGGGCGCACGGTGCGCGCCCACGTGACCCAGAGCGGGGAGCTGGCGCGCGCCTTCGACGCGGGGGTCGACGCCGCCGCCCACACTCCGACCGATCCGATCCCGGAGGCCCTCCTCGCCGCGGCCGTGCAGCACGGCCGCATCCTGATCACCACCGCGGCGCTCTGGCGCGAGATGCCGGAGCTGCAGGCGATCGTGCTGGAGAACCTGCGCCGCTGGGTGGCGGCGGGCGGGCGGATCGCCTTGGGCACGGACGCTCCGACCTTCCATCCGGGCTGGGCGGGCCCGCGCCTCGAGATCGAGACTCTGCAAGCGGGCGGCCTCGCGGCGGAGGCCATCGTGAGCTCGGCGACGGTGTGGGGAGGTGCGGCCGTCGGCCTCGAGGGGGAGCTCGGCAGCTTGGAGCCGGGAGCCCGGGCCGATCTGATCGTCCTGCCGCGCGACCCTCGCGCCGACGCCACGGCGCTGCTGGAGAGCGAGGTCGTCGTGGCACGCGGTCGCGTCGTGCGCTCGTTCGGGGGAAGCGAGCCCTGAGCGGTTCCTGGGCGAGAATCGCCACCGTCCTCCTCGACGCCGGCAACACCCTGGTGTCGATCGACTTCGACTGGCTGGCGGCGCTGCTGGCGCCGCAGGGGCTCGAGGTGACGCCGGAGGCGCTGGCGCGCGCCGAGGCGCGGGCTCGGCCGATCCTGTCGCGGCGGCTGGCGGGTGCCCACGTCGGTGGCCGGCTGTCGACGGAGAGCGGAGCCACCTTCGCCTTCTACGTCGAGCGCATCCTCGCCGGCCTCTCCGGGGTGACCGAGGAGAGGGCCGTGCGGCTGGCTCCGCGGACGGCGCGCGCGCTCAAGGCGGAGGGCAACGCCCGTCTCTGGTCACGGGTCCTGCCGGGGGTGCGCGTCGGCTTGGAGGCGTTGGCCGCCCTCGGCGTCGGGCTGGGGGTGGTGAGCAACTCCGACGGCACCATCCACGAGACCCTGCGCCGGGCCGGGCTCGCCGCCTCCTTCCAGGCGATCGTCGACTCGGCCGTCGTCGGTTTCGAGAAGCCGGACGCGCGGATCTTCGCCCATGCGCTCGAGGCCCTCGGCGCCTCGGCGCCGACGACCCTGTACGTCGGCGACCTCTACGCCGTCGACGTCGTCGGCGCCCGGGCGGCCGGTCTCGATGCCGCCCTCGTCGATCCGTTCGACGACTGGACCGGTGCCGACTGCCCGCGTGTCGCCGACCTGCCGGACCTCGCCCGCCGGTTGCGCGCGCAGCGTTGAGCTACGCTAACGCGCCGTATGCCCAGCGAGCCAGTCCTCGCCCTCCTGCTCTGCAGCGGAGCCGCCGCCTCGGCGACCGCGCTGGGGGCCCTGCCCTTCGCGCTCGGGCGGCCTCCAGGGCGCGCGCTCGTCGGTCTCGCGGACGCCCTGGCGGGCGGGCTGATGCTCGGGGCGGCGTATCTGCTGGTGGGCAAGGGGCTCGATCGGGGGGTGGGTCTCGTGCTCGCCGGGGCCGCCGCCGGCGTCGTGTACACCTGGTGGATCCGCCGCTACGCGGGTCTCCAGGAGCTCGACGAGGGGACGGTGGCCGCCTCCGAGCGCGGCTACAAGTTGATCCTGCAGGTCGGGTTGCACTCGGCGGCCGAAGGGGTCGCCATGGGAGTGGCCTTGGTGCTCGACCTGCGCCTCGGGATCTTCCTGGCCCTGGCGCTCGCCATCCACAACGTCGGCGAAGGGGTGTCTCTCGCCGACGCCCTGGTCGGCGGAGGAGTGGCACCCGGACAGGCCGCGGGTCTCTGCGTGGCGGCGAAGGTGAGTCAGCCTCTCCTCGCGCTGGCGCTCTTCGCCCTGGCGCCCGCTCTGGCTCCCGTGCTCCCTGCCATGCTGGGCTTCGCGGCGGGGTCTCTCCTCTTCCTGGTGCTGACCGAGCTCGTGCCCGACGCCTACGAGCGAGCGCCGGCGCTCGGAGTGGCCCTGGCCCTCGGGGCCACCGCCGCGGGGGTCGTGCTCCTGGAAGCGCTGCTGCTGTGAACGCGCACGAGATCCTCGTCGTGCTCGGCTACGGCGTGCTCTCCGCCGTGGCCACGGGCTTGGGGGCCCTGCCCTTCCTCTTCTTGCGCACCCTCGACCCGCGGATGCTCGCGGTGGCGAACTCGATCGCCTCGGGCTTGATGCTGGGGGCCAGCTTCGGCCTGCTGCGGGAGGGAGCCCACTTCGGGACGCCGCAGACCGTCGTCGGCGCCGCCCTCGGCGTCGCCTTCATCCTCCTCGGAGAGAAGGTGCTGGAAGACAGGGAGGTCAGCTTCGGCGAGCTCTCGGGGGCCGGCGCGAAGCGGATCCTCCTGCTCCTCGCGGTGATGACGCTGCACTCCTTCTCGGAGGGCGTCGCGGTCGGCGTCGCGTTCGGCGGCGGCGCGACCCTGGGAACGCTGATCGCCCTGGCGATCGCCGTCCACAACATCCCCGAAGGACTGGCGATCAGCGCGGTGATGCGACCGCAGGGCTCGTCGGTGCTCGCCTGCGCCGGGTGGAGCATCTTCTCCTCCCTGCCGCAACCGCTGATGGCGGTCCCCGCCTTCCTCTTCGTCGAGGCCTTCCGGCCGGTGCTGCCCTACGGGCTGGGTTTCGCCGCCGGAGCGATGGTGTTCATGGTGTTCCTCGAGCTCCTGCCCGAGGCCTACCGCAACACCTCACGCTCGGCGGTGGCCCTGTGGGTGAGCGTCACCCTCGGCGCGATGATCCTGCTGCAGCGCTTCCTCTGAGCGGCGCACGAAAAAGGGCCCCGACCGGTCGGCCGGGGCCCTCGGGCTTGTCTCGGTGGCGAGGGGTTCCCCTGTCTCGGGGTCCAACCTACAACGTGCCACTCGACACTGCTGAGGTACTGCCCCTTAGAGGTCGCCACCTCCATCAAACCCTGTTTGTGTAACTCCACTGGACCACCTCCTTTCTGGGCGTACCCCTGGTTGGCGGGCCCCACCCCGCCCGGCGCCCCGGACCGCCCGGATCCGTGGACAGCCGCCACCGCGCCCAACACCGGGTGCCGATGGATCGGAAACATGGCGGCAATGTTGGGGCAGCCGCCATGTTTTGTCAATTGTCATCGCCGGTTGTCACGCCGGTGTGCGCGGTAGGATCCGGCCCATGGAGCCGCAGGCGGCGGGGCGCGTGGCGGCCGGGTCCGGCCTCACCCGGTCGGCGGCCTCCCGGCGGCTCGCGGCGCTGCTGGTGGCGAGCGCCGTCGCCTTCGTGGTGCCCGTCTGGTGGGGGCTGCCGAGCCCGTCGGGCTGGGCGGTGGACGAGATCGTGCCCTCGCACGTCGTTCCGGCCGAGGCTTGGCCCGACAAGTACCCGCCGCTCCACCGCTACCTCCTGACGGCGTCGACGGTGGTCGTCGAGTCCGTGGGCCGGGCGGTGGGAGTCGAGGCTCCCGGGATCGAGACAGCCCGCTTCCTGGCGAGCCGGTTGTTGAGCACCCTGATGGCGCTCGCCACCCTCTGGCTCCTCTACCGTGTCGCGCGCGTGGGCGAGAACCGCTCGACCGCCCTGTGGACCGTGGCGCTCGCCGCGCCGAGCCTGCCCTTCGTCTACTACGCGAAGACGGCGAACCTCGACGGGCCGTACGTCTTCTGGTTCGTGTTCTCCGCGCTCTTCTACCTGCGCGCCCTGGCGCGTGGGAGGGCGGCGGACTACCTCGGCCTGGGGCTGACGGCCGCCTGTGCCGTCGCGACCAAGGACCAGGCCTACGGTCTGTACGTATTGATGCCCCTCCTCCTGGCACTCGATCTCGCCCGACGCCGTCGCGAGCAGGGGGGCAGCGGATGGGGAGCCCTCGCCGACCGGCGGCTGTGGCTCGGCGCGGCCGGCGCCACGGCGGTCCTCGTCGTCGTCTTCTGGCTGAGCGAGGACGGGGAGCTCGCCCGCCACTTCGCCGTCCTCACCGGCGAGAGGGCCGTCGGCCAGTACCGGATCTACGCGCCGACCCTCGGTGGACAGCTGCAGGAGGCGGTCGGCAGCCTCCGCCACGTCGCCGTGGCCGTCGGCGTCCCGACGGCTCTGGCGGCCCTGGCGGGCGCCGCGCTCGCCGTGAGCCGTCGCCGCCGACACCGGGCCGCCCTCGCCCTCGCGGTGACGGCGCTCTCCTACTACGCGTTCTTCCTGGCGCCGATCGGCTACAACTACGTCCGTTTCTTCCTTCCGGTCGTGCCGGTCGTGGCGCTGCTCGCGGCCGTCGCCCTGGAGCGCTCGTCGCGCTTTCTCGGCGCGCGCCCGGCCTGGAGAGTCGTGGTGGCACTGGCGCTGCTCGCCTGGCCGTGGTCCCGGGCGCTGGCACTCGATCTCCACATGCTCGGCGATGCGCGCTACGGCGCGGAGGAGTGGCTGCGCTCGACGGGGCTGGAGGCGAGGGCCGTCGGTCTCGGCAACGAGCTCCACCTTCCCCGCGGTCTCCGCACCGTGGAGTGGAAGGTGTTGGCCGAGGCGCCCTGCCGGTCTCTGCGCCGTCTCGGCAGCGCGGTGCTGGTGGTCGATCCGGACGAGGTCCGCGGCGAGCAGGAGCGCGCCACCCTCGCTTGGCTCGACAGCGGTCTCGCGGGCTACGGCGAGCCGCGCCGGTTCACCAACCGATTTCCGGCCGACCTCTTCCACCGACCCGAGGTGCTGTGGAACCTCAACAAGATCAGCCGGGAGATCACGATCTACCGAGCCACGGGGGGTGAGTGCTTCGACACTCCAGGCGTCCGCAGCCGCTTGGATCGGGTCCGCGCCGGGGGCCGGATCAGCGACCGGCCCGGCCTCGCCGCAGCGGTCGCCTACGGGCTCGTGGAGACCCGACCGCTGCGGGGAGAGCGACTCGTCGTCGCCGGCGTGTCGCCGGATCGCTGGACGCGGGGGCGGCGCGCAGCACTCCTGCTCGCGCGGGCTCGCCCGAGCCGGCCGCTCCAGCCGAGCTTCGCCGTCGTCCCCCCGCCCGACCGGGAGGCGCGGCTGTGGATCGAGGACGGCAGCCGACCGGTTCGCGAGGTCGCCGTGGAGGGGCCGGAGACCACGGTTCGCCTGCCCGAGGTGCCCGCCGGGGGGACGGCGGTCTTCATCGTGTGGACGGACGCGGCGTGGAGCCCGCCGGGCTCGCGGCGCGTTCTCGGCGTGCGGCTGATGCCGGAGCGCGACTGAGCCGCGGGCCCTCAGCCTCCGTCGGGGCCGACGGCGAAGAGCTGGACCTGGGCCCCCACCAGATCGTCCTCGTCGAGCAGCCGATGGTGTCGTTCGAGGTGCCGTCGCAGGCTCGGCGCGGCCTTGCGGTGGATCTGCAGGAACCAGAAGTGGGTCGCTCCGGAGTCCGCGAGTCCGCGCTCGAACGGCGTGACGTCGCGTCCCGAGACCAGCAGGCGCACGGCCGGAGCCGGGTCCTCGTCCGGCGCGCGCCGCAGGTAGTAGTCGAAGTAGGCCGGGTCGAGGGTCGCGGCGAAGATCGGAGCGTCGGAGAACCGCTCGTCCCGGCGTACCCGGGCGACGGCTTCCCGCCACTGCTCCTTCGTCACCCGGGTCCAGAAGCGGCGACGGATGCCCAGATCGGCCAGGAGGAGAACGCAGAGGGCCGCCGTCACCGCGACGGTCGCCGTGCCCCTTCGGGCCAGGCGCGTCACGGCTCGCGCGGTGAGCAGGTAGAGGGCCGGCGCCGTGAAGGCGAGATTGCGCAGGGTGAAGACGGGCGTGGAAACCTGGCTCTTCACCCAGGCCACGAGGGGCGGGGCCGCCAGCCACAGCACGAGGAGCGCGGTGGGAGAGAGCAGGGCGCGGCGCAGCATCGTCCCCACCGGCGTCCCCCGCTCCTCGACGATCCAACGCACGAGCGCGGTGGCCAGGAGGGCGAGGACGACCAGGGCCAGGAGATTCCAGCGCCCGAGCTCGAAGCGGTAGAGCTCGACGAGGGCGCGCGGCGACGGCGTCTTGATCCAGAACGACCGGACGCGCAGGTCCTCGAGCAAGTGGGGGAGCCAGGGCACGTAGGCGAGCGCGAGGAGGGCGTAGCAACCCGTCAGACGCAGCAGGGCGCGAGGCCGGCCGAGCAGCCGGAGGCCCGCGACGACGGCCTGCAGGCCGACCAGGAGGAGCCCGAAGTAGTGACTGTAGGCCGCGACGGCGGCCGCCAGCAGATAGCCGGCGGCGAATCGCGGATCGAGCCTGCCCTCGGTCTCCAGCCGCCGCACCGCTTCGACGAGGAGCCAGGTGGTGAGAACGGCGCAGAGGATGAGCAGGGCGTAGGGCCGCGCCTCGCGGCTGTAGTAGACCGGCATCCAGGCCACGGAGGCGAGCGCGGCGGCCACCAGCGCCTCACGGCGGGAATAGAGAGAGCGGCCGAGGGCGAAGAGGGCGGGCACGGTGAGGACGCCGAAGACGACGGAGGGGGCGCGGAGCGCCGCCTCGGAGGCCCCCGCCACGCGCATCCAGACGTGGAGAAGGAGGAAGTAGCCCGGCGGGTGGACGTCCGGCACGACGCCGCGCTCGAGGACCTGGGCGAGTGTCGGCCAGTGCGCCTGGTGCCAGCTCGCCAGCTCGTCGTTCCAGAGCGACTGGAGGTCGAGGCGAAAGGCGCGCAGCGCCGCGGCCACGAGGGTCAGACCCGCGAGGGCCCAAGCGGTGGCGAGCCGGCCGGGCGCCGGGCGATCGCGCTCGTCGGTCCTGTCCGTGCGGAGAGCCAACCGCGCAAGAGTAATCGACGGGGCCGGCCGAGGCACCGGAGGGGCGACGCGAAGGATTCCGGCTCTCGTCGCCCTCATACGCAGCGCTGGGGGGCAGTGGTCCGCTGACCGTCCGAGGTGAGCTCGGGTCGCGTGGTAGCGTACGGCGCTCTCCGGGGGAGGGGAGACTCACCTTGCAGCACCTCACGCGAACGAACGTCGGCCGTTGGACGGTGCCGGTTCTCGTCGCCCTGTGCGTCGGAGGCCCCGCCCGCGCGGCGGACAGAAAGCAGATCGAGTCCGGCGTGCGGACGAGCTATCCGTCGATCCTGGCCTCGTGGGCCGCCGGCGATTCGGAGACCGCCCTCACGCGTCTGGCCGAGTTGGAGCGCCGGCTGGTCGGTCCGGACTTCGCTCCGGCGGACATCGAGGCCCTCTGGAAGGCCAAGCTGGGCGTCCTGCGCGACCTCATGGGCGAGGTCGGCGAGGACGTGCTGGTCCCGATCATGCTGCTCCACCACGACGCCTATCTCGAGTATCGCCTTCTCGACCTGCCGATCCTGGCTCAGCACTCCCGCGTGATGGCCGAGGAGCTCGCCGCCTTCTACGCCGACAAGCGGCAGGATCAGGCGAGCGCACGGGGCGTCGCGGCCTCGCTGCTCACGTCGCTCGGCGGTCATCTGCAGCAGGGCTGGTCGTGGAAGCACAGCGCCGAGCTCTTCAGCCGCGCCACCGAGATCTACGCTCGCAGCGATGCAGCCCATCTCGGATTGGGCGCTCTCTACGAGCGCCGCGCGGAGCTGCCGGAGGCGGTCGAGCACTTCCGCGAGGCGGTGTCGATCAACTCGGACAATCAGGAGGCGCGGCTGCGCCTCGGAGTCTGCCTCAAGCGCGAGGGCGACAGCGCGGGGGCGCGAACGGAGCTCTCCCGGCTGGTCGACTCGGGAGCCCCGGACTGGATCGACGTGATCGCCTCCGAGGAGCTCGCCGCGCTCACCGCGGACGGGGGCGGAGATCCGGAGGCCTTGCTCGAGGCGGCCCGCCGGCGGCACCCGGACAGCAGCCGGCTGGCGATCCAGCTCGCCCGCTGGCTCGACTCGCAGGGCCGCGGTCCCGAGGCCGAGGGCCTGCTCGAGGACGCGTTCCTCCGCGACGGCTCCGAGTCCGAGTCTCCGCGCTACCGGTACAACCGCTGGTCGACCACCGAGCTCGAGACGGTCCGTCAGGAGCTGCGCGAAGCGGCCGCGGGCCGGCAACCGCTGCTGGCGTCCGCCGTCGAGGGTCTCAGCGTTCAGGGGGCGCCATGAGCGGGCGCGCACTCGGCGCGATCGGCGTCCTCGGCGGCGCCCTGGTCGTGGCCGCCGCCGCAGCGGGCCTGCAGGAGGCTCCGGCGCCGGCTCCCGCGGCGGCGAAGCCCGAGGTGACCATCGTCTCGCCGCAGTCGCACGAGCCGCTCTTCGGCGAGGTCGAGCTGGAGGCCGAGATCACCAACGCCTCGGTCGCCAGCGTGGAGTTCATCGTCGACGGCGCGCTTCTGGGCAGCCTCACGGCGCCGCCGTGGAAGATGACCGTGGACGTGGGGCACGAGAACGTCGAGCACCGGCTGCGCGTCGTCGCACGGCTGACCAACGGCACGGCGATCGAGAAGGTCCTGCGCAGCGGGACGTTCACCGTCGACGACGTCCTCGACATCGAGCTGCGACAGCTCTACGTCAGCGTCAGCAGCGGCGGCCGCGCGCTTCTCAACCTCGACCAGAACGCCTTCCGCGTGATCGACGACGGCGTCGAGCAGGACATCGTCACCTTCGGCCGCGGCGACGTGCCGCTGACGGCCGTGCTGCTGCTCGACTGCAGCGAGAGCATGGCGGGCGATCGCCTCCAGGCGGCGCTCGACGGCTCGCGCGTCTTCCTGCGCGGCATGAACGACCTCGACGAGGTCAAGGTCGTCCTGTTCTCGGACCGCATCGTGCGCACGACGCCGTTCGCCACCGACACCGGCGTGCTCGAAGCGGCGCTCGACGGCATCTCGCCGGTCGGCGGTACGGCGGTCAACGACTACCTCTACTCCGGCTTGCAGCTGCTCGACGCCCGTCAGGGGCGCAAGGTCGTCGTCCTCTTCACCGACGGCGTCGACGTCCACAGTCTCCTTCCCGCCAAGGACGTTCTGTGGAAGGCGCAGCGCAGCCAGGCGGTGATCTACTGGATCTACCTGAAGGAGGACAACTCCGCGATCGCCGCCGGCGATTCCGAGGCCACCTTCAACTCGGCTTGGCGCGACTACAAGGCGAACGAACGGGAGTTCGCGACGCTGGCCAAGATCGTCGAGCAGAGCGGCGGACGCATCGAAGAGCTCGACAGCGCCCGGCAGCTCCAGGGTGCCTTCGCCGACATCATCCGCGAGCTGCGCGAGCACTACGTGCTGGGCTACTACCCCAAGCAGGTCCGCCACGACGGCAGCTGGCACGACCTCGAGGTGCGCGTGCAGGGGCCGGGCAGAGTGCGCACCCGCGAGGGGTACGTCGACGACTGAAGAGTCTCGGGGGCGTAGGAGCCCCGGGTTGCAGGAGTGGACCCTGCGCCCCATCCCCTCGGGCTCCTACGCTCCCACTTGTTTCGTCGCGGATTCTGTCAGAGGTCGATCCGCTGCTCGTCGGCCAGGACGTGGAATCCTCGCCGGCGCACGGCCGCCGCTTCCGGTCCCTCCGGATCGACGGCGGGGTTCGAGTGATTGAGGTGGGTGAAGTAGACGGCCAGCGAGCCCGCCGCGACACGCTCGGAGAGCAGGTCCATCGTCGTCTCGATGAGAGGATGACCGATCTGCTCGACGCTGCGTCCGGGTAGCTCGTCCGGCGAGTAGAAGGTGCCGTCGAGGAGGGCGACGTCGATGCCCTCGAGCCGCTCGCCGAGCGGCGGGTCCCAGCTGTCCCAGCGATCGGTGTCCGGCACGTAGAGCACCCGGCGGGAGGGCCCGGCGATGACGAACCCGACGGTGTCGGAGAGCTCGTCGCGGTGGGGGACGGCGAGCGCGGTCACCTCCAGACGCGGCGTCAACCGGACGCTCGCTCCCGGCGCCAGGGAGCGCAGCTCGATGTTGCCGAAGTCGACGAGCTGGCTCCACGGCCCGTTGTGCTGCAGGTAAGAGGCCATCCGCGGCGTCGTCCAGACCGGCAACCCGTGGGTGGAGACGACCTCGTAGCCGAAGGTCGCCAGGCCCAGGTAGTGGCCCATGTGGGCGTGGGTGAGGAGGATCCCGTCGAGGGGTGCCCGGTCGACGGTCTCGCGTCCGGCGGGATCCACCGGCGGACGCGGCCGCAGCGGCTCGAGCAACCGCAGCTGCTCGGCGACGTCGGGCGTCGCGTCGATCAGGAAGACGCGCGGCGGAGACTCCGCCGGATCGACCAGGGCCAAGCTGGCGACGAGGCGGCGGAAGCCGGGGTCCCGCCGAGCCCTGCTGCAGTGCGGCCCCGAGCAGGCCGCGTGGGGCAGGCCGCCGTCCTGTGCCGTGCCGAGGACCAGCAGATAGGGACCGGCCGCCGGTCCGTCCGCTGCCGAGCGGGAGGACCCGAGCCCGAGGACGCAGAGCAGCACGAGCGCGGCGCCTCCGGCTGCCGTCCGCCGGCGCGACGACTCAGTCGTCGTCACCGAGGTCGTCGAACTCGTCGTCGTCGCGGTAGCGCTTGTCGCCGTACTCGTCTTCGTCCTCGAACTCGTCGAAGTCTTCGTACTCGTCGAAGTCCTCGTCGTCGTCCTCGTCGCCGTCCGCGTCGTCATCGGGATCGATGTCGCTGAACAGGGCGCTGGCCTCTTCGGCGAAGCCGGCGGGAACGAGGAAGCGAACGGCCATTCCGCCCTGCACGAAGGGGCCGCCCATGTGGGAGACCGGCAGCTGTCCGAAGGCCTCCTCGCCCTGCAGGATGTGGGGCAGGCCGGAGGACTCGAGCAGGCTCTTGGCGACGGGAAGGACGGCCGGGTCGTCGGTTTCGAAGACGGTGACGAAGTCGGCAGCTGATTCGCTCATGGTCCAAGCCTAGCGCGGTCGATATCCTTGCGCCATGCCCCGGTGGGTCGCTTTCGTGGTCGCGGTCCTGGTTCTGGCGGGAGCCGTCTGGTGGTGGTCCGGCCGCAACGCGCCGGAGCGGCGGATCCTGCGCCAGATGGACCGGGTGATGGAGCTGGTGGAGAAGGACCCCGGCGAGGGCCCCCTGGCGAGCCTGGAGAGGGCGCGCGCGCTCGCCGAGCTCTTCGCCGCCGAGTTCGAGGTCCGCGCCCGCCCCTTCGACTTCAGGACGCGCGACCGCCGCGCCCTGATCCAGGCGATCCAGGGCTACCGCTCCTCCTCCGATCGCGTCTGGGCCGAGGCGGACGGGCCCACCGTCCAGGTGGACCCGAGCGGCGTCCGCGCGGTCCTCGACGTCGTCGCCCGCTTCGGCGGCGGCCCCTCGCTCGATCGCGGACAGGGCTACCGCTTCCACATCGGCTGGGTCGACGAGCGCGGCGAGTGGCGCATCGAGACCGTCGACCTGCTCGAGGTCGTGCCCTAGCTCAGTCCAGGCCGCGGACGACGATGTCGCCGCCGGAGCTGCGTAGCGTCAGGAGCGGTCCGCCGCCGTTGACCCGGCCTTCGACGCGCGACTTGCTGAGCTTGCCGCGCACGGTCACCGGCACGTCCAGCTCGAGCTCGCCGCCGCTGGTGTAGGCGTCGACCTCGGCCCCGATGCCGGCCGCCAAACGCACCTCGACGCTTCCTCCGGACGTCGAGAGGCGACAGTCGCTCTCCGGCTGCGTGGTCAGGGTGGCGATGACGTCGCCGCCGGAGGTGCGGGCGTCGATCGCTCCGCGCACCTCGCCGACGGTGATGTTCCCGCCCGACGTGCTCGCCGTGACGTCCCCTCCGGCGCGATCGATGCGTACGTCGCCGCCGGAGGTGAGGGCGTCGACCCGTCCGTCGACGTCGCCGATGCGCAGGTCTCCACCGGAGCTGCGCAGGGTCGCCTCGACCGTGGAGCCCGAGAGCTCGACGTCGCCGCCGGAGGTGCTGGCGTCGACCGCGCCGAAGATCCGCCCGAGCGCCATGTCGCCGCCCGAGGTGTGGGCGGCCAGGTCGCCTTCGAGGTCGGTCACGGTGATGTCGCCGCCGGCGGTGTCCAGGCGCAGGTCGAAGCGACGCGGCACGGTCACCGTGTAGCGGACTTCGAGCCGGGAAGAGCGCAGGCCGAGGAGCCCGCGGTCGGTCTCGCCGCGCACCGACACCTCCGAGCCGCGTTGATCGAAGCGCACCTCGTGGTCGGTCTCGCGGGCGGAGCCGGAGCGGACGCGCCGCTCGACGCGGACGCCGACACGCGCCTCCTCCGTCGTCTTCACCTCGACCGACCCTCGATCGGTGTCGAGCACGAAGCGTCCTCCCGGCTCGACGTCGAAGGTGCGCTCGATCACGTCGGCGGCGCTCGCGACCGGCCGGCAGAGGGCGAGCAGGAGCGCGGCGACGGCGGATGCTGTGCGGGTGCGGTTCATCGGTTTCTCCTCGCGGTCTGTCCCGTCTACGTCCGGAGCGCGCGGACAGTTTCAGATCGGGACCGGTTGTATCCTTCGCGACGGAGACTCGATCGATGGCTCAGGCGCAGGAGCGTCTTCCCGCAAGTCGCAGCCCCCCATCTCGCCGCCGGCCAAGGCCGGGTTGAAGGAGATCCTGCGCCGCCTCGACGAGCACGGCCGGCTCGTCGACGAGGCCAGGCTGCGGGAGGTCTACGAGTTCTCCGCCGCCAAGCACACCGACCAGAAGAGGCGCTCCGGCGAGCCCTACCTCACCCATCCGCTGCAGGTCGCCCACTGTCTGGCCGACCTCGGCTTCGACGAGCTGTCGGTGGAGGTCGGCCTGCTCCACGACGTGCTCGAGGACACCCTGGCCACCCGCAAGGAGCTCGAGGAGCGCTTCGGTGCGGAGCTGGCGGAGCTCGTCGACGGCGTCACCAAGATCGGCCGGCACGCCTACGTGCGCCGCGACCAGGCCCAGGCCGAGACCTTCCGCAAGCTCATCCTCGCTTCGGTCAAGGACATCCGGGTCATCCTGGTCAAGCTCGCCGATCGCTGGCACAACATGGCGACCCTCGAGCACATGCCGCCGGAGTCCCGCCGCCGCATCGCCCAGGAGACGCTCGAGATCTACGCCCCGATCTCGATGCGGCTGGGCATGTCGAAGCTCCAGGGCGACCTGCAGGACCTCGCGTTCTTCCACCTCTATCCCCACCAGTTCGAGGAGGTGCGCTCCCAGGTCGAGAGCCGGCTGAAGGGCGGCAGGAAGCTCTTGGAGGAGATCCGTCGCCAGCTCGAGAAGCGGCTCGACGAGGCCGGCATCGAGGCCGACATCAGCTACCGCGTCAAGCGCTACTACTCGATCTACCGCAAGATGCGCGAGCAGGGCATCGAGATCTCCCAGCTCTACGACTACCTGGCGTTCCGCATCGTCACCGACGAGGTGAAGGACTGCTATGCCGCGCTCGGCGTCGTGCACCAGGGGTGGCGTCCGGTTCCCGGCCGGATCAAGGACTACATCGCCATGCCCAAGCCGAACCTCTATCAGTCCCTGCACACGACGCTGGTCGGGGACCGCGGACAACCGTTCGAGGTGCAGATCCGCACCCGGCAGATGGACCGCGTGGCGGAGGAGGGGATCGCGGCCCACTGGCACTACAAGGAGCAGGGCGGCAAGGAGCAGGGCGAGCCCGACCGCAACATCGTCTGGCTGCGCCAGCTCGTCGAGTGGCAGAAGGAGGTCGAGGACCCGCGCACCTTCCTCACCGCCCTCAAGGTCGACCTCTACCCGGACGAGGTGTACGTCTTCACCCCCAAGGGGGACGTCCAGGCGTTCCCCTACGGCGCCACGCCGCTCGACTTCGCCTACAAGATCCACACCGAGCTCGGCCACCAGTGCACCGGGGCCCGGGTCAACGGCAAGCTGGTACCGCTCAAGACGCCGCTCGAGAACGGCGACATCGTCGAGATCCTCACCGGCTCCTCGCAGACGCCCAGCCGCGACTGGCTCAAGTTCGTCGCCACGTCGCGGGCCAAGAGCAAGATCCGGCACTGGCTCAACACCGAGCAGAACCGCCGCGCGGTGGAGATCGGCCGGCGCCTGCTCGAGCGCGAGGCGCGCAAGTCGCGGCTTTCGCTCAAGCGCCTGCTCGAGGGCGAGGAGGTCGAGGGCTACCTCCAGCGTGAAGGCATCGCCCGGCCCGAGGATTTGCTGGCATCGATCGGCTTCGGCAAGATCACGGCGCGCCAGGTCGTGCGCCGGTTGCTGCCCGAGGAGGACCTGGACGCGGCCGCGGAGGAAACCCCAGCGTTCTGCGGCGGGCCGTCTGCGCGTCCTCCCCTTCGGCGGCGGCAACGCCCTCAGGGGTCAAGGGGCACGGCGATCTCATGGCCTACATCGCCAAGTGCTGCAGCCCCCTGCCCGGCGAGGAGGTCGTGGGCTACGTCACCCGCGGCCGCGGCGTCTCGGTGCACTCGGTCGACTGCCCCAACGTCAAGAACCTCCTCTACAACCCGGAGCGCGAGATCGAGGTCGAGTGGTCGCGCACCGACGAGGTCTTCCCGGTCATCCTCTCGATCGAGACCGAGGACAAGCCCGGAATCCTGGCCCGCCTGACCGAAGCGATCGCCAAGTACGACTCCAACATCCGGCAGATCGAGGCGGACACCGAGGAGACCGGCAGGGGCCTCATCCAGGTGGTCGTGGAGGTGCGCAATCGCAAGCACCTGGAGAAGGTGAGCCAGGCCGTCCGGGGCCTCGAAGGGGTGCGCGACGTCCATCGGCCGATGGGAAATCGCTGAGCGGCGGAGCGTCCGCGAGGGCCGCTGCGTGTGCAGACGACCCTTGACACCCCGGAAAAGCTCCTGTTAGCTTGCGTCCACGCTAACCGTCTGAGCGCTAAAGGCCGACGAACTCGGCGTTTTTCGGGAGCCGCTGTGGATCATGTTCTGGTCAAGAGCTAAGAGTGTCGTAGGCCTCGACATCGGCAGCTCGTCCATCAAGCTGGTCGAGCTGAAGGAGCGCAAGAGCGGCGAGTTCTCGCTGCAGCGAGTCGGCGTCGAGCCTCTGTCGCAGGAAGCCATCGTCGATGGCTCGATCATGGACTCGTCCTTGGTGGTCGACGCGATCACCAAGCTGACCGCGGAGACCGGGACCAGGAACCCGAACTTCGCGACCTCGGTGGCCGGACATTCGGTGATCGTGAAGAAGATCCAGATCCCCGCCATGTCGCAGGAGGAGCTGGCCGAGTCCATCCAGTGGGAGGCCGAGCAGTACATCCCCTTCGACATCAACGACGTCCGGCTGGACTACCTGGTGCTCTCCGACGGCGCCATGATGCACGACTCGATGGACGTCCTCCTGGTGGCGGTCAAGCGCGACAAGGTCAACGACTACGTCGCCGTGATCAACCAGAGCGGCAAGACGGCGTCGGTCGTCGACATCGACGCGTTCGCGCTGCAGAACGCCTACGAGGCCAACTACGACCTTTCGCCGTCGAAGACGGTCGCCCTCGTCAACCTGGGTGCCACCGTGACGACGATCAACGTGCTGGCGCGAGGTCAGACCGTCTTCTGGCGCGACCTGTCGCTGGGCGGAAACGACTTCAGCGAGGCGCTCCAGCGCGAGTACGGACTGACCTACGAGATGGCCGAGCGGGCCAAGCGCGGCGAGGTGGTGGAGGGATGCACCGCCGAGGAAGCGGCGACGGTGCTCGAGGCCGTCTCGCGGGAGGTCGCCGCGGAGATCCAGAAGACGTTCGATTTCTTCGCCGCCACGGCGTCGGAGGACTCCGTGTCGCAACTCCTCCTGGCCGGCGGTGCGGCCATGACCCCGAACTTGAAGGACGTGCTGCAGGAGCATTTCGGCGTGCCCACCGAGTTCCTCAATCCGCTCCGTCGGATCGACTACCGGGAGGGCAACTTCGACAGCCAGTGGCTGAGCTCGATCGCGCCGACGCTGGCCGTCGCCGTCGGTCTGGCGGTGCGCAAGGTTGGAGACTGAAGCGGCATGATCAAGATCAATCTCGTCGGCGAAGGTCGCAGGCCCGTCGTCAGCCGTCAGGGAACGGCGGCGCCGATCGGGCCCACACAGGACCGCAAGGCCGACCTCTGGCTCGCGGTGCTCGCCATCGCCGGGCTGCTGGCGGCCGGGGCGATGTTCCTCCTGCTCAACCAGAAGCTCGACGCGAAGCAGAAGGAGATCACCGAGGCGCAGGCCGAGGTCGACCGGCTCGCTCCGATCATCCGCGAGGTCGAGGCCTTCAAGGCCAAGAAGACCGAGCTCGAGCACAAGATCCGGGTGATCAATCAGCTCAAGGCCAACCAGCGCGGACCGGTCAAGATCATGGACTACGTCTCGGCCACGCTCCCGGACCTCCTCTGGCTCACACGCATGGACGTCTCGTCGAGCGTCATCAAGCTCACCGGTGAGGCCTTCAACACCAACGCCGTAGCGACCTACATCGACGATCTCGATCAGGTGGAGGAGTTCTCCGAGCCCGTGCTCCTCGACACGCAGCGGCGGGGCTCCTACTACACGTTCGTGATCGACGTCCCCTACTCCTTCGCACCGGCCGCGACCGCGGACGGCGGTGAGGGAGAGGCCGCGACCGCGGCGAGCGGAGGCTGAGCCATGGCTGAGTTCCGAACGGGTCTCGAAGACAAGCCCTGGTACTACGGCCTGCTCGCGGGAGTGCTGGTCGGCGGCGGCCTCTACTTCCTGATGCACGTCTGGCAGCTCAAGCCGAAGCAGGAGGAGCTCGCCCGCAAGGAGGTCCAGCTCGCCAACCTGCAGGCCAAGATCCAGGAGGGGCGCGCGGCCCAGGCGCAGCTTCCGCGCTTCCGCGAGGAGGTGCGCGCCCTCGAGCTCGAGCTCGACAAGCTCCTGCGCATCCTGCCGGCGCGACGCAACACGCAGGACCTCCTGCGCCGCATCCGCAACCTGGCGGAGCAGGGCGACTTCAATCTGATCCGGTTCCGCCCGGGTCGGATCATCGACAAGGAGTTCTACAGCGAGTGGCCGATCTCGATCCAGCTCGCAGGCAGCTACCACAACCTGGCGCTGCTCTTCGATCGAGTCGGGCGCTTCTCGCGCATCATCAATATCGAAGGTCTCAGGGTCCAGGCCTCTCGGGGTACCGATGCGGATCACACCCTGGAGGCCACGTTCACGGCCAAGACCTTCATCTACAAGGAGCCCCCGCCACCCGAAGAGGGCGAGGAAGGACAGGTGCAGCCATGACGAGCCGCAAGCGCTGGTTCTCGTTGCTGCCGGGTCTGCTCCTGGTGCTGGCCTGGTTCGCGGTGCCCGCGGCGCTGTGTGCCCAGGACGACGTCGACGACGACGCCCTGGCGGCCGACATGCCGGTGGACGACGAGGGCTCGGCGGAAGCGGAATCCGCGGAGCCGGAGACACCGCAATTGGACGTGGACGCTCTTCTCATGCAGGACGAGGAGGTCTTCGCGGACGAGGGCTACTCCTACGAGCCCGGTGATCGTCGCGATCCCTTCGAGTCGCTGCGTGAGGTTCGCGAGCATCGCGAGACCGGTGGGTCCCGGCCCGAAGGGGTGCCGGGTCTGCTCATCACTGAAATCGACCTGACCGGGATCTTCGTGCTCCCGGACGGACCGGTGGCGCAGATCCAGGCCGCCGATCAGGACAAGAGCTTTCTCCTGCGGGTCGGTGACCGGCTCTTCGACGGCAACGTCGTGAGCATCAGTCGCAACGAAGTGGTCTTCCGGCAGGAGGTCGACGACCCAGCCGCCTTGAAGCCCTTCCGCGAGGTGGTCAAGAAGCTCAACCCGTAGGTCCGAGTGAGGGAGGCAGGCAGCATGCGAAACATGGAGAAATGGACCCGACCAGCGGCCTGGACTCTTGCCGCGATGGCCCTGCTCCTGACGGGCTGGATCAGCGCGGCTGTCGATCCGGCGCAGGGGGCGCTCTTGGCCGCGGAAGGGCCGGCGGGAGGAGATCCGGTGGAGATCGTCTCGCTGGCGCTCGATCAGGAGACACGAACCGCCCGGCTCGACGTCACGACCGACGGCACGGTGGTCTGGACGACCTACAGGGACGCCAACGACGATCTCGTCGTCGAGCTGCCCAACAGCGTTCCGGCGGCCGGTGTCGCCGACCTCTTCCGAAGCGAGGGGATCGTCGAATCCGTCGTCGTGCAGTCGGACGCCGGTCTGACCCGTCTGGTGGTCTCGACGCGGGTCGACGCCGAGCACTCGGTGTCGGCCGACGGCTCGCGACTGCACGTCGATCTCTACCCGGCGGGGGAGGCTCAGGCCTCGGTGGCCGCCGGTGACGAGCCCCTGGAGCCGGTTGCGGCTCCGGAGTCGGCGGTGGCCGAGACCGAGCCGGAGCCGATGGAGGCCCCGGCGCAGGAGACGGCCGCTTCGGTCGAAGCCTGGAGCGAGCCGGCACCGCAGCCGGCCCCGGCTCCCAGCCCGCAGGTCGCCGGCGCGCCCGCGGCCTCCGAGCCGGAGCAGCTCGAGGTGCACTCGCCCACCGGCGTGGCGGCGACCCAGCTGCACGCCGTGTCCGTCGATTCCGAAGACGGGCACACGACGGTGCGCGTGGAGGGCGACGGGGAGTTCTTCTACAGCACCTTCAGGCTGGACGATCCGGCCCGCTTCGTCGTCGATCTGATCGGCGTCGCGAACCTGGCCCCGTCCTCGGCCTACGACGGAGTCGGAGGCACGGTCGAGCGCGTCCGCGTGGCGCAGTTCAAGCCGCAGCCGGACATGGTGTCCCGGGTGGTGGTGGATCTCGCCGAGCAGGCGACGCCCGAGCTCACGGTGCTTCCCGACAGCCTCCTGCTGACCTTCAACGGCATCGGCGCGCCGCCGGCTCCCCCGGAGCCCGCGACGCCGCCGATGGCGATGGACTCGTACGACGCGAGCGCCGCGGACGTGGCGAGCGAGCCGGTGGTGCCCGCTCCCGTGCGCGTGGCGATGCAGGACGATCAGGACTCGATGGAGCCGATGATGGAGGAGGAAGAGGTGATGGCCGAGCCGGTGCCGGCTCCGGCCCCGCCTCCGGTTCCGATGCCGGCCCAGGCCACGACCCCGACCACGTCCGCCCTCGGCGGCCAGAGCATCACCCTGGCCAATCGGCCGGAGCAGGCGGTGCAGGGCTTCGGAAGCCGCGAGATGGGGGGCAGCGGTGAGAAGGTCTACTACGGCGAGCCGATGACGCTGTCGTTGAAGGACGCCGACATCAAGGACCTGCTGCGCTCCTTCGCCCAGATCTCCGGCCTCAACATCATCGTGCAGCCGGGCGTTTCCGGAACGGTCACGGTGGAGTTCACCGACGTGCCTTGGGACCAGGCGCTCGAGCAGATCCTCAAGATCAACCAGCTCGGGTACCAGATCGAGGGCAACGTGATGCGGGTGGCGCCGACCTCGGTGCTACGCGAGGAGGCCGAGCAGGAGCAGGCGCTGCGCTCCGCGCAGGCCCAGGCCGTTCCGCTGACGACGATCTTGAAGCGGGTCAGCTACGCGGACGCCCGTGACGTCGAGCGGGTGCTCAGGAGCGGCGCCAACAGCGTGCTCTCCGACCGCGGCACGGTGATCGTCGACCAGCGCACCAACACGCTGATCATCACCGAGCTGCCGCAGTTCATCGACACGGTCGTGGCGGTCATCGAGAGCCTCGACATCCCCGAGCCCCAGGTCATGATCGAGGCCCGGATCATCGAGACCACGAAGACCTTCACCCGCACCCTGGGTATCGCCTGGGGCTTCGACGCCATTTCGTCGGCGGCCACCGGCAACACCACGGGTCTCGTCTTCCCGAACAACGGCGCGGTCGAGGGCAACGTCGACCTGACCCGGCCTGGCAACGGAACGCTCGGCATCACGCTCGGCAACGTGCTCAACACCTTCAACCTCGATGTCGCCCTGCAGGCGGCCGAGGCCGAGGGTTTGATCAACATCCTGTCGGCGCCGAAGATCACGACGCTCAACAACGAGACGGCGTCGATCCAGAGCGGCCTGCAGATCCCCATCCAGACGGTGGCCAACAACACGGTCAGCGTGCAGTTCGTCAACGCGACGCTCCGCCTGCAGGTCACGCCGCACGTGACCGCGGAGGGTACCGTTCTGATGGACATCGACATCCAGAAGCGCGAACCGCTGCTCGGTCTCGCGCCCCAGGGCTCCACCAACGCCCCGATCTCGACCAAGGACGCCCGC
>JAWKHP010000008.1:0-141614 GCA_041394745.1 Thermoanaerobaculia bacterium | reverse complement strand
CCCGGTGGATGGCCCCCGCGGCTGGCCACCAGGACCGCACACGCGACGAGACCGAGCACGGCCCACAGACCGTGGAGGAACCGGAAGATCACGACCTCCGGGAGCCTAGCTCAGGCGCGGCGGGAACGACGACGTGCCATCCGTTAACCTCCCGCCATGGCCGTCGAGCTCTACGACACCCACTGCCACCTGCTCCACGGGGAGCTCGCGCACGACCCCGACGCGGTCTGGGCGCGGGCCCGCGAGGCGGGCGTCGCCGAGGCCGTCGTCGTCGGCATCACCGCCGAGAGCTCCGAGGAGGTCGTCGCGTGGGTCGCGGAGCGAGACGGTCTGCACGCCGCGGTGGGCATCCATCCCAACGAGGTCGCCAAAGCGGCGGCGGGCGATTGGGAGCGCATCGTCGCGCTGGCCCGCAAGCCGGAGGTCGTGGCGATCGGCGAGACCGGACTGGACCTCTACTGGGACGAGGCTCCGCTCGCGCTCCAGGAGAGCTTCCTCGATCGTCACGCCGAGCTCGCGCTGGAGGTCGGGCGACCGCTCATCCTGCACCTGAGGGACGCCTACGACCGCGCCGCCGTACGACTCGAGCCCTGGGCCCGACGCGGCCTGCGCGCCGTGGTCCACTGCTTCGGCGGCCGCACCGAGGAGATCCACCCGTTCGTCGATTGGGGCTGGCCGATCTCGTTCTCCGGGATCCTCACCTACCCCAAAGCGGAGAACGTGCGGGAGGCGGCCCGGCGCACGCCGCTGGCGCAGACCTTCGTCGAGACCGACGCGCCGTGGCTCACCCCGGCGGCCCACCGTGGGCGAACGAACGAGCCCGCGTTCGTCGCGGCAACCGCCGCGGTGCTGGCGTCCGTGCACGGCGAGACCGCGGAGCGGATCGCCGCGGTCACGACGGCCAACGCCCGCGCCTTCTTCGCCCGCGGCTGACGGCGATCAGCCGGCGGCCATGAAGAGGGCGAAGATGCCCTTGCGCAGGGCCTGGTCGTTCGAGCCGCGGAACGAGATGCCAATGTTGTAGCGGCCCGGTCCCTCGGGCCGGCACCACTTGACGGTGCCCTCGGCCGACACCTCCTCGGCCCCGGCTCGCATCGTGGCGTGGAGGATGTGCCCCTCCTCGAAGGCCTGATCGCCCACGAAGCGCAGGCCCTGCTCCGAGAGGTCGATGAGGCGGGCCGCGGCTCCCTCCACCGAGAGCTGGATGCCGTCGGCCGGCACGCGGGGGGCCCTGCGCGGTGGGGAGTAGGGGCTGCCGGGCTTGTCGACCATGGTGCCTCCGAAACGGCGAACGCGCCCGCGGGCGGCCTCGGCCGGGGTGACGCCGGCGGATCGTGCGACTCGGTCTCTGTCGGGAATCATACCGCTTCAGGCGCCGCGCGCCGCTTGCCGTTACAATCCCGGCAACCCGGACGGAGGCCCGTGATGGATTCGACGATCGGCATCCTCGGCCTCGGCGCCTACACGCCGGAGCGGGTGATGACCAACGAGGAGTGGGGTCGGCTGGTCGACACCAGCGACGAGTGGATCGTCGAGCGCACCGGCATCTCCTCCCGCCGCTTCGCCGCCGAGGGCGAGACGACCGTCGACATGGCCGAAGCCGCCGCGCTGCGGGCCTTGGCCGATGCCGGTCTCACGGCGCAGCAGCTCGACGAGATCATCGTCGCCACCGACACTCCCGAGGTCTATACCCCCGACACCGCGGCCTTCCTCCAGCACCGCCTGGGTGCCGGCAATATCCCCGCCTACGATCTCGCCGGGAGTGGCTGCGCCGGCTTCCTGCAGGCCCTGGACGTCGCGCGGACGCGCGCCAGGGAGGGCGGACGTCGCATCCTGGTCGTCGCCGTCGAGCTCATCTCGCGGCTGATGAACTGGGAGGACCGCAGCACCTGCGTCCTCTTCGGAGACGCCGCGGGGGCCGCCGTGGTGGGCCCCGGAGAGGCGCCGATCGAGATGGTCGCGGCGGTGTCGGGAACCGACGGCAGCCAGGCCGGCATCCTCACCCTGGAGGCCGGCGGCACCCGCGTGCCCTTCACCCTCGAGGCCGCGCAGCAGGGGCTCCACAAGAAGGTCGTGATGGAGGGCCGGGCCGTCTTCAAGGAGGCGGTGACGCGCATGAGCGCCGCGGCACGGGAGGTCCTCGAGAAGGCCGGTCTCGAGCTCGACGACGTCGCCCTGGTCGTGCCCCACCAGGCCAACCAGCGGATCCTGGCGGCCGTCGGCAAGAACCTGGGCCTGCCGGAGGAGAAGGTCTTCTCGAACGTCCGCGACTACGGCAACACCGGCTCGGCGTCCGTGCCCCTGGCGCTCACCCAGGCGCGCGAGCAGGGCCGCATCGCCGCCGGCGACCTGGTGCTGCTGGCCGCCTTCGGCGCCGGCTTCCACTGGGGCGCGGCCCTCTTGCGCTTCTGAGCCGAGAGTCTCAGGGTGTTGCCGCGGACCACGCGCTCCAGTCGCCGGACTCGAATCCGTCCGCGAAGAGGGAGACGTCGCCGCGCGTGTCCAACGAGTACAGGTAGCAGTGATCGTCGTCCGGGAGGTTGAAGCTCGGATGGGCCGTCACGTACGCGCGGTCGCCTGACGGATCGAAGCGAGCCGGCGCCGAGGCGACCAGCCAGGCGCCGCTCGCATCGTCGGGCAGGGTCTCGTCCCAGAGCTCTCCGCCCTGGTCGTCGAAAGCGCGGAAGAACCCGTAGTCGCCGAGGTGGAAGCCGCTGGTGAGAATCAGGCGGCCGTCCGGCGACGGGATCGGTCGATCGATCCAGCCGTCCGTCGTGACCGTCCAGCGCGCCGAGGAATCCGGTCGCAGCGACCAGAGCTGGTTGGTGTTGCGGACGGCGTAGATCGAGCCGTCGGCGCTGACGCCGGGATCGCTCAGGACGTTCGTGGGGCTGTCGAAAGCGAGCCAGCGCAGGGTGCCGTCGGGGTCGTGCGCACCGAGCCGGATCCCCGCGCTCCCGACCCACGTGCGGACGTACACGGTGCCGTCGGGCCCGACCACGGGCTGGGCCCCGGCGTCGGGTCGCGGCACGGCGAAGAGTTGGTCCCCGTCGAGACCGAAGCCGAAGAGCAGGGCCGTCGGGTGGACGGCGCGCTCGTCGAACCCGACGTAGAAGCGGTCGCTGCCGAAGGCGATCTCGATCCCCAGCTGTCCGTGCTCGTTCATCACCGGATCGCCCTCGTTGTTCCAAAGCAACGTGCCGTCGTCGGGATCGAGCGCGAAGGCCCCGATGCCGGGCGTCTCCATCACGCCGTAGACGTTGCCGTCCGGCCCGATACCGGGACCGGCCAGCAGGCCCTGCGTGTTGGTCGTCGTGAAGGTCCAGCGGACCGTGCCGTCGGGGTTCACCGCGACGACCTGGGCATCGGGGCCGAGCGGGTTGACGCCGACGTAGACCGTACCGTCCGCTCCGACGACCGTCGGCCCTTCGTCCCCCTCGTCGCCGAGGTCGAGAAGCCACTCCAAGCCGCCCTCCGGCGACAGAGCGTAGAGGGTGCCCCAGTTGTCGTGGGCGTAGACCGTACCGTCGGGGCCGAGGCCGACGCGGTGACTGACGAAGCGACCGTCGACGGTGAAGCGCCAGCGCACCCGCCCCTCCGGCTGCCGCGGGGCAACGCCCAGGACCGCCGGGACTCCGCTGCCCACCGCGTTGGTGACGACGACGTCGGCGGAGCCGAGGACGGAGCCCTCGGGGACGTAGGCGTGGATCGAAAAGTCGGACCACTGGGAAATCCAGGCGGTCTCACCGCCGATCGTCACCGAGCCGCCGTTGGGCGTCCCGCCGAGGTTGTCACCGAAGATCCGCACCCGGCCGCTCCGGGTCGTCTCGTCGGTGGAGAGCCCGGTGACGACGGGGGGCGCCGTCAGCGTTCCATAGAGCTCGAAGCCCACGTCCGTCAGGTGCTCGCCCAACACGTCCTCGTAGACCGTCCACTCCCCTCCCGCGAGGTCGTCCTTGACCCAGATGTGGGAGTGGCGCGTGGCGCCACGGTCGGCGCTCGGTCGCTGCCAGTACGACTCGAAGACCGGCTGGACGCCCACGAAGTGGTGTCCCGTCGCCGTGAAGGGCGGCGACAGCGTGACGTCGAAGGGCCCGGGGTTGCCGGGCGTGTAGACCAGGTTCGGGTCGTCCGGAGCGAGCAGGTACTCGGCCACCACCTCGCCGGGCCGCCCGTCTGGCGCCACGTCGTAGAAGCGCACTTCCAGCCCCTCGAGCGCCACCGGCGGCGGCGGCGGGAAGCCCTGGCCTCCGAAGGCCACCAGCCGGGTGACCACGGCGTCGAGCACGAAGTCGTCCGCGATCTCCCGGTCGACGGTGCTGCTGCGCACGCTCGGCCCGAAGCCGCTCTGCCCGTCCGGCATCTGACGCCAGAGAAGAGCGCCGCCGCCGGCGCCCTCCGACGCCGCGGGCGCGGGGCCTCCCGCCGCCGCGACGGCGAACGCTCCCGTGCCGTCGTTGATCAGGGCGGCGTCGGCTGCGCCCGGCGCGACGGTGCGCAGGTCGACGTCGCCGTCGCCGTCGAGGTCCTCGGCGCGGAGGGCCTCGACCCCGGCGAGCTCGATCACCGGGAGCTCGGCCGAGAAGCTCCCGTCGCCGCGTCCGAAACGGACGACGACGAGGGCACCGGCGGGCCGCTCGTCCAGATAGGCGAGGTCGCCGAGCCCGTCACCGTCGAGATCCGCCGCCGCGAGACCGCGAGGGAGCGATCCGACGGCGTTGACGACCCAGCCGGGAGCCGAGCCTGGCGCCGGGGTGAGCCGCACGCCGAGCGTGCCGGGCTCGCCGGGCGCGCCGGCGGTCACGACCGCGTCCGCTTTGCCGTCGCCGTCGAAGTCGGCCACGGCGCCGGGGGTTCCCACCGCCGCGATCGGTGCACCGAGCGCTGCGAAGACGGCGACGAGGAGGGTGGCGAGGGACGATCGAGGGCTGCGGGCGTGGGGACTCATGGCTCGGGCTCCGGGATTCGCCGGCGGGACCCTCCCACCGACGCTGCGGACCGTAGCCTCCGCTCGATGACAGGCGGATGACGCTCGAGGCCCTCAGTCGAGCTCGGCGAGGCCGGCGCGCAGGTCCTCGAGGGCCATCTCGACGCGCTCCCGATGGGTGCGGAAGGAGAGCACGCAGACGCGCAGGACGTAGCGGCCGCCGAAGCGCGTTCCGGTGAGGTGCACCCGGTTGCGGTGGTTCACCCTCCTTTGCAGCTCGTGGGTGAGCTCGTCGAGCCGTTCCCCGGTCGCGCCGGGTCGCACGACCCGCAGCGCCAGCAGGCTCAGCGTCGGCGGCGCGACCAGCTCGATGCCCTCGGTGCGTTCGAGCTCGGCGGCCAGGTCGAGCGCCAGGTCGAGCTTCTCGTCGAGCTCGCGCCGGAAGGCCGCGGCGCCGTACACCTTGAGCGGCAGCCAGACCCGGAGCCCGCGGTACGGCCGCGAGAGCTCCGGCGTGATCTCGCAGAAGTCGACGCGACCCTCGTCCTCGTGGAGCGGCGGCAGGTAGTCCGCGTCCTGACCGTGGGCTCGTCGCAGGGCGCCGCGGTCGCGCACCACGAGGGCGCCGCAGCCGTAGGGGACGAAGAGACCCTTGTGGGGATCGAGCACCACGGAGTGGGCCCGCTCGATCCCCTTCAGACGCTGGCGGCCGCGCTCGGTGAGCAGGAAGAAGCCGCCGTAGGCCGCGTCGACGTGGAACCAGAGGCGCTCCCTCGCCGCGAGCTCGCCGAGGCCCGCCAGCGGGTCGACGGCTCCGGTGTTCACCGTGCCGGCACTGCCCACGATGAGGAAGGGTCGCAGCCCGGCGCGCCGGTCCTCCGCCAGCCGCGCGGCCACCCGCGCCGGCGAGAGACGCCCGTCCTCCTCGGTCGGTACGACCCGGATGCGACCCGCGGGGATGCCCGCCAGGCGCGCCGCCTTGGTCACGCAGTGGTGCACCTGGTCGGAGACGTAGAGGACGCCGTCGAGGAAGCTCTCCCCCAGCTTCTCCTGGCGTGCCGTGACCACCGCCGAGAGGGTCGCGGTCGAGCCGCCGCTGGAGAGAAAGCCGCCGGCACCCTGTCCGAAGCCCACCAGGTCGCAGAGCCAGCGCACGACGTTGAGCTCGAGCTGCACCAGTCCCGGCGCCGCGGCGAAGACGCCGGTGTACCGGTTGACCGACCCGGCGACGAGGTCCGCCACCGCCGACAGGAAGAGGCCGCCGCCCGGGATGTACGCCAGGTAGCCGGGGCCGGCGGCGTTGAAGCTGTGACCGATCACCCGGTCGAAGAGGAGGTCGAGGACCGTGTCGAGGTCCGACCCCACCCAGGGCAGCGCCTCCTCGAGGCGGTGGGCCAGGGCCAGACCGGCCTCGAGGTCGTCGACCGCCGCCGGTTGCTCGCCGAGGCTCTCGACGTGCTGAACGATGCGCCGCATGGCGGCGTCGACGAGCCGGCGCATTTCCTCGCCGGTCGGCTCGAGGGGTGCGCGCTCGAAGGTGGGGTCGGCCACGCCGGAAGTCTAGCCCGGGCCGTCCTGCCGGGCCGCGGCACGCCCGTGGAGCCCGGCCAGCACGGCTCCGGCGAGCGGCAGGGCGACGTAGGGGGACAGACCGAGCGCGTTGTCCGCCGCGATCCCGAGCAGGGAGAGGAGACCGATGCCGCCGCACAGGGCCAGGGACCCGGCGATGAGTCTCCAGGTCGGCGGGGCCGCGCCGGACGCCGACCGCTCGAAGCGACCGAAGAGGGCGAGGAAGGGCCACAGCAGGAGCGCCAGGCAGGCCACCCACGGGATCCTCGCCCACCACCAGGCCGCCGTTCCGGGGGCCAGCCCCAGCCCCGGGCCACCGAGCTTCACCAGGGCGCCGATCACCAGGACGAGGACGGTCGAGTGCCAGAGGTAGAGGGTCATGATGCTGGCGTTGACGAGCACCGTGGCGGCCCACATCCGCTCGTCCTCGAGCCACCGGCGCGCCGGACCCTCCAGCGCCAGGACCAGCCCCACCTGGAAGCAGGCGAAGGCGAGCAGAGCGAGCGTCGGCGGCAGGGTGTTCGAGATCTCCTGCCCCGGCACGCCGACCATGCTGATCGGGTACGCCCCCCACCCCACCAGGGCCGCCGCCAGCGCGAGCCCGCCCACCGCCCAGCCCAGGCCCGCCTTCGCGCCCCGCAGCCTCCCCTCCTTCCAGGCGTAGCCCAGCTGGTGAACGGCCACCCAGACGAAGGCGTAGTTGGTCCAGCGGATCCACGCGTGCCCCCGCGCGAGGCCCCACCAGTCGACCGCCGCGCTCGCCAGCAGCGGCACGACGAAGGAGATCAAGCCCCAGCGCCGCCACGCCGCCCAGGTCCACGGCACGAGGAGGACCACGCCCAGGTACACGGCCAGGAACCAGGTCGGCACGAGCGCCACCTGCGAGCCGATCCGCACCATCCCGAGGCCGACGCCCCCCAGCCGGGCCGCCACCGCGAGCAGGGTCCACACGACCAGCAGAGGCAAGATCGGCCCGATGAGCCGCACCGTCCGCGAGTACAGCCACTCGCCGTAGGAGCGGCCCTTGCCGCGAGCGCTCACCCACGAGGTCGCGTTGGCGAACCCTCCCACCAGGAAGAACGTCGGCATGACCTGCAGCGCCCAGGTGAGCCACCGCGTCCAGGGCGCGAGGTCCAGCATGTGACCGAGCGTGGCCCCCTCGGCCGTCACCCGAGGCGCCGCCATCAGCCAGTGCCCGAGCACGACGACGAGGATCGACGCGGCGCGCAGGAAGTCGACGTACCGGTTGCGCGCCGCCGGCGTCTCCCGAGCCATCGCCAGAGCCCGGCCCCAGGGGCCCACTCCACCCGTTCCCTCCGGCATTCCCGGACTCTACGACACGCCGTCGGGTCGCTCTCCGCCCCGCGGACCGCATCGGTGATCGAGGCCCCAAGGTAGACTGCCCGGCCCGGGCGACCGACGGCCGCCCCGCTCCTCACGATGCGTTCCCTCACCGAGCCCATCCTCCACTTCATCGAAGAGCTGGGCCGGTTTTGCACGCTGCTTTGGCGGGTGTTGGTGTGGACGCCGCGGCGGCCGTGGGACGTGCGGCAGCTGCTGCGTCAGATGCAGCGGGTCGGAGTCGGGTCGCTGCCGGTCATCCTGCTGACGGCGCTGTTTACCGGCGGCGTGCTGGCGCTGCAGACGTTCTCGGTGCTGGCGCGCTTCAACGCCGAGCGCTACGTCGGGTCCCTGGTCGCCCTGTCGATGGTGCGCGAGCTCGCCTGCGTGCTGGGCGGGCTGGTGATCGCGGGGCGGTCGGGGTCGGCGATGGGTGCGGAGCTCGGGACGATGCGGGTCACCGAGCAGATCGACGCGCTCGAGGTGATGGGGGCCGATCCCGTGCACTACCTGATGGTGCCGCGGGTGTGGGCGACGGTGATCATGCTGCCGCTGCTGATCGTCGTCAGCGACGCGGTCGGCATCCTCGGCGGCTACCTGGTGTCGGTCGTGCTGATGGGCGCCAACCCCGTCTCGTACATGGAGACGACCTTCCAGTACATGGAGCTGCAGGACCTGCTCTCGGGGCTCATCAAGGCGGCGGTCTTCGGGCTGCTGATCGCCATGATCGGCTGCTACCAGGGGTACACGACCAAGGGAGGCGCCGAGGGAGTCGGGTACGCGACCACCCGCTCGGTGGTGCTCGCCTCCATCGCCATCTTCATCTCCAACTTCTTCCTCACCAAGGCGCTCTTCTGATGGCCGACCCGGCGCCGGGCAAGACGAAGATCGTGCTCGAGGACGTCCACAAGTCCTTCGGATCCAAGGTCGTGCTCGACGGCATCGACCTCGAGATCCGCGAGGGCGAGTCGCTGGCCGTCATCGGCGGCTCGGGCACCGGCAAGAGCGTCCTGCTCAAGCACGTGATCGGCCTCCTGCGCCCCGACAGCGGTCGGGTCGAGGTCGACGGCGTCGACCTCGCCGGGCTCTCCTATCGCGAGATCGCCCGCTTCCGGCGCCGCTTCGGCATGGCCTTCCAGGAGGGCGCGCTCTTCGACTCGATGACGGTGGCGGAGAACGTGGCCTTTCCGCTGGTGCGCGAGCGCGGCCACACCAAGGCGGAGATCCGCGACCGCGTGGCGGAGTGCCTCGAGGAGGTCGGCCTCACCGACGCCGCCGGCAAGATGCCCTCCGAGCTCTCGGGCGGCATGCGCCGCCGGGTGGGGTTCGCCCGCGCCGTGGCGGCGAAGCCCGACATCCTGCTCTTCGACGAGCCCACGACGGGCCTCGATCCGGTCACCAAGGAGACGATCGATACCCTGATCGTCGAGCTCTCCGAACGGCTGGGCTCGACGACGGTCACGATCAGCCACGACATGGTGAGCGTCTTCCGCATCGCCGATCGCATCGCCATGCTCTACGACGGGAAGCTGATCGCCGTGGCCCCGCCGGCGGAGTTCCGCCAATCGACCGACCCCCGCGTGCGCGGCTTCCTGCGCGCCGACAACCAGCCCGCCACCGTCTGATGCTCGCCAGCCCCGCAAGGAGAACCCCATGTCCCAGGCGCTGAAAGTCGGACTCTTCGCGCTCGTCGCCCTCATCCTGCTCGGCTACCTCGTGATGCGCATCGAGGACCTCAACCCCTTCGCCGAGCCCGCCCGCGAGGTGGAGGCGCGCTTCGACTCCGTCGCCGGTCTCGACGACAAGGCGACCGTGCGGGTGGCCGGAGTGCGCGTCGGGCGGGTCGACGGCATCCGGCTCGAGGACGGCAAGGCGGTCCTGCGGCTGGTGCTGGAGAAGCCCGTCGAGCTGCGTCAGGGCGCCAGGGCCGACATCGCCAACCTGGGGATGCTCGGAGACAAGTACGTGCAGCTCGACCCGGGGCCGGCCGGCGCTCCGCCGCTGCCCGAGGGCGCGGTGCTCCCGGGCACGGCACCGCTGGGGTTCGACGAGGCCCTGGCCAAGGTCTCCAATCTCGGAGACTCCCTCGAGAAGGCTCTCGGCGGCATCTCGGGAGAGGGAGGGGCCGACACTCCCATCGCGCGCCTGCTCGACAACCTCGACGCGACGAGCCGCGAGATCCGGGCCCTGGTGGCCGACAACCGGGCGCAGATCGCCTCCTCGATCGCCAACTTCGAGACCCTGAGCGCCTCGATGGCCGACTCGCTGCCGCGGCTCGCGGCCCAGATCGAGCGGCTGGTCGACCAGGTCGACGCCGTGGTGGCGGAGAATCGAGGCAACCTGCGCGACGGCATGGAGAACGCGCGGGAGATCACCGCCCAGCTCGAGACCTCGGTCGAGAACCTCAACACCATCACCGACAAGATCGCCCGCGGCGAGGGCACGATCGGCAAGCTCGTCAACAGCGACGAGACCCACGACCAGCTGGTCTCGACCCTCGACTCGATCGAGACCGGCGTCGAGAGCCTGAGCGACACCCTGGGCCGCGTCGGCAAGCTGAAGCTCGATGTCGCCTACGACGGCTACTGGCTCGAGGCCTTCGACGAGAGCCACGCCGCGCTCTCCTTCACCCTCGATCCGCAGTCGAGCCGCTTCTACTACCTGCAGGCGGTGTCCGACCCACGGGGCATCGAGCGGGTGAAGACGGTCGAGACGACGGTGACCAATCCCGACGGCACGACCGACACCACCACGGAGCGCACGGTCAAGACCGAGGACAAGGTGCGCTTCTCCGCCGAGTTCGGCTTCGAGGTCGGGGAGGCGGGGCGGTTCCGGGCCGGCCTCATCGAGTCGTCGGCCGGCCTCGGAGTGGACTACTCCCTGTTCGACCGCCGCTTCTGGCTCACCCTCGACGCGTTCAACTTCGACCGCGAAGGTGACCTCGCTCCGCAGCTGCGTCTGGCCACGCGCTTCCACCTGAACGACCACCTCTACCTGCTCGGCGGGCTCGACGACTTCCTGGAGAGCGACCGCGACTCGATCTTCCTCGGCGCCGGGATCACCTGGGGCGACGACGATCTGAAGTACCTGCTCGGCTCCATCCCGAGCTTCTGACGGGCGGGCCTCCCCAGCCGGGCTCATCTGGGGCAGAATGGCCGCGGTCCGTTGCCGGAAGCCGACGCCCTCGCGGCCCTTCGCGTCCCTCTGGGCTTGCTGCTGATCGTCTACACGATCGGCATGTACGCCCTCTCCTTCTGGGCGCGCGGACGCATCCACAACGCCGAGGACTACGTGGTCGCCGGCCGGCGGCTCCCGTTCTCGCTGGCCTGGGCGACGCTGCTCGCCACCTGGTTCGGGGCCGGGACGCTCCTGACGGCGGCGGACGAGGTGCGCTCCGGCGGCCTCGAGCGCGCGGCGCTCGACCCCTTCGGCGCCGGTCTCTGCCTGATCCTGGCGGGCCTTTTCTTCGCCGGGCCGCTCTGGCGCATGGGCTTGCTGACGGTCTCGGACTTCTTCCGGCGGCGCTTCGGGCCCCGCGCCGAGCTGCTCTCCGCGCTCATCATGGTGCCCAGCTACTTCGGCTGGATCGCGGCCCAGTTCGTGGCCCTGGCCGGCGTGCTCCACCTGCTCTTCGGGGTCGACATGGCCGCCGGCATCGCCATCGTGGCGGTCGTGGGCACCGGGTACACCCTGCTCGGCGGGATGTGGTCCGTGACCCTGACCGACGCCGTGCAGATGTCGCTCGTGATCCTCGGCCTCGGCGTGCTCGGGTGGGAGGCGATGGCCGGGCTCGGCGGCGGCTCGCTGGCGGTCGGCTGGCAGCGGCTGGTCACGGAGACGCCGCCGGAGATGCTCGCCGTGGTTCCGGCGCACGACCTCGTCGGGTGGCTCTCCGTCCTCACCGTCGGCGCGCTGGGCAACCTGCCCGGCCAGGACCTCATGCAGCGGGTCTTCTCGGCGCGCAGCCCCGGCGTGGCCCGCGCCGCGTGCGTCGCCGCCGGCGCCGGCTACCTCCTGATCGGGCTCATCCCGCTGATGCTGGCGCTGGCCTCCCGCCTGGTCTTCCCCGAGGACACCGGCCGCGCCATCCTGCCGGCGCTCGCCCACCTCTTCCTGTCGCCGATGGCGGCGGCGCTGTTCCTCCTCGCCATCGTCTCCGCCGTGCTCTCGACGATCGACAGCGCCCTGCTGTCGCCGGCGACGGTCCTGGCGCAGAACGTGGCGGCGCCGCTGCTGGGGCTCGAGGGCGAGCCCGGTCTCGGCGTCCACCAGAGCGCCGTCGGCCTCGTGGCGCTGGCCAGCCTGGCACTCGCCTACGCGGGGGAGAGCGCCTACAGTCTCCTCGAGTCCTCCTACGAGCTCACCCTCGTCGGCCTCTTCGTGCCCCTCGCCCTGGGCCTGCACCGGCCGCCCGGCCGCGAGGCTCCGGCGGTCGCCGCCATGGTCGGGGGCGTGGGCGTCTGGCTCCTCCACTCCCTGCTCGGTTGGGACGCCTTCCTGGCGCCGTGGCTCGAGCCGCGCGGTTGGAGCGTGCCGGTGAGCCTCGCCGCCACGGCGGTCAGCCTCGTCGCTTGGCTGCTCTTCCTGCGCGGTGGCCGAAGTCACTCTTCGGTGCAAAGTACTTGACATCGACCCTGGAAGGGGCCTATCCTGCGCTCCGATGAGCGAGCCCCTCCCCGGTTCCAGAGAGCGACCGGTCGCGCTGCACGAGCGCGCCGCGGACCACCTGCTCTACATCCGGCGCACGCTCGAGTCCTCGACGGAGTTCACCTCGGTGCCCGGCCGCGGGGGCGTCGCGATGGGGCTCACGGCCGTCGCCACGGCGTGGTGGACGGCGGGCGCGGGCGGCCGGACGTGGCTCGCGCTCTGGGTCGCCGACGCGCTGGTCGCCGCGGCGATCGGCGCCTGGACCATGCGGCGCAAGGCCAGGGGGCAGAGAGTACCTCTGTCCCGCGGCGTCGGCCGGCGCTTCCTGCTCGGCCTCGGTCCGCCGCTCGCCGCGGCCGTGCTGCTCACCGCGGCCCTGGTACGACTGGACGCGCTCGCTCTCGTCCCCGGGGTCTGGCTGCTGCTCTACGGCGCCGCGGTGGTGGCGGGCGGTACGAGCTCGGTGCGCATCGTGCCGCTGATGGGACTCTGCTTCATGGTCCTGGGAGCGGCGGCGCTCTTCGCCCCCTGGGGCTGGGCCAACGCCTTGATGGGCATCGGCTTCGGCGGGCTCCACGTCGCCTTCGGCTGGGCCATCGCGAGGTACCACGGTGGCTAGCCCGGAGCGCAACCCCCGATCCGAGGAGCTGGAGGAGGATCGCGCTCCGGCCTTTCGCCGCATCGCGGGCTATCTCGCCGACGGCGAGGCCGGCCGCTTCGACCGTCTCGTCTACGAGCGGGTGCGCCTCGGCATCCTGAGCGCCCTGGCCGTGGAGAAGCGGATGGCGTTCGGCGATCTGAAGGACCTGCTGCAGACGACGGACGGCAACCTGAGCGTGCACGCCCGCAAGCTCGAGGAGGCGGGATACCTGCGCTGCATCAAGCGCTTCGAGGGGCGGGTCCCGCGGACCGAGTACGAGCTGACCGGCGCCGGTCGAGAGGCCCTGGGTCGCTATCTCGACCACATGGAAGCACTGATCGAGGCCACGCGGGGAGCCTGAGGGCACCGCGGACGCCGCCACGGCCGGAGCCGATCCATGGACTTTGCAATACAGAGTACTTCTTCTCAGCTTCCCCACCACACCGCGATCATCCTCGACGGCAACGGGCGCTGGGCCGAGCGACGCGGCCTGCCCCGCTGGCAGGGGCACCGCGCCGGCGCGCGCGCCGCCGGCCGGATCGTGGAGACCGCCCTCGAGCTCGGTCTGCCGGACCTCACCTACTTCGTGTTCTCGAGCGACAACTGGCGGCGCGACCATCGCGAAGTGGGTCGCCTCCTCACCCTCCTCGAGCGCGCGCTGGACGGCGAGCTGGCAAATGCCGGGGAGCGCGGCGTGCGCCTCTCGGTCATCGGCCGCAGGGATCGCCTGCCCGGCTCGCTGATCGGCGCGATCGAGCGGGCCGAGCACCGATCCGCACGCGGCGGGCGCCTCCACCTGCGTCTCGCCGTCGACTACTCGGCACGCCACGCGATCGCCTCCGCGAGCGGGCTGCTCGAGCCGGCGGACCTGGCGGAGCGCATCGGCCGCGCTCTCCACGCGGCGGAGCCGATCCCCGACGTCGATCTGCTCATCCGCACCGGCGGCGAGCGGCGGCTCTCGGACTTCCTGCTCTGGGAGGCCGCCTACGCCGAGATCCTCTTCCTCGACCTGCCCTGGCCCGACTTCGGACCGCGCGATCTGCGCGGCGCCGTCGAGGAGTTCGCCCGTCGCGACCGCCGCTTCGGCGGCGCCCGCCCCTCACTCCAATTCCCCGCCCTCCAGGAGGTCATCTCATGAGCGTTCGCCGTCTCCTCGCCATCGGTTTCATCTTCTGCTGCAGCGCCGTCGCCTGGTTCGTCCTCGGCGGCTCCGTCGTGCATCGCACCGGCGGCAGCGAGGACGCCATCACGCCCGAGGTGGCCGGACTCTGGGGCGATCGGCAGGCCCAACCGCCGCCGACGCTCTCCTACAGCGTCGAGCAGCCAGTCAGTGAGGAGATCTCCGAGCAGCGCGACGATCGGACGGTCACGCGGACCGTGACGCGGCGGCAGCTGGTGAGCTTCCCGGTACCGCTCGCTTCGAGCCGGGTGCTGGCGGACCTCTCCCTCGACCATCGCCGCAAGGGGCTCCTCTGGTACGACACCTACACCGTCGACTTCGCGGCGACCTACCGGGCGGCCGTACCCGAGGTTCCCGCGGGCGGCGAGCTCGTCCTGCGCTTCGACTTCCCCTCCTCGCACGGTCTCTACGACGACTTCTCCCTGCGGCTCGACGGCGTCGAGGCGGAGGCGATCGACGACCTCTCCCAGGGCATCGTCCTGCGCCGCCCCGCCGAGGCCGGCGACGAGGTCGAGGTGGAGGTGGCCTACCGCTCCCGCGGCCTCGACACCTGGCGCTATCTGCTGGGCGCGGGCTCGATCTCCGAGACCCGCGACTTCGATCTCGTCGTGACGACCGACTTCGATGCGGTCGACTTCCCCGCCGGAACGCTCTCGCCGACGAGCCGCGAGCGCACCGCGGACGGCTGGCGGCTGGGCTGGCACTTCGGCCGGCTGGTCTCCGGGGAGGATCTCGGAGTCGATCTGCCCAACCTCCTGAATCCAGGCCCCTTGACCGCGCGCATCACCTTCTTCGCCCCGGTCTCGCTCCTCTTCTTCCTCACCGTCTTCGTCGTTCTCGGCGCCCTGCGGCGGGTCGACCTACACCCCGCGAACTACTTCTTCCTCTCCGCCGCCTTCTTCGCCTTCCACCTCCTGCTCGCCTACCTGGTCGACCACATCGACCTGCACGTGGCCTTCCTCGTCGCGGCGCTGGTGAGTCTCTCCCTGGTCGGCAGCTACCTGCGCCTGGTGCCCGGTGCGCGCGGGGCGGTGGCCCCGGCCCTCGCGTCGCAGGCCGTCTTCCTGGTCCTCTTCAGCTACGCGTTCTTCTTCCAGGGCTACACGGGACTGACGGTGACGCTGGGAGCGATCGCGACCCTGGCGGTCCTCATGCGGCTGACCGCGGCCACCGACTGGGGCGAGGTGTTCGCTCGCAGGAGCCAGGTCGCGTGAGACCGGGCTTCAGCCGGCCGCACGGCGCAGCTCTTCGAGCGAGGCGCGATTGGTGACGACGAGCAGCTGGTCGCCGGGGCGGATCTCGCTCGGGCCGCGCGGGACCTCGAGGGCGTCCTCGCGCAGGAGGGCGACCGCCACCAGGCCCGGACGCCCTCCGAGGGCCTCGGCGACCGTGTGGTTGGCGATCTCCGAGCCCTCCTCGACGGTGACGGCGGCGAGCAGCCCGTCGCGACCGGCGATCGAGATCGGCTCGCCGAAGCGCAGCATGCTGACCAGCCGCGGCAGTCGCAGATCGGCGATGCGCAGCTCCTCGGGCAGCTCCTCGTCGTCGATCAACGCCAGGGCGCGGCGCACGAAGACGCCGCGATGCAGGGGCGAGTCCTCCCGCGTCTCGACCTGCGCCTCGTAGAGGGTGGGCTCCTCCTGCCGGGCCGAGAGCATCCGCTGCACCAGGAAGGAGAGGATGTTGGCCAGCATCGCGGGCACGATCAGGCCGTAGCCGCCGGTCATCTCCGCCACCATGATGAGGGTGGAGATGGGGGTGCGGGCGGCGCCGGCGAAGACCGCGGCCATGCCGACGATCACCAGGGCTCCCGGCTGCAGGCCGAGATCGGGGAACCAGCCCGCCAGCAGCAGACCCAGAGCGGCGCCGAGCAGGCCGCCGAGGGTCACGGTCGGCGCGAAGATGCCGCCCGAGCCGCCCGAGCCGATGGTCAGGGCCATGGCCGGAGCCTTGAGGAGCAGCAGGAGGCCGACCGTCAGCAACGAGAGCTTGCCCGCCATCGCGAGCTCGACCCAGCCGTAGCCGCTGCCGAGGACCTCCGGCACCGCCATGGCGATCAGTCCGACCGCCAGGCCTCCGATCGCGGGCTTGATGTGAGGCGGCCCCGGCATCCGATCGAAGAGCCTCTTGGTGCCGTAGAAGATCGCCGGCACGGCGGTGGCGGCGACCCCGGCCAGGCAGCCCAGCAGGGCGAAGGCGAGCAAGGCCTGAGGCTCGTAGTGGCCGACCCCGGCCGGAATGACGAAGATCGGCGACCAGCCTTCGACCATGCCGTAGACGGCATAGCCGGTCACGGCGGAGATGACCGTGTAGATCAACGCCTCCGATTCGAAGACCATCCCCGCGTAGAGCACCTCGACGGCGAAGATCGCCATGCCGAGCGGTGCCTGGAAGACGGCCGCCAGACCGGCCGCCATGCTCGCCAGCATGATCACCCGACGATCGCCGCCGCGCAGGCCGACCTTCTTGGCCAGCAGGGTCCCGAGGCCGACCGAGATCTGCGCCGCCGGGCCCTCCTTTCCCGCCACTCCGCCGGAGCCGATGATCAGGGCCGAGGAGATCGCCTTGATCAGGGGCACCCGGCCACGCACCTCGCCGCCCTGCTGGTGGTAGGCGTTGATCGCCGCGTCGGTGCCGTGGCCGGCCGCCTCGGGAGCCCAGCGGTAGACGATGAAGCCGGAGAGCAGGCCGCCGATCGTGGTGACCGCGGGAATCCAGAGCCGGGCCAGACCGAAGGGAACCGACAGCTCCGGGTCGAGCGTGCCGGGAGCCGGCAAGTGCGTCTGACCGAGGCCGCCGATCAGGAACCTCTCCGCCAGCTCCACCAGCCCTTCGAATCCGAGCGCCGCCAGGCCGCCGATGATCCCGGCGACGACACAGAACGAGATCAGCCGAACGGGGGGCCTGCCGCCGGTCGGGGACACGGGCGGCGCTGGATCTTCGAGAGACAAGGCCAACCGATCTTAGCGCCGCGCGACGCCCGCTCTCAGTCCCGCACCTGCAGCGTCACGGCGATGGACTGCGGGTCGCCCACGTCGTCGCCCGACGCCCGATCGACCCCCTGGATCTGGAGGAAATGCTCGAGATCCATGTCGCCGTCGCCCACGTCGCAGTTGAACTCCGCCTGCAGCATCGCGGGCACCTCGCCCTCCATGCTGTCGACGGTCAGCCAATCCGGCAGGTCGTCGACGACCCGGTAGTCCAGATCCGCGACGCCTGCGTTCATCAACGAGACCATCGGCAGGAACGGGTTGGGACAGGGGTCCGTCGAGCGGCTGTGGGTCAGGTCCAGCCCCCGGGGCTGCACGTCGAGCTCGCCGGGAGGCTCGGTGATCGCGACGGTGCCCGCGCCGGTCGTGGGCACGCCCAGGTAGGTGACCGTCGCGGAGACCGTCGCCGTTCCGGCGGTCATGCCGCCCTCCAGCATCGTCTCGGCGTGGCCCATGGCATCGAGATCGAGACTGGTCTCCTCCAGCGTGCCGAGGGTGGTCGTCAGGGCCGTGGGGATCCCGCCGATCGGATTGCCGTCGGAGTCGATCACCGTGATCGTGATCGTCGAGGTCTCCCCCACGCCGATCGAGGCGGGCATCGCGGTCACGGTGATCAGGACGGTCCGCGGGCCCGTGGGACTGGCGCTGTCACAACCGGGGAGCAGGGCGAAGAGCAGGAGCGCACCGGCCAGGGTCGTCAGTCGCCATCGCATCGTCGTCACCTCGGAGCGGCATCAGGCTAGCACGCTCGCGCGGGGCGCAGAGAGCTATCCTTCCACCGTGCCGCGACCGACCCTCCTCCTCACCGTCGCACTGGCGCTCACCAGCCTCTCCCTGCCGGCGCAGACCGGGCCGGTGCTGGACCCCGGAGCGGACGCGGTGCCCGCCCTCGACGTCCTCTACGAAGGCCTGGCCCGCGCCTACGACACGCTCGACCCGGAGCTCGCGGGAGCTCTCTACGCCGAGGGAGCCCGCTATCTGCCCCCCGACCGCGGGCCGGTCGTCGGCCGGGAGGCGATCACCACCGTCTTCGCCGACTTCTTCCGCGAGGCCGCGATCCGCGACCACCGGCTCTCGATCGCCTTCGAGATCCTCGAACGCCGCGTCGAGGGCACGCTGGCCTACGACGTCGGCATCTACACCCTCACGCGGCACGACGGACACCGCCGGGCGACGTCACGCGGCAAGTTCGTGACCGTCTCGATCCGGGATGCCGACGGTGCGTGGCGGTTCCAGGTCGACAGCTACAGCGCCCTGCCGCCGGGCTGAGCGCGCCCATCGGATAGGGTCGCGCGATGCGCGCGCGGAGCCCCCTCCACCGCGAGGCCTCGATCCTGCTGCGGCTGGCGGGTCCGCTGATCCTCGGCCAGCTCACCGGCGTCCTGATGACCTTCGTCGACACGGTGATGTCCGGGCGCCTCTCGGCAGAGGCCCTGGCGTCCGTCGCCACCGGGGCGGCGGTGTGGCACACGGTCTACCTCTTCGGTCTGGGTGTTCTCCTCGCCGTCTCGCCCTCCGTCGCCCACCTCGACGGAGCGGGAGACCACCGCGAGATCCCCACCGTCGTGCGCCAGGCGGGCTGGATCGCCCTCGCCCTCGCCGTGCTGTCGATCCTCGTCTACCGTTCGGCGGGCGGCCTCCTGGCGGCGATGGGGATCGCGCCCGAGCTGCACGCGACGATCCTCGGCTACCTCGCCGCCCTGGCCTGGGGAGCCCCGGCGATGTACCTCTTCCTCGTCCTGCGCTTCCTCTGCGAGGGCATGGGGATCTCCCGCCCGATCATGTACTTCGGGCTCGTCGGCCTGGCCTTCAACGTCGTGCTCAACTACGGCCTGATCTACGGACGGTGGGGGCTGCCCGCGCTCGGCGCCGTGGGGTGCGGACACGCCACTTCGGCCGTCTGGTGGATCGAGCTCGTGGGGCTCGGCCTCTACGTCCGGCACGAGAGCCGGCTGCGTCGGCTGGAGATCTTCCGGCGGATCGAGGCGCCGCACCTGCCGTCGATCCTCGGTCTCCTGAGGCTCGGCCTGCCGATCGGCTGGAGCTTCTTCGTCGAGGTCAGCATGTTCGCCACCGTGGCCTTGCTCATGGGGTCGATCGGAGCCGTGCCGGTCGCCGCCCACCAGGTGGCCATCAACGTGGCCTCGATCACCTTCATGGTGCCGCTCGGTCTGTCCCTGGCGACCACCGTCCGGGTCGGGCACGCCGCCGGGCGCGGAGACCGGGAGGGAGTCGCGCGCGCGGGGTGGCTGGGCATCGGCCTCTCCGTCGCCGCTCAAGTGCTCGCCGCGGCGCTGCTCTTCGCCTTCCCCCGCGCCATCGCGTCCATCTACTCCGGGGACGCGGCGGTCCTCTCCCTCGCCGCGCAGCTGCTCCTGCTGGCGGCGGTCTTCCAGCTGCCGGACGGCCTCCAGGTCTCGGCCTCCGGTGCCCTGCGCGGGCTCAAGGACACGACCGGCCCGATGCTCGTGACCGTCGTCTCGTACTGGCTCGTCGGCCTGCCCCTGGGACACACGCTCGCCTTCCACGCCGGGCTCGGACCGCCCGGGCTGTGGATCGGCATCACGGCCGGCCTCAGCCTCGCCGCGTCCTGGCTGACCGTTCGCTTCCGGCGCCGGACCGCCGCGGCGTGATCACTCGGTCCGCTCGCCGGCTTCCTCCGGCGGAATGCGGCGGAACACGCCCGCCAACCAGAGCAAGCCGGCGAGGAAGAGCAGAGCACCGAGGAAGAACGGGGCCCCCGGCAGGTGCACCGGCGCGGCGTCGGAGGTGAAGTAACTGAAGAGGCCGGCGACGAAGATCAGCGGCGCGAAGATGCTCGTGAGGCTGATCAGGGAGGTCAGGGCGCCCTGCACCTTGCCCTGCTCGGTCGGATCCACCGTGCCGGCCACCATGCTCTGGATGGCCGGCCCCGCGATGCCGGCGAGCGAGCCGGCGACGATGATGCAGGGGATCATCCAGCCCTTCCACGCGATGCCGTAGCCGCAGAAGGCGAGCACTCCGAGGGAGAGCCCCCAGAGGACCGCGCGGCGCTCGCCGATGCGCGCCGTGACGGGCTTGACCAGCAGACCCTGGACGATCACCGCCATCAGGCCCACCAGCCCCAGGGTCAAGCCGTTCGTCCTCTCGTCCCAGCCGTACCGGTACCCGGTGTAGAGGACCCAGCTGGTCTCCAGTCCCCGCTGCGCCAGGGAGATCAGCACGAAGGCCACCGCCAGGCCGGCGACGAGAGGGTAGCCGCGCAGCACCTCGATGCTTCCCAGCGCGTGGGACTTGCGCCAGGTGAAGGCGCTCCGCTTCTCGGCCGGCAGCGACTCCGGCAGGACGAAGAAGCCGTAGAGCCAGTTGAGGAGCGCCAGGCCGGCGGAGAGAAAGAAGGGCCAGCGCAGGTGATAGGAGCCGACGATGCCGCCCAGGGCCGGACCGATGATGAAGGCGAGGCCGAAGGCCACGCCCACCAGACCGTAGTTGCGCGCCCGCGTCTGCGGAGTCGAGATGTCCGCGATGTACGCGTTGCCGGTCGTGTACGCGGCCCCGAACATGCCGGCCACCAGCCGGCCGAGGAAGAGCCAGCCGATCGTCGGCGCCACGCCCTGGATGACGTAGTCGATGCCGAGGCCGAAGAGGGAGGCCAGCAGCACCGGACGGCGGCCGAAGCGGTCGGAGAGCGAGCCGACGATCGGCGCGCAGAGGAACTGCATCACCGCGTAGGAGGCCACCAGGAGGCCGTAGTAGCGCCCGGCGCTGGCCGTCTCGCCGCCCACGAACTGCTTCACCAGCTCCGGGAGAACCGGAATGATGATCCCGATCCCGAGGACGTCGATGAAGATGGTGAAGAAGATGAAGATCATCGCCGCCTGGCGACGACCCGTACCCTTGCCGCTCTCCCCCTGATCCATCCCGATCCCTCCCCCTCGGGTGCGCCCTAGCGCCCCAGGTTCTCGGCCTTCCAGTCCATCGCCATCCGGATCCGCGCGCGGCCCGACGGGTGATCGAAGAAGATCCACTCCTCCACCGGACCCGGGTCGAGCTTGCGGTACTCCCCGAGCTTGAGCGCCACCTCGGCGAAGCCGTCGGGCTCACGCGAGGTCTGCAGGCCGTAGATGTCCGCCTCCGCCTCGTTGACCCGGATGTAGGTGTTGAGCGCCGGCGTCAGAACGAAGAAATAGACGGAGAAGATCGCCGCCAGCAGCGGCAGGCCGGCGGGATCGCCGATGCCCGTAACACCCCAGCGCTGCTCGCGACCGCGCAGCAGACGATCGAACGCCCAGCGCAGGAAGGCGAAGCCGCCCACCAGCACGACGCCGAAGAAGACGATCGACTCATACACGTGGTTGAGCACGTAGTGCCCCATCTCGTGACCCATCACCGCCTTGATCTCGGGCAGGCTGCAGCGCTCGAGCAGGTTGTCGTTGAGGCGGATGCTCATGGTGTTGAGGAACCCGCTGACGTTGGCGCTGATACGCGTGGTCTGCCGGGAGGCGTCGAACTCGTAGACCTTGTCGACGTCGATGCCGCTCGATCGGGCCATCGACAGGATCGGCTCCTTGACCGCCGGGTCCTCGAGCGGCTTGTAGGTGTTGAAGAGGGGATCGATGTAGACCGGAGCGATCAGCAGCATGACCACGAGGAAGAGGAGCGCGACCCCGGAGCCCCACAGCCACCACGTGCGCGGCGCCTTCCGGAAGACGCCGTAGAGCGCCATCAGCAGGAGCGGCACCAGCACCAGCCCCACGGCCAACCCCTTCGCCTGATCCCCCAGCCAGGCCGGAAAGTCCTGCGTCGCCAAGCCGTACCGGTGCTCCCGGAAGTAGCCCGTGTAGACCGCGAAGGGGAAGCCCAGCACGGTCGAGAGGAGCACGTACTGGACGCCGTAGAGCCACGTCTGCAGCGGCTTCCTGCGCGTCCAGCGAGCCGCCAGGTCGCGCATGCGGGCCGAGAGCCGTGTGCCCAGGAGCAACCACGCGATCGCCAGGCCGATCAGGAACCCCCACAGCTGGATCCAGTAGCCGCCTTCGAAGTAGGCGTCCGAGCGCGCCTTCTCCTCCGGCGACAGCCTGTCGAGATACGCCCGCGTCGCCGCGGCGGCGTCGAACGGCTCGGCACTCACCGCCGCCGCCGGAACCTCCGAGGGCACCGCCTCGGGAGCGGCCTCCGTTGCCATCGTCACGTCGGTCGAGACAACCAGCGCCATGCACGCGGCCAGCAGCAGCCGGCCGACCCTCGACGACCCTCGGACCATGGCTCCTCCTCCCCTCCTCTCAGCGGTCCTCGCAGAGTACCGCCGCCACCACCGGCCCCGCAACGCCTGAAAGAGAGGACAGAAAAAAGAGGGACAGGATAACTTTTCCGGCATCCTCTGCGGGCCTGCCTGAAGGGAAGGTACCGCCGGAAAAGTTATCCTGTCCCTCTTTTTTCGCCGGGGGGGCGGATCTCGGGGTGCCGGATCTCGCCGCCGAGATTGGCGGTGTAGGCGAGCCAGCCGGAGAGGAGGGCCGTCAGGATCAGGAGGACCGCGACCGCGCCCCGGTGCAGCGCGCGGCGGCGCCCGGCCCAGAGGAGGATCGCGGCCAGAGCGCCGACCACGAGGCCGCCGTACATCGCGCCCTCGGCCGCCTCTTCGTGCTCGTGGATGCGCTGATGGGAGACACCGTCGAGCTCCTCGACGACCTCCTCCGCCTCCTCCCCGGTCCAGTGGGCGGCCCACCCGGAGGCCCCGACCACGACCAGGGTGGCGAGCGCGGCGTGCATGAGGACGTCCTGGTGCCGCCACCACCCGATCGCGCCCAACGCGAGGGCGAACGGGGCGGCGAGCACCGGCAGGTGGTTCAACATCAGGTGAAGATGCGGAGCTCCCAGATTCACGGCGCCTCCCGTCGCGAGGTGGACGGCGAGAGCGTATCTCAGCCCTCCTGCAGCCGCAGCGATCAGTCGGTCTCGACCTTGATGGCCCGAGCGCGAATGCTCCCATCGTCGCGACGCACGCCGTCCCCTTCGACGCGTACGACACGCCCCGCCGCCAAGGCGGAGGGGATGGCGCGCGCCGAGAGGAGGTCTCCTGTGGCGTCGAACGCCGTATCCGCGCGCAGGCTCACGACCGTACCCGACGCCAGCTCGAGACGGCGTCCGGACGTGCTCGCGACGACGACCCGACCCTGGAATTCGACCGTCCGGGCAGTCGTGGTCGCAGGCGGAGGGGCCGTGACGGCGGGCGGGTTGGTGGGCTCCGTGGGGGACGAGCCTCCGCCGTCGCACGCCGCGAAGAGCAGCGGAGGCAGGAGGAACGTGAGGAGGACGGCGGTACCGCGGAACGTCGATCGGTGCGTCATCGGGTCTCCCTTCGTCCGAGGACTCGGCGAGGATGCCGACCCTCGATCGCCTCGCAGCGTAGGCGGGCGTCGATGACGAGGGAATGACCGCCACCCCATCCGACCTCTCGCGGTGGACGTAGTGCAGGGGATGGCCTTCCGTCCCCGTCCCTGGCTGGGCTTCCTCGTGCTCGTCCTGGTGCTGCTCTCCTTCTTCTGGCAGTGGAGCCGCGGCGTCTGTCCCGTTCCCTGACGCCGCCGGCGTGAAACGTCGCGCGGCCCGCCGCGCCTGAGTCGTGGGAGGATCTCCACGCCATGAGCACGAACAGCGGGTACCCGCCCGAGGTGGCGGAGCGCGAGCGCGCGCTGCTCGAGGCGCGCCGCCGTGGCGCGGGTCTCGACGCCCCCGGTCCGGAGGGCGAGTGGGTCGGCGTCGGCCTGTCGGGAGGCGGCATCCGGAGCGCCACCTTCTGTCTCGGCGCCTTCCAGGCCCTCGCCCGTCTGGGATTGCTCCGGCGGATCGACTTCCTCTCCAGCGTCTCGGGAGGCGGCTACTTCGCGGGCTTTCTCGGTGCCCTCTGGCGCCGGCCCTTCGTCGCCGAGGGCGCGTGGGAGCACGAGGCAGAGGTCTGCGAGCAGGTGGAGCACATCCTGGCCGGCGAGCGAGAGCCGCAGGTGATCGACCACCTGCGCCAGAACGGGCGGTACCTCTCGCCCAACGGCGCCGGAGACCTGCTGCTCGGAGGCGCCGTCCTCCTGCGCAACTTCGTCGCCGTGCACGTCGTGCTGGCCTCCCTCGCCCTCGTCGTCCTGCTCGGGGCCCAGCTCCTGTGGCCGGCCGCGTGGCCCGGCCGGGTGGACCTCGGGCTCCTGCAACGGGGCGCCTTCTGGTGGTCGCCGTGGGCCCTGGTGCCGCCGCTCGCGTTCGCCGTGCTGGCGCTGCCGCCCGGCTGGGCGTACTGGCTGGTGGGCCGGCACCGGGGCGTCCATCCGGCGACGCTGGTCGGCGTCGTGCTCGCCGGCGGCCTCTGGCTCGCCCTGGCCGAGGGGCCGCTGCGTGCCGCGGTCCGGGTCGGACCGGTGGCCGGCTGGGCGGCCGTCGTCGTGGTGGCACTGACCGTCGCGACCTGGGCCTTCGTCAAATGGTCGGTGCGCGGCTTGCGCGGCAGCGACGCCGCGCTGACCCAGCGCAACCTCCTCTCCCGCCTGCTCAAGCGCGGTCTGGTGGTCGTCGGTCTCACCGCGGCGTTCGCGCTGGTCGACGGGTTGGGCCTGAGCCTCTACCGGTGGATCCAGAGCGAAGAGGGCCTGATGGGCTGGCTGGGCTCGCTCGGCGGCGCGTTGGTCCTCGTCGCGGGCTTCGGGCGACGTCTCGTGGTCCTCTTCGGCCGGCCGGGCGAGGAGCGGCCGGGCCTGCCGACGTCGATCCTGGCGAGCGTCGCCGCGGCGCTCCTGGCGGGCGGCTGGCTGGTCGCCCTCGACGCCCTGGCGCAGGCCTTCGTCTGGGACTTCGCGCCGCCCGGGCCCGGCGTGCCCGCCCTCGTGCCGGCTCTCGCCATCGCCTTCGGCTTCACGGCCGTCGTCGCCTTCCTCCAGGGGCGTGCGGCCGCCTTCCTCAACCAGTCGACCCACCAGCCGCTCTACTCCGCGCGGCTCACGCGGGCCTACCTCGGCGCCTCGAACCCGCAGCGCACTCCCGGCACTCCCTTGTGGCGCGTCCTCTCGGACGACGACTCCTCGCTGCGCGACTACTGGGGCCCGGAGGCCGCCACCCTGGGAGCCCCTCTCCACGTCGTCAACGTCACCGTCAACGAGACCGTCGACGGCGCGTCGCAGATCCAGCAGCAGGACCGCAAGGGGTGCCCTCTGGCGCTCGGACCCGCGGGCTTCAGCCTCGGCGTCAGACACCATCTCCTTCTCGATTGGACCGAGCCGCCCACCGTCACGACGACCGTCCCCGGCCCGGACTCGGGCGCCTACCGGGTCTTCAACCAGCCGCCCGGCCGCTTCCGCGGCGAGAAGCTGACCCTCGGGTCGTGGATCGGGATCTCCGGCGCCGCCTTCTCCACCGGCACCGGCTACCGGACGAGCCTCGGCCTCAGCCTCCTGGCCGGCCTGGCGAACATCCGCCTCGGACGCTGGTGGGACCCCGGGAACGGTCCCCGCGAGGGGAGCGCGCGCTGGCTCGAGCGCTTTCTCTTCCACCTCTTCCCGGTCCACGCCTACCTGGTGAGCGAGCTCGTGGCCCGCTTCCCCGGCACCGCGCGCTCGCGCTGGTATCTCTCGGACGGCGGACACTTCGAGAACCTCGGCGGCTACGAGCTCATCCGCCGCGGTCTGCGCCGGATCGTCCTCTTCGACGCCGAGGCCGACCCGGACTACACCTTCGGCGGGCTCTCCGACCTGGTACGCAAGGCCCGCGTCGACTTCGGGGCGGAGATCCGGTTCCTGTCGGAGGCGGAGCTCGACGACCTCGTCGATCCGGAGGTCCGCGACGTCTTCGGAACCCTTCCCCAGCTGCGCCGGGGCCACTGGCGGCGGGAGCCCGGGACTGACGGTGTCGGCACCGACGAGCCCGTGCTCATGCACCGGCCCGACCGTCAACGGCTCTCCCGCGCCCACGCCACGCTGGCGGAGATCCGCTACGCCGACGGCACCCGCGGGCGCATCCTCTACGTCAAGCCCACGCTCTGCGGGCTCGAGCCGCTCGACGTCGCCGAGTACCACAGCGAGCACCCGGACTTCCCGCACGAGAGCACCGCCGATCAGTTCTTCGACGAGGCGCAGTGGGAGAGCTACCGCCGCCTGGGCGAGCACATCGCGACGCGCCTCTTCGCCGCCGGCCCCGACGGCACGACCGGCTGGGCGCCGCGGCATCTGCTGCTCTGAGCCGTCAGCTCTCCGCGCGGCGCCGCTCCCGCTCCCAAGCCCGGGAGACGGCGCGCCCAGCGGACGGCTCGTCGACGACGAGGACCAGGCGGTGGTCGTGGTCGCTGTAGAGGACCTCGATGTCGACGCCGGCCTCGGCCATGCGCCGGGCGAGCGCACCCAACTGGCCGGGCCGCTCTTGATCGAGCCGCTGCACGAGCACTTCGCGAACCGCGAGGACCCGGATCCCCGCCGTCGCGAGCGCCGCTTCGGCGGCCGTGGCGTCGGCCACCAGAAGGTGGGCCACTCCCCGACCGTCGACGACCCACGCCCCGCCGCCCTCTACGCTCACGCCCGCCGCGCCCAGCGCCTCGCCCATCTCGGCGAGGGACCCCGGTCGATGCTCGAGCTCGATAGTGAGGTCCTTCACGCTGCGTCCGCCCCCCGGACCATTGGCTCGACGCGGATCTCGACGCTGCAGGAGCGAGCGATGAAGCAGAGCTCGTGGGCGCGCTGGTGCAGAGCCATGGCCGGCGACGTCTCGCTCTCCGCCGCGGTCGTGACCTCCGGACGCAGCACGATCTCCTCGAACCGTCCGCCCCCGTCCCGCTCGATTCGCAGAGTACCCCGGGCCTAGTCCTCGTAGGAGAGCACGCGCACCCCCTGCCGGGCGCAGAGCGCGAGGTAGGTCAGCATGTGGCAGGCGGCCACGGCGGCGAGGAAGAGGTCCTCGGGGTTGTGCCTCGAAGCATCACCGCGGAACCGCGGATCGGCCGAAGCTTCGAGATCGGCCTTGCCCGCCACGCGGACGCGATGGGAGCGACCGTAGCGGTCGTACCCGGAGGTCCCCTCTCCGGTATTCCCTTCCCAGACGACGCGGGCAACGTACCCATGCTCTCCGTCCATCGACCGATCGTAGGCCTTGTCCCGCCGGCATGCTTCGGCGAAGATCGAAGTATGGACGACACGCCCGACATCGCCTCCCTCGCGGCCCTGGTGGGCGATCCGACGCGCGCGGCGATGCTCGTCGCACTGATGGACGGACGAGCCCACACGGCGACGGAGCTCAGCCTCGAAGGCGGCGTGGCGCCGTCGACCGCGAGCAGTCATCTCGCACGCATGACCTCCGGCGGGCTGCTCTCGATCGCCCGCCAGGGGAGGCATCGGTACTACCGGCTCCGCTCGTCCGAGGTCGCGGCGGCCCTCGAGGGCCTGATGGGCCTCACCTCTCCGCCGGAACGCCGGAGGGTGGTGCCCGGCCCCGCCGATCCCGACCTGCGCCGCGCCAGGGTCTGCTACGACCATCTCGCGGGAGAGGCCGGCGTCCGGCTCCTCGACGGGCTGCGCCGGAGGCGCCTGCTCACCGGCGACGACGGGGAGATGGCGCTCACCCGCGCCGGTCGGGCGTGGTGTTCCCACCTGGGACTCGACCCGGCCAGCCCGGGGAGGAGCCGGAGACCCCTCTGCCTCCCCTGCCTCGACTGGAGCGAGCGCCGCACTCACCTGGCGGGGTGGCTCGGCGCCGCCCTGCTCACCAGGCTCTTCGAGCGTCGATGGGCTCGCCGCGCCCTCGATTCGAGGGCCTTGATCCTCACGGCCCGAGGCGAGCGTTTCCTCGGAGCGGCTCGACCTCGACGGCTGATCCGCTCGTCGCGCGATAGGCTGAGCCCGCCTCGAGATCGACCGGATGAGCGCCAGAGAGCATCGGCCCGCCGCGGCTCGCCCCACCCGCCGCGACCTGCTGCGCTGGACCGCCGCGGCCGCCGGAACCGTCGCCCTGCGCTCGATACCGGCGGCGGGGGAGAAGACGACCTTCCCTCTCGAGATCGCCACCTTCGACGACCTCGCCGCCGCCCTCGCAGCGGGCCGGCTGACGCCGGCTTCCCTGCGCGACCTCTACCTGGAGCGGATCGCCTCACACGACGCCGGTGCGAGCGGGACGAACGCGCTCCTGGAGGTGGACGAGCTCGCGCGGCCCGCCGTCGCCAGCGGTCCGCTGCACGGACTGCCGATCCTTCTCAAGGACAACATCGAGACGGCGGGAGCGATGCTGACGACGGCCGGATCCCTGGCCCTGGCGGAGGCGCCCGCCGGTCGCGACGCCTTCCTCGTCCGGCGGTTGCGGGCTCACGGCGCGGTGATCCTCGGCAAGACCAACCTCTCCGAATGGGCCACCTTCCGGTCGACCCGATCGACGTCCGGCTGGAGCGGGCGGGGGGGCCAGACGCGCAACCCCTACGCCCTGGACCGCAACCCCTGCGGATCGAGCTCCGGCTCCGGGGTGGCGGCGTCCGCGGCCTACTGCGCGGCCGCCGTCGGCACCGAGACGGACGGCTCCGTCGTCTGTCCGGCGAACGCCAGCGGCGTCGTCGGCGTCAAGCCCACCCTGGGCCTCGTCAGCCGCCGCGGGATCGTGCCCATCGCCCACAGCCAGGACACGGCGGGGCCGATGGCGCGCACCGTCCGCGACGCCGCGCTGCTGCTGGCAGGAATGGCCGGAACGGACCTGGACGACCCGGCAACGGCGGAGATCCCCGCCGCCTGGCGGGACGACTACTTCGCGGCGCTCACGGCCCGTCTCGACGTCGCCGCTCTGGAGGGGGCGCGCCTCGGCGTCGTTCGCGGCCTCTTCGGCTTCGACTCCCGGGTCGACGCCCTGATGGAGGATGCCCTCGCGGCGCTGTCGGGGGCCGGCGCCACTCTCGTCGATCCCGTCGAGCTGCCCCACCGGGGCGAGTATGACGACGCCGAGTGGACGGTGCTGAAGTACGAGTTCAAGGCCGATCTGGAGGGCTATCTCCGCACCCGGGCGGACACGCGGATGCGCACCCTGGCCGACCTGATCGCCTTCAACGAAGCCCACCGCGCCCAGGAGATGCCCTGGTTCGGCCAGGAGATCTTCGAGCAGTGCGCCGAGCTCGGTCCGCTCACCGAGCCGGAGTATCTCGAGGCCCGCGAGCTGTGCCGCAGGCTCTCTCGGCGCGAGGGGATCGACGCCGCCCTCTCGGGCCATCGCCTCGACGCCTTGGTCGCTCCCACGGGCGGTCCGGCCTGGCTGACCGACTGGGTCAACGGAGACTCCTACGGCGGCGGCTTCTCGACCGCCGCGGCCGTGGCGGGGTACCCGCACGTGACCGTGCCGGCGGGCTTCGTCGCCGGCCTGCCGGTCGGCCTCTCCATCTTCGGCGGCGCCTGGAGCGAGCCCGCCCTCCTCGGCTACGCCTACGCTTTCGAGCGGGCGACGCGGCACCGGCAGGCTCCCGGCTTCCTCCCCTCGGTCCGGCCGGCCGCCTGAGCGGCCCGCCGCGACCTCTCAGCCGCCCGAGCGGCGCAGGACGCGACCGGGCCGCGCCCCCGTCGGGCGACCGTCCGCGAGCACTTCGACCCCCGCCACCCACACGCGGGAGACGCCGACCGACGGCAGCGTCGGCTCGGTGAAGGTGGCACGGTCGGCGATCGTCTCGGGGTCGAAGAGGACGAGGTCCGCGACGGCGCCCGGCTCGATCGTGCCTCTCCCTTCCAGGCCGACGTGCCGGGCCGCGACCGAGGTCATCCTGGCGACGGCCTCCTCGAGAGAGAGAACGCCGAGCTCGCGGACGAAGCGCCGGAAGACGCGCGGGAAGGCCCCCCAGCCCCGGGGGTGACCGGAGCCGGCGCTGCCGTCCGTGCAGAGGTTCGTCTCCGGCCACGCCAGCAGCGCGGCGATGTCGCTCTCCTGCATCGAGCGGGCGACGATCTCCTCCTCGGCGCCGGCCTCGCGCGCCATGGCGATCAGGTCGATGAGCGCGGTCACGGCATCGGTGCCGCGCTCCTCGGCGACCTCCGCCAGGGTACGGCCCTCCCACTCCGGATGCGCCTCGAACCGGGTGAGCAGCACGTCCTGCGGACGGGTGACCTCGGTCAGGGCGTAGGCGGCCTCGTCGCGGTCGGCGAAGTCGCGCTCGGGAAAGAGCACGGTCAGTGTCGACTGCCACTGCTCGTACGGATAGAGGTCGGCGCTGACCTCGACGCCCGCGGCACGCGCCGCGTCGAGGCGCTCGAGCAGAGAGGGGGCGGTGCCCCAGAGGCCCCGGCGCGCGAGCTTCAGGTGGGAGATCTGAACCGGCAGCCCGGCCTCGCCCCCGACCGTGAGCAGCTCCTCGACCGCCGCCTCGAAGGCCCGGTCCTCACTGCGGACGTGGCTGATGTAGCGTCCGCCCGCCGCGCCGGCAACCCGCGCCAGGGCGACGATCTCCCCCGGTGCCGAGTAGATCCCGGGGTCGTACTCGAGTCCGGTCGACAGGCCCAGGGAACCCGCCTCGAGGTCGGCCTCGAGCAGCCGGGCCATCGCGGCGACCTCGTCCTCCGCGGCGGGACGGCGGAAGTCGTCACCCAGGACCCGTTCGCGCAACGAGCCGTGCCCCGAGTAGGAGGCGACGTTGACCGCCCAGGGCGCGCTCTCGAGATCGTCGAAGAAGGCGGCCAGCGGCAGGTGGGAGTCGCCGTCCTGCCCCACCACGATCGTCGTGATGCCCTGGGTGACGACGGCGAGCTGGGCCGGATCGCCGTCCTCGTCGTGATGGCTGTGTGTGTCGATGAAGCCGGGCGCCAGCGCCAGGCCCTCCGCTTCGACGACCGTCTCACCCTCGCGAGCCGCGAGAGCGCCCACCGCCTCGACGCGGTCGCCCGCCAGCCGGACCGAGGCGCGGCGAGCGGGGGCACCCGTGCCGTCGATCACCAGCGCGTCGTGGATCAGGACCGGGCCTCGAGCCGCGATCGGCGACGCGGCCCACAGAACCAGCAGGAGGGCGGCCGGCGAGGCCGGGCCGCGCGGGAACCTCTCGGTCGCCGTCGTCATCGGAGCCGCGCCGATCCTCTCACGGCCGGCGCTAGACTGCCCATCCGGCACCATGTCCACGCCCGACTTCTCGCCCGTCGCCCGCGAATACGCGCGCTCGCGCCCCGGCTACCCGGAAGCCCTCTTCACACACTTGGCCGCGCTGGTCGACCGGCGCGAGCTGGCCTGGGACTGCGCCACCGGCTCCGGCCAGGCGGCCCACGGGCTGGCGCCGCTGTTCGCTCGCGTCGTCGCCACCGACGTCAGTGCCGCACAACTCGAGCATGCGCGGCCCGGAGACCGCATCGAGTACCGCCGTGCCGCAGCGGAGGCGAGCGGCCTCACGGCCGCGTCGGTGGATCTGGTGACCGTGGCCGCGGCGATCCACTGGCTCGATCTCTCCGCCTTCGGCGCGGAGGTCGAGCGGGTGGCGCGTCCGGGAGGCGTCGTCGCCGCGTGGACCTATCACGTGGCCATCGTCGACCCTCCCTTCGACGAGGTCTTCTCGCGCTTCTACTGGCAGGTCGCGCGGCCGTGGTTCTCCGACCGGGTCCGCCTGGTCGACGATCGCTACGAGGGCCTCGAGCTGCCGGGTACACCGCTGCCGAGCGCCGTCTTCCGGGCCGAGGCGCGCTGGAGCCTCGCGACGCTCCGCGAGTTCGTCCGCACCTGGAGCGGGACCCGGTCCCTCCTCGCGGACGGTCACGGGGAGCTGGTGGCCGAGCTCGATCGCGAGCTCGGCGCCCTGTGGGGCGACCCGACGGCCGAGCGGACGCTGCGCTGGCCGCTCTTCCTGCGCGCCGCGCGGCTCTGAACCGCTCCCACCCCGTGAGGTGGGATCGCCGGTCACGTCGTCGTAATCGACCGGGGCGCATCCTTCCCTCGTGTGCGGATGAACCGACACGACCACGAAGAGAGGTACACGATGCGCAGCAAGAGACTGATGGCCCTTTCGATGAGCCTGTTCGCCTGGGTCGGCCTCATGGCCGCGACCGCAGAAGCCGGCGTCCTGGCCTTCCGGCTCCAGCCCATGAACCCGGCCATCGAGGTCGACGGGCTGGTGAAGATGACGAAGACGGGGGGAACCGAGAGGCTCGACCTGCGGGTCTTCACCGGCGAGCTCAAGGAGGGGACGATGCTCCACGTCTCCATCGTGCGGGACGGCGCGTCGGAGCCCGTCGAGATCGCCAGGATCAAGCTGGTACTCGGCTCCGCCCTCCTGCAGATGGACTCGCGCAAGGACGTGTCCCCTCTCTTCCCGTTCAAGGGCGTGACCGAGTTCATCGTCTGGGCCCCCGGACGCGGCAACCTCGCCCACGGCTCGGTCCCCGGAACGTCGGCGCAGTGACGGCGGCGCCCGCGAGTGCCGGTCCTCTCGCGGACCGGCACTCGCGCTCCTGGGAGAGCTCGGCTAGTCGGCGAGCTCGCCGCGCGCCTCGAGCCACGCGCGCTCGATCGTTGCGGGGATGAACGCGTCCCAGGTCCGAGCCGCCACCTCGTCCTCACCGACCCACGAGCGGCGCAGGGCCTCGAGATCGACACGCTCCTGGGTGGTCGCCAGGTCGGCACCCTCCGCCACGGCCCGGCGGACCTGATCGACCAGCGACTCGAACAGCGCCAGCTCCCGCTCCAGGTGACCGTCCCCTCGATGGACCGCGCCGTGGCCGGGAACCACGGTCCGCACCGGGAGCTCACGCAGCGTTCGGAGAGACTCGATCCACGCCGAGGGCACACCGTGACCGCCGAACGGCAGATCGTCGATCAAGTCTCCGCTCGCCAGCACGCCGGCATCCGGAATCCAGACCACCAGGTCGCCGCGGGTGTGCCCCGGACGGTGGAGCAACCGGACGCTGCGTCCGTCGGCTTCGAAGGCCGTCTCCTCCTCGACTTCGACATCGGGCAAGGGAAAGGGACGAGGGAGGGCCCGCATGGCGGCCACGCGCTCACGGGCGTCCTCGATCTGCCCGGCCAGCAGGGCACCGCGCTCGGCGTCGAGTGGCGCACCCTCCCGGTCGACGCCGCGGGCGAGACGATCCTCGGCCTCCTCGATCGCCGTCGCCCAGGTCTCGGTGTCTTCGTCGAGCGCCGGCTCCGCACGGCCGGGCACGTCGACCGCGAGCGTTCTGTGTCCGACGATGCGCACGTCGGGCCAGGTCTCGCGGTAGAGGGACGCGCCCTGCACGTGATCGCCGTGCCAGTGGGTGAGGACGAGCCAGCCGACCGGCAGCTCGCTCCGGGCGCGAATGGCCGCGATCGTGGCCCGGGTCGCCGCCAGGCTCGATTGGGAGTCCACGACGAGCAGCGAGTCGCCCAGAACGACCACCGTGCTGTTCGATTCGTCGAAGCGGCTCGCGTCCGGTTGCAGCACGGCGAAGATGCCCGGTCCCACCGGCTCCACCCGCGGCTGCGCGTGCACGGCGGCGCACGTCGCCAGCGCGATCGCGGTCACGGCCCAGGTTTCTCGGTGCACGGGGCGACCATACGACGCCCATCCACCGACGTCGAGGGCCGCCCGTCCGGCGCCCGACCGCGGTGTCGCGTGTAAGGAACACCGACCCCCGGTCATCCCAGAGTGGAGGGCGACCCGGCGCGGGTCGATCCCCCGAGACGACCAACCCCGAGGAAAGGACGACACGATGAGGAATACGAAGAGGGCCGCATTGACGTTGGCGCTGGCGCTCGCGCTCCTGGCGACCGCCGCCCAGGCGGGAGTCAAGGCGTTCAAGCTGGAGCCGATGAATCCGTCCATGGAAGTCGACGGCATCGTCAAGATGACGACCAAGGGCTCGTTGCAGAAGCTCGACCTCCGGGTCTTCGCCGGCGAGCTCAAGGAGGGCACGATGCTGCTCGTCTCGATCGTCCGGGCGGACGACGGCGGGCGGATCGACGTGGCCAGGATCGAGCTCGTGCTCGGCTCCGCCCTGTTGCAGCTGAGCTCGCGCAAGGACGTCTCGCCCGTCTTCCCCTTCAAGGGGCTGCTCGAGTTCTACGTCTCGGCCCCGGGCCTCGGCGACCTCACCCACGGCGTCGTGCCGGGCCCCGGCCTCCACAACGGACGGCCACTCGGCCCCTTGCCCGCGATTCCAGCGCCGACTCCGCGACCGGAGTCGGCGCTCGCCTCCGTCGCATCGCCGGGTCGCTCCATCCGCCGGCCGGACCGCTCCGTAGCCTCCCGAGGGGGACGAGGCAGCGAACAACGCTGCTAGACTCCGGGCTCTGCCCCGGGAAGGAGGTTGCTTGCAAGTGCGTCGCGCTCCGGCCGGATCGCTCCCGGCCCTCGGTCTGCTGACCCTCGCCCTGGCCGTCCCGGCTCTCGGCCAGGAGGGGGAGTCGTTCGAAGAGCCCCACCCGTCCCGTTTCCGGGTCGAGCTCAAGACCCACTTCCGCTCCAGCGACGAGGTCGCCTTCCCGGTCCCCTTCCCGTTCGCGCCGGAGCAGCTGCCGCCCGGTCAACCGGTCGGGCTGCTGCGCACCGTCGACCCCGGGGACCACTGGGAGGTCTCGACCCTGACCCTGGAGTGGGGCGGCGACTGGCGGCCCTGGCTGTCGAGCAACCTCAAGGTCGACCTGCGCGACCTGCACGACCGCAACCCGACCTCCACCGACGATGAGTGGGACGTCGACGAGGCGTGGATCCGTTTCGGCCGCGAGGCCGAGCCGGCGGTGCTGCCGGAGCGCGGCGGGATCTACGGGAAGCTCGGAAAGTTCGCGGCCTTCGAGCGGCAGGACGATCGGCACCTGGAGAGCTACGGCGTCGTCTCCACGGCCTTCAACCGCATGGAGGACATCGGGGTGGAGCTCGGGCTCGACCTCGGCCGGCACCTCTACCTCAAGGGCTCGTTCACCCACGGCAACCCCGTCTTCATGCGCGACCCCAACGCCCTGGCCGGCGACAACGGAACGCCGATCTTCATGACGCCGTTTCCCGATCCGGAGCTGCGCAGCGGCGTGCCGATCCTCTACGACGCCGACGTGGCCATCGACGAGGCGAGCTTCGATCACCCCGAGGTGGGCTTCGGGCTCGGGATCCGCTTCGCCGACGAGCTCGCGACCCATGGCTTCGAGCTGCTGACCTTCGCACGGCGCCGTGACCTCGCGGAGACCGTCGAGCTGGAGGGGACCTTCTACGGCGGCGACCTGGATCTGCTGCGCGGTCCGTTCAACCTCTTCCCCTACCCGATCACGGACGAGGAGAAGGAGGAGGTCGGCGCCAACCTCTGGGTGTACGCCGGCGGCTTCTCCCTCTTCGCCCAGTACGTGGACCAGGACCTGGCGGGTCTGCCCCGCACCGGAGCGGAGATGGAGCTCGCCTGGAGGTTCGACCTGCCTCTGTTCGCGGGAGTGCGCGGACGGCAGCTCTTTCCGACCATCGCGCCCGCGATCCGCTACTCGCAGCTCGACCCGGGCTTCCGCCCTCCGGCCGTCACCCCGTCGCCGAGCTTCGCCTGGGACTGGACCAAGATCGACGCCGGTTTGCGGCTGGGCATCGTCGGACGCACGGACCTGACGATCGAGTACGCCACCAACACCGTGACGCTGGTCTCGGGCCGGGAGGTCGACTACGACGAGCTCCTGGCGACGCTGCGGCTGCGCTATGGCGGCTGACGGGGCTCGCACCGGCGGGCCGATCGCGCGGGCGCTCTCGCTGCTGGCCCTGCTCGCCGTACCCGCGGCCGGTGGGGAGATCCGGGGCGTCGTGCAGCTGACGGCCGAGGGCGGTGCCAGGGTCTCGCGCGGCGTCGAGGAGTCGGTGGTGGCGTTCCAGCCCGACCGCAGGGTGACCGTGGAGGTGCCCGAAACGCCCGCGGTGATGGCCACCTCCCGCAAGCAGTTCCAGCCCCAGGTGCTCATCGTGGCGCGGGGAGCGGAGGTGCGGTTCCCCAACTTCGACCCCATCCTGCACAACGTCTTCTCGGTCTCCCCCGGCAGCCAGTTCGACCTCGGCGTCTACGGACGCTCGGACGGTGCGAGCTTCACCTTCGAACGACCGGGCCTGGTGCGGATCTACTGCAACGTTCACCGGTCGATGTTCGCCTATGTCCTCGTGCTCGACACGCCGTTCTACACGCGGCCCGACCGTTCCGGCCGCTTCCGTCTCTCGGACCTGCCGGAGGGACCGGGTACGCTGATCCTCTGGCACCCCCGTGGGGACTTCGACACCTTGCGGGTCGAGCCTTCGGCGGTCCTCGACGACGTGGAGATCGAGATCTCCAAGCACACGATCCCGCCCCACCTGGACAAGTTCGGCCGGCCCTACCGCGCCGCCCGGGATCGCTACAACTGATCGCGAGCTTCGATGCGCCTCGGCACACGGATCTTCCTCTTCGTCTCGCTGCTCATCCTGGTGGCGGTCTCGGCGGCGGGCGTGGTGTCCTGGGTGCTCGCCAACCGTGTCGCCCGCGCCTCGATCCGCGAGCAGCTCGGCCGGGCTTCCGAGCGTCGCGAGCGCTACGAGACCGATCTCTACGACCGCCTCGGCCTGCTCTCGGGGGTCTTCGTCAGCGACGCGGGTCTCTTCGCGTACGTCGCCGAGGCGAGCAACCGCGGCGAAGGGGCCTCCATCCGCGATCTGCTCGAGGAGCGGCAGCCGGACCTCGGGTACGAGCTGGCGTTCGTCACCGACCCCGGCGGGAGGTTGCTCGCCGGCATGGGTGGATCGTGGACGGACGGCGAGTCGCTGGCCGACCGGCCGCTGGTGGCCGACGCGATGGAGAACTACCAGGCTGCGGGCCTGTGGGCCGAGGACGGCCGGCTCTACCGGATGGTGGGCGTCCCGCTCGCCCAGGGCATCGACCTCCTGGGCTTCCTCTTCACCGGCTATCCGCTCGACGACATCGCGGCCGAGGAGCTCGCGGTGGTGGGCGACTCGGAGATCTCGCTGCTGGCGCGAACGCCCGACGGTCTCACCACCCTCGGCACCACCCTCGAGCCGGCGAGCGCCGCCGATCTGGAGCGGGCCCTCGAGGCGGCGGGGCGTGCGCCGGACGCGAGCTTCCGCGACCTCGAGCTGGCCGGCCAACGGTGGGGGGTGACGGTCTCGCCGCTGCTCGACCCCGAGGGCGCGCCGGTCGGGCTCACCGCCGCCGCCTCGTCGCTCGCCGCCCAGCTCGCGCCGTTCCGCCGCATCGCCCTGGCGCTGCTCGCCTCCGGCATCGGCGCCATCCTCCTCGCCTCGGTGGCGAGCTTCCTGGTCGCGCGGCGGCTGACCCGTCCCATCCGCGCCCTCGCCACGGCGGCCCGCTCGGCCCAGAAGGGTGAGTACAGCCAGCACGTCGACGTCGAGACCGAGGACGAGATCGGCGAGTCCGCCGCGGCCTTCAACCACCTGCTGGCGGAGCTGCGCGAGAAGCGGGACATGGAGGACTTCGTCGCCGAGCTGTCGCGCAATCTCCCCTCCGCCGCCGACGCGCTGGAGAGCGGGCTGCGACAGGCGCGGATCGGCGAGACGGCGGTGCTCGGCGTCGAGCTGCGCCGCTACGTGATGGCGGGCCGCGGTCTCTCGGCCGAGGACGCCTTCCAGGACCTGGCGCAGGACGTCCTCGCGGTCGGCCGCTCCGCCCAGGCCGTCCGCGGGAGGATCGAGACCACCGCCGGTCACCGCCTGTGGCTGGGCTTCGACGGCGAGTCGCGCGCCATCCGGGCGCTGCGTGCGGCGGTGACGGTGCTCGAACGGGCGGCCGACCAGGACGGAGACTCGCCCGTGCTCGTCCTCGCCTCCGGTACGGTGGCCCGCGGCTGGGTCTCGTGGGCCGACCAGGAGCGGCCGTCGCTGCTCGGGCGCCCGATCCAGATCCTCGAGAGTCTCTTCCGCGAAGCGACGCCGGGCGAGATCCTGCTCTCGCGCGAGATCCGCGAGGAGCTCTCCGGGCCGGCCGCGCAGGCCGATGTGGAGCTGCCGCAGCGCCAGGGTCTGCTGACACCGCTGACCTTCTACACCGTCAGCCTCTCCGGCGCCCGGCGGATCGCGGCGCCGGAGCGCGCCACGCTCCCCTCCGCCGATACTCCCGCCTTCGAGGCGATCGGACCCGGGTCGGTGCTCTCCGGACGCTTCCAGATCCAATCGCTCCTCGGCAGCGGCGGCATGGGAGTCGTCTACCGGGCTCGTGACCGGGCGCTGTCCGACGTCGTCGCGGTGAAGATCCTGCGCCCGCGCAGCGTCGGGGACGAAGGAGCGAGGGAGAAGATCAAGGAGGAGCTGCGCCTCGCACGCACGGTGAGCCATCCACACGTCCTGCGCGTGCACGATCTCGGCGAGATCGGCGACGTCCTCTTCTTCACCATGGAGTACGTGCGCGGCGTGACCCTGCAGCAGCTTCTCGACCGCTCCGGACGGGTGCCCTACTCGGCCGGTCTCCGACTGGCGCGCCAGATCTGCTCCGGCCTGCAGGCGATCCACGACGCGGGGATCGTCCACCGTGACTTGAAGCCCGACAACATCCTCCTCGACCCCACGGGCAACGCCCGGATCATGGACTTCGGCATCGCGCGCGGCGTCGGCACCGACCTGCGCAACGGCAAGATCGAGGGCACGCCCCACTACATCGCCCCGGAGCAGATCCTCGGCAAGGCCGCCGACTTCCGCGTCGACGTCTACGCCTGCGGCGTGGTGTTCTACCGCCTCTTCACCGGGACCCTGCCCTGGCCGGTGGAAGCGAATCTCCGCGACAGCCTGGACACCACCCTCCACGTGCTGGCCGACGCCGCCGTCCAAGCACTGGCCGGAGATCCCGCCGGCGCTCGAGGCGCTGCTGTTGCGCTGCCTGGCGAAGGAGCCGGCGGAGCGCTACGCGGGCGTCGCCCAGCTCCTCTCCGACCTCGAGTCCCTCTCGGGATCACTCCCCACGGCGTAGGCGGCGGATCGCACGGTGGCCGCGCGCTCGCCCCCCTCTCCGTCGTTCGCCTCGGTGGGAGCACAGGAACGGAACGGAGGACTGAGCGATGGCGGAGCACTTCAAGTACCGGATCGAAAAGGTCCCGGACCTCGATCAGAAACGCAAGGGCCTGGACAACGTCGGACTGATGTTCTGTTTTCCCACCGCTGCGGCCAATTGGCTGTACTTCATCGCTCACCACGGAAAGCAGAGTGCCGTCCTGTTCGGGATGCCGGATATGACGCTGTACGGACTGGTGACGTCGAACATCGCCACCATGGCCAATTACATGAACACCGATCCGGTCGACGGCACCGGATATGGAGACGCCGTTGACGGGCTCGCCGCTCTGCTCGACGACCGCGACATTCCGGCGATCGTCATCGGTCGACGATTCGACGACGATGTGGCGATCCAGTTCTCCCACCTACGCGACACGGTGAAGGCCGACGGGCTCGTTTCGTTCTGCTACGGGCGGTATCAGTGGGACGGCGAGCAGTGGGATCGCCTCAGCGGCCACTGTCTGAGCTTGGTCGGTCTGATGCGCTCCGACGAGAAGATCGTCGTCGATGCGCGACCCGGCCGACTCGAACGACAGCCTCACGACCCAATCCCGCCCCAAGGTTCGATCGTTCTCGGCCGTCCACAAGACGGCGACCTTCGACGGGAGCACACGACCCTTCTGCAGCTTTTCCAGGGTGGCGACGCGGGGCCGACCAAGCGCTTCCTCGACAGCTACTTCGCGATCAAGCCCTGGTTCGCGCTGACCAACGTCGACAAGACTCTCGTCCACTACTTCTCCATGCCGTGGAACGGGGCGACCCAGTCGCTGCAGGTTCCCTTGCCGTTCGAGGGCGAACTGCAAGACCTGGCGCTCCATCCGACCCTACCCGTGGCGGTCTGTTGTGAATCGGGCGGCCGCGACCTCTGGCAGCTCGACCTGACCGACCACACGTGGCGCAGGCGCCTGACAGCCGGCGAGCCGATCGACCGACTCACCTATGGCGGCTTCCGGCAGCGGCTGTTTCTTGCAGTCCGGCGCACCATCATCGTCCTGGACGGCGAGGCCGCCACCGAGCGTGGCCGTCGGGAACTGCCGTTCGACGTCGATGCCCTTGCCTTCGACGAGGGATCACAGGACCTCCTCGTGGTCGGCTCGGACGCCGGCCGAATCTTCCGGCTCGACCGGGACCTTCGCCTCCTCGACGGCGAGGAGATCCCGTCCGCGCCCGGTCGCGGCAACCTTCGCCTCGTGGTAACGGGCCCGGGAAGCGTGGTGATCGGCCGCGAGCGCTCGGACGAGGTCTTCACTCTTTCGCGCGGTTCGGCCGGGCGGATACGCCAGGTGGGGCACCTGCGCTTCGAGGCCGGCGCCGCCACAGGCCTCGCGGCCGGAGCCCACGGCGATCGGCTGCACGTCGCGCTCGGCGGGTCCCTCGCCACGATCGATCTCCTCGGCCGAGTCGTCCCCAGTTCCTTCGACGGCCGACCCGTCGGGCCGGTGCTCCGAGTCGCCCGCTCGTGGCACAACTTCGGTATCGACCCGTCCTGGCGCGGTTGAGCTGACCTCGGACGGGACGGAGCTCAGCCCTCCTCGATCAGGTAGGCCACCCAGTCGGCGACCCGTTCGATGGGGTCGTCCGAGCGGACCAGCCGGCGCACCCTCCCGCGCCGGTCGATCAGGTACATGTGCGTCGTGTGATCGAAGAGCGCTCCCGCGGCCGAGCCGCTCTCGACCCTCTCGTAGGTCGCGCCGTAACGCCGCGCCGCGGCCGCGATCTCCTCCTCGTCGCCGACGAGGCCGAGCCCGTTGACGCCGAAGAAGGTCAGGTACTCGGCGAGCTTGTCCGGCGAGTCCCGCGCGGGGTCGATGGTGGCGAGGAGGACCAGGAGGCGGTCCGCCAGCTCGGGGCCGCCTCGCTCCCGCAGCGTCCGCGTCACCGCCGCGGCGCGGCTCAGAGCCGTCGGGCAGGCGTCCGGGCAGGTGGTGTAGCCGAAGTAGAGCAGCTCGACATCCTCCCGATGGTCGGCGAAGCGGAAGGTCGACCCGTCGGTGGTCGCGAGGCCCAGCTCTCCGCCGATCGGCAGCTCGGTGAGCTCGCCGGCGAGGTCGGGGCCGCAACCGGCCAGCACGAGGGAACCGGCCAACGCCGCGCCGTACAGGAGCCGGGTCACCGCCCGGCCTCCCCCGGCGGCTCCCGGCGCACGGCGGCCTCGACCTCGAGGTGCTCTCCGTTGGCCAGATCCAACCGCAGCCGCACCGTCTCGTCCGGGGAGAGCGGGCGCTCGAGCCCGATCAGCATCAGGTGGGCACCGCCGGGAGCGAGCTCGAGGCTGCCCCGTGCCGGAACCTCGACGCTCGCCGCCCGTCGCATCGTCATCATGCCGTTCTCCTCGGACATCACGTGCAGCTCCGCCGTCTTCGCGACGTCGCTCGAGGCCCCGACGATCTCCACCGGGCGATCGCCGGCGTTGCGGACGCGGAGGAATCCCGCCGTGACCGCCGCCGAGGGCGGCACCAGCCGGACCCACGCCTCCTCCACGGAGAGCGGATCCGGCTCCGCGAGGCGGCGAGGGAGAGGACGTATCGGGCCAGAGCCCGCCGCTCCTGCGCGTCGAGGTACGAATGGGGAGGCATGGTACCCCGCTCGCTGATGCGGCCGTAGGCGATGGTCGCCGAGACCGTTTCGACGTCGCGGCCGTAGCGGAAGCCGTCCTCCTGCGTCAGATCGACACCGCCCGACGGCCTCTCGCGCATCGAGGGTCCGTCGCCCCGTCCGCGCAGACCGTGACAGGCCGCGCAGCCGGAGCTCGCATAGAGCTCCGCGCCGTCGGGAACCGCGTTGTTTCGGCTCCGGCAGCCGAGCGCCAGAGTCCCCGCGAGGAGGACGACGGCCGAGACTCTTCGGCCTGTCAAAGGTCGACCCCGATGCCGGCGAAGACGCTGCGGCCCGGCTCGGGGATCCGCTCGCCGGTGAACGGGTTCAGGGTGTTCAGGTGGTTGGCGTACTCCTCGTCGAGGAGGTTCGAGGCCCGAACCCGCAGACGCCAGCGCTCCGCGAGCGACCAGCCGGCCTCGAGGTCGACCACCGTGTACCCCGGCGTCGGCTTCTCCAGACGAGTGGTGGCGACCCGGGTCTGGTCGTCGGCCACCGTGACTCCGCCGTCGACCCAGAACCGTCCTTCGAGCCCCTGCCACCTGAGGCCGGCCCGGCCCGTCAGCGGAGGCATGCCGAAGACCGGCTCGTCGAAGGTGTCGTCGTCGCCGCGCACGGCGGAGAGCGACGTCCGCCAGCTCCACGCCGGCGTCGGACGGCCGACGAGGCTCGCCTCCCCGCCCCAGAAGGTGGCCCCTTCCCCGTTGATGTAGCGGTAGACCGTCATCGGCGAGAGGGGGAGGCGGCGCGGCACGTCGGGGTCGGGCTGAACGGTGATGTAGTCGTCGACGTCGCGCACGAAGAGGTCGAGCTCGGCGGTGAGCGCGGGGCCGCCCCAGCTGAGCGACAGGTCCCCCTGCAGCGCCGTCTCGGGGTCGAGCTGGGGATCGCCGAGAAACTCCGCGGCCACCTGGAAGCGGGACGAGGGGAAGCGGTCGGCGTAGCGTTCGAGCGCCGTCGGCTGACGGACCACCCGTCCGACGCCGAGCAGGATCCGGCCGCGCGAGCCGACTCGGCGGCGCCAGGAGAGAGCGGCCGAGACCGAGGTGTCGTCGCGGGTCACCGAGCCCTCGGTGTTCTCGAGGAAAAAGTCGCTGGGCGCACCGGCCGAGCTCTCTTCTCGATCGACGCGGACGGTCCCGGTGAGCGTCCAATCCTGTCGCGGCAGCACGGTCTGAAGGTAGGCGCCGCCGTGGTCGATCGAGACGTCGGGCCAGACGCGGTCGACGAAGATCACTGCCCCGGTGTCCCGACGACTGATCGTCCGCACCGCGTCCTGCCGCACGTTGAAGGCCTCCAGCCCGCCCTCGAGTCGCGCATCGCCCAGCGACCATGCCAGATGCCCGGTCGCACCCTCGGTGTCGGACTCGGTCGGCAGGTCCACGTCGATCCCGAAGGGCGGCACGCGGTTGGGGTTCGGCTGGGCGGTGGGCTTCTCGTCGTTGTTCATCCGGTGGCTCTTGTGATTGCTGTAGAGGCGGCCGAACGCCTCGTCGAGCGCAGAGGCGGAGCCTCCGGCCCAGGAGACCTCGAGGTTGTGGCCGCGATGGGTGAAGTACGTCGCGTCGAGGATCCGCCCCGGATAGTCGAGATCGTCCTGATCCTGGTAGGACCCGCGGTACTCCAGACGCGTCGACTCGGTCGCCTGCCAACCGAGACCCAGGCGACCTTCACGGGAGGTGTAGTCCCCAGGGACCTCGGTGCCGTCGCCGCTCTCGTAGTCCCCGCCCTCGCGCACCTCGAGCGCACCGTAGATGCGAAAGCGATCGTCGCTCCACCAGCCCGAGCCGGCCGCGTCGGTCCGCGCGCCGTTGTCGTCGTGCCCGATCGAGAGGCGTCCTCCGGGCCCGGAATCGAACGCGGGCGTGAACGTCTCGACCCGGACCGCGGCCAGGGCTCCACTGCCCCAGGCGAGCGCGTACGGTCCTTTGACCACCCGGACGTTCTGGACCGACTCCGGCCCGACGTGGCTGATCCCCGAGTCCATGCGCGCGGGCCCCGCCGCGAAAGTGCGCGTGCCGTCGACCAAGGTGAGGAGCTGGCGCTCCTGCAGCCCGCGAACGGCGGGATCGAAGTTCACCGCCCCGCGCCGGGCCGCGTCGAGGCCCGGCTGCCGTCGCAAGGCCCCCGCGAGATCGTTGCCGGGGGCGGATGCCACGTCGCCGCCCTCTATGCGCACCTCCTCGGCGACCTCCGGGGCCGTGGTCACCAACAGGGACTGCTCGAACCGCGCGGGCGGCGCGGGCTTCTCGTCGTCGGTCTTCTCGTCGTCGGCCGCAAAGGCTCCAGCGGTCCAGATGGAGGCGGCACACAGGAGGGCGACGCACCTCCGGCGCGCCGTTGCGGAATCTCGAGGGCTCATTCTCGGTCTCCTCGTTCGAACGCATCGCTCGCGCGAGCGGCGGAGCCGCCGCGCTCGAGCGCGGTAGGGGTTGCTGTGGGGAATCGACGCTCAGCCGAGGAGACGGGGCGGCGGCGATTCGGGACGAGATCGGTCCAGGGAGGCGACCGGCAGCGCGGGCGAGTCGACCCGCGCCGGCGCGAGCCCGGGGGCGATCGAGGGCGCCATCGCCGGCAGGGGCGACGGCACCATGACCGGCAGAAGAGCCAGCTCGACATCGGCGCCGGGCCGCGGTGCGGTCAGCGAGCAGGGGTCGGGTCCGGACGTCGCTCCCATCGCCCGGTGACAGGCCGGCGCTTCGTCCTCGTGCGGGCACAGACAACCGGCTCGGTGCCCGCAGGCACAGTCGGGCACGCCCGCCGGCGCCAGAGCGCTCCCCCACAGCAGGGAGATCGCGACGATCGCGGACCACGCGACCCCATGGCGCACGGAACCGGCCATGCCGGGGATGCTACCTCAGACTGTCGAGATCCCCTTGCGGCGGCCGGCTCCTCTTCCTAGGGTGGTGCCGTGCGCGCCTCACGCCGGGTCCTGACCGTCCTCTCCCTCCTTCTCGCCCTCCCCACGGCGGTCGCGGCCGGCGAGCTGCAGGTCGTCGGCACGCAGCCGGCCGCGCGCTCGCTCGGAGCGCCCCTGCACGGCGCGATCGCCGTCACCTTCGACCGCGCCGTCCAGGCCTCCACCGTCACTCCCGCCCGCTTCTGGGCGTTCGCGCGTTGGAGCGGCACGGTCAGCGGCTCGTTCTCCTTCTCCGCCGACGGACGGACCGTGACGCTGACGCCGGACGCGGCGTTCTCGGCCGGCGAGAGCGTCCTCGTTCTGCTCTCCGACGCGATCCAGGCGCAGGACGGCTCTCCTCTGCGGACCGGCGGCTACTCGTTCCAGTTCTGGGTTGCCGCCGGCCCGGCCGGTCTCGAGCTCTCCGAGGCGGACCGCCTGACCACTCGCACCACGCCGGGGCAGTCGAGCCGCGCCTACGGCGGCTTCGCCGGCGACCTCGACGAAGACGGCTGGCTCGACCTGACCATCGTCAACGAGGACACCGAGGACCTGAGGGTCTTCCCGAACCGGGCCGACGGATCGGGCCTCTACGACGACTTCCTGCAACCGCCCAACGACACCGGTGGCGCCACCCCCAGCCCCTCGGAGACCGGAGACTTCGACCACGACGGGCACACCGACGTCGCCGTCGCCAACACCGTCGGGCTGTCGGTCGCGATCCTGCTGGGCAACGGCGACGGCACCTTCGCGCCACCGCAGGTGATCGCGCTTCCGCAGAGCGCGCGGGGCGTCGCGGTGCTCGACTTGGACGGCGACGCCGATCTCGACGTCGCGGCGACCCAGCTGGCCGACAGCGATCTCGTCCTGCTGTTCAACAACGGATCGGGCGTCTTCGGCTCACCGACCCCGGTCGGGTCCGGCGCCGGCTCCCCCTGGGCCCTGGGCGCGGGCGACTTCGACGAGGACGGCCTGCTGGACCTGGTCGTCGGCACCCAGAGCGGCCAGCGGGCCAAGGTCTACCTGGGGATGGGGAACGGAACCGTGACGCCCGCCTCCGACCAGCCGATCGGGGGCAACGCCTGGATGATCGCCGTCGGCGACGTCGACGGCGACGGTCACGACGACGTCTCCTCGGCCAACGGCTCGAGCAACGAGGGCGCCATTCTGCTCGGCGACGGTGCCGGGCACCTCGGAGCCCCGGACGAGTACCCGGTCGACCCGCAGGCCCTGGCCACCGACCTCGGCGACCTCGACGGCGACGGCGACCTCGACTGGATCACCGCCAGCTACTTCGGCGACTGGTCGCTCTTCACCAACGACGGCGACGGCACCTTCACCTTCGACCGCGAGATCGCCTCCACCGAGGCGGCCTCCTGCTCGGTGATGCTCGACATGGATCGCGACGGCGACCTCGACCTCGCCCTCATCGACGAGCTCGAGGACGAGGTGATCCTGCTGCACAACACCGGCGGCCTCTTCGCCGACGGGTTCGAGAGCGGCGACACCGCGGCCTGGTCGACGACCGTGCCCTAGCCGAGCCCGGCCAGCCGCAGCAGGAAGGCCTGCACCAGGGCTTCGTCGGTGAGCCGCCGAGCGGCGGAGCTGGCGCCGAAGTGTCCCGCTTCCATGTCCGTGCGCAGCAGAATGAGAGGGCGGCCTGTGGCCGTGGCCCTGAGCTTGGCCACCCACTTCGCCGGCTCCCAGTACGAGACTTGGCGGTCGTGCAGGCCCGCGAAGACGAGCAGTGCCGGAATCTCGCGCGGCGCCACGTTGTCGTACGGCGAGTAGGCGAGGAGCGCGAAGTAGGCATCCCGCTCCGCCGGGTTGCCCCATTCACCGTACTCCCCGGTGACCAGTGGGATCGACGGGTCGGACATGGAGGTCACGAGATCGACGGCCGGAACCTTGGCGACGACGCCGCGGAAGAGATCGGGTGCCATGTTCAGTGCCGCTCCGACCGTGGCACCGCCGGCGCTCTCGCCGAGGGCGAAGAGACGGTCCGGCGCCGTCCACCCCGACGCCACCAGCGCGCGGCCGGCATCCACGAAGTCCTGCATGGTGTGGATCTTCTCGGGCCCCCGACCGTGCTCGTACCACGACCTCCCCAGAGCCTGCCCGCCGCGCACGTGCGCGATGGCGTACACGAAGCCCCGATCGAGCAGCGACAGCCGGGCGGCGTCGAACGCCGGATCGATGGTCACTCCGTAGGTCCCGTACCCGTAGAGCAGGAGCGGTCGCGGGTTCCCGTCGCTCCGGTCCGCTCGATAGACCAGGCTGACCGGAACGCGGGCGCCGTCCCGGGCCGTGGCCCAGAACCGCTCCGAGCGATAGAGCCGCGGATCGTAGCCGTCGACCTCCTGCAGCTCGGTCTCGGTCCGGACCGCACCGTCGGCGAGATCGACCGCCAGGAGCTTGCGGGGCGCGGTCAGCGACGAGTACTCGAGCCGCACCGTCCCGGAGGCCCAATCCTGGCGGAACGCCAGCCGGGTCTGGGACGCCTCCTCGGCGAGCTCGACCCGTCGCGACGAGCCGTCTGCGAGATCGACGATCCAGACCTCCGGGCGCGCTTCCCGTCGCTCGAGCAGCACCACGTGTCCCTTCAGAACCTGCATGGCGTCGATCAGCACTCCGTCTCGACCCGGGCGCACCTCCCGCCGAAGGGCCGGATCGGGGTCGTCCAGCGGCATGCGGACGACGCGATAGCCCTCCGCCCCGTCGTCCGTACGGACGATCAACTCTCCGTCGTGCTCCTCGACCCAGCTCTGCGTGCCGCCCTCTCGGGAGAAGAGCAGTCGCGGCTCCTCCAGCGGACGTGCGGCCTCCAGTGCCCGGACCTCGGTGACGTCGGTCCCGATCGCGTAGAGCAGGATCAGCTTCCCGGAGCTGCTCGCCGTGACCAGGCTCCAGAAGCTCGGATCCTCCTCCTGGTAGACGAGCGCGTCCTCCGCCTGGCCGGTCCCGAGTCGATGCCGGTGGATCGAGTCCAGCCGCATGTCGTCCGGCAGCTGGCGGGCGTAGAAGACGGTCGAGAAGTCGGCCGCCCAGACGACGGCCGGGAACACCAGCGTGCCGAAGACCGCTCCGCCGATGACGCCCTCGATCCGGTCGGGGAGGTCCCGCCCGCTCGCCAGATCGCGGAACCGCAGTGTGTACCGGCCGTTGCCCACGGTATCGACGATGTAGGCGAGGATGCGTCCCGTCGGATCCAGGCCCTCGAGGCGAACGCGGCAGTAGGAGTGGTTCGCCGCCGACTCGTTGACGTCGAGCATGAGCTCCTCGGGCCCTTCGTGTCGGCCCCCGTCCAGTCGCCGGCGATAGAAGACCGGGTAGTCGCGACCCTCCGGTTGGCGCCCGTAGATCAGGAATCCGGCCTGCCGGAACGGTGTGACCGGTTGCGTGACGGCGTGGCGACCCAGCAGCTGGGAGCTCAGCTCGTCGCGCAGAGAGGCCAGCGGGGCGAAGGCCCGTTCGAAGTAGCGGTTTTCGGCTTCGAGATAGGCCGTCACCCGGGGGTCGTCTCGGTCCCGGAGCCAGTAGTACGGATCGATTCGCGTGTGCCCGTGGGCGACGAGCTCGGTCGGCTCGACCGGCGCCTCCGGGGCTCCCGGCGGCGCCGTCCAGACCGCGGGTGCCTCGCCGTCCGCCGCGGTCGCCGACACGGTGAGGAGAAACGCCAGGGCGATCGCCGGACCCGACCAAGCTCGTCGATCCATGCGGCCGATCCTATCGGCCGCGCTGCCGGACCGTAGAATCGTCGCCGACCATGCACGCTTGGCTCCCCTGGATCGCCGCCTTGGGCTGGATCGTCGCGGCGTTCCTCGGTCTGCTCCTCTGGTCGGGACGCAGCCAGCGGCCCACGCGCATCGAGGTCGCCAAGGTCGGCACGCCCGACGAGATCGCCGACGTGGTGGACGCCCTGATCCGCAGCCCGCGCGTCGGCGGCAACTCGGTGCGGCTGCTCGAGAACGGGGACGGGTTCTTCCCGGTCCTGCTCGAAGCCGTGGAGGCGGCGCGCTCGAGCGTCCACCTCGAGGTCTACATCTGGGAGCCGGGTGCGATCGCGAATCGCCTCGCCCACGCGCTCGCCGATGCCGCCCGCCGCGGCGTCCGCGTCCGGCTGCTCCTCGACGGGATGGGAGCTGCCGGCATCGAGCGCACGCAGCGGACGGCGCTGCGTGATGCCGGATGCGCCGTCACGTTCTTCCACGACGTGCGACTGCGCAGCCTCGGCCGCCTCAACAGCCGGACCCACCGCAAGTTGGCGGTCGTCGACGGCCTGCGCGCCTTCGTCTTCGGTCACGGCATCTCCCCCGAGTGGGAGGGCTCCGGCGACCGGCCGGGCAGTTGGCGGGACCTGGGCATGGAGGTTCGGGGGCCGATCCTGCGCCAGCTCCAGGGCGCCTTCGCCCAGCATTGGATGGAAGAGAGCGGCGACGTGCTCGAAGACCCCGCCGAGTTCCCCGCGCCGGAGGTCGAGGGACACGTCGTCCTGCAGCTGGTCGCCAGCTCCCCGAAGGGCGGCGTGTCGAGCTCCTCCCTCTACTACCGGGTGATGATCGCGGCGGCGCGCCGGGAGCTGCTCATCGCGAACCCCTACTTCGCGCCGGCCGCCGAGGTGCTCGGCCTCCTGCGCGCCGCGCGCGAGCGCGGGGTGCGCGTGCGCCTGCTGACCGCCGGCGAACGCACGGACTCGCGCCTCATCTGGCACGCCGCGCACGCGCTGTACCCCGCCCTCGTGGACGCCGGCGTCGAGGTCTGGGAGTACGCTCCCAGCCTCCTGCACCAGAAGGTCGTCGTGGTCGACCGCCGGTGGGCCTACCTCGGCTCGGCCAACTTCGACGAGCGATCGTTCGACATCAACGCGGAGCTCGGGCTCGGCATTTGGGACGAGGAGACCGCGCAGGCCCTCGCCGCCCTCTTCGAGTCCGACCTGGAGCTCGCTCACCGCCTGCAGCCCGACGAGCTCTCCCGGCGCCCCCTCCACCACCGCGCGGCCGACTGGCTCTGCGCCCGGCTCCGCGGGCAGATCTAGGGCCCGGACTCCTCCTGGAGGATTCTCGCCGGGTCGACGCGCAGAGCCCTGCGCAGCGGCCCCACCGAGGCCGCGGCGACGACCGCCAGCACGGCCAGAGCCGCCAACCCGTAGCTCGGCGGGTCGAGCGGACGGACTCCGAAGACGAGGGACCCGAGGACGCTGCCGAGCCACGCCGCGAGGGCGAGCCCCAGCAGCAGGCCGACGCCCGCCGCGGCCGCCGCTCCGGCCAGCACCCGCGCCCCGACTCTCGCGCGACCGGCGCCGAGCGCCACGCGCACGGCGAGGTCCGGCAGCGAGCGGCGGACCTCTTGCGCGGTGACACCGTAGGCGCCCACCAGGGTGAGGAGGATGCCGACCAGGGAGGTGGTCCCCACCAGGGCCGCCAGCCAGCGGGGGCGGGCCAGCTCGCGACCGACGATCTGCTCGCCGGTGGCGACCTCGCTGATCGCCTGGGCCGGATCCACCCGGGCCAGGGCGTCGCGCACCGCCGGCACGAGCGCCGCCGGATCACCCTCGGTGCGCAGCAGGAAGGCGCCGGAGCGCCGCGGATTCTGGAGCTGGGGCAGATATGCGACCGGCAGGGGCTTCTCGTCGAGGCCGCCGTGCCGCACGTCCGCCGCCACTCCCACCACCTCGACGACGTCGCCACCGATGGAGAATCGTCGGCCGACCGGATCGGAGCCCCCGAAGGCCTCGCGCGCCAGGGTCTCGTTCACCACGGCCACCGGCGGCCCGCCCGGGAGATCGGTCCACTCGACGTCGCGGCCGCGCTCGAGCGGCACACCGAGCGTGCGCAGACCGCCCGGCGAGACCTGGATCCGGCGCGCCTCGCCCGGTGCGCGGCTCTCCCCGCCGGGCAACTCCCAGTCGACCGACTCGGGCCTGCCCACCAGCGGCAGATCGCGCACGAAGCCGGCCGCCGTCACGCCCGGTACCGCCCCGAGCTCCTCGAGGATGCGCCTCCACGCCTCCAGGTACTGTGGACGCTCCGGGTAGCGTTCGTCGCTGAGCCCGAGCCGGACGCTCAGCAAGCCGGCGGGGCGGAAGCCCGGGTCCTCCGCCGCGAGGCGCCCGAGCGACCGGGCGAGCAGGCCCGCGGCCACGAGGAGCACAGCCGCCATCGCCGTCTGCAGGACGAGGGCGCCGCGGCCCACGGCGGGTCCGGCACCGGCACCACCCCTGCGCAGGGCGAGCCCGGAGCGCGCCCGCACGGCCCGCCAGGCCGGCAGGCATCCGCACAGGAGGGCCACACCCAGCGTCAGCGCCGTGGTGAAGAGCAGGACCGGAGTGTCGAGGCGCACCGCGTCGAGACGCGGCAGCTCGGGACGCCCGGCGACCACGAGCGCGACGACCACGCGCGCCACCGGGACGGCCAACGCTCCGGCCGCCGCGGCCAGGAGAGCGGTTTCGAGCAGGACCTGGGAACCGAGACGGCGAGCGCCGGCACCGAGGGCGACCCGGATCGCCATCTCCCGACGCCGGGCGCCGCCACGCACGAGCAACAGGGTCGCGACGTTGGCGCAAGCGATGAGCAGGACCAGCACCACCCCTGCCTGAAGGACCAGCAGCGGCTTGCGCGACGAACCGACGAGAGACTCGCGCAACGGCGTGACGGCGGCCCCGACGAGACCCTCGTTCGAGTCCGGGTAGGTGCCGGCCAGGGCGCCGGCGATCGAGGAGAGCTCGCCGCGCGCGGTCGCGGTCGTCTCCCCCGGAGCGAGCCGGCCGACCGCCTCGAGGAAGCGGACCCCGCGGACGTGCAACGGGATGGAGCTGGCGGGAATGGAGGCGAGGGGGGCCCAGGCCTCGGTCTCGGCGCTCGGGAAGTCGAACCCCGGCGGCATCACCGCGATCACCTCCCACGCCACGCCTTCGACGTCGACCGTGCTGCCGACGATGCCCTCGCGCGCGCCGAAGCTGCGGCGCCACAGCGCGTCGCTCAAGACGAGCCGGTGGGGATCGCGCGGTGGATCGGCCGCCTCCGGCCACGAGCCCAGCTGCGGTTCGACGCCCAGGGTCTGGAAGAAGGCCCCCGCCACGTAGGCGGTCTCGACCTCCTCGGGCCTGCGGGCCGACAGCACGAGATCGCCCGGCAGGTCCGTGTAGAGAGCGAGCGAGGAGAGCGTCCGGCCCCGGGCCGCCCAATCCCGGAAGTCGGGAAGGGAGAAGGCTGCCGGATCCGTTCCTCCCGGTCCCGCGGCCGGCTGGACCCTTACCAGGCGCTCGGGCTGCGGATAGGGAAGGGGTGCCAACAGCACGCCGTGGACGAGAGCGAAGAGCGCGGTCACCACGCCGATGCCGAGCGCCAGCGTGCCGATCGCCGCCAGGGTGAAGCCGGGACTGCGGGCGAGGGTGCGCACGGCGATCGCGACGTCTCGGGCTCGTAGGCTCATCAGGACCTCCGCCGCTCGCCCTCGCAACGCCGGTGCCAGGCGAGGCGGCCCCGGCCCGCGGGCGCCGTGGCGGCCGCCTCCCCGCCGGCCGTCCGCACCCGGTCGGTTCCGTCCCACGACCGGGACCGGCCGGGCGGACCTCCGCTAGAGTCCGGCTGAATCCCAGAAGGAGCCTCGTCATGAGCCGACACAGCGGCAGCCGTTCCCCGGTACTCCCGTGGCTCGCCCTCGCCTGCCTCTCCTGCCTCGCCTGTCAGGGGCCTCCCGGGCCTCCCGGACCCGCGGGCCCTCCCGGAGCCGCGGGAGCGGGCCTCGCCTTCTACGTCGTCGAAGGCGCCACGAAGCTGGTGAGCGCCTCGGCCACCGACGTCGAGACGCTGAGCTGCGACGATCCGGCGGACGCGGCGACCGGCTGGGCGATGGAGGGCGCGGGCCTGGTCTCCGGTCCGGCGGCGAGCGGGCACCGGAGCGTCGTCCCGGTCGTCACCGGAACGACTCCGACCGGGTTCACCTTCCGCTACGTCTGCGCGACCGCGCCGACCTGCGAGATCACCAACCGCATCGTCTGCGCCGACCTCTCGCCCTGACCGGCGACCGCCTCAGCGCGGCAACAGGAAGGCGTCGGCGCCGATCTCGTGCCCGAGACCGGTGTTGCGCCGCAGGATGCGCGCCAGGGTCTGGTGGTTGACCAGGTGTACCCAGTCGGAGGGCAGGTAGCTCTCGTACCAGAACCGGTCGCCGTCGCGCAGGCGCTCGAACTGGTCCTTCAGGATGGTGAAGAACGTTTCGCCCACCATGGCGCCCGGCCGGTGGGGCTCCACCAACCCGCCCACCCAGAGATCGACGTCGTCCACGCTCGCGTAGACCTCGGCCAGCGCCTCCTGGGCGCGCGGGTCTGGGGTCACGGCGGCGAAATCCGCGTAGGGCGGCAGGCCGTAGTCCATCCGGGTCCGGTTGAGGCCCGGCAGACCGTGGTCGCGTCCGCGCTGGATGTTGAGGGCGCTCAGATCGAACCCCCCCGAGCCCGGCGACCCGAAGAGGAAGTTGCGCACGTCGTCGATGACCTCGACGTCCACCTCCTGTGCGGGCTGTCCCTTGAGGCCGCGCAGCAGAGCGTCCGGACCCGACTGGCGGAAGGCGTCGGGAGAGAAGAAGGCGTCGCGCAACGCAAGCGGTCCCGCCTCGATCGGCTGCATGGCACCGTCCAGGCGGAGGAGCTCGGCGGGCAGCATCGTGTGCCCGACGCGATAGGCCGCGGTCGCGAACTCGTTGGCGATCCCGGCGTCCACCGTCGGGTCGTAGCCGTGGTACGGCGTCAGCGCGTGAGGCCCCAGCAGGACCGGGAGGAACTCGCGGTAGCTGATGGCCTGGATCTCCGCGCCGACCACGGCCCGAGCCATCTCGTAGACCTTCTTCGGCCGTAGTCGCGGCTCGGCCTCGCTGATCAGGCGGGCCCAGTGGTTGTGCTCGCGCACGAAGACCGTGTGCATGGCGGTCAGGCCCACCTGCTCGTTGGCCCGGAAGTCGCCCGCCAGGAAGTACCCTGGATCGTCGCTCGGCGCGTTCGGCAGCCGTTTCCGGTTCAAGGGCAGCAGATCGTCGTCTCCGAGGGCGAGCTCACCCGTGCCGTTCCTCGCCTTGAGCACCCGAGCGCGGCGACGATCCGAGCCGTAGACGTTCGAGGCGTCGATGTAGGCCGTGATGGCGTTGACCTGCTGGCGCACGCCGCTCACCGATCGCCACGCAGAGCGGTCCAGAGCCATGCTCTCCTCGCCCGTCCCGGTGGGGTCGAAGAACGGATCGCCCCGCGGCACGTCGATGTCGAAGGGCTCGGCCGGATCGGCGAAGGGAGTCAGCGACAGGTCGTGGTCGAGGAACTGTCCCCACTGCCAGAGGAAGCTCGAAGCGCGCTTCGAGTTGGGCCGCGACCGGTCCTGGGCGAGGCAGGAGTTGCTCACCGCGCGCGCTCCGGAGCGGTTCGGGCCGGCGGGCTCGGAGATGCCGTCGGCGTACCCCACCGAGGCCATGCGGCGCAGGGGGATCCCCGCCCTCCCCCAGCTCGGATGCTCCCCGTTGTTCCCCCGGCCCGTGACGGTGCGGAACTCCTGCGGGAAGCGAGCGGGGGCCAGCTCCCTCCCACCCGCGCGCTCGAGGAACGAGGCGCCCGACGAGCGCACCCGGGGGTTGTTGGCGGAGACCCTCCGGGCGCGCACCGTCCCCTGCGCCGTCGCCAGGGCGGCGAGAGCGAGGAACGACAGAACGAGGAGTGCGGGAAGTCTGCGCAAGGACGGCGGGTCGGCTAGGCCGGTGGACGGACCCGAGTGACGAGAGTGTAACGCAGGGGCGCAACGGCCGGCAGTGTCGCCGATCACTGCCCGCTCAGAAGTCCGGCAGGGCCCCGCGGTCGCGCCCCGACCAGTGCTCGCGCTCCGGCTCGCAGATGTCGGGCGCGAACAGCGCCACCCAGGCCAGGAACAGATAGAGCCCGACGACCAGGACGAGGGTGGCGTACCAGGGGATCGGGCCGGCACCGAAGCGCTGGTGGTACGGCAGGTCGGGCGCCGCCGGGTAGAGGGCGAGCTTGCCCAACCAACCGAGCAGCAGCACGACGAAGAGGAAGAGGTAGTTGCGCACCAGACGGGCCTTGAGCGCCTGCAGATACGAGATCTTGAAGGTGGGATTCGCCAGGTCGGCGGCGACGAGCGCTCCCCATCCGGCCTCCGGGCTGGTGAGATCCCGTCGCAGCAGGGGTGTGTAGAAGTTCTCCTCGATCATCCGCACGCGGTTCTTCCAGACGTCGAAGAAGCGGTAGCGGCGCGCTTCCAGGACCAGGAAGTTCAGCACCATCAGCATGCCCAGCACCAGGCTGCCGTGGTGGTGGTCCTCGGTCCCGAAGGCGAAGCTCAGGAGGCCGATCACCGAGATGATCGACCAGTTGGTCGTCGTGTCGAGCCGGATGCGCCAGGTGTTGGCCCTGGTCAGCTCGGCCCGGTAGAGGTGCACCATCGCGGAGATGTACTCCGCGCGCGTCAGGGGGTAGTCCTCGAACGCGCGACCCGACTCCTCCGGGGCGGAAGGCATGCACGGAGTCTATTCCTTACCGCCCCGCCGAGCAGAACGTCCCGTCCTCTCCCGGGGACGCCGCCTCGGCAACCCCTCGGGCCGGTCCCCGCATGCACCTGGCACGGTCGATGCAACTCGATCACGACGACAGACCCGTAGAAGGGAGAGACGCCACCATGAACCGGACCCAAGCCATCGCCCGCAGCCGTGAGGCGGAGTTGAAGGACGAATGGTCCGCCGAGATCCGCAACCGACGGCCCGTCGGCGACATCGCCACGCTCTGGCCGATCCTCAAGCCCGATCCTCTCGTCGCGGACCTGCGACCTCTCGATGCCCCGCCCCCCGGTTTCCTGCAGCGCCTGTGGTCGCGCTGGACCTGAGAGCTTGCTCCTTCAGCGCACGAGCACGTAGTCGATCGACACGGCGTACGCCTCGTCCGGGTCCCGATCGTTGAACCGCACCCGGAAGGCGGGAGGTCCCGCCACCGACGGAACGATCGCGAGATCCCCGAGCGGTCGCGCGCCGGCCGCGAGCTCGAGACTGAATCCCTGCAGGGCGGCGACACCCTCCTGGCGCGAGACGACGAGGGTCTCCTCGCCCGAGCCGGCGCTCCGGCTCGCCTCGGCACGGAGCTGCGCCGTCACCTCCGTGGCCGGGAGGTAGGCGTACTGGAGGCTCGCCCGATAGGCGGAGGCTCCCCGCTCGGACAGCTCGACGTGCACCACTCCACGGCCGGGATCGGGCCGTACCGAGAACCGCCGCACTCCCGATCTCTCGCGGGCCCGTGCGAAGCGCAGCCCCCGGAGAACGAAAACCTCCCCCGCCGCGGGCGGGTCGATCGGGATCGTGCACGGTCCCGAGCACTGCCGCGCCTCGGTGTCGACCAAACGGCTCGCCACGACCGGGAGGTGCCAGCTACGCGGCAGGAAGTAGTCGTCGCCGTGCCCGTGCAGGGCGTACTCGATGGCCAACCCCGCGTCCCACACCGCGATCTGGGCCACCCCGTGGTCGCGGCCGGGACCGAAGGTGAGCTGGAAGCCCGCCAGCGCGAGGGCCGCAGCACCCGAGTCCGAGAGCCCCATCGCGGCGTCGTGCCGGAACCACAGCCCGGCCGGGTTGCCGACGATGTAGCGCCCCTCCACCGGCGGTCGCGGCTCGGGAACCGGACGAGCCTCCATCGCCCAGAGCGCGGCCGGAAGCACCACGACCGCCGGGATCCATCGGGGGATGCGGGACATCGTCCTGCAGCACCATAGCACCGGGTCGGCCGCTCCATTGAGCCCGAGGCCGGCCTGGGGCAGACTCGACCCCGATGCGGGCCCTTCGGCCTCTCCTCTCGCTCGCCGCCGTCCTGGCGCTCACCGCGTCGGCGGCCGGAGGCGCCACCTTCTGGGTCGCCACGGACGGCGACGACGGCACCGGCGACGGCTCGAGCGGCATGCCCTGGGCGACCATCGAGCACGCGCTCGGCGCCGTCCCGGACGAGAGCCTCATCCTGGTCCGGCCGGGGACCTACCAGGGGCGGGTGCACCTGGACGGCCGCTTCGCGGTGGGCGTGACCGTGCGCTCCGAGCTGCCCTACCGGGCGCGCCTGCGCCACGACGCCACCGTCGTCACCTGCTTCTACGGCCAGGGAATCGCGCTCGAGGGCTTCGACATCGCCCACGACGGAGCCGGCGCCGGAGGGCTGGTGATCCAGGTGCAGGACCTGCTCGACGGAGCCGACCGGGTCGAGCGCATCACGCTCCGCGACAACGTCATCCACGACAGCTGGAACAACGATCTGCTGAAGGTCAACAACGGCGCCGGCGACGTGTTGGTCGAGGGCAACATGTTCTACAACCAGGAAGGGAGCGACGAGCACATCGACGTCAACTCGGTCACCGACGTCGTCGTGCGCGACAACGTCTTCTTCAACGACTTCGAGGGCAGCGGCCGGCCCAACGGGAACGACACCTCGAGCTACATCGTCATCAAGGACTCGAACGCGGGCGACGACGGCATCCTCGGCTCGGAGCGGATCAGCGTGCGCCGCAACGTGTTCCTGCACTGGCAGGGGTCGACGGGAAGCAACTTCGTGCTCCTCGGCGAGGACGGTCAGCCCTTCTACGAGGCCCGGGACGTGCTGGTGGAGAACAACCTCATGCTCGGTGACTCCGGGAACACGATGCGCGCCTCGTTCGGCGTCAAGGGGTGCCGCGACGTCGTCTTCCGACACAACACGGTCGTGGGCGACCTGCCGGCACTGGCCTACGCCATGCGGCTCAACCTCGAGGGCGCGAACCAGATCGTCGACAACGTCTCCTTCCGCCACAACGTCTGGCCGGACCCCACCGGCACGATGGGAGCCACCGCCGGCGGCGGGGGCAACGACTTCTCCGACACGCCGCCCGGCGAGACCCAGAGCTGGGTTCTCGAGCGCAACCTCTACTGGAACGGCGCGCAGCCGATCCCGGAGGACCCGGGGGAGCTGATCAACTACACCGACGACGCGCAGCGCATCGTCGCCGACCCGCAGCTCCCCGCGGCGACCGGGATCACCCTGCCGCGATGGCTCCCCGGCCCGGCGCTCTTCGCCGACGGCTCGACCAGCATCCGCCAGGTCTTCGAGAGCCTGGTCGCCCTCTACGGCACCTTCCCCGCGGCCTCCCCGCTGCGCGACGGCGCCCTCCCCGGCGACTCGCCGCCGGACGACATCCTCGGCCTGCCGCGCGACGCGTCACCGGATCTCGGCGCCTGGGAGTGGCGCGCGCCGCAGTGGATCTTCGGCGACGGCTTCGAGTCGGGCGACACCGCCGCCTGGACGACGACCGTCGGCTGACGGACTAGCGACGTCCCCCGAAACGGCGGCGCAGGAGCTGCGTGCCGCTGCGGCTCGCCGGAACCACGGCCCCCGAGGCGAGCACCACTTCCAGGCGGTGGGGATCGCGCGAGCGGATCTCCGCCACCCGGTCGAGGTTGACCAGATGCGACCGGTGCACCCGCACGAACATCTCCGGATCGAGCCGGGCCGCGAGATCCTGGAGCCGGAGCGACACCAGGTAGCTCGTCTCTGCGCAGTGGAGCTCGCTGTAGTCGCCGGCACCCTCGATGCGCTCGATCTCGCCGACCGCGATCGGCACCACCCGGTCGCGCTTGCGCGCGAAGAGCCGCCGCAGGGGCCGCTCGATCAAGGCGTCTCGGAGCCCCGAGGGCAGACGGACCGCGCCGCTGGAGGCCAGACGCCTGCGCGCCCGATCGAGGGTGAGCCGGAAGCGTTCACGGCCGAACGGCTTGACGAGATAGTCGACGGCCTCGAGCTCGAAGGCCGCCACGGCGTAGCGATCGAAGGCGGTGGTGAAGACGACGGCCGGCGGCCGCTCGAGACGTTCGAGAACGCCGAGCCCCGAGAGCTCGGGCAGCCGGACGTCGAGGAAGACCAGGTCCGGCGCCGTGCTCTCGATCGCCTCCACGGCGGCCAGGCCGTCGGCGGCCTCGCCGACCACCTCGACGTCCTGCTCGCCGGCGAGGAACTCCTTCAACGTCTCCCGCGCCAGCGGCTCGTCCTCGACGACCAGGACCCTCATCCCGGCCTCTCTTCGGAACGAGCCGGCAGCCACAGTCGCACCCTGAACCCGGCGCCCGGCGCGGTATCGACCTCCAGGCCCGCCGCACCGCCGTGCATCGCCTCCAGCCGGCCGCGCACGAGCTCCAGTCCGACGCCTCCCTCGCCCACCGCCTCCGGATCGGCGCCGGGCCCGTCGTCGCTCACCTCGATCTCCAACCGGTCTCCCTGCACGGCGGCGCGGATCTCGATGCGGCCTCCGGCCGCCCGCGGTGCGATCGCGTGGCGCACGGCGTTCTCGACCAGGGGTTGCAGCGTCAGCGCCGGCAGCCGGCACGGCAGCGCCTCCGGTTGGAACGCCCCGCTCCAGGCGAGCCGCGAAGCGAGACGGAGCGACTCCAGCTCCAGATAGGTCTCCACGAAGCCGCGCTCCTCCGCGAGGGTCACCTCCTCGCTCCTCTCCCCGCCGGCGCCCAGAGCGTAGTGGAGAAGGTCTCCGAAGCGTTCGAGCCCCTGTTCCGCCGCGGTCGGATCCTTGCGCACGAGAGCGAGCAGCGAGTGCAGGGTGTTGAACAGGAAGTGCGGATCGAGCCGCGCTCTGAGCGCCTCGAGCCGCGCCCGTGCCACGAGCTCGCGCGCCCGCGCCGCCTGCGCCTCCTCGACGCGCAGCCTCTCCTGCAGGGCCGCCGCGTTGCCCAGCCCGGCGAGCACGACGTAGAGCAGGGTCGCGATGAGCATCTGCCAGAAGAGGGGCCCGGTCTGCCCGAGCGACCAGTCCCACTCGCCGGTCTCCACGCCGTGGAAGAGGCGGAAGAGGAGCCAGGAGCCCACGGTCGAGGCCGCCGCGAAGGTCAGGGCCCCTGCCGCGTGGAGGAGGACGAAGCGTCGCCGAGCGGCGCTCGCGCGCGACACCACCCGGCCGGCACGGATCGCCAGCCAGCCGAGCAGGGCCGGAGGGAGGCCGTTCGCCACGGCGCCCATCACGGCCCAGGACGCCGGGACCTCGAGGGAGGCCGCCAGAACCCCGGCGTAGGCCGTCAGGTAGGTGGCCCACGCCAGCAGGTAGAGCCAGGAGAGGCGCCCCGTGCGGGGCCCGGGGCGCCCGAGGGCGGCATCCATCGACGGAGTATGACCTAGTTGTGATCTTTCAGCAGGTTGTTCACAGATAGGGGTTGTCCACCCGAGCTTCTTCAGCGAGGCTGGTTGGGATTCCAAGACCAACCGATCTCGAGAGGAGAGCCCGGATGGACATCCACAAGAATGCCCGAAGCTGCCCGCAGAGTCGAGAGCTGCTGGTGAACCGGGTGCTGGATCAGGGGTGGGCCGTGCGCGAGGCCGCTGACGCCGCAGGCCTGTCGGAGCGTACGGCCTACAAGTGGCTGCGGCGGTACCAGGCCGAAGGCGTCAGCGGCCTTGCCGATCGCCCGAGTCGCCCCCACCGGCTGCGGTGCAAGACGCCCCGAGGCCGGGTGCGACGGGTCGTGGAGCTGCGCCGGCAGCGTCAGAGCGGAGCCGAGATCGCGGCCCGCCTCGGGCTGTCACCGGCCACGGTCTCCCGGATCCTGCGCCGCCATCGCCTCTCGAGGATCCGCGACATCGAGCCCCAGGAGCCGCCTCGGCGCTACGAGAAACAGCTCCCCGGGGAGCTCATCCACCTGGACATCAAGAAGCTCGGGCGCATCCGGGGTGTGGGCCACCGGATCACCGGCGAGCGTCAGCATCGCAACCGCGGCATCGGCTGGGAGTACGTCCACGTGGCCATCGACGATGCCTCCCGGGTGGCCTACGTGGAGATCCTGCCTGACGAGCGCGCAGAGACGGCTGCCGGCTTTCTCGAACGGGCCGTCGCCTGGTACCGAGCCCACGGCATCGAGCCTCAACGCCTCCTCACCGACAACGGCAGCTGCTATCGCTCGAGGCTCTTTGCCTCCACCTGCTCGAGCCTGGGCTTGCGCCATGGCTTCACCCGACCCTACCGACCGCGCACCAACGGCAAGGCCGAACGCTTCATTCAGACGCTGCTACGCGAGTGGGCCTACCGCTTCGCCTACGGCTCCTCGCTGCAGCGACAGCGCCAGCTCCATCGCTACGCACACTTCTACAACTGGCACCGAGAGCATCGAGCTCTCGGGCGACTCCCACCAGCCAGTAGACTCCCCTCAACCGTGAACAACGTGCTGAGAATCCACACCTAGAGCCAACGGCGAACGCGCGACCGATAGGCGGCGTACTCTCCCGGGAAGCGACGAGCCAGGTAGCGCTCTTCGCGGCGGATCACTCCCGCCGCCAGCGCCAGCGTCAGCCCCGGGGCGGCGAGCAGCAGCCACCCGTTGTCGAGGATCAGGGCGACACCGAGGAAGGCCGCGAGCAAGCTGACGTAGATCGGATTGCGCGACAGGGCGTACGGCCCGGCCGTGACCAGAGCCGTCGTCGGCTTCCACGGCTCGACCGGTGTGCCCGCCCGCTGCAAGGTCCTCTCCGCCGCGATCAGAACGACGAGAGCCACGGCGATCAGGAAGCCACCCACCCCGGCGGCGACGGGCCGGAGATCCGCCGGGACCGGCACCAGAGGCCAGTACGCCTGGACCAGCAACCCCGCGGCGAGTGCGAGCATGAAGAGCAGCGGCGGCGGCGCGATGACGCCGGGAGTGTCTCGCTCCGTCACGACTCGTCGCCGGTGCCGGCCCGGCGTGCCCGAGCCTCGGCCCGCAGCCGGCCGAAGCGCTCCAGGCGACGCGTCAGCTCCGCCTCGAACCCCTCGGTCCCGGGGCGATAGAAGCGCGTACCTCGTAGGGCGTCCGGCAAGCAGTCCAGGCCGGCGACACCCTCGGCCTCGTCGTGGGCATAGACGTAGTCCCGGCCGTAGCCCTGATCGCGCATGAGCCTCGTCGGTGCGTTGCGGAGGGTCTTGGGGACCGGCTCGGCCGGACGCTCCTCCACCGCCCGGCGAGCCTCGCCGTACGCCCGGTAGATCGCGTTGCTCTTCGGCGCGAGCGCCAGCGCGGTACTCCCCGAGTACCGACGCTCCACACGATCGGTCTGTCTTCTCCTGCTCTGGCTGCTGCGGCGACCGAGGCGCGCGACAGCGGCCTCCCGCCGGCTGGATCGTGCTCCTCCTCGCCAACTCCGCCCTCTGGGTGGGGATGCAGCTGGCGCTGCGCCGGTCCCGGCCTAGGAGCTGACCTCGAGGCCGGCGGCCTCCGCCTCGGCGAGGATGGCCGCCAGGCCCGGCTTGTGGTGTTCGATCTCCTCGCGGCTCAGCCCTTCGAGCTCGTGCGGGAAGACCAGCCACTCGTCCGTTTCGTGGAGGTAGTAGTCCGGCACCCGGTCGGTCCGGTTGTTGCCGGGCTTGAACCAGGGAGTGGCGATGCGGATGTCGTGCGGCGTGTTCTTGCGTCCTTTCAGCCGCAGGTTCTCGAGCACGGCCTGGATGCTCAGTCCGCTGTCGTAGACGTCGTCGACCAGGAGCAGGGAGTCCTCGGCGTTCATCGACTTGACGAGGTACCCGAGGCCGTGGACCCGCACGGTGTCGCCACGTTCGCCCGGCGCCGTGTAGAGCGACGTGCGGATGGCGATGTGGTCGGTGACGACGCCGAAGTAGGAGAGGATCTCCTGGACGGTGATGCCCACCGGTGTCCCGCCGCGCCAGACGCCGACGATGAAATCGGGGCGAAAGCCGCTGGCGAGCACGCGCAGACCGAGGCGGAAGGTCCTCCAGCAGCTCCTGCGCACTGATGTAGCGCCTGTCCATGCAGCCTCCCGGGAGCCGAGACTATACCCCCGGCGTCGGCTCGACGGTCGTGGCGAAGCCAGACCTCCATCTCGTCGGGACCGCGGTTGGCCCAGGCGTAGTAGGGGATGGCGAGCAGATCGACGCCGGCGCTCGCGCCCTCCTCGCCGAGGCGCTCCGCCTCGCCTTCGACGACCACGACACCGTCCAACAGATCGGGCCGCCAGGTGGCGCGCAGCTCGGCCCCCGGCGGCAGCCGCAGGCCCGCCAGCGTCCCTCCGTGGTCGACGCTCTCCACGGCGTAGACGATGGGTCCGCGCTGCAGCGCCGTGCGCCCGGCGTCGACCTCCACCTCGGCGCGGGCGGTGACCCTGCGCACCGGCATCGGCAGATCGAGCACCAACCGGTCGCCCGGCGCGAAGAGGCGCCGCACCCGCGCGTAGCCGCTCGCCACGACCACTTCTCCTCCGGAGGCCAGCGCGTGGCGCCCGTCGGCCAGGCTCAGGACGCTCCCTCCAGGGCGAGCGTCGGCGGGTCGGCGGGCGGGCCGGCGAAGCGGTAGAGGTCCCCGGGCGTCGGTCGCTCCGGGCCCAGCCGGGGATGCGCAGCGAGAGGGTCATCTCGCGCGCCTCGGCCGGGAGACCGCGAGCTCCACGCGGCCGGTCCAGGGATAGTCCGTCGTCACCTCGAGGTGGACCGGGATGCCGTCGACCTGGAGATCCGCCTCGCTGCCGACGTAGAGGGAGACGACGATCTCGCCCTCTCCGGCCGCGTAGAGGAAGGTCGGCAGGCGCGCCATCATGCGCGCGAGGTTCGCCGGACAGCAGGCGACCTCGAAGTAGTCGGAGCGCTCGACCCCGCCCTCCGAGGCCAGCGGGTTGGTGTAGAAGAAGCGGTCGCCCGAGAGCGAGACCCCGGAGAGGAACCCGTTGTAGAGGATGCGCTCCATCACGTCGAGATAGTCGGCGCGACCGGTGGCGAGGAACATGCGGTGGTTCCAGAGGTCGTTGCCGATGGCGGCGCAGGTTTCGGCGTAGGCCGTGTCGTTGGGCAGCTCCCACGGCTCGCCGAACGACTCGAACGTGTCGCGCGACCCGATGCCGCCGGTCAGATAGAGCTTGGTCTCCACCAGGTCGTGCCAGACCCGTTCGAGTGCCTCCTCGTAGCCGTCGGCCTCCGTACGCGCCGCCACGTCCGCCATCCCGGTCCACAGGTAGGTGGCGCGCACCGCGTGGCCGTGCGCCTCGGTCTGCTCGGTGACACGCCGGTCGTCCTGGCGGTAGTCGCGGTCGTTGTAGAGGGCGAAGGGCGTGTCCTCGGGGTACGGCTCGCCGTCGTGACGCCGGCCGCGCTGCTCGAGGAAGAAGCGGGCGAGATCGAGGTAGCGCGGCTCGTCCACGGCTTCGGCGAGCTCCACCAGGGCCAGCTCGATCTCCTCGTGGCCGGGCACGTCGTGGCGGGCGCGGGGACCGAAGTCCTCGTCGATGCGGTCGGCCAGGCGCAGGGCGACGTCGAGGAGGGTCCTCTTGCCGGTGGCACGCCAATGGGCCACGGCCGCCTCGATCAGGTGCCCGGCGTTGTAGAGCTCGTGGCTCCCGGTCGAGACGTGGATCCAGCGCTCCGAGCCCAGACCCGGCGCCGGATGGCCGGGATCGATGGTGCGAGCCGGCATCAGGTAGCCGTCCTTCTCCTGCGCCGCCGCGATCAGGTCGACGAGCTCGTCGACCTCGGCCGCCAGTGCCGGGTCGGGATGCGAGGCGAGAGCGTAGGAGGCGGCCTCGATCACCTTGTAGACGTCGGTGTCGTTGAAGCGCCGGCCCGCATAGGCCCCCTCGTCACGCCCCGCGGCCCGGCGGAAGTTGGCGACCCGCCCGGTCTGCTCGTTGCGCTCGAGGATGTGGGGGATGGTGACCGTGCGGTTGCGCTCGAGGCGGGGCCGCCAGAAGGAGTCGGTCAGCGTGACCGCCGAGAGCGGCGGCACGTGGTAGGCGAGGTGATCCTCGACCGGCACGGCGGGCTCGCGCCGGCCGCAGCCGGTGAGCAGGAGAAGCCCGCAGGTCAGCGCCGGGATCCGAGGTGACATCGCCCGGATTCTACGGCCGCAACCCGCCGCGGTTTCCGTTCTTGCGCAGGGGTCCCGACCGGGGCTACCCTCTGCGCATGCTCCCTCGGCTGGTGGCCGCGGCCGCCGCGCTGGGCTCGATCGCGCTGCTCGCTCTGGGCTCGCGGGCGGATGAGCCGGACGTGCCTCCCGGCTTGGCGCTCGGCCCGGAGATCACCTGCGTGCTCGGTGCCTCGACGGAGTGCGCGGGGGAGGAGGAGTACCGCCTTCCCGCCGATACCGTGTTGCTGCGGGAATCGGTGGCCAGCTTCGGTCTGCGGCACGGCTGTGCGCTGCGCGCCGACGGTCTCCCCGTCTGCTGGGGCGACGCCTCGGAGGGCCAGCTGGGGGTCGACCCGGCGACCGTCACCGGACGCCGGGAACGGCGGCCCTACCGCGGCACCGCGGAGCCGCCTCCCGGCGCCCCGGCCCTCACCGCGCTGGACGCCGGCTGGCTGCACACCTGCGGCCTGACCGCCGACGGCGGCGTCGTCTGCTGGGGGGATCACGATCGCGGCCAGCTCGGGCGCAGCGCGCCGGGACCGGCCGCGGCGCCCGTCGAGGGTCTGCCCGGTCCGGTCGTCGAGCTGGCGGCGGGCGGGCTCCACAGCTGCGCCGTGCTGGCGGACGGAGGCGTCGCCTGCTGGGGCAACGGCTCGCACGGGCAGCTGGGCACGAAGATCGACGGCGATTCGGCGGCTCCACGGACGGTGCCGGGCCTGCCCGATCCCGCACTCTCGGTGGCCGTGGGGGCGTACCACTCCTGCGCGGTGCTGCGCGGCGGCGCGGTCTACTGCTGGGGCGACAACCGCTTCGGGCAGCTCGGCGACGGCACGCGGACCGCCCGCCCCGCTCCGGCCCCCGTCGTCGGCCTCTCCGGGCCCGTCCACTCCCTCGATGCCGGGACGTCCTTCACCTGCGCCCTGCTCGTCGACGGCTCGGTCTCCTGCTGGGGGTCCAACGAGCTCGGTGAGCTCGGCTCGGGAGGGTACTCCGGCGCACCCCTGTCGCGGCCGGAGCCCCCGAATCCGCCCGCCCCGGCCCCCGTGCAGGGGCTGCCGGGCGCGGCGCGGCGCATGCAGGCGGCCGGCGACCACGCCTGCGCCGTCGTCACGGACGGCTCGGTCCACTGCTGGGGAGGCAACTACAGCGGGCAGCTCGGCGACGGAACGTCCCTCGACCGCCCCTCCGCCGTGTCCTGGAAGGCGCTGACGGCCGCTCTGCCGAGCCCGCCGAAGCCGCCCCTGCAGCACCCGATCGAGGGGCTCGACGTCTCCTACCACAGCGGCCGCGTGGACTGGACCGCGGCCAAGGCGTCCGGCCACACGTTCGGGCTGACGCTGGCCACGGCGGGGGTGGACTTCCGCGACCCCCTTCTCTCCGCCCACTGGGAGGGCATGCGACAAGCCGGCCTGGTGCGCGGCGCCTACCACTACTTCGTCGCCGACGACGACCCGGCCGACCAGGCCCGGCACTTCCTCTCCCACGTCGCCCTCGAGCCGGGCGACCTGGTGCCGGTGATCGACATCGAGTCCCTGGGCACCAACCCGCACCACGATCTACCGCAGCGCCTGCAGGCGTTCATCGCCGAGATCGAGAACCACCTCGGCGTGCAGCCGATCATCTACACGGGGCCGACCTTCTGGGACCAGCACGGCAGCGCCGACTTCGGCGACTACCCGCTGTGGATCGCCGAGTACGGCGTCGAGGCGCCGCGCATTCCCACGGGTTGGACGAGCTGGCACCTCTGGCAGTGGCGCGGCGACGCCGCGCTACTCGGCGTGGCCTCGATCGTCGACCTGAACCGCGTCCACCCCGAGGCGGACCTGAGCCGCTTGCTGGTGCCGCCGGACGGCGAGTAGCCCCCGTCCGCGCCTCGCTTGACGCCGCCGCGGGCCGGGCGATACAGTCTTCCGACACCAATTGAGACAACGTCTCAATAAGCCGATGGCCACCCCGCCCGCACTCGAAACCCGTGCCCCCCGCCCCGTCTCGCGGCGGATGTCGTGGCTGCGCCGGCTCGGGGCGGCGGGCTTCCTCTTCTTCCTCGTCAAGGGCCTCCTCTGGCTGCTGATCCCGGCGGCCCTGCTCGCCTGGCAGGCCCTGACCCACTGACGGCCCGACGGCCGAGGAGCGAGCCGATGTCCGACGTCATGGAGCGCCTGAAGGACGGCACCTGGGACCTGCACCAGGCGGCCGAGGGCCACGACTTCCAGCAGCGCATGGTGGGAGGCGGGCTGACCCGCGAGGAGTACGCGGCCTGGCTGGGGCAGATGCTCCTCGTCCACCGTGCGCTCGAGGAGCCGCTGGCGCGGCTGGCCGAGACCGACGGTCGGTTCGCCGCGGTCCGCCCGGAGCAGATGCAGGTCCCCTACCTCGAGGCCGATCTCGAGGCCCTCGGCGTGGACCCGGGCTCGGTGCGGCCGCTGCCCGCCACCAGCGCCCTCGTCTCCGAGATCGAGCGCGACGCAGCGCAGGAGCCGCTGCGCCTGCTCGGGCATCACTACGTGCTCGAGGGCAGCAACAACGGCAACCGCTTCATCGCGCGACGCCTGCTCCCCGCCCTGGGCCTCCAGGACGGCTCCGCGGGGCGCTACCTCGACCCCTACGGCGATCGCCAGCGCGAGCTGTGGGCGGGCTTCAAGGCCGCCATGGGCGAGGTGCCGCTGTCGGCCTCCGAGATCGACCTCCTGGTCGACGCCGCCCGCCGGATGTTCGCCGGCATCGGCGCCCTGTCGGGCGACCTCGAAGCCGTCTCGGCCGCCTGAAGTCGGGCTAGAGGCCGCGCAGGGCCCCGCGCACCTCGTCGAGCTCCACGCGCAGGCCGTAGACGCCGGTGAGCAGCTCGTGGACCTGCGCGTCGTCGAGGTCGGCGCGCTCCTCGGCCGCCTCTCCGCTGCGCGTGTAGAGGCGGCCGCGCAAGACGTGGAATGCCTCGGCCGTGCTGCGCTGCGCGGTCAGCGTCTGCACGAAGATCGAGCGCGGATGGGTCGAGGTGAAGTGGTTGGCGACCTCGAAATCGACCGGCAGGGCCGGCTCGGAGAGGAAGGCGTAGAGGTCGGACCACCCGGCGGCGGTGCGTCGCTGGAGAACGCGGACCCGCTCTCCCTCCCGCGCCAGGCGGTACACCCCGCCGGAGTCCTCGACCTCCTCGCCCGAGAACGGAACCGGCCGCAGGGGAGCGTCGCCTCCGAAGCCGACGTCGACCAGCCAGGACGCGTCGTCGGCCTCGACCCTCAGGGTCATGTGGGTGCGGGGCAGGACCACGACGGCGCCGGGCGGGCGCACCCTCGCCTCGAAGGTGGCGACCTCGACCCCGAGACGGCGTAGCGCCGCAGCCGCCAGGGTGTTCTGCTCGAAGCAGTATCCCCCGCGTCCGCCACGGACGAGCTTGCTCTCCAAGCTCGGTAGATCGAGCCGGATCGGACGGCCCAGGCGCACGTCGATGTTCTCGAAGGGGATGGCCGCCAGGTGCGCGCCCATCAGCTCCGCCACGCCTTCGAGAGACGGTTCCGGCGGCGCCGAGAGACCGAGACGCTCGAGATAAGCGGGCAGGTCGAGCTGCGTCAGTCCGCCGCGCACAGCGCCTCCAGTCGCTCGCCGTAGAGCCCGATGCGCTTGGCACCGAGCTGCGGGACCGCGGTCAGATCGCCCGCTCCGTGACGGGCCAGATGGCGCAGCGCCGCGGACGGGAGCACCACCTGCTCGGGTACCTCCCGGCGCCGCGCCTCCGCACGCCTCCACGAGCGCAGGGCGTCCTCGCGCTCCGCCACACGGGGATCGCGCGGCTGGCGAGGTGCGGGTGGCGGCACCTCCGGAGGGTGTCGCTGCGCCTCCGCGACCAGGCGCGCGATGGTGCGCCCGTGCCGTTCGAGCAACTTGCGACCGAGCCCGAGGCGCTCGAGCTCCTCCACGCTCGACGGAGCGCTGCGCGCCAGATCGACCAGCTGCCGGTTTCCGACGACCAGCCCCGGCGGACGGTCCACCCGGCGGGCGGTCTCCTCCCGCCATTCGAAGAGGGCCTTGAGAACCGGCAGCACCGAACGCGGAAGCCGAGCGGCTCCCTTCAGACTCAAATAGCCGTCCGGCTCGTAACCGCCTCCCCAGGTCGCCTCCTCGACGGCCGCGTTGGCGATCGCCAGCTCCTCCTCGAGATCGGCGTCGCGGATCTCCTCGCGCAGGCTCTCGCACACGCGCGGCAGGTAGAGGACGTCCTCGACCGCGTAGCGCAGGGCCTCGGGCACGATCGGGCGCCGCCCCCAGTCGTGCCGGGAGTAGCCCTTCTCCACCTGCACCCCGCAGACGCGCTCGACGGCGTGCGCGTATCCGGTCTTCTCCCAGCCGAGGAACGTCGCCGCCTGCTGGGAGTCCCACACACCGCCCAGCGCCAGATCGTAGTCCCGCTTCAGACAGCCCACGTCGAACTCGCCGCCGTGCAGCCAGGTAACCGTCCGCGGGCTCTCCAGCGCCGGACGGATCGGATCGAGCGCCCGGCGGCCGCCGGGGAGCGCCGGCAGATCGACGAGCCAGTTGCGCTCGCCCACCCGGAGTTGGAGCAGACAGAGGCGCTCGTCGTAGACGAATCCGGAGTTGGATTCGCTGTCCAGAGCGTGTGCGGGTTCCGCCTCCAGGGCGGCGGCGAGCTCCTCGAGCTCCCCCGCCTCGCGCACCATCGTGTACTCGAGCTCCCCCATCGGCCCTCCTTCGGCCGGCAGTGTATCCGGAGGGTCTCGCCGTCAATCGGACGTGATCGCCCGCAGCGGGTCGACACGGGCGGCATGGCGGCCGGGGATCCAGCAGGCCGCGCCGGCCACCGCCAGGAGCAACGCGACGCCGGCGGCGAGGATCCCGGGATCGACCGGCGAAACCTCGAAGAGGAAGCCGGCCAGCCAGCGTGCCTCGAGGAGCGCCAGGGCGAGGCCCACGGCACTGCCGCACGCTGCCTGCAGGACGCCGCGCCGCACGACCATGCGGCGGATCGCGGCCGGCGTCGCGCCCAAGGCCATCCGCAAGCCGATCTCGCGCCGGCGACGGCGCACGACGTAGGACATCGAGCCGAAGAGGCCGAGGGCGGCGAGCAGCAGTGCCGTCGCCGCGAACGAGCCCAGGAGGGCCGCCGAGCGCCCGGGGCCCGCGAGCTCGTTCCGCAGGCGGGCGGACAGCGCGTCTCCCGCCACGGGAAGCTCCGGATCGAGCTCCGCCACGAGCGTGCGCAGGGCCTGCAGCGTGACGGCGGTCGGCGCCGTGCCGCGCACGATCAGATGGGCGGTGCGGCTCGTCGAGGGGAAGAACGGCTCGTAGACCGCGTCCGCGTCGTCGGCGAGCCCGCGGTACTTCACGTCGTCGACGACGCCCACGACCTCGGTCGGTGGGCAGGTCGTGCAGCCTCCGGAGACCATGCGCCGCCCGATCGCCGACTCGCCCGGGTAGTAGCGCTCGGCCCAGTGGCGACTGACCAGCGCCACGGGAGGTGCCGCTTCGTCCACCTCGTCCGGCCGGAGCATCCGTCCCTCCAGCAGCCGAACGCCCAGAGCCTCGAAGTATTGCGGCGTCACGAAGAGCCACGGAGCCACGTGCTCGGCTCCGCCCGCCGGCACCGGGCGGTCGGTGAGGTCGAAGTTGTTGACGTTCCAGACGTCGCCGGCGGGCAGCTCCGTGCCGACACCGGCCGCCGCGACCCCGGGCAGCTCGAGCGCCCTGCGGGCGAGCTCGCGCCAGAACCGGCGCGTCGACTCGCCGTCCGGGTAGGTCGCCTCCGGCAAGCTGGCGGAGAGGCTGACGGCCCCCTCCGGGTCGAAGCCCGGGTCGACCGCCTGCAGACGGACGAAGCTGCCCAGCAGCAGTCCCGCTCCGACCAGCAGCGGCAGGGCGAGGGCGAACTCGGCCGCCACGAGCGCGGCCCGCAGAGTCGTCGCGGGCCGATCGGAGCCGCTGCGGCCGCGCTGGGTTCCCGCCTCGCGCGGCGCCGTCCGCAGGGCCGCGACGGCGGGGGCGAGATTCGCCGCCAGGCCCGCCGCCAGCGCGACGACCGACCCCAGGGCGAGGACGGAGCCGTCGAGCGCGGCGTCTTCGAGGCGAGGCAGCGCCGACACGGCGCGGACGAGGCCCGGCAGGATCACGGCGGCGAGAGCGATCCCGCCGCCGGCCGCCGCGAGCCCCACCAGGAGCCCCTCGACCAGGGGCAGCAAGGCGAGCCGGAGCCGACCGGCTCCGAGCGCCGCGCGCACGCCGAGCTCGGGCTCGTGCACCGAGGCGCGGACGAGGGCGAGGGTCGCGACGTTGACGACCGCGACGAGCAGGACGAGGAGGACCGCCGCCGCCAGCACGCCGACCGACTCGCCCGCCTTCCCGACGATCGAGTCGCGGAGCGGGACCGCGGCGATGCGCGCCGTCTCGTCCCGGAAGCTCGCAGCCCAGAGCGGGAAGATCCGCTCGCTGAGCGCCGTCAGCGCGCCATCCGCCGCCGCCACCGAGACCTCGGGCCGGAGCCGGCCCACGCCGCGCAGCCAGAAGGGTCCGCGGCGGGTGGGCTCCTCGAGCGAGAGCGCGGTCCACACCTCGGCACGGACGCCCGGTCCCAGGCGTTCGTGGCCCGGCGGCAGCACGCCGACCACGGCATGGGGGACGCCGTCGAGGGTCACGGTGCGGCCGAGCGCCGCCGCGGCGCCGCCGAACCGCCGTCCGGCGAGCGCGTTCGACAGCACCGCCACGGGCGGCGCGCCGGGTTCCGCGTCGGCCGGAACGATCAGGCGTCCCGCCCCGGCCGGCACCGCCAACGCCGTGAAGAGCCCGGCCGTGGCGCGGCCGAGCCGGACGGTCTCCGGCGTGCCGTCACCCGACAGGGCGGCGGACCCCCAGGCGGCCACCCCGAAGGCCTCGAAGCCGGTGTCCGCCTCCTCGACGGCCCGGGCGTCGACCGTCGACAGGTTGGCCACCCCTTCGAAGCCTGCGAAGAGCTGGCCGACGCGAACCAGCCGGTCCGGCTGCGGATAGGGCAGCGGCGCGAAGAGCACGGCGCGCGCGACCGCCGCGACGAGGACCACGGCGGCGACGCCGAGGCTCAGCACGGCGACCGCCGAGAGGGAGTAGACCGGATCGCGTCGCAGCGAGCGCGCGACCTGGCGCAGCACCGGGCCCACGCCGTCACTCCGCACGCAGGGCCTCCACCGGATCGACGCGGGCCGCCCTCAGCGCGGGAACCAGGCACGCGGTCAGCCCGACCGCCGCGAGCACGATCGCGACCCCCAGGTAGGTCCACGGATCGGCCGGAGCGACCTCGAAGAGGAGGCTGGTCAGCAGCCGGCTCAGCAGCCCCGCGGCCACCACCCCGACGCCCAGGCCGAGGGCCACGAGCGACATCCCCTGGCGCACCACCAGGCCGAGGACGTCGCCCGCCCGGGCGCCCAGCGACATCCGGAGCCCATCTCCCGCCTCCGGCGCGCCACGGCGTAGGAGGGACTCCGTAGATCCCCACGGTCGCCAGCAGGAGGGACACCGCCGCGAAGAGGGCGACCAGGACGGTCCGGAAACGCTCCGGCGCGATCGAGCCGCGGCGGATCTCCTCGAGCGTGCTGACGGTCTCGACCGGCAGGTCGGCGTCGATCGACCAGATCCGCTCCCGGATCGAGGGAATCAAGGTCGCGGGCTCGATCGACGAGGCGACCACCAGATTCATCTGGTTGAAGGGGAACTGGGCGTGCGGGAAGTAGAGCGCCGTGGGCACGCTCTCGGCCAGGCCGTCCATGCGCACGTCGGCCACCACGCCGACGATCTCGAACTCCTCCGGCTGTCCGGCCCACCACGCCGACCGGGCCACGGTGTGTCCGACGGCGTCACCGGCCGGGAAGAAGGTGCGGACGAAGCTCTGGTTGACGATCACGGCTCCCGGTGCGCCCCTGCCGTCGCGGTCGGTGAAGTCCCGCCCTTCGACCAGCTTCATTCCGACGGTGCGGAAGTACCCCGGTGTCACCGGCCGGATGCGCGCCTCCGGCCTCTGACCCTCCGGCGGCTCCAGCACGCCGGGCAGCGAGAAAGCTCGACTCCCAGCCGCCCGAGAGGGGTGCATGTACGCCGCCGCCACGTCGGTCACCCCCGGCAGGCTCGCCACCCGCCGCTCGGCCTCTTCGTAGAAGCGGACCGTCCGGGCGCCGTCCTCCTCGGGGTCGTCCCCGTCCCAGTACTTCCCCTGCGGCAGGGAGAGCGGCACGATGAGCACCTCCTGCCGGTCGAAGCCGGCGTCGACCCCCTGCAGGCGGACGAACGAGTGGACGAGCAGCCCCGCCGCGGCGAGCGCCACGACCGCCAGGGCGACTTCCAGCACCACGACGAGGCGCGATCCCTGCCCGCCCTCGACACTCGCCGCGGCTCCTTCCCTCAGGTGGCGCGCCAGCCCGACGCGCACCGCGCGCAAGGTCGGCAGGAAGGCGAAGAGCAGCCCCGCGGTCACCGTCAGCAGCGCCGCGAAGAGGAGCACCCGAGCGTCGAGGTCCACGGTCGCCAGCCGGGGGATGTCCGGGGGCGCCACCCTCTTGAGGAGACGCAGCCCCGCCATCGCCAGCGCCAGACCCGCCACGCCTCCGAGGCCGGCCAACACGAGGCTCTCCCCCGCCAGCTGGCGCAGCACGTGCCGGCGCTCGGCTCCCAGGGCGTTGCGCAGGGCGACCTCGCGGGCCACCTCGCCGGAGCGCGCCAGCAGCAGGTTGGCGACGTTGGCGCAGGCGATCAGCAGCACCACGCCGACGAGTCCGAAGACGGTCCACAGCGTCAGGCGCACGTCGCCCACCGTGGCGTCGGTCAGGGACTGCAGGTAGGCGCTCCGGTTCGTGTTGCTGTCGGGATACTCCGACTCCAGCCGCGCCGCGATCGCGGCCACCTCCGCGTCGGCCTCGCGGAGCGTGCGCCCGGGAGCCAAGCGCGCCACGGGCACGATGCGGTGCATCCCCCGCGAGTCCTCGCCGTAGCGCGGCACCAGCGGCACGAAGGCGTCGCCGTCCCGGAACTCGACTCCGTCCTCCATCACCCCGATGACGAGGTGGGGCGTTCCGTCCAGCCGGATCGTGCGACCCACCAGCGCGGGGTCGGCACCGAAGCGCCGGGTCCACAGCCCGTGGGAGAGGATGACCGTCGGCTCGGCGCCGAGGCGGTCGTCCCGCGGCTGGAACCGTCGGCCCTCGCCGACGGCGAGCCCGAGCATGGGAAAGAGGTCGTGGGTCACCGGCACGAGCGAGAGACGCTGCGGCTCGCTGTCCGGCTCGGTCAGCGTGGCGCCCGCCGTGGCCCACGCCGCCAGACCGGAGAGAGTCGTCGCCTGCTCCCGGAAGTCGACGAAGTCGGGGTAGGAAGCCCAGCTCGACCCGGTCCTCTGGCCGGTCTCGGCGCCGAAGAGCAGGACCAATCGATCCGGCTCGTCATAGGGGAGCGGCCGCAGGAGCACGCCGTCGACGACGCCGAAGATGCCGGCCGTTCCGCCGATCCCGAGGGCGAAGGTGAGGACGACGACGGCGGCGAAGCCGGGTCGGCGACGGATGCGGCGGAGTACGTAGCGCAGCTCTCGCGCGAGATCGTGCATGGGGCCTCCTGGCTCTCTTACCGCGACTCTTCGGCCGGGTTTCCGCAAGGCCGGTGCCAGACGAGGCGGCCGCAGGAGGGCCGGGAGCAACGGTCTCCAGGGCGGCGGCCGCGGTCGACTCGTCCCGCTTCCGGACAAGCGGCGTCCGGGGACGGACACGCCTCGTCCGTCACGGTGCGCTCGCTGCCTGCAACCGCCGCCGGCACGTGGCGAGAGCGCCCTGGCACCAGTTGTGCTAAAAATACTGCACATGAGACTCTCGAATCGGTTCCCGCTCGCCCTCACCCTCCTCTCCGTCCTGCTTCCGTCCACCGCCTCGGCGCAGCCTCCCGCCGCCCCACTCACCTGGGACAACCTCGCCGCACGGCTGACGGCGGAGGCCGAGAACGGATTCACCGGTGCCGTTCTGATCGTGCGCGAAGGGGAGACCGTCGTCGACACCGGCTACGGTCTGGCCAACCGCGAGCGCGGCATTCCGGTGACGCCCGAGACGATCTTCGCGACCGGCTCGGAGCCGATCGACTTCACCCACGTCGCCATCCTGCAGCTGGCCCAGGCCGGCAAGCTCTCCCTCTCCGATCCGATCACGCGCTTCTTCGACGACGTGCCCGCGGACAAGCGGGCGATCACCGTCGAGCACCTGATGACGGGAGCTTCCGGCTTGCAGAACTTCCACGACGTTCCGGGTGACCGCGACCCCGACCACTCGTGGATCGATCGCGACGAGGCGATGCGTCGCATCTTCGCGCAGGAGCTCCTCTTCGCGCCCGGCGAGGGCGAGGAGCACTCGCACTCCGCCTGGGGAGTGCTCGCCGCCATCGTCGAGATCGCCGGCGGTCAGAGCTATCAGGACTACACCCGCGAGCACATCTACGAGCCGGCCGGCATGGTCGACACCGGCTTCAACGGCGACCCGGTGCCCGTCGAGCGCCTGGCCGTCGGCTACGGCACCCGGTCCGACGGCACCATCAACGCACCGCCGTACTGGGGGCCGACCTCGTGGCTGGTGATGGGGAGCGGCGGCCAGATCTCGACCACCGGCGACACCGGTCGCTTCTACGACGCCCTGCGCGAGAACCGGCTCCTCGAGCCGGAGTGGACCGACCGCTACTTCGGCGACGGCGTCTTCGGCGACCGCAACGGCGACGTGTACGGCTTCGAGATGTTCGCCTACGGCTCCCCCCGGGCGACCACCTACGCCGTCCTGCTGACCAACGCCAACAAGCCCGAGCCCGGCCACGAGGACGAGACGCCCTTCGTCCGCGTCGCGCGCGCCGTCGGCGACCTGGTGCTGCGCCCCTACCTTCCCAAGTACACCTTCGGCATCGGCTTCGGCCGCCGCCCGGAGGGCACCGTCGTCGACGTCGTACGGCCCGGCAGCGCCGCCGACCGCGCCGGCCTGCGCGAGGGCGACCTCCTCCTCGCCGCCGACGGCGTCCCCTTCGGCGACGACCCCATGGAGCTGCTCGACCCCGCCGTCCACTCCGGCGACCCGGTCCTCTTCCGCGTCCGCCGCGGAGACGAGGAGCTCGAGATCACGGTGCAGCCGGATCCGCGCTAGTCGCCGTCCAGGTAGCCGAGGGAACGCAGCTGCTCGAGACGCTCGTCCTCCGGGGACTCCTCGGCCCCGGGCGCGGCGCCGGCCGGCTCGAACCAGCGATCCCAGGATGGGATCGGCTTCGGTCGGTCATTCCGGCGGAGCTCCGGCACCAGGAGTGGCTCGAGGGGGCGGCCGACCAGGTCCTCCGCCGTCGGGAGCCCGAGGAGGGTCAGGACCGTGGGGGTGATGTCGAACACGGTTCCCAGGGTGGGGAGGTCCGTCCGGTCGCCGGGGAGCCCCGATCCCGCGGGCGCGATGTCGGGGCCGGCGGCGATGAGGACGCCGGGCGGGGCGTTGCGGTGGTGACCGGAGAGCCCGCCGTCGCCAGGACCGCCGTCGAAGACGCCGGCGGTCTGGTAGGGCCGCATCCCGTGGTCGGAGAGGAGCAGCACGTTCCATCCCTCGAGCTGTGCCGTCAGGCGGCCCAGCTGAGCGTCGAGGTAGCGGTGGTAGGCGGGGAGCACGTCACCGAAGGCCTGCCTGGCCGCGGCATCCGGCGGGTGCTCGTATTCGTCGGGCCGCCAGTAGCGCCAGAAGCGGTGGCCGAGCACGTCGGGCCCTCCCAGGTAGAGCAGAACGAGGTCCAACCCCTCGTCCTCCTCGAGCAGCGAACGCGCCGTGCGCAGATAGACGGCGTCCGCGCGCAACGACCAGCGGGACGCGGTCCACAGGCGCTGCTCGAAACGGGGCATCGGGCGCGGGAAGGGAGCGACCAGCGCCTCGAGGCGTGCGTCGAGAGACGCCTCCGCCTCCCCCAGCCACTCCTCCACCCTCGGCGCCAGCTCCGGCGGATGGACCTGCCCGGGTCGCCCCGGCTCCACGCTCCCCTTCCAGAGCCGGCTGCCGCGGCCCCGGCCTCCGAGCCGCGGCGGAAGGGTGTTGGTCTGCGCCACCATGACCCCTCGGATCGGCTCCACCGGGGAGGTCATCCACCAGCCCACGACCGCCGTGCGCAGGCCCGCGTGATCGGTCATGTTCCACAGGGCGGCGGCGCGGCGATCGAGGCTGGTGAGCAGCTGGGCCTCGCCGTCCGGTCCCCGGCGCACGAAGCCGCTGATCCCGTGGTCGCGCCAGGTCTTTCCGGTCGCGACGGTCGTCCAGATCACCGGCGACTGGGTCGGCTCGAAGGTCTCGAGCAGGCCGGCCCGCCCCCTCTCGATCCAGCCGGCGAGAGTCGGCAGCTCCCCGGCCGCGAGCAGGGGCAGCAGCACGTCCCACTCCAGACCGTCGACGCCCACGACGAGCAGGGGGTGCCGCTCCGGGCCGGAGCCTCGAGGGCCGCAACCCGAGGTGCCGAGGAGGCCCAGGAGGGCGAGAACGACCGGGACGCGCCGCACGGGCAGAGGCTACCCGACCCGGCCGTCTCCTACCGCCCGGCCCCCGAGACGAGGTCGGGCCGGAGCAGCGGCGCGGCCGCAGCGCTGCGCAGGCGCACCGAATGGAGCGCAGATTTCGTTTTTCTGATTTGAATAAAACGTATTGTGATACACAAGCGTGTTGGTTCCCCCGTCGCGCCGTGCCCCCAGGGCCGCGCGGCACGACCCGCCGCCGGGTCGGGAAGGCGAACCCGTCGAACCAGCGGTAGTCCCGACAGCGTTGGGCCGCCCGTGCCCGGGGTGAAAAGACCTCCGGGTCGTAGTCCAGCCGCACGAGCCGCAGCGCCCGATCGAAGTGGAAGCACTGGCGACGGGAGTGCGCCGGGAGCTGCGGCGGGAGGTCCACCTCGAGGCGGCGAGCCGGAGCGCCGTCGAGCTCCACCGGCTCGAGCTCGCGCGCCTCCACCCCGGGCAGGGCGAGGCTCCAGGGGAACGTGAGGTAGCTCCACAGGGCGTAGCCGGCGAAGAAGAGGAGATCGAGGCGATCCCACACGAGGCCGCCGGGCCGCCGCATCAGGCGGTCGCGCGGGCAGCGGCGGGCTCGCAGCACGCGCCCGTCGCCGTCTTCGAGCGCCACGAGATCCGGAGCGTAGACCCCTCGGTGCCCGCGCCCGTCCCAGTCCTCGAAGAGCACCAGAGGGCGGTGGACGTCGAGCGTCACCCGGTGGACCCCCGGACGGGGCGGGCACAGCTTGGCGACGAACGCGAGGCCCCCGAAGACGACGTGCGCCTCCAGCGTCCGCACCGAGCGCCAGCGATCGACGCCCCCGTGGGCCGCGAGAACCGCGGGCAACAGATCCGGCTCCGCGAGCCCCGGGGGCGTCGAGCTCACCGGCACACCGCCGTGGCGGGGAACCGCGTCGTCTCGCCTCGGCGCATCAGGGACCTCCTTCCGGAAGACAGAGCCGGGCGTCGAGCTCGCAGAGCCGCGCGAGATCGTCCGAGAAGGCATCGCGGACGGCTTGCCGCTCCTCGGTACCGGCCAGGACGATGATGAAGTTGTGCGGGCCCGGGACCTCCGAGAGCACGAAGGGGTAGTCGAGAGTGGGCCCGCCGCCGACGTCGGCGTTGGTGAGCCCGGGGGCGTAGATCATCGTGTGGGGGAGGGAGAAGGTGACGACCTCCGGGCCGCGCTCCGGCCGCCGGTAGCCGCGCACCAGGGGACCGAGCATGTAGGCGACACCGGCGCGGGGAGGCGCCACGTACTCGCTCTCGTAGCTCTCCCGCAGCCGGCGCTGGGCCTCGGCCGGCGCCACTCCCTCGGCGCGGTAGCGGGCCACGTCGAACCACGCGCGCATCACGGTCCCGGCTCCCGCCGCGTCGAACGCGATCGGGATCAGGAGATCCTCCCAGGCGTCGTGCCTCCACGGCGCCTGGTAGATCGCCGGGTCGTTGCGTGCCACCAGGGCGTGGAAGCCGTTGCTCCCTTCCCGAACGGGCACGAAGCCGACACTCGGGTCGAGCCGATAGACCGTGGCCTCGTCGCGCAGGTGCGGCGGCAAGGCGCTCAGGGCGAGACGGGTCTCGAGGTCCTCGGGCAGGGCCGGCGCCGGCGCGGCGCCCAGACCCCGCGGCAAGCAGCCGAGCAGGAGCAGCGTGAGAATGCCGGGGGAGAGGAGGCGCCGCGGCCGGCGTCGGTCCGGAGCCACTAGTGACCTACCTCGGAATGAGCCGCCTCGACGATGTACGCGACCGCGTCGTCGTGGAGCAGGAATCGGTCCTTGGCGTTGCGGTTCGCGGACTTCGTGACCTTGGAGACGTAGGGTCCGTGGTGGGGGTAGAGCCCGTCGAGCGTCGCCTCGTCGAACTCGAAGTACGACCCGCCCGGAACGCACGGGCCGGGCCCGAAGTTGCGCGGCTGGAACTGACCGAGGGGCACGTCGAGGGTCGGCAGCCGCACGCCGCCCAGGGCGTTGCCGAAGGCGTCGCGCAGCACGGCGCCGGAGCCGTCGACGTCGATCAGGACGCCGGGAGGCGGCGCGACGCCGTCCTCGATCCAGGAGACGAGGTTGGCCAGGCTGGCGCGGTGCATCGGCGAGATGGACATCGGGCTCAAGGGGTTCTGGCAGGGAGGCAGGATGGAGCCGCCGACGTCGCGAGCGATCACCTCCCCGGTGCGCTCCAGGATCTCCCGGTCGGCGTGCGACGCACCGGCCACCTCGTAGTGGCGGTAGACGTCCGAGTCCGGCTGCCGGCATCCGACGGCCGGGAAGAAGAAGATCTCCACCTCGGTCTCCGAGTGCACCCGCACGACCGGCGCGTTGACGCTGTTCAGCCGTCGGCCGTCGACGTAGAGCAGACCCTCGTCATCGTTGTTGATGGCATGCGCGGCGCAGTTGCCTCCCATCGCCAGATAGCCGTCGAAGGCGTGACTCCCGTCCGGGGCCAGAGTCACGTCGTGGAACTCGTTGCCGAACGTCGTCAGCCAGTCCGAGCTCTGCGAATAGCCGGTCCCGATCAGCGTCTCCACCGCGTAGCCGGCGAGCGGGTTGTCCGCCGCCGTAGCGTCCTTGAGCAGCGAGCCGACCTGTCCCATCACGGAATAGCCGAGCCCGGTGTCCGGCAGGTCGAGCGTCGCGTAGCGCACGCCTCCCCGCCAGCCGCGCAGATAGTCCACCGCCAGCGGCTTGATCGTCAGACCGACCCAGGCGTAGCCGTCGGAGAGCAGGAGCTCGCGGTTGAACTGCCACTCGAAATCGATGTCGAACCCCGCCGTCGGATTGAGCATCTCGAGCACGACGACGCCGTTGAACCGGCCCGGCGTGGGCTTGCGCACCAACATCCGCGTCTCGTAGGGGACGTCCGCCTGCTGGAGGACCAGCGAGCCGCCCGGGGAGTACTCGTAGATGTCGCCCTCTCCCCGCACCCGGTACTCCTCCTCCACGAAGCCGTACGGCGCCAGATCGACCGCGCTGGCGAAGAACGGCGTCGAGCCCTCGGTCACCGGCATGAGCTCGGTCTCGAGCGCCCGCGCCGCCGCGTCGCCCCCGAGGCCGGTCACCAGCAGAACCGCCACCAGTCCCTGCAATACTCGATTCATCGCACTTTTCCTTTCGGCGTATTTTTCGATGCCGCAGCGGGCACGATTGCCCGGTTTCCCGGCCTCATGGGAGTGATGAAGCAAGCGGAGTGCCAGGCCAGGTCCTGGACTACTAGTCCATGATTCGTCAATCGGCGTAGTGTTGACGCACTGATCGCGTGAAGCGTCGGAATCAAGCCTTTGGATCGCCGGATCCAAGACCGCGGACGACGGCGTCCACTTTTCCGACCGGAGAAATGTCGGTCGGTCGCCCTCGCGGCGATGGTATGCTGTCGGCATGGCGACGACCGCGGCCGCTTCGCAGCTGAACGATCTGTTCTTCGCGCTCTCGGATCCGACCAGACGGGAGATCCTGCGCGAGTTGGCGAAGGGTGAGGCCACCGTCGGCCAACTCTCCGTTCCGTTCTCCCTCGCACCCTCGACGATGACCAAGCACCTCAAGGTCCTCGAGCGAGCCGAGCTCATCGACCGCGTCCGCGACGGCCGGCACCTGCGCAACCGGCTGACTCCGCGCCCCCTGTGGGAGGGCCTCGACTGGCTCGCCGAGACGCGGCGGCTGTGGACCGATCAGCTCGACGCCCTCGAGGACCTTCTGAAGCGCGAGCGCCGGGGCGGACGGTGAACGTCGTCATGGGCCCGTGGCCGGGACCCGCCCTGGAGCTCAGCCGCTGGCTCGACGCCTCGGTCGAAGAGGTTTTCGAGGCCTTCACCGACCCGGCGCTCCTGCGCCAGTGGTGGGGACCGCGCGACTTCGTGATCGAGACCCTCGAGTTCCCGGCGGTCGAGGGTGAGGACTACCGGGTCGAGCTCCGCGCCCCCGACGGCTCGCGCTTCGCCCACGTCGGCACCTTCCGCGAGGTGCGACCGCCGCGGCGGCTCAGCTACAGCTGGCTCTGGGTCGAGGGACCGCTGCAGCGGGGAGAGATGCTCGTCGAGCTGGACTTCCGGGCCGAGCGGGGAGGCACGCGCATCGACCTGCGCCACAGCGGCTTCGAATCCAGCGCGTCGCGGGAGGCCCACTACGGCTGGCCCGACTCCTTCGACCGCATCGAGCGCTGGCTGGCCGAAGGGCGCGGCTAGCGGCACCGCCCTCGAGGGATCAGGGCGCCGAGACCACGGACCAGGCCGAGACGTCCCCCGACTCGAAGCCGTCGGCGAAGAGGCGGGAGAGATGGCCGCTGCGGGCCAGACTCCGGTAGGCCGAGACCGCCGGCTCCACCTGGATCTCCGAGGCGCCGGCGTCGAAGTAGGCGAGGAGCTTCAACCGCGGGAACGCACCCTCGTCGCTCAGCGCCGCCTCGAGCTGCGCGAACGCGGCGGCCTGTTCCTCGGGCGTCGCCTGGTTGGGAGCCAGGGCCGTGCCCCACTCGGCCAGGCCCCAGGGCTTCGACGCCCAGTCGTGGTCGGCGTCACCCGCGGTCAGGAAGTACTCGTAGGCGACGTCGATCTTCGCCACGATATCGGTGCCGCCGGTGCCTTGGAGGTAGGGGTCCCAGAGCACCCAGTCGACGAGCTCGTTGCCCGGCCACAGGTCCGGCAGGAGCGCGAAATGTCCGGAGTAGCCCGTCATCGTCCACGCCCAGATCACGTTGTCGGCACCGCGCTCCTCGAAGATCGCCCGAGCGTTGCTCCACATGGCGACGTATTCCTCCTCGGTACCCCGGCAGTCGGGCGGTGCGCAGACGTGGCCGTCCACCTCGTTCTCGGGCTCGTGCCAGAGCGTGAGCATGATCCGGCGCGGCGCGATCGCCGCGATCGAGTCGGCGAGCTGCCGCAGGTTGTCGTCGACGACCTGGCAGATCGATTCATCGGCGCAGTGCTCGCTCGCCACCCCGGCGCTGTTGCCCCACTGTTCCTGACCCGCCCCGCCCGGCTTCCAGTTCACCAGCAGCCTGCGGTCGTCCTCGATGAACGCGAGCATCTGCGCGTCGAGAGCGAGATGCCCGCTCAGCATGCGGCGGAAGTGACGCAGCACGTCGAGGGGGCGGCCGATCATCGCCTCGTGGTCGTGTACGAACTCCGTCCAGCTCGTCCACGGCGTCCGCGACCGGTAGCCTCCCAGCCAGGCGCCGTCGGCCGGCGGCGTCCAGAGAACGTCGGGCGGCGGTCCGGCCGCCAGCGCGGCCGTCGCCGCCAGCAGGAGCGGCGGGAAAACCCGCCCGAGCCGCGGAGGTGAGGCCATGCCCCGAGACTACCCGCCGACAGCCACGGCCGGTGCGGCTTCTTCCACCTCCTCGTCCTCCGGCGACCACGGGTTGTCGAGGTGGTCGCCGAACCACTCGAGGTAGCGCTCCTCGAGGTCCTCGACGTGCGACGGCGTGTCGATACCGTGGTACTCGCCCGGGTAGACCACGAGCTCGGTCTCCACCCCGAGTCGCTTCAAGGCGAGGTAGAGCTGCTCGGAGTTGATGATGGGGACGTTCCAGTCCTCCTCGCCCCCCAGGATCAGGGTCGGGGTCGTCACTTGCGCGACCCGGTTGAAGGGCGACATGCGCTCGTAGAGCTCGCGCGCCGCGGGCTCCCAGGGGAAACCGAGCTCCTGCTCCCACCAGCGCTGGTACTGGTCGTGGGCGTAGTTGACGACGTAGAGGGTGGCGCTGGCGCCGGTGGCGGCGGCGCGGAAGCGGCCGGTCTTGGTGATGACGTGGTTGGTCAGCATGCCGCCGTACGACCAACCGGTCACCGCCAGCCGGTCCGGATCGGCCCAGCCGCGGGCGATGGCGTCGTCGACCGCCGCCATCACGTCCTCGAAGTCGGGCCCGCCCCAGTCGCGCCAGATCGCGAGACAGAACGCCTGGCCGTAGCCGGTCGAGCCGCGCGGATTCGGGTGCAGGACGAGGTAGCCGTGCGCCGCCCACAGCTGCGCCTCGAACTCGAAGCGCCAGTCGTACTGCGCCTGCGGCCCGCCGTGGATGTCCAGGATCGTCGGGTACCGCTTGCCCTCCTCGAACCCCGGCGGCTTGATCGCGAAGCCCTCGATCGGCGTGCCGTCGGCGCTGGCGAAGGAGACCTTCTCCACCGAGCCGAGCGTGAGCTCCGCCACGAGGTCCCGATTGACGAAGGAGCGCTGCTCGAGGGCGCCGTCGCGCAGGAGGAAGACCTCGCGCGGGCTCTGGGGCCCGCTCACGGTGGCCGCCACGTCCCCCGACGGACCGAAGGCGAACTGGCTCACCACCTGCCGTCCCGCGATCAGGCGTTCGACTTCGCCGCCGCCCACGGGCACGCGGGCCAGCGGCTGCTCGCCGCGATCCTCCATCGTGAAGTAGACCGAGGCTCCGTCCGGAGCGAAGGCGAGCTCGTAGACCATGCGGTCGACCGCCTCCGTCAGCACGCGCGTCCCGCCGCCGGACGCCGAGGAGACCGCCAGGTGCTGCGTGCCGTAGAGCATCGCGTCGACGTCGGTCACGGAGGTGTGGGCGAGGAGCGTCCCGTCGGGGCTCCAGCGCGGGGTACCGTCCGGTCCGGGGTTCGTCGTCACCTGCACGAGCTCGCGGAAGAGGGGCTCGTCGTCCGCCATCTCCGGCGGCTGGGCGGAGACCACCCAGACGTCGGTGTCGTAGTTGAGGTCGGGATCCTCGGTCCGGTTGCTGGTGAAGGCCAGCAGCGTGCCGTCCGGCGACCAGGCCGGCTCCGAGTCGTCGAAGTCGCCGCCGGTGAGCTGCGAGAGCTGCTCGGTGGCGAGGTCGAAGAGGTAGAGGTGGGTGCGCCGGCGGTCGAGATACCCTGTGTAGTCCTGCTTGAACTGCTCCCGGTCGATGACCCACGGCCCGGGCGTCTTCTCCTCCCAGTCCTCGCCGTTCGCCTCCGCCTCCAGGCGCTCGGGGTCGGGATCCTGGATCACCAGCACCAGCCGGGTGCCGTCCGGGGACCACTCGTAGGCCGAGACGCCCTCCTCGACGTCGGTGCGCTGGATCGCCTCGCCGCCGCCCCGGTAGAGGGTCCAGACCTGCGTCTCTCCGTCACCGCGCGCCGAGAGGAACGAGAGGTAGCGGCCGTCGGGGCTCCAGCGGGGGTCGGAGGAGGACTCCTCTTCGGCGGTCACGGGGATCGCCTCACCCTCGCCGCTGGGCACCATCCAGATGCGCGTGCGGCTCTCGTCGGCCTCGAGATCGTCGGTCGCCACCGTGAAGGCCACCCACTCCCCGTCCGGCGACACGCGCGGATCGCTGACGCCACCGATCCGGAAGTAGTCCCCGACCGTCAGGCTCCGGCGCTCCTGCGCCCGGCAGGGCGATCCGCTCCCGAGCACCACCATGCAGCCGACCAACACACACGCAGCTCGCCGGTCCATCGTCCCTCCCTCCGGCCCTCGAGGCCTCGCAGGAGCCTATGCTACCCCCGGGACGGAGCACGCGACTCCGACCGCGATGAGGAGTACGCTAGGGAGCGCGACGATGGCCGCCGAGATCCGCAAGGTCGACTACTACTACGTTTCGCTGCGCGCCGAGCCCGGCGAGGCCTACGGCCTGCTCGCCCGTCTGGCCAAGGCGCAGGTCAACCTGCTGGCCTTCTCGGCGATCCCCATGGGTCCCGAGTTCACGCAGCTGGTCCTCTTCCCCGAGGACGTCCACCTGCTCCAAGCCGTGGCCCGGGAGATCGGCATCCAGCTGACGGGACCCGACCACGCCCTGCTGATCCAGGGCGACGACGAGCTCGGAGCGCTCGCCCGCATCCATCGGCAGCTCGCCGAGGCGGGGGTCAGCGCCTACGCCTCGAGTGGTGTTTCCGACGGTGCCGGCGGTTTCGGCTACGTGCTCTACGTGCGTTCCGAGGACATCGATCGCGCGGTCTCGGCGCTGGAGCTCTGAGCTCGGCCGAGGCCGTCGGACCGATCGACGCGACGAAGCGCACGACACGGTCGCGGTCACGCCCTGAGCGGGCGGCTCAGCGATCCTCCCAGACGGGAGGACGCTTGGCGAGGAACGCCTCGAGGCCCTCGACCGCGTCGCGCGTCGACATCAGCTCCTCGAGGTAGAGCCGCTCGACCGCCGGCAGGTCGTCGCGGATCCGCCGTGCCAGCCCGGTGCGCGCGGCGCGGACCGCCAGGCGCAGGGCGGCGGCCGAGCGGGGCAGCAGGCAGCGGCGCGCCCACGCGAGGGCGGCCGCCGCGGGATCGTCGGCGGTCTCGTCGACCAGGCCCCAGCGGCAAGCCTCCTCCGCGCCCACGGTTTCGCCACCGAGACAGAGCGCCTCGGCGTGCCCGCGGCCCACCCGCTCGGCCAGGACGACCGAGGCGACCGGAGCGAAGACACCGAGGGCGATCTCGGGCTGGCCGAAGCCGGCGTCCGGTGCGGCGAAGATCCGGTCGCACAGCGCGACGAGCTCGAGCCCGCCGCCGAGGCAGCGACCACGCACGGCCGCCAGCCAGACGATCTCCGACTCCGCCATCTCCCGCACCAGGGCGTGGAAGGCGGCGATCATCGACTCGAAGCGCCCGGGCAGGTGCTCCTCGACGCTCGCGCCGTAGGAGAAGTGGGGACCCGCGGCCTCCAGGAGGATCGCCTTCAGGTGCCGCTCATCGGCAGCCTCGCGCAGAACCTCCCGCAGCGCCCCGACCTTCGCTTCGTCGAGGATGTTGGCGGGCGGGGTCGCCAGACGCACCCGCCGCAGCGCGCCCCCCTCGAGGGTCTCGACCTCCAACCCGGAGCTCACGGCCGGCTGCCCGCCTCCGGCTCCTCGCACTCCCCCCGCGACGCGACCGACGTGCCGGCGCTCCAGGCGCCGCAGGCGTTCGAGTAGGTCTTCCCGTCGCAGCCGCAGACCGGGGCGTATTCCATCGTGCAGACCTCGGGCCGGGGGATGCACTCCCCCGCCCCGAAGCAGTCCCCCTCGTCCTTCCGGCAGATCTCCCCGGAGCCGCACTCGGCGTTGCCGCGACAGAAGGCACCGCGGCCCGCCGCGCCGGGCGGTTCCATCGAGGCGCACCCCCAGCACAGGACGATCGCCAGCGAACCCGCGACGGCACCGATCTTCATCGAGCTCCTCCTCTCGACCGGCAACGCTAGCACCCACCGCGTCCCGGAGCGGGGCGCGGCCGGCTCCGATCGGCTACCCTGACGGCGTGGCGACCGGCATCCGGCTGCTCCTGGTCGACGGTCTGAACCTCATCCGCCGGGTCTACGCGGCCCAGCCGGGGGAGGACGGGCCCGAGAAGGCCGACGCCGGCCGGGAGTCGGCGACGCAGTCCCTGCGCCGAGCACTGCGGGAGACCTCGCCGACCCACGCGGTGGTGGTGCTCGAGGGCCCGGAGCCCACCTGGCGTCACCGGCTCTTCCCCGCCTACAAGGAGGGGCACCCACCGATGCCCCCGGCCCTCGCCGATGCCCTGCCCGGGTACCGGGAGGCGTTCGCCGGGCTCGGCGTCTCCTCGTTCGAGCTTCCGGGGGTCGAGGCCGACGACGTCGTCGGCACCCTGGCGGTCAAGACCGCGGGCTCGGGTGGGGAAGCCGTCATCCTCTCCACCGACCGGATCTTCCTGCAGCTCCTCTCCGGCCGTGTCCGGGTGCGCGACCACTTCGCCTCCCGCGACCTCGACCGCGGCGGCGTCCTCGACCGTTTCGGCGTCGAGCCGGAGCGCCTGCTCGACCTCCTGGCGCTCACCGGCGACTCCGGCAACGGCATCCCGGGCGTCCCCGGCGTCGGCCCGAAGACCGCCGCCAAGCTGCTCGACGCCCACGGCTCCCTCGAGGCGATCCTCACCGTCGCCGCAGCCGAGCCCACCGAGCTCTCCCCCAAGCTGGCCGCCAAGCTCCGCGACCACGCCGCCGACGCCCGCCTCGCCCGCTCCCTCGTCGCCTTGCGCACCGATCTCGAGCTGGGCTTGAACCTCAGGGACCTGCGCCTGACCGCCTAGCCCCCTCGGGCGCGAGGGTCTCCGGGGCCCCGCCGATCCGGGGCAATCAGCCTCGCCCACGGCCCCGGCCCGCCGCTTGTGCACCGCGTCATTGGCCGGGGCTCGACGCTCGGTTAGCGTTCGGGACCGGACCCACCATGAGATCGCCGTGCGTTCCGCCGCTTCTCCCGGCCGCCGTCCTCGCCCTTCTCTTCCTGGCCACGGGCGCGGCGGCGGAGGACTTCTACGTCGATCCGGTCGCCGGGAGCCCGGGCGGGGACGGTAGCGCGGGCAACCCGTGGCGCACCCTCGAGGAGGTGATCGCGGCCGACCTGATCGAGACCCGTCAGTGGGAGTCGTATCCCTACGAGGAGGGGCTGGAGCTCGTCGTGGTGAACGAAGGCGCGCCGGTCGGGGCCGGCGACACCCTCTGGCTGCGCACCGGGTACCACGGCGACATCGTGCTGCACGACGCCTACAACGCGGCGCCGATCACCATCGCGGCCCAGGCCGGAGAGGCGCCGCAGATCGGGCACCTGGAGCTGCGCTCGGTGCAGAATTGGATCGTCCGCGGTCTCTCGATCAGCCCCTCGCACGCGGCACCGCCGCTTGATCCCTCGACGATCGTGACGGTCGAGGACCACAACTTCTTCGGCCCGGCCTGGGACGTCACGGTGGAGGACTGCGACGTGTTCACGGTGGACGACGCCTCGGGATGGGGCGCCGCCGAGTGGATCGACGCCAGCAGCGGCATCGGGGTCGGCGCCGACCGCGTCACCATCCGCAACGACCGGGTGCGCAACGTCCGCTTCGGCATCAGCGTCGGCGGCGCCGACGCCGTGATCTCGCACAACCTCGTCGACGGCTTCTCGGCCGACGGGATGCGCGGCCTCGGCGATCGCGGTCTCTTCGAGTACAACCGCATCCAGAACTGCTACGTCTCCTCGGAGCAGGGGGACGGCAACCACGACGACGGATTCCAGAGCTGGTCCGTGGGTCCGGGCGGCGTGGGCACCGGCGAGGTGGTCGGCGTCGTGCTGCGCGGCAACGTCCTGATCAACGATCTCGTGCCCTCCCACCCCCTGCGCTCGTCGATGCAGGGCATCGGCTGCTTCGACGGCCTCTTCGTCGACTGGGTGGTGGAGAACAACGTCGTCATCACCGATCACTGGCACGGCATCAGCTTCTACGGAATGATCGATTCGCGCATCGTCAACAACACGGTGCTCGACATCGACGACGAGACGCCCGGCCCGCCCTGGATCCTGGTCACCGACTCGAACGGGACGGAGAGCCGGAACGTCGTCGTGCGCAACAACCTGACGACCGATCTCGACGTCGGCGGCATCGACGTCGTGGCCGACCACAACCTCGAGATCCAGGACCCCGGGGCGCTGTTCGTGGCGCCGCCCTACGACGTGCACCTGCTCCCCGACTCCGCCGCCGTCGACACCGGGAGCCCCGTGCTGGCGCCGCCGCGCGACGCCGCCGGCATCCCCCGTCCCCAGGGCACGGCCTGGGATCTCGGCGCCTACGAGCTGTGCCCCGGTTGCCTCTTCCTCGACGGCTTCGAATCGGGCGACCTCGCCGCCTGGACGAGCGCGGCCGGCGGCTCCTGAACGTTGGCTCCGGCCGCGCCGGCTCGACGGAGGCCGACCTCGCGGCGAGCCGCCTCCTCCTGCTCCTCCCGTGGCTCCTGAAGGACGCTCCGGCCGCACCGGCTCGACGGAGGGCCCTTTCACTGCCGCGGGGAGGACGCGGGCGCCCCGTCCTCGAGCCGTGACCGCCGGTAGGATCCGGGCGATGGGAGCTCTCCGGCACCGCCATGACCGGGTACGGTGGGCGGCTCGCGTCCTCGCCATCGCCCTCCTGAGCGTCGCGGCCGCCGGAGGCGCGAGGTCGCAGGAGGACCCGGAGCCGGCCGTGGAGGCTCCGCTCCCCCCGCCGGGCGAGATGGCCCGGTGCAAGGCGCTGATCGACGCGGGACAGCTCGACGCGGCCCGCGCACGGCTGGAGCCGATCGTCGAGGCCCACCCGGGCTGGGCACGGGCTCGCCTCCTCCTCGGACTCACCGACTACCGGGAGAACCGCTTCGGCCCCGCCAACGAGCACTTCGCCGCCGTTCTCGCGATCGATCCCGGGAACGTCCCCGTCCTCCCCCTCTACGGGTGGAGCCTCTACTCGGTGGGCGAGCTCGGGCGGGCCGAGGAGACCTTCGACGTCCTCGTCTCCCGCCTTCCCGACTACGCCCCCGGATACTTCGGTCTGGGCATGGTCCGGGCCGAGACCGAGAGGCCTGAGGAGGCGGTCGAGAGCTTCCGCACGGCCGCGCAGCTCGCCGCCGCGCAGGGGGACGCCGTGATGGAGGCCCGCTCGCGCGCACACATCGGCGAGATCGACCTGCAGCGCGGCGAGACGGAGAGCGCGCTGCGCGAGCTCGAGCGCGCCGTCGAGCTCGCCCCGGAGGACGAGGAGATCCACTTCCTCCACGCCCGCGTCACCCGCCTCGCGGCCGCCCGGGAGGTGCCCCCGGACGAGGTGCGCCCACACGAGCTGCCGGCCACCCGAGCGGCGCGGGCGCCCGGGACCGCGACGCCCGAGGGCGACGGTTCCCGTCTCCGCTTCACCGCCGTCCCCGACGCGGGAGGGATCGACCTCGTGATGACGAGCGGGGAGATGCCCAGCCGCGAGATCCTCGAGGTGGACGGCGGCGGCGTGGCCCTCTTCGACTACGACCGGGACGGCGACCTCGACGTCTTCCTCGCCAACGGCGCCACCCTGGCCGATCCCGAGCACGGCCCGGGATCGCGCCTCTACGCCAACCGGGGGGACGGGCGCTTCGACGACGCGACCGCAGCCGTGGGGCTCGATCTGCGGCGCTGGGCGATGGGAGTGGCGGTCGGCGACGTGGACGGCGACGGGTGGGAGGACCTCTACGTCACCTGCTTCGGCCCCAACGCCCTGCTGCGCAACGTTCCGGACGGCCGCGGCGGCCGTCGCTTCGTCGACGTCGCAGCCGAGGCCGGCGTGGCCGACGAGCGCTGGTCCACCAGCGCCGCCCTGGCCGACCTCGACGCCGACGGCGACCTCGATCTCTACGTCGCCAACTACCTGGCGTTCGACCCGCAGTCCCCTCCGCCGCGGGCCGGCAGCAGCTTCAAGGGAGCGGCCGTCATGGCCGGACCTCGCGGGCTCGAGGCCCAACCGGACGCGCTCTTCGAGAACCTGGGCGACGGGCGATTCCGGGAGGTTACCCGCGACGCGGGCTGCGCCGTCGACTCCGGCCTCGACTACGGCCTCGGCGTGCGCGCCGTCGACGTCGACGCCGACGGACTGCCGGACCTCTTCGTCGGCAACGACTCGACGCCCGACCTCCTCTTCCGCAACCTGGGAGGGATGCGCTTCGAGGAGATCGGCGCGGCCTCCGGCCTGTCGGCCAACGGCTCCGGGACGACACAGGCGAGCATGGGGATCGGGCTCGTGGACGCCGACGCCAACGGCCTGCCCGACCTCTTCGTCACCGTCTTTTCGGACGACTCCAACACCCTCCACGCCAACCTCGGCGACGGTCTCTTCGACGACCGCACGGCCCCGCTGGGGCTGGGAGCGGTCAGCCGGCCGGATCTCGGGTGGGGCTGCGGGTTCTTCGACTTCGACCTCGACGGTGACGAGGACCTCTTCGTCGCCAACGGTCACGTCTACCCCGAGATGGACGACCCCTCCGTGGGAGCCGAATGGGCCCAGCGAGCGCGGCTCTTCGAGCGCCGCGGCGACCGGTTCCGCCCCGCCGAGTGCACGACCGACTGGTGCGCCGAGCGCCTCCACGGCCGCGCCACCGCGTTCGGAGATCTCGACGGCGATCTCGACCCCGACGTCCTGATGACCACCCTCAACGGCCCCGTGCGGCTGCTGCGCAACGAGATCACGGCGACCGACGCCTCGTCACGGGCACTGGCCGTGCGACTGGTCGGACCCGCTCCCGACCTGCACGCCCTCGGCAGCGTCGTCGAGCTCGGGACGGCCGGCGGCACCCAGCGGCGCTGGATCACCGGCGGAGGCAGCTTCCAGTCCGTCGACACGACCGATGCGCTCTTCGGCCTCCCCTCGGAGGCGGGGAGCGATCCAACGCTCGCTCTCCGCATCCGCCGTCCGGGCGGTTGCAGCCGCGAGCTCCGCGGCATCCCTCCCGGCCGCCTCCTGGTCGTCCCGGCGACCGGGAGATCGGGAAGCTGCTAGTTGACCGTCGAGTCCCAGGCGCTCGTGTCGCCGGACTCGAAGCCGTCGTCGAAGATCGCCGTCTGCTGCTGGATGCCGAAGGTCTCGAAGCGAAACAGGGGGCTCACGGCCAGCGCGCCGGCGGCGCCCGGGTCGACGACGTACCAGCGGCCGAACCAGTCGGCGCCGCGCAGCGACGGATCGGTGGGCAGTGCCGTGCTGACGGCACCGAAGCCGGCACCGGCTCCGCTGCCCTGCAGCACGATCTGCTCGTCCACCAGGTCACCGCTCGCGGGCGCCGGCAGGGTGAGCCCCGGATCGTGGTCGTCGATCACCAGCCGGGCGCCGGCGGCGCCGAGCGCGCTCCACACGCCCACCGTGAAGCTCGGGTTGCCGAGCAGCGCCGGCTCGAGCGCCACGACGAGAGGCGTGAAGCCGCCCGACCCGGGAATGCCGCTCCCCGTGACGACGGGCACCCGCGAGGACTCGCTGTAGAGCGTCGGCCGGTCGAACGGGGGCAGGCCGGCGGCCAGGCGCGGATCGGTCAACGGCCGGCGCAGGAAGGCGAGCAGATCCGACTTCTGCTGCGCCGTGAGGCCCAAGGGGTCGACCTCGTTGTTCTCGGTGTCGAAGTCGCCGCCACGATCGTAGAACTCCACCACCTCCTCCAGGGTGTCGAACCGTCCGTCGTGCATGTAGGGCGCGCGCAGCTCGACGTTGCGCAACACCGGCACGCGCATCTTTCCCTTGTCGGCCGGATCCATCGTCACCTCCTCCCGACCGATGTCCTCCTCGCGGGGGCGTACCCCCGTGTAGCGGAAGGTGCCGTCGCTCAAGAGGGGCTGCAGGTGGCAGTTGTCGCACTGCGCCACCGAGCCGAAGACGACGGCGCCGGCGATCTCCTCGGACGTCAGCCCGGTGCCCTGACCGAGGAACTCGTCGAACGGCGTCTCGTCGGTGAACTGGGTCCGCTCGTAGGCGGCGATCGCCTCCGCCACGCGCGGTGCCGTGATGCCCGCCGAGCCGAAGGCCTCCTCGAAGAGCTGAGCGTAGGTGCGCCCGCCGATGTAGTCGAGCAGCTCCTGCTGCACCTCCGGCGAGAGCGCCAGCGGCACCGAGGCGTCGATGCGCGCCACCACGTCGAGCCAGTCGCGACCGACGTGTGCCATCTCCACGTCGCTCACCGGCGGGGCGACCACCTGGCTCTCGAGAGCGGCTCCGGTTTCGAGCCCGGGGACGACGAGCCCCGACACCGGGTCCGTGAACTCACCGGGGGCCCGCCCGTCCCAGAAGAGCTCGGGGCCGTAGGCGGCGTTGACGGGGGAGATCGTCCGCCGACCCGTCACCTGCGGGACCATCCCGAAGACGGTGCTCAGGCCGTAGAGCCCGGAGGCGTCGTTGAGCGGCACGCCCGGAGATCCGAGCACGTCGTCGTCGGTGTCGAAGATGCCGTCGAAGCCGGGGTGCACCGCCAACGGATCGACGCCGGAGCGGGGGTCCTCGCCGCCCACGGTCGGGATGTGGCAGGTGCCGCACGCCACGGTGCGCGTGGAGGAGATCTGCTCGTCCCAGAAGAGGACCTTGCCGAGCTGAGCCTTCTCGGGGGTCGTGGGGTTGCCGACGGGGTCCGGCGGCGGCAGCAGCTGCGCCCGCGCGGCAGCGCCCGAGAAGAGGAGGAACGCGACGGCGACGGCCGCGCCGTAGGGGGCCAGGGAACGGTGAATCGGTCTCACGAGCGTGCTCCTCGACAAGCTGTTCGGGTCCATTGCGGTGGGAACGAGCGCTGGTAGTATAGACAGCCGTCGTCCATACGCCCATGGCCTGGCCCACAGACGGGTGCGGCGTCCTCCCGGCGCCCCCCACGAGGACAACCGGCCCTCGGCCGGTAGGAAGGTTGATCACGGTGACTCTCCCCCGCCCCTCCGTCTCGCCCCGCCGCCCCACCGCACGGAGGCTCGCCTGCCTCGTCGCGGCATCGCTCCTCGCCCTGCCGCTCGCCCTCGCCGCCGAGGAGGGGGACTGGGTGGAGTTCACCGACGAGACCGCGAGCCGCCTCGTCGCCGACGCGAGCGTCGGTGTGAGCGACACCCAGGAGAAGGACATCACCTCCGGCGACGTCGACCTCGACGGCGACATCGACGTGGTCATCGTGCGCAAGCAGCCGTTCACCACGCCGGGCGGAAAGCGCAACGTGCTGCTGATGAACGAGAACGGGGTCCTCACCGACCGCACCCAGGAGCTCGCAGCGGCGTTCCTGCAGGAGACCAACGACCGCGACGTCGAGCTCGTGGACGTCAACGGCGACGGGTGGCTCGACATCGTGACCGGCGGCACCTTCGAGCAGCAGCCGCGTCTGCTGATGAACCTCAAGAACGACGGGGGAGGGCAGTGGCTCGGATTCAGGGACGAGTCCGGCACCCGGCTGCCGATCCTCACCGGACCCGCGCCCGACAACCGCGGCCCGTTCTTCTGCGGCCTGGGCGTCGGCGATCTGACCGGCGACAACCGGCCCGAGCTCTACTTCACCGACTACGGCGGCCTCGTCATCGGCGGCGGCAACAACTCGGCGGGTGAGCCCAAGGACGTCGACGACCGGTTGCTGATCAACAACGGCAACGGCTTCTTCAGCGACCAGACCGTCTCCCGCATCGGCTCGTTCTCCGAGTCGCTCTTCGGCACCGACGCCGACATCGCGGACATCAACGGCGACGGCTTCAACGACATCGTGAAGACGAACTCGACGGGCTTCGCCGGCGTCCCGCAGGAGCAGCCCGAGGGAGGCAACCCCTCGCCCGCGGCGCTCGTGCTCTACAACGACGGCACGGCCCACTTCACCTTCATGGACACCGTCTACTCGGTGGCTCCCTACATGGTGGAGCCGGCCGACTTCACCCAGGACGGTCGCCTCGACCTGATCGCCGTCGACGACTTCCAGGACGCCTATCTGGTCAACACCGGCAACGACGGCCAGGGCCACGCGAACTTCACCACGCACAGCGTGACCAGCAGCAACCGCACGAGCGGCCTCGGCGGCAACGTCAAGTTCGCGGACCTCGACAACGACGGGGTCCTGGACGCCATGGTCGCCGACGTCGACACCGACATCCACAACTGCGATCAGGGGCGGCTGGCGCTGCTGCGCGGTCAGGGAACCCCGCCCGCCGTCTCCTACTCCGACCCGTTGAACTCGGTGACCCGTCCCTGGAACGTGCTGGGGACCTTCGACATGGAGGCCCTCTACATCAACGAGGACGACGCCCTCGACCTCGTCGTCGGCAGCTGCAGCGGCCTCAAGATCTTCATGGGCGTCAGCCACACGGTCTTCCAGGACGGCTTCGAGTCGGGCAACACGTCGGCCTGGACGACCACCGCCCAGTAGCGGACCGCCCCCCTACCAGGCGACCCGCTCGAGGCCGGGCACGGCGTCGAAGTGAGCGTCCCGGCTGACCACGGGCAGGTCGTGGCGGCGGGAGAGTGCCGCGATCCAGACGTCGTTCTCCGGGATCGGCGTACCGGCCGCGCGCAGCTCTTCGCGGACCTCGGCGTAGGCCGGCTCGCCGCCTCGTCGACCGGCAGGACGATCGACTTCGCCGCCAGCAGGTCGAGCAGCGACTCGAGGACCGTGCGGCGACTCGAGCGGGCGAGCCCGTAGCGGTACTCCCCGAGGACGATCACGGGGAGATGGTGTCGCGCCGCCTCGCCCAGTGCCGCCGCGACCCCTCCTCGCCGGCGAGCAGGGCCGACACCGCGTTCGTGTCGAGGATCACCGCCAGTCCTCGGGGTCGACGACCTCGAGATCACGCTCCACGACGGCGTCGACCTCGGCCACGTCCCGCGCCGCGGCACGACCGAAGACCGCCCGCCACTCCGGCTCGGGAGCCGCGGCCGCCGGCCGGCCGGCGGCCAGCCGCTCGGCCAGTGCCGTCCCGATGAACGCCTTCAGACTCTCGCCGCGGAGGGCGGCCTCGGCCTTGGCACGGCGAAAGAGCTCGTCCGGAATCTCGATCGTCGTCTTCATGGCACCAGTTTACCGTAAAAATGGGTACCGCCGTGGTGGCGGCGAACCGCCCGGATAGGATCGGCGGGTGAAGCGGATCCTCGTTCTCGGTGCCGGCCAGAGCGCCGGCTTCCTGATCGAGCACCTCCTTTCGACGGCCGCGCTCGAGGATTGGTTCGTCACCGTCGGTGACCGCGACCCCGAGCTCGCCGCCCGGCGGGTGGGCGATCACCCGCGCGGGGAGGCGGTCGGCTTCGACGCCGGCGACACCGAGCTCACGGCCTCGCAGGTGGCCGCCTCCGACGTCGTCGTCAACCTCCTCCCGCAGCGCTTCCAGACGGTCCTGGCCTGGACCTGCCTGCGCCACGACTGCCACATGGTCTCGGTGTCCTATCGCGACCGCGAGATGGACGAGATGGACGAGGAGGCGCGGCGGCGCGGCGTCCTGCTGCTGACCGAGGTCGGCCTCGACCCCGGCATCGACCACATGTCGGCGATGGCGGTGCTCGAGACGGTGCGCCGGCGGGGCGGTGTGGTGGAGACCTTCGAGTCCTACGGCGCGGGGCTGCCGGCGCCGGAGGTCGAGGCCAATCCTCTGCGCTACTGCCTCACCTGGAACCCGCGCAACGTGGTGATGGCGGGCGAGTCCGGCGCCCAGTACCTGCGCGCGGGGCGCCTCAAGCTGGCGCCCTGGCACCGGGTCTTCGAGCACACCTGGACGCGCGAGGTTCCCGGTCTCGGGCCGATGGAGGCCTACCCCAACCGGGACTCGCTGGCCTACCGCGACGTCTTCGGGCTCCACGAGGCCTCGACCCTGGTGCGGGGCACGCTGCGCTACCCCGGGTGGTGCGAGCTGTGGAGGGCCGTCGTCTCGCTCGGCCTCCCCAACGAGACCCTGGTCATCCCCGATCTTGCCGAGCGCGGCCTGCGCGAGCTGGTGGAGATGTTCCTGCCCGACGACGAGACCGGGCGCCCGCTCGAAGCGCGGGTCGCCGAGCGCCTCGGCCTCGACGAGGACGGCGACGTCGTGCGACGGCTGGCCTGGCTCGGGCTCTTCTCGGACGAGCCGTGCGGAGCGCACGCACGCACGCCGGCCGAAGCGCTCGTCCATCTGCTCGAGACGCGCCTGGCGCTGCCGCCCGAGGCGCGCGACATGGTCCTCCTCCTCCACCTGGTCGAGGCCCGCTACCCCGACGAGGGAGACCGGCGCGAGCGCATCCTCTCGACCCTCCTCGATTTCGGAGAGCCCGGCGGCTGGACGGCGATGACCCGCACCGTCGGCCTGCCGGCCGCCCTCGCCACCAGCCTCCTGCTGCGCGGTGAGCTGCCGCTGACCGGAACCCAGATCCCGACCCACCCGGCCGTCTACCGCCCCGTGCTCGCGGGGCTCGCCGCCGCCGGCCTCCGGCTCTCGGAGACGGTCGAGGAGATCACGACGACCGAGGTGACGACATGACCGACCGGCCGCTGACCGCGGGCGTCCTGGGGACCTCGCGCAAGGAGCATGAGCTCCGCCTCCCCATCCACCCCGACCACCTGGAACGCATCCCGCAGAGCTGCCGGGGGGCGCTGCGCTTCGAGGAGGGCTACGGCCGGCGCTGGGGCCTGACGCAGCAGCGCCTCGCCGCCTTCAGCGCCGGCACGGCGCCGCGCGCGCGGCTGCTGGCGGAGTGCGACGTCGTGCTGCTGCCCAAGCCCCTGCCGGAGGACCTGCGCGAGCTGCGCGAGGAGGGCATCCTCTGGGGCTGGCCCCACTGCGTTCAGCAGAGCGAGATCACCCAGGCCGCCATCGACCGGCGCCAGACTCTGCTCGCCTTCGAGGCGATGTTCCACTGGTCCTCGCGCGGCGAGCGGGGCGTCCATCTCTTCTACCGCAACAACGAGCTGGCCGGGTACTGCGGCGTCCTCCACGCGCTCGAGCTGGAGGGGCTCGACGGGTACTACGGCAAGGAGCGTTCGGCGGTGCTCCTCGGCTTCGGCGCGGTCAGCCGCGGCGCCGCCTACGCTCTGGAGGGCCGCGGCATCCGCGACCTGACCGTGCTGACGCAGAGGCCTCCCCACCTCGTCGACGACCAGCGGCCCGGCGCCCGCCACCTGCAGATGCGCGCCGCCGGCGACGGCGTGGAGGTCGTCGCCCCCGACGGCACGGCGAGCCCGCTGCTCGAGACCCTCGCCGGCGCCGACCTGGTGATCAACGGCACGCTGCAGAACCCGCTGCGCCCCTTGATGTTCCTGCGCGAGGGCGAGGTCGAGCGTCTGCCGGGGGCTGCCTCATCGTCGACATCTCGTGCGACGAGGGCATGGGCTTCCCGTTCGCCCGCCCGACCGGGTTCGCCGACCCGATCTTCGACGTCGGCCCGGTGACCTACTACGCCGTCGACCACACCCCGAGCTACCTCTGGGACGCCTCCACCTGGGAGGTCTCCGAGGCCGTCCTCCCCTACCTCGAGCGCGTCCTCTCCGGCCCCGAGGCCTGGGCCGAGGAGGAGACCCTCGCCCGCGCCGTCGAGATCCGCGACGGCGTCGTCCTCAACCCCAAGATCCTGGCGTTCCAGGATCGCGCCGAGGAGTACCCCCACGCCCGCCGCCAGGGGTGACTCAACCCGGGCAGCCGGCCTCCCGAAGCCGCGCATTGCCGCTCGGATCGGCCTTCGCTCCAACCCCACCGGGCGGGGCCGGACCCCACCCCCGCCATGTGGTGCCCCGGCTTCCCCGTCCGGGTAACCTGTCCTCGGGCCCAGGAGAGGACGAGCGGAATGGACTGGCACGAGAGATACGCGTCGAAGCGAGCGACGGCGGACGAGGCGGTGTTGCGGATCCCACCGGGTCGGCCGATCCTGATCGCCTCGGGAGCGGCCGAGCCGGTGGGGCTGGTCGAGGCGCTCGGCCGGCAGGCGAGCCACTTCGCGGACAACACCGTCGTCCATCTGATGACCCTGGGGCCGGCTCCCTACGTCGACCCGCAGCACTCGGAGCACTTCCGGCACAACGCCTACTTCATCGGCGCCAACGTCCGCGCTGCGGTTCACGACGGGCGCGCCGACTACACGCCGGTCTTCCTCTCCCAGATCCCGTCGCTGATCCGCGCCCGCCGCATGCCGGTCGACGTGGCGCTCATCCAGTGCACGCCGCCGGACAAGTTCGGCTACGTCAACGTCGGGGTGTCCGTCGACATCGTGATGGCCGCCATCGAGTCGGCGCGCCTGGTCATCGCCGAGGTCAACCCGCGGGTGCCCTGGGTCCACGGGGCCGGGTTCCTGAAGATGGATCGCATCGACCTGTGGACGACCAACGACGTGCCGCTGATCGAGCACCTCCCCGACGAGCCCGGCGAGGTCGAGCTCGAGATCGGTCGCGACGTCGCGTCGTTGATCGGCGACGGCAGCACGTTGCAGGCCGGCATCGGGATGATCCCCGACGCGGTCCTGCGCGCGCTGACCGAGAAGCGCGACCTGGGCGTCTGGACGGAGATGTTCTCCGACGGCCTGATCGACCTCATCGAGGGCGGAGTCGTCACCGGCAAGTACAAGACGATCCACCCGGGCAAGGTGACCTCGTCGTTCACCTTCGGCTCCCAGCGCCTCTACGACTACATCGACCGCAACCCGCTCTTCACCTTCCAGACCTCCGACTACGTCAACGACCCGCGGCGGGTGGCCGAGCAGCACAAGATGGTGGCCATCAACAGCGCCCTCCAGGTCGACCTCACCGGACAGGTCTGCGCCGACTCGATCGGCACCCGCTTCTACTCCGGCATCGGCGGCCAGGTCGACTTCATCCGCGGCGCCGCGATGTGCCCGGACGGCCGGCCGATCATCGCCCTGCGCTCGACCGCCAAGGGAGGGTCGGTGAGCCGCATCGTCCCCACCCTCACCGAGGGTGCCGGTGTGGTGACCTCGCGCGGCGACGTGCGCTTCGTGGTGACCGAGTTCGGCGTCGCCGACCTGCTCGGCAAGTCGATCCGCGAGCGCGCCGTGGCGCTGACCGCCATCGCCCACCCGGACTTCCGCAAGGAGCTCCTCTCCGACGCCAAGGAGCGCCACTACGTCTTCAGCGATCAGGTGGAGCCGCGCGGCCGCTACCCACGGGAGATCGAGCGCCGGGTGACGACGAAGAGCGGCGAGACGCTGCTGCTACGCCCCATCCGTCCCACGGACGAGTCGAAGCTCGTCGGTCTCTTCTACGAGATGAGCGACGACGCCCTCTACCGCCGTTTCATGCACATCGTAAAGCGCGTCGCGCACGAGGAGCGGCAGTACTTCCTCGACGTCGACTACGTCGACAACATGGCGGTCGTCCTGGCCACCTCCGACCCCCGGACCGAGCCCGAGATCGTCGCCATCGCGCAGTACTTCCGCGAGCCGGACGACGATCGCGCCGAGGTCGGCTTCATCGTCAAGGACAGCTGGCAGGGCAAGGGGCTCGGGCGCATCCTCGTCGAGGAGATGATCCGGCTCGCCCGCGAGCACGGCATCCGCACCCTCACCGCCGACGTGCTGGCCTCGAACCAGGCGATGCTCCACCTCTTCCGTGAGTCGGGCGTCACCGTGACGAGCCGGGCCGACGGCAACGTCGTGCGCCTCGAGCTCGGCCTCGAGGTCTCAGCGCCGTCAGCGGCTGGGTGAGGCGACCGCGGTTCGCTGCGCCACGCGCGTGTGCGGCACAACGCAGCTGCGTCCGCTCTCGCGGGCGAGCCAGCGCGGATCCTCGGCCGAGATGAAGAGGGCCGCGCCGTCCTTGATCGTGTCGATGACCTGGCGCGAGACGCCGCGCTCGAGCGCCGGGCAGCCCCAGGAGCGCCCGAGACGGCCGTGCTCCCTGGCGAAGTCGCGACTCACGTACCAGGCGCCGTGGATGACGATCGTGCGCTCGCGGGCGCGGTCGTTGACACCCGCGTCGAGACCGTCCAGCCGCAGGGAGTAGCCGTTGCGGCCCTGGTAGGTCTCCGCGGTGCGGAAGAGACCGAGGCTCGACTGCTTGGAGCCCTCGCGGTTGGAGAACGCCACCGCCCGGTTCTCGCCGGTCCCCATGCCGTGGGCGACCAGCAGGTTGTACAGGAGAGCCGGCCGGGAGCGGTCGAAGACCCACATGCGCTTGGCGGTGGACGGCAGGGAGTAGTCGATGACGACCAGGATCGGCTCGTCGCGCAGCTTGGCCTCCGAGGAGCACTCGAGCGCTCCCAACGCCCGCTCGAGAACGTCGCGCGAGAGGGTCGGGGCGAGCGCGGCGAGCCGGTCTGCCTCGCTCTGCGCGGCGGCCGCGCCGGCCCAGAGCATCAGGCCGACGAGCATCGCGGTGAAGGGTCGGAGAGGCAGAATCAGTCCCTCGGGTCCCGATCGAACGGGGAACGCCACGCCGGTTCCGGCTGCGAGCGAGGTCCGAACATACTACGGAGGCGGGGGCTCGATGCAAGGGAGTCCTGCGATCGCTGTACCATTCCACTCCACGTGCACGACGACACGTCCCATCCCGCGCCGTACGCTCCATCGGGCCGACCCGGGCCCGGTGAGTACGCGTCCTACGCCGAGGAGGATTTCTCCCACATCGTCGGCGACGACGCCGTCGCCGTCCTCGCCGCGGTGGGCGCCGAGACGCTCGGCCTGGTCGACGCGCTCGACGAGGCCGCGATCGCCGGCCTCGCCTACGCGCCCGGCAAGTGGACCGTGAAGGAGGTCCTCGGCCACCTCGCCGACGACGAGCGCATCTACGCGTACCGAGCGTTGGCCGTGGCCCGCGGTGACACCGTGGACCTGCCGGGCTTCGACGAGAATCGCTACGTCGAGACCGCCGGCTTCGAGGCGCGGGCCCTGGCCTCGCTACGCGCCGAGCTCGCCGCCGTCCGCCAAGCCTCCCTCACCCTCTTCGCCGGCTTCCCCGCCGAGGCCTGGCTCCGCCGCGGCACGCTGATGGGCTACCACCCAACCCCCCGCGGCCTCGCCTTCCACATCGCCGCCCACGAGCTCCACCACCTCCGCGTGCTGCGCCAGCGCTACCTGTCGCTGCTGCGCGGCTGAAACGCTCGAACAGGGCCTACAACTCCGGGAACCGGACCGCGCTCTCCCGGCGACACTCGATCTGCCGCTCGATCGCCTCGAGAGTCTCTTCGTCGAGGGAGGTCGCGGCCACGACGCCCCGGAGATCGCGTCCTCGCCGCGCCTCCGGTCGCCCTTTCATGAGGTGAGACGCGCCTGGACCCTCCCGGTCCGGACCGTCCACGTTCCGGTAGGACTCCGACCCGAAGCCACTCCTCCTGCCAGCCATGCCGACAGGATCCCCCTCGCTCGCCCCGGAGTCAAGGCTTCCAGGGGAGGACCAGGCGGAGGGGCTCGGACTGTTGCTCGCCGAAGTGGTTGAGGACGAGGGTGCCGCCGTCCGGGGAGAGGTCGAAGCTCGGATAGTCGGCCACCAGGGTGGTGCCGAACAGCGACTCGGGGGGGCCGAACCGGAGGCCGCCGCGGCCGTCCTCGCTCACCGCCACGCGGCTCAGGTTGAGGCTCGGCTCGAGGTAGACGATCTCGCTCCCGTCGGCCGACCAGCGCGGCAGGAACCCGCCGTCGGTGGAGAGCTGCCAGCGCTCGCCGCTCTGTGCTTCCCCACCCGCCCACGGCCGCACGTAGACCTGGTAGCCGGAGCCGTCGTCACGGTCGTAGACCACCCACCGCCCGTCGGGCGAGAAGCGGCCGTCCCTCTCGACGGCCGCCTCCTGGAGCCAGGGAACGATCCCGGCCGGGTTCTCGAGGTCGAACCACCCCAGGTCTGCATGGACCACGAAGGGGATCTCGCCCGTCTGCACCAGCAGGATCCGGCCGTCCGGCGTGACGTCCGTCACGACGAGGGCGACTCCCGGCTGCGACTCGAGGACGACTTCCGCCGCCCCGCCGCCGTTCGCCGCCCGGCGCACGATGCGATCCGGGCCGCCCTCCGGGTCGGTCTGGGCGTAGTAGACCCAGCGACCGTCGGGAGACCAGACCGCGCTCCACTCGTCGCCCTCGCCGAAGGTGAAGCGGGCCGTCGTGTGGCGCTCGAGGTCCAGCATCCACAGGTCCGCCGGCTGATCGCGGGAGGCGACGAGGCGCAGGCCGTCGGGGGAGAGCGACACGTCGCCCCAGAAGGCGTCTTCGGTGAGGTCCTCGAGCGGACGCCCGGCGCGATCGAAGAGGCTCAGGTGGCTCCCGGAGGCCTGCCCGGCCGGGGAGTAGAGCAGTCTCGTCGCCGAGGCGGTGAAGGTCGCCCGCCACGTCGAGGCATCGAAGAGCGGATCCTGGGCGAGGACGAAGGGCTCGCCGGTGAGCACACCGCGCCTCTCGTCCAGCGGCTGTGCCAGGAGAGTCCCCTCCCGGAGGAACAGCAGGTGCCCGCCCGCGACGACGCCGTTGGCGCGGCTCGGGGTGACGGCGTGGTCGTCCGACCCGTCGAGGCGCACCCAGCGCAGCTCGACCTCGCTCTGCTTCATGCCCTCGTGGTTGGCCGCCAGATAGACCACTGCCTCACCGCCGTCCGCGGCGACGGGCCATCGATGGGAGGAGTGCCGCTGCGGATCGATCGCGGTCAGCGGCTCGGGCTTGCCGCCCGTGGAGCGGATGCGGTAGAGCGGCGCGCGGAAGTCGGGAGCGAAGACGATGGTGCCGTCAGGCAGCCACGCGCCGCCTCGCCCGTTCGGCGCGTCGGCGACGCGCCGCGGCGTGCCGCCTCCGGCCACCGGCACGATCTGCATCTTCCCGTCGGCGAAGAAGCCCACGGACGAGCCGTCGGGCGCGAAGAACGGCGCCGCGGCTCCGGCGGTGCCTTCGAGGCGCCGGGCCTCGCCGGTGACCAGCGAGCGCACCCAGAGGTAGGTCCGCTTCTCCTCGCCCACGGCCCCGAAGGCCACCGTCGAGCCGTCGGGAGAGAGCACGGCCGGCGCGCCGAAGTCGCCCTGGAAGTGGAAGCGCGTCCCGGCGGGAGCTCCGACGTCGACCCGCAGCACCGCGGGCGGCGCGCTCCTTCCGCCGGTCAGCCACGCCGCGAGCGCCACCGCCAGCGCGAGCACCGCGAGCGCCCAGGGAAGCGCTCGGCGCCACGCGGCTCCGGCCGCTTCCGGCGCGACCGCACGCTCCGCCGCCTCCCCGCTCCGGCCCGAGAGCACCTCGTCGAGGACGATGCGCGCGTCGGCGATGTCGTGCAGGCGGTTCTTGGGCTGGCGCTCCAGGCAGCGGCGCAGCAGCCGGCGGATCGCCGCCGGGGTCTCTTCCGGCAGCGCCCCGAGATCGATCTCGGTCTTGAGCACCCCGGCCAGGGTCTCCGCCGCCGAGTCCCCCTCGAAGAGCCGTCCGCCGGTCAGCATCTCCCACAGGAGCACCCCGAAGGCCCAGATGTCCGCCCGCTTGTCGACCGCGGCACCCTTCGCCTGCTCCGGCGCCATGTAGGCCGCCGTCCCCAGCAGCACCCCCTGCACCGTGGCCCCCAGGGTCAGCGTCGGCGAGGCCGCCAGCTGCGAGGCGCTCGGCGACCCCGAGGCGCTCCCCACCGGGTCGAGCGCCTTGGCCAGCCCGAAGTCGAGCACCTTCACCGGTCCGTCGACGGGAGCCTTGACGTTCTGCGGCTTCAAGTCCCGATGGACGATCCCCTTCCCGTGCGCCTCCTCGAGCGCCTCCGCGATCTGCCGCGCGATCCCGAGCGCCTCCTCCAGGGGCAGCGCACCACCGGCCAGCCGCTCCGCCAGCGTCGGCCCCTCCACCAGCTCCATCACCAGCGCCCGCACCCCCGCCGACTCCTCGAGACCGAAGATCGACGCCACGTGCGGATGGTGCAGCTGCGCCAGCAGCTTCGCCTCGCGCTCGAAGCGCGCCAGCCGCTCCGCGTCCTCCGTGAACCCCGCCGGCAGCACCTTGATCGCCACGTCCCGCTCGAGCTTCCCGTCCCGCGCCCGGTAGACCTCCCCCATCCCGCCCTCCCCGAGCTTGGCGGTGATCTCGTACGAGCCGAGACGGCTGCCGGCAGCGAGGCTCATCGCTCCTCCCGGAGCCTGGCGATCCAGAGGTCGGACTCCTCTTCCAGACGGAGGTAGTAGAGGGTCCTTCCGTCGCTCGTGGGATGGGGCTGGAGGAGGCGGGAGCCGGAGGGAGCGGCGAGCAGGCGCCGCTGCTCGCCCGTCTCGGTGTCGACGAGCATCAGGTCGGCCTCCGTCGCCAGCACGAGGTGCCGGTCGTCGGGCAGCCAGACCGGTGCGCCGTTGAACTCTCCCCACATCGACACCAGGTCGCCGATGCGGCGGTAGTCGCCCGTCTCGGGGTCGTAGAGGACGACACCCGGCTGGACCGTTCCCTTTGCGGGGGAGATCCCGATGCCCGCGATCCGGCGGCCGTCGCCGGACCAGGAGCTCGGCGTGAAGAACGCGTCGCCGCCGAGGGCCGGCAGCTCGGTCCAGGTGGCCGAGGGGAGCTCCCCCGCCAGGTCGAACAGGAGCGACCTCCCCAGGCTCGACGCCGTGAGGGCGAGCCCGTCCGGCGACCAGACCGGGGCGTTCACGTAGCTGTCGCTCCGCGTCAGCGGCTCGAGACCCGACCCGTCGGGCCGGATCCACCAGATCTCGTACTTCCCTTCGCGATCCGAGTACACCGACAGGTGCCGGCCGTCGGGGCTCCACGCCACGCCGCGGTCCTTGCCGGGATCGTCGGTGAGCCGGCGCAGCTCGTGGTCCTCGAGATCGAGAACGTAGAGATCCTCCCGGCGCCCCGTGGTGTTGAGGCCGAGCCGGGTCCCGTCGGGGGACGGAGCCACGTAGGCGTACTCCACGGTGCCGCGGGTCACCGCTTCGGGACCCCCGACGACCTCGGCGCCCTGCGGATCGAGCGCCACGCGCTCGGCGTTGACGCGCCGGTCGAGGGCCGTGTACACCAGGGTGGCGCCGTCCGCGGCCAGGGCCGCCTGGCCGCTCCAGCGCGACGGCGTGGTCACCGCCTCGGGGGCCGACAGGACCTCTCCGCTGCGCTCGTCGATCGCGACGCGCCAGAGGTTGAGGCTCCCGCCGCGATCGCTCGAGAAGTAGAGGAACCGACCGTCCGGCGACCAGGTCGGGCTCCAGTCGAGGTCCCCGTCCGCGGTCACGCGCACCGCGGCGCCGCCGTCGGCCGCGACCGTCCAGAGATCGCGCTGCCCGGTGCTCAGAGGAAGACCCCAGAACGCGATCCGGTGCCCGTGCGGCGACCAGGAGGGTTGGACGACGTCGAGCTCGTCCAGCAGCCGGACGGTCTCGCCGGTACCCGTGTCCACGACCCACAAGGCCGCCTCGATCCAGCGGGAGCTCGGGTACTGCGTCACGGACTCGCTCGAGAACGCGATCTTCCGACCGTCGGGAGACCAGGAGGGGTTGTAGCCGGTGTCCGTGAGCCGGCGCACGGACTCTCCCGTGGCCCCCATGACGAAGATCCCCCCGCCGGCGCGCTCGGAGCGAAAGGCGATCAGCTCGCCGTCGGGCGAGAAGGCGGGCTGGAGGTCGTCCTCCGGGGAGCCCGCGGTGAGGTCGATCGCCGTGCCGCCGGTGGCGCGGACGACGTAGATGTCCCAGTTCCCGGTCGCGTCCGAGGCGTACGCGACCAGCTTGCCGTCGGGCGAGATCGTCGGCTGCACCTCGAGCCCGGCGCCCTGGGTGAGCGGGCTGACGGAGAGCGAGAGTGACCCGCCGACCGGGCCGGGACGCAGGACGAGCCAGACGAGCACCGCCACGAGCCCGGCCGCCAGCGCTCCGGCCGCCCACCAGGCCGGCGCCGATCGCCGGCCGGCCACCTGCGCCTCGACGGTCGAGGCCGGATCGCCCGACCGCGCGTCCTCGAGCTCCAGCCGCGCGTCCGCGATGTCGTGCAGCCGGTTCCTCGGATGGCGCTCGAGGCAACGCCGCAGCAGTCGCCGCACCGCCTCCGGAGTCTCCTCCGGCAGCGACTCCAGATCGATCTCGGTCTTGAGCACTCCCGCCAGCGTCTCCGCCGCCGAGTCCCCCTCGAAGAGCCGCTCGCCGGTCAGCATCTCGTAGAGGAGCACGCCGAAGGCCCAGATGTCGACCCGGCGGTCGACGGCTCCGCCCTTCGCCTGCTCCGGGGCCATGTAGGCGGCCGTGCCGAGGATCACGCCCTGCACCGTCGCCCCGAGCGTCAACGTCGGCGAGGCCTCCAGCCGCGCGGCCGATCCGTCACCGGACGCAGCCCCCACCGGGTCCAGGGCCTTGGCGAGCCCGAAGTCCAGCACCTTGACCGGTCCGTCCACCGGCGCCTTGATGTTCTGGGGCTTGAGATCCCGGTGCACGATCCCCTTCTCGTGCGCGGCCTCCAGCGCCTCGGCGATCTGCCGCGCGATCTCGAGCGCCTCCGCCAGCGGCAGCGCCCCGCGCAGCAGGCGGTCGGCCAGCGTCGGGCCCTCGACCAGCTCCATCACCAGCGCCCGCACGCCGCTCGATTCCTCGAGCCCGAAGACCGAGGCGATGTGCGGGTGGTGGAGCTGTGCCAGCAGCTGCGCCTCGCGCTCGAACCGCGCCAGCCGCGCCTCGTCCTCGGTGAACGCCGCCGGCAGCACCTTGACCGCCACCTCGCGCTTCAGCTTGCCGTCCGTCGCCCGGTACACCTCCCCCATCCCGCCCTCCCCGAGCTTGGCGGTGATCTCGTACGGGCCCAGGCGGCTGCCGATCACGGTGCCTCCCGCGGGAGCAGGGCCGGCCAGTCGAGGACGACGACGATCGGCGCGTCGTCCGTGAGACCGGCGCGGTTGAGCAGGAATCGCCGGCCGTCGGCGGCGGCGTCGTACTGGCGCGCGCTGTTCTCTTGGAGGTTGGCGAAGAAGAGCACCTCCGGGCGCCCGAGCTCGAGGTCCTCTCCGCCGGAGCTCGCGATCGGTACCGCGACGATCCGTCCGATGGGGTCGAGATAGAAGAGCTCCCGCCCGTCCCGGCGCCAGAGGGGCTGGCCCCCACCGTCAGCCGAGACCCGGACCGCCGTCGCCGTGCCGTCGAGGCGCCGAACGTAGACCTCCGAGCTGCGGGTCGCATCCGAGGCATAGGCGAGCCATTGCCCGTCCGGCGAGATGTCGGCCGCGAGCTCCGACGCCGCCCCCGAGCCGAGGGGCACCGCCTCGCCGTCGCCGTCGAGATCCTTGATCCAGAGGCTCGTCCCTCCACGGCCGTCGTCGGTCTCGAACACCACCCGCCGTCCCTCCGGGGTCGCGACATCCGCGCACTGGACCGCCTCGAGAGTGGGCCAGGGTCGCGCCTCGGCGGGTCGATCGAGATCCGTACGGTAGAGCTCCAACCCGGCGCCCTGTACGGAGGCGTAGACGAGCTCCCGCCCGTCGGACCCGGCCCAGATCGCCTGGAAATCGTCGCGATCGTCGAAGGTCACGCGGTCGGTGAGCTTGCGGACGAGATCGTGCACCCAGATCTCGCCCAAACCGCCGGTCTGCGCCTCGTAGCGGCCGACGGCGAGCGAGCGCCCGTCGGGCGAGAGTCGCGGCGCGTAGTGCCACGCCTCGTCCGCGCCGGTCAGCGCCTCGAGATCCGCGCCCGCCCGATCGACCCAGACGAGCTGGGTCGATCCGCGCGAGCCGAGGCGGTAGATGAAGCCTCCGGTTGCCGAGGCCGCGAGCTCGCGCAGGCCCGAGGACCCCAGGGAGCCGGCCAGCGACACTCCCAGCTGCGTCGGCTCGCCGACGAGCTCCTGGCGCTCGAGATCGAGGCGATGGGCGACCAGCGACTCGCCCCGGGTGTAGAGGAGGTAGCCCGGCTCGGCGAACACGGCGAGGGAGTGCGACGGGCCCAGCCGCTTCGCCTCCAGGGAGCCGAGGCGCCCGAGGAAGAGCTCGCCGGGCTCGGTGCCCGAGCCCAGGGCGGCGAAGAAGACGAAGTGGACCCCGTCCGGGAGGAAGGACGGGAAGCGGTGCGTGCCGAACGCTCCACCCTCCTGCAGCCGTGTGGCCGGCTCGACCTCGCCGCCGCTCACGTGGACCCTCTGTAGCGGTCCCATATAGGTCGGCGCGAAGACGATGACGTCATCCGCGCCCCAGGACGCGCCGCGCACGTTCTCCGGCGCCGCGGTCGACGTGATCGCCAGGGGCGCGCCTCCCGCGGTGTCCGTCCACCACAGGCTCCTTCCGCTGAAGAACCCGATCCGCCGGCCGTCGGGGGCCCAGAAGGGGTACCGCGCGTCCGCCGTTCCCGGGAGCTCGCGCGGCGCCAGGGCGTCGAGCTCACGCAGCCAGAGCGAAGCCCGGCCGTTGCTGTCGCGCGCGACGAAGGCGACCTTGCTGCCGTCGGGCGAGAGAGCCAGACCGCGGACGAAGCCGCGGTCCTCGGGAGCGGGGATCTCGAAGCGGGTGACGCGCGAGGCCGGCGGCGCGACGGTCGAGAGCGCCCCCCAACCCCACACGAGAGCGGCTCCCGTCAGCAGGCCCACCAATGCACCGCCGGCGAGCCACCGCCGGGGCGCCGTCGCGCCCGGCGTCGCGGTCGCCGGCATGCCGGACCACGACGGCTCGTCGTCTCCGGCGATCACCTCGTCGAGCACGATCCGCGCGTCGGCGATGTCGTGCAGCCGGTTGCGCGGCTGCCGCTCGAGGCAACGATGCAGCAGACGCCGGACCGGGGGAGGAGTCTCCCCGGGGAGCGCCGCCAGGTCGATCTCGGCGCGAAGGACTCCGGCCAGCGTGTCGGCCGCCGAATCGCCCTCGAACAACCTCCGTCCCGTCAACATCTCCCAGAGCACGACTCCGAAGGCCCAGATGTCGGCCCGCTTGTCGACCGTCGCGCCCTTCGCCTGCTCCGGCGCCATGTAGGCGGCAGTCCCCAGCAGCACTCCCTGCACCGTCGCCCCCAACGTCAGGGTCGGCGACGCGGCCAGCCGCGAAGCCGAAGGGTCTCCCGAGGCGGCCCCGACCGGGTCGAGGGCCTTGGCCAGACCGAAGTCCAGCACCTTCACGGGACCGTCGACGGGGGCCTTGATGTTCTGGGGCTTCAGGTCGCGGTGCACGATTCCCTTCTCGTGCGCCGCCTCCAGCGCTTCGGCGATCTGCCGGGCGATCGCCAGCGCCTCCTCCACCGGCACAGGTCCGCCCGCGATCCGCTCGGCCAGCGTCGGTCCCTCGACCAGCTCCATGACCAGGGCCCGGACCCCGCCGGACTCCTCGACCCCGAAGATCGAGGCGACGTGCGGGTGGTGGAGCTGCGCCAGGGCCCGCGCCTCGCGGTCGAAGCGCGCCAGGCGCTCGGGATCCTCGGCGACCCCCGCCGGCAGCACCTTGATGGCGACGTCCCGGCCGAGCTTCCCGTCGGTCGCCCGGTAGACCTCCCCCATCCCGCCCTCGCCCAGCTTGGCGGTGATCTCGTAGGAGCCCAGGCGGGTGCCGATCATCGCTCGAGCTCCGGGCGCGAGGCGCCGACGCCGGGGATGCCCTCGACGATCATGACGTCGCTCTCCCCCCCGCCGGCGGAGACGACGATGCGGCCGTCGAGCGCCGAGACGCCGAGCGACTCGATGGCGCGCTGATCCTCGCTGCGCGCCACGATCTCGCGCTGCGCGGAGGTGTCGCGGCCGGCGGCGATCGGCTGGCGGTAGAGGACGAACGTGCCGGAGGCGTCCTGGCCCCAGGAGACCAACGTCCGGCCGTCCGGCATCCAACGGCTGCGCCCGACGTTCACGCCCTCGCCGGGCAGCTCGAGGTCGGCGACCGTCGAGCCGTCTTCGAGCCGCAGGACCTTGATCGGGGCCACGCCGTCGACCTGACTGTCGTTGGCGAGAGCCGCGATCCAGCCCGAGGACGGGGCCAGCTCCGGCAGGGCGTAGGCGCCCGGGAGCAGCAGGGTGGCCTCGCTGCCGTCGGGGCGGATCTTCCAGACCCCGAGCTTGTCCGGGTTGCCCGAGGTGTAGACGATCCACTCTCCGCCGGCGGACATCGTCGGGTTCTCGGCGTCCATGCCGTCCGAGGTCACCTGCCGGGCGCCGGTGCCGTCGGCGTCCGCCATCCAGATCTCGAAGTGCCCGCCGCGGTTCGAGCTCCAGATGAGGTGCTCGCCGTCCGGGCTCCAGCACGGGTCCCAATCGTCGGCGGTGTCGAAGGTCAACCGCCGCAGGGCGCCGGACGCGACATCCAGCGACCAGAGGTCGAGACTCCCGGACCGGTCCGAGGTGAAGAGGACCCGGCTGCCGTCGGCGGAGAACGCCGGCTGGCGGTCGACGACCGGGCCGCCGGTCAGCCTCCTGCCGAGCGAGCCGTCCGGCCCGACCTCGAAGAGGTTCTGCCGCCTGCCGCCGTCGTCGAAGACCACCGCGCCCCGGCCGGCGAGCGAGATCGTGTCCGGCGCGGAGTCGAACGAATAGAGGGCCCGCGGCGCGGCGGCGCCGAGCTCGAGCCTCTGGAGCAGGGTGCCGCCCCGCCCCGCCTGCGTGGGCGACCAGGTGTAGAGCACGGCCCCGTCGCCGTCCCAGATCGGCCGGCTCACACTGCTGCCGGTCGGGATGGGGTACCAGGTGCGCACGTCGCCGCCGTCGACGTCCACGGTCATCAGGGCGCGGACCGCGATCGGGTTGACGGGAGGCGACGCCACCGTGGCCAGGCGCAGGCCGTCCGGCGACCAGGCGATACCCCGCAGCGCGTCCTCCGGCTCGGCGACCGCCCGCTCCTCGCCGCCCTCGGCGGAAACCGTGGCGATCAAGGTCTTCTCGCCCCTCCCGCGCAGGAAGACGATCCGGCGACTGTCCGGCGACCATCCGGCGGCGTACACGTCCCGCGCCAGCCGCCGCGCCTCGCCGCCCACCAGGGGAATACGGTAGAGGTCGGTCCTCCCTCCCGGGCGCGGAGGAAGAGCACGGCGCTCGAATCGGGCGCGATCTCCGGCCGGGTGTCCGGCCCGTCGGTCAGCGCCACCTCCTCGCCGGTCGCCAGCTGCTTGAGCCAGATGCGCGACGTGCCGTCGCGGCTCGAGGTGAAGGCGACGTGCCGACCGTCGAGCGAGGCGCTCGGCTCGGCGCTGGTGCCCGAGTAGGTCAGGGAGCGGACGACCGGCGGATCGGCGGACGGAGGCTCGGAGACCGGTTTCAACGTGAGGACCGCCAGCGCCCCCACCGCCAGACCGGCCGCGGCCCAGCCGAGACGCGCCGCCCATGGAGTGCCGCGCGGAGCGCCCGACGCCTCGTCCGGAGCCGCGCGGGGCTCCTCCGCCGCGATCCGGCCGCTCAGCAGGTCGTCGAGGACGATCCGCGCGTCCGCGATGTCGTGCAGCCGGTCCTTCGGGCTCCGCTCGAGGCACCGCCGCAGCAGGCGGCGCAGGGCGGTCGGCGTCGCGGCCGGCAGCCTCGAGAGGTCGGGCGTCCGCGTCAGCACCTCGGCCAGGGTCTCGGGCACGGTCGGCGCGTCGAAGAGGCGCCTCCCCGTCAACATCTCGTAGAGGACGACTCCGAAGGCCCAGATGTCCGCCCGCTTGTCGACCGCGCCGCCCTTGGCCTGCTCCGGCGCCATGTAGGCCGCCGTGCCCAGGATCACGCCCTGCACCGTCGCCCCCAGCGTCAGGGTCGGCGAGGCGGCCAGCTCGGCGGCGGACGCGGCACCCGAGGCGCCCCCCGGGTCCATCGCCTTGGCCAGCCCGAAGTCGAGCACCTTGACCCGCCCGTCGGCTGAGAGCTTGACGTTCTGCGGCTTCAGGTCCCGATGGACGATGCCCTTGCCGTGCGCCTCTTCGAGTGCCTCGGCGATCTGCCGGGCCAGGGGCAGGGACTCCTCGAGCGGGAGGGGGCCGGCTTCGAGCCGCTGGGCCAGCGTCGGCCCCTCGACCAGCTCCATGACGAGGGCCCGCGTCGTGCCGCTCCCTTCGAGGCCGTAGACGTGGGCGATGCTCGGGTGGTTGAGCTGCGCCAGCAGCTGCGCCTCGCGTTCGAACCGCGCCAGCCGCGCCTCGTCCTCGGTGAACGCCGCCGGCAGGACCTTGATCGCGACCTCGCGCTTCAGCGTCCCGTCGGTGGCCCGGTAGACCTCCCCCATCCCGCCCTCGCCCAGCTTGGCGGTGATCTCGTACGGGCCCAGCCGGGTGCCCGCGGCGAGGGTCATCGCGAGCCGCCCGTCTCGAGGCCCGAGCGCCAGCCGAGGATCACGCGGATCGGCTCCTGGCGGGCGTCGGCCGGGAGGACGCCGGCGAGGAAGCGGTCGTGGTCGGGCGCCGGGGCGAGGGCGAGCAGGCGCGGGCGCGGGGCGAAGAGGGTGTGCGGCGCGCCGGCGTCGAGACCGTCGGGGCTCGGGGCGAGGTCGACCGCCTGGATCGCGCCGTCGGCCTGCGACTCGAAGAGGAGCTCGCGGCCGTCGCGGCGCCAGTGCGGGGAGGTGGCGCCGCCCTGGGAGACCTTCCACCGGCGGTCGAGGGCGGGGAAGGGACGGACGAACACCTCCGGGTTCCCGGTCTCGTCGGAGACGTAGGCGAGCCAGCCGCCGTCGGAGGAGAGGACGCCCTCGCGCAAGCTGGCGGAGGCATCGGAGAGCAGCTCCCGCGCCGCGCCCTGCTGGACGTCGTAGAGCCAGAGCTCGGTGCGGAACTCCCCCTTGGCGTTCGAGTCGAGCAGGAGGTACTTACCGTCCGGCGACCAGCTCGAGGTCACGAAGTCGCGCTGCGCATCGCTCAGGAGCAGCTCCGCCTCCCGGCTGCCGTCCGCCTCCCGCACGTAGACACCCAGACTCCCCGCGGCCTCGTTGACGTAGGCGAGGCGGCGGCCGTCGGGCGACCAGACCGGGTCGGTCGAGTCGATCCCCTCGGGCGTCAGGCGATCGACGACGCCTCGCTTCTCGTCGGCGACCCAGATGTCGGAGCCGCCCGCTCCGTGCCCGCCGACGGCGTAGTTCCGTCCGTTCGGGGGCAGGGCCAGCGCGTCGATGTTGGGACGGTCGTCGTCGACCGAGCCGATCTCCGTTCCATCGCGCCCCAGCCAGACGATGCGCCCTCCCCCGACGCCGGTATCGAGGAGGTACGCCAGGTCGCCGGCCTGCGTCGCCGAGGCGAACAGACCGCCCGAGGCGGCCCAGAAGAGAGGCGCGTCGGCGATCCTCGAGGAGGACCCGGTCACCTCGAGCGTCCCCGGATCCAGGGTCAGCGCCGTGAGGGCGCCGCCGCGACGGACGACGAGGCGGTCGGGACCGGCGACCAACGCCTGCGAGGCGTCCCGCGTCAGGCGCCGCTCGATGCCGTGCTCGAGCGAGGCGAGATAGACGCCGCCCACCTGCTCCTGCGTGTCGCGGTTGTTGCTCCAGGTGTTGAGGACGAAGTGCTTCCCGTCCGGCAGGAACGACGGGAACCGGTGGGAGCCGTCGAGGATCGACGGATCGAGCACGGTCACGTCCTCGACGGCGCCCGCCGGGGTCAGACGCTGGATCGGACCGTTCGCCGTCGCGGCGAAGACGATCGTGCCGTCGGCGGCCCAGCTGCCCCCCCGCACCAGGGCCACTCCGGTGGAGGTCGAACCGGCGCCGACGAGGGCCAGCACCTCGACGCCTCCCGTCGCCAGGTCGTAGCGGCACAGGGCGCCGTCGCTGGTGCGGAAGAAGCCGATCGATCGGGAGTCGGGGGACCAGAAGGGCATCGCTCCGCTCTCGGTGCCGCGCAGCGCCGCCATGTCGAAGTCGCCCAGGCGTCGCAGCCAGAGCTGCGATCCGCGCACCGGATCCGTGGCACTCAAGACGACGGCGCTGCCGTCGGGCGCCAGCGCGAGGCTCGAGGAGGAGTCCGTCAGCACCTGGCCCGGGGGCAAGGCGATCTCGAGCGCCAGCCGGGGGCGCGGAGCCGTCGCCTCGTTCCGCGGAGCGCCCGGGCGCAGCAGCAGCAGCGCCCCGAGGACGGCGGCCACGACCCACGGCAGGACGACCGGCCAACGCATTCTCGCCTGTCGCTCCGGCACCTCCTCGTCCGCGTCCCCCGTGCGTCCCGCGAGCACGTCGTCGAGGACGAGACGCGCGTCGGCGATGTCGTGCAACCGGTTCCTGGGGTCGCGCTCGAGGCAGCGACGCAGCAGGCGCCGGATCGCCGCCGGGGTCTCGGCGGGCAGGTCGGTGAGGTCGATGTCGGTCTTGAGGACGCCGGCCAGGGTGTCCGTCACCGTGTCGGCCGCGAACAGCGAGGCGCCGGTCAGCATCTCCCACAGCACCACTCCGAACGCCCAGATGTCCGCCCTCTTGTCGACCGCCGCTCCACGAGCCTGCTCCGGCGCCATGTAGGCCGCCGTGCCCAGGATGACCCCGAGCTGGGTTCCGGCCGCGGTCAGCGTCGGCGAGTTGAGAAGCGTCGGCGACACCGTGGCCGAGGCGGCGGCCCCGGGTGTCTCCAGTGCCTTGGCGAGCCCGAAGTCGAGCACCTTCACCTCGGCGTCCTCGGTCAGCTTGACGTTCTGGGGCTTGAGATCCCGATGGATGATCCCCTTGCCGTGCGCCGCCTCCAGGGCCAGCGCGATCTGGCGAGCGATCGACAGGCTCTCCTCCACCGCGGGCCGTCCCGCCGCCAGCCGATCCGCGAGGGTCGGCCCTTCCACCAGCTCCATCACCAGAGCCTTCACGCCCCCCGATTCCTCGAGACCGAAGATCGAGGCGATGTGCGGATGGTGCAGCTGCGCCAGCATCTGCGCCTCGCGCTCGAACCGCGCCAGGCGCTCCGGGTCCTCGGCCACCCCGGCCGGCAGGACCTTGATCGCCACCTCGCGCTTGAGCTTCCCGTCGGTCGCCCGATAGACCTCCCCCATTCCGCCCTCGCCGAGCTTGGCGGTGATCTCGTACGCGCCCAACCGAGATCCGATCATCGAAGCCGACCCCCCCGATCGGCCGCCCCCGCATCGCGTCGTGCGTCCGGGAGAGGAGTGGATGCTGTGCGTGCGCTGCGGAAGCGATTGTAGCCTGCCCCGGACGCGCGTGCCGCCGCCGCGCGACCCGGATCCCGTCGCGGCGCCCGGCGTCCCTCGGCACGGTCCGGGTGTCATGCCGCCGTCATCCGGCGGTGCCTACCCTGGGAGCGTCACGGAGGTCACGTCCATGGTCCGTTCTCTCCCCGTCGTTCTCACTCTCGTGCTTCTCCCCGCTCTCGCCGGCGCCCAGCCGCCGGTGGGCGATCTCTCGTTCCTCCCCGGCGACGCCGCGGTCGGGCTCTCGATGGAGAGCCAGATCTGGGTGCAGGTGGCGCCGGGCGGCTCCGGCTACCTGGCGGTCTGGCAGGACATGCGCACCGTCACCTGCGGGTTCACCGCCATTCCGGACAGCCCGTTCTGCGGCAACGGCTGGGACATCTACGCGGCCCGGCTCGACGGCGACGGACAGCTCCTCGACTCACCGATCCTCATCACCCAGGAAGGACGCAACCAGACGCGGCCGACGGTGGCCTGGAACGGTCAGAGCTGGCTCGTCGTCTGGGAGCGCGAGCGGCCCGACTGGTACTTCTTCGACGACGTCGTCGGCGCCCGCGTCTCAGCCGACGGAGCGCTGCTCGACCCCGAGCCGATCCCCCTCTGGCTCGATTGCAACGACGGCTGCACGGCGGCCGAGCGGCCGAGCGTCGCCTCGAACGGCGACGACTGGCTGGTGGTCTGGGAGAGCTACCGGGACGGCACCTTCCTGCCCACCCTGGAGGGCATCCGCGTGGGAGCCGACGGCTCCGTCCTCGACGCCGAGCCGGTCGTCCTCCAGCAGCACAACGTCGCCGCCTTCGGGCCGCGCCAGCCGCGGGCGGTCTGGGCCGGCGACGAGTACCTCCTGGCCTGGAACGAGGCGGCGCCCGGCGAGATTCGCTTCCGCCGCCTCACCGCCGACCTGACGCCGATCGACGCCCAGCCGGTGCACGTCTCGAACGACGCCGGCGACCCGGCCGGCGTGCGGCTGGCGACGGACGGCGACTCCTTCCTCCTCGTGACTCCGTCGCGCAAGGCCTATCGCATCACCCACGGCGGTCAGGTGCTCGACCCGGCAGGGATCGGCTTCGACACCGGCTTCGGCTGGCAACCGTCGGGGCCGGACGTGGCCTGGGACGGCCTCGAGTGGGTGGTGGCGTTCTCAACGAATCCCGACGCCGGCGTCGGTGCCGACGCCGATCTCTACATGCTCCGCATCGGCACCCAAGGAGCGATCGTCGAGGGGCCGACGCCGGTGCTCGCCACCCCCGGTCACGACTACATGCCGGCCGTCGCCAGCCTCGGGAACGGTCGCACCGAGGTGCTCTGGGCGCCCCCGGACTGGGACGCTGGGATCGAGGAAAACATCCGCGCTTCGAACGTCTTCGACCTCGGCTCCGCCGGTCCGATCGCCGACGTCTCGGTCGGCCTGACCCGGCAGGATTGGCCGCGAACGGCCACCCACGATGGCGAGCACCTCGTCGCCTACCTGGCGCAGGGCGGGGGCGCGTCGCGGATCCTCGTCCAGCGCCTGGCGACGGACGGCACGCCGATCGACGCCGAGCCCGTGGAGGTCGCCTCCTACGAGGAGATCACTCCGGTCTACCCCGACGTCGCATGGGACGGGTCCCGCTACCTGGTCACCTGGACGCTGGGCGGCGCGGTCTGGGGCCGGCGGGTCGGGCCGTCGGGCGCGCTGCTCGACGGCGCGCCGGTCCAGCTGCTCTCCGACGCCGCGACCTCCACCGCCGTGGGCGGCATGGACGGCGTCTTCTACCTCGTCTACACGCATCTGTTCAGCGGCGACCAGCAGAGCCTGCGCGGCCTGCGGGTCGACGGCGCGACGCTGACGCCGCTCGAGGCGGCGCTCACGATCGGCGGAGACTACGCTCTCGCTCCCACCGTCGCCACGCTCGGCGGCCGCTGGCTGGTGGCCTGGGAGCGCCAGCCCTCGCACGACATCTCGTCCTCGCGGATCCACGGCACCTTCGTCGACGCCGACGGCGTACCGAGCGGCGACGTCCTCCTCGACGCGGCCGGCAACGGAGACGACCCCGACATCGCTCCCGCCGGCGATCGCGCGCTCCTCGTCTGGCACGACAACTCGGACTTCCAGAACGCGCGCATCGAAGGCCGGCTCCTCGCCGCCGACGGCACCTTCTTGACCGGCGAGATCCTCATCGCCGACGGGCCGGCCCACGAGTACTACCCGGCCGCCGCCTGGAGCGGCTCGGAGTTCGCCGTCGCCTGGATGGACTTCTGCCACCTGCTCGCCATCGAGCAGCCGCGGGCCGACCTGCGCGCCGCGCGTCTCGATGCCGACGGCACCGTCCTCGACCTCGACGACGGCTTCGCCCTCACCGACTCCCCCGGCCCCGAAGGCGCCCCGGCCCTGGCCGGAGCCGACGGCAACGTCCTCGCCTCCTTCAGCTCGCTGCACGGCGTCTCCGGCCCCGAGATCCAGCGCCTCGCCTACCGTGTGATCGGCGTCGAGGGGCAGAGGATCTTCAGCGACGACTTCGAGTCCGGCGGCATGACCGCCTGGAGCTCGAAGGTCGAGTGAAGGACCGCATAGACCCGTCATCGACCGCCCCGTAAGGTGGATTACCGTTCCGGAGCCCCCCATGCCACGCCCTGACCCTCTCCTCAGCGACGATTCCGGCACTCGGGCTCCGGAACGGGAGACCCGCCGGCCGATCGGCGTTCGCGGTCGGTCGGCGGGGCTGCTCGATCGGTGGCTCGGGCCGGGGCCGGAGGGGCGGTCCGACGACGTCTGCGACTACGAGCGGCGCCTGCGCGGGCTCGATCTGCTGCTCGACGTGCAGGCGGCCTACACCGGGCGCGCCGCGGAGCCGGCGCCGCCCGAGCACCTTCGGGACCGGTCCGGCTGAACCGGCGGCCAGGACGCTTGTCCGCGGTCGGCGCGCCGTGATGCAATCGCGCCGTTCCCATGCCGGATGACGTCTCCTATCTGCGTCGAGGCGCCCTGGCGCTGGCGGCGGTGGCCGTCGCGGGCTACCTGGTCGACGCCCTGTTCAATCTTGGGCTGACGCACTTCCTCGCCCCGCACGACTACGGCGACTTCAAGCTCGCCTACTCCTTCGCCACCTTCTTCGGGCTCGCGCTCCTCCTGGGAGGAGACCGCGCGGCGCCGATGGTGCTCGCGCCCTGCCTCGAGCGCGGGGAGCCGCGCCGGGTGTGGGAGTACCTGCGCTTCTACCTCTCGACGGCGGGCCTGCTCGGCGTCGGCCTCATCCTGATCACCTGGTCGATCGCCTGGATGCACGTCGGCACACCGCACCCCGGGCACCACCATCCACTGGTGCTCGCCGCGTGCATCGTGCCGGTCAACGCGGCGGGCGCGATGGTGAGCCGCACGCTGCAGTCGGCGCGGCGGCCGGCCCAGGCGGTGGTCCCGTGGCGGCTCGGGCTGCCGCTCCTGCAGCTCGCCCTCTTCGCCGGGCTGATCGCCTGGCGGGGGACGCTGACCGACCGGGAGGCGATCCTAGTCGGACTGGTCGCGGTGTCGGCCGTCACCCTCTGGCAGTGGCGCGGCCTGCAGCGCCAGGGGTTGGTGGAGACCGCGCCGGACCCGAGCTTCCGGGAGCACCGCGCCTGGCTCGCCGCCTCGGTGCCGATGATGGGAGCGTTCCTCGTGGCCCTGGCGCTGAACCAGAGCGACCTCTACTTCCTGGAGATCCTGGGGACCGAGGCCGAGGTCGGTCACTACGCGGCCGCGGCCACGGTGGCGCACGTCCTGGTGCTGGCCCAGGTGACGGTGATCGGGCTCCTCGCCCCCCTGGCGCGTCCGGCCATCGAGGCGGGCGCGGAGGCCTCGCGGCGCGTCTATCTGCGCGGGCTGCGCTGGCTGCTCGCGTTCCTCGTCCCCCTCGCCGTGCTCCTCGCCCTCTTCGCGGAGCCGGTGCTGCACCTCTTCGGCCCGCAGTACGCCGTCGGGCGGGACGTTCTCTTCTCGCTGGCCGTCGGCTACTTCGCCTGGGCCGCCGCGGCGCTCTCGGCGCTCTGGCTCCAGTACCGGGGCCGGGCCGCCACGGTGCTGGCGATCTCCGTCGGCACCCTGATCGTCGATTCGATCCTCAACCTGCTGCTGATCCCGCGCTACGGCATGGAGGGAGCCGCCGGCAGCACCGCCCTCACCCTCGGCGTCGGCGCCGCGGCCATCGTCGTCGCCCACCTGCGCGCTCGCTGATCAGAGCACGCCGGCGGTGCGCAGGGCGGTCTCGAAGACATCGGCCACGGCGATCGCGCCGGTCCGGCTGGGGTGGATCTCGTCCTTCCAACGGCCGGCGACGACGTTGCGCGTCTCCACCCGCACGAAGCGGCCCGCCGCCACCGGCGAGACGGCCACCGCGTCGAGCATGGCGGCGAAGCTGTCGATGAGGATCTCGATCACCGCCGGCCGCAGCGCCTGCGGTACCCCCTTCTCCTCGAACGCCGGCTCGATCCACGGCCCCGCCACCGCCAGCCCGAGGAACTTGGCCTTCTGCCCCGAGGCCCGCACGTAGTCGTAGGAGTTGACCAGCACCGGCCCCGGCTGGCCGGCGTCGGAGAGCATCTCCAGCAGCTCGACGTAACAGTCCCTGATCTGCCGGATCCGCCGCTCGAAACGCGGCGCCGGATGACGTCCGCCGCCGTCATGCCGGCGACGAAGGTCTCGAGCAGCGGCGGCAGGTCGGGGCCGATGATGTCGTTGCCGCCGGCCGAGAAGAGCAGCGCGTCGAGCCGCCAGCGCGAGAAGTAGTCGCGCAGCTTCGAGCGCGGCCCGCCCGAGAGGATGCTCAGGATCTCGTCCCCCGCCTTCTCCAACCGCAACAACGCCCAGGCCCGCTGCCGCTCCGGGTCCCCGGTGTCGTTCGGGTCGTCGAGCTGCCCGATGATGTCGCTGAAGGAGAACCAGGAGTCCCCCTCGCTGATCACCACCGGCCAGCTCGGATGGTCACGCTGCGCGTTCTCGAAGTCCCCGATGAGCTGCCGCCTGTACGCCATGGCTGCCTCCTGTCCGGTTGCCCGGGCGACAGTGTACGAGGCGTCCCGACCCGGCGCAGCGTTACTGCGCCGGGCGTCTAGGGACCGGCGCCGGCGTCCAGCCGCGTCACCTTCTTCCCCTCGATCCCCAGCAGGCGGTCGAGGCTGAAGGCTCCCGAGCCGCGGGTGGCGATGTGGAGGAAGACGAAGGCGTAGACGACGGCGAGCTCGCCGCCGTTGGCGATAGGCCAGAAGCCCTGCGGGGCGTGGGCCATGAAGTAGGCGGCCGCCATCTCGCCCGAGGCGAGGAACGCCGCCCACGAGCCCAGCAGCCCGACCAGGATGCAGACCCCGCAGACCAGCTCGATCGCTCCCGCGAGGCCCATCCGCGAGGCGATCTGCACGCTCTCGCCGCCGCCTCCGACGCCGCCGAAGGCGCCGAGCAGCTTCTGGGCGCCGTGCAGCGAGAACGTGAAGCCGGCCACGATGCGCAGCAGCGCGTAGGTGATCTCCGCGTACCGTCCGAGAATCCGATGCATGTCGCTCTCCTCTCCCCGGCCCGGCGGGGCCGGTACCCGATCGTATCGGGTGCCGCCTCAGGGCGCGTCGCAGGCGCTCTCGCCGGCCGCCAGCTCGGTGAGCCGGACGGCGAGCTCGTGGCGCGGGTCGCCCCAGAGCTCGAGGTTGGTGGCGAAGGCGACGACGGTCTGCGTCGCCGGCTCGAGATAGAGGTAGGCCGAGCCCCCGACGCTCGAGCCGCCGTGGTAGACGGCGCAGGCCTCCTCGCCGAGATCCCAGCCGAGGCCGTAGCCGGTGGGCTCGCCCGAGGCGGTTTGCTGCGTCTCCCACATCCGCGCCAGCCACTCGGGCGCCAGGAGCTTCCCCTCGAGGAGCGCGCGCCCGAAGCGCACGAGATCTCCCGGTGTGGAGAGCCAGCCGCCGGCGGAGTACTTGTCGCTCAGGTCGACGAAGTAGGCGTTGCTCCACGAGCCGTCGTCCGCGGTGCCGTACCCGTGGGCGCGATGCGGCACCAGCTGCTCGGGCACGTCGAGAACGGTCCGGCTCATCTGCGCCGGCTCGAGGACCTCGCGGCGCACGACCTCTCCGTAGGGGTCCCCGACGGCGCCCTCGATCGCGCACCCGAGCAGGACGTAGCCGAAGCTCGAGTAGCGGTAGGTGGTCCCCGGCTCGGCCACCAGCGGGTCGTTCGCGAAGACTCCGATCGCCTCGGCGAGCGAGGCGTAGCGCGTCGTGCTCAGGAACTCCTCACGCAGACGGGAGTAGTCGTAGTGGCGGATCCCGCCCAGGTGCCCCAGCAGCTGTCGCGCCGTGATCGGGTGCTCCTTGGCGGGGAACGCCGCGCAGTAGTCGGTAACCGGAGCGTCCAGGTCGAGCTCGCCGCGGGCGGCCAGGCGCAGGGTCGCGACGGCGGTCAGGGTCTTCGAGATCGACCCGATGCGGTACACCGTCTCCGGCGTCGCCGGCACGGCGTTCTCGACGTCGACCAGCCCGTAGGCCTCGGCGTGGGCCACGGACCCGCCGACGGCGACCGCAACCGAAAGGGACGGGAGGCGGCTCTCGGCCATCGCCGCGGAGGCGAGCTCCCGGTAGGCCTCGGACGGCGCCGGCGCGGCGGCCGCCGGCGTGAGCGGGAGTGTGACCAGGAGGGCGACGGCGAGCTTGCGCAGACCTGCGATCGAGAGCCGGAGTCCGGCTGCAGTGGACGGCATGGAGGACCTCCAGGGGGTTCGTCTCCTCTACGGCGCGACCCGTGCGGGGTTGCTCCGGCTCACGAGACGACCGCGATGGCCGGGCCTCAGTGCGCCCGCATGAGGGCGTCGAAAGCCTCCGCGAGGCGCTCGGGGGAGACGTCGCCGTCGAGCGCGGCCCGCACGGCGGCCAGCCGCTGCGCCCGCTCGTCGTCGCTCGCCTCGAGCTCCCTGCCGCCGCGACGGTAGCCCGCGCCGCGCACCGCCGCGGCGTCTCCGGCGGCGAGCGCCAGCCGCCCGGCCTCGGCCCATTTGCCGAGCCGGTAGGAGTCGGCGGAGATCCCGTCGTTCTCGCCGTTGAGCTCGTCGGCGACCGCCGTGTACTCGTGGACTTCGGGGACCACGCCCTCGCGCGCGACGATCGCCCGCACCTGGCGGTAGGCCTGCCGCTGCGGCTCGCTGAAGTCGACGGTCTCGAGGAGGCCCTCCAGGCGGTGGGTCAGCACGATCGCGTCCTGGACGGCCCCGGCGTCGAGCGCCGTCTCGAGGTCGATCGACCGCACCCCGAGCCGGAACGCCAGGTCCGCCCCCGGCACCTCCGCCTCCGGCCCGCGGGTCACCGCCCACCCCGGCTCGTACCACCCCTCCGCCAGCCGCTCCGGCTCGACCGCGGCCTGCGCCGCCAGCGACGAGGCGTCCAGATCGAGCGGCGCCAGATGGGTCCGCCAGAGCGGCAGTCCGACGACGGCCAGTGCGAGCACGGCGGCCAGCGGGAGCAGCCAGGGGCGGCGCTCCTGCGCTGCCGGAGGCAGGGCCTCCGCGCCGATCTCCTCCTCCAGGCAAGCCAGGGTTTCCGCGTAGAGCTCGCGCAGGACCGGGTCACGCTCGATGCGCGCGACGGCCTCCGCGCGCTCGCGGCCTTCGAGCCTGCCTTCGGCCAAGGCCGCGACGAGCTCGAGATCCCGAGTCGTCACCTGACTGCCTCCACTCACGGTCCGGCCTCCTCTTCGGGCCGTCCCTCATTCCCTTGGGACGGACCCGGTCCCGCCCTTTCCACCGACTCCTCCTCCCCGCCCTCCCCGAAGTCGAGCCTCAGGACGTCGTCGCCCCAACCGGTCACCTGCATGACGACCCCTCCATCGAAGCCCGCCGCCTCGAGCGTCGCGCGGAGCCGACCGAGCGCGTTGTAGATGCGAGTGTAGAGCGGTCGCTGCTCGACCCGGAAGGACCGTGCGATCGAGGCCACGGTCGCTCCCTCGAGGAAGCGCAGCTTGAGGATCAGCCGGTCCTCCGGCACGAGATCCTCGAGGGCCTCCTGCAGCACGGCACCGGCCCGTCGCAGGGTCTCCTCCCGTTCGGTCTCGACGAGCCCGTCGTCGGCCCGCTCCCCACCCGCCATTCCGGCCAGAACCTCCTCACCCTCGAACCACCGCTTGCCGCGCACGGGCAGCTGGGCGGCCAGATCCGCGATCTCGGTGGGCGCCAGGTCGACGCTGAGATTGGTGCGCAGGATCTCGGTCGCCTCCCGCAAGGAGTAGCCGTCGCGATGCAGCAGCGTGTCGAGCTGGATGCCGACCGTCCCCAGCCGCTTGGCGGCGGCGCTCGGGCGCCAGCGGCCCCACTTCCGGATCCGGTAGTCACGAGCCAGATTGAGGACCACCGTCGTCAGGTACGTCCCGACGGAGCTGCGCCCCTCGAAGGCCCGCAGGATCCGGTAGTCGTCCTCGATCAGGCGCAGCTTGACCAGCGAGGCGAGCTCGTCGACCTCGGCGTCGCGCAGCGCCAGCCGCCGGCAGGCGAAGGCGATGGCGGTCTCGATGCGCGCCTCGTGCGCGCGATAGATGGACTCGGCGTTCCGCATGGCGGATGACGCTCTTCTCCCAAAGACGTCCCTACGGTGCCCGGGCCTGGCCCGTCGATCTTAGCGGCAGATCGCGAAAACCACCGGCCCCGGTCCGTCCGAACGGTTGCAAACCGCGCCCGACCCGCACCGATTGGAGGGACCATGAGAACCACGCCTGTCTGGGGGGCAACGTGCCTTGCCGTCGTTCTCGCCGCCGCGCCCGCGCACGCCGAGCCGATCGAGATCCAGCTCACCGGGCTGCTCTTGTTGAAGTCCGGTCCGAGCGATCTCGACGTCTACGTGCCGAAAGCAGACGGTCACCACCTCAAGATCTTCTACGACTGCGATGTCGACCCCGCCACCAACGGCACGGCAAGCTGCACGGAATGGCAACCACCTCCGGGACCCGTCGACCTGAGCACCTTGAGCCTCACCGCCGGGGCACCGACGCTCGACCTCCACGATCCTCTGCGCATCGCGCAGCTCGACGCGAGCTGTCAGCTCGACGGAGCCGCTCAGCCGCGCTTTTCCCTGCCTCACAATCCCGTCAGCGCCCAGAGCGGCCCGATCGAGTACTCGACGGCCTACGGTGAGCGCAATCTCGCCGAGGTGTACCTCTACGCGGGCGTCGCGACCAAGCCGACGCTGAACGGCAAGCCGCTGACGCCGAAGGCCGGCGCCTACCGCCTCCTCATTACCAACACCTCCTCTGCCTTCTCGCCGACGGCCAACCGCATCGTGCTGGCCCACATGATGGAGCTCGCCGACGAGACGCTCACCTGTGAGCCCACCTGGATCACGATTCCGGTCAGCACGTGCTGCGTCCAAGGCTCCGCGTCGTGCTCCGAGTGCGCGCTCTCCGAGGAGCTCCGGAAGGCGAGATTCGCGGCACCCGTGCCTGAAGGCTCCGGCCCCGTGCGCTGCCCGCCGGTCTGGGGCGGCTGAGCACCGGGTCAGGATCCGGCGTCCGCGCTCACCAGCTGCAGGCCGGCCCAGTCACCGAGCGCCCCGTCGTCCGTCGCGGCCGGGATCCCCTCCAGCAAGGCTTCCCGGAAGGCGGCGGCGGGGCGCTCACCCGCGGCGAGGTGGCGGTGGATCCGCGGCAGGATGGCGGAGACGTCCTCGTCGACCACCGGCCAGAGCGTCGCGATGACCGTGCCGGCGCCGGCGCCGAGGAACGCCCGCGCCAGACCCATCGGTCCCTCGAGCGGGTCCCGCGGCCCGGCGGCGGTCGCGCAGGCGCCGAGCACCACGAGACGCGCCCCGTGCAGCAGCTGCGGACCGATGTCGCCCGTTCCGAGGAGGCCCTCCTCGCCGGCCAGGACGAGGGCCGGTCCCGACGGCGTGCCGACCGCGTGGACGTCGAGCTGCAGCACGTCGACCGGTCCGCCGAGCCCGGCCAGCGCCTCGCGGCTGGCGTCGGGGCCCTGCAGGACGACGGCCTCGCGATAGAGCGCGGCGATCGACTCCTGGCCCGCCGCCGAGCGAGCGAGCCGCGGCAGGGAGAGTGCCAGCGCCGAGCCCTGGAGCTGCGGCGAGCCGACCAGGACGGCGGTGCCGCCCCCGACCGGCTCCGTGGCGTCGATGTCGCGGCCGATCAGCCAGGGCCGGCGCTACCAGCATCTCGCGATCCTCGATCAGGTAGCGGTCGTTCACGGGGTCGACGAGGGCGTGGAATGGCACGTCCTGGAACAGGCCGTCGGGAACGACGACGACCCTCTCGGCCGCCCTCAGATCGTCGGCGACCGGACCGGCGAAGGCGGCGAAGGCCCTCGCCAGCAGTGCGCGGCCCTCGGCCACGGAGAGCCCGCCGAGACCGGCGAGGGCGCCGCGCAACGCTTCGAGATCGGCACGCGGAACGCCTTCGACCTCCCGGCGCGCCCCCTCGGCGGTGATCGTCCACTCCACCAGCGAGTCCCTCGTCGAGTGGAAGCTCCAGACCACCGTCCCGGGAGCGAGCCGCCGCGCGATCTCGGTGAGGCGCATCCCGCCGGGATCCCGCGGCCCCACCAGCTCGAGGGCCCGCATCGACTCGACCAGCGAGAAGGCGAGGTCGTCCGCATCCCCCGTCGCGACGAGCAGCGCGACGAGCCGGTCGAGCGCCGGCCGCGCCCGCCGGGCGCAGGCGATACGCCCGGCCGAGCGTCGAGGAGGCGACGATCCTCGCGCAGGACGTCGAGCACGCTCTCCAGATCCTCGATCGCGCCCTCGGCGGCCGAGCGCGAGCCGCGCCTCGGCCCGCGTCATCGCCAGCTCCATGAGGTAGCGGCGGTGACCGGTGCTGCGGTCGAACTCCTCGGCGCCGGCGAGGAGTGCCAGGCCCGCCCGGCTCCGCGGCGACGACCGTTCCGGCCAGGGTGCGATCGAGGTCCGCGACGAGCCTCTCGCGCAGACCGTCGTTGGCGAGCGCACGCGCTTCCTCGAGCCCCGTCTCGAGATCGGCCGCGGCCTCGCCGTTGCGTCCCAGCGCCGTCAACGCCCGCGCCCGCAGCAGGCGGGCCTCGGTCCGACCGACCGAGTCGTCCCGCGCCCGCGCCAGCCCAGGGCCTTCGAGAAGTCCCGCGCCGGCCGCGCCCAGCCCTGCTCCAGGGACGCCGAGGCGCTGTCGTAGAGGACGTTGTGGGCCCGGTACGGCTCGGCCCGCGCGAGCAGCGGCAGGGCGACCAGGGCGCGGTACCGGTGGGGCCAGGCTTGGTCGTGGTTCGATCTCCTGGTAGCTCTCCGCGACCAGAATCGCACGGCTCCGGCGAAGACGCGCTCCCCGCTGCTCTCGAAGAGCGTCCTGGCCTCGTCGTAGCGGCGGATCGCCGTCGCGCGGTCGCCGCGATAGCAGAGGGCGAGACCCTGCATCCACAGGGCCCGGCCGTGGACCACCGGATAGTCCGCTGCGGCGGTCGCCAGCTCCTGCGCCGCGGGACCGACCTCGGCCCACCGCTGCTCGTAGATCGCGGCGATGACGCTCTTCAACCGGGCCCAATGGACGAGCGGGCTGCCCAGGCGCTCGAGCTCGGAGGAGGCCGAGGCGAGGAGCCGCGCGGTGGGAGCGCCCTCCGCCAGGCCCTCGAGCGCTCGCGATCCCGCTTCCAGGTCGAGGACCGCACGGGCCAGGCGCAGACGGTCTTCAGGGTCGAGCGTCGCCGCGTGCCCGGCCGCCTCGAGCAGCAGCGGGTCGCCCGACACCGCGGCGTGCCGGCGTCCGAGCCGCTCGAGCCGTGCCCACGCGTCCTCCGGGTCCCCGGCTCCCTCCGCGATCGCCCGCGCCCACGCCGGCCACGCGGTCCGGAGCGCCTCCAGGCGCACCTCCTCGTTCCCGCCTGGAGCGCTCTCCCGCTCGCCCCGCACCCGGGCGAGCCTCCCCTCGCCCTCTCTCCTCCACGCCGGGTCCGCCTCGGTCTCGACGAAGCGCCCCCACGCTCCCTCCGCGAGCCCGAGCAGGCCGAGCTTCTCGAGCACGAGCGCACGGTTGAAGAGCGCCTCGACGCGGTCGGGATCGGACTCCAGGGCCCGCTCCGCCGCGTCCAGGGCGCCCAGCAGGTCGTACGAGCTCGCGGTCCGCTCGGCCCGCAGCAGGCGCGCCGCCGCGAGATCGGACCAGAGGGCCGCATCCGCCGGCCGCGTGCCGGTGAGCTCCTCGAGCTGGACGACGGCGCTTCCGAGCTCGCCCTCGTCGTCGTTCCAGAGCAGGCCGATCAGCGCTTGCGCCCGCCGCCGCTCCTCCGCATCGAGGGTGGAAACCTCCTCCCCGACCAGGCGGCCGACCGCCGCGACCCGCGCCGGCGACCGCTCGGCCCGAGCGCACATCGCCTCCTCCAGGCTCACCACCGGCACGGGGGCACCCGCTTCGCACTCCGCCCACTCCGGGACCGCCGCGAGCCGCCCCTCCATCGGGCGAACGACCCCGCTCGCCTCGACCAACCGCTGCTCGAGCGAGACGCTCCTCTCCCCGCACCCGCACATCGCGAGCACACAGAACGCGGGGCCCCAGGCCCGGATGGAACGCCGGTTCGGTTTCATCCTTCCGCGGGCCGTCCCCCAAACAGACGCGGCCCGTCCTCCATCGGTGCTGCCGAAGCTGCGCGATCCTACCGGAATGGGTCGGGGGTTTCGGCCAAGGGACTGAAGCGGCCGGCCCCCGTGCCGGCCGGATGCGGGCGCCACCGCCGGCCGCTTCCATCGCCTCGCTGCCTCACCGGCCGGTGCGAGATCGGTGCGGCCGAGGAGGTGCCGGCCGAGGAGGTGCCAGGGACTTACAGAACTCTCGAGGGCGTCGTCTCGGCCTCGGCATCTAGCTCTCGAAGGAGCGCCGGCCTGCAAGGTTGCGTCCCTGGAATCCGTCCTAGTCAGCATGGGGCGCGACCTTCGTCATATCCCGGAGGGCGATGGTCTGGTCGAGATCACGGACCGTTGCTACCAGAGCCGCTTCCTCCTGCGGCCCTCACCGGCACTCAACTCCATCGTCGTCGGCGCCCTCGCCAGAGCCTCCCGCCGCCATGGGGTCGGGATCGTCGACTACCGCGTGCTCTCCAACCACTTCCATCTCCTCGTGGTCTGCCACGAACCGTGCCGACTGGCCGCCTTCATGCGCGACTTCAAGTCCAAGGTGGCCAAGGAGGTTCAGCGCCTCCACGACTGGCAGGACCCCGTCTTCCCCCGTCGTTATCGACCGATCCCCGTCTCCGACGAGCCCGAGGCCCAGATCGGGCGCTTGCGCTATCTCTTCGAGCAGGGCGTGAAGGAGGGTCTCGTGACGTCGCCTCGTCACTGGCCAGGCGCGCACGGAACGGAACAGCTCCTGTCGGACCGGCCCCGTGTCGGCAAGTGGGTCGATCGCACGGCCCAGTTCCAGGACGCGCAACGCGGTAAGGATGCCGGCGAGCAGGCCTACACGACCGAGGAGGAGCTCGAGCTCGTACCCCTGCCTTGCTGGAGCCATCTGGAGGCTGCCGACCGGCAACAGGAGGTGCGAGCCATCGTCCGCGACATCGAGAGCCAAGCGCTCGCCCGGGCCAGGAAAACCGGTCGAACCGTCGTGGGCCGCCGCGAGATCCTGCGGCATCACCCCCACCACTCGCCAGCCCACGAGACTCGCTCGCCGGCCCCGCGCTTTCACGCTGCATCGAAGCGCGCGCGGCGACAGCTCCAAGACGCCTACTACTCGTTCTTCGACGCGTACCGCACCGCCGCTGAGGCCCTCCGCGCCGGGCGCTTCCAGCAGGTCCATTTCCCACCCGGGGCAATCCCGCCGCCTCTGGCGCCCATTCCCCTTCGCCCCGGATAGCCCGAGCTCGTTTCCTCACCCACCTGCCTGGACCACCCACCGACGCAGCGCATTCCGGCGTCACAGGGCTCCCTTGCGCTTGCCCCTCGACGCAGAGAGTCCAGAGCCCCTCGCCGCACTCCAGCGGCATCGCAAAGCGCCCAACCCGGCACCTCAACCACCATGGCGGAGCTTGGGACAGGGCCTCGTCGTGCGCATTCCCCAGAAGTCCTTGGCACCTCTGGAGGGCACCTCTGGAGGGCTGTCCCGCCGTGCCCTCCGACCTCCCGAGCTGAGGCCGCCCTATGACCGCTCCGCCGCCGCCGCATCGAGGGCGGCGATGTCGATCTTTCCCATCGTCATCATGGCGTCGAAGACGCGCTTCGCCTCGTCACGGTCGGAGCTCGTGACCAGCTCGAGCAGCCGCCGCGGCGTGATCTGCCACGAGAAGCCCCAGCGGTCCTTGCACCAGCCGCAGGCGCTCTCCGCGCCGCCGTTGCCGACGATCGCGTCCCAGTAGCGGTCGGTCTCCTCCTGGTCCTCGGTGACGACCATGAAGCTCACCGACTCGTTCGGCTTGAAGTTCGGGCCGCCGTTGAGGCCGACGAAACGCCGGCCCAGGACCGTGAACTCGACGGTCAGCTCGGTGGCCTCCTGCCCGCCGGGGAAGTCGCCGGGGGCCATGTTCACCCGGTCGACGCTGCAATCGGGAAAGGTCGCGGCGTAGAACTCGGCCGCCTTGCTCGCTTCGCCGTGGTCGAACCACAGGCAGGTCACCAGCTCGGTCATCTCGATCGTCTCCTTCCGGGACGCGCTCGCCGCGTCCGCCAGCGCCGAGGTTGTACCAAACCCCGCCCCCGATGGAAGTGCCAGTCGCGCCCCGTGCGCTCCGCGTCGACCGACCACTCCCTCCTCTTCGCGTCGGCTGCTACGCTCGCACGCCATGCCCGCCGCGCCCCTGGGAAAGACGCAACGCGAGGAGCTCCTCGCTACGCTCGAGGCACGCTTCGAGGAGCACATGCACCGCCACGAGGGGCTCGCCTGGAAGCAGGTCCGGGCCCGTCTGGACGCCGCGCCCGAGAAGCTCAGGAGCGCTCCACGCGATGGAGGAGACCGGCGGCGAGCCCGACGTCGTGGCCCATACGACCGCAAGACCGGCGAGGCTCACCCTTCTGCGACTGCTCGGCGCAGAGCCCCGAGGGCCGCCGGAGCCTCTGCCGACCGCGAGGCGCTCGAGGCCCGCAAGAAGCACAAGCCTGGAGGGTGCGCCGTCGAGCGCGCCGCGCCTCGAATCCGGCTCACCGAGACGCAGTACCAGGATCTTCCAGAAGCTCGAGGACTTCGACACCAAGACCTCGAGCTGGATCGACACCCCCGAGATCCGCTCCCTCGGCGGCGCCCTCTTCGCGACCGCCGCTACGACCATTGTCTTCACCCACCACAACGGCGCCGACTCCTACTACGCCGCCCGCGGCTTCCGCGGCTCGCTGACGGTCTGAGGGACGGCGGCTGCTGGGCGACGGCTTCCGATGTACTGCATCCTCGCCCTCGCGGCGCTCGCTCTCCTCCCTTCGGCCGAGGGTGGCGAGGCACCGACGGCGGAGCCATCGCAGCCGGACTCCGAGGAGAGCCGGTTCCTGGCTCCCATGAAGATCCACGACGTCCATCCGGTCTACACGCAAGCGGCCCTGGAGGCAGGCATCCAAGGAGTCGTCATGCTGGAGGTGACGATCGATGAGGAAGGTCGGGTCCGCACCCGCTCGTGGTCGACGGCTCGGCTACGGGCTGGACGAAGTGGTCGAGGCCGGCCTCGCAGTGGCGATTCGAGCCGGCATCGGAGAACGGGCTTCGTCCGGTGGAGGTGCGTTGGCGGTTGACCTCCTCAACTTCCGGCTGCCGATCGAGTACGCGCCCAGTCACCGACCTCGAGTCGTCGCCTCCACCGACCACCTGCCTCCAGGCGACGCCTCCTGAGCGCCGAACGACCGCTGGCGTCTTTCTGGGTCGCGTGCAGGACGTCGAGCCGGTGCTCGAGGGGCCGGTGGGCCCGATCCGACGCTCAGAGCCGCTCGCCGTCGGTCCCCACCGATGGCGGGCACGGGTCGAGGTGCTGGAGGTCTTCAAGGGTTCCCAACCGACCGGGGCCATCATGTTCGAACGGACCCTGGACTCGCCGGGTCGCGTTCGTCTCGAGCCGAAGACGCCGTACCTGTTCTTCGTCGAGGACTCCTCCTGGCCCGACACCTGCTCGGGCACCCGCCGGGTCGGCAGCGGAGGGTTCGAGCAGGCAGCCGCGTGGGTCGGCGCCTTGCGCGAGCTCGCGGGGGACGACCACCTCGCTCCGGCCAGCCCCTGGTATCTCACCTCCTCCTGCGTCGCCCGTCTTCGCGTCGGAAACCGCGATGACGGCTACCTCCGGTTCGCCATCCACCGAGCCGACAGTGAGCGCGCCCGCCTGCTGGTCGGCGTCGACTTCAAGGGCCCCCTCGCTCCCCAGCCATCCGCGATCGTGCTGGAGTTGGGCCGTGACAGCTTCCGCCTGCGACGTCCCTGGGAGGTGTGGGGGAATCCGCCCGGCGACATCGTCTGGGGATTCACCGGTTGGGCCTTCGAGGCTCGCGCGGATACGTCGGCATGGTCGAGCCTCGCCAGCGGCCGGGACATCGGCGTTTCAGCTCTGGGTCCTGACGAGGAGATGCTGTTCCACCAGCGTCTCGACGCCGACCGCTTCGCAGCGGCCTGGGAGGCCGCCGCGGCCTGCACGCCCGCGGTGGATCTCGGTTCGTCGTTCGTCGTCGGTCACTGAGGCGGCGGGCGCCTCTCGGCACGCGCCCTCTGAGGCTCCTGCCGCTTCACCCGGACCGACCGTGCGCTCCGACGTCCCGAGCTGAGGCCCCTCCCTGCGGCCGGGGACAGTGGGGGCGTTCAGCGGCTACTGTCGCGCGCCGCTCAGCGCCGTTCGACCGGGACCAGTGCCGCGGTGAGGCCGAGGCCGATGTAGACGACGCCCGGCACGTAGCCGGCGGCACGGCCGACGCGGGGGGCGCTGCGGGGCCAGCGGCGCCGCACGAGGTCGGCGGCGGCGCCGGCGAGGAGGGCGTAGGAGGTGCAGACGACCAGTGTGAGCAGCGCAAAGAGGAGGCCGAGGAGAAGCACCTGGAGGGCGGCGGCGCCGCGGGCGGGGTCGACGAACTGCGGGAGGAACGCCAGGAAGAAAAACGCGATCTTGGGGTTCAGCACGTTGACGACGGCGCCGCGCCGCAGCGCCGCCCACGGCCCCGGCGCCGGTGCCGCCCGCCGGGCCGCCTCCTCCACCACCAGCGATCCGGAGCCCATGCGCCGGTGTCGCACGGTCTGCAGCACGCCGAGCACGACGAGGTAGGCCGCACCGCCGTACCGGATCGCCGCGAACGCCACCGACGAAGCGGCCAGCAGGGCCGAGAGCCCCACGGCCGCCGAGGCCACGTGCACCAGGTTCCCCGCCGTCAGCCCGACCGCCGCCAGCACCCCCCACCGGCGCCCCCGATCGACGCTCGTCGCCACGACGTGAAGCACCGCCGGCCCCGGCGCCACGAGGAGCACCAGCGAGGCGCCGAGGAAGAGCAGGAGACGATCCGGGTCGATCATCGCGGTGCCGACGACCGCGGACTCTAGCCGACCTGCCCCTCCACCCTCACCCGGCGCAGCGGGTGATCGAGCACGTCCTCCGGGCTGCGCGGGGTGAAGTCGAAGAGGTAGACCATCCGCATCGTGCGCTGCTCGACGTTGCCGGCCTCCTCCTCGTACCCCCACTGCCAGGCGAGCAACCGGTAGCTCTGCCGTGCCTCGCCGAGCTCGGCGATCGCCTCCTCGAGCGCCGCCTCGTAGGGCTTGACCGGGAGCATCGCCCCGTGGGCCGCGATGGTGCGCCACACCTTGGCGGCATTGAGGACGGTGCCGTCGTTGTTGAGCTGCACCGTGATGGCGCCGCCGGGCCCGAGGACCGGCGCGCGCACGCCGTCGAGATCGAGCACGCGCCGGATCGTCACCAGGACGTCCTTCTGGGCCGGCTCGCCCTCGGGCTTGCCGGTGCGCCGTTGGGCGGTGGCGAGCATCATGCGGCTGCCCTGTGGCGTGCCGCTCGACTCCTCCGACCAGCCCTGCTCCGCGGCCACGCGCCGGGCGGCGTCGAGGTACTCGGCCTCGGCGAGCGGCTGCCCGGCCTCCACCTTGCGCTCGCCGCGCACGTAGAGGGCGCCGCTGGCGGGCTGGACCCGGAAGCGGGGTCCGCGCCCCTCGACCTGCTCTCTGGACACGAGCACCCCGTCGACCTCCTGGAGCCCGTAGGCGCGCCAGGGGTCGGGCAACGGCAGGGGCACGAGCTCGAGCTCCGGCAGGTACTCGGGGATCGGGCCGAAGATGTCCGGGGCCGTGCTGTCGAAGCCGTCGAGGTACTGGATGTGGAGGTAGGCGCCGGAGGGGTTGCGCGCGTTGGTGAAGACGCTGTCGTAGAGGGGTGTCGAGCCGGCGCTGAACCCACCGGTGGTGATGCACAGAGGCACCGCGTCGGTGCCGCCGGCCAGACCCTGGATGAACGAGTCGGCGACGTCGAACCCCTTGTTGTTGTAGTTGTCCCAGATCCGGTTCACGTTGCCCTCGTGACACCAGGCGTCGGTCGAGACGCCGCACGCCATGCGCAGATCGTCGCCCAGTGCCGGTCCCCACCGCTCGTAGACGTTGCGCATCGAGGAGGAGTCGCTCGACCCGTCGAAGCTCTGCGGACAGGCGTAGACCAGGCTCTCCCCGGGGCAGGTCTGCGGTCCGTGGGCGAAGACCTCGCACGAGCACTGCCAGTAGTAGCGCAGCGACCGCGCGACGTCTCCCAGCAGGACGCTCGACTGGGTCCCGTTGTTGCCGAGCGTGTTCCAGCCCGTCGGGTTGCCGTGCCCGGCGTAGAAGAAGAGCATCTGCCGGTCGATCCCGTCGGTCGCGTCGTCGTCGTCGCCGGGGCTCGTGCGGTCGTCGTCGAAGTAGAAGTGCGCCGTGTTGGTGGAGCCGACGTGGATGTGGTCCCGCGTCCACCCGGCCGGCGCGTGGTTGGCCGCGGTCGCCGTGCCGCCCATGTCGGTTCCGAAGAGGAACTCGTTGGCGGTGTCGATGTGCCAATCGGTGTTCCCGTGCGCCGCGATGGCGCTGTCGAGCGGCGGGTCGATCCAAGCGAACATCTTCCAGATCCACACCGCCAAGGCCAGAACCAGCGCCGCCGCCACGACCCACTTCATCCAGACCTTCATGCCGCCTCCCGTCTCGGACCGTCGTCGAGACTCGGGCGCGCCAGACGGGGCGTCGTTACGAGCCGCGGACCCCTCCACTTCGCGATCGGCGCCCATCGGGTACCCTGTTCCACGGTTCCATGGAACGACCGGATCTCGCCGCCGCCGTCGGGCGTTCACGGCGCCTGCTCGCGCTGCCGCTGCTCGTCCTCGCCGGCGCCTGCGGCAGCGGCCACATCGTCGTCGTGGACCCCTCCGTGCCACCGGTCCTGGACGACGGCGAGCTCGTGGTGACCCTGGACGACGGGGAGCGGGTCCCACTGCGCATCCGCGGAGAGCCCGGGCGGGAGACCGAGAAGGCGGAGTGCGAGGCGGGCTTCTACGAGGACATCGGCTCGTTGACTTTCGTGGAGAGGACCCTGGCGACGGAGACCTTCGGAAGCCAGGCCGAGGAGGACGCCCGGAGGGCGGAGCTGCGGGAACGGATCCTACGCCGGCGAGAGGAGCTGGAAGAGGCGTTCCTGGCGCGCTTCCACGGCGAGTACTCCCCACCGGACTCCAGGGTGGTCGACTGCAACCTCGTCCTGCAGCCCGACGATCTGATCTACATGCGGCTCCGCTTCGCCGGCTCGCGCTCCTCCAACGTCGCGATCGGCTGCCTCGGCGAGGGGGAGGCGCGGGCCCAGATCCGCAACCCGGCCTCGGTCGACCTGCTGAAGGGGAAGGACACCGACCCCCCGATGCTGGAGTTCGTCCCCTCCAACTGCGGCATCGAGCCGCTCACCGAGGGCGGCGACGACTTCGTCGACGAGCAGGGCGCCGTCAAGAGCCGCTGCGATCCGGTGCGCAACGTCCGCATCACCAACTGCCGCATCCGCGGACGCACCGAGGCCAGGTCCTTCGGCGGCGATCTGGCGACCCTCTCCATGATCCGGGCCGATCACGTCGAGCGCCTGCGCGCCAGCGCGCCGCAGCACGTCATCTTCTCCAGCGTGAAGCTGGACGGGCGCTACAAGGGGGTCGTGCACCTGCAGCCCGGAGTCCACCACTTCACCATCCAGGACTCGGAGCTGCTGGGGGCGTTCGTCGCCATGACCGTCCATCTACCGGCGGACGGCGGCTGGAACGTGTTGCGGGACAACACGATCACCGGACAGCGCAAGAAGGCGCGGACGATCTTCAACCAGATCGGCAAGAAGCGCGAGGTCATCAGCATCGATTCCTCGGAGCACAACCGCATCGTCAACAACCACATCGCGGACATGAAGTACGGCGGCATCGAGCTCTACCGCAACTGCGGCGAGAAAGGCGGCATCCGCCATCGCGTGCCGCAGTACAACCAGATCATCAACAACGTCTTCGACTACTCGCAGGGCAACAGCAACCAGCCGATGGTCTTCCTGGGCTCCAGGGACGACAAGTCCATCAAGTGGAGCTTCGGTCACGGGGTCAAGGGCTACTGCCACGAGGACGAGGGCCCGAACGGCGAGCGTTTCGCCGGCAACGACGTGCCGGAGATCTGGGACACGGAGGTCGTCCGCAACAGCAGCGAGAGCAATGGTGACTGGGCCCAGCACAACCTGATCGCGGACAACCAGGCGATCCGGTTCCGTCCCGCGTCGGTGGATCTGACCGGGAGGATCAAGCTCAGCTCGAAGGCGAAGAACCTGGAGAACCTCCTCATCGGCAACGAGCTCGAGCGCGACCGGACACTGGAGGAGGCGTTGGACCTCCAACGGACCCGGCGCGCCGGCTGCGCCGTCCTGGCGGGCGTCACCGACGGCATGGAGCCGCCGTTCCGCGACGAGGTGCGCAACGGCAACCTCCCGTACATCCGCGACGGCTGGACGATCAAGTATTTCTGGGACATCCGGCCGAGTGTCCGGCTGGCCTGCGGGACCCCGCTCGTGTGCCACGACAATCTGTTGGTCGCGACGGCGGCCGTGACCTGCGAGGAGCCGACCGTCCGCGACTTCGGCACCGAGGCGGAGGCCTGCGACGCGCCGGACACCGTCTGCGTGGAGGGCAGCAACGCAGGCGACGCGGAGGAGCTGGGCTGCGGCACCAACCTCCTCGCCGTGCAGGCCGCCTGCAACCTCGAGTTCGGCAAGGCCACCGACGCCCAGCGCGACCGGTCGCTCCTCAATCGCATCACCGTCGTCCGGCCCTCGGACCATCGCGACGACGGCCGCTGCACGGCGGACGGCACCGGCGTCCGTGAGGGGCACCGGCTCGTGATGCCCTGGCTCCTCGAGCGCTACGAGGGCTCGGGCGCCCGCCGGAACCTCGTGCGCTACTCCTGCAAGGAGCACGACAGGAACGGCGGCGACTGCCACGTCAACGTCCGCCACTACTGCGAGCCGCCGGGGCCGATCGACTGACGGCCGGCCGCTACGGCCGGGCCATCGGATCGCGCCGGTAGCCCTCGAGCACGAAGTCGACGGGGCTCTTGACGATCCCCTGGAGGGGCAGCTCCAGCAGACCCATGCAGGGCAGGCGGCCGTCGAGCCTCTCGGCGCGGACCCAGGCCTCGCCCTCGGCGCGGTGCCACTGCAGGGCGCTCCTCGCGAGCACCGGTCTCTCGAGCGTGACGAGCTGCTCGGGCTCGGCGCCGACCATCGGCTCCTCGACGGGGACGCAGGAGATGCGCTCCTCGACCACGGCGAGGTCGAGCCGCCGGTCGCAGTCGACGTCGCCGACGAAGACGCGCCGGAACCAGGCCGCGAAGCACCCGCCGACCCGCACCCTCCCCTTCGATTCCCCGAGATCGAGGCCGCGGAAGAGGGCGCCGGAGGCCGGGTCGAGCAGGAGGTAGAGGTCCCGTCCCGCCGCCGCCGCCGCGGAGCCGCCCTCCGCGATCGCGTAGGAGGACAGGTGCAGGCCCACCCGCTCGCCGCCGATCGGGAACGACGTCACCGTCTCGTCCCAGGCCAGGGAGGTGACGTAGGTCTCCTCCTCGGCCGCCACCGCCTCCGCCGGGAAGAGCCACTCGCGCGGAACGACCACGTCGAGGCCGTCCGCGGAGACCAGATGGTGGGCGTCGCTCCGCTCTTCGAGCCGGAAGCGCTCGCCGTCGAAGAAGCCCTCCGGCTCCTCGCCCACGGCGACCGTGCCCGGCGCCGCGGCGGCGATCGTCATCAGACCGAGGAGGAGGAGGAGCGTCGGGCGACTCCGGACGGATCGCACGCGGCGAGCGTAGCCACCGACCGGGGTCGGGTCAATCGTCGGGCCGCGGTCTGTGGGGCCCCAGCCACTTCACCCGGCCCCACGGTGCCCTCCGACCTCCAGAGCTGAGGCCCCTCCCTCCGGTCGGGGCGACGATGAGGCCCCCCCACCGTCGTCTCGACCGCAGGGAGAGACCTCGACGCAGGACAGCGCAGGCCCCTTGCGGGGCGTCTCGGCACGCGGGGCCGGAGGCGCTGCTCAGTCGGCCCGCTTGTACCGGTCCGCCATGAACGTGTAGTAGATGAACCCGAAGCGGTCGTACCAGTCGGGGGTGTCGAAGTACTGGGCCTCGCACTCGGAGAGCTGCTTGAGCGAGCGTTCGAGGTTGGCGATCATGCCGTTGTACTTCTCGTCGTAGGTGTGCCCCAGCTTCTCCATCTCGGCCTGGATGCCGAAGCGCTGCTCGGGCCAGCCCATGCCGAAGCCGCCGGGCAGGCCCGCCATGCTGTCGCCGAAGGCGATCGCCTTGTCGGAGTACTTCTTGGTCGCGGCGTAGATGGCGCGCAGGCGCTCGAGGTTGACGCGCAGGAAGTTGATCTCGTGCTGGGCGCTCTCGTAGCACGCCATGCAGCCGGTGTCGCCGGCGTCGAGGCAGCGGGTGGGCAGCTGCGGCGCCCCGGCGGGCGAGTAGTTCGGGTCGGCGCCGAGGTCGTCCGGGTTCAGGGCGTCGTTCGCCTCCTGGAACTCGTGGAAGTTGTCGTAGAGCTGGGTGACCTGGTTGAGCAGGCCGGAGATGCGACCGGCGTCGGTCGCCGCCTGGACGTGGGCGTAGTTCATGTTGATGTCGGGACCGTCGGCGAGCGCCGGCGCCGCGGCGAGACCCAGACCGGTCAGCAGGACGAGGAGCCGTCTCATCGCGCGTCCCCCTTCCGGAAGGCGATCTTGGCGAGCAGGGCGAGGATGCCCAGCAGCACCACGGCGATGACCCAGAGCACCGGCGACCCGCCGAGGGCGAAGCCCCCGCCGCCCGCCCCGTCGTTCGCCTCTCCGCCGCCTCCGCCGCCACCGCCGCCGGCACCCGCGGTGCTCGCCGCCACCAGCACCGGCGCGAGGTCCGGCTCGACCTCCTTACCGGCCCAGACGGCCAGCAGGTACGGCTTCGGCGGCCCGTCCGCCGCGACCTCGATCTTGAGCTCGCCCTGGGTGCGCAGCCGCTCCGTGACGGAGCCGTCGGCCCCGGTGGCCGCCCGGCGGTCCGGCTCCTCGTAGTTGTACTTGCCGAGGGCGAGCCGGATCTCGTCCCCCGGGTTCCTGGCGATCAGCGTCACCGTCACCGGCTGCAGGATCGAGAGGTTCTCGAGGAAGAAGCGGTGCGGCAGCGCCTCCGTCTCCCCCTCGGCGAAGGTCCAGCCGCCGGGCGCGAGCTGCGGCTCCTCGTGCAGGGTGAGGCGCAGCGCGTTCTTGTCCTCCATCTGGGCGGCGAGCGGCGCCGCGGCCGCGCAGAGCAGCGCGATCGCCCCCAGGGCCGCGATTCGGTGACGCATCGGTGTCGACCTCCCCTCCGGCATCTCGATCTCTCGACGGTAGAGTCGGAAGCTATCAGGTCACTCCCGAGGAGCCCCCGATGCAGAGACCGCTCGCCGTAGCCGCCCTCTCGTGCCTCACCCTCGCCGCCGCCAACGCCCAGGACGCCGCCGCGCCGAGCCTCCCCCTGGAGCCGGGCCTCACCGTGGTGACCGCGATCAGCGACACCCGCGGCGACTTCGAGACGGTGAAGCAGATCGTCGACGCGAACGACGCCGCCGTGACGATCGCCTTCGCCGCCGACCTGCCCGGGGGCGGCGCCATCACCGCCCTGCGCCCGGTGCGGCGCGAGGACCTGCGCGAGGCGACCGAGTACCGCAACTTCTTCGTCGGCGAGGAGCAGGCCGTCCACCCCGGCACGACCTCGCTCGGCCCCTCGGTGGCCGTGGTGCGGGCGCTCCGCGAAGCCGGCGAGTCCCCGTTCAAGTGCTACATCCGCAAGGGACGCACCTACCGCTCGACGACCGGCACCCTGCGTCTGCTCGGCGACGACACCGTGACCGTCCTCGTCAACGGCGCGCGCACCGAGCTCCCCGTCCTCCACGCCGAGGCCGACCTCGAGGAGGCCGACGGCGAGCTCTGAATCCTCGACCACCCCGAGCAGCCCCTGGCCCTGCGTTACCGGCTGCAGCACGCAGGCTCCCGCCCGAGTACGCCAAGCTCCCCCGCAGGCTCCTCGAGCAGGTCCAGCTCGAGCCCGACGTCCTCGAGGTGGTCAAGATCGAGTCCCCCTCCGGCGGCGGCGAGCAGCCTCGAGGAGTCGCTCGAGCAGGCCCTCGAGGAGGAGGCCGCGTCGAGGTCTACGGCATCTACTTCGACTTCGACAGCGCCACCTTGAAGCCCGAGTCCGACCCCGTCCTCTCCCGCATCGCCGCCGTCCTCGAGCGCAACCCCGGCTGGCACCTCTCGATCGAGGGCCACACCGACAGCGTCGGCGAGGAGGCCTACAACCAGGACCTCTCCGAACGCCGCGCCGCCGCCGTCGAGCAGGCCCTGGTCGAGCGCTGGGAGATCGCCCCCGACCGCCTCACCACCGCCGGGTTCGGGGAGTCGCGGCCGAAGGCGTCGAACGAGACGCTGGCCGGGCGGGCGGAGAACCGGCGGGTGGAGCTGGTGCGGGGAGAGGGGGCTGAGGGGATCGAACCGATCGGGAGGTGCCGATCGGGAGGGTGCGATCGGGAGGTGCCAGGGACTTTTCATCGGGAGGTGCCGGGAGGTGCCAGGGACTCTTAGCCATCGGCGCCGCGTCGGCGACCACGGCATCTTCGCGACCCTGAGCCGAGCCGCCGTCCCGGGTTCCCGGCGCCGGCGGCAGCCCTCAGGAAGGTGCGGGAGGCCGGGACGCGAGCAGACCGGCTGCCGCGATGCCGGCCTCCGACGCACGCGGCGTCATCGCTCGGCGCCTCGCCCGAGGCCCGGCACCGAGGAACTCGCCGCCGTCCGAGGGACACCGGAACACCGCCGGGAACGGTCACGACGTGCGGAGCGCTGGCGAACCCCGGGGTCTCCTCGACCGCGCGCTCCATCTCGGCGGTCGAGAATCGCCAGCTCGCCGCAGCCCGGGCCTTCTCCAGGGCGAAGTCGCCGGCCCCGGCGGAGTTCCTCTCCATCCGCAGGAAGGCGACGGGATGGCCGCCCGCGTCGACCACCGCGATGGCGTGGCTCTGCCCCTTGGCCTCCGCATGTCGAGCGCAGCCCTCGATGATCCGCGACGCGGCATCGGCGGTCAGCGTGGTGGGCGCCGGTTGCGCGACGGCGGCGGTCGATGCCGAGAGAACGATCACGAGCGACCAGACGGTTCGTTGCATGCGGCCTCCTCCTTCGCGTCCATCTACGGCAGAAGGTCGCCCCGGTTGCGCGTCGGGCCGGAGGGGACTCAGGCCGGAGAGGTGCCAAGGACTTGTTGCGGGCCCCGGGGAACTCCGTCCGGGGAGGAGCGATTCGATCCGAAAGTACGATAAACTGATTTTCCGACCACACGAGGCCACCATGACACGCGCCGTGATTCGCAGGAAGGGTCAGATCACGCTCCCCCGGGAGGTGCGGGAGGCCCTCCACGTCGAGGAGGGAGACGACGTCGCCTTCACCGTGGAGGAGGACGGCACCGTCGTGCTCACCGGCCTGAAGTCCACCCCCGCCGACCAGGCCTGGTTCTGGACCGACGAGTGGCAGGCCGGCGAACGCGAGGCGAGCCGGCAGGCGGCCCGGGGCGAGGGCACGGTCTACGACGGATCCGAGGACTTTCTCGACTCCCTCAGCTGATGCCGACCTACCAGCGCCTCCCCCGGTTCGACGCGGACTGGGCGAAGCTCCCGGAGGATCTGCGCCGGCGCTTCCGCCGGGCCGTCCGGCAGCTCATCGAGGACCTCGACGCCGGCCGCCCGTTTCGCCCGGGCCTGCGCGTCCAGCGCGTCCAGGGAACCGGCACCGTCTTCGAGATGACCTTCGCCCCGGACGGCCGCGCCACCTGGCACTACGGCACGGAGATCCGGCCCGGGGAGGCCCACATCGTGTGGCGGCGCATCGGGACCCACGACGTCCTCGCCAGGCCGTGATCGTCCCCGCCGCGGTCGGGCCCGGCGGTAGACTCGACGCCGAAACGGCCCCGGCCACCGCGATGCGTCGCCTAGCCTTCCTCCTGCTGCTCCCGGCCACCGGAGCCCACGGTCAGGCACCTGGACCGCCGGCCGCTCCCGCGCCCCAGCTCTTCCAGCACCGCGACGCCGCCACGGCACTCTCGGCCCTGCCGGCG
>JAWKHP010000007.1:0-158443 GCA_041394745.1 Thermoanaerobaculia bacterium | reverse complement strand
ATGACGCCGACGTTCCAGTTGAACTCGCGCGGCGGCTTGTAGGAGCCCGTCATGAACACGCGGAACATGTGGAGCCACACCGCGATCACCATGGCGTGGGCCCCCCACCGGTGCATTTCGCGCATGACGCCGAAGGCGGCGACCTCGCGCAGGTCGATCATGTCGAAGTAGGCGTACTCGACCGTGGGCCGGTAGTAGAACATCAGCAGCACGCCGGTGATGGTCTCCACGAGGAAGAGGAAGAAGGCGGTGCCGCCCATGCACCAGGTGTAGCTCATCCTGAGGCCCGACTTCTTGACCTTGATCGGATGCAGGTGCAGGACGACGTTGCCCAGCATCGCCATGGCGCGCTTGCGGTTGTCGGTCGGAATGCCGACCCGGAAGATCGACTTCCAGACCTGCGACTTGACGATCGCCTTCTGCAGATCCTTGAGCATTCAGTCCCTCTCCTCGATGCTCCTCGAGCGCCTCGCGACGAAGAGAGCCTCCCCCCCGCGCACCCGCTCTGCCGTCACGCGACCTCGATGTACGCCGCCGGATCGTCCCACTGGCCCTGCTCCCAGAGGAACTTGCGGGCCTTGTCGACGACGATCTGGCCGTCGCTGGGATCGATCGAGATCGCGGCCCGCTCGAGCGGCCGCGGCGTCGGACCCTCGAAGTTGATGCCGCTCTTGTAGTAGCCCGAGCCGTGGCACGGGCACTTGAACTTGTTCTGGGCTTCCAGCCAGTTCGGCGGGCAGCCCAGATGGGTGCAGATGGCGATCAGGGCGTAGAGGCGCCCGTCGTTGTTGACGATCCAGACCCCGTTGGACTCCTTGAAGCGGGTATCGACGACGCCCGCCGGGAAGTCGGAGACCTTGCCGACCTTGAAGTTGGTGGGGGGCTCGTAGAGCACGTTGGGGAACATGAAGCGGCCCCAGGCCGAGACACAGCCTCCGACCGCCGCCGTGAACCCCACCCACGCGACGGCGGCCCAGGAGAAGAAACCGCGTCGCGAGACCTCGTCGGAGGCCTTCGCGGGCTGCTCTTCGCCCGCCGTCGACTCCTGTTCCGGCTCGTCACTCATCGCTCTCGGACTCGCGAAGCTCGTTGGTAGATCAGACGTTGTTTCTAGTCCAAGGTCAGGGCACTGTCAACCCTGCTCCGCGGAAGCGCGCACGGCACGAGCCGCTTCGATGGCCGCCTGGCGCACCTTCAAGCTCGGGTCCTCGCGTGCCAGCCGATCCAGCAACGACAGGCTCCGGGTCCCTCCCACGGCGGCCACCGCCCGGACCGCTTCGATCATCGCGTCCTCCTGCTGCTCGGGAGTGATGCCCGGCACGAGACCGGCCGACTCGCGGTCGAGCATCTCCTCGAGAACCGGCAAGCCGGCGTCGCTGCCCAGGCGCGCGAGGGCGAGCGCCGCGTTCCAGCGCACGTCGGCCACCGGGTCCTCGAGGGCTCGACGCAGGGGGGGCGCCGCCTCGGGCAGGCCGAGCTCCCCGAGGGCATAGGCGGCGGTCTTGCGCAGCCCCGGATCGTCGCTGGTCAGGGATTCGAGGACCGGCTGCAGGGTGCGCGGATCTCCGATCGCGCCGAGAGCCCAGAGCGCGTAGATCTTCTCCTCCGACTCGCCGGAGCGCAGGAGGGCGAGGAGCTCCGGCACCGCCTCGCGGTCACGCGTGTAGCCGAGAACGAGCGTCAGGTAGCGTCGGATCTCCGGGTTGTCGGCCTCGTCGAAGACCTCCCGCACGCGTGCCCGCACCTCGGGCTGGTCGTCGAGCGCCTCCGGGTCCGCGATGAGGATCTTGGCCAGCTCGTAGGCGGCCTGGGCACGCCGCGGGCGCGACCAGTGCGAGAGGTCCCCGACGTAGTCCGCCACGTCGTTGCGCTCGTAGGCGATCCAGCCGAAGCCGAGGAAGACGCCGACGCAGGAGAGCACCACGAGAAGGGGCACGACGAAGAGCCCGAGGAAGGTGCGCAGGGGGCTCGGCCCGGGCTCGGCCTCCGGCTCATCGGCCATGGGGTCGGGGATGCGGTCTTCGAGGTCGGCCATGAGCGCGGCGGAGCTTACCGCGCGGCGCGTGGCGCCCCCAAGCCACCCAACCGGGCGGCCCGGCCTCCCCCGCCATGCGGCGCGGCGGAGGGGGCGGTGCGCTACCCTGCCACTGGAGGTGCGTCATGGACGTCAAGACGATTCTCTTCCCGACCGATTTCTCCGAATGCTCGGAACAGGCGCTGGATCACGCCCTGTTCCTGGCCGAGAGCCTGGGCGCCGAGCTCCACATGCTCCACGCCGTCCTCCTGCACCAGGAGGACCCGGCCAATCCCGAGCAGAGCTTCACGTCCGACATCGGCCTCCTCGACCGGCTGAGCAAGATCGCGCAGACGCGAATGGCCGAGATGGCGCAGCGCACCACCCAGGTCAAGGTGCGGCAGGTCGAGCGGCGCGGGTTCTCCGCGCCGGTGGTGATCCTGGAGTACGCCTCGGAGGTGCATGCCGACCTGATCGTCATGGGCACGCACGGCCACCACGCCGCGGCACGGTTCTTCCTCGGCAGCGTCGCGGAGCAGGTCGTCCGGCACGCCGAATGCCCGGTGCTGACCCTGCGCAAGGGCAAGACCGGGCGGCCGCTCGAGGCCATCGAGTCGATCCTCGTGCCGGTCGACTTCTCGGAGCACTCCCGCCGGGCCGTCGAAACCGCCGTCGAGCTGGCCGATCGCTGGCAGTCCAGGATCGAGCTGCTGCACGTGCTCGAGATCCCGCCGCTGCCGGCCTTCTACGGGCCGATCCCCGACATCGCCTCGGCCCAACGTCTGCTCGAGCTGTCCGACGACGAGCTGCGCGAGCTGGGGAACGAGCTGATCCCCGACGCGCTCGAGTGGACCGTCACGACCCACGAGGGCTCCGCCGCGAGCGAGATCGTGCGCCACGCCCGCGACGCGGGGAGCGACCTGATCGTCATCCCGAGCCACGGCCGGAGCGGGTTGGACCGGCTGCTCATGGGCAGCACGACGCAGAGGGTCCTGCGCATGGCCGAGTGCCCGGTGCTGACCCTCAAACCGATGGCCGACGAGGGATGAAGGAGGCGCCATGCGAGTCGAAGAGCTGATGCAGACGCGCGTCTTCACCTGCGCACCTACCGATCACCTGCGGCACGCCGGCGAGATTCTCGGTCGCATCGGAGCCGGCGTCCTGCCGGTGGTCGACCACGGGGCACTGGTCGGCATCGTCACCGACCGGGACATGTTCCTGGCGACGGCGACGCGGGACGCCCGGCCCTCCGAGATCACACTCGAGGAGATCATGACGCGGGAGGTCGAGACCTGCCGGGCGGACGAGCAGGTGCTCCACGCCATGGCGCGGATGGAACGCTGCGGCCTGCGGCGCCTCCCGGTCGTCGACGACGAGGGCCGGGTCGTGGGCATCCTCTCCCTCGACGACGTCGCGGCGTCGGCGCGAGCCACCGGGGATCCGGAGTACCAGGGCACGTTCTACTCGAACATCGCCCGCACCCTCCAGGCCTCGGTGCGCGCGCGGGCGGACCGCAACGCAGGCTGGCGCCGGGCCGGCTAGCGTCGAGTCAGCTCGCGCTCTCCGCGCCTCCGCCCTCCGCCTCCGGATCCACCAGCCGGTGGCGCAGGGCGTAGCCGACCACCTGCGCCCGGTTGTGCAGGTGCAGCTTGTCCAGGATGTTGCGCACGTGGAACTTGACGGTGTTCTCGGAGACCCCGAGCGCCTTGGCCAACCGGCGGTTCGAGGTCGTACCCTTGACCATCAGCTCCAGCACCTCCATCTCGCGGTCGGTCAGGGCGTCCGGGTCCTCGCGGCTGCGCCGCGGTCCCTTGGCGAACTCCTCGAGGAGCCTACGGGCCAGCGCCGGGCCCAGAGCCGGCTCGCCGCGTGCCACGCCCTCGAGCAGCTGGAAGAACTGGTCGGACTCGAGGTTCTTCATCAGGTAGCCCTTGGCGCCCGCCTTCACGGCTTCGAAGAGGTGGGCCTCGTCCTCCGACGCGGTGAGGATCACGACCTTGATCTCGGGCAGCTCCGCGGCGAGCTGGCGCGTCGCGGAAAGACCGTCCATGCCGGGCATCGTCAGATCCATCAGGACCACGTCGGGCTTGTGCTGCCAGGCGAGGCGGATGGCCTCCTCGCCGTTGGCCGCCTCGGCCACCACTTCGTAGTCGCGGGCCTCCAGGAGACTGCGCAGGCTGTTGCGGAACAGCGCGTGGTCGTCCGTGATCAGGATCCTCATCTCGTTCCTCCTCCGGATGCTGGTGACTCGCTCCGAGCCGGCACCTCCAAGGCCACGACCGTTCCTTCGCCGATCTCGGACTCGACGCGGAGACTACCGCCGACGCTCTCGATGCGCTCGCGCATGATCTCCAGGCCGAAGTGCCCACGACCGCCGTCCGAACGAGGCGCCTCCGGTCGAAACCCGCAGCCGTGGTCGCGCACGACGATCCTGACGGTGTGCTCCACCCTCTTCACGGACAGCTCGACCTCGTCGGCTCCGGAGTGCTTCCGCACGTTGGTGAGCGCCTCCTGCACGACGCGCAGGACCTGCAGCTGGGTGAGATCGTCCACCTGTGCCGCGCGGTCCACCGACGCCGCGATGTCGACCCCCGTCTGCTCCTGCCAGCGCTGCACGAAGTCCTCCAGCAGCTCGACCAGGGGACGGCCGAGATTGGCGGCGCTGCGCAGCGCCAGAATGCCCTCCCGGACGTCGCCGTAGACCTCGCGTGCCGCACCGGCCAACTGGTCCAGCTGCTCGGTAGCCTGCTCGACGCGACCGCGGCCCAGGTACTCGCGCACCGCCTGGGCCTTGGTGTTGACGTAGGCCAGCAGCTGGGCGAGCCCGTCGTGCATCTCGCGCGACAGGCGCGCCCGCTCCTCGGCCAGCACGAGGGTGCGCAGCTGGTTGTGGAGATGGGCGTTGTCGATGGCGATCGCGCTCTGCGTGGCGAAGCGCCCGAGTGTCGTCTCGTCGTCGCCCGAGAACTCCTCGCCGCTCTCCTTCTCGGACACGTAGAGGTTGCCCTTGAACGGCCCCTTGCAGAGGATCGGGACCGCGAGCAGCGAGCGCATCGGGGGATGGTGCTCCGGGAACCCGTGAGCGCGCGAGTCGACCGTCAGGTCCCGGAGACGCAAGGACCTCCCTTCCAGCAGCGGCACGGCGAGCAGGCCCTTTCCGATCGGCGGGTCCCCGATCCGTGAGCGCTCCTCCGGGCTGACTCCCGAGGTCACGAAGTCGCGGATCATCCCGTCAGCACCCACCACGCTGATGGCCCCGTAGCGCGCTCCGAGCAGGAGCCGTGCCTGGTCGACGACCTTCTGCAGGATGACGTCGAGCGAGAGCTCTCCGTAGATGTCGAGCGACGCCCGATGCAGCGCCAGAAGCTCTCGATTCTGCCTCTCCAAGCGCTCCTGCATGGTGCGGATCACCGAGAAGACGGCTCCGTAGAAGAAGATCAGAGCCACCACCACCACACCGCCCATGACGAACCGCCCCGGCCAGGAGAGCAGCTCGGGGTGCAGACGCCAGACCACCACCTCGAGCACCGCCACGAAGACGACGGGGGCGACGATGGCAGTCCACTTCAGATGCCGGAGATTCAGGCCGTTGGCCATCCTTGTCAGTCGCTCTGCCATTCCCGGGACCGGACGGCGGAGCCGCCGGACGCCGAGATGCTAACGGACCTTGGTCCGGCAGGTACTCACTCCGAGAAGCGCGTAGAGCGGGCACCAGCCCATGATGCCGGTCACGAGAGGCACGAACGAGAACACCACCAGGGCCGTGTTCCAGGGTTCGGGCAGCGCCCGGAACAGCCCCGCCGCGAGCATCGCCGCACCGAGCAGTACCCGGAACACCCGATCCCAGGATGCTTCATTGCTCCAACCGATCATTGACGACCTCCCTCTGCAGTGGCTGGCTTTGCGCGGGCCGGCGCCCCGGCCCAGGCCTAGCTGATGGACCGGATGTAGACGATGATCTCCTTCAGATCCTCGTCGGTGAGAGCCGGGTTGCCCCCCTTCGGCGGCATGTCGACGCCACGCTCGTTGTCCGGATGGGTGGCCGGACGTCCTTCCTTGAGGAACTTCAGCAGCTCCTCGTCGCTCTTCCCCTGGACGAAGGCGTTCTCGTGCAGGTTCTTCCCCAGCCGCGGCATGCCCTCGGCGTCCGGGCCGTGGCAGGTGGCGCAGGTAGAGCGGAACAACTCGTGACCTTGAGCCACGTCTGCGGACTCCGCGGAGCCTCCACCGCTTCCGCCGCCGCAAGCGACGAGCAACAGGGCGACTCCGCCCAAACAGGCCACTTGGATCCTCTGCCTCGAGTTCATCGTGATGATCTCCTCTTCAGGGTGTCGTCGGTCGTGTGTCGAGGCGCCCGGCGATCGCGCCGAGGCTGCCCCACGTGAGCACTTGCCCGCCGTTCTCGGCGGCCCATCGTCGCGCCGCGGCGCGCGTGCGGCACGCCACCAGCCCGGAGCCCATCGGCGTCGGCACGCTGCCGTGGACCGGAACGGCTTCGCGAGCGCGAAGCCAGTGTTCGTCCTCGAAGTCGTGGACCCATGCCTCCACGGGCTCGACTCCGGTCTCCTCCATGTCCGCCACCAGCTCGCCGATGTCGTCGTAGAGCCTGGTCTCCCCCGCAGCGGTGCGCAGGGCTGCCGCAAAGCGTGGATCGTCGATCACCATGCCGCAGCGGGCACAGGCATCCAGACCGAGGGCGAGCTCCGGAGGCCCGGCCGGTGCCGACCCGGCGCAGCCGACGCAGAGGGCCACGGCTCCGACCCACGGCATCGAGGAGCGCATCACGTCAGGGCTCCCTTGCGCTCGAGTCGCCAGGCGGCCCAAACCGTCGGCACGATCGCCCAGACGAGGAGAACGACCACCAGAATCGGCAGCAGGAAGGCTCCCAGCTCGTGCCGGGCCCACGCGCCCGCCGGCCCCAGGGTGTCGAGGCCGCCGTGGAGCATGTCCAGTGTCGCGACCTTGAACGCCTGCAGGGGGTTCGCGACGAGGGCGGCGAGGAGCGTTCGACCGGAGAGGTCGAAGGCCAGGGCCGTGCCCATCAGTCCCAAGTCGCCCAGTGCCACGAGGCCGACCCAAACGAAGAGAGCGATCCCGGCCGCGGCCGAGCCCCGCGGGGAGTGCACGGAGATCGCCAGCCCGATCGCGAGCGCCGCGGCACCGACCAGGATCGCCAACCCGAGGAAGGCCACGTAGGTCGTCGCCTCGCCGCCCGCACCGCGCCACGCGAGGACCGTCGCCGCACCGCCGAAGCCCAGCATCAAGCTGGCCGCCAACGCGCCGAGGAGCCCGAGGAACTTGCCGGCCACGAGCTCCCACGGCGCGATCGGCTGGGCCAGCAGGTACAGGAGCGAGCCCCTCTCGCGCTCGCCGGCCACGGTCGACGCTCCCAGCTGCAGGCCCATGAGCGGGACGACCAGGAGGACGAGGTTGACCAGGCTGGCGGCGGTGCGCCCGAACCCCGCGACACCGGAGCCGATGAGCCCGGCGACCCCGACCCACGCGACCGCCAGGGCCAGGACCGCGAAGGCAGCCGTGAACAGCGCGAACCAGCGGTTGCGCCAGGCGTCGCGCAGCTCCTTGCCGGCCAGCAGGAGGACCACCCTCGCTTCAGCCACGCTGCACCTCTCCCGGTATCTCGATCCAGAGAGACCGGCCGTCCCAACGGGCGAGGAGCCCGGCTTCTCTCAGCCGCCCCGCCGCTTCCTCGCCTTCCGACGCCGCCACGAGCTCGAGGCGAAGGGGGACGCCGCCGGCCGCCACGGCTTCGGCCTCCAGCAACCGCCCGTCCTCCAAGCGCAGGACCCGATCGGCCAGACGGCTCACCTCCTCGCTGCGATGCGACGTGAAGACGAGGGTCTTGCCGCGGGAGCGGAGCTCGTCGAGGAGGCGATGGAACAGCCGTCTGCCGGCGGCGTCGAGGTTGGCGGTCGGCTCGTCGAGCAGCAGGAGCGGAGGGTCGCCGAGCAGGGCCAGGCCGAGAGCCAACCTCTGCTTGAGCCCACCGGACAGGGTCTCCACCGCTTCGTCCAGGTGAGCGGTGAGACCGAGCCACTCGATGCGGCCGGGATCGACACCGCCGGCCACTCCGCGCAGCCCGGCGTAGAGCGTGAAGGTGTCGCGCACGGAGAGATCCCCCTGCAGGGTCACCTCCTGGGGCACGAAGCCGATGCGCGCTCGCACCCCGCGGGAGTGCCGGCGCGCATCCAGGCCGTCGACGACGATCTCTCCCGAGAATGGAACCAGGCCGAGAAGGGCACGGAGGGCCGTCGTCTTCCCGGCTCCGTTGGAGCCCCAGAGCGCGACGGCCTCGCCGGGCTCGACCGCGAAGCTCACTCCGCGCAGGATCTCTCGGCCTCCGAGCACGACCGAGAGGTCCTTCACCTCGACGGGAGCCGACGGCGTCTCACCCACGCTCTCGACGCTATCCGAGACCCCACCCGTCATCCCACCCAGTCGAGGCAGTGCCACGACGGCCAGCGCGCCGAGGGCCAGCAGGGCCGCCGTCGCCGCCCACGATCCAGGCGCCCCGGAGGGCGCGGGAGACGGCACGCCGGCGACCGCCACGGGGTGGAGACGAGGCACCGGATCGACCAGCTTCGGACGCGGCTTCACCACCGGGAACGCCTGCGCCGCGAAGTCCAGGGCCGCGGCCGCCGGGCTGCCGGCGAAGACCCGCAGCTCCGGAGTGCGATCGGCCACGCTCTCGAACAGCTTCTCCGCGCGGTAGGGCACGTCACCGGTGCCGTCACCGTCGGCGTCGTAGCCGGTGTAGTCGCTCCAGTGGTTGCCCCGCCAGAGATTGGCCTCGGGATCGGCGCCGGCTCCCCCGAAGGCCACCTGTTCGCCGTTCTCCAGGAAGTCGTTGGACTCGATGACGGCGCGCCGTACGTTGGGCATCAACAACACACCGGCCTCGTTGGCGGCGAAGACGTTGCCCGTCACCTCCGACGTGCTGGTCGACTCCCGGGGTGAATTGTCCAGGTAGGCGCCGACGCGGTTGGCGAGGAAGAGGTTGTCGCGAACGACCGCGTCGTCCATGTCCTTCAACCCCACTCCGTAGCCGCTCGGTCCGTGGTTGTCGCTGATGCGGTTTCCCACCAGGTGCAACCGGCGCGAGTACATGAGGAACGCTCCGACCGAGTTGCCGACGAGAGCGTTGTCCCGGATCGACGCGTCGTCGCAGTACATGAAGTGCAAGCCGTATCGCCCCGCGGTGACCGAGTTCCCGAGCACCTCCAGGTCGCTCGAGTACCAGAGCACGACGTCGCGGGCATGGGAGATGCGATTGCCCCGGATCCTCACGCCGTCGCTGTACCAAACGCGGACGGCGTCACCCCTCCTGGGCAGGTCGAGGTCCATGCCCCGCACCACGTTCTCCTCGACACGGCTCCCGGGTGCCCGCCGCAGGTAGATGCCGAAGAGAACGTCCTCCAGGCGGTTGTCGCGCACGACCACGCGCGGCGCCCCGACCGCGATGCCAGAGTTCTCCTCGTCGAGCGACGTGCCGCTGGCGCGCACGATGAATCCCTGCAAGCTCGCGTCGGGGGCTTGCAGGGAGATCACCGTTCCGCGTCCTCCACCGTCGAGCACGGGTCTCCTCTCACCGATCAGGTGGAGGGATCTGCGAACGACGAACGGCCCTCTGTGAACGCCTCCGGCGACCAGGACGCTGTCACCGTCGACGGCCCGTTCGAGGGCGGTCCCGAGCGGGACCCCTCCGGGCTCGACACGCCACTCGCGGCCCTGCGAAGAGGCGGCCGCGAAGAGGAGGGGAAGAACGAGCCAGCGTCGGATCACGCGGCTCGCTCCCGCCCCCGGCGCTCGAGCGCCTCCACGAGCGGCTTGTAGGCGCGGCGATGGAACCAGAGGCCGATCAGGATCGCGAGCGACGCGAGCGCGGCCAGGATCAGCCCGGGACCGGGAAGGGCCAGAGTGGCGAACTGCCCCACGTGGCCCGACCCCAGGACCGGCGGCACGAACGGCTCGATCGAGGACGACAGCGGTGCCTTGGGATCGAGATTGGTCCCGAAGTCGCGCAGCCAGAAGGCCATGTCGGCGAGAAACGCGACCGGGAACAGCAGGGCGGGAAGGGTCAGCCACGCGGCCTTGCGGTTGTGGAGGAAGACCGAGGCCAGAACCAGGAGGGCCACGGCCGCGACGGCCAGGATGCTCAGGCTCCGTTCCAGCTCGGCCGCCTCCCCCAGGGGCCGCATGCCGATGTAGTGGTTGAGACCGTCGATCTCGTGCACGTCACCCTCGAGACGATTCAGGTAGGCCGAGACGGTCAGGCCGCCGGGGTACTGGGGCGCCAGCAGCGTCAAGCGCCAGTACGGCTGGAAGATCGACGTCACCAGCAGCACCGCCGCCAGGCTCAGCAACAGAGTCGGAACCAGGAAGCGGAGCCTGTGCTCCTCCCACAGGGAGGCGGGAATCCGCGGTCCGACCAGCTTCTCCTTGAGCGTCATCGGCGACCCTACGAAGGACTGGCCAGGAAGTAGCCGACCATCTCCAGGTGGAGCGCCGAGCAGAACTCCGAGCAGTAGTAGCTGTAGACCCCGGAGCGCCGAACGTCGAACTCGAGTGTGGTCGCTTCTCCGGGCTCGAGGCTCAGGTTGATGTCGTACTCCGGCAGGGCGAAGCCGTGCGTGGCGTCCTTGGCGCTCTCGATGTTCGTGATGTGCCAGATGACGTGGTCGCCCTCCTTCACCTCGATCCGCTCGGGGGTGAAGTGGGAGCGCACGGCGGTCATCCAGATCTCGACCGTGTCACCCCGGCGCTGGATGCGCTCTTCCCCTGCGGTCACGGCGTTGGGGTCTTTCGACTGGGTCAGCGGGTCCCACCCGATCTCGGGATAGATCTCCCACGGGTGGAGCTTGTCCGCCTTGATCATCTGGACGTAGTGGGGCTCTCCGAGCCCGATCGGCAGGTCGTAGAGAAGCTGCATCGAGTCGCCGCGTCCGGAGATGTCGATGAGCTGGAAGTTCTGGGGGTGGAGTGGGCCCACGGTCAGGAACCGGTCGACCGACCACTTGTTCAGCGCCACGAGGTACTGCCCGTCGGGGCTGACGGTGTCGCCCTCGGCCGCCACGATGTGCCCGACGTTGTAGTGGACCGGGATCTTCTGGATCAGCGACCACGGCTCGTCGCCGTTGTCGCCGGCCGAGCTTCCGCCGAGTGACCATCGCGCCACGGCGCTGTCCAGGAAGAGGCTCGTGTAGGCGTAGCCCTGCCCGTCGAACTGCGTGTGCAGCGGTCCGAGCCCCAGCTCGATCTGCTTCTCCAGCGCGGCGTCGAACGAGACGATCGGTACACCGTAGTCGTCGTGGCCGGAGAAGGCGCCGTCCGCAATCGCCTGCTGGATCTTGGCGAAGCCGTAGACCGTGACGTGCGGATCGAGCTTGCCGGAGATGACGAGATACTCCCCGTTCGGCGTCACGTCGACGCCGTGCGGGCTCTTCGGCTCCGGCAGGAAGTAGAGGACACCCTCCTGCGCCGCGACCTCGAGCGGGAGCACGTCGAAACCCGCGACCTTGCGCGTGCGGCCGGCCGCCGCCAGCTCCACCGCCTTCCTCCAATCGATGATGTGGAGGTAATCCATGTCGCGCTGCGAGGCCCCGGCCTCGAAGGGCGGGTTGTCGAGCTCGATTCCGCCGGTGGCCATCTCGGTGTTGAAGGAGTTGCAGAAGAGCCACCCGTCGCTCGCCAGCTTGCCGGCGTCGCAGAGATCCTGCCAGTACGGCGGCAACTCGATGGCGAACGACTCATCGGGCCTGATGCGCCCGGCCTCGCGGTCGAACTTCCACAGGGTCACCATGCCGCGGTACTGATCCGTGTACTCGTCGATGGAGGCGTAGGCGTGGCCGAGCGGGGCGGCATACTGGCCGCCCTCGATGACCCATTCGGTGCTCGGGGTCACGAAGGTGCCTCCGTGGTCGGAGAGGCCGACCGGGTTGTTGACGATCTGCTTCGTCTCGAAGTCGCGCAGATCGACGACCGCGACACGGGCATGGGCCTTGTCGTTGACGAAGACGAACTGCCCGTCGTAGTCGCCCGCCGTCTCCGAGAGGGCCGGGTGATGGGTGTCGGCCCAGTGGAGCTCGACTCCCTCCGGGTTCCCGGCCGCGAGGACCGCGCGCGTCTCGTCGTTGAAGCCCCAGCCCTGCCACGGTTCCGGCGTGAACACGGCGATCACCTTGAGGATGCGCATCGACGGCACACCGATCGCGAACAGCTGTCCCGAGTGCCCTCCGGAGGAGAACATGACGTAGTCGTCCTTGCGACCGGTGGGCATGAAGGTCTTCACGGCCGCGTAGACATCGTCCGGCGAGAGTCCGCGTTGCTGGATGACTTCGTCGACCTCCGCGCTACCGGTGCGGAACGCCTGCTGTTCGCCGCCGGAGCGGCATCCTCCGAGCCACGAACCGACGATCACTCCGCCGACGAGAAGGGTGGAAACAAGGGCTTTTCGGGACATGGCTCCTCCTCCGGAACTGCCGCGGCCACCGTGGCCGGCTCGAGCACCGGCTCGGCAGACATCTGATGTCGCCGCAGCGAATGGGTCATGCTGGACTCGGGTCCCGGTACGGGCGACACCTGCTCGAGGAGGGTCGAGGACATGCCGGGACGGGCCCGTCCCACCCCCGGGGGTGGGCGCTCGTCTTGCACCGCCCCTGCGCCTTCGGTAACGTCGCCGGGTCCATGAGGCATCGCCGGGGCAGGCCACCCGCAGGCAGCGAGTGGGGCGTCGGTAGCCGATCGACCCGCTTGTGAAAACTTTCACAAGCTGCTAGAACACCGACCCGCATGCCCCAGCTCTTCCACCGTTCGACGAACACGATCGCCAAGGTCAGCATCTTCGGGGCACTGTTCTTCGCCCTCGGCCTCGGCTGGGTGTTCGACACCCTGAACCGCTCGTCGTACGCGACGCGGGAGGGCGTGACGCGGGAGCAGCCCGTGCCGTTCAGCCACGACCACCACGTCGCCGGCCTGGGAATCGACTGCCGCTACTGCCACACGTCGGTCGAGACGTCTTCTTTCGCGGGGATCCCGCCGACCTCGACCTGCATCAACTGCCACAAGCTGATCTGGAACGACAGCCCCATGCTGGAGCCGGTCCGCGAGAGCTTCGCCAGCGGCGTGCCGTTGCGCTGGACCCGCGTCAACGACCTGCCCGATTTCGTCTACTTCAACCACTCGATCCACGTCGCCAAGGGAGTGGGCTGCGCGACCTGCCACGGACGCGTCGACCAGATGCCCTTGATGAAGCCGGCCGCCAGCCTGCACATGGAGTGGTGTCTCTCGTGTCACCGCCATCCGGAACGCTACGTCCGGCCGCTCGACGCCGTCTTCGACATGGCCTGGGAGAGCGAGGACCAGGAGGCCCTCGGGCGGCGCCTGATCGAGGCGAACGACATCCACACCCGTACGAGCTGCTCGACCTGCCACCGGTGATCCGATGAGCGACCGCACCAAACCGACCCGCAAAGAGCTCGACCTGGGAGCCCTCCAGGAGAGCCTCGCCGGCCAGGACGGCAGCCGCCTCTGGCGCAGCCTCGACGAGCTCGCCGAGAGCCCCGAGTTCCACGCGATGGTGCAGCGCGAGTTCCCGGAGCAGGCCTCCGAGTGGCACGACGACGTCTCCCGCCGGCGCTTCCTGCAGGTGATGAGCGCCTCGCTGGCCCTCGGCGGCCTGACCGCCTGCACGCGCCAACCGCTCGAGCGCATCGTGCCGTACGTCAAGCAACCGGAGGAGATCGTCCCGGGGCGGCCTCTCTTCTTCGCCACCAGCCGGCTGCTCGGCGGCTACGCGACGGGCGTCCTCGCCGAGAGCCACATGGGTCGCCCGACGAAGATCGAGGGCAGCCCGGAGCACCCGGCAAGCCTCGGCGCCACGGACGTCTTCGCGCAGGCCGAGATCCTCGACCTCTACGATCCCGACCGGATGCAGACCGTCACCCGCGATGGTCGGATCTCGACCTGGGACGAGTTCGTGGCGGAGATGCGACGCTCGATCTCGGCGCTGTCGGCCGGGGGCGGCCTGCCGCTGCGCATCCTGACCGGAACGGTCACCTCCCCGACTCTCGCGGCCCTGATCGGCACGCTGCTCGAAGAGAATCCCGAGGCTCGCTGGCATCAGTGGGAGCCAGCCGGCCTCCACGCGGCGCGGGAAGGAGCGCGGCTGGCGTTCGGTGAGCCGCTGGCGGTGCGCTACGACCTGACCCGGGCCGACGTCGTGCTCTCCCTCGACGCCGACTTCTTGACCCAAGGACCGGGCGCCGTCCGCTACGCGCGCGATTTCATGGACCGTCGCCGCGTGCGCGAGGGAGCGACGCGGATGAACCGGCTCTACGCGCTGGAGTCCACCCCGACTCCGACCGGCACCGTGGCCGACCACCGGGTTCCACTCTCGAGCGCCGAGATCGGGCACTTCGCCCTCGCCGTGGCGGCCGAGCTCGGCCTCCGGGTCGGCGAAGCGCCGACGGGCGGCTGGACCGCCCTGGCGCGCAACGTGGCGAGCGATCTCGCGGCGCACCGCGGCCGGTCGGCGGTGGTGGCGGGAGACCAGACGTCGCCGGAGCTCTACGCCCTCTCCCTGGCGATCAACGAGGCCCTCGGCAACCTCGGAGGGCCCGTCGTGGTGACCGATCCGGTGGAGGCCGCGCCGGTCGACCAGGCCGCGTCCATCGGCGAGCTCGTGGCCGATCTCGACGCCGGCATCGTCGACACGCTGCTCATCCTGGGCGGCAACCCCGTCTACGACGCCCCGGCCGATCTCGACTTCCGGGTGCCGATGGGCAAGGCACCGCGCCGGATCTATCTGGGACAGCACGTCAACGAGACGGCCGAGCTGTGCCACTGGAACCTGCCGGAAGCCCACTTCCTGGAGAGCTGGGGCGACGGCCGCGCCTACGACGGCACGATCTCGCTGATGCAGCCGCTCATCGAGCCGCTCTACGACGGCACGAGCGCGGCGGAGACGGTCTCGGCCCTGCTCACCGACGGACCGAAGGCCGGTGAGGAGCTCCTGCGCACCCACTGGGAGTCGCGGCTCCCGGCCGTCGGGGCGGAGAAGGCCTGGCGGCGCCTCCTGCACGACGGCTACTTCCCCGAGAGCCGGGCGACGCCCCGCGAGGCCGCCCTGCGGACTCTGGCGCCCGTCGCCGAGGCCCTGCGCTCGCGCCAGGCTCCGACACCGACGGCCCCCGAGCTGCTCCTGCGACCCGATCCGACGATCTGGGACGGTCGTTTCGCCAACAACGGGTGGCTCCAGGAGTGCCCGAAGCCGCTGACCAAGCTGACCTGGGACAACGCCCTGATGGTCGGCCCCGGGCTCGCCCAGCGCAGCGGGCTGGTCAACGGGCAGATGGTGAAGCTCCAGGCCGGCGAGCGGTCGCTCGAGGTCCCGGTCTGGATCCACCCGGGCCAGGCGGAGAGCTCGGTCACGCTGCACCTCGGCTACGGCCGACGGAAGGCGGGACGGGTGGGGTCGGGCACCGGATTCAACGCCTACACGCTGCGCACGACCGACGCCCTGTGGGGCGTCGGCGGCGCCGCGCTCGCCCCCCTGCCGAACGTCCACCGCCTCGCCAGCACGCAGATGCACAGCAACATCGCCGAGCAGCCGTGGCAGGGAGAGAACCTCGAGGGACGGACCGCGGAGCGGCGCCACCTCGTGCGGGTGGGCACCTTCGAGGAGTTCCGCGAGGACCCCGGCTTCGCCCATCACGAGAGTCACGGCGCGGACGAGTCGCTGAGCCTCAACCCGAGCTGGAGCTACGAGGGCCACCGTTGGGGTCTCTCGATCGATCTCACGGCCTGCACGGGCTGCAACGCCTGCGTCGTCGCCTGCCAGTCCGAGAACAACATCCCGGTGGTCGGCAAGGACCAGGTGGACAAGGGCCGCGAGATGCACTGGATCCGCATCGACCGCTACTACCAGGGGAGCCTGGCCGCCCCGGCGATGTACAACCAGCCGGTGCTGTGCATGCACTGCGAGCAGGCTCCGTGCGAGGTCGTCTGTCCGGTCGCGGCCACCACGCATTCGGACGAAGGCCTCAACGACATGGTCTACAACCGCTGCGTGGGGACGCGCTACTGCTCGAACAACTGCCCCTACAAGGTGCGGCGCTTCAACTTCCTCAAGTACAACGACACCGACACGCCGGTGCTCGACCTGATGCGCAATCCGGACGTCACCGTGCGCGTGCGCGGCGTGATGGAGAAGTGCTCCTACTGCGTGCAGCGGATCAACGGCGCGCGTATCGACGCCCGGCGTGAGGACCGCGAGATCCGGGACGGCGAGATCGTCACCGCCTGCCAGCAGGCGTGTCCCACCGAGGCGATCTCGTTCGGCGACCTCAACGATCCCGAGGCGGAGGTGACCCGTCGCAAGGCGCAGCCGCACGACTACGGGCTCCTGACCGAGCTCGGGACGCGGCCTCGCACCACCTATCTGGCCAAGGTCGTGAACCCGAACGAGGCGCTCGGCGCCGCGGCGGGCCACGGCGGCTCGGAGGGGGGCGCCTGATGCCGACGGGCGACGCGCTCCGCGGCAAACCGCCGGTCGTGGCTCCCGGGCACACCCCGGCCTCGGTCACCGACAAGATCAGCGAGATCGTCCTCACCCGCACGCCGCGGTGGTGGTGGGTGGGCTTCGGCGTCGCCTTCCTCCTCGTCCAGGTCCTGCTCGTCTCCCTGGCATACCTCGTCTTCGAGGGAGTCGGCATCTGGGGCCTGGACATCCCGGTCGCTTGGGGATTCGCGATCATCAACTTCGTCTGGTGGATCGGGATCGGCCACGCCGGAACGCTGATCTCCGCCATCCTCCTGCTGCTGCGCCAGGAGTGGCGAACGTCGATCAACCGCTTCGCCGAAGCGATGACGCTCTTCGCGGTGGCTTGCGCCGGCCTCTACCCCTTGATCCACCTCGGTCGACCGTGGCTCGCCTACTGGCTGACGCCGTACCCCAACACGATGGGGCTGTGGCCGCAGTTCCGCAGCCCGCTGATCTGGGACGTGTTCGCGGTCTCGACCTACGCCACGGTGTCGCTGCTCTTCTGGTACGTCGGGCTCATTCCCGACCTCGCGACCCTGCGCGATCGCTCGCGGCGCAAGTGGAAGAAGATCCTCTACGGCTTCGGGGCCATGGGCTGGCGCGGCTCCGCGGTGCACTGGCACAACTACGAGACGGCCTATCTCCTGCTGGCGGGCTTGGCGACTCCCCTCGTCGTGTCGGTCCACACGGTCGTGTCCTTCGACTTCTCTGCCGGCCAGGTCGCCGGCTGGCACGCCACGATCTTCCCGCCGTATTTCGTCGCCGGGGCGATCTTCCAGGGATTCGCCATGGTCCTGACCCTGGCGATCCCGCTGCGCAAGGCCTTCCGGCTGGAGGACTTCATCACCCTCCGGCACGTGCAGAACATGTGCAAGGTGATGTTGGCCACCGGACTGATCGTGGCGTACGGATACGCCGTCGAGATCTTCATGGCCTTCTACAGCGGCAATCAGTTCGAGGACTTCATGCTGCTCAACCGCATCCAGGGCCCCTACCGGTTCCACTGGTGGGCTCTGCTGCTGTGCAACATCCTCGTGCCCCAAGCGCTCTGGATCCGCAAGCTCCGGTCCACGCCCTGGCTGGTGTGGATCGTGGCGATGTTCGTCAACGTCGGTATGTGGCTCGAGCGCTTCGTCATCGTGGTCACCAGCCTCCACCGCGACTTCCTGCCCTCCTCGTGGGGCATGTACAGCGGCACGTTCTGGGACTGGTCGACCTTCATCGGCACCATCGGACTGTTCCTCGCCCTGCTGTTCCTCTTCCTCCGCTTCCTGCCGATGATCTCGATCGCCGAGATGCGGGCGATCCTGCCGGAGGCCCGGCTTCCCAAGGACGGTGAGGGATGAGCGCCTGGACGACCAGCTCGGGAGAGCGCCTCTACGGCCTGATGGCGGAATTCGACAGCCCGGAGGCGCTGGTCAAGGCCTGCGAGGCCGCCCGCGAAGCGGGGTACAGCAAGCTCGACGCCTACACCCCCTATCCGATCGAGGAGGTCTGGGAGGCCACCGGGCACCATCGGTCGCGGCTCCCGCTGCTGGTCCTGATCGGCGGCCTGCTCGGTTGCTTCGGCGGCTTCGCCATGCAGTACTGGATGTCGGCGGTCAGCTACCCGATGAACATCGGCGGACGCCCCCCGGCCTCCTGGGTGGCCTTCATCGTGCCGGCGTTCGAGATGACCATCCTGTGCGCCGCGTTCGCGGCCGTTCTGGGGATGTTCGCCTTGAACGGGCTCCCGATGCCGTATCACCCCGCCTTCAACGTCGAGCGCTTCGCCGCCGCCTCCCGGGACCGCTACTTCCTGATGATCGGCACCATCGATCCCCTCTTCGATCCGGACGACACGCGGCGATTCCTCGAGGCCCAGTCACCCACGATGGTGTCGGAGGTGGAGCGGTGAGCGGACGCGTTCTCCCCGCTCTCGGGTTGTCGCTGCTGGCCCTGGCGGCCTGTCGCCAGGACATGCACGACGCTCCGAAATACGAGCCTCTCGAGGAGAGCCGGTTCTTCGCCGACGGACAGGCCTCCAGGCCGCTGATCGCCGGCACGGTGGCACGCGGCCATCTGCGCGACGACGACCGCCTCTACCGCGGTGTGGGAAGCGACGGGAGCTTCGTGACGGAGCTGCCGGTCGAGGTCGATCGCGACCTCCTGTTGCGCGGACGGCAGCGCTTCGAGATCTACTGCTCCCCCTGTCACGGTCGCACCGGTGACGGCCGGGGGATGATCGTGCAGCGTGGCTTCAAGAGCCCGCAGACGTTCCACCAGGACCGCGTGCGGAACATGCCCGTGGGCTACTACTTCGACGTCATGACCAACGGATTCGGCCAGATGTCCAGCTACGCCAGCCAGGTGCCGGTCGAGGACCGCTGGGCGATCGCCGCCTGGGTGCAGACCTTGCAGCTGGCCCGGCACGCCCCGGCGCAGCGCCTGAGCGCGGAGGAGCGAGCGCGACTCTCGGCGCCGGAGTCCGCGGGCGCGCCTCACGGTGCCGAGGAGGCCTCCGAGTGAGTCAGCCCTACGCTCCGCCGCACGAGATCGCCGCCCTGCGCAGCCGCGCGTGGACGGTGGGAGCCGTCGGGCTCGTCGGACTCGTCGCCGGCTTCTTCCTCGACCGGGAGCAGTTCTTCCGCTCCTATCTGGTGGCCTGGCTCTGGGTGCTGGGAATCTCCCTGGGGTGCTACGCCGTGGCCCTGCTGCACCAGCTCACGCGCGGGGCGTGGGGTCTCATGATCCGCCGTCCTCTCGGGGCGGCCACCCGGACGCTCCCCTTCGTGGCCCTCCTGTTCCTGCCGCTCTTCCTGGGCCTGCAGGAGCTCTTCGTGTGGGCCCGGCCGGAAGCGGTCGCCGCCGATCCTTCACTGCAACAGAAGGCCTGGTTCCTCAACACCACGGGCTTCGCCATCCGCTTCGTCCTCTACTTCCTGGCCTGGATCCTGCCGATGTGGCTGCTCAATCGGCTCTCCTTGAGGCAGGACGAGCTGACTTCGGACCGGACGTTCCGGCGCATGCAGCGGATTGCGGCCCCAGCGCTCCTGCTCTACTGCGCTGCGGCCACACTGGCCTCGGTCGACTGGCTGATGTCGCTCGATCCGCACTGGTACTCGAGCATCTGGGGCGTCTACTTCATCGGCGGCCACGCCGTCTCGGCCTTCGCTTTCATCATCCTCGTCGCCCTCTATCTCTCCCAGCGCGCGCCGATGAAGGACTACCTGCAGCGGCGCCACTTCCACGACTACGGCAAGCTCCTGCTGGCCTTCGTCATGCTCTGGACCTATTTCCAGCTCTCGCAGCTGATCATCATCTGGTCGGGCAACCTGCCGGAGGAGGTCACCTTCTATCTCGACCGCACCCACGGCGGTTGGCGCTGGGTCACGATCGCGCTGATCGTGGCGCACTTCGCGCTGCCGTTCGTGCTGCTGCTCTCGCGCGACCTCAAGCGCGACGCCCGCAAGCTGGGCTGGGTCGCGGCTCTCCTGCTGGTGATGCGGTGGGTCGACCTCTACTGGATGGCCGCTCCCGCGTTCGGGCACGGCTCGGAGCACGCCGGCGCCCTGCCGCACTGGATGGACCTGGCGGCGATCCTCGCGGTCGGCGGGATCTGGTTCGGCCTCTACCTCACGCAGCTGGGCCGCCGTCCGCTGCTGCCCGCCTTCGAGCCCTACCTGAAGGAGGCCATCGAGCATGAGTGAGCGCCTCGACCGTGAGCTCTCGCTCCGCGGCATCGTCGGCTTCACGGTCGGCCTGCTCGCCCTGCTCGTCCTGACGGCGCTGGCGATGTGGGGCCTGGCCCGGTGGATGCGCTCGCGCTCGATCGCGAGCGACCCTCCCCTGCCCGCCCTGCGTGAGGCGCGGCAACCCCACGTCCCGCCCGGCCCGCGCCTGCAGACCGAGCCCTTCCGCGACCTCGCGGAGCTTCGAGCCGGAGAGGACGAGATCCTGAACGGCTGGGCCTGGGAGAACGAGGAGGCCGGGTTCGCCCGCATCCCCGTCGATCGCGCCATCGACCTCTATCTGGACGGCGAGCGCGCCGGCGCTCCGGCACCACGGGAGGCGCCGGCGACCGACTCCTCCGAGGAGGCGCGATGAAGCGCGTCGGTGCAGGGGCCGTCGGCCTGCTGCTCCTCGCGGCTTCCTCGGCCGCGAAAACGCCGCCGGCGACGCCGCCCGGGCCCCTGCCCGAGGTGGCCTTCGAGCAGCGGCTGGGTGAGACCCTGCCGCTCGACGGACGCTGGACGGACTCGGAGGGCCGTACCTCCACCCTCTCGGAGCTGTTCCACGGCCGGCCCGCCGTCCTCGCGTTCGTCTACTACGACTGCCCCATGCTCTGCGGCATGACCCTCGCCGGCTTGGCCAAGTCGCTCAAGCCGGTGGATCTCGAGCCCGGGAAGGACTTCGAGGTCCTGATCGTCAGCTTCGATCCGTCCGAGACGCCCACCCAGGCCGCCGAACGCAAGGACCAGACCCTCTCGCAGTACGGCCGCCGGGATACGGCCGCCGGCTGGCACTTCCTCACCGGAGACGCACCCACGATCGAGGCGATCACCTCGGCGGCCGGTTTCCAGTACAGCCGCGACGAGAAGACGGGAGATTGGGCGCACGCGGCCGGTCTCCTGGTCCTCACGCCCGAAGGGGAGATCTCCAAGACCTTCTTCGGCATCGAGTACCCGTCCCGCGACGTCCGCCTCGGGCTGGTCGAGGCCGGCGAGGGGACGATCGGCACCGTGGTCGATCAGGTGCTCCTGCTCTGCTACCACTACGATCCGGTGAGCGGGAAGTACAGCTTCGCGACGCTGACGGCGATCCGGGTCGGGGGAATCCTGACCCTGGCGGCGCTCGTGGGCTTCGCCTGGATCTCGATCCGCAAGGAGCGCGGCGGAGCCGCGAAGGACTCATGAAGCTCGGCTTCCCGCTGTTCCCGGACTCCGCGTCGACCCTGGCCCCCAAGGTCGATGCCATCTACTTCTTCGGCCTCGGCCTCGCCGCGTTCTTCTCGCTGCTGATCGCGGCCCTGATCCTCTACCTCGCGGTCCGCTACCGCCGTCGCTCTCCGGACGAGGTGGGGGCTCCCGAGAAGACGGGGCTGTGGCTCGAGCTCGTCTGGTCGGTGATCCCCCTCGGAATCCTCCTGGTGATGTTCGCGTGGGGGCTCCACGTCTTCATCTCCGCCACGCGACCGCCGGCCGGCGCCGTCGAGTACTACGTCACGGGAAAGCAGTGGATGTGGAAGTTCCAGCACCCCAGCGGCCGCCGCGAGATCAACCATCTGCACGTGCCGGTCGGCCAGCCGGTGAAGCTGACCATGACCTCGGAGGACGTCATCCACTCGTTCTTCGTCCCCGCGTTCCGGGGCAAGATGGACGTCGTTCCCGGGCGCTACACGACCTTCTGGTTCCAGGCCACCAAGCCCGGCACCTATCGCCTCTTCTGCGCCGAGTACTGCGGCGTCAACCACTCCCGCATGGGCGGATCGATCGTCGTGATGGAGCCGCGTGCCTACGAGCAGTGGCTGGCGCTCGGCGGGGCGACCGCCGGCGGCGGGGCGCCGCCGAGCGGAGAAGAGCTCTTCGCGTCCAAGGTCTGCAACACCTGCCATCGACCGGACTCGAACCTCCAGGCGCCCTACCTGCAGGGGGTCTTCGGATCGCAAGTGCAGCTGGCCTCCGGCGAGACGGTGACGGCGGACGAGAACTACCTCCGTGAGTCCATCCTCGATCCCACGGCCAAGGTCGTGGCCGGCTACACGCCTCTGATGCCCACCTACGCCGGGCAGCTCACGGAGGAGGAGATCCTGCAGCTGATCGTCTACATCAAGTCGCTGGCGGACGAGTCGGAGGCCCCGCGATGAACGCGGCAGAGACCCACGCGGGCACGAACTACCTCAATGCGGACTACGGCATCCGGTCGTGGCTCTTCACCAAGGACCACAAGCGGATCGCCCTCCTCTACCTGATCACGGTCACCGTGTTCTTCGCCCTGGGCGGCCTCATGGCGGTGCTCATCCGTCTGGAGCTGGCCACCCCCGCGGGCGACCTGGTGCAGTCGGACACCTACAACCGGCTGTTCACCATGCACGGCGTGCTGATGATCTTCCTGTTCCTGATCCCTTCGATCCCGGCGATCCTGGGGAACTTCCTCATCCCCCTGATGATCGGGGCCAAGGACCTCGCCTTCCCCAAGCTGAATCTGGCGAGCTGGTACATCTTCACCATCGGCGGTCTGTTCATCCTCTGGTCGATGCTGCACGGGGGTGTCGACACCGGCTGGACCTTCTACACGCCGCTGTCGACGGCCTTCACCAACACCTACGTCGTCTCGACGGCAGTCGGCGTGTTCATCACCGGCTTCGCCTCGATCCTCACGGGCCTGAACTTCATCGTCACGATCCATCGCATGCGGGCTCCGGGGCTGACCTGGTTCCGCCTGCCGCTGTTCGTGTGGGCCCACTACGCCACGAGCCTGATCCAGGTACTGGGAACGCCGGTGATCGCGATCACCATCCTCCTGGTGGGCGCCGAGCGCGTGCTCCACATCGGCATCTTCGACCCGGCCTTGGGCGGGGACCCGATCCTCTTCCAGCATCTGTTCTGGTTCTACTCGCACCCGGCCGTCTACATCATGATCCTGCCCTCGATGGGCGTCGTCAGCGAGATCGTCACGGCCTTCTCGCGCAAGCGAATCTTCGGCTACAAGTTCATCGCCTTCGCCAGCGTGTCGATCGCGGTGCTCGGCTTCCTGGTCTGGGGCCACCACATGTTCGTCTCCAGCCAGTCGGTCTACGCCGGAGCGATCTTCTCGGTGCTCTCGATGCTGGTGGCGGTGCCCTCGGCGGTGAAGGTGTTCAATTGGACGGCGACCCTCTACGAGGGCTCGATCTCCTGGGACACGCCGATGCTCTACGCCCTGGGGTTCATCGGCCTCTTCACGATCGGCGGTCTGACCGGCGTGATGCTCGCCACCATGGGCATCGACATCCACGTGCACGACACCTACTTCGTCGTCGCGCACTTCCACTACATCATGGTGGGCGGGGCGATCATGGGCTACCTCGGCGGCCTCCACTTCTGGTGGCCGAAGATCACCGGCCGGATGTACCCGGTGTTCTGGTCGAAGCTCTCGGCCCTGACGATCTTCATCGGCTTCAACACGACCTTCTTCCCGCAGTTCCTGCTCGGCTACCTGGGAATGCCGCGCCGCTATCACGTCTACCCGGACGACTTCCAGGTCCTCAACGTGATGTCGTCGGCCGGGGCGACGATCCTCGGCATCGGATACCTGATTCCCTTCGTCTACTTCATCTGGTCGATGCGCTACGGCAAGAAGGCCACCGCCAACCCCTTCGGCGCCTACGGGCTGGAGTGGCAGACCAGCTCGCCTCCTCCCACCCACAACTTCGAGACGCCACCGATCGTCACCGGCGAGGCCTACGACTACGCCGCGTTGGCGCACCCGGTGCGCCCAACGAGCGGCGACGGCGTCGAGCCCGCCAAGGCATGAGGGAGCGCTAGGACCGTGGAACACACCGCGACGAGCCGTCGGGCCTGGGGCCTGGCGCATCACTTCGAGAGCTTCGAGCAGCAGCGCGAGGCGTCCTACCTCGGGATGTGGGTCTTCCTGGCCCAGGAGATCATGTTCTTCGGCGGCCTCTTCGCCGCCTACCTGGTCTACCGGCTCTTCCACCCGGAGGCGTTCATCGCCGGCAGCCACGAGCTCGACATCAAGCTCGGCACCATCAACACGGCGGTGCTCATCGGCTCGAGCTTCACCATGGCCCTGGCCGTGCGGGCCGCGCAGCTCGACCGCCGCAAGCTACTCGTCTTCTTCCTGCTCGCCACCATCGTCCTCGGTGGGGTCTTCCTCGGCATCAAGGTCGCCGAGTACAGCGCCAAGTTCGAGCACCATCTGGTGCCGGGGCCTCACTTCGAGTGGCACGAGGGGGGAGACGCCCACGCGGTCCAGATGTTCTTCAACCTCTACTTCGCGATGACGGGGCTCCACGCCCTCCACATGATCGTGGGTATCGGGATCCTCTTCGTCATGGTCTGGCTGGCCTGGCGGGGCGCCTTCTCGAAGGACAACCACAACCTGGTCGAGGGAATGGGCCTCTACTGGCACTTCGTGGACATCATCTGGATCTTCCTCTTCCCCCTGCTCTACCTCCTCGGGAGGCACGGTTGATGTCCGAGCACGTCACTCCCTTCCCGGTCTACCTCTTCGTCTTCCTGGCCCTGCTGGTCCTGACCGGCCTGACGGCGTGGATCGCCTTCTTCGATCTCGGCATCTTCAACAACGTCGTGGCCCTGGGGATCGCCATCCTCAAGGGCACGCTGGTCGTGCTCTTCTTCATGCACGTCGCCCACTCGAGCCGCCTGTCCAAGCTCGTCGTCGTCGGCGGCTTCGTCTGGCTGATCCTGCTCTTCGGCCTGACCCTGACCGACTACCTGACCCGCGGCTTCCTCGGCAACGTGACCCCGGTCGAAGGCATCGAGGCGCCACCGGGAGTCGTGGCGCCGCCGGTCGAGTAGTCCGAGCTAGTCGGGGCTCGTGAGTCCCATCGTCGCCGCTGCGGCGGAGAGCCGCTCGTCAAAGCTCGCCAGCGGACACTGCAGGCGGTCCGCCAGCTCGAGGTAGCTCGCGTCGTAGGCGGAGAGCTCGAAGCGCAGCGCGATGCGGCTCATCCGTTCGCGGGTCAGCGGCTCCTCGTGGTGAAGGCACTGGCACGGCAGGGCGTCCAGGAACCGGTGGGCGGCCTCATGGCCCGCGTCGTCCAGACGGCCGCGTCGGTGCGCCGTCAGAAGCAGGTTGGTCATCTCGTAGACCCACGATTGGGGCACGACGAGCTCGATCTCGTCCTCCACGATCCCGCGCAGGAGCGTCTCGGCCGCCTCCGAGTGCTCGTCGGGAAGGACCCACGCACCCGCGGCGGAGGCGTCGACGACCAGCCGGCGGCTCAACGCCGGCCCTCGTCCACGAGCGCGCGGAGGGACTCAGGCCCCGTCCGGGCAGCACCCCGGATCTTCCTGGCGAGCTCGAGGAGATCGATGGGCTCCGACCCTCCACCCGGGTGCAGCCCTCCTTCGTCTGCTCGAGTCAGCAGCGCCACCCTCCGGCCCCGCCGGGTGATGTAGATCCGGTGCCCCTTTGCGACCTGCTGGAGCAGCTGGGAGAGACGGTTCTTCGCTTCGAACGTACCGACTTCCGCCGTCTTCACCGAGCTAGCTTAATAAGCTAGCTAGCTCAGCTCAACCGTCGGCCCGGTTGCGGTAGAGGTCGGGGTCGACGACCTGGGCCATCTTCTCGACGTCGAGCTCGGCGCCGACGAACTCGGCGATGCGGTAGGCGTGGCCCTCCGGGTCGGCGAGGACCTCGGAGTAGTGGATCTCGAGGGCCTCGACGTGAGCGGCGTGCTTCATGAAGTAGCCCGCCTTCCAGAGGTCGGTTTCGAAGAGCTGCCGCATCCGCTCGTCCTCGGTGGCGTTCGGCTCGCCCCGGCGTTCGAGCATCTTGGCCTGGGAGGCGAGGACCTCGGTGAGGTCGCGGCGCATGAAGAGGATCTTGTAGTTGTTCTCCGGCGGCAGGTGGCGCAGGAGGTACGAGATGATCTTGATCGCCTTCCCGCGCGAGCCGCGGAGCCACGCCTTGTCGGCCTCCTCGGCCAGCCGCAGCACCCGCTCGTCCTCGAAGTAGCCCTTGGGGTTGTCGATGTCGGCCTCGCGCTGCCCGTCGGTGACGAGAGGTACGCCGCCCGCCTCGAGCATCTTCATCGCCATCGACGTGCCCGAGCGGGGCAGCCCCGAAACCACGATCACGGGCTCGCCGTAGCGCATCTTCCGGTACCAGCGGCGCAGGGTCGGGGTCACGCGCGATCTCCTTCTCGGCTCGGGGGTGAGGCTCTGTCTCGGGGGTGCCGGAGCAGTTCGGTTCTCCGGCCGCGGTAGGATAGTATGACCCGGCTCCGGAGGCCAGTCCGGCCGCCGGCGGCTCTTCCTTTTCAGACCCCTTGCACCCATCGGAGACGCCTGGTTTGCCCGCACTGAGCAGGAGATCGGTTCGCCCCGGCGTCGCCGCCGCGACGCTGGCTGCCCTCGCTGCCGTCGCCTTCGCGAGTCCGGCGGCCGCCTACATCGGACCGGGCGCAGGATTCGCCCTGGTCACCAGCTTCGCCGTCGTGTTCGTCGCCCTCGTGGTGGCGATCCTGGCGGTCCTCACCTGGCCCTTCCGGATGCTCTGGCGGGCGTTCCGGCGCCCCAAGACCGGCAAGGCCCGCGTGCGACGCGTCATCGTGGTCGGGCTCGATGGGCAGGACCCCCGGCTGACCGACCGCTTCATGGCCGAGGGCAAGCTCCCACACTTCAAGAAGCTCGCCGACGGCGGTTGCTATCACCGCCTGAAGACGACGTACCCGTCGATCTCGCCGGTGGCCTGGTCGTCGTTCTCGACCGGCACGCACCCCGCCAAGCACAACATCTACGACTTCCTCGATCGCGACCGCAAGACCTACCTGCCGCTGCTCTCCTCGACCGAGATCTCGTCGGTGAAACGACGGGGCGCGAAGCTCCTCTCCAAGCTCCCGCTGGGCAAGTACCGCATTCCGGAGGAGAAGCCCCAGATCCGCCTGCTGCGCAAGTCGAAGCCGTTCTGGACCGTGCTCGGGGAGCACTTCATCTGGTCGACGGTCCTGCGGGTCCCGATCACCTTCCCGCCGGACCGCTTCTACGGCGCTCAGCTCTCCGCCATGTGCGTGCCCGATCTGTTGGGAACCCAGGGCACCTTCCTGCTGCTCACGACGCGGCCCGCGGCGGGCGCCTTCAAGGAGGGCGGCATGCGGGTCCCGCTCACCAACGGCAAGGCTCCGGGGCGATGGGACGCCCTGATCGAGGGACCGGAGAACGCCTACCTCGAGGGCAGCCCGCCGATGACCCTGCCCTTCACGGTGACCACCAACGGCGGCACCACGGCGCACGTGGCGGTGGGTGAGGAGGAGCTCGACATCGAGAGCGGGAAGCTCTCGCCCTGGGTGACGCTCGAGTTCAAGGCGGCGCCCGGTGTCAAGGTCAAGGCGATCGTCCGCCTGCAACTGCTCGAGGCCGGCGAGCACGTCTCCATCTACATGACGCCCCTCAACCTCGACCCCGAGAGCCCGGCCATGCCGATCTCGCACCCGTCCTACTACGCCACCTACCTGGCCAAGAAGGTCGGCGCCTACGCGACGCTGGGGCTGGCCGAGGACACCTGGGCCCTCAACGAAGACGTCACCGACGACGGCACGTTCCTGGAGCAGACCTACGACATCGACCGCGAGCGCGAGGAGATGTTCTTCGCCGCCATGGATCGCCTGAAGAAGGGCTCCCTGGTGACCGTCTTCGACGCCACCGACCGCATCCAGCACATGTTCTGGCGCTACATCGAGGAGGGGCACCCGGCGGCGGTGGGCAAGGAGAACGCCGAGCATCGCGACGCCATCGAGAAGCTCTACCTGCACAACGACGCCCTCGTGGGACGCGTGATGAAGAAGCTGCGCAAGGGCGACCTGCTCTTCGTCATCTCCGACCACGGCTTCACCTCCTTCCGCCGCGGCGTGAACCTGAACGCCTGGCTCCACGCCAACGGCTACCTGCACCTGAAGGACGGCTGCGACGGCTCGACCGAGTGGTTGCGAGACGTCGACTGGTCGCGCACCAAGGCCTACTGTCTCGGCTTGACCGGCATGTTCCTCAACGTCGAAGGCCGCGAGGCGCAGGGCATCGTCAAGCCCGGACGCGAGGCCCAGCAGCTCAAGGACGAGCTGGTGGCGAAGATCACGGGCCTGCGCGACGAGGAGAAGAACGAGGTCGGCATCACCGAGGCGTTCGACACGGCGAAGCTCTACGGCGGCCCGTACCTGGGCAACGCGCCGGACCTGATCCTCGGCTTCAACAGCGGCTATCGCACCTCCTGGGACTGCGCCACGGGAATGGTCTCGGGCCCCGTCTTCGAAGACAACACCAAGGCCTGGAGCGGCGACCACGGGGTCGACCCGCGACAGGTCCCGGGCGTCCTCTTCGCCAACGCGCCGATCGACGACGACGATCCGGCGTTGATGGATCTCGCGCCGACCATCCTCGAGCTCTTCGGCATCAAGGCACCGGACCACATGGAGGGCAAGGCGCTCTTCGGTACCGAGACCCGACTGGACGAGCGCCTGACCGGGAGGGTGGCTTGAACGCCTGCGGCGCGCCGTCCTTCCCCGGCCCTCGCCGGCGTCGCCTTCTCCTGCACGGTCTGGCTCGCCTGCGCCCGCTCCAGCGAGGCTGCCGCCGGCGAGCCACGATCGTCCTCGGCTTCGACGGCATGGACTGGGAGCTGACCCAGAAATATCGCCGAGGGCGGCAGGATGCCCAACTCGCGCGCCTGGCTCGCGAGGGCCACGCCCAGCCGTTGGGCACCTCGGTGCCTCCGCTGTCGCCGATCGCGTGGTCGGACTTCATCACCGGCATGGACCTGGCGGGCACGGCATTCGACTTCCTCCACCGCGACCCGGATCAAGATGATCCCGGAGTCCGCCCTGGCCAAGGCGGAGACGCCGAGCCCCTGCTCAAGCTCGGCCGATGGCAGGTGCCCGCCTCGGGCTCGGTGGAGCTCCTGCGTCGCGGCAAGGAGTTCTGGAGCGCGCTGGAGGACCGCGGCGTCCACTCCTGGGTGTACCGCATGCCGGTGAACTTCCCGCCCTCCGGAACCGCCAGTCGGGAGCTCTCCGGCATGGGGACTCCGGATCTGACCGGCAGCTTGGGCGAGTTCTCCTTCTACACCTCCGCCCTCTTCTACGATCAGGTCGACAGCGGCGGCAAGGTCTACCCCCTCGATCTCTGGGAGGACCGCGCGGAGGGGAAGATCTACGGGCCCGACAACCCGTTCCTGGTCGAGCCGACGCCGGTCGAGACCTCACTGACCGTTCACTTCGACCCGGAAGAGGACGTGGCGGAGGTCGAGGTCGGCGACGGGGAGGCCCGCGCCGTGCTCGCCGCGGGTGAGTGGAGCGACTGGGTGCCCGTCACCTTCGAGATGATCCCGACCCAATCGATCCAGGCCTCGGTGCGCTTCTACCTGCGCTCCGTACGGCCCGAGGTCGAGCTCTACATGACGCCCCTCCAGATCGACCCGCTGGCCCCGGCCCTTCCGATCTCGACGCCGGAGGACTACGCCACCGAGCTCGCCGAAGAGACCGGCCGCTTCTACACGCAGGGCATGCCCGAGGACACCAAGGCGATCACCGAGGGTGTCTTCGACCGCGATGAGTTCCTCGCCCAGGCCGCGATCACCCAGCAGGAGATCGCCGATCAGCTCAAGGTCGTGCTGTCGCAGTTCCACGACGGCCTGCTCTTCTACTACTTCGGCGACACCGACCAGGTCTCCCACGTGCTCTGGGGATCGATGGATCCGACGCATCCGAGCTACGACCCGGAGGTCGATCCGCAGTACGCCCACGTGATTCCGGACCTCTACCACGAGGTCGACGGAATCGTCGGCTACGTCCTCGACCACATGCCCGAGGGTGCCCGACTGGTGATCATGTCCGACCACGGCTTCTCGAGCTGGCGGCGCTCGTTCAACCTCAACAGCTGGCTGCGTGACGAGGGCTACCTGGCGGTGAAGAACCCGGACCTCGCCAAGGACCCGGGCTTCTTCCTGAACGTCGACTGGGCGCGGACGCGAGCCTACGGCGTCGGCTTCAACGGCCTCTACGTCAACCAGCGAGGCCGTGAGAGTCACGGCATCGTCGATCCGTCCGAGTCGAAGGCTCTGCTCGCCGAGATCGGCGAGAAACTCCTCGCCACCATCGACCCCGAGACCGGCGAGCCTGCGGTCACCCGCGTCTACCCCAGCGCCGAGTTCTTCCACGACCGCGGTGCCCTGGACGTCGGCCCCGACATGGTCGTCGGCTATGCCAAGGGGACCCGCGGCTCCAACGAGGGCGCCCTCGGCGAGCTCACCGACGAGGTGATCTTCGACAACATGGGTCGCTGGACCGCGGATCACGCGATGGACCACACGACGGTGCCGGGAATCCTCTTCACCAACCGACCCCTCGCCCAGCCGGTCGCGGGGCTGCGGGACCTCGCCCCGGCCCTGCTGGCCGAGTTCGATATCGAGAGCTTCCCGCAGAGGCACGAGGCCCCCTGAGGCGGCACCCGGCCGCGACAAGGAGACGACGATGTTCGGACCCACAGAGAAAGTGAAGCTCGACAAGGAGCTGATGGCCAAGATCCGCCGCTACTCCGAGATCGCCGGGTACTCCTCGCCGGCCGAGTTCATCACCCACGCCCTCGAGAAGGAGCTGGCGCAGCTCGAAGACGCCACCTCCGAGGAGGAGATCAAGAAGCGTCTCCAGGGCCTCGGGTACATCTCCTAGAGGACTTCACCGGTCGATGGAAGCCGTCAACGCCCTCCTGCGGCGCGTCGTGGACGCGTCGCTCGCGCCCTTCATGGACATGCCCTCCTGGGTGGGGATCGCCGTGGTCACCCTGGTGGTCACGCTGGTCGCCATGCCGGTGATCAAGTGGACCCTCAACCCCGCTTGGTCGGACCGCATGAAGAGCCGGCTCTACGCCGCGATCTTCGAGCTGCGCCTGTTCAACGACAGCCTGCGGGCGACCTTCCGAGCCCTCTTCGACATGCTGCGCTGGACGGCCGGCTATCTGGGCGTCTGGACGATGCCCATCCTGATCCTCGGCGTCTTCATGTTCCCGCTCTTCGCCCACCTGCACGCCCACTGGGGCTACAAGGGGTTGGTGCCGGGAGAGGAGACCGTCCTCACCGCCCATCTCGCCGAGACCGGTGGCGCCAAGCCGGACGTCACGCTCTCCGCACCGGATGGCGTCACGGTGGAGACCCCCTCCCTCTGGATCGCTTCGCGGGGCGAGCTGCTCTGGAGACTGCGCGCCGACGCTCCGGGCCAGTACCAGCTGGCGCTCGAGGTCGACGGCCAGCGCGCCGACAAGACCGTCACCGTCGCCACCGGCTCCGAGCGCCGTTCGCCGGCCCGGCCGCGCGGCTTCCTCGGTCAGCTCCTCTACCCGTCCGAGCCGCCGCTACCGGCCGGCCCGGTCGAAGAGGTCAGTCTGGAGTACGAGGAGACGTCGACCTTCCTCCTCGTCCTGACCTGGTGCTGGATCCTGATCCTGCTGTCGATCCCCATCGCCTTCGCGCTGAAGAAGCCGTTCGGCGTCGAGTTCTAGGGCTGGAAGGCGTCCGACGGACTCGACGTCCGTGAGCCCCCACCTCACACCGCAGGAGCTGGCGGCCAAACGAGCGCGGCTGCCCTCCCGCCTGCTGCCGCTCCTCTACTGGGGCCTGGCTCACGTCGCCCTGGCGACGGCCTTCGCCGTCATGCTGGCGGATCCGCGGGCAATCGGGGGCTTCTACTACCACCCCGCGATGGTGGGCGTGGTCCACCTCGTGACCTTGGGTTGGATCACGGCGTCGATCCTGGGGGCGCTCTACCTGGTCGCGCCGATGGCCCTTCGGGCTCCCCTTCCGGCGGGCGCCCTGGACGTCTGGGGATGGGTCGTCTACGCCGTCGGGGTCTCCGGCATGGTCTCCCACTTCTGGCTCGAGCAGGCCTCCGGCATGGCGTGGTCCGCCGCGATGGTGCTGGCCGGGCTCGCCGTACCCGCCGTCCGGTTCTGGAGGGTTCTGGCGACGGCGCCCATCCCGGCAGAGGTCAAGCTGCACTTCCGCCTCGCCTTCGTCAACCTGCTCGGCGCGGCGACGATGGGCCTCCTGCTCGGCGTCCACAAGGCCCACCCGTTCCTGCCCGGCTACGTGCTCGGGAACGTGTGGGCGCACGCCCATCTGGCGGCGCTCGGCTGGGCGACGATGATGGTCATGGCCGCCGGCTACCGTCTGCTGCCGATGTTCCTGCCCGCGGCGATGCCGGAGGGCCGGTGGGTCCGTCGGGGCGCCTGGACCTTCGAAACCGGTGTCGTGGGCCTCTTCGTCACCCTCCTGGGGGGCTCGCGCTGGAGTCTCGCGTTCGCCCTGCTCACGGTCGCAGGAATCGGCATCTTCCTCTCCCGGGTCGCCTGGATGCGGCGCCACCGGCGCCCCGCTCCCAAGGGGCTGCGACGGCCCGATCTCGGCGTCGCCCAGGCGCTCCTGGCGCTCGCGTGGATGGCTTTCGGTGCGCTCCTGGGCTTGGCTCTCGCCGCGGCGCCCCCGGCGACGTGGAAGCTCCCGGCATCCATGGTCTACGGCGTCGCCTTCCTCGTCGGCTTCCTCTCCCAGATCGTCGTCGGCATCGCGTCGCGCCTGGCTCCGCTCTACGCCTGGCTTCGCGGCTACTCGGGATCGGACTTCGACAGACCACCGCCGTCGCCGCACGCGTTGGCGTCGCGACCGCTTCAGGCTGCCGTCCTCGCGCTGTGGGGCGCGGGCGTTCCCGCCCTGGCCGGCGCTCTGGCCGTCGACACTCCCGCCGGCGTACGCATCGGGGCCGGACTCCTCTTGACGGCCGTCGTCCTCGGCGCGCTCCAGAACACTCTCATCGTCGTGCGGGCGAGCCGCCGCGCCGGCGATCCGAGCGTTTGAGGCGGCGCCCGCTCGCACCCGGGCCCCGGTATCATCTTGTCCATGCCCGAGCCGGCCCGCATCGACAGCAACCTCGCCGACTGGTTCCTCGATGCCAGGGTCCGTGAGGGGAAGGGCGAGCGCGTGGCCTTGCACTGGGGCGAGGAGAGGCTCACCTACGCCGAGGTGCGGGCCCTGGCCGGCCGATTCGCGAATGCCCTGAAGGGCGCCGGCATGCGGCCGGAGGAGCGCGTGATGATCGCCCTGCCCGACGGCCCCTCGTGGGTCGGAGCGTTCTTCGGCATCCTCGCCGCGGGCGGGGTCGTCATCATGGTCAACCCCGCGCTCGAGCCCTCGAACCTGGCGGCCCTCTTCGACTACACGGGAGCTCGGTGGGCCCTCGTCGACGAGGCCGTCGAGCCGCTCTTCACCGAGGCTCGGCAGTTGGCGCAGCGCGCGCCGGAGACCCTGGCCCTCGGCGGCGGGACGTTCGGCGCCGCGGTCGCGGCTGCCGCGGAGGAGCTCGCGATCCTCCCGGTTCACCTCGACGACCCCGCGATCTGGCTCTTCTCGGGCGGGACGACGGGGCTGCCCAAGGCGGTCGTCCAGACGCATCGTTCGTTCGTCAACACCACGCGGCTCTACGCCCAGGACTTCCTCGGCTACCGTGAGGACGACGTCACCCTGTCGGTGCCGAAGCTCTTCTTCGGCTACGCGACCGGGTCGAACCTCCTCTTCCCCTTCTCGGTCGGCGCGAGCACCGTTCTCTTCCCCGAGAAGCCGACTCCCGACGTGCTCTTCGAGCTCGTCCGGCGACACCGACCGACCATCCTCGTCAACGTCCCGACGATGGTGAATCAGATGGTCGGCCACCCCGAGGCGACCGGAGCGGATCTCTCGAGCCTGCGCTTCGCCACCTCCGCCGGCGAGGCGCTGCCGGTCCCCCTCTACCATCGCTGGAAGGAGACCTTCGGCGTCGAGCTCCTGGACGGGCTGGGCACCGCGGAGATGTGGCACATCTTCGTCTCCAATCGGCCGGGCGAGGTGCGACCCGGGACCCTCGGCAAGGCGGTGCCGGGCTTCGACGTGAGGGTGCGTGACGACGAGGGGCGCGACCTGCCCGACGGCGAGGTGGGACGTCTGTGGGTCGCCGGGGACTCCCGAGCCGTCTGCTACTGGCGCAACATGGGTCGCACGCGGGAGGCCTTCCGCGGCGAGTGGTTCGTCGGCGGCGATCTCGTCTCGCGCGACGCCGAGGGCTGGATCACCTACTGCGGCCGCGGGGACGACGTCCTCAAGGTGGCCGGCAAGTGGCTCGCCCCCCAGGAGGTGGAGAGCTGTCTGATGAGGCACCCGGCGGTGGCCGAATGCGCCGTCGTCGGCGTCGAGAACGAGGACGGATTGACCAAGCCGATCGCGTTCGTCGTCGCCCGCGAGGCACCGCCGGAGCTCGAGGAGACGCTCAAGCGCCACTGTCTCGACTCGATGGCGCCGTACAAGCATCCGCGCAGGGTCCTGGTGCTCGACGACTTTCCGCGCACCCACCTGGGCAAGATCGACCGCGGGGCCCTGCGTCGGCTCGCGGTCGGCGCGACGGAGACGGCCCCGTGAAGGCCCGATCGGTCCTCACCTCGGTGTGGCTCGTGGCGCTCCTTCTCACCGCGCCCGGGACCCTTCCCGCCGAGGTGGAGGGCGAGCCCCTCGACTTCCGAGCCACCACGACCGCGGGGGACCCGGCCGATGCCCGCACTCTCGCCGGCCGCTGGGTCCTGCTCGATTTCTGGGGCACCTGGTGCGTGCCGTGCGTCGCCGCCTTCCCCGTCCTCCAGCGGCTGCAGGACGAGCATCCGGACGACCTCACGGTGGTCGGCCTGGCCTTCTACTCGGGCGAGGGCTCGTCGGTCGCGGCCTTCGCGGCCGAGCACGACGTGCGGTACACGGTCTGGATGGGGGACGACGAGATCATCAGCAAGTTCGGCGTCATCGCCTTCCCGAGCTACTTCCTGATCGATCCGGAGGGCGAGGTGTTGCTGGCGATCGTCGGCGAGAGCGCCGACCTCTACGGCGAAGCGTCGGCGCTGCTGCCCTCCGTCGGCGAAGTCGGCGGCTCCTGAGACCCGATCCGGGCCCGCACCAGCGCCCGGAGGTCCCGAGCCCGCTCGCGCGCGACCGCCTCCTCCCACGCCGGAAGCTCCACCGGCCGGCGCTCGACTCTCTTGGCGCCGGAGGCGTGTCCGTCCTCCGTCCACCGCAGCTCGATCTCCACCTCCTCGAGGCCCACGCCGCCGGGCACGCTGGTCGGGCGCTGTCCCGTCTGACGGTAGAAGACGAGCCGGCCGTCCTCGAAGAGGTAGAGGCTCCGGGTCGTCGCCCGCCGTCGCACCTGGACGCCCTCCTCGATGAGCAGCGGCTCGCCGGCGGCGACCCAGGCCTTCCACTCGGTCTGCACGCCGTCGGACTCCGTGCCGCCTCGTACGGGCTCCCCGCCGGCGCGGATCGAGGCCACTTGCTCCGCCGTCGCCGGATCGAGGCCCTCCTCGACCGCCCGCCCGCCGCTGCAACCGGCGGTGCCGAAGCAGGCGACGGCGAGCAGAATCGCCCTGCGCCGAACCTCCCGGTCAGCCATGGCTCACGGCGTCGCCTCCGCCTGAGCCCAGCGATCGCGGTAGCTCTCGAGCTTCTCGCGCAGCCAGTCGGGGATCTCACGCTTCTGGAAGCTGTCGAGATCGATGTTGACGGTGACCACCCGGCCGACGGCGTGCACTTCGGGGTGACCGCGCCGGTACACGGTGTAGCGCCAACCGACCGAGCTACGGCCGACGGACTCGAGCACGACCTCGAGCTCGACGACGTCTCCGTAGCGCAGCGGGATCTTGAAGTCGACCTCGAGGTGCACGGTCGGATGCCCGAGCCGGTGCTCGTTCATCACCTGCGGGTAGTCGATGCCGATGACGTCGCGGAAGAACTGCTCCATGGCGACGTGGAAGTAGTGGATGAAGCGCGGATAGTAGACGATGCGGGCCTGGTCGATGTCGCCGAACTGGACCTCGAGATGGGCTCGGTAGGGCATGCAGGCATTCTACGCACCCGGCGTGCTCCCTTGCGCTGCGCCCGCACGGCCCTCTAGCCTCTTGCCGTGAGCCGGCGTCCCCTGGTGCTCGTCTTCCTCCTCGCCGCCCCTGCGGCCGCCACGGATTTCCACGTCGCCATGGGGGGCAGCGACGGCAACCCGGGAACCTCCGGCGCCCCCTGGGCCACCCTCCAGCACGCCGTCGACACGGTGGGACCGGGCGATCGGATCCTGGTCCACACCGGGGTCTACGACGGGGCGAGGATCGAAAGCTCGGGGCTTCCCGCCTCGCCCATCACTCTCACTGCGGCGAGCGGCGCTACCGTCCTGATCGACCAACCGGGGAGCGCCTGCGTCCATGGCTCGACCCTCGAGCTCGAGACCTTCAGCTCGCCGTTCATCGTCTCGTGGTGGGTCGTCGAAGGGTTCGAGATCGTCGGCGGGACCCGTTCGGGCCTCGATCTACGCTTCACCGAGGACGTGGTCGTGCAGGGAAACCGGGTTCACGACAGCGGTCTCACCGGCATCTTCACGGCGTTCTCCGACCGCCCGGTGATCCGGGACAACGAGAGCTACGACAACGGCGAGCACGGGATCTACCATTCCAACTCCGGCGACGACCCGGTGATCACCGGCAACCGGCTGCACGGCAACGCCGCGGCCGGCATCCACATGAACGCCGACGCCTCGCAGGGGGGCGACGGCGTGATCACCGGTGCCCTGGTGTCGAAGAACGTCATCTACGACAACGGCACGGCCGGGGGCGCCGGCATCAATCTGGACGGGGTCTCCGACTCCACCTTCACCAACAACCTGATCTACGACGAGGATGCGAGCGGCTTCGCCGTCTTCCAGATCGACGGCGCCGTGTGCTCCTCGAACAACCTCTTCGCCCACAACACGGTGCTCACGTCGGCCTCGGGCCGCTGGGCCTTCGTGATGCCCGATCCGGGGTGTGTCGACAATCGGGTGATCGACAACGTCTTCTGGAGCGACCACTCCTTCCGCGGCTCGATCGCCATCTGGAGCGCCCACCCACCGGGCTTCGAGGCCCACCACAACGGAGTGATGGACCGCTTCTCCACCGACGGCGGCGACACCGTGATCGACCTCACCGCCTGGCAAGCCCTCGGCTACGGCACCGGCTCGTTCCTCATCACGCCGGCGACCCTCTTCACCAACGCGAGCGGCGACGACTACCACCTCGACCCCGAGGGGCCGGGAGTCGACGCCGGCGTCACCCTCGCCGAGGTCCCCGACGACCTCGACGGCGTCCCCCGCCCCCAGGGAGCCTCCTCCGACCCCGGTTCCTACGAAGTCGGCGGCCCCACGATCTTCACCGACGGATTCGAATCGGGCGACACCACCGCCTGGTCGACCACCGTCCCATAGCCGGGCCCCCGCCCGGGAGGGGACGAGCCCCTCCCCTACACGGATCGGACCCGGATGAGCGGTGCCGTGCGGCCGACGGCGAGCTATCGGGGGCGGGGTTTGGCGGGGCGGTATTGGCCGGGCCAGGGGTGATCCCAGAGCTCGTAGTGCTCGGCGCCGTCGAGGGTGAGGTAGGGGTCACGCAGGTGGGGGCGGGCCATGGCGGTGAGGTCGGCCCGGCCGGCGGCGAGGATGGTGTTGGCGTGGTCGATGCCGAGGATGGCGCCGACGGCCATGACCGGCACGCCGGCCTCGTGGCGGATGCGCTCGGCGAAAGGGACCTGGTACATGCGTCCGTAGACGGGGCGCGACTCCGGGACGTTGCCCGCCGAAGAGACGTCGACGAGGTCGCACCCCGACGCCGCGAGGGCTCGTGCCACCTCGACGGCGTCGTCCCCCGTCATGCCCGAGCCGTCGGGCATCCAGTCGGTGGCCGAGATGCGGACGAACAGGGGCTTGCCCTGCGGCCAGACGGCCCGCACGGCCTCGAGCACCTCGAGGGGAAAGCGGAGCCGGCCCTTCAGGTCTCCTCCGTACTCATCGCGGCGCCGGTTGGTGAGCGGCGAGAGGAAGCTCGAGAGGAGGTAGCCGTGGGCCATGTGCAGCTCGACGACGTCGAAGCCGATCGCCTCGGCCCGCCGCGTCGCCTCGACGAAGGCGTCGCGCACGCGGTCCATGTCGGAGCGGTCCATCGCGCGCGGCGCCGGCCAGCCGGGGCGGAAGGGAATCGACGAGGGGCCGAGGGTCTCCCAGGCTCCCTCCCCGGGCGTGAGCGGCACGTCCTCTCCCTCCCACGGATGACGGACCGAACCCTTGCGGCCGGCGTGCGCCAGCTGGATCCCGAGGGCCGCGTTCGAGCTGTCGTGCACGAAGTCGACGATCCGGCGCCACGCCGCGGCGTGCTCGTCGTTCCACAGACCCGCGCAACCGTGGGTGATCCGCCCCTCCGGCGAGACATCGGTCATCTCGGTGAAGACCAGGCCGGCACCGCCCACGGCACGGCTCCCCAGGTGCACCAGGTGCCAGTCCCCGACCCGACCGTCGACGGCCGAGTACTGGCACATCGGCGAGACGACGATCCGGTTCCCCAGAGTGAGATCGCGCAGGCGGTACGGCGTGAAGGCCGGAGGGGCCGGGGCGGCCCCGTGCTCCCGCGCCCACCATCGGTCGACCCGCTCGACCAGCTCGGGATCGCGCCGGCGCAGGTTGTCGTAGGTGATCCGCTTCGAACGCGTCAGCAGGTTGAAGGTGAACTGACGTATCTGGCTTGATCGAGGTACTGGTGCGGAGGGTCGAACCATTCGAGGCCCGTCTGCGCCGCCTTCTGAAGCTTGGCCACGTCCACCCACCGGGCCTCGACGTAGCGCTCGAGGGCCTCCTCGCGCCGCTCGAGACCAACCGCCGTGAAGGCCTCGGCCAAGGCCACCGCGTCCTCCATCGCGAGCTTGGTGCCCGAGCCGATCGAGAAGTGCGCCGTGTGGGCCGCGTCCCCGAGCAGCACGACGTTCTCGTGGACCCAGCTCTCGCAACGGACCGTCGGGAAGGTGCGCCAGAGCGAGCGGTTGGTGAGCAGCCGGTGGCCGTCGAGCTCCGACGCGAAGAGCTCCTCGCAGTAGGCGACCGTGTCCTCCTCGCTCGCCCGATCGAGCCCGGCCGCTCGCCAGACCTCCTCACGGCACTCGACGATCCAGGTGCCCAGACCCTCCGCGAACGGATAGGCGTGGACCTGGAAGAGACCGTGCTCGCTCTCGCGGAAGATGAAGGTGAAGGCCTCCAGCTCCTTGTCGGTACCGAGCCAGCAGAACTTGCACTCGCGCCAGTCGAGCGTGGGGCGGAAGACATCCGCGAGCTCGGTGCGCACCGTGGAGTTGACGCCGTCCGAGCCGACGACGAGATCCCACTCGCGCCACGGCTCGACCGATCGGACCTCCCGCTCGAAGACGAGCTCGACGCCCACCTCGCGACAACGGCGCTGCAAGATCTCGAGCAGTACCTTGCGCGACAGGGCAGCGAAGCCGTGCCCGGTCGAGCGCACGCAGGTGTCGCGATACCAGGTCTCGATGTCCCGCCAGGAGCGGAAGCCCTCCTGGATGCGCCGGTAGCTCTCGGGATCAGCCTGCTCGAACGTGCCCAGGGTCTCATCGGAGAAGACGACGCCCCAACCGAAGGTATCGTCGGGCCGGTTGCGCTCGATCACCCGCAGGGTGGCCTGCGGGAACCGCTTCTTCATCAGCAAGGCGAAGTAGAGCCCCGCCGGGCCCCCACCGAGGCAGACGATCCTCACGTCGCCGGCTCCGCCTCGACGAAGGGAGCGACACGGTCGCGCTCGGGGCTCACCACCAGCAGGCGCACCGGCCGGTCCTTGGCCAGGATGCGGCGAATGGTCAGGAACCCGTGCGGCAGCCGGGCGAGCTCCGGAAATGTCTCGAAGGCGTGCCAGACGGTGAAGATGCCGACGCCGTCGGTGCCCAGCAGCGGCAGGATCTCCTCCCAGAAGTCCTCGAGCCGCCAGTGGAAGCCGACGCCGTAGAACGAGTAGACGAGGTCGTAGGGCGGCTCGAGATCGACCAGCCGGCCGCCCCTCGGCCCGGCGTCGATCAGCCGCCACTCCCGAGTGCCGTTGTGCTCGAGCACCGCGGCGAGGGCCTCGAGATCGCCACGGAACGAGTCCGCCGAGCGCGGCGCGAGCAGGGGGTAACGGTGCGCCGGCCCGTTGCCCTCGAACAGGTCGAACGGAACGTCCTCCCACCCGAGCCGCCGCTTGAGGAAGACGGTCGAGCGACCCAGGCCAGGACCGATCTCGAGCACGCGGCGAGGCCTGCCGAGGCCGTGCAGCAGCGGCTCGAGCGCGTCCATCTCGCCCCAGCAGGAGCCGTTCTGGGAGAGCTCCCAGACGCGCCTCGACGTCTCGTCGCAGCGCAGCTTGAACTGCGGCGTGATCGCCCGGATGGCCTTCACCAGACTCGGAGTGAGGGTCGGTGCGCGGAAGAGAAGCTCGCGCTGGGCCAGCGCCGCCGACAACTCGTCGGCGGAGTGGCCGAGGCCCAGCTTCTTCGCCAGCTCGGTGCGCAGGCCCTTCACGAGGCGCCGTGCGCTCCAGCGGCCGAGGACCTGCTCAGCCGGCATGCGCTTCCTCCCCGAGTGGAGCCCGGCCGGGTGCGCCGTCCGCGTTCCAGGCCGGGGCGACGAGTCGCCGGCGACCGTCGTGCGCCAAGCGCACGCCCGGCTCGTCGAGCGCTTCCCGGTCCCAGAGCTGGCAGGTCACCTGCTTGTGCTTCTGGTCGAGCCCCTCGCAGTAGTTCGTGTAGATGCAGCGGCGGATCTCGCCGCCGCGACCGCGCCGCATCTTCCGGAACCAGTCCGGATCCGCGAGGCTCTGCCGTGCCGCGGCCACGACGTCGGCGGCGCCCGACGTCAGGAGGCCCTCGGCCTGGTCGAACGTCGAGATGCCTCCCGCGGCGACGACGGGAGTGTGATGGCCGGCAGCCCGAACCGCCCGGCGAACCGCCGCCACCGCGGCCACGTTCCTGCCGAACGGACCACGGGGGTCGGAGATCACCGTCGGCATGCACTCGTATCCGGACGGGCCGGTGTAGGGGTAGGCCGCCCAACCGACCTTGGGTTGCTGCGCGTCGTCGAACTTGCCTCCCCGCGACAGCGACAGGAAGTCCACCCCGGCACGGGCGAGCTCGACACCGTAGAAGGCCGCGTCCTCGACCGTCGAGCCACCTTCGATGCACTCGTCGGCGAGCGTCCGGCAACCCACCACGAAGTCGTCGCCGACTGCCTCGCGCACCCGGGCCAGCACCTCCAACGGCAGCCGCACCCTGCCCTCGGGCGAGCCGCCGTAGCCGTCGGCCCGATCGTTCGTAGCCGAGAGGAACGACGCCATCGTGTAGGCGTGGGCAAAGTGGAGCTCGACCCCGTCGAAGCCCGCTCGCTCGGCCCGCGCCGCGGCCGCGGCGAACAGGTCCGGCAGCACCAGGGCAGCTCGCGGATCCGCTCCAGGTGCATGTCGGTCACCCGCTCCCGGTGGCCGTAGCGCAGGGACTCGAGCTCGCGCGGCGAGAGCGCTCGCTCGAGCTCGTCCTCCGGCAGGACCGCCAGCCGCCTGCGCACTTCGGCATCGTCGCCGCCGCCGACGGCCTCCCGATGCCGGTCGTCGATCTCGAGGTAGCGGGCGAAGAACGCCTCCGGCTCGGGCCGGCGGCGGATGGTCAGAAAGTCGATGATCTGGAGGAAGAGGCGTGTCTCGCCGCCGCTGGCCCGTCGCACCGTCTCGACGAGCTCCCGCAGACCCGCGACGAAGCGGTCGTGCCCGACTCGGAGGAGGGGCCCGCTGGGGACGTCCCGGATGCCGGTCGCCTCGACCACCAACGCCCCCGGCCGGCCCCGGCCGAAGCGCTCGTACCACTCCAGCACCTCCTCGGTGACGAAGCCCTCGTCGGTCGCACGCCAGGGCACCATCGCCGGCACCCATGTCCGCTCGACCAGCCGCACCCGGCCCCGGTCGAGGGGGCTGAAGAGCATCGATCCGGCGGCCTCGGCGGCACTCGGCCACCGGGGCGGAAGCAGCGGGTGCCGGATCCGCTGCGGGGGTTTCCACATGCGCGGCGAGGATAGCAGCGCCGGACGGCCTCAGCCCGCGAGGCTGCGGGGCCGCTCACCCTCCCACGCCGCTTGCTCGAAGGCGTTCCCGCGATAGGCGTCGCCGTGGCGCCACCAGCCGACGAGACTCGCGACACCGTAGGCGGGAAGGAAGAACGGTCCCCAGCGTTCGCACTGAGCGACATGGATGCGTTCGTGGATACGCGAGCGGGCCAGGCAGGCGCCGTCGCGGCCGAGGACCACATGCCCGAGCGTCATCGCCTGCGCTCCTCCGGGAAGTGGAACCCAGCGACGCAGGGCCCATTCGAGCAACGGACCGTGGACCTCGAGGACCCCGCCGACGAAGTGCCAGCGGCCGTTCGCGATCAGGACGGGGAGGGCGACGAGGAGCCCGATCGCCGAGGTCGGCGCCGCCCAGGCGTAGGCGAGGACGCGAACGGCACGCCTCACTCCGCGCGCTCCCAGAGCAGGGTGTGGACCTTGCTCTCACCGCCGGAGGTCACCGGCGGGCTCTCGAGCACCAACCGATCCCCGCGCCATCGCACCAGGCGTTCCTGTACCGTCCCGGTCCAGTTGGGGAACGAGCAGGCTTCGATCGCGTGCCGGACCCGGTCTCCCTCCAACTCCCAGCTGCCGAAGTAGGTGAAGGAGCCCTCGAAGGCCTCCCGTACCTCGCCATCGCTGCCGCGCCTCGGATCGCCGCTCTCGAACGCGGGGCGGTCCGCCCGGAACAGGAGCAGGGACATGCTCCCGTCGGCGCCGTAGGTCAGCCGGCCTTGCGGCGCGTCACCGTACGGACGCACCGTGACCCCGTCGCCGTCGACGGCCGTCCACTCGACCAATCGCCAGCTGCCGACCAGACGCCGGGCGTCGTCGCCCTCGGCTCCCGCGCCGCCGACGAGGAGCGCCGCCGCGGCGAGGCCGAGACAAACCGCGATGCGCCGGGCTCGCATCGGCCGAGAATAGCGCCTCCATATACTCGGCGCATGGACCTGCCTCGCCGGGTGCTCACCGCCCTCGCCCTGCTGCTGGCCACCGGGCCTCCGGCCGGCGCCGCTCTCTCCGCCGCCGAGGCCGGGCTGGCCGCCTGGATCGAGACCCACGAAGAGGACGGCAGGGGACTGCTGCGCCGTCTCGTCGACGTCAACAGCGGCACGATGAACCTCGAGGGCGTCACCCGGGTCGGCACGATGCTCGCCGCCGAGCTCGAGGGGCTCGGCTTCGAGACGCGATGGATCGACGGCCGGGCCTTCGGACGGGCCGGCCATCTGGTCGCCACGAGGCGGGGAGGCGGGCCTCGCGTCCTCCTCATCGGGCACCTCGACACCGTCTTCGAACCCGACAGCCCCTTCCAGACCTTCGAGCCGCTCGGAGGAGACCGCGCCCGCGGCCCCGGCGCCATCGACATGAAGGGAGGCGACGTCGTGATGCTCCTCGCCCTCGGAGCGCTCGACGCCGGGGGCGTCCTCGACGATCTCGACCTCACCGTCGTGCTGACGGGAGACGAGGAACGCTCGGGCCGGCCGGTCGAGGCCTCACGCCGGGTTCTGCGCGAGGCCGGGGAGCGGGCCGACTTCGCACTCGGCTTCGAGGACGGTGACGGCGACCCGGCCACGGCCGTGGTCAGCCGTCGGGGCGCCACCGAGTGGCGGCTCGACGTTTCCGGAACGCCGGCGCACTCCTCCCAGATCTTCCAGCCGGAGGTCGGGGCCGGAGCCATCTACGAGGCAGCCCGGATCCTGGACGGGTTCCGCGAGGCCTTGGCGCAGGAGGAGGACCTGACCTACAACCCCGGCCTCGTTCTGGGCGGCACCGAGGTCGACTTCGACTCGGAGCAGAATCGCGGCACGGCCTTCGGCAAGCGCAACGTCGTGGCCGCCTCGGCCGTGGTCGCCGGCGACGTCCGCGCTCTGACGCCGCAGCAGCTCGATCGGGCTCTGGAGGCCATGCGGGGCGTGGTCGGCGACCACCTGCCCGGGACGCACGCGGAGCTCGAGATCTCCAACAGCTACCCGCCCATGGCGGCCTCCCCCGGCAACCTGAGGCTCCTCGCGCTCTACGACGCCGCCAGCCGCGACCTCGGCCACGGCCCGGTCACCGCCGTCGATCCACGCAACGCCGGCGCGGCCGACGTCTCCTTCGTGGCGGCCGACGTCGACGCCGCGTTGGACGGTCTGGGTCTCATGGGCACCGGCGGTCACACCGGCGACGAGACCGCCGACCTGACGACCCTCGTCTCCCAGGCCCAACGCGCCGCCGTCCTCCTGTTCCGTCTCTCCCGAGGCGCCTTCGGCGACTGACGCCCCGAGCGCCGGTCTCGACGGTCCGACGATCCTCGCGGCGCTTCACCCGTACGGACGGGCCAGGCTGGTCAGCACGCGATCGACGTCGAGATAGTCGTGGAGAATGCGCACGGCGCCTGCCTTCCGCAGCGCCTCTCCGCCGCCCTCGGCGTCGACTCCGACGAACGGGACGCCGAGCTCGTCGGCCGCACGGATGTCCCAGACCGCGTCACCGAGCACCACCATCTCGCTGAAGCCGCCCACCTGATGCCGTTCCCGGGCCAGCCGGATCGCGTGGCGCGCGATCGTGTACCGCTCGGGGCGGCCGTCGGACGTCGCCAAGGGGAGGTCTTCGGGGAGACCCGCCGCCTCGAGCTTGAGCCGGGCGGACGCCTCCCATGCGCCGGTGGCGATGACCACGGCCCAGCCACGATGCGGGAGCACGGCCAGCACCTCGCGCGCGCCCGGTACCGGCGCGAAGACCTGAGCGTCGGCGTCGAGCTCCACCCGCAGGAGCTCCACGAAGCGCCGACGGAGTGCCTCCATCTCGTCCGCCGAGGTTTCTCGCCCCAGGTGCCGCTCCGCAAGCTCCCGCGCGATGCCCTCGTCGGTCGTGTGGCGGTAGAGAGCCCAGTCGTCCGACACTTCGGAGAGCTCCAGCACTTCGCGGCACGCTCGCACGTAGCATCGGCCGTCGACCCCCATCGTGCGGGTCAGCGTGCCGTCGAGATCGAAGATCGCCAGTCGCTCGAGCGCCATCCTTCGCGTCGACTCTACGCCGCCGGCTCAGGGAGAGATGGCCTGGAAGGCCGCGGTGACTCCGGGTCCGGCGACGTACATGTCGAAGAGGGTGCCCAGGAGGCGGGAGTCACCGGCGAAGCGGCGGCGCTGATCCGCCAGATCCACCGCCTCCCGCACTTCCTCGAGGGTGGCCCCGCCCGCGGCGGCCGCGCGCGTACGATCGGAGATCGTGGCGAACAGCTCGGCCATCCGCCGTGCCGGCTCGACGCCCGCGAGCACCGGCCCGTGCCCGGGCACGATCGTCCGCGGATCGAGCTCGATCAGCCTTTCGAGCGTGCCGCTCCATTCGAGCACGTGGGACTGTCCGACTCCGACGAGCGGCACCGGAGCGCCGACCAGGTCGCCGACGACGGCGATGCGCTCCCGCGGCAGCCAGACGACGAGATCGGCCGCCGTATGCCCGGCCCCGAGGTGCAGGATCTCGATCGTGCGCGAGCCGCGCTCGAGGGTGAGGCGGTCCTCCACCGTCAACGTCGGCGGAACGATCCGGCTCTGCGGCACGACCTCCAGGTAGTGCTCGACCAGACGGATGTCGCTCTCGTAGCTCACCCGCTCCTCGGCGTCGATCGGCTCGCCGGCGAGGTTGGATCCCTTCGCGAGCTGGCTGCGGAGCATCTCCACGCCGCCCGGAGCGCCCTCGATCATGCCGCGACGGTTCTCGACGCCCTTTCCCGCGAGGTAGTCGCGCATCGAGGCGTGTCCGACGATCTCGAGGTCCGGGAAGGCCTCGCGGTAGAGCGCGTTTCCAGTCAGGTGGTCGTCGTGCCAGTGGGTGTTGACCAGCGCCGAAACGGGCTTGTCGGTGATCCCGCGGAGGGTCTCGAGCATCTCCCGCGAGGCCTCCGGCGCGTCGACCACCACCACGTCCTCGTCGTTGACGATGAAGACGCTGTTCGCATCGCACATCAGCCCCGGAGGATCGCGGCGCACCAGCGCGTAGACGCCGTCGCCGAGCTCCCGCACGTCGTAGTTGGAGGCCACGGAGTCCACCCCCGCCTCCGCGCCCTGCACTGGAACGGCCGTCAGCAAGAGCGCAACGGCGCCTGGCAGCAACCCGGTTCGCATCGTTCCTCCTCCTTCGAGCCAGCCGGGACTAGTACGGACGGCGGGGATCAGGGTTCTCGCCGCAGCCGGCCGATCGCGACGAGGAGCCAGGAGACGACCAGGAAGACCGCGAGGAGCCCGAGACCGTTGACCAGCGTCCTGCCGTAGCCCAGCTCCGCGACGTCGAGGAACGGGTAGGGATAGTGGGCCAGCAGAGGACCGCGCAGCAGCGTGTAGACGAAGTACCCGAGCGGGTAGAGCGCCCAGACGAAGGCGTCGCTCCAGCGCAGGGCCGCCTTGGGGACCCAGATCCACCAGTAGGCGACGAAGAGCGCCGGCAGCACGTCGTGCAGGACGACGTCGATCGCCTTCTCCAGCCCCTGCGGGTTCCAGACGTTGCGCAGCAGGAGCGCGTAGGCGAGACCCACCAGCACGATCGCCGCCGCGATCCCCGTCCGCACCTTCGGCCGCTCGAAGAAGCGGTCCCAGAGCCACCCTCCGCACGCGTGCGCCGTCCAAGCGAGCGCCACCAACAGGTTGGTGAGGATCGTGAAGTAGCCCAGGTACCGCACCACGCCGGCGGCGACGCTGCCACCACGCCCGACGACCCGCTCGACGGTGAAGAAGAGCTGCCCCGCCAACGCCAGCCACCCGAGGGCGGCCGCGGGCAGCGCGAAACCACGCCCGCTCGACCGTTGCGCAACGGGCACGCCGGTCACTTCTCCCAGCTGTAGACCCGCATCGGCGGCACGTTCCGCAGCTCGAGCTGGATCTCCGGCGGACCGGCGATCTCCTGGCCGAGGTCGGCCACGCGGTCGCGGAACTGATAGGCGACGAAGCGGCCCCCCGGGGCGAGGGCGTTCCAGGCCCGCTCCAGGATGCGTCGGCCCGTCTCCTCCGGCATGGTCGAGAAGGGGATGCCGGAGACGATGACGTCGGCGTGCTCGTGGCCGAGGGCCGCGAGCGCCTCGCGGACCTGCTCGGCGCTGCCCCGGTGCACGGTCAGCCGCGGATCGCACAGCTCCTCCTCCAGCCGGTCGGCGAAACGGGGATCGATCTCGATGGCCAACAGCGAAGACTCCGACGGCAGCGCGCGCAGGAAGGCCCGCGTCGTGCCGCCGGTCCCCGGCCCGAGCTCGACGGCGACGCGCGCCCGGTCGAGCCCGCCCGCGCGCACGATCCGCTGCTCGAGGAACCGGGAGCTCGGCACCACCGAGCCCACCCGCTCCGGGTGGCGGAAGAACCCCTGGAGGAAGGCGAAGCGGTCGTCGTCGTGCAGCCGGTCGGCGAGATGTCCCATCGCCGTCAACGATAATCGATCGGGCCGCCTCAGAGCCGCTTGCGGAAGCAGCGCACGAGGCCCGCGTCTTCGAAGCCGACGGCCCGGTGGGCGGCGGCGCTCGCCTCGTTGCCGATCGGGGTGTCGGACGCCATCTCCGTACACCCTTCGCCGCGGGCCCACTCCTCGGCGGCCGCGACGAGGGCGGCGCCGACGCCCCGGCCCCGGGCCCCGGGCGTGACGTACCACCCCTCGAGATAGGCGACACGGTCGGTCGCACAGCCCTCCGCCGTCGGCCGGATCGAGAGCTCGGTCACACCGAGCAGGGTACCGGCCGCCTCGGCCACGAGGACGGCCAGCGGCCCGGGCCCGTGGCCGGCGAAGAAGGCTGCGATCTCTCGCGCGTGCTCCTCGGCGCTGCCGTCGGGCCAGAAGTCGTGGCGGATGCGACACCAGGCCTCGGCATCCTCGGGATGCACGGGGCGCACGACGATCATCGACTCTCCGCTTCGGGGCTCTCCGCCTCTTCCGGCAACCGGAAGGTGGGCAGGCCGAGTCGGAAGAGGATGGCGGTGAAGCGCAGGGCGACGATGAGGGCCATCCCGGCCAGGGCCGCCGGGGTCGTCGCCACGCCGAGCGCCTCGAGGCCGAGGTAGCCGGAGACGCCGACGATGACGGCCGTGGCGTACAGCGGCTCGCTCGAACGGAAGAGCAGCGGCACCTCGGCGCTCAGGACGTCTCGTACCACGCCGCCCGCCACGCCGGTGAAGGCGCCCATGACGACCACGACGACGCCCGTGAGCCCTTCGCGTTGGGCGATCTGCGCCCCGCCGATCGAGAACATCGCCAGGCCCAACGCGTCCGCGATCACCAGGGCGCGCCGGGGCGGACGGCGAAACCGGACCCAGAGCAGGGTCAGCCCGGCCGCGACCAGTGCCGCCCAGAGATTCGCCGTCTCGCGGATCCAGAAGACCGGGTGCCGGTCGAGCAGCAGGTCGCGGATGGTGCCGCCGCCGAGCGCGGTCACCACGGCCAGGACGATGACCCCGATCCAGTCCATGCGCTTGCGCCCCGCCGCCAGGGCACCGCTGGCGGCGAAGACGCCGACGCCGATGAGATTGAGCAGGAAGAGGGTCATCGCACGGCCCGCGCTGGCGAACTAGCGGTCGCCTCGAGGCTCACGCCGGAGCGGCGGGATCCTCTCGCGCTCCCGGGAGCTCGCGATGAGGACACCGAGACGCCGCTCGCGAGTCTCCTGCTTCTTGGCGCTCATCACCCAGAAGATCGCCGTCTTGCGGTACCAGGGCGCCTCGTCCCGGAAGTAGCTCCAGGCGTCCTCGGCCTCCCGGAAGCGCTCTTCCATCTCCTCGTCGAGCTGCGCCCGGTCGCGCTGCTCGTAGGAGTAGGTGCGCGACCGGTCCTCGGTCCGGTTTTCGAACGCCCTCCGGCCGGCCGAGTGGACGCGCCCTTCGTCCATCAACTCCCCCATCCGGCGGATGTTGACCGCGCTCCAGTTGCTCTCCGGCCGACGCGGCGTGAAGCGGATGGTATAGCTCTCCTCGTCCAGGCGACGCCGGATGCCGTCGATCCAGCCGAAGCAGAGCGCCTCGTCGACCGACTCCGGCCAGGTGATGCTCGGCAGCCCCGTGCCCTTCTTCTTGAACCCGACGATCAACTCGGACTCGGTCTCGTGGTTCTCCTGCAGCCAGCGCCGGAAGTCGCCCGGCGTCTCGAAAAAGGTCGGTGCGGCGGTGTCGTCGGCCACGGTCACTCCTTCCCGAGAACGAGGACGAGGAGCCGCGGCGGCGCGATCGGTCCGGCGTCGGCGTCGCCGGGCTCCTCCATGCGTCGCACGCGAAGGCCCGCGTCCACGGCCGCGTTCACGTAGTCCGACGCGTCGTGGAAGAACGCCGCGATGCGCTGGGTCTCGCCGGTCTCCGGGTGCGCGAACTCGGCCTGGCGGCCCAACCGCTGGCGCGTGGGGTGCAGCTCGCAGAGAAAGAGAGCACCGCCGGGGCGCAACACCCGGGCGGCCTCGGCGAGCACCGGCCCGACGCCCTCCACGTGCTCGAGCACGAGCATGGAGACCACCAGATCGGCGGCCGCGGACTCGACCGGCCAGGGGGCGCGGACGTCGTGGTGCCGGAAGCGCACGTGCGGAGCCGAGGTCCGGCGTCGCGCCCGCTCGAGCATCCCCTCGGAGAGGTCGAGCCCGAGGACGCTCCCCGCCCCCTCCGCCAGCCAGGCCGTGTTCCCTCCCGTGCCGCAACCGATCTCGACGACGTCCCGGCCGTCGCGAGCGAGGCCGGATCGCCGCAACGTCTCTCCGGCGAGCTCCCGCGTGTCGTTCTCGTCCGTGTCGTAGCTCCCCGCCCACAAGTCGTAGGCGTTGGCGGCGGAGAGTCCCGGCAGATCGCTCATCGACGCTCCTCGAGGTACTCGGCCAGCGCGGTGGCGTTGTTGAGCTCTTCGACCTTGGAGGAGAAGAGCAGGGTCGCCCTTCCGGCCCCGAGCTCCCGGCGCAGGACCGACACCGCCTCCGGGACCGCGTCGAGCTCGGCGAAGTAGCGCCGCCGGAACTCCTCCCACTTCTCGGGGTCGTGCCCGTACCAGCGGCGCAGCTCGTTCGACGGTGCGATCTCCCGGGCCCAGAAGTCCACTCGCGCCCGTTCCTTGGACAGCCCCCGCGGCCAGAGCCGGTCCACCAGCACCCGACGCCCGTCCTCCGGCGCCGGCTCTTCGTAGATCCGCTTGATGCCGATGTCCATCTCAGCCGGCTCCCTGGGCCAGGTCGAACGAGAACATCACCACGTCCCGTGAGCTCCGGCGACCGCCGGCAGCCGCGTAGAGACCCATCGCGGCCCCGTTCGAGCGCTCGGTCAGCACCCAGGCCTCCTCGCACTCGAGCTCTCGCCCCAGGCCCAGCATCGCATCCATCAACGCCCTCCCGAGGCCTTTCCCGCGGTGCGTCGGCGCCACCCCGACCTCGTTGATCCAGAGCTCAGGCCGCGCCTCGTCCGGATGCGCGTAGTGCACCGCCGAAGCGAAGCCCACGACCGCCTCGCCGTCGAGCGCCACCACCAGATGATGCCGCCGATCCGCCAGGAACTCCGCCGCCGCCCGCCGATCGATCGGGTCGTCGAAAACCCCCTCGGCGCATCGATCCAGGACCGGAAGGTCCTCCTCTCGTAGGACCCGGAGCCTCATCCGGGCCTCCTCCACGTCAGCCACCACCGATGTACCCGCTCCTTGTAGGCGAGATAGCTGTGCCCGAAGGTGCGTTCCAGCGTGGGCTCCTCGTAGAGGAGGACGAACAGGTGCGCGACGCCCCAGAAGACCAGTGCGAGGCCGACGATCGCGACGGAACGCAGAATGAGGCCGGAGCCGAGGAGCACGGCCAGGCCGCCGACGTACATGGGGTTGCGGACGGTGCGGTAGGGACCCACCGCGACGAACTCGCGCGGCGGATCGAACGGCGCCGGGGTCCCGCGCCCGGCGGAGACGAAGACGACGACGCAGGCGAGGGCGAGCGCCCCGCCGGCGGCGGCGAGGACCACGCCGAGCGGTGGGGCCCACGCAGGCAGGGACCATCCGAAGCGATCGTCGAGCGGACGCACGGAGAGCGCCAGCCACGCCCATAGCAGGACGAACGTCGTGGCGTAGAAGGCGGCCCGCATGGCCGTCCAGAGCTGGAGCCCAACGGACATGGCGACCCGATGATGGCAGAGTCCCGGCTTTCGGCTCAGGGTCGCCCCCGCCCTGCGAACGAGACGACCAACACCGGAAGGAGCGCGAAGAGGAGCAGGGCCGCCAGATAGACGCTCCCAGAGACCGGATCGCGCGACGCGACGTACTCGCCCCAGGAGAGACCCCGGAGGCGAAGCACGACCGCCACCTCGACGCCGGCGAGCAACGTCAAGGCCAGCAGGCCGGCCCCCGCCGCCGCCCACCGCGAGAGCCCCGACCGCGCGAACAACCCCTGCGCCGCCAGCCACGAGGCTCCCACCATCACCGGCATCTCCGCCAGCTCCGCCCACCGCTGGCCGAGCCGCGGCACCAGCCAGAGGGTTCGCACGGTGCCCAGAGCGAACCCCACGGCGAAGACGATCGCGGAATAGGCAAGGCCGAGACGGAGCACGAACCGTCACCGGCTCAATGTCCTTCATCGTCGCGCTCGGACGCCGTCGCACCGGCCTTGCGCAGGAGCCGGAACAGCCGCATCAGCCGACCCGATCCGGCGAAGAGTCCCACCCCGATCAGAATTCGAAGGCCCGTGCCGAGGACTGCGATGGTGTTGGTACGCCAGAACTCTCCGAAGGCTGTATTCCAGGACTACTGCACCGAAGCGGTACTGCATCACGATGTGGACCAAGGAGAATCGTCGACCACGAGTAGACGCCCATCGTCGCGAACAGGATCGGGCCTAGGAAGGCCCGGTAGGAGCAAGCTCCTTCTCGTCGGGCAGGATCCAGGCAGCCACTCGGCCTCCACGTACGCAAGGAAGGCACCCCAGCCCGAGTCCGACGGCCGCTGCGGTCGCATAGCCCTCGACTCCCACCTTCTCAACCCCTCGAGATCGCCCCAGGTGGCGAAGCTCGGCTGCGACAGACCGACGATGCCGCCGAAGATGGCCTGCAGCGCCAGCAGCCAGCGGTCCCGATCTATCCAGGTCGCGGTTGGTCATCGGGGTTCTCCTCGGCGGCATGGCCGCTGGAGCCGACGACCAGGAAGGGCTCGGTGCCTTCGCGGACGGCTGGGGAAGCACGGTGTCAGGGAGGCTCGTGGGAGAGGTCACGGCCACAGGCGTCGGATAGCGCACCAGCGGGCGGCTTCTCCGGTGGAGCGGTCGCGGATGGCGCCGGTGAGGACCGGGTAGCGGGTCTCGAGGGCGGTGAGGACGGCGGCGACCGTGGGTTCCCCGTCGACGTCCGGCTCCACCTCGCCCTCGACGCGCGCCAGGGTGCGCGGGTGGACGGGGAGGACGACGCGGATCACGGCAGGGTCTGGACCTCGACCGAAGGACGCGCGGCAGATCGCCACGATCGGTGTCCAGCCGTCGCCGGCGTCGAGGCGTAGACCTGGCCGCCGGTGGTGCCGGTAGACGCCGCAGGGATCAGGCGCATCGAGCGCCGTAGCGTCGCGCAGGACGTTCACGAGCAGTCCTCCTGCGGTAGACCGGCGGTCAGAGGCTCCCACTCCCCACCGCCGGTACGGCTGCGGTAGACGCGCAGCTTCCCTTCCGGCAGGTAGTGCTCAGGTCGCTCTTGATCGGCACGACGTAGACGGTCTCCGGCTCGTGGGAGTGGACGGCAGGGTGCATTGAAGCCGAAGTGCTCGGCAGGTCGCCGCTGACCTCGCGCCAGGAGTCTCCGGCGTCGCGATCGCTGCGCATGACGTCCCAGTGCTTCTGTGTGCATGAAGGGTGTCGGGCCGCGAGAAATTGGGGGCGTGCGGTGCACGCGGTGGCCGACCTCGACCATCCGGCTCGGGGAGCATCTCGGAGCCGCAGGCCCTTGTTGATCGGCTTCCAGGTGGCGCCACCGTCGTCGGTGCGGAACGCCCCGGCCCGCCGAGATGGCGATGATCAGCCGCTGCGGATCGGTGGGGTCGAGGAGGATCGTGTGCAGGCAAGGAGCCGCCCACTCCGGGCATCCAGTGCGGTCCCGAGCCGTGACCGCCGCAGGCCCGGCGCTCGCTCAGCTCTTGCCGCCGTCGGTCGTGCGGAAGAGCGCCGCGTCCTCGACCCCCGCGTAGACCGCGTCCGGATCGGTGAGCGACGGCTCGAGGTGCCCGGGCGCGGGCGAACTCCACGGGTGCGGCGTACCGTCGTACCACTGGTGCGTCCCGGCGTCGCCGTCGTAGGAGGATCGTTCCCCACCGGCTCCCAGGTCTCGCCGCCGTCGTCCGAGCGCTGCAGGACCTGCCCGAACCACCCCGTCGACTGCGAGGCGTAGAGCCGATCCGGATCGGCCGGCGAGCCGGCCATGTGGTACACCTCCCAGCCGCCGAACAGCGGCCCGCGGACGTCCCACCGTTTCCGGCTCCCATCCGCCGTCAGGATGAACCCGCCCTTGGCCGTACCCACGAGAACCCGGACTCCGCTCATCTCTCCACCTCCGTGATCGCCCGGAGATCCTAGCCCACGGAGCGCCGGGACCGGCCACGCCTCCAGGCGTCGACGCTCCACGGCCCGGGTCCTGCGGCGGAGATGTAGAGCCAGAGGAAGCAGTAGACGGCCGCCGCGACGCCGCCGTTGACCGTCGGCCAGAAGCCGCCGTGGGCGTGGAACTGGAAGTAGGCCACCGCCATCTCGCCGGAGAGCAGGAAGGCCGCCGGCCGGGTGAAGAGGCCGACCAGCACCAACCCGCCGACGAACACCTCGAGGAAGCCGCCCAGCCAGACCTGGGTGAAGAGCTCGGCCGTCGCGCCGTCAGGAGGCATGCCCATCGGGTAGGCGAAGAGCTTCATGGTGCCGGAGGGGATGAAGACGAAGGCGGCGGCGATGCGCAGCACGCTCAGCAGCCGCGGCGCCTGCGCCTTCCACCACCCTCCGAGCCCGCTCGTTCCGGTCGTCGTGTCGTTCATGTCGGCCATTGTGCCCGAAAGCTCACGAGACCGGAGCCTTCAGCTCGTCCGTTCCGTGGCGAGCAACCACTTCCGCATCTCCGTCGCCTCGAGGCCTCGTGGGGGGTCGAGGCCGATGTGGTTCGGGTAGGTCTCCAGGACGTCGGCCGCGTCCTCGAGGGCTTCGAGCGCTTCGGCGAAGGGGAAGAGCGACTCGTTCCTCTCGTACGGCAGCTCGAAGCACCACCCGTAATCGAGCTCGTAGACCATCGCCCACGGCTCCTCCTCGTCGGGTATCGAGGCCGGCCGCAGCTCGGCCTCCAACCGGCACTCCTCCACGTTGGCGACGATCCGGGTCTTGAACAGCTCGCACACGATTCCGTCTCCTTTCCGGGCACGACGATGCGCCCGGTCTCAAAGACGGGTTCCGCGGCGGCAATCTGACAGGCGACGGAGCGTGCCTCAGTCGGAGTCGCCCAGACGCCGGGCGATGACGAGGCGCTGGACGTCGCTGGTGCCCTCGTAGATGCGCAGGGCGCGGACGGCGCGGTAGAGGTGCTCGACCGGGTGGTGGGCGAGGACGCCGAGGCCGCCGACGATCTGGACGGCGGAGTCGACGATGCGCTGGGCGCTCTCGGTGGCGGCGAGCTTGGCCATGGCGGCGGTGCGGGTGACGGCCTCGCCGTCGTGGTCGGCCTCCCAGGCGGCGCGGTAGGTCAGGAGGCGCGCCGCGGCGAGCTCGGTCGCCATGTCGGCCAGGCGCGCCTGGACGAGCTGGAGGTCGGCGAGCGGGGCGCCGAACTGCCGCCGCCGGGAGGCGTGCTCGCGCGCCTCCGCCAGGGCGCGGGAGGCCATGCCGCAGGCCGCGGCGGCCACCGTCGGGCGCAGGCGGTCGAGGACCGACAGGCCGAGGTGGAAGCCGCGGTTCTCCTCGCCCAGCAGATGGTCGGCCGGCACCCGGCAGTCGTCGAAGCGCAGGCGGCCGAGCGGATGGGGCGCCGAGAGGACCTGCGCCTCCTCGAAGACGACCCCGTCCGTCTGCGCCGGGACGAGGAAGCAGGAGAGTCCGCGCGTCCCGCCGTCCGGGGCGGTGGCCGCGAAGACGGCGTAGAGATCGGCGATCCCGGCGTTCGAGATCAGGTGTTTGGTGCCGGTGAGGACCCAGTCGTCCCCTTCGTGCCGCGCCCGCGTCGCGATCGCCGCCACGTCCGAGCCCGCCTCGGGCTCGGTCATGGCGAAGGCCGCCATCGCCCCGCCGGCGGCGAGCTCGGGCAACCAGCGCTCGCGCACGGCCGGCGAGCCGCCGAGCGCTACCGGATGACCGCCCAGTCCCTGCAGAGCGAAGACCGCGTCCGCCAGCGGTGAGGCCCAGGCCAAGGCCTCGCGGATCAGGCAGCGAGTAACGGCACCGCCGGAGTCCCCGGGCGAGGTTGCCGGCAGGGCGCGGGCGGCGAGCCCGGCCGCGCCGAGCTCCCCCAGAACGTCGCGCGCGCGCCCACGCGCGGCCGCGTCGTCCTCCGGGTCGGGAGGCAGGGCGCGGGCGAAGGCCGCGACCTCCGCGGCCAGCTCCCGCTCCGTGTCCGTCAACAAGGGCCCGACCAGGTGCAGATCGTGGATCGGCGTCACGCGCCCTCCTGTCGCACCCGGCCGTAGGGGAGGGGCTCGTCCCCTCCCGGGCGGGGGAACGACCACCGCTCCGCGGCTCCCTCCCGGGCGGGGACGAGCCCCGCCCCTACGGTGAATCGGCCAAGCCCCCGGCCGGAGGCCGTGCGATCAAGGCCCAGCACGGTCGACCTACTCGAACCGCGGGGCACGTTTCTCCTTGAAGGCCTCGTAGGCCTCGCGGAAGTCGGGGTGCTCCATGCAGGCCGCCTGGATCTCGACCTCGGAGGCGAGTGCCGACTCGAGGTCCATCGCGGCCTCGCGCAGCACCATCTTCTTGGTGACCTCGAGGCCGAAGGCCGGCCCGCGGGCCAGCCGCTCGGCCCAGCCCCGCGCCTCGGCGGCGAGCTCGTCGTCGGCGACGACGCGGTTGTAGAGACCGATCCTCCACGCCTCGCGCGCGTCGATGAAGTCGCCGGTCATCAGCAGCTCCATCGCCCGGCCCATCCCCACGATGCGGGGAAGCAACCACGAGGCCCCCATGTCGGCGCCCGAGAGCCCGACCTTGGTGAAGAGGTAGGCGATCTTCGCGCGCTCGGCGGCGATGCGCACGTCGCAGGCCGCGGCGATGACGGCGCCCGCCCCGGCCACCGTGCCGTTCAAGGCCCCGACGATCGGCCGGCGACAGCGCAGCATCGCCAGGATGAGCTCCCCGGTGTTGCGGGTGAAGTCCAGCAGCCCCCGGTAGTCGCGTTCGAAGAGGGCCCCGATGATGTCCTCGACGTCACCGCCCGAGCAGAATGCCCGTCCCGACCCGGTCAGCAGCACCGAGCGCACGCCCGGCTCTCGATCGAGGGCGACGAAGAACCCGGTCAGCTCCCGGTAGACCTCGAAGGTCAGGGCATTCAGGCGCTCCGCCCGGTCGAGGGTGACCGTGGCGACCCCGGTCTCGGCGTCGAGGTCGTAGCGGAAGCTCGTCGGCGCCAAGCTCACTCGTCGCGCCCTCCGGGGACGACGGCCGTTCCTTCGATCTCCACCTTCGCTCCCTCCTCCAGCAGTCCCGCCACCTCGAGCAGTGCCATCGCGGGGTAGTGGCCCCCCATCACCCGCCGATAGGCCTCGCCGACCGCCGGGAGGGAGCGCCGGTACTCCTCCTTGTCGGTGACGAAGAGGGTCAGGCGCCCGAGGCTCTCCGGCCCGCCACCCGCGGCGCGCACAACGGTCACGACGTTCGCCAAGGCGCGCTCGAACTGCTCGGCGAAGCCGGGGCCGACCAGCTTCTGCTCGCCGTCCCAGCCGATCTGCCCGGCGACGAAGAGCAGCCGCCCGCCCGCCGGCGCCAGCATGCCGTTGGAGTAGCCGCGGGGCGCTCCCATCTCCTCGGGATCGACCGGCTCCAGACCCCAGCGGCTCACGACTGGACCATGCCTCCGTCGAGCACCACCGCCTGGCCGTTGATCCCCCCCGAGCGCGGGTCGCAGAGCACGCCGACGAGCCAGGCGATCTCCTCGGGACGGAACAGCCGGTCCTGGGGGCTCTTCTTCTCGAGCAGCCGGCGCGCTTCCTCGGCGCTGCGCCCGGTCTTCGCGACGACGTTGGCGATCGACTGCTCGGTCAGCGGGGTGTCGACGTACCCGGGGCAGACGGCGTTGACGGTGACCCCCGTGGCGGCGACCTCCATCGCCACCGCACGCGTGAAGCCGACGGCCGCGTGCTTGGAGGCGACGTAGGTCGAGATGTAGGGCGCTCCTGCCTTTCCGGCGACCGAGGCGACGGTGACGACCCGCCCCCAGCCCCGCTCGACCATCGGCGCCAGCAGCGCCCGGGTGCAGAGGAAGACCCCGGTGGCGTTGACGGCCATGATGCGGTTCCACTCCGCGAGGCTCGTGCGCGCCAGCGGCGCCGAGATGCCGATCCCGGCGTTGTTGACCAGGACGTCGACCGTCCCGAGGAGCTCCTCCGCCCGCCGCGCGAGCTCGGCGACCGCGTCCTCGTCGGCGACGTCGCAGGGCGCGGCCCAGGCCTCGGCGCCGGCGGAGCGCAGCTCCTCCGCCACCGCCGCGATCTCCTCCTCGCTGCGCGCCGCGACGACGACCCGGGCGCCCTTGCGCGCCAGCTCCCGGGCCACCTCGGCACCGATGCCGCGGCCACCTCCCGTGACGACCGCGCCCTTGCCTTCGAGGGACATGACGGGGGGACGATAGCAGGGTCGCCGGGGACTCCTCCCGCGTCGCCGGTCCGCCCGAGGCGACGGGCCCAGAGTCATCGCGACCGTAGGGAGTGATCTCAACGCCGACCCCCACCGACCGCAAGCGGTCCGTGTGAAGCCCTCGCCCCTCACCGACTACAATCCCCGGATGCCCTCCCACCCCCCGGTCACCCGGCGCGAGATCGTCGGCTGGGCGATGTTCGACTTCGCGAACTCCGCCTACACGACGGTCATCATCACCGTCGCCTTCTCGATCTACTTCACCAAGCTGGTCGTGCCCGGCGTACGGGCGGACTTCCTGTGGGGGATGGCGGTGCTCCTGTCGAACCTGATCGTCGTCCTGGGAGCGCCGATCCTCGGAGCCATCGCCGACGACTCGGGGCGCAAGAAGCTGCTGCTCGGCGCCACCTGGATCGGCTGCGTGGTGTCGACCGCGGCGCTCTGGTTCGTGCTGCCCGGTGCGGTGGGCCTGGCGCTCGTGCTCTTCGTGCTCTCGAACGTCGCCTACTCGTACGGCGAGTCGCTGGCCGGCGCCTTCCTCCCCGAGATCTCCACCCCGGCGAACATCGGACGGGTGTCGGGCTTCGGTTGGGGGCTCGGCTACATGGGCGGGCTCGGCTCGCTCTTCCTGGTGCTGCCGCTGGTCAAGCCCGGGTTCGACCTCGACAACCTGTCGAATCTCCGGCTCGCCTGGGTCGTCACCGGGCTCTTCTTCCTCCTCGGAGGCCTGCCGACCTTCCTCTGGCTGCGCGAGCGCGCGCCGCGGGGACCGCTGCGGAGCCTCGGCGGCTACACCCGGGAGGGCTTCGTGCGCCTGGCCAACACGATGCGCTCCCTCTCCCACTTCCGCGAGCTGGCGCGGTTCCTGGCCGTCTTCACGCTCTTCTCCGCCGGGCTCGGGGCGATCATCTCCTTCGCCGCCATCTACGCCGAGCGCACGGTGGGTTTCGACGGCGGCGAGATCATCGGTCTCTTCCTGGTGCTCCAGATCTCCGCCGGCCTCGGGGCCGTCTTCTTCGGCTGGCTACAGGACCGCCTCGGCGCCAAGCTCACCATCCAGATCTCCCTCGTCCTCTGGCTCGCCGTCTCCGCCGGCGCCTGGGCCACCCACACCAAGACCGCCTTCTGGGTCGTGGCCCTGGCCTCCGGCCTCGGCATCGGCTCCCTGCAGAGCGCCTCCCGGGCCCTGGTCGGCCTCTTCTCCCCCCAGGGCAAGGCCGGCGAGTTCTTCGGTTTCTGGGGCCTGGCCAGCCGCGTGGCCTACATGATCGGCCCCGCCACCTTCGGCGCCATCTCCTCCGCCACCGGCTCCCAACGCGCCGCCGTCGCCGTCAACGGCCTCTTCTTCCTCCTCGGCCTCGCCGGCATGACCTGGGTCGACGAGGAGGCGGGCCACCGGGCCGCGCTCGAGTGGCACGGGCCCCCCGCAGCCGAGTGAACGCCGCGGCCGAGCATCCGTCGGTCACTGTCGACGGTACGGCCCTCGGCCTTCCCGCCAGAGGTTGCCGTCCTCGAACCACCACCGTTCCCTCTCTGGGAGGCTTTCGCACCCGGCGGCGCCGGCTTCGACCGTCGTCACGACGGCCCGACCACCAGCGTGGCATTCAGACGGCGACTTCGATCTCGCGAACGTCCGATCCGGCGAGCTGCCCGTCCACTACGGCCAGGTACTCGCGAATCGCGTCCTTGATGTTCTCCAAGGCCTCCGCCTCGTCCCGACCCTGCGACCAGCACCCGGGGAGCCCGGGCACCGAGACGCTGACGCCTTCGTCGCTGTGCTGCAGGGCCACACGGTAGGTCATTCTCATGCCGCCGGTCAGTCTACTCGACCCCTGCGCGAACCGCTCGACTCGCATGCTCCCTAGGACGTACTCGGGGCTCGAGAACTGACACGAGGAGCCAAGAAATCTTGGCGTGAACACGACTGATATCTTTTCAGCTATCATTATGATATCTTTCTCGGCATGGATGCGGAGAAGCTTCTCCTCCGGGCGCGGCACAAGGCCCGCTTGAGCCAGCGGGAGCTCGCCGAGCGCACCGGGGTGGCGCAGCCGACGATCGCCCGCATCGAGAGCGGGGCCGCGTCTCCCCGCTGCGCGACCTTGGACCGGCTCCTCGAGGCCTGCGGGTACGACGTGGAGCTGGTGCCGCGGGGAGGCGTCGGAGTCGACCGCTCCGCCATGCGGGAGCTGCTGGCGCTCGAGCCGGCGGAGCGACTGCGTCGGGCCGCGGAGGAGGCCGGCGCGCTGGCTCGTCTCCTCCCGTCAGGGTGATGCACTCGGCCGCCTTCGACCCCGAGAGCATCCTGCGCACCCTCGCCGAGCACCGGGTGCGCTTCGTCCTGATCGGCGGCCTCGCCGGCCGACTCTGGGGATCGCCCACTGTCACCAACGACCTCGACCTCTGCTACGCCCGCGATCGCGTCAACCTGGAGCGTCTCGCCGAAGCGCTGCGCGCCCTCGGCGCCCGCCTGCGCGGCGTCGAAGCCGACGTCCCGTTCCGCCTCGACGCCGAACCCCTCGAGCGGGGCGACCACTTCACCTTCTCCACCGGAGCCGGCAACCTCGACGTCCTCGGAAATCCCGCGGGCTCGAAGGGATTCGAGGACCTGCGAGCCACCGCCACCGAGATGGACCTCGCCGGCCACCGGGTCCCCGTCACCGACCTCGACGACCTGATCGCCATGAAACGAGCCGCCGGCCGCCCCAAGGACCGCATCGAGCTCGAGATCCTCACCGCCCTGCGCGACGAACGGGCGAGACGGGGAGAGTGATCGCTCTCACCTCGAGGGTCTATTCGCCCATCACTCCGACCACCGCCTCCGCCAGGATCTCCCCCAGCACCTCGACGAGCTCCTTGCCCTCCTCGACGGAGGCGTCGGCGGGCCAGCCGAAGTAGGCGTCGGGGCCGCCGGCTTCTTGGAAGGTCTGCTGGCCGGCGCGGATGGCGTCGGAGAGGGAGGCGGGGTTGGCGGGGAGGTGGTGGCGCAGCTCCTCGCGGACGAGCTCGGGGTGGCGGGCCATGACGACGGAGGTCTCGTAGCGGCCGGCGTGGCAGGCGCCGGTGCGGAACTCCTCGCCGAGGCGCGAGGCCCAGGGCTTCCTCGTCAGGTCGGGGAAGGCGACGCGGAGGCCGTCGACCCCGGCGAGGGCCTCGACGGCGGCGTGGAGGCTCGCCAGGTGCGCCGGGTCGAGGTGGGCGTTGGCCAGGGCGAGGCAGGCGACGCGGCCGGCCAGGGCGCGGCCGACGGCGGCGACGAGCTCGGTGACGAGGCGGGGCTCGATCGAGACGGTCCCCGGGAAGGCGGCCGCGAAGGGAGCGGCGGAGTACGGCAGCCCCGGCAGCACGCGGGTGGCCCAGCCGGCGGCGTCGAGGCGAACCGCGGCGGCGGCCGCCATCGCATCGGAGATGACGTTGTCCGTCGCCAGCGGCAGGTGGGGCCCGTGCGCCTCGACCGCGCCCAGGGGCAGGACGGCCACCGTGCGCTCGGGAGGGAGCCGCTCGATCTCCCTCCAGGTGGCGTCGCCCCAACGGCCGGTGGTCACGTAGGGGAGGCTACCATCGGCTTCGTGGTAGAACCGGCACGATGACGCGCTGGGTCGCCTTCCTGCGGGGCATGAACCTCGGCGGGCGCCGGGTCACCAACGAGCAGCTCTGCTCCGCCTTCGCCGAGCTCGGCTTGCGCTCGCCCACGGCCTTCCTGGCCAGCGGCAACGTCGTCTTCGAGAGCGAGGAGGCTGACGCGACCCGGCTGAGCGAGCGGCTGGCGGGCGGCCTCGAGGAGCACTTCGGCTACGCCGTGCCGACCTTCCTGCGCCGCGACGACGAGGTGCGCGCCATCGTGGCCCACCGACCCTTCCCGACCGAGGTGATCGAGAGCTCGAAGGGCAAGCTGCAGGTCGCCCTCCTCCCGGCCGTACCCTCGGCCGCGGTCCGCAAGCAGGTCCTCGCCCATACCAGCGACGAGGACCGGCTCGACCTGGCGGGCCGGGAGCTCTACTGGCTGCCGAGCGGCGGCATCCTGGACGCGGAGCTCGACCTCGTCGCGCTCGAGAAGCTGGTCGGCCCGTGGACGATGCGGACACGACGCACGATGGAGCGGCTCGCGGCCAAGCTCCTCGGTCAGTGAAGCGCGTCCTTGCCGTGTCGGGAACCGTCCCTTAAGCTCGCGAACGCCTCACCCGGGAAGGAGTCCCCCATGGTCAAGAGCCGTTCGATCCTCGTAGCCCTCGGGCTCGTCGTTCTCGTCGTCGCCGCGGTCCCGCCGCTGGCACGCGCCTGCCACACCTACGATCACGTCGTGATGCTCGAGCAGATGGGGAAGATGGCGCCTCCCGGGGTCAAGGAGGTGCTGCTGCACCACCCGATGGACCGCACGATCTACGACAACGGTCCGACGGCATTCACGCCCTGCACGGGTGGGATGGCCGACATCTATCCGTGCTCGACGTCGACCTGTGCCCATCTGCCGACGTCGGCGATGGGTGGAAGCGGGCAGAACGGGAACGACATCTGGGGGTGGACCGATCCGGTCACGGGGCACGAGTGGGCGTTGATGGGACTCTCGAACGGGACCTCGTTCGTGGACGTCACCGACCCCGTGAACCCGCTCTACGCGGGCCGGCTGCCGACCCAGACTCAGACATCGACGTGGCGGGATATCAAGGTCTACGCGGATCACGCCTTCATTGTCAGCGAAGCCTCAGGCGGTCACGGCATGCAGGTTTTCGACCTGGCGAAGCTCCGCACCATCGTGAACCCACCCGTCGTGTTCAATACGTCGTCCGACCTCGCGGCCCACTACACGGGCTTCAACAACGCCCACAACATCGCCATCAACGAGGAGACCGGCTTCGCCTACGCCGTGGGCACCAACACCTGCAGCGGCGGCCTCCACATGGTCAACATCCAGAACCCGTCGAACCCGACCTCGGCCGGTTGCTTCAGCGCCGACGGCTACACGCACGACGTCGAATGCGTCGTCTACCACGGTCCCGACGCGGGGCACCAGGGCGACGAGATCTGCTTCGCATCCAACGAGGACACCGTCACGGTCGTCGATGTGACCAGCAAGGTGTCGCCCTCCCAGCTCTCGCGTACTCCATACTCGGGTAGCGGCTACACCCACCAGGGATGGCTGACGCCGGATCAGCGCTACTACATCCAGGACGACGAGCTCGACGAGCGTTCCAGGGCCACAACACCTGGACCTACGTCTGGGACCTGGCGGACCTCGAGAACCCGGTCCTGGTCGACCACTTCGAGAACTCGACGCCCGCGATCGACCACAACCAGTACGTGCGCGGCGATCTGACCTTCCAGTCCAACTACCGCTCCGGGCTACGGATCCTCAGGATCACCGACCCCTCGCAGGCCGACCTCGAGCAAGTCGCCTTCTTCGACACCTATCCGGCCAACGACGACGCCCAGTTCAGCGGCACCTGGAGCAACTACCCGTACTTCGCCAGCGGCACGGTGATCGTCAGCGACATCAACAGCGGGCTCTTCGTGCTGCGGCCTCAGCTCGACACGACCTTGTTCGAGGACGGCTTCGAGAGCGGCAACACGTCTGCGTGGGGCGACGTCTCGCAGTAGACTCGCGGCGATGCCGCTCGACGAGTCCAGCTCGAAGGCCCTCACCTACTCGAGCTACCTGAAGGTGGACGAGCTCCTCGAGCTCCAGCGGCCGCTCTCCGACGGACCGGAGCACGACGAGATGCTGTTCATCGTCATCCACCAGGTCTACGAGCTCTGGTTCAAGCAGGTGCTGCACGAGGTCTCGCACCTGCAACGGCGCTTCGAGGCCGGGGACTCGATCGGGGCCCTGGCGACGCTCAAGCGCATCTTGACGATCTTCAAGACACTGGTGGGCCAGGTCGACATCCTGGAGACCATGACCCCCATCTCGTTCAACTCCTTCCGCAGCCGGTTGGACTCCGCCAGCGGGTTCCAGTCGGCGCAGTTCCGCGAGCTGGAGTTCAAGCTCGGCAAGAAGAGCGCGGCGATGGTGCGTCACCATCCGGAGGGAACACCCGGACGGCGGCGCCTCGACGAGACGCTCGAGGCTCCGACGCTGTGGGACTCCTTCCTGCGCTTCCTGGCCGCCAACGACCAGCCGGTACCGCAGGCACAGCTGGCCAGGGATGCCTCCCTGCCCTACGAGCCCTCGCCGGAGGTGCAGCGCGTGCTGCTCGACGTCTACGCCGACCGGCCCATCCTGGCCATGGTCTGCGAGCGCATGGTCGACCTCGACGAAGGTCTCCAGGAGTGGCGCTACCGCCACGTCAAGATGGTCGAGCGGACGATCGGAGCCAAGCCGGGCACCGGAGGCTCCGAGGGAGCCGCCTATCTCCGCAAGACGCTCTTCCAGCCCGCCTTCCCCGACCTCTGGGCGATCCGCAGCGAGCTGTGAACGGGCCGCTGACCGTCGAGGCGCTCAGCCGCCACCCGAGCCCCCTGGCCCCCGACTACTCGGGTTTCCGCGTCGGCGAGCGCATCCTCCTCTCCGGTCACTCCCATCAGGCCTGGCCCGACCGGGGGCGGCAGGGGCAGCTGCAAGCCTGGGACGACGCCGCCCGGTTCGTGGACGACAAGTGGGAGCGGGCCTTCGAGCGCGCCGACCGGGTACGCGAGGGATATCGCCGGCTGCTCGACGACCCGGACGGCTGGTACTCCTTGGCCGCGAGCACCCACGACCTGCTGGTGAAGCTCCTCTCCGCCCTGCCGCTGGCCGCCCGACCCCGACTGGTCACGACGGACGAGGAGTTCTACTCGCTCCGGCGCCAGCTGCTGCGGCTCGAAGAGGAGGGAATCGAGATCGTCCGCGTGCCTTCACGGCCCGCGGCGAGCGTCGGCGAGAGGCTGGCGGCGGCCGTGGACGAGAGTACGGCGGCGGTGCTCACCTCGACCGTCTTCTTCCATTCGGCCCGCATCGCCGGCGACCTCACCCCCGCGGCCGAGGCCTGCAGGCGTCGCGGGGCGATCCTCGTCCTGGACGTCTACCACCAGTTGAATGTCGTTCCCTTCTCGCTGGCACAGCGCGACCTGCTCGATGCCTACGTGGTGAGTGCCGGCTACAAGTACTGCCAGCTGGGCGAGGGCAACGCGATCCTGCGCTACCCGCGGGACTGCTCGCTCCGCCCCGTGGCGACCGGCTGGTTCGCCGAGTTCGGAGATCTGACCGGCGCCACCGAGCGTCACCGCGTCCCCTACAACACGGGCCACGATCGCTTCGCGGGCGCCACCTACGACCCGACCAGCCACTACCGGGCCGCCGAGGTCTTCGACTACTTTCGCGAGAAACAGCTGACGCCCGAGCTCTTGAGGGCACTCTCGCAGCACCAGGTCGGGAGGCTGCGGCGTGGCGTCGACGCTCTCGACCTGCCGCCCGCGGTGCTCGACTACGAACGGGACCTGCCCCTCGAAGCGGCCGCCGGCTTTCTCGCCGTCCGCACGCCGCACGCCGAGGCGATCCACCGAGGCTTGAAGGAGCGCCGCGTCTTCACCGACTTCCGCGGCGAGGTCCTGCGCCTGGGACCGGCGCCCTACGTGACCGACCGCCAGGTCGACGAGGCTGTCGGGCACCTCGCGGAGATCGCGCGCACGCTGACCTGAGCGGAGTCCGCCGCCTCAGGCGCTCTGCGCCGCTTCACGGGCCAACTCCTCGAGCTCCTCCCGCGCGAAGGCGACGCGGCGTTCGACCGTCCGCAGGCGGCGCAGGTGGCGCTCCACCAGATCCAGACGGTGTCGCAAGCCGGCCCGGTTGGCGATCTGGATGTTCAGCCCGGGCCGGGCGTTGAGCTCGAGGATCAGCGGACCGAGGTCGCGATCGAGCACCAGGTCGACCCCCTGGTAGCCGAGACCGGTGAGCTCCCAGCAACAGGCCGCGAGGCGCAGCAGCTCGGCCCAGCCGGGGATCTCCACCCCCGTCACACTGATGCCGGTGTCCGGATGGACCGTGATGACCAGGTCGTTCCAGACGGCCGTGCCGGTCAAACCGGTCGCCAGGTCGATGCCGGCCCCGATGGCTCCCTGGTGGAGATTGGCCTTGCCGTCCGACCCGCGGGTCGGAAGCCGCACCATCGCCATCACCGGAACACCGAGGAAGACGATGATCCGCAGGTCCGGAACGCCCTGGTAGCTGATGTGCTCGAACACCGGGTCGAAGCGCACCCGATACTCGATCATCGCCTGATCGCTCTGCCCGCCGAGGCTGTAGACGCCCGAGAGGATGTTCGAAACGTGGAACTCCAGATCGTCGAGGGTGAGCAGATCCCCACCCGCAGTCCGGAACAGATCCCCCATGCGACCCGTGACGACAAGGATTCCGTTGCCCCCGCTGCCGGTCGCCGGCTTGATGACGAAGTCCTCGTGCCGGGAGACGATCTCCGGCAGCCGCCGCACGTCGTGCACCGCGCGAATCACCCCGTAGAGCCGAGGCACCGCGATGCCCGCCTCTTCGGCCAGACGCTTCGTCTTCAGCTTGTCGTCCACGAGCGGGTACAGGCGTCGCGGATTGAACCGCAGGACGTAGTCGCCGTTGCGGCCGTTGATCCCGAGAACTCCGGCCCGGCGCAGCGTCCGGGGGCCCGGGATCATCCCTCCCCCTCGATCAGATCCCGGAAGCGCCAGTACTCGAGGAGGCGGTAGCCGGTGTAGCACCCCATCAGCAGCGAGCCCGCGAGCAGCACCAACAGCAGCTCCGGGAAGATGAAGAACCAGTGCTCCACCCAGTGGTTGCTCATCACCAGGTAGGCGAAGACGGCGACGAGGAGACTCCCTACGCCCTGCTCGATGGCCTCCGCACCGCCTCGTTCCTCCCACGCCACCGACATCCTCTCGATGGTCATGGTCAGGATCACCATCGGGAACAGGGCGACCGACAAGCCGCGGTCGATGTTGAGACGATGACTCAGGATCGAGAGACAGAGCATCAGGAAGACGACGATGATGAGGACCGCGGCCACCCGGGGCACCATCAGGAGCTTCAGGCGCTCGAGGTAGAAGCGCACGGCCAGACCGAGCGACACGATGATGAGGAACAGGACGACGCCCCAGAGCAGCTCCGTCTCCCGGAAGGCGAGAGCGATGAGCACCGGCATGAAGGTGCCGAACGTCTTGATGCCGACGAAGCCCCGCAGCAGCACCAGCAGGAACGCTCCGACCGGAATCATCAACAGCACCCGGTAGACCTCCTGGATGCGGATCGGCAGACCGGCCAGGGAGAACCGGATGAGGTCCGGATTGATCAGGGTGCCGCGCGTCACCGCCGCGCGCAGGGAGCTCTGCTCGCTGCGTCGAACCGCCACGCCGAGGGTCTCCGGACCGCCTCCCTCGACGGTCGCCAGATCGGTCCCCCCGCGTACCAGGGCGAGAGCGTCCTCCCGGCGCTCGCGCTGACCGGTCGTCGGGTCGAAGGCCAGCCACTCGTCGCCGTTCCACACCTCCAGCCACTCGATCAGGGAGGCGCTCCGGCGCCGTGCCTCCAGGCGCACTCCACGCACGACACGAGCCGGAGTCTCGCGCAGACCCAGGAGCATCGAGGCGACCCAGAGTCGCCGCGCCTGTCCTGCCCGCGGTCCCACCAGCAGGGCCACGTTGGGGTCGCTGTCGTCGTGCAACCTCTCGACCAGCTGTGCCACCAGCGTGGGGAGGTCGGCCGAGCGCTGGACGACCTCGTAGAGCAGGGCGTAGGCGGCCGCGAACTGGGAGTCCTGGAGGTCGACGCGCACCGGCTCGACCGGCAGGACCCGGCCCTCCGATCGGCCCGCGAGCCGCTGCACCACGGCTCGGTAGTAGAAGACCTGCTCGCCTCCGGCCCAACGGATCGCCCATACCGCTCGCCGTCCCGTGCCCGTGTCCTCCGTGGTCAATCCGTAGCCGGGCGAGATGAAGTTCTCGTCCACGATGGCGTAGCGGCCCCCCGTCTCCGGGATGGCCAGGGCCGCCTTCACCGGACCCCCGTCGGCGCGGAAACGCAAACGCAGCTCGAGGTCCCAGAGCGCCTCGCGCTGCGCCGGGCGCAGGGGAAATCCGAGGCCGACGACCTTGTAGAAGAACAGGCCCAGGCCGATGCCGGCCAGCAAGACGGCCCACACCACGACCGGGCGCCGGCTCACCGGTCCTCGCGCTCCCCTTCGTCGTCCACCTGGTCCGGTGCGCAGTCGAGCTCGAGCAGGTGCTCCGCTTCGGGGTCGACCAGGATCTCCCCCGCCATGAAGTTGCGGCCCACCAGCAACGGGTAGTCGAACTCGCTGCGATCGACGAGGTTGACCTCCACCCGCCGGGTCACCGTCCCGAGACAGATGTCGATGCCGACCACCGGACGGGAGTCGCGCTCTCCCGAGTGGCGCTTGATCCGGCTGTAGCGCAACACCCGCCGCTCGAAGCGGATCCGCCGGTTGTCATCGTTGGGATCGTCGACCCAGAAGCTCACCCAGGGCTTCCCGTCCCGCCGATAGCGCCGCATCTTGATGATGTCGAGAGAGGTCGTATCCGCCCCCGTGTCCATTTTGGCTTCCAGCACGAGCTGCAAGGGAAGCTGGGCTTCCTCGATCCAGCCGGCGATCTGCCTGGCGCCCTCCGTCGCGGCGGGCACCGCGCGCGCGCCGACGGCCGCAACCGACAGCAGCGCGGCCGCCAACACCCCAATGGATCGAAACTCGCTAGGCATCATAGTCCAGTCCTCTTCCCAAGCTCGGCCTTCGCGATCCTCGGTGTCGAGCCATGCGGTACGCTCCCTCCCCGTGCGACCCGTTTCCTCGGTCCTGGACCTCCTGCTCGAATCGGAGCACTTCGACCGCATCCCGCGGGTCGGCTTCCTGCAGCGCGGCGTCGCCGACCCCGAAAGCGTTCCCGAGCATTCCTGGCACGTCGCGCTGCTCGTCTGGGCGCTGGCCGTAGAGGTCGAGGAGATCGATCTCGGACGGGCCCTCGAGCTCGCCCTGATCCACGATCTGGCCGAGCTCCGGATCGGCGACCTGCCCCACGTGGCCGGCGGCTATCTGGGTGCCGAGACCAAGCATGCGGCGGAGCGCCGAGCGCTTCAGGACCTGCTGGCGCCCCTGCCCGAGGCACGGCGACGCCGGGCGGAAGAGTACCAAGACGGCACCTCGGTGGAAGCTCGCTTCGTCAAAGCCTGTGACGGCCTGCAGCTGCTGATCAAGGCTCTCGCCTACGAGCACGGGGGCCACGCCGGGTTGGACGAGTTCTGGCCGTCGGCCGAGGAGTTCGACGACGGGGGCTTCGCGGTCGTTCGCGATCTCTACTCGCAGCTCACGGCTCGTCGGACAGGCTGACCCCTCGACTCTCCAGCACCGTGCGCAAACGGCCGTAGAGCCCACCGCCCAGAAGACCGCGCGCGGAGCGAGCGACATCCGAGAGCACCCGCCGCAGGTCCTCGTCGCCGGACCAGTGGAGGCGGGCGCGCCCTTCGAGCCCGGGGCCCAGGGCTTGTGCGAGGACGGCGCTCGCCAGGACCAGATCGTCGACGTAGCCGGCGACCCCCGTGAGCGCCTCCGGCAGCAGATCGAACGGCACCACGAAGTAGAGGAGGGCGCCCCCGAACAGTCGCCGCGTCGCCGCCGGGACCTCCGGATCGAGAGTCAGCCTCGCCAGCAGCATGAAGACGTCGGGGACCAGCAGGAGATAGCGGGCCAGAGGGGCGCCCAGGCGCCCTCCTCGGCGTTCGACCGCCCGCGCGATCCGGCTGCGCAGGCCGTCGTAGAAGCCCAGCAGGCCTCGGGAAGCGAGCTCCTGGGGCTCGGTCGTCGACTCGTTCGCGAGGTTCAGAGCGTGGTCCACCATGCGGCCAAGAGGGCGGCGGCGGCGGTCGAGACCAGGTTGACCGCCTGATTGTCCCACCGCCCAGACCGCTCCAGTGTCGCACCCAGCCAGCTGTCCAGTCCAGCGCCGACGGAGCCGGCGCCGGCGATCACGGCCGCTTCGACCGGAGCGGCGAGACCGAGAGCCAGGGTCACCAGGGCGAACGCGCCCGCCACCCCGAGGCCGACGGCGGTGCCCGGCCAGGAGACGGCGCCGTCCGTGCCGGCCGGCACGCGCCGCCAGGTGGTGACCAGACGCGCCGTGGCACCGAGACGCTGGCCGACCTCCCCCGACACGGTATCCGCCGCCGCCTCGGTCAGCGCCGCGAGGGCGGCGAGACGCCACGCCTGCGCGGCGCCCGAAGCGAACAGCAGGCCGGCGGTCGCGGCGACCAGGCCGTTGGCGAGAACCTGGTCGCCGGCTCGGCCGCTCCCGTCCCCCCTCCCCTCCGGACGGCTGACGGCCACTCCCACGAGGAAGAAGAGCCCCAGGACGATCCATCCGCGGCCACCGAGGCCGCAGCCGATGCCGCCGGCGACCACCGCCGCAGCGATTCCCCCGTCGGCCGACAGCCAGCGCCGGCGAACGGCGGCCCAGGCGACCAGTGCGCCGCCTGTCAGCCACGCCAGATAGACCAGCGATCCTCCGCTCTCCAGCGTCAGGGCGAGCACCGCCGCCCCCGACAGCGGAGCGGTCCAGTTGTCGTCGAGGCTTCCCGGCAAGCTCTCCACCGCCGCGGCCACGGCGCTGCCCAGGCCGGCGGCCAACAGGACGAGCGACCATGGCTCGAGGCGCGGGCTCGTCCACCAGAGCGCGGCCGTCGACCCCGCCCAGCCGGCCACGGCGAACGCGATGGAGCCGCCCAGGGTCTTGGCGCCGTTCCAGGGCAAGGGTCGAGTGCGCACCCGCGGCCCGATCCAGCCCGCGGCGCCGTCCCCGAAGGCCAACAGGGCCCAGAGCGCCGCGGCGAGCTCCAGCCTGTGCCGGAAGAGCAGGACGGCGATCACCAGGACGGCCGGGTAGGCCACGATCGCCCCGGATGCACCGCGCACCCGCTCCCGGGCGCGCCAGACCGATCGCCCGCCGAGCCGGGGCCAGAGCAACAGATTGAACAGCAGCAGGCCGCCGGTCAGCACCAGGGCGCCCTGCCAGGAGAGGTAACGGAGGCTGAAAGCCGGCAGGCCGGCGGCCAGATGGAGGACCTTGCGCAGCGACTCGCGGTCCGTCAGGAGGCCTCCGCCGGCTCCGTTGCCGACACGTGCCGGAGCGTCTCCTCCCAGAGGTCCTTCAAGGCGCCGTCCAGGGAACGCTCCGGCCGCCACCCCAGAGCCCACAGGCGCGAGCAGTCGGCACACAGCTGCGGCACGTCGACCGGTCGCAGCCGCTCCGGGTCGACCTCGACGTTCGCCTCGACACCGGAGAGCTCCATCAGCCGGCGAAGGGCCGCCTCGATGCTCCACGCTCGACCGCTTCCGAGATTGTAGATCTCACCCGGCCGGCCCTCTTCGAGCAGCGACAGATAGGCCTCGATGGCATCGTCGACGTGAAGGAAGTCCCGCCGTGCCGCCAGGTTGCCGACGGCCAGAACGGGCTCCTTCCGCCCTTCGCGGATGAGGGCGAGCTGTCGAGCGAAGGCGGGCAGGGCGAAGTCGACGGACTGGCCGGGTCCGACGAGGTTGAAGGGCCGCACGACGATCGCCCCCTTCGGAACCGCCAGCAGCTCCCCCGCGGCCTTGGTCATGGCGTAGGGGCTCTGAGGCATCGGCTCTCGCGACTCCACGATCGGCTGCTCGGCGTCCGGCACCGCCCCGTACACCTCGGCGCTGGAGGCCACGATCACCCTGGCCGCGCCGGCGGCGGTCAGGAGGTTGCGCGTGCCCAGGACGTTGGTCCGGAAGTACTCGCCGATCGCCGACCACGACCGTCCGACGTGGGAGAGCCCTCCGAGGTGCACGATGGCCTCGGCCCCGACCTCTTCGACGACCCGCGCCACGTCGTCGGGCGCACGCAGGTCCAGCGCCACCCAGCGGCCGACCGCGGGCGGGGTCTCAGCGGCGTCGAAGGTGGTCCCCCACGGATCGTGCCCGGCGTCCGCCAGACGCCCCATGAGCCGGGAGCCGACGAAGCCTGAGGCACCGGTGACGAGGACCCTCATCGATCGCTCAGCGGGCCTCGACGGTCTCCGGCCGACGAATCAGGCGGGCGCGCCAGTACTCGAGGATGTCGACGAGCGTGCGGTCGAGCGGAATCCGTGGCTCCCAGCCGGTCTCCGCGCGGAACTTCGAGGCGTCTCCGACGAGGACCTCGACGTCGGAGGGCCGCAGACGCTCGGGATCGACCCGCACCTCGACCTCGGCCGTGGAGTGCGAGAGGAGCCGGTCGAGGAGCTCCTGGATCGTGATGCCCACGCCGCTGGCGATGTTGTAGACCTCGCCCGGCGTCGCCTTCTCGGTCGCCAGCCAGTACGCGCGGACCATGTCCCGCACGTCGGTGAAATCGCGCACGGCGTCGAGGTTGCCCACCTCGATGACCGGTTCCTGGAGCCCCGCTTCGATGCGGGCGATCTGCTTGGCGAAGTTCGAGGTCACGAAGACGTCGCCGCGTCGTGGCCCCGTGTGATTGAACCCCCGGGTACGGATCGACTTGAGACCGTAGCTGCGGAAGTACTGATAGGCGAGCATGTCCTGCCCCACCTTCGACACGGCGTAGGGAGAGAGGGGGCGCAGCGGGTTGGTCTCGCGGATGGGTACCTCGTCCGGGAGCACCAGGCCGTACTCCTCGCTCGAGCAGGCGATCTGGATGACGGGATCGAGCTTCAGGGCCCGGATCGCCTCGAAGAGATTGGCCTCGCCCTCGATGTTGGTCGACAGGGTCTCCGAGGGCGCGCTCCAGGAGCTGGGGACGAAGCTCTGAGCCGCGAGATGGAAGATCCGCTCCGGGCGCACGGCGTCGAGCATCCGGTGCAGCGAGGCGAAGTCCCGCAGGTCGGCCTCGATCAGGCGGACATGGTCGACCAGGTGGTCGACGTTGTCCATCCGACTGCGCCAACGATAGGTCCCCCAGATCTCCACCTCGGGGTGCTCGGCCAGCAGGAGCTCGGCGAGGTGCGAACCGGCGAAGCCGGTGATGCCGGTGATCAGTACGCGCATGGTGGATTCCTTCGGTCCCCGGAACGGCGCCCGGGGAGGGAGTCGGGCGGCGGACTAGAAGAAGCCGCTGCCCTGCTCTCGGGTCGAGCTGTTGAGATCGAGGAAGGTCCCGATGTGGTTGAGCGAGAGGGCCAGGCGGATGTCCCGATCCAGGCCGCGCGAGAGCGACTCGTAGCGACGCCCCTCCAGACGCAGAGCCCAGCACTGGGAGGTGTACTGGAGAACGGCGGATACCTGCTGCAGCAGGTCGAGCTCCACGTCGTAGGAGATCGCCGTCCCGAACAGGACCTTGTCGTCGAAGAGATTGAGCAGGGAGGTGAACCGCACCTGGCTGCCCGTCGTGTCGCCCGTCTGGGGATTGAACGAGGTGAACCACGACGTCCCGAGCGAGACGTTCTCACCGATGCGGGTCTTGCCCGACACGCTCAGGCTCGAGAGGTTGCTGAACAGGGTGCTGTAGTTGGCGTTGACGTCGAGGCTCGTGTAGAGGCTGGGGTTGAACCGGTACTTGGCGAAGATCGGACCCTCCTGCTTCGCGACGTTCTCGGCCGCCGTGCAGATCCCGTCCTCGTTCGAATCGACGCAGCCCCTCTGCAGCGGCTGATCCTCCCGCAGGCTGAAGGCCTGGGAGAGCTCGAACGACATGATCTCGCGGGCACCGTAGAGCGAGTCCTCGTCCGCCGGCTTGCCGAGCAGACGGTTGACCAGGGAGAACGTGGCCAGCTCGCGCGGCGCCGAGGTGTCGACCTCGTCGAAGCGGAGGACTCGATCTTGGTCCTCGAACTCGCTGGCGAAGGTGTAGCTCCAGCGCGGCTCGATGACGTGCTTGAACTTCCCGAAGCTCCCCACGCCCTTGTGGAAGACCTTCGAGAAGGACGGCCCGACGATGTTCACGATGGCGCTGCCCGTCGTCCGCGTCAGCTGCTCTCCCGAGAACGGTGACGGCTCCTCTTCGCCCTCCGCCGGGTCGGGCTGGGGCTCTTCGGGATCGACGAGAGAGTCACTCCACCAGGTGGCGCGCCCGGCCGCCGTGACGCTCAAGTTCAACCAGGGCCAACGCGACAGAGGGATCGTCAGCTGCGGCAGCAGGTCGGCCCGCTGATAGTCGAGGAACTCCTCGCCGTTGGCGAAGAGCTGGAAGTAGTTGGCCGAGGAGAGCAGACTGAGGTAGAGCGGCAGGTTCCCCAGCTGTGTCTGGTTCAGTCGGTACTGGAGCTCGGGCAGCTGCCGGTTCTCACGGGTGTTTCCCTGACTCAGGAACGCCTCGCGGCGGTCGACCAGGAGGTTGACCAGGCTGTTGCCCCACGATCCGGTCAGGAAGGCCGAGGACTGGATCTGACGCAGGGTGATCTCGTTGAAGCTGCGCGCGAAGTCCTGGAAGAAGTCGAAGTCGGAGAAGTCCGTGTGGTTGATGACCAAGCGCGTGCCCAGCGGCAGGTCGTTGCTCTCGTGCTGCCAGTTGACCCGCCAACGGGTCGTGTCACCCGCCGGATCGTCGACCAGGTAGCCCTCGAAGCGGCCCTTGGTCACCTCGCTCGGCGTGTACCGGATCTCGTTGCCCAGCGCCCAGAAGGGCTCCGGACTGAACTCGCCTCCCTCGTAGTAGTCGGCGTACAGAGTGGTGTCGAAGCTCTTGCCGATCGGCTGGAAGTAGGCCAGTCCGTACTGGGTTCCCTGACGGTCCGAATAGCCGAAGTTCGGGAAGAGGAAGCCCGCCGTGCGCTCGCTCTTGGCGGGCACCGCCATGAACGGGAAGTAGAGGAAGGGCACCTTCTTCATACGCATCCGACTGTTGTAGACGCGAGCGAACCCCTCGACGCGGACCTTGGCCTTGGACACGCGGAAGCTCCAGTCCGGCACCTCCTCGTCGCAGGAGGTGACGACTCCGTCGCGCAGCTCGTAGGTGTCCTCGCCCGTCTTGCTGACCTCGTCGCCGTAGAAGTAGAGGTCGGGGGCCACGTACGCCCTGGCGTTGTACACGGTGCCGGTCTTCGAGTCCAGGTCGTATTCCAGTCGATCGCCGGAGACGCGTCGTGGTCCTTCGTCGAGCACGACGTCTCCTTCGGCGTGGACCACGCGGGTCTTGAGATCCACGTCGACGCGCTGCGCCAGCACTTCCAGGTTCCGGTACCGCAGGCTCACGCCGCCCGACGCCACCACGTAGTCCTCACGGACGAACTCGACCTTCCCCGCCGCCCCGATGGCCGCGCCGCCCCCCTGCTCCGCGGAGATGGGGACGTTGAAGTTGATGCGTTCGAACTGGGGCAGCTGGGCGATCTGGAAGGTGCTCAGGATGAGCACCATGATCGAGCCGCTCACGCCGCGTCCCTCTCGACGATCATCGCCGTCGCCTCACCGCCGCCGATGCAGATGGCCGCGCAGCCGCGGCGGGCTCCCCGTTCGCGCATCGCGTGGAGGAGGGTGACCAGGATGCGGGCGCCCGACGCTCCGATCGGATGGCCCAGGGCCACGGCACCGCCCCGCACGTTCACCACCTCGTGGGACAGGCCGAGCTCCTCGAGAAACGCCATCGCGACGACGGCGAACGCCTCGTTGACCTCCCAGAGGTCGATGTCGGAAGGCTCGAGACCGGCGCGCTCCAGGACCCGGTGGACGACCGCGACGGGCGCCGTCGTGAACCACTCCGGCTCCTGTGCCGCCGACGCCTGCGCCACCAGCCGGGCCAGTGGCGCGGCACCTCGACGCTCCGCCTCCTCACGCGTGGCGAGCACCAGGGCCGCCGCGCCGTCGTTGATCTTGCTGGCATTGCCGGCCGTGACGGTGCCGTCCTTCTGGAAGGCCGGACGCAGCCCTCCGATTCTCTCCAGATCCGAGCGGAAAGGCTCTTCGTCGCGATCGACCACCAGCGGGTCGCCCTTGCGCTGCGGTACCTCGACGGCGACGATCTCCTCGCCGGCGCGGCCGCTCTCGGTCGCCTCGCGGGCTCGCCGATAGCTCTCCAAGGAGTAGGCGTCCTGCGCCTCTCGCGAGAGCTCGTAGCGACCGGCACAAAGCTCGGCACAGTTGCCCATGTGGACGTCTCCATACGGATCCCAAAGGCCGTCGTGGATCATGGAATCCACCAGCCGCCCATGGCCGAGTCGCAACCCCTCCCGCACGCCAGCCGCAAGATAGGGCGCCTGGCTCATGCTCTCCATGCCTCCCGCCGCCACCAGCGAGAAGTCGCCGCATCGGAGATCGTTCGCCGCGGTCATGACCGCCCGCATCGCCGAGCCGCACACCTTGCCGACCGTCACCGCGCCCGTGGAGGGAGGGCAGCCGGCCCCGAGGGTGGCTTGACGGGCCGGAGCCTGCCCCTGCCCGGCGGTGAGCACGGACCCCATGTACACCTGCTCCACCGCCGCCGCCTCCACTCCTGCAGCCTCACATGCTCCGCGCAGAGCCGTCGCGCCGAGACGATGGGCGGGCAGCGACGACAGGGCGCCCTGGAAGGCGCCGATCGGCGTGCGGACGGCGCTCAGAATGACGATGTCCTGCATCGGAGCGGGGGTTCCGTAGCTGCTATGGTTCGCGAGCCGCGAGTGCCCGCGAAAGGCCGTCGAAACGGGCGCATGGTAGCACAAGGACGAGGAGCCGATTTGCGCAGTCTGGGGATCGATTTCGGCGAGCGGCGCATCGGCGTGGCCATCTCCGACGAGGAGGGCCGCGTCGCCACTCCGCTCACCACGCTCGAGCGTTCGAGCGACCGGCAGGCCGTGCGCCACCTGACGCGGCTGGCCCGCGAGGAGGGCGTCGGCCGACTGGTGGTCGGGGAACCGCTGCGTCTCGACGGAGAGCCGGGCGACGCGGCCCAGCGCGTCCGTGGCTTCGCCGAGAAGCTGGCCGCGGCTTCGGGGCTTCCGACGACACTGGTCGACGAGTCCTGACCACCGCCGAGGCTCGCCGACGACTCCTCGCGGCGGGAGTCGACCTGCGGCGCCATCCCGAACGCCTGGACGCGGCCGCCGCCCAGCTCATCCTCCAGGAGCTGCTCGACACGGAGCGCGGGAGCGGAGCGTGAGACGGTGGCTCCGTGCAGCGACCGGGCTGCTTCTCGCTCTCGCGATCGGCACGGTGGCCGGGCTCTGGTGGCTGAAGACGGAGCTCGAGCGCCCCCACCCGATCCCCGGCGAGGTGACCGTCCAGGTGCGCTCCGGTTGGACGGCACGCCAGATCCTCGACCACTTGGAACAGCGCGACGTCGTGGCCGATGCCACCCTGGCGCGCGCCTGGCTCGTCTACGGTATGGGCGACCCGGCGCTGCAGGCGGGGGAATACCGGTTCGAGGGGCGCCTGACGGTCGACCAGGTCTTGCAGAGGCTGGTGCACGGCGAGGTCGTGACGCACCCGGTGACCGTGCCCGAGGGACTGACGCTCGACGAGACGGCCGAGACGCTGGCCGCGCAGGGCTTCGGGGACGTGGACGTGCTCAAGGCGGTCGTGCGGGATCCGCTCCGATCGCCGATCTCGATCCCGAAGCCGACGACCTCGAGGGTACCTCTTCCCCGACACCTACCACTTCGCCGCCAAGACCGCGGAGACGGAGATCGTCGCCAAGATGGTGGCCACCTTCCGCCAACACTGGGACACCGTCCGCGCCGGGTCGACGGACGCCGGGGCAGACCCCCGACGCACCGTCATCCTCGCCTCGATCGTCGAGAAGGAGGCCTTTCTCGACGAGGAGCGGCCGACGATCGCCGGGGTCTACGCCCACCGGCTGCGTCGCGGCATCGCCCTCTACGCCGATCCCACGATCATCTACGCCCTGAAGCGGGCGGGGACCTGGGACGGCGATCTGCGCCGGCGTGATCTCGCGATGGAGTCGCCGTACAACACCTACCGCCGTCCGGGACTCCCGCCGGGACCGATCTGCTCGCCCGGCCTCTCGAGCCTGCGCGCCGCAGCCGACCCTCCGGACGTCCCGTACCTCTACTTCGTCTCCCGCAACGACGGCTCCCACGTGTTCGCTTCGACTCTTGCCGAGCACAACCGCAACGTCGATCGCTGGCAGCGCCGCTACTGGCGCGAGCGAGCCGACGAGAGCAACGGCCGGGAGGCCGACGGCGGCGGCTCCTGAGGCCTCTCGGGGGACCTCTTCCAGCCGAATTTTTGGCGTGCTACACTCGGCAGTCCCGTAGCAGACGAAGAACCGAATCGAGTCAATGAAGGATCCGCCGCCGGGATGCCTCCGGCGACGGCACGTGGAGGGCCCGAGATGACGACACCACAGGTTTTCGGGGACTACCTACTGTTCCGGAAGCTGGCCACCGACGCGCTGGGAGACACCTACCGCGCCGGCAAGCGAGGGCCGCAGGGCATCGACAGAGTCGTGCTGCTGCGTCAGTTCAACGCCGGCGGAGTCGACCGCGCCGCGCTGGCGGCGGCGCTCGCGGAGCGACGGGGAGTCCACAAGGTCCTCCAGAACCCGCACATCGGCGAGGGAGTCGAGGCGGGCAAGATCGGCGAAACGCCGTTCGCCTCGTGGGAGTACATCTCCGGCAAGAACCTGCGCGAGCTGCTCAACGAAACGCTCGAGCGCAGCTTCCCCCTGCCGATCGAGCACGCTCTCTTCATCGCCGAGCGCATCACCTTCGGCCTCACGGCCGCGTACGCCACGCGCCACCACGACAGCCGGGTCCACCACGGATTCCTCGTCCCCGAGCTGGTCGAGCTCTCGAACGAGGGGGAGGTCCGCGTCCTCGGCTTCGAGGCCGGCCAGGGGCTGCGGCGCTCGCTGGAGTCCTCGGGTCTGCGCCAAGCTCTGGGGAGGTACCTCGCGCCCGAGGTCGGTCCGGGTACGGCTCCCAGCAGCGCCGAGGACGTCTTCTCGCTCGGCGCCATCCTCTTCGAGATGTTGACCGGACAGCCGCTCGTCTCGCCGCCGGACGGCGACTACGAGATCCTGATCGATCAGGCCACCGTGGCCGCCGATGAGAGCCCGCTGCCGCCGTCCATCCGTGCCCTGCTCAAGAGCAGTCTGGCACGCCGCGAGGAGCGGATCGCCGACGTCCAGCAGTGGCAGCAGGCCCTCTCCCGTTTCATCGCCGAAGGGCCGCACAATCCCACGAGCTTCAACCTCGCGTTCTTCATGCACAGCCTCTTCCGCGGTGACATCGAGCGGGAGACCGAGGAGCTCGAGCGGGAGCGACAGACCCAGGTGAGCGTCGAGGCGGAGGCGCCGGCCGTCGAGGCTCAGCGACCCCAGGCCTCGTCCTCGGTCCTCGTGCCTCCGAGCGCCGCCGTCGCCGCCGCCACGGCGAGCGACTCCGGGCACTACGGCAAAGCCGGAGGAAAGCGAGGCGGCCTGATCGCGGCCGCTCTCGGTCTCGTCGCCCTCGCTGGTCTGGGCATCGCGTACTTCGTGCGCGGGGGCGGAGACGAGGCGGCGGCCCCGTCCACGGAGGTCGTCGCCGAGGCGTCGATGCCGGCATCCGATCCGCTCGACATCGGCGGCGCGGCCACACCCGACGCCGCCCAGCCGAATGCCCTGGACGACACCGCGGCGGCCGTGCAGACGGAGGCGGCCGCGCCCGGAGCCGCCCCCGAGGAGCTGGTCGCGGAGGCGATTCAGGACCTCGAGCTCGACGCCCAGCCTCCGGGCAACCTCGCCCGCCGTCGCGCGGAGCAGAAGAACGGCCAGCCCTCGCAGGAGGAGATGCAGGACCAGATCCGCAAGCTCGTCGAGGCCCGCGCCGAGGAGATGGAGGGGACGCTGCAGCAGCGCTACGAGGAAGAGCTCGAAGCCCTGCGTCAGCAGCTCGACGAAGCCAAGAAGGCGCAGGAAGCCGAGGCCGCACCGGCGGAGGAGCCCGAGGCCGCGACCGTGGCCGAGCAGCCCGCCCAGCCGGAAGCTCAGGCCGCCGCCGCGCAGCAGCAAGTCGCCGTGCCGCAGGCCGAGGTGCGGACTCCCCAGCCCGGACCGGTCACCCAGACCATTACACCCACGCCAGAGCCCGAGCCGGTCGCGGCCGGAGAGCTGGTCGAGATCGGGCCGGGCGTCACGCCGCCTCGCATCGTCGACCGGCCGAGTCCCCGCTACCCGCCGAGCGCCCGACGCCTCGGCAAGGTGGCCACCGTCCAGCTGCGGGTCCTCGTCGACGAGAACGGCCGGGTCATCGAGACCGAGCAGGCCGGCTCCAAGGTCGGCTTCGGCTTCGACCAGGAGGCGCTCAGCGCCGCGCGGGAGACCACGTGGCGCCCCGCCATGAAGAGCGGGGTGCCGGTGAAGATGTGGGTCGACCTGAGGATCGAGTTCCGGCCGTAGACTGTGGTCGCGACAGCGATCGAACCGACCCGGCGCCCCCTGGACGCCGGGTTTTTTTCTGCTAGCCTGAAGTCTCGTTCACGCACGCAGTCACCGATTCGGAGGAATCAACACCATGCCCAAGCATCGCCCCTCGACACTGCTCCTCCTGGCCTTCGCCGCCCTGTCCTCGGCGGCATTGGCTCAGGACAAGCCCACCCTCGGCGTCGCCGAGTTCGACAACAACGTGGGAAGCCTCTACTGGTGGAACTCCGGCGTCGGCACGGATCTGTCGGACATGCTGACCAACGAGCTCGCGGCGACCAACGCGTTCACGATCGTCGAGCGGGCCAATCTCGAGCCCGTCCTCCGCGAGCAGGACCTGGCCCAGGCCGGCCGCGTGAGCTCCGACACCGCCGCTCGCGTCGGTGAGCTGACCGGCGCGCAGTACCTGGTCCAGGGCACCGTTTCGGCCTACGAGGAGTCGAAGAGCACCGGTGGCGGGATCGGGTTCCGCGGCATCCGGGTCGGCGGCAAGAAGGACGAGGCGTACATCGCGGTCGACCTGAGGGTCATCGACACGACGACCGGCCAGGTCTCCTACACCCGGACCGTCGAGGCGCATGCGGGAGGCCGGGGCTTCGACATCGGCGCCTACCACGGTGGTTGGAGCGGCAATCTCAGCCAGTACGAGGCGACACCGGCCGGGAAGGCGATTCGCGCCATCCTGGTGGAGATCACCGACTACCTGGAGTGCGCCATGGTGACCCAGGGCTCCTGTCTGGCCGAGTACGAGGCCAAGGAGAACCGTCGCCGCGAAGGGCTGAAGGACTCGATCAAGATCGACTGACGAGCCGTCGGATGCGGCCGGCGCCCGGCGCCGGCCGCATCACCCCTCCGAAGCTCCTGCCCGCGCGGCCAGCTGCTGAGCCTCGACGACACAGATCGCCACCATGTTGACGATGTCGCTGACCTCCATGCCGCGCTGGAGGACGTGGATGGGCTTCGCCAAGCCGAGCAGGATCGGGCCGATGGCCTCGGCGCCCGCCAAGCGCCAGATCAGCTTGTAGGCGGCGTTGGCCGACTGCAGCTCGGGGAAGATCAAGACGTTCGCCGGTCCGGTCAGGCGCGACCACGGGTAGGCCTCCTGCAGCAGGGAGCCGAGAACGGCGGTATCGGCCTGCATCTCCCCGTCGACCTCGAGCGCCGGGTGCCGCTGGTGCAGGATGTCCACGGCCTGGCGCACCTTCCGTGCGCTCGGGTGCCGATTGCTGCCGAAATTCGAGAACGAGAGCATGGCGACGCGGGGCCGCACGTCGAAGCGCTGGGCGAAGGCGGCGGTGGCCACCGCGATGTCGGCGAGCTCCTCGGCCGAAGGATCGATATTCACGGTCGTGTCGGCCAGGAAGAACATCCGTTCCTTGAGGATCAGGATGTAGGCACCCGCCACCCGTTGGACGTGCGGAGCGGTCTCGACGATCTGGAGAGCCGGGCGAATGGTCTCCGGATACTCCTGGGAGATCCCCGAGATGAGCCCATCGGCATCTCCCTGCTCGACCATCATCGTGCCGAAGTAGTTGCGCGATCGCATCAGCTTGCGGGCCTCGACCATGGTCACGCCGTCCCGGCGGCGCCGCCTGTGGAGATCGGCGGCGTAGTCCTCGAAGCGGGTGGCGTCATCCGGATCGACGACGGTGATCCGCTCGGGCGAGAGATCGAGGTCGGCCAGCCGGCCCGCGATACGCTCGGGCCGCGCCAGCAGAATCGGGTGGGCGATGCCTTCGTCGACCAGCACCTTCGCCGCGCGCATGATCTTGTCGTGATCCCCTTCGGGGAAGACGATGCGCTTGGGGTCCCGCTTGGCTCGATCGACGAGAGACCTCATCACTTCGAGCCGGCGCGAGACGAGGTGCTCCAAACGGCGGCCGTAGGCGTCGAGATCGCCGATCGGGTCGCGTGCCACGCCGCTCTCCCTCGCCGCCTCGGCGACCGCCGGCGGCACCTCGAGCAGCACCCGGTGATCGAACGGCTTCGGGATCAGGTACTCCGGCCCGAAGCGCAGCCCGTCCAGACCGTACGCCTTGAGCACCGAATCGGGGACGTCCTCGCGCGCCAGATCCGCGAGGGCGCGGCAGGCGGCCTTCATCATGGGCAGGTTGATGCCTCGGGCCTTCGCGTCGAGGGCACCTCGGAAGAGGAAGGGGAAGCCCAGGACGTTGTTCACCTGGTTGGGGAAGTCGCTGCGTCCCGTGGCCATGATCACGTCGGAGCGGGTGGCGACGGCTTCCTCGTACCCGATCTCCGGATCGGGATTGGCCATGGCCATCACCAGTGGATCGCGTGCCATGCGGCGGAGCATCTCGGGCTTCAACAGCCCGCCCACGGACAGCCCGGCGAAGACGTCCGCTCCCTCCAGGGCATCGCCCAGCGTGCGGGCGGAGGTCGAAGCGGCCCACTCCGCCTTGTAGCTCCCCTCGAGGTCCTCCCGCCCGGTGTGGATGACCCCCTTGCTGTCCGCGAGCACGACGTTCTCCCGCGAGACGCCGAGCTCGAGCCAGAAGCGCAGGCAGCCGATGGCCGCCGCGCCGGCTCCCGAGACGACGATGCGAACATCCGGGAGCTTCTTGCCGGTCAGCTCGAGGGCATTGAGCAGCGCAGCCCCGGCGATGATCGCCGTACCGTGCTGGTCGTCGTGGAAGACGGGGATCGACAGGCTCTCCTGGAGTCTCCCCTCGATCTCGAAGCACTCCGGCGCCTTGATGTCCTCGAGGTTGATGCCGCCGAAGGTCGGAGCGATCAGCTCGACCGCGCGCACGAACTCGTCGGGATCGTGCGTGTCGACTTCGATGTCGAAGACGTCGATTCCGGCGAAGCGCTTGAAGAGCACACCCTTGCCCTCCATCACCGGTTTCGCGGCCAGGGCCCCGATGTCGCCCAGCCCGAGAACGGCGGTGCCGTTGCTGATGACCGCGACGAGATTCCCCTTGGCGGTGTACTCGAAGACCTTCAGCGGGTCCTTGTGGATCTCCCGACAGGGTTCCGCGACGCCGGGTGAGTACGCCAGGGCCAGGTCGCGCTGCGTGGCCGTCGGTTTGGTGGGAACGACCTCGATCTTCCCGCGCGGCTCGCGGGCGTGGTAGTGGAGCGCTGCTTCTCGACGGAGCTTGGGCATGGCGGTAGTTTACGGGTCCACGTCATGCTCGTGATCCCGCAGGCGGAGCGTCTCCGTCTCGTCACCCAACCGGACCACGCCGGGCTGGCCTCCGAGCTCCTCGCCCTGTGGAGGACCGGGGGGTTCCCCAAGCACCCTCGCCGGGCCGAGCTCCTCGTCGCGGTCCGCGAGCACGACAACGGGTGGCGCGAAGCCGACGCGGCACCACGCCTGGACCCTCGCGGCGGGCCGCTCGACTTCCGGGAAGCCCCGGACGGGCTGCGCCGCGAGATCTGGCTGCGAGCCGTCGAGCGACTCGCAGCCGACCGGCCCTATGCCGCCCTCCTCACCGCCCAGCACGCACTGACCCTCCACCGCGACCGCAACGGCAGGGAGGACTGGGCCGAGACCCTGGGGACTCTGGAGGCGAGCCGGTCCGAGCTGCTCGAGCGAACCGGTCTGGCGGCGGGGGAGCTGGAGGAGGACTACCGGTGGCTGTTCGTCGCCGACGCCCTCAGCCTCGCTCTGTGCGGCGCTCTGGACCGAGTCGAGGAGGGCGGCCTGCGCGCGCTGCGCACCGCAGATGGTCTCTCACTCGACCCGTTCCCGCTCGCGGGGGCGACCACCTTCCGGCTGCCCTGTCGTCACGTGCCCGACCGCTCCTACGCCGGAGAGAGAGACCTGGCGTCCGATCTGGGTGCCGCCCGCTGGGAGGAGATCCCGGTCCGCTTGACACCGCTCGCCCCGTCCCCCGGCGGGAGCCCGTGATACCCTACGCCGCATGCCGGAGAGCCCCGCCGAGACGGCGGGCAACGGGGACGCGGCCCCGGAGCCCGTGCGCATCTCGTTCCCGTCCCCCCTCGGCAACCTGGGAGTCGAGCTCGACGGGGAGACGATCACGCGCGTCGTCATCGTGCCCAAGGGTCGCGAGCGCTCGAGCTTCGTGCCGATCGCCGACCTGAAGCCGGCCCAGCGGAGCGACTTCCTGGAGGAGGTGGTCGGTCGGTTCTCCGAGTACCTGGCCGGCGCCAGGAAGAGGCTCGATCTCGACTTCGACCTGCGCGCGGCGGGTGACGACCTCTTCGCGCGACGCGTCCTGAAGGGCGTCAGCAAGATCCCCTACGGTCGCACCCGGACGCACCAGGACATCGCCCACCTCGTCGGCCGGCCGGACGGATACCGCCAGGTCCTGGCGGTCCTCATGGCCAACCCCTTGCCGATCCTCGTGCCTTGCCACCGGGTCGTGCCGAGCAAGGCCGGTGCCGGCAGCTACATCGCCGGCACCAAGAAGAAGACCTGGCTCCTCAAGCTCGAGAGCCGCGGCGTCCAGCTCGCCTGACCGGTCAGCCCCCGGCCGTCGCCGTCGGCTCGAGCCGCACGTCCACCCTCGCCTCCGAGCCTGGCTTCACCTCGAAGCGGACGGTCTCCTGCTCGTAGCCGGGGAGGACGACCTCCACGATGTGCTGACCCGAGTCGACGTCCAGGCCCCCGGCGAGCTCCCGGCCGGTTCCCACGAAACGGCCGTCCAGGTAGACCGAGGCCTCGATCGGCTCGATCGACAGACCGACGCGTCCCGACACCGTCGAGCCGGCCGGCGGGGCGGGCGTCGTCGGAACCTCCGAGGCGGGCTCCCGGGGGACGTAGCCACGGTACCCGGCGTCGGCCGGTCGCGGCTCGGGCCGCTGCGGCTGGATCGCCTCGCCGGGCTGCATGTCGATGGACACGTCGAGGACCATGCCCGTGAAGATCTCGAACTCCCGGGTCACCGTCGCGAACCCGGGCCGGTAGAAGGCGATCTCGTAGACGCCGCTCTCGAGCCAGAGGTAGCCGGGGAAGCCGTCGTACTGCTTGACGAGACCGACGTACTGCCCGTTGACGTAGACCTCGGTCTGCTTGGGCTGGATGTTGAGATCCAGCGCGCCCATGCCGTAGCTCGGCGTCGACGCGTAGACCACCGGCGGATAGTAGCCGTACCCGTAGTACGGGTATCCCCAGGCCCAATACGGGTAGTACCCGAACCAGCCGAAGCGGAAGTCGTAGTAGGAGCCGTAGTGACCGTAGCTCCCGTGGTGGCCGTGGTAGCCGCCGTGGCTGCCGCTCCCACCCGGCTGTCCGTAGCTCGGCCGGGTGACGACGGCACCACGACTCGACGTATGGCTCGATCCGGAGGAGCGCGAGCTGACACTGCCACCGCTCCGCGTCGAGGACGCCCCGCCCCGGCTCGACGCGCTCCCGCGGCTCGACGAGCCACTGCTGCGGGAGACCTGACTGCGCGAGGAGCCGGCCGCGGAATCGGCCGCCAGCGGGGCCGCGGCCACGGCTGCGACGAGCATTGCACCGGCGAGCACGGCCAGGAGCGGCCGGTGGAAACGGGTGGGCGTGTGCTGTGTCATGGTCGACTCCAATCGGGGCCGGCGTCCGCGCCGGCTGTCTCTACCCTACCGAAGGGCTGCAAATCACGCGCCACCCCCGCCGCACCCGACCGGTCGCGCGGCGTCGACGGACCGCGTCCTCTTCAGATCACACGGCGTCCTCGACCGTGACCGGTCGAGCCGACGGACGGCAGTCGAGGACGCGCGCGCCGCCCGACTCGAGGACCGAGGCTACCGCCTCCCGGCGCTCCGGGGGCGCGAGGACGGCGACGCAGCCCCCACCGCCCGCTCCCGTCGCCTTGCCGCCCCAGGCGCCGGCGCGCGCGGCCGCCGCGAGCAAGGCCTCGATCTCCGCGCTGGAAACGCCCTCGGCCAGGCGGCGCCGGAAGCTCCATTCACGCCCTACGGCCCGGCCCGCTGCCGCGATGTCGCCGTCGCGCAGCGCCTCGGCGACGTCGCAAGCCGCCGTGGCGATGCCGGTGAAGAGGTCGACGCTCTCCCGGTCACCGTCGAGCCGACGCCTGATCACCTCCCAGTTGCTGCCCGCCGAGAAGTGGCTCCTACCGGTATAGGCGACGACCAGGGACCGCCCCAGGATCTCGAGGTCGACGGGCAGAGCGGAGACCACCTCGCCCCCGGGACGGTAGAGGATCTCCAAAGCGCCGCCGTAGAGCGCGGCGTACTGATCCTGCCGCCCGGTCGGGAGCCCCATCAACCGCGCCTCGACGTCTCGGACCAGGGCCGCGCGCCGGTGCGGATCGGACGCCGCGGCCCCGGTCCATGCCTCGGCAGCGGCGACCAGCGCGACGCCGAGGGCCGAGCTGCCGCCGAGCCCGCCGCCCCGGGGTGAGTCGCTGTGCAGGCGCACGGCTGCCGGGGGGAGGGCCAACTCGAGGGCCAGCAGACCGACCAGCTCCCCTCCCGCGATGCCTGCCAGCTCGCGCCAGGAGCTCGCCTCCAGAAGCTCCCCTCCCTGCTCGACGCGGCACACGGGAGACGCTTCGAGAGAGACCCGCGCCTCCAGATCGACGGCGACGTTGATCGTTCGGGCGCCCTCGTGGAGAAGCCCGAGAGGCCAGATATCGAGCGTCCCCCCGGCGAGGTCGACACGGCAGCAGGCCCGCGCCGACACCCGGTGAACGTCAGTGGAGGCCGACGCCGTCACCGCCATCCACGAACGCCAGCCGATCGCCCTCCTCCTCGCCCGCCGGCCAGGGCGCGCCGTCGAAGAGGCTGGCCCGCATCAGATCACGCCGTTCCAGATAGGACGCCAGGCGATCCTGGGGGATCGGCTCCGCCGGCACGCTCTTGATCGAGAGAGGATCGATCCAGTGCCCGTCGTGTTGGACGCGGTAGTCGAGGTGGGACGCCGTCGCCAGTCCGGTCGAGCCGACGTACGCGATCACGTCGCCCTGGCGAACCCGCGCACCCGAGCGGATACCGTCGGCGAAGCGCGAGAGGTGCAAGTAGGCCGTGAGATATCCGTTCGGATGTCTGACCTTGACCACCTTGCCCCCGCCGCGGTCCCAACCGGCCGAGAGGACCACGCCGTTCGCGGTCACGCGCACGGGCGTTCCGGTCGGCGCGCCGTAGTCGACCCCGTAGTGGGGACGGTAGGTCTTGAGGATCGGGTGGAACCGCCGGTTGCTGAACCGCGACGTCACGCGCGAGAACTTCAGAGGTGAGCGCAGGAAGAGCTTCTGCAGAGGACGGCCGTCGGCGTCGTAGTAGCCCGCCTCCTCCCCGTCCTCGAACCGGTAGGCCTCGAGGCGGCGCCCGAGATTCTCGTAGGCCAGGGCCACCACGTTGCCGAGCGCGTGGAAGGAGCCGTCGAGATAGACCCTCTCGTAGAGCACCCAGAAACGGTCGCCGGTGCGCAGATCCCGGTTGAAGTCGAGGTCCCACTGCAACACATCCGCCATCAGATAGGCCAAGACCCCTTCGGCTCCGGCGTTCCGGAGCGAGGTCTCCAGCGAGCCGTCCAACGTTGCGCTCACCGCCGCCACCTCCACCCGGCGCGTGAACGGCTCCCAGCGACCGCTCCAGCGGTCGGCTTCCCGGTAGACGGCCGCCCTGCCCTTGCCGTCCAGCAGCAGCCGGAACCCGGTCGGGGAATCGTCGGGGCCGTAGAGCGCCGCGTAGCCGTCCCGCGGCCGTAGCCGCCGCAGATCCGCCAACTCGGCCAGCACCCCGAGAACCTCGGATGCCTCCTGGGGCGGGAAGTCCAGCGCCGCCAGCACGTCGCTGACCGTCTCTCCCGGGCGGAAGTGGTACTCCAGCGCCGGATCACCGGCGATGGTGTCGGTGTCCGCCGCGCCGAGCGTCGCCAGTCGCGGATCGAATCGCGCCGCCGCCGCGATCGGATACGGAGACGCGGCCCGGCGCGTCACGCTCCGCGTCCACCCGAGGAGCACGAGCACCGTTGCCGCCAAGACGCCGAGAACGGCGACGCGCAGCGCGAGGGGCGGCGCCTTCCGCGAGGCCGTTCCCCGGCTCAATGGACGGTCTTCCGGGGGCGGGTGGCGGACATGCGACGGCTCGGCGACTACTGCAGGACCTGGGAGAGGACCGACGGATCCGCAGGCAGCTTCTCACTGTACGCGGTCCGTCCGTCCTTGATCACCAGCAGCCACGGAGCGCTGTTGACGTGGTACTTCTTCGACAGGGCGCCGTCGGTGTCGAGAAAGACCGGCACCTTGAAGCGCCCCTTGTCCTGGAGGAAGGCGCGCACGTCGGCGGCGTCCTCCTGGAAATTGACCGTGATCACCTGGGCCCGATCTCCCCAGCCGTCGGCGAGGGCGTTGACACGCTCGACGATATCGCGACCACGAGGCGACCAGGTCGTCCAGAAGACGACGATGTGTGCACCCTGCTGGAAGCCGGCTTCACGGAGCTCTCCACCGCCGAGCCCCTGTAACCGGAGGTCGCCCTGGGCGAAGAGACCCGCCGACGCCAACGCGAGGAGGGCCAGGGCCGTGGACAGTCGCCGGGCGGAAACGCGGCAGGTCATCGGCGCGATTCTCCCATGTCTCGGCTCCGGTGCGGCAGACTGGCGAGGATGCGCTGCCGGAGGGTCTCCGGCGCCACCAGACGGGAGCAATTCCGGCGCAGGAGACGGCGCACGCGCTGGCTGTCGAGCGGACCGAGCCGCTCGGCTGCGGCCATCTCGGCCTCCGTGTCGGGACGACGGACCTCCCACTCCATCAGCTGAGACATCGTCTTGGCTTTCCGTGCACTCTCAGGCGGGCTCGATGGTCCCTCGGGAGCCGGCCACCCGGACCCAACTCCATCGAGGGTACACCATTGTAACCGCACCCGCGGTAGGGCTATTCCTCGGGGGTGCGGCTCAGCGCCGGCTGCGCATCTTGGCAGGTGTGCGGTCGCCCCGCAGGTAGCCGTGCGCCCGGGCGTACCCGAGCATCGCGCTCTCGAGGGCCTTGCGCCCCCGGTAGAGGCGACTCATCACGGTCCCCACCGGAACCTCGAGGATCCCGGCGACCTCCTTGTACGAAAAGTCCTCGAGGTCGGAGAGGATGAGGGCCATCCGATAGTCGGGCGGCAGGTCGTCCAGGGCACGCTGGACGTCCTCGTCCAGAACCTCGGCGAGGATCTCCTCCTCGGGGCTCGGCGCCGGTTGCTGGAGCCGACCGTCGATCCGGCTCTCGAAGCTGTCCTCGATGTCCGCGAAGTCGCTCTGGGGGGGGACCTGCTGCTTGCGGCGGTAGCTGTTGATGAAGGTGTTCTTCAAGATCTTGAACAGCCACGCCTTGAAGTTGGTCCCCTCTTCGAACTTGTCGTAGTACTTGTAGGCCTTGAGGTACGTCTCCTGGACCAGATCCTCCGCGTCCTCGGCGTTTCGCGCCATCCGGTAGGCGGTGTTGTAGAGGCTGTCGACGTACGGCATGGCCGCCGCCTCGAAGTTCCAGCCCCTCTGCTGATCCGCACGTTCTTCCACGTCCACTGGAGTACGCATGGAATATGCCAGCGGACGGGTCCCGCGGCCGATGGAACGGACCGGCCGGCCGGACGCCTCGATGGGTCGGCGCCGTCCACCGGACAGGACGAGCCGCCGCGGTCCTACGGAACGGCGATCAGGCTCGCTCGAGCCAGCTCGACGATGCGGCCGGGCATCAGACCGAGCAAGACGGTGATCACGGCGCAGAATCCCACCGCGGCCACCAGGCCAGGCGCCCGCAGGGGACTGGGCGTATCGGCCTCCCCGTCCTTCAAGTACATCTGGACCACGATCCCCAGGTAGTAGTAGAGGGAGATCGCGCTGGTCAGCGCGCCGATGACCGCCACCCAGGTCCACCCGGACTGCACGGCGGCGGCGAAGAGGTAGAGCTTGCCGAAGAAGCCGCCGGTCGGGGGGATCCCGGTCAGGGCCAGCATGAAGACCAGCATCATGGCTGCCAGCCCGGGGTGGCGCGAGGCCAACCCGGCGTAGTCGGCGTAGGTCTCACCCGCATACTCACGACGCTCGAGGAGGATCACCAGCCCGAACACGCCGATGGTGATCACCGAGTAGGCCAGCAGGTAGAAGAGAACGGCCCAGAGGCCGTCCTCCGTCCCCGCCAAGACTCCCATGAGCACGTACCCGGCGTGGGCGATCGAGCTGTAGGCGAGCATCCTCTTGACGTTGGTCTGGGTGAGTGCCGCCAGGTTGCCCCACACCATCGACAGCACCGACACTGCGGCGATGACGACTTGCCACTCCACCACCAGCGCCGGCAGGCCCTGATAGAAGACCCGGATCAGGATCGCGAAGGATGCCGCCTTCGACGCCGCGGCCAGGAAGCCGGTGACCGGAGTCGGGGCTCCCGTGTAGACGTCGGGCGTCCAGACGTGGAAGGGCACCGCGGACACCTTGAAGAAGAGGCCCACGGCCAGCAGGATCCAGCCGGCCGGCACCAGCATCCCACCGGAGAAGAACGCGTCGGGCACCCTTTCCGCGAGCACCGAGAGCTGGAACGTCCCCGTCGCTCCGTAGAGCAGCGAGATGCCGTAGAGGAGAATGCCGCTCGAGAGCGCACCGAGGATGAAGTACTTCATCGCCGCCTCGTTGGAGCGCCTCTCGAGCTTGAAGTAGCCCGCCAGGATGTAGCTGGCCAGCGCCATCAGCTCGAGCGAGATCCAGATCGAGAGCAACGAAGCGCCGCTGACCATGAAGAGCATTCCGGTCGCCGCCAGCAGCAGGAGGGAGAAGAACTCGCCCGCCCGGTACCCGCCCTCCTCGACGAAGCGGCACGCCAGGATGGCCGAGAGCGCCGTCGCCAACAGCAACACCATCTTCCAGAACACGGCATAGGAGTCGAGGACGAACAGACCGCCGAGGAAGGCGCGCGAGCCCGGCGCCTGCCTGGCCGCCCAGACCACCAGCACCGCCGTCGCACCGACGGCGACGACGGAGATGATCGAGGCGGTCCGGCTGGTCAGGCCACGGCCGAAGGCCCCGAAGACCAACAGAGCCATGCCCACGGCCGCCAGGACCATCTCGGGCAGCAGGAGCCAGAACTCCTGGGGCGCCACGGAGCCCATCCGCTACTCTCCCGCCTCGGCCTCGAGAGCTGCGGCCGGCGCCGCCGCCGCCGCAGCAGCAGCGGCGTATTCCGGATCGACCTTGCTCACGATGTAGTCGACCGGCTTCTCGAGCACGTCGAAGATCGGCTTGGGATAGAGACCGATCCAGAAACAGAGGACGACCAGCGGCACCAGGTACCAGAGCTCGCGCCGGCTGAGGTCCTGCAGCTTCTCGTTCTCGGGATTCGACAGCGGCCCGAAGAAGACCCGCTGGTACATCCAGAGCATGTAGGCGGCTCCCAGCACGATCCCCAGCGCACCCATCAGGGCCCACCACCAGGTGCGGTTGAAAGCCCCGACGAGGATGGTGAACTCGCCGATGAACCCATTGAGGGCCGGCAAGCCGATCGACGACATGGTGATGATCAGGAAGATGGTCGCGAAGACGGGCATCTGCTTCGACAGGCCCCCGTACTCCGCGATCATCCGGGTGTGCCGGCGCTCGTAGATCACGCCGACGAGGAGGAAGAGCGCGCCGGTGGACAGCCCGTGATTGAGCATCTGGATGATGCCGCCTCTCAAACCCGTCACGTTGAGGGCGAAGAGACCCAGCATGACGAAGCCCATGTGGGAGACGGAGCTGTAAGCCACCAGCTTCTTCATGTCCTTCTGCGCCATCGCCACCAAAGCGCCGTAGACGATGCCGACGATGGCCAGACCCGCCACCCAAGGCAAGCACCGCCAGGTGCCGTCCGGCAGGATCGGTAGAGAGAAGCGGACGAAACCGTAGGTGCCCATCTTCAGCAGGACGCCGGCGAGGATCACCGAGCCCGCCGTCGGCGCCTCCACGTGGGCGTCCGGCAGCCAGGTGTGGAAGGGGAACATCGGCACCTTGATGGCGAAGCCGATGAAGAAGGCCAAGAAGATCCAGAACTGCAGGTCGGCGGGAATCTGGCTCGAGATCTGGTGGAACTGGAGGATCGAGAAAGTGCGCTCGTTCCCCAGACCCTCGATGCCCAGCAGCCCCGTCGAGTTGTAGAAGTACAGGGCCAGGATGCCGAGGAGCATCAGGACCGAGCCCACCAGCGTGTAGAGGAAGAACTTGATCGCCGCGTAGAGCTTGCGCGGTCCGCCCCAGATCCCGATCAGGAAGTACATCGGGACCAGCATGACCTTCCCAGAAGACGTAGAAGAGGAAGAAGTCCATCGCCATGAAGACGCCGAGCATCCCGGTCTGCAGGAGCAGGAGGAAGATGTAGTACTCCTTCTGCCGGACGTCGATGGCGCTCCAGGAGGAGAGGAAGGCGAGGAGGCCGAGCAGGGTCGTCAGCACGACGAGCAGCATGGCCATGCCGTCGATCCCGAACTCGTACCTGGCGCCGATCGCCGGAATCCAGGAGAGGCTCTCGCGGAACTGGAAGAGCTCGCCCTGACGCTCGAAGGCGAACCACAGCGGCAGCGACACGACGAAGTCGAGGCCCGCGACGGCGGTTGCCCAGCGACGCACGGTCCCCGCGTCCTTCATGAAGAAGATCGGCACCGTGCCGAGCAGCGGCAGGTAGCAGATCAGGCTCAGATAGAACGGCATCTCGCGCACGAAATCCATGAATTCCCTCTCCTCGCGGAACCGCTACAGGCCCCAGCCCCCCAGGCGCATCGCGATGTAGAACCCGAGCAGGATCACCACGCCGAGCGCCATCACCAGTCCGTACTGCGAGACCGCGCCGGTCTGCAGGCTGCGGAACGACCGCGAGCCGGCCCGCATGACGAGGCCCGTCAGGTTGACGAGCCCGTCGACGAAGTACTTGTCGAAGAACCCCGACAGCAGGGAGATCGCCACCGTCAGGTGACGTGAGCCGTTGACCAGCACCCCATCGATGAATCGGCTGTCGAAGGCGAACAGGCCTCGGGCGCTGCTCCAGGTGCCGCGGATGAATGTTGCGGCGTAGAACTCGTCGACCCAGTACTTGTTCGCCAGCAGACGGCGCAGACCACCGAAGCGCGCGGCGAAGGCATCCTCGGCCGCCAGCCCCCTGCCCCTCCCCCACAGCGACCTCGCCAGCAGGATGCCGCTGACGGCGACGAGCACCGAGACACCCATCAGGGCCAGCTCGAGAGGGACGCTGGCGTGGTGCTCGGCGTGCTCGGACACGTGGGCGACGACCGGAGCCAGGAAGGCATTGAGCCAGTGAACGTTGAGCTCGCCGACCGGCGGGACGCCGACCCACCCCGCGAAGACGGCACCCACCGCCAGGACGACGAGCGGAACCGTCATGACGGCCGGCGACTCGTGCAGGTGGTGCTCCTGCTCCTCGCCGCCCCGGAACTGGCCGTAGAAGGTCATGTAGAGCAGCCGGAACATGTAGCAGGCGGTGAGCCCGGCGGTGAAGAGACCGATCGCCCACAGCGTCTTGTGATCGACGAAGGCGGCCGACAGGATGCCGTCCTTCGAGAAGAACCCGGCGAGCGGCGGGATGCCGGCGATGGCGATCGTGCCGACGAGGAACGTGCGGTAGGTCCAGGGCATGTGCTTCTTCAGCCCGCCCATCCTCCGCATGTCCTGCTCGCCGCCCATGGCGTGGATGACGGAGCCCGAGCCGAGGAAGAGGAGCGCCTTGAAGAAGGCGTGGGTCATGAGATGGAAGACCGCCGCCCCGTAGGCACCGGCTCCGGCGGCCAGGAACATGTAGCCGAGTTGCGAGACCGTCGAGTAGGCCAGGACCTTCTTGATGTCGTCCTGCGCGATGGCGATGGTGGCGGCGAAGAGCGCCGTGAGCGCTCCGATGATCGCGACCAGGTCCGACACCGAGGTGAGCTGGTAGACGGCGTTCGAGCGCGCCACCATGTAGACGCCGGCGGTGACCATGGTGGCTGCGTGGATCAGGGCCGAGACCGGTGTCGGACCGGCCATCGCGTCCGGCAGCCACACGTAGAGCGGGATCTGGGCGCTCTTGCCGGTCGCGCCGATGAAGAGCGCCAGGCCGATGAAGCTCGCCAGGGAAAGCCCCAGCAGGTAGGGCTGCTGAAGGAGCCCGGGGTTCTCCTCGATCGAGTGGACGATCGTCGTGTAGTCGAGGGTCCCGAAGTGCGCCACCAGGGCGAAGAGGCCCATGACGAAGCCGAAGTCGCCGACACGGTTGGTGATGAAGGCCTTGCGCCCTGCATAGGGTGGGAACTCCTCGTCGAAATAGAAGCCGATGAGGAGGTAGGAGCACAGGCCCACGCCCTCCCACCCGACGAACATCACGAGGTAGTTGTTGCCCAACACCAGCAGCAGCATCGCCCCCATGAAGAGGTTCAGGTAGGTGAAGAAGCGCTGGAAGCCGGGCTCGTGGTCCATGTAGCCCACGGAGTAGACGTGGATCCAGAAGCCGACGAAGGTGACGACGAAGAGCATCACGGCCGACAGCGGGTCGAGCTGGAATCCCATCTGGACGGTGAAGTCGCGGAAGACCCCACCGTCGATGCCGAGCAGGCCCGCCGGGATCCAGTCGTAGAGGACCAGCTCGTAGGGCTCGTGCGCGGCGTACTCGGGGCTCGCCATGTAGCTGCCGATGGCGGCGAAGGAGAGCAGGCACGCCAAGCCCACCAGACCGCAGGCCAGCACCGCCACCGCCTTCTTGCCCAGTCGGTTGCGCAGCAGCACGCCGTTGGCGAGAGCACCCACGAAGGGGAGAACGGGGACCAGCCAGATCCAGCTCTTCATCCCGAGAGCTCCGTGGACCGGTCGAGCTCGACGCTCTGTTGCAGGCGGAACATCGCCACCAGGATGCCGAGGCCCACCGCCGCCTCGCCCGCCGCGACGGCGATGGTGAAGATCGAGAAGATCTGTCCACCGAGGTCGGAGAGCTGGTAGGAGAAGGCGATGAAGTTCAGATTGACGGAGTTGAGCATCAGCTCGATCGACATCAGCACGGTGATCATGTTGCGGCGGCTGACGATGCCCGCGATCCCGATGGTGAACAGGATCGCCGAGAGGATCAGGTAGTGGGTCGTGGTGATCTCGAGCACCCTCAATCCCTCCGTCCCAGGACCACCGCTCCGATCATCGCCACCAGCAGGAAAACGGAGACGATCTCGAAGGGAAGCAGATAGCCGCGATAGAGCTGCCAGGCGACGGCCTGGGAGTTGCCGGCGAGCGTGCCGTCGACGGCGACGAAGCTCGCCGGCGCCGGGTCCGGTTGCGGGAAGCCCAGGGGGTAGACGATCAGCACCAGCAGGGCCACCAAAACCAGGGCCAGCACGAGCGCCATCGCTCCGTGCGGGGCGAAGAGCCTCGATTCGTGCAGCCGGTGCAGGTTCACCAGCATGATGACGAAAAGGAAGAGCACCATGATGCCGCCGCCGTAGACGAAGATCTGGACGACTCCGAGAAACTCGGCGTGGCGCAGGAAGAAGAGCGCCGCGACCGACAGGAAGCAGGTCAGCAGCGCGATGGCACCGTACATCGGGTTGCGCAGCGTGACGACCGCGAGCGCCGCCGCGACCGCCACTGCGGCGAACAGGTAGAAGAGGATCGCCGGCCCCCAGGCCGCCACGGCTTCCATGCTCCTAGACGACCTCCCGATCGGTGTAGGCCGGACGGACCTTCCAGTCCATCAGCTCGTCCATGTCGACGTAAAGGTTCTCCCACCGGTCGTAGCTCGCCAGCTCGTAGGTCTTGCTGGTGAGCCAGATCGACTTGGGGTTGGTGGGGCAGGCCTCCTCGCACAGGCCGCAGAACATGCAGCGCTGCACGTCGATGTCGAAGCGATCGAGCACCTTCTCGTTCTTGCCCGACACCGGGCTCTCTTCCTTGTGCCAGTCGATGTAGATGATGTCGATCGGGCAGTCGCGGGCGCAGAGCGTGCACTTGATGCAGCGCTCCTCGTCGAGTCGGAACATGCCGCGGAAGCGGTGGGCCGGCTCGCGCCGGGTCTCCGGGTACTGCACGGTCACCTTCTTCTTGAACAGGTGGCGCCCGGTGATCGAGAGCCCCGCGAACAGGTCGAGGAGCATGAACTTGTCGAGGAATCGCTTGACGGCGCTCATCGGGGGTACCTCACGTCAGGATCTTCCAGAGGCCGATGACGAAGAGGGTCACGAGCGAGAGCGGGATCATCCACTTCCACCCGAGGTCCATCAGCTGGTCGAAGCGGTACCGGGGGAAGGTCCCCCGGAACCAGATGTAGAGGAAGAGGAAGAAGGCGAGCTTGACCGAGAACCAGAGCACGCCCACCAGGCCGGCGGGCAGGAGGGACAGGTCGAGGAACGAGAGCGCCTCGACGTTCGGGAACGGCCGCGTCCACCCGCCCAGGAAAAGCGTCACCGCCACCGCGGAGATGACGATCATGTTGGCGTACTCACCGAGGAAGAAGAGCGCGAAGCGCATCCCCGTGTACTCGGTGTGGAAGCCGGCCACCAGCTCCGACTCGGCCTCCGGCAGGTCGAAGGGGTTGCGGTTCGACTCGGCCACTCCGGCGATCAGGTAGATCATGAAGGGGACGATGCCGAGCGGCAGCCACCAGTGCGGCCAGAAGAGGAACCAGACGCGCTGGGCGATCTGCGCCTCGACGATGCCGGCGAGCGACATCGTGCCCGCCATCAGCAGGGGCGCCACCAACGCGAAGCCCTGGGGCACCTCGTAGGAGATCATCTGGGCCGCCGAGCGCAGGCCGCCGAGCAGGGAGAACTTCGAGTTCGAGGCCCAGCCGCCCAGGATGATCCCGTAGACGCCGATCGTCGCCATGGCCAGAACGAAGAGCAGCGCGACGTTGATGTCCGTGATGTACCAGTCGTAGCCCCCCGTCACCCGCGAGGAGGGTCCGAAGGGGATGACGGCGAAGATCACCAGCGCCGGGCCGACCACCAGACAGGGCGCCAGGACGAACGCCCACTTGACCGCCCGCGAAGGAATGACGTCTTCCTTGACCAGGAGCTTGGCGACGTCGGCGATCGGCTGCAGGATGCCCCAGGGCCCGACCCTGTTGGGACCGGTGCGCACCTGCAGGAAGCCGAGGATCTTGCGCTCCGCCAGGACCAGATAGGTGATGAGCGGCAGCACGCCGACGAAGACCACCAGGGCGATCTTGATCGCCGGAACCCAGACGTACTGGAACAGCGTCGGGCCGAGGAAGTCCTGCATCAGCGGTCCACCTCGCCGAGGACGATGTCGGTCGTGCCGATGATGGCGACGAGGTCGGCCACCAGCTGGCCCTTGGCGAGCTCCGGCACCGTCTGCAGATTCAACAGGGACGGCGGCCGCACCCGGCAACGATAGGGGTTCGGCGTGCCGTCGCCGACGATGTAGAAGCCGATCTCGCCCTTCGGCCCCTCGATGCCGTGGTAGACCTCGCCCTCCTTCGGGCCTTTCATCACCCGTGGCCGCTTGGCCATGACGGGGCCCTCGGGGAGCTTGTCGAGGCACTGGAGCAGGATGCGGGCCGACTGCCGCATCTCCTCCATGCGCACCAGGTAGCGGTCGTAGGTGTCCCCGTTGTGGCGCACCGGCACGTCGAAGTCGAGGTCGGCGTAGGCCTCGTAGGGGAGGGCCTTGCGCAGGTCCCACTGGATGCCGCTGCCGCGCAGCATCGGGCCGGCCGCTCCGTAGGCCATGGCGTCCTCCGGCGAGAGGACGCCGACGCCGATCGTGCGCTTCTTCCAGATCCGGTTCTCCGTCAGCAGGCCCGTACTGTCGACCTTGGCGGGGAACCCTCGACGAAAGCGCGGCACCGGTCGGTCCACTCCACGGGCAGGTCGAACGGCTGGCCGCCCGGGCGCATGCAGTTGAGCGTCAGCCGCGCGCCGCAGTACTCCTCGAAGAGATCGAGGATCTCCTCCCGCTCACGGAAACAGTAGAAGAACGGCGTCATGGCGCCGATGTCGATGGCGTGGGTGGCGAGCCAGAGCAGGTGCGAGGAGATCCGCTGCAGCTCGGCCAGCATGGTGCGGATGTAGCGGCCTGCGGGGGCACGACCAGGCCCGTCAGCTTCTCGACCGCGCCGACGTAGGCCAGGTTGCTGGTCGCCGCCGCACGTAGTCCATGCGGTCGGTATGCGGGACGTTCTGCACGAAGGGGTGGAGCTCGAAGAGCTTCTCCGTGCCTCGGTGCAGATAGCCGATCACCGGGTAGCAGTCGACGATGCGCTCGCCGTCGACCTCGAGCTTCAGGCGCAGACCCCGTGGGTCGAGGGGTGCTGGGGCCCGAAGTTGAGCTCCATCTCCTCGACGTCGAAGAGCGTGTCGTGACGGGGGTGGGCGGCGTCGGTCATGCCCCCTCCTCGGGCGGCGGCTGAGGCTTCCAGCCGGAGCCGGTGCCGGTCACGGGCCGGCGGACTGGTCGTAGTACTCGGGAAGATGGCGCTGCCGGTGTCGATGCCCTCGACGGGGAAGTCCTTGCGCAGGGGTGGCCGTTGAAGCCCTCCACAAGAGGATGCGGGTCATGTCCGGTGGCCGTCGAAGGTGACGCCGAACATGTCCCAGATCTCGCGCTCGAGCCACTCGGCGCCCTTCCAGACCGGGACCACGGTCGGCACCGGCTCGTTCTCGTCGGTCCGCACCTTGAGCCGCACGCGGCGGTTGGCGTCGAAGGAGTAGGCGATGTAGACGACCTCGAAGCGGCCGCTCTCGCGCTCGGGGTAGTGGGCAGCGGTGACGTCGACCAGCAACTTGTAGCCCTCACCGTCGGCCAGCTGGGCGCAGACGTCCCGAATGCGGTCCCGTGCGATCTCGACGACGAGGTCGCCGGCGAAGGTCCGGGCGCGCTCCACGGCGTCGCCGAAGCCCTCCTTCAAGCGGTCCACCAGCGCATCGTCACCGGCGTCCTGCCAGTCGGGAGCCGTCGGATCGACCTCCCAGGCGGGCGCTTCGGAGCCGGCTTCGGCGCCTCCTCTTCTCCGCCGCCTCGGCGGGATCGGGCAGCCACTTCTTCGCCTTTCTTGCCCTCCTCGGCTCCTGCCGCGGCGGGCTCCGGAGGCCACTTGGGGGCCTTCTTCGGCGCCTCGCCGTCACCGGTGGGCGCGTCGTCGGGGGCCACTTCTTCGGCTTCTTGGCCGCCTCGGCGGCCGCGGGTGCGGCGTCGTCAGGCGGCCATGTCTTCGGCTTCTTCTGGCGGGCTCGGCCGGAGCGGCCGGAGCCGCGTCCTCCGGGGCCACTTCTGGGCTTCTTCTTGCCCGGCTCGTCCGCCGCGGCGGCCTTCTGCTCGGGCACGGTCGGCCGAGCCGGGGCCTGGTCCTCGGGCGGCCACTTCTAGGCTTCTTCTTGCCGGAGGGCTGTCGCCGCACCCTCTCCGCCTGGGGTCGCCGGCCCTCGTCATCCGCGCCCTGAGCCGCGACCTCGCCGGAAGCGGCCCAACGCCTCCGGGCGCCGCGCGCCACGCTCATCCGATCGATCTTGCGCTGCGGGTGGGCAGGCCCCAGAGCAGGGCTTCGGGGCGCGGCGGGCAGCCCGGCACGTAGACGTCGACGGGGATGACGCGATCGACGCCCTGGGGTCACGGCGTAGGTCCGGTACGGGCCGCCGCATGTGGCGCAGGCGCCCATGGCGATCGCCCACTTGGGCTCCGGCATCTGGTCCCACAGCCGACGCACGATCGGCGCCATCTTCTCGGTCACCGTGCCGGCGACGATCATCAGATCGCTCTGTCGCGGGCTGGCGCGGAAGACCTCGGCTCCGAACCGGGACATGTCGTGCCGCGGGTCGAGGACCGCCATCATCTCGATGGCGCAGCAGGCGAGGCCGAACTGCATCGGCCAGATGGCGGAGCGGCGAGCCCAGTTGAAGATCTTGTCGTAGCTCGTGGTGAGGACGTTCGCCTCGACGTTGTCCATCAGGCCCAATTGAGCGCCCCCCGGTTCCAGACGTAGACGTAGCCCACCACGAGGATGGCCAGGAAGACCATCATCTCCACGAAGCCGAAGAGCGCCAGCTTGTCGAACATCACCGCCCACGGAAACAGGAACACGGTCTCGACGTCGAAGACGACGAAGAGCACGGCGATCAGGTAGTACCGGATCGAGAACCGATGGTCGTGCGCGAAGCTGTCGGCCTCGTTCCCGCACTCGTACGGATCGCGGTTCGTCCGTCCGCTGCCGCCGTGGCGGAAGAGCCTGGCCGCCGTCAGCGAGGCGATCAGGAAGAGCACCGCGATCAGCACGAAAACCAGGATCGGAAGGTAGCTCTCCATGGTGACGTCGAACGCCTCGGCCGCGAACCGCGACTCCAGAGCTGTGCGCGAAGCGCGGCCATTCTACCGGGGGCCGAAGGGGTGTCAAGGCGACTCCGGGGCATGCTCGGGAGACCCTTTCGAGCCCACCGGCAAACGTAGGAGAGACATCCCGTCCCGCATTCCGTATGAGGGTCATGTCCTCGTTCCCGAGCTCCGAACCCACCTACATCCACGGCAGCCTGCCCCGCGAGCAGAGGCGCCTGTCCGTCCTCAACGAGCTACTCAACAGCCGGTCGTTGGCCGCCCTCGACGTGCGCTTCGGGGACCGGGTTCTCGATCTCGGGAGCGGCCTCGGACAGCTGAGCCGGGGGATCGCGCGAGCGGTCGGGAGGAAGGGGCGGGTGGTCGCGATCGAGCGCGATCCCGGGCAGCTCGCAGCCGCCGTCCGTCTGGCGGCCGCGGAAGGTGAGGACGGGCTGGTCGACTTCCGGGCCGGCAGCGTCGCCGCGCCGCCGCTCGACGGCGGGGAGTGGGGCACGTTCGACGTCGCCCACGCGCGCTTCGTTCTCGAGCACCTCTCCGATCCACGGGCGGCCGTGGCGCTGCTCGCGCGCGCGGTACGCCCCGGGGGGCGGATCGTGTTGGAGGACGACGACCACTCGCTCCTGCGGGTCCACCCGCGCGACCCGGACCTCGAGCGTCTCTGGGACGCCTACGTCGCCAGCTACGAGCGCCTCGGCAACGACCCGCGGATCGGCACGCGGCTCACCGGCCTTCTCGTCGAGGTGGGAGCGGAGCCTCGGCGCAGCGACATGCTCTTCTTCGGCGCCTGCCGCGGCGCGCGCAGCTTCGAGCCGATGATCGGAAACTTCCGCGGCGTCCTGGAAGGCGCCCGTCAAAGCCTCCTCGACACCGGCTCCGCCTCGGAGCCCGACATCGAGAGGGGTCTGGCGGCCTTCGACCGGTGGCGAGGGCTCGCCGACGCGGCCCTCTGGTACGTCACCTGCTGGGCCGAGGGCGTCCGTCCCGGGAGCTGACCGGGCGTCACCCGTCCCTGCCGGCGCCGGCCGGCGGCCTCGCTCGTCCGGCGGCCCTCATCGGCGCCTGGCCAGCCGGTCGAGGGCGAAGAGGTCGGCGGCCTCGACGTCTCGCGCCTGGACGAGCACTTGCAGGTCGCTCCCCATGCCCTGCGGATCGAGCAGGCGGGCGGCGGCGAGCCGCGTCGGCAGGTCGGCTTCGCCGAGCTCGTCGAAGATGCCGAGCTCGGTGAGCCAGAGGGCCTGCGGGGCCAGAGCGACGGTCGCGAGCCCGGCCGCCTCGCCGGCGTCGATCAGCGTCGTCCAATCGACGTGGGCCGTCAGGTCCTGACGACCGATCTCCCGGAAGGGATCGCGGTGGACGGTGTGGCCCCGGTAGCACGCCAGCGTGCCCGTGCGCCTCACCCGGGGATCGAGCAAACGGGGGCGCTCGTACCCGTAGTCGCAGGTGACCAGGAGCCCACGCTCGAGCCGGGCCGCCAGATCGGCGAGCAGGGGGCCCCAACCCGGTGCCAGGTCGGCGATCTGCCCGGGATCGAGATCCGAGGCCTCCAGCCCGCAGCGCTCGGGCAGATCCTCCTCGGAGAGCTCGCCCTCCCTCCACGCGAACGAGCCGCGGGCGTCGAGGGTGACCCAGAGCTCGCCCAACCCGCCGCCCTCGCGACCTACCAACCGGTGGACGGGTAGCGCGTCGAAGAGCTCGTAGGAGAAGACGAGCCCGCACAGCGGGCGCTCGGGGAGCTTCCCGAGACATTCGACGCCGGCGGTATCCGGCGGCAGCGGGCGGGCCACCCGATCCCAAGCCAGGAGGAGTCCGTCGCCTCGTCCCCGAGCCGCCGCCACCGCGGCGGCATGCTCGCCGTTGCCGTAGCCCGCCTCGAGGTAGTCGGCCGGCGTGCCCAGGGCCGCATCGAGACGACCCAACAGACGTGCCGTCGCCGCACCGAAGAGGGGCGAGACCGAGCTGCCCGTGACGAAGTCGCCCTCCTCGCCCACCGGGGCGCGCGAGCCGGCGTAGTAGCCACCCTCGCCGTAGAGGGCCTCCTCCATGAAGTCGTGGAAGGTCAGCGGCCCGGAGGCGAGCCGATCCCGCAGACGCTCCTCGACCGACGCCATCGCGCCGGAGAATACCCGCCTCGAAGGCGCAGCTGCCGGTAGAATCGCGCCCGATGCCCCCGGCTGCCATCCCGCCCCCGGCCGAGCGCCTGCTCGCCCTCGTCGACGCCCTTCCCGGGCGCCGCGTGGTGGTGCTGGCCGATCTCGTGCTCGACGCCTTCATCACCGGCACGCCGAAACGGATCAGCCGCGAGGCCCCGGTCCTGATCCTGCGCTTCGAGGAGCGGACGGTGACGCCGGGTGGCGGCGCCAACGCCGTGGCCAACGTGGCGGCCCTGGACGGGGAGCCGATTCCGCTCGGAGTCGTCGGCGACGAGGCCGAGGGCGCCGCGCTCCGCGACCTGCTCGCGGGCCGGGGGGTCGACGTGGCGGGGCTGATCACCAAGACCGGGTACCGCACGCCGGTCAAGACCCGCATTCTCGGCGGCGGTCCGATCAAGCAGCAGATCGTGCGCTACGACGTCGAGGACACCGTCGAGCTCGGCGAGCCCGAGCGCGAGGCGTTCGGCTCCGCCCTGGCGGGTCGCGGCGCGCCGGTGGCGATCCTCTCCGACTACGGCTACGGCTCGGCGGTTCCGGAGCTGGTGCCCTGGCTGCGCGACGCACTCGGCCCGGACGCCCTCCTGGTCTGCGACAGCCGCTACCGGCTCGAGCGTTTCGCCGGCATCGACGCGGCCACCCCCAACCTGGAGGAGACCGAGACCCTGGCCGGGCGGCGACTCGCGGAGGACACCGCTCTGCTGGCCGAAGGGCCCCGCCTGCGCGAGCGGCTCGGCTGCCGCCACCTCCTCGTCACCCGCGGCAGCCGCGGCATGGCGCTGTTCACCGAGGAAGGAGTCGCGACGATGCCGGTGCACGGTACCGACGAGGTGGCCGACGTCACGGGAGCCGGCGACACCGTGATCGGCACCTTCGCCCTGGCCCTGGCGGCGGGGGCCACCGCGCTCGAGGCCGCGCTGCTCGCGGACTACGCCGGCGGCGTCGTGGTCATGAAGCGCGGTACGGCGACGCTCGATCGGACCGAGCTGGCGGAGGCCGTGCGGGCCGACCCCCGTCCGCGCGAGGAGCTGACGTGGGCGAGGTCCTGAGCGCCGCTGAGGTGGAGGATCGCCTCGCCGCGCTGCGCCGCGAAGGCCGGCGGATCGCCTTCGCCAACGGCCACTTCGACCTCCTCCATGTCGGCCATCTCCGCTACCTGCGCGACGCCCGGGCACAAGGCGACGCGCTCGTCGTGGCGGTCAACGACGACGACTCGGTGGCCCGGCTGAAGGGGACCGGGCGCCCCATCGTTCCGGCGGCGGAGCGTGCGGAGCTGCTCGCCGCCCTGGAGCCCGTCGATTTCGTGGTGGTGTTCGCCGGCGATTCGCCGGCGCCGCTGCTCGAGCGCCTGCGCCCCGACGTCCACTGCAAGGGGCCGGACTACGGCACTCCGGAGCGTGTGCCGGAGTACCAGGTCGTGCGCTCCTACGGCGGCGAGACGCGGCTCGTCGGCGACCCGAAGGACCATGCCACGACCGACCTGATCCGCAAGGTCCAGAGCCTGGATCGTTGAACCTGCTGCTCCTGCGCACCAGCGCCCTCGGCGACATCGCGCACTGCCTGCCCGTGCTCGGCGCCCTGCGGCAACGCTTCCCGGATGCGCGCCTGGCCTGGGTGGTCGAGGAGTCGTTCGCCGCCCTGCTCGAGGGACACCGGCACCTCGACGAGGTGGTGCCGGTCGCCACCAGGCGCTGGCGGCGACGACCGCTGGCGGGCGAGACGCGGCGGGAAGTGCTGGCCCTTCGCCGACGGCTCCGGAGCTTCGAGGCCGACGCCGTTCTCGACCTCATGGGCAATCACAAGGCCGGTGTCCTGGCGCGCCTGTCCGGGTGCAGGCGGCGCGTCGGAGCCCGCCGACCCGATCGGCGCGAGCCCTCGAGCGCGATCTGGCTCAACGAAGGCGTCCCGGTGTCCGCGGCCCACGCCGTGGACCGTGCCCTCGAGATCCTGACCGCCCTCGGCATCGATGAAGCGTCGCCCGATTTCGGCTCCGCCGATCTGCTCCCCACGGTCGCGGCCGACCCCGAGGCGCCACCGATCCTGCTGCACCCCGGAGCCGCGTGGGCCAACAAGCGCTATGCCCCGGAGGCCTGGGGTCGGGTCCTGGCCCGGCTGCACCGTGCCACCGGTCTCCCGGCGGGAGTCCTCGCCGGCCCTGGCGAGGACGACTTGGCCCGGGCCGTCGCCGGCGCCAGTGAGGGAGCCGCCCGGCCCTACGGCTCGCCGGGGCTGCCCGCCCTCGTCGCCACGCTGCGCGGCGCCCGCCTCGTGCTCGGCGGAGACACCGGTCCGCTCCACCTGGCCCACGCCCTGGGCGTTCCGGTCCTGGCCGTGATGGGCCCGACCGATCCGGCCCGCCACGGACCCTACGGCCACCCGGAGCGCGCCCTGGCGCTGCAACTTCCCTGCAGCTACTGCTACCGCCGCTTCGAGGAGACCAAGGCGTGCCTGCTCGGCCTGCCGGCGCAGGCCGTGGCCGGCCGCGCCCTCCGCGTCCTCGAATCGTCCGGATCCCGCTAAAGCCCGATCCCTTCGACACTTAGAGACCGCCTCCGTTGACCGGCTCGCGACGGCGTTGCTAGACTGCGCCGACATGGCCATCGGAGAAGCCACTCGCTCCGAGGGCGCCCACAAACTGGGCGACCTCCTGATCGAGGCCGGCAAGATCGACCGCGATCAGCTCCAGCAGGCGCTCGACCAGCAGAAGGTCGACGGCGGGCGCCTCGGCACCCAGCTCGTCCAGCTCGGCTACATCGACGAGGACGAGCTCGTCTCGTTCCTCTCCGAGCGCTACGGCGTACCCCCGGTCGACCTCAAGTCGCTCGAGATCGACGAGACGATCCTCGGCCTGATCTCGGCCGACGTAGCGCGCAAGTACACGATCCTGCCGGTGGCCAAGGCCGGCGCCCGGCTCACCGTGGCGATGGCCGACCCCACGAACGTCTTCGCGCTCGACGACATCAAGTTCATGACCGGCTACAACGTCGAGCCGGTGGTGACCACCGACTCGGCGCTCAAGGTCGCGATCGACAACTACTACGGCTCCACGCACGCGATCGAGCTCAAGCGTGTGATGGAAGACATCGCGGAGGCCGACGAGGCCGACCTCGAGCTGCTCGAGGAGGAGAGCGAGCTCGACCTGGCGGAGATCACCGCCGAGTCCGAGACGGCCCCCGTCGTCCGTCTGGTCAACATCATCCTCTCGGACGCCATCAAGCGCGGGGCCTCCGACATCCACATCGAGCCGTACGAGAAGGCCTACCGGGTGCGCTACCGGATCGACGGCGTCCTCTACGAGATGATGAAGCCTCCGCAGAAGCTGAAGGAGGCCATCACCAGCCGCCTGAAGATCATGGCGAAGCTCGACATCGCCGAGAAGCGTCTGCCGCAGGACGGCCGCATCAAGATCAAGACCCGGATGGCCGGACGGATCAAGGACCTGGACTTCCGCGTCTCGTCCCTGCCGACGATCTTCGGCGAGAAGATCGTGCTCCGCCTCCTCGACAAGGACCAGCTCGAGCTCGACATGTCGCGGCTCGGCTTCGAGCCCGACTCCCTGCGCCGCTTCGAGCAGGCCATCACCAAGCCGTACGGGATGGTCCTGGTGACCGGACCGACCGGTTCCGGTAAGACGTCGAGCCTGTACTCGGCGCTCTCGCGCATCAATACGCCCGAGACCAACATCATGACCGCCGAAGACCCGGTCGAGTTCAATCTGCCCGGTGTCAATCAGGTCCAGATGAAGGAGCAGATCGGCCTCAACTTCGCCACGGCGATGCGCTCCTTCCTGCGGCAGGACCCCAACATCATCCTCGTCGGTGAGATCCGTGACTTCGAGACGGCGGAGGTGGCGATCAAGGCCGCGATGACCGGCCACCTGGTGCTCTCCACCCTGCACACCAACGACGCGCCCTCCTCGATCAACCGGTTGATGAACATGGGCGTCGAGCCCTTCCTGGTCGCCAGCTCGGTCCACATGGTCGCCGCGCAGCGACTGGTACGCAAGATCTGCTCGAACTGCCGCCAGGAGGTCAAGGTCCCCGAGGCCGCCCTGATCAACCTCGGCTTCGCCCCCGAGGAGGCCCGGACGCTGAAGCTCTACAAGGGTCGCGGCTGCGATCGGTGCAGCAGCACCGGCTACAAGGGCCGTATCGGTCTGTTCGAGGTGATGGAGGTCGACGAGGACATCCGGGAGCTGGTCCTCTCGGGCGCCAGCGCCTACGAGCTGCGCGCCAAGGCAGTCGAGAACGACATGATGACCTTGCGCGGCAGCGGCCTGCAGAAGATCCGTGACGGCGTGACCACGATCGAGGAAGTGGTCCGCGAGACGGTCCTCTAGCCCGCCGAGGAGGGCGACCAGGGGACGTCGGCGACGCCGCGGGCGTGGTTCTCGTAGCGGGCGGCGACGAAGAGCAGATCGGCGAGCCTGTTCAGGTAGGGGACCGCCGTCGGATCGGTACCCCTCTCGCGGGCGAGGGTGACGACGCGGCGCTCCGCGCGCCGGCAGACCGTCCGCGCGAGGTGCAGGTGGGCGGCGCCGACGCTCCCACCCGGGAGGATGAAGGCAGCCAGCGGAGGCAAGGACTCCGAGAGCCGGTCCATCGCCGCCTCCAAGCGGGCGACGAGACCCGGATCGAGAAACGCCACACCGCGCTGCTCGCGATCCTCTTCGTTCACGGCGAGGCTCGCTCCGAGCGCGAAGAGCTGCTCGCGCACGGGCGTCAGTGCCTCTTCGATCTGCGGATCCAGCCCCCCCGCCAAGGCGACGCCCAGCGCCGAGTTGAGCTCGTCGACCGTGCCGTAGGCGTCGATCCGGAGGCTGTCCTTGGGCAGGCGATGACCGCCGATCAGGCCCGTCGTGCCGTCGTCGCCGGTGCGCGTGTAGATCCGCGACATGCCTCGGCAGCATACCGGAAGGCCGTTCGTGGCCGGCCGTCGCCCCGGCAGCGGTAGCGTCGGTAGACTGCCACCCATCCCGATGACGGACTCCCGGCCCCAGGCACTCCTGCGTCAGGACCGACCCGGGCTGTGGCTGGCCTTCGATCGCGCCGAAGACGTGCTCGAGGCGGCCGTGCCGGAGCAGCTCCCCGCCCTGCTGGAGCGCGTGAGCGAGGCCCTGGCCTCCGGCCTCCACGCCGTGGGTTTCCTCGCCTACGAGGCGGCTCCCGCCTTCGACCGGTCCCTCGTCACGCTGCCGCCGGACCCGACGCTCCCGGTCGCCTGGTTCGGTCTCTTCCCGCCGCCGCGGGAGGTCGGAGAGGACGAGCTCCAGCCGGCCGGCCGGCACCGGCTCGGCGACTGGACACCCTCGGAGGACGAGAAGACCTACGGCCGCGGCATCGAGGCCATCCACCGAGCGATCGCGGCCGGATCCGTCTACCAGGTCAACTACACGATTCGGCTCGTCACCGCCCTCGACGGCGACCCTCTCGGGCTCTTCCACGAGCTTCGGCGCGCCCAGCCGGCGGCGTTCGCGGCCTGGCTGGACCTGGGGACCCACTGCGTATGCTCCGTCTCTCCCGAGCTCTTCTTCGAGCTCGCAGAGGGCCGCATCACGACCCGGCCGATGAAGGGCACGGCGCGGCGCGGACGCACGACCGCCGAGGACCGCGAGATCGCCGTCCGCCTCGCCGCCTCGCCGAAGGACAGGGCCGAGAACCTGATGATCGTGGACATGGCCCGCAACGACCTCGGTCGCATCGCCCACCACGGGAGCGTCGGGGTCGAACGGCTCTTCGAGGTCGAGCGCTACGACTCGCTCTTCCAGATGACATCCACGGTGACGGCACGGACGGAGGCCGACTTCACCGCTGCGCTCGCGGCGCTCTTTCCCGCCGCCTCGATCACGGGCGCCCCGAAGAGCAGCGCCACCCGCCTCATCGCGGAGCTCGAGGGCACGCCCCGAGGCGTCTACACCGGGACCATCGGACACGTTCGACCCTGCGGCCGGAGCCGGTTCGGCGTGGCCATCCGAACCGTCACCATCGACCGCCGCTCCGGGCGCGCGACGTACGGAACCGGCGGCGGCATCGTCTGGGATTCGCGAGCCGACGCGGAGCTCCACGAGGCCCGCACCAAGGCGCTGGTGCTGCGGCCGCAACCCGCCTTCGAGCTCCTCGAGACGCTCCTCTGGGAGCCCGGTCGCGGCTATTTCCTCCTCGACAGGCACCTCGACCGGCTCGAGGACTCCGCGCACTACTTCGGCTTCGAGCTCGTGCGCGACGCCGCCGGTTCCCTGCTCGCCGCACGGGCGGCGTCGTACCCTCCCTCCGGAGCGCTCCGAGTCCGCCTCCTCGTCTCACGGCGCGGGGGCTGCCGATTGGAGGAGGCCCCCGTCGAGGCGGCACGCCCGATCCGGCGCGTCGCGCTCGCCGGCCACCCGGTCGACTCGAGCGACCCCTTCCTCTTCCACAAGACGACCCGGCGCTCGGTCTACCGCCGATCCCTGGCGAGCGCCCCAAGCGACGTCGACGACGTGCTGCTGTGGAACGAGCGCGGAGAGCTCACCGAGTCGACGGTCGCCAATCTGGTCCTGCGGACGGGAGGGCGTCTGATCACACCCGAGCGCTCGGCCGGGCTGCTGGCCGGAACCTTCCGTGCCGAGCTGCTCGAGAGCGGCCGCCTCGAAGAGGCCACTCTCGTGCCCGCTGACCTCGAGACGGCCGAGCAGATCCTCCTCGTCAACTCCGTGCGGCGGTGGATGCCCGTCGAGCTCGTGGTGCCTCCCACGAAACCCGACGGCCCGCCGGCCCGTAGTCGAGTCTGAAGGAGGAGACAGCGATGGTGGAGCTCATGACCCTCTTCGGACTCGTCGGGATGGCCCTGGCGGTACTGGCCCTGCTCTTCGTGGCCGGCTTGGCGCTGAAGCTGGCCTTCCGTCTGCTGTTGCTGCCCTTCGCCCTGGCCGGTCTGGTACTCAAGCTCGTCTTCGGTGTGGCCCTGCTGGCGCTCGGCCTGGTCCTGGCGCCGCTCGCGGTGGTCGTCTGCCTGGTGGCCCTGCCGCTCCTGCTGCTCTGCGGGATCGGCGCGGCGGTCGCCTCCGCCGCCTGAGGCATCTACTCGGCGGGGCGGTCGAAGGCACCGGCCGGGAGCTCGGCACCCACCTCCATCTCGTCGACCGCGAGGTCCCAGAGGGGCTCTCCCTCGAAGGTCGCCGAGGCGGCGAAGGGTAGGAGGAGGCCGGCGTCTTCGCGCCAGTCGGAGAACGAGATCCGCACCTCTCCGGGCGTGCCGGCGAAGTCGTTGCCCTGGTAGGTGAGCGTGCCGGGGAGGCCGGTCCCGGCCTCGGGCGAGAGCCGGACGCCGTCGTTCCCTCCCTGGAGCACCACGTCGCCCTCGCCGGTCGCGACGGCCCGCACGTCCCCGTCGAGGTAGCGCCGAAGGAGCACGAAGAGGTTGCGTCCCCGCGCCTTGCGACTGTCCTCGAGCGCCTCTCCGCTGAGCTCTTCCGTGCCCCCCGGCCCGGAGCGGAAGCCGGATTCTCCGTCGACGACGGTGATCAGGGTCCCGAACGGCAGGACCATCGTCTGGCGGAAGCGATCGGGGTAGGCCACGAGGCTCTCCACCGTCGCCTGCATGGGGCCCTGCGGCGTCTGCGCCGAAAGCACACCTCTCTGCACGACGGTGTCGACGGCGGCCACGGCTTCGGCGCCGCCCATCGCATCGAGCACGGCCGTCATCCGCTCGCTCCCGGCGGCCAAGCTGGCCTCCGTCACCTCGAGAGGCGCCGCGGGCGGAGGCGGAATGCTGACGTCGACGGCGGTGACGGGGCCGAAGTCCGACAGCGGCCGATCCATCCCCTCCTCGGGGCCGACCACGACGATCGAGAGATCGTCGGGGTGGATGCGCTCGGCGGCGGCCCGGCGAACTTCCTCCACCGAGACTCCCCGGATGCCGGCGGCGTATCGGTCGAGCCAGTCGAGCGGATAGCCGTAGTACTCGTAGGTGAGCTGTTGGCCGAGAATCTCGCGGGTCGAATCGGAATTGAAGACGAACGACGAGAGGATCCTCTGCTTGGCCTTCGCCACCTCCTCCTCGGTCGGAGGCTCGGTCGTGAGGCGTCGAGCCTCCTCGCGCAGGGCCTCGATACCGGCTCCGGTGGTCTCGACCTTGGTGCTCATCCACAGCTGCGTGATTCCCGGGTGATCCCAGTCGCTGCCGACGCTGCCGCTCACCGCGTAGGCCAGTCCCTTCCGGGTTCGGACCACCGAAACCAGTCGTGACGCGAAGCCGCCGGAGAAGAGCTCGTTCAGGACTTGCACCGCGTAGTAGTCGGGCGCGTCACGCCGGATCCCCAGATGGCCGAGCGCGATGTTCGACTGCGTGACGTCCGACTTGTCGACGAAGTAGACACCGGGAGCGGGCTGCTCGCGCCAGGTCGCGGCGGCCTCCGGCGCCTCGGTACCGCGCTGCCAATCGCCGAAGACCTCGCGCACCAGGGCCACCATCGCGTCGGTGTCGAAGTCTCCGACCAGGCCGAGGATCACGTTCTCCGGATGGTAGAAGCGTTCGTGCCAGGCCAGCATGTCCTCCCGCCCGATGGCGGCCAGCGTGGCGTAGGTGGCATCGCGGGCGTACGGTGAGTCCTGGCCGTAGATCACCTGCCCGAGCTCGCGGAACAGGATGCCCTGCGGGTTGTCGTTCTGACGCGCGATCGCGGTCCGGGCCTGAGCCTTGGCGACCTCGATCCGGTCCTGGGCGAAGACCGGATGACGCAGCACATCGGCGAACACGTCGAGGACCTCGGGCAGGTCCTGCACCAGGGAGCTCATCGCCGCCGTCCCCGCATCGGTCCCGATGCCGGTCTCGACACTGGCGGCCCGGTTCTCGAGGAAGTCGTCGATCTCGTCGCCGCTCATCGACTCCGTGCCACCCGTCCGCATGACGCTTCCCGTCAAGGAGGCGAGACCGACTCGGTCCGCCGGCTCCAAGCGGCTACCGGTGCGGATGCGGGCCACCGCGTCGACGAGGGGTAGCTCGTGGTCCTCGAGGAGGATGACGACCATGCCGTTGTCGAGCTCCACCCGGGTGGGCGACGGGACGTCGAACTCCGGCAGGGGCGGATAGGTCAGCTGCTCCGGCCTCTCCACCTGGGCGGCTGAGGGAAGTGCCGCGATCGACGCCAGAAGGATCGGGACCAGGCTCCTCACGGTTCGCATCGTGGCCTCCTCAGCGGCCCTCCGGGGAGGCATCCCCGGGGCCCTCGGTGACGATCATGCCGACGGTCCGGTTGGTCGGAATCAGCGTGGCGTCGGCCACCCGCTGGATGTCCTCCGGCGTGACCTCCTCGATCCGTTCCAGATAGCGGAAGAGCTCGCGCCAATCGCCGAACCAGGTCTCGTACTGCGCGAGCGTGAAGGCCAGGCCCTGATTGTCGCGCAACGACCGCAGGAGGCCGGCCTTGGCCCGCGTCTTGAACCGCTCGAGCTCCTCGGCGCCCACCGGCTCCTCCCGGATCCGCGCGATCTCGTCGCGAATCCCCGCCTGGACCTCCTCGTTGCTGCTCTCCGGCGTCGGGAAGGCGTAGGCGATCCACAGGGTCGGGTACTTGGACCCCGGGAACTGGGAGAAAGAGCCGACCGAGGCGGCGATGCGGCGGTCCCGGACGAGGCTGCGATAGAGCCGCGAGGTGCGGCCGCCCGAGAGGACGTCGTCGATGGCGTCCCACACCGGCTGATCGGGGTCGGTCACCGCCGCCATGTGGTAGCCCTCGACGTAGACCGGCTGCGAGGGATCTTCCAGGCGAACGATCTTCTCGGCGATCTGAGGCGGCTCGACCGTGCGCAGCGGCTTCTGCTCCTCGCCCGCCGGGATCCGCCCGAAGTACGTCTCGAGGAGGGGAATGACCTCGTCGGCCTTCACGTCGCCGACGATCGCCGTCACCATGTTCGACGGTGCGTAGTGCCGGCGGTAGAACTCGCGCGCGTCGGTGATGGTGAACGACTGCAGGTCGCTCATGTACCCGACCACCGGCTGCTTGTAGGGGTGGGCGACGAAGGCCGTGGCCTGGAACTGCTCGATCAAGCGACCGACCGGCTGGCTCTCGGTGCGCAGCCGCCGCTCCTCCTGCACCACGTCGCGCTCCTTGTAGAACTCCCGGAAGACCGGATGGAGGAATCGCTCGGACTCCATGTAGGCGAACAGCTCGAGCTTGTTGGCCGGCAGCGAGTAGAAGTAGCCCGTCTGATCGGTATTGGTGAAGGCGTTCATGCCGACCGCGCCCTCGCCGGAGAGGATGTCGTCGAACTCGTTGGGAACGACGAAGCGTTCGGCCTCCTGCTGCGCCTCGCGGAAGGCGCCTTCGAGGCGCTCGAGTGCCTCCGGGTCGGGCTCGAGCTTCATGCGCTCCTCCTGCCACGCCTGATAGGCGGCCTCCATCGCGTCGATCGCGGCGGCCTCGGCCTCGTAGTCGCTGGTGCCCACGACCGGGGTGCCCTTGAACGCCATGTGCTCGAACATGTGGGCCAACCCGGTGATGCCGGGCACCTCCTGCGCCGAACCGACGTCGACCAAGGTCGCGAAGGAGAAGACCGGTGCCACCGGTCGCTCGACGATCAGGAAGGTCCAGCCGTTGTCCAGGACGTGGCGCGTCGTGCGGGCCTCGAAGGCGGCCAGGTCCTGGGCACCGGCCCTGCCGACACCGAGGGCGAGCAGGAGCAGCGTGGCCGCCAGGCGGCCGGCGAGTCTCGGATTCATTGGATGGTCCTCTGGTCTGCGCCGGTTGCGCGCGAATCGTCCTAGCATACCGGCTGGTCGGAGAGGGCGCCGCTCAGACGGCCGGGAGGCCGAGCGCCCGGTGCTCCGCCATCGTGCACAGGTCCTGCACCACGTCGATCCCCGCCTCGACCAGGCGCGCTGCGACCGCCGGATGGCGGATCCCGAGCTGCAACCACACGGTCCGCGGCCTCGGGTCCAGCGCCAGGATGTCGTCGAGATGGCCCGGGAGATGTTCGGCGCGGCGGAAGACGTCCACCAGGTCGACCGGCTCCCCGATCTCAGCCAGGGAGGCGCGGAACGGCTCCCCCCACTGCGAGCGGCCCACGAAGCCGGGGTTCACGGGTAGGATCCGATAGCCCTGCGACGCGAGATAGTCCGGCACGTAGAATGCCGGCTTCCCCGGCTCCACGTGGGCGCCCAGAACCGCGACCGTCCGGGCGGAGGAGAGCACCTCCCGAATCTGCGCCTCCCGCTCGAGCTCCAGCGCCACGGCCGCAACCTATCAGGACCGCTGCGGCCTTGACGCCCCGCCGTCGGCAGCCTACCGTCGCGGACGGTGGACGACGCTCGAGGCAGCAGGGCCCGCCGAACGGTGACTCTGGTCGCCGTCGCCGAGCTGCTGCTGGCGCTGTGCGCACATCGGTGGGACGCGATCCTGCGTGCGCACGCCTGGCTGGCCCTGCTGCCGCCCGTAGCGGCCCAGGCGACGGGGCCCCGGCCTGGGGCGGCACCCGTACTCGCCGCCCTTCCGGGGGTCGCACTGGCTGCACTGGTCCTGGTGCTCTGGGGCGATCGCACGTGGCCCTACCTCGCCTGGCTGCCGCCGGCCGGCGCTGCGGCGGCAGCCGCCGCGGGGCTCCTCAGGCGACGCTTCACCCCACCGTCACGCCGAGCCGTCTAGAATTTCTCGAGCGGCCACGACGTAGGAACTTCGAACGGGAGGATTCGACACATGGGCATCCTGGACTTCATCAAGGGCGAGCTGCTCGAGATCATCGAGTGGACCGACGACTCGCGGGACATCCTGTCCTGGCGCTTCCCGGACGAAGACAAGGCGATCAAACGGGGGGCGCAGCTCATCGTGCGCGAGTCCCAGGTCGCGCAGTTCGTCTATCTGGGGGAGTTCGGCGACACCTTCGGACCGGGCAAGCACTCCCTCACGACCGACAACATCCCGATCCTGACGCGACTGAAGTCGTGGAAGTACGGCCTCGAATCGCCGTTCAAGGCGGATGTCTACTTCCTCAACACGCGCCTGTTCACGGGCAACAAGTGGGGCACGGCGAACCCCATCATGATGCGCGACGAGGATTTCGGCATCGTCTGCGCCCGGTGCCTTCGGCACCTACGACTTCAGGATCGTGGACCCGAAGCTCTTCTTGAAGGAGGTCGCGGGCTCCGACCACACCTTCCGCCTCGACGAGTTCGCGGACACCATGCGTTCGCGCACGTCTCCTGCTTCGCGGACGCCCTGGCCAGCTCCCACATTCCGGTGCTCGATGCGGCCACCCGCTATACCGAGCTCGGGGACGCGTTGCTGCCGATCAACCCGGTGGTCGGGGCGAAGTACGGCCTCGCGATCGCGTCCTTCATCGTCGAGAACGTCGGTGCCACCCGAGGTCGAGGAGGCGATCGACAAGCGCTCCTCGATGGCCGCGGTCGGCAACCTGAACGACTACGTCAAGTTCCAGATGGGGAAGGGCATGGCCGAAGGGGGGAGGCGGCACGGGCGGCATGGCGTCGGAAATGGCGGTCGGCTTCGCCATCGCGCAGCAGATGATGCGCGAGCAGGGCGGCGCGCTCGGCGCCGCGGCGAGCGGCTCCACCGCCCTGCCCGAGATGCTCACTCCGGCACAGGTCGCCGAGGCGCTGGCCGTGCCCGAGGCGGACGTCGTCGCCATCCTCGAGAGCGGCGAGCTCGCCGGCAAGAAGATCGGGACGTCGTGCGCGTCAAGCGCGAGGCCCTGGAGGCCTACTCGGCCGACCGAGCCGCGCCCGGTCCGGCGATGCCTGAGTCTCTCGCACTCGAAAGCACTCCTGCCCGCCTGCGGCGCGCAGGCGGAGGAACCCTGCTCGCCAGCGGCTGATCTGTTCTTCGCGGGTACCGAATCGCCCTACGAGATCGACCTGTCCCTCGGGCACGATCCAGGAGATCGACCTCGTCAGGACGCTCCGCGAGGATGCCGGAGGAGCTGCGCGGCTGGCAGGCCGAGAAGCGCACCGTTCGCTGCCGCAGCTGCCAGGCCGTCTCGGTCTTCGATCCCGGCCGCGCCGGTCAGAAATGCGAGTTTTGTGCTCTCCCGAGCTCGTCGACTACGAGGAGGGACAGGTACCGCTGCGGCCGCAGAGCCTGCTGCCCTTCAAGATCGACGAAGCCGGGATCCGGAGGCTCTGCGGCGCTGGCTCGGCTCGCGGTGGTTCGCTCCCGGCCGCCTCCAGAAGAGGGCGCTCGTGGACCGGGTCCACGGTGTCTACCTCCCCTACTGGACCTTCGACGCCCAGGTGCGCTGTCCGTGGACGGCGGACTCCGGTACCTACTACTACACGCAGGAGTCCTACCGGGACTCCCAGGGACGACGGCGTACCCGTACGGTCCGCCACGTCCGCTGGGGAACCCGCGAGCGGTCTGGTCGACCACTTCTTCGACGACGAGGCCGTCCCCGGCACCCAGGGCGTGGACCTCGCGCTCCTCAGGGCCGTCGAGCCCTTTCCGACGACGGACCTGGTCCCCTACGACACCGCCTACCTCTCGGGCTTCGTGGTCGAGCACTATCGCGTCGTGCTGATCGACGCCGCCCGCCGGTCGCGAGAGCAGATGGAGCGACGGTTGCGCGAGCCGTAGCGCTCGCGAGATCCCGGAGATACTCCCACCGCAACCTCCGGATCGCACCTGCACCTACTGGAGCGAGACCTTCAAGCACATCCTGGTGCCGGTCTGGCTCCTGGACCTACGACTACCACGGCCGGCCCTTACCAGATCGTCGCCAACGGCTACACCGGCCGGATCGCCGGTCGCTATCCGAAGAGCGGGTGGAAGATCTTCTTCCTGATCGCGACGATCCTCCTGGTCGTCGCCCTCCTCGTAGCCCTGTCCTAGTCGGACCCGATCCTCTCGCGCACCTCCTCGATCGCGGCCGCGAGGAGTCGATCGAGCTCTCGGGCTCCGACCTCCGGATCGGCGTTGAAGCCCGCCAGTCGGTGCGCGTAGTCGGCTTCCGGGCGCAGCTCGCCGATCTTCCGGCGAATGACCTGGAGCGCGGGCTGCCGGTGGCGAAAGCCACCCGTGACCTCGTAGGAGGCACGGCGCACGGCACAGTACAGGGTCAGGCTCGCCGCGTCGTCGGGACACTCACGCTCCTCGCTGCGATCCCAGGCCCCCGGCGATCGCAGCATCTCCCGCGTCCTCTCCAGGACGCGCAGATCCTGCGGCCCCGGGGCTTCGAGCCAGAGGGCCTGAGTGCGGAGGTAGAGGAATCCCCCGGCGAGGAGGCACACCGCCACCAGAGCGAGGTGGACCCGGCGCCACCGCCAACTTACGGCGGCCGCCACGAGCACGACGACGGCCAACGTCAGGGCGACGCGTCCCGTGGCCCAGGCCTCCGGGAGCGCGTCGACCGGTTGCAGGACCGAGAAGAAGAGCAGGAGCGGTACGAGAGCCAGCCAGTACGCCGTGGTTGCGGTCCACCTCCACAGTCTTCCGGACATGTCGGGACTGCCTACGTCGAGACCGGCGTCAGGTTTCGACGGCCGGGAGACGGGGACCTCCGGCGGCGGCCCTCCTAGCGGGAGCCGGTACCGGCGAAGCGCTCCCGCAGCGCGCTCTTGAGGAACTTTCCGGCCGCCGTCCGTGGGATCGCCTCGACGAGCTCGTAGCGGTCCGGCAGGCACCAGCGTGGGAGCTGCGTCGCCAAGTGCGCGCGCAGCGACTCCTCGGAGGGGCGGCAGCCCTTGCGGGCGACGATCACCGCCAGCGGCCTCTCCCCCCACCGTTCGTCCGCCATCGCGATCACCGCCGCTTCGGCCACCTCGGGGTGCCCCATCAGGGCACTCTCCAGCGCCACCGAGCTGATCCACTCGCCCCCGGACTTGATGAGGTCCTTGGTGCGGTCGCGGATCTCGATGGAACCGCCTCCGTCGATGGTCACGATGTCCCCGGTGCGGAACCAGCCGTCGCCGGTGAACTGCTCGGCACCGGCACCACCGTGATAGCTGGCCGCCACCCACGGGCCGCGCACCTCGAGCTCCCCCATCGTCTCACCGTCCCAGGGCACCTCCCGCTCGTCGGCTCGTGCGCGGAGCTCGATCAGTCCGACGGGTCGCCCCTGACGCGCCCTCTGAGCCAGCCGGCGCTTAGCCGGGGCCTCGGAGAAGCGCTGCGGAAGCCGCGAGATCGCCGCCACGGGAGCCGTCTCCGTCATGCCCCAGGAGTGCACGGCGTGCAGGCCGTGGCGCCGCTCCAGCGCATCGATCAACGCGGGAGGAGCCGCGGCACCGCCGATGAGAACGGTCCGCAAGCTGGAGACGTCCCAGCGTTGCGGATCGGCGTCGAGGGCCTCGAGGACCGCGAGCCACACGGTGGGCACGCCGGCGGCGATCGTCACCCGCTCCCCCTCGATGAGCTCCAGAAGGCTCTCGGGATCGAGCCGCGAGCCGGGCAAGACGAGAGCGGCTCCGGTGAGCGCCGCGGTGTACGGCAAACCCCATGCGTTGGCGTGGAACATGGGCGCGACCGGGAGCACGCGATCCTCCTCGCCGACGGCCAACGCGTCCACCGTGGCCGACATCAGCGAATGGAGGACCAGCGACCGGTGCGAGTAGACCACCCCCTTGGGGCGCCCGGTCGTGCCGGACGTGTAGCACATCGCGACGGCGGCGAGCTCGTCGGGCTCCTCGAGGGCGGGCGCCTCCCCGGCCCCGGCGATCAGATCCTCGTACGCCTCCTGGCCGCTCTCGGGTCGCCCGACCACCACGATCCGCTCGAGGTCGACGCGATCCCGGAAGCCGGCGAGCACGTCGAGGAGGGATTCGTCGACGATGACAACGCGATCGCCGGCGTCGCGCACGATGTACGCCAAATCGTCCGTGGAGAGCCGCGGGTTGAGCGTGTGGAGGACGGCGCCGCTCAGCGGAGCGCCGAAGAAGGCCTCCAGGTGCTCGCGATGGCTCCAGCACAGAGTCGCCACCCGGTCACCCGGCACGACACCCAGCGTCAGCAGCCCACCGGCCAGGCGCCGGGCCCGTGCGATCACCTCTCCGTAGCTGCTGCGCTCGATCGCGCCGTCGGGTCTACGGCCGACCACCTGGCCGTCTGCGTGGAGGGCCGCTGCACGCCGCAGCAGCGCCTGCAACGTCAGCGGGTACTCCATCATCCGGCCGTTCACGGCCCCGCGAGCATATCCACTCCCCCGGAACGCCTCCCTCTGCGACAATGGGCCCCATGGGAGCCAGGATCCTCGCGCTCGGCGCCTTCCTCTGCGCCGCGGCCGTCGCCGCCGGCGCGTTCGGAGCCCACGGTCTGCGGGCGCGCTTCGATGCCCGCCAGCTGGAGCTTTGGGAGACTGCGGCTCGCTATCTGATGTACGGCGGTCTCGGCGTCCTCGCGCTCACCCTCGCCGAGCTCGTGCGGCAACGACCGGTAGGGCTCGCCCCTGCTCTCCTGGCCGCCGGTGCCGCGGTCTTCGCCGGTACCGTGTTCGCGCTGGCTCTCGGCGGCCCTCGGTGGCTGGGTGCGATCACTCCGCTGGGAGGCGCTGCGATGATCGCGGCCTTCCTGCTCTTCGTCTGGCGCGCCCTGCGCTGACCCGCACCGGACGCTCTGTGCGCGGGGACGGCGAGAGCCCGGATCCGCCGTGGATCCGGGCTCCGCCCTGCCGCTCGTCCCCGATCAGAAGTTGAAGGTCAGCTGACCGGTCACCTTGCGGCTGATGATGTCGCCGAAGACGTGCTGCTGCACGTCCTCGTCGAGGACGTTCTGACCGTTGATCTGGAAGGTCGCCCGGTCGTCCGCGAAGCGGAAGCCCACCGCCACGTTGAGCTGGGTGAAGGCGTCGGTCGGTCCCCAGAACCGCGAATCGAGGACGTCGGTCCAGAACGCCTCGTCCTGGTAGTTCACATTGGCGTTGGCGAACCAGCGCGGCACGTCGTACCCGAGGCCGACGTTGAACCGGTTGTTCGGCGGCAGGTTGACCTCGCCTTCGGGAATACCCGTGACGTCGGGATCGTCCTGGTACGAGTAGTTGAAGAACCAGTTCCACTCGGCGGACGGCCGCCCCTGGAGCGAGAACTCCAGCCCCTGGTCGACGATCTCACCGATGTTGCGGTAGCTGAACGCCGACGGCAGCAAGCCCGACAGGCCGAGGGGCGGCGGAACGTCGAGCACGAAGGCCGGCAACGGGAAGTTGGGTGGCGGGTTGGAGCCCGTGTAGGTGCCGGCGGTGAAGAAGTCCTGGGAGTCCTTCGTCTTGTTGCGGTACACCGAGACGGTCGCCGTCGTCGAGCCGAAGGTACCGACCCACCCGACCTCCACGGCGTCCAGCTGCTCCTCCTGCAGGTCCTCGTTGCCGCGCGCCACCGACGGGAAGATGTACGGCCCGGTCGGCAGGGTCACCTGGTTGAGGATCACGACGTCCAGGTAGTTCTGGATCAGGGACGGAGCCCGGAAGGCGCGGTTGAACGAGATCCGGAAGGTGTGGTCCGCGTTCGGCGAGAAGAGCAGGCTCGTACGCGGCGAGACCACTGATCCGATCGGATCGATGTCGTCCCACCGAGCGCCGACGAGCCACCGGACGTGGTCGCCGAAGAGGATCTCGTCCTGCACGAAGACGCCGTACTCGTCGCGGTTGTCGCCCGCCGGGGCGATCGTGAGGTCGAACGCGTTGTGCCGCGCGTTGGCGCCGAAGGTGAAGATATGGCTGTCGTGCAGGACCTTCGTGTCGCTGTAGTCGAGGTTGTAGGTCTCGCTCTCGAAGCCGAGCAGGAGGCGCTCGCCGGTGGGGCCGAAGGTCAGCAGGTTGATGGCGTCGCCGTCGAGGACGTTGACGAAGAGACCCGCCCGCTTGGAGCCGTGCGACCAGCCCGCCTGCACGTAGGAGAGTGACGAGCCGCTGTCGACGTCGAACGGCCCGATGCCCGAGTGGATGATGCCGTCGGTGCCGGCGTAGCCACCGGAGAACCGCCACGTCGTCGACTCGTTGGAGTCGTAGTCGAAGCGGAGGTCGAGCTTGGGTTGCTCCGTTCCCTGGTTCTGGAAGTTCGGATAGGGCGTGTTGGTGCCGGGAACGGTGCCGGTCGGCCGATCGTACGGATCCTGCTCGTACCAGCCGGCGGAGATCTTGTAGCCGAGCTTGTCGCTCACCCCGGCATGGGTGAACCGGCCGTACAGCGTCGAGAGCTCGCCGCCACCGACCGTGACCGTCGTTCCGACCATGTCCCGAGGTCGTTTGGTGATGACGTTGATGACGCCGGTCATGGCATTGGCGCCCCACACGGCGCTACCCGGACCGCGCACCACCTCGACCTGCTGGATCTCGCCGGGATTCACCGGCAGGTACTCCCAGATGACGAAGCCGAAGAAGTCGAGGTAGATCGACCGGCCGTCGACCAGGACCAGCTGGCTCGCGGCCAGGCTGTTGGTGGAGCCGCGGCTGGTGACCTGGACGTCCCGGGCGCTGAACTGGGCCACGTTGACGCCGGGGACGTTGCGCAGCACGTCGCCGAAGTCGTCGACCGGCGCTTCCTCGATCTCCTGCGAGGTGATGACGCTGATCGCCGCCGGCGACTCCTGGAGCTTCTGCTCCGTACGCGACGCCGTGACCACGATCACCTCTTCGACCGTCTGCTTCTCTTCGTCGCCATCGTCCTCCTGCGCCGGAACGGCCGTTGCGACCAGCAGCGTGGCGAGTGCGAGCACACCGGCGAGCTTCCACCTGTACAGATGTTCCATGGGACCCTCCCTTGTCAGGGCCCCGCGGGGCCCGTCTCCCTGGCCTGACTACCGGCTTGAACGCCGGCCGAGTCTACCATCGGGAGGCGCCGGAACGGCTATACTCCGGCGCGGGAGAATCCGACCATGGCTGCCCGCCGGCAACGTCTCGCCACCGGAGTGGTGCTGATCGTCGCGGGGCTCGTCCTCTTCGCGTTGCAACAGGGGCGAGGCCTCGGGGAGGCGACCGTCTTCCTGGTCTTGGGAGCGGCTTTCCTCGCCGCCTACGTCTACCGCAAGGTCTACGGCCTGCTGGTGCCGGCCGGGATCATGCTGGGCCTCGCGCTCGGACGCCTCGCCGCCGAGCCGCTGTCCACCGTCGGCGATCCCGGCCGCCTGGGTCTGGGCATCGGCTTCCTGCTCATTTGGGGGATCGCCAAGCTGTATCAGGGAGAGAGCCACTGGTGGCCTCTCGTCCCCGGCGCGATCCTCGTGGTGACCGCTCTACCGATGACCCGCCATCTGGTCGACGGACTGCTCGATCGTTGGCCGCTGATCCTGGTGGTGATCGGCGTGATTCTGGTCTTCACCGGCATGGCCGCGGGGCGCTCCGGCAGGACGTCCTAGGCCGGCCGACCGTCGCTCCCGATGGCTTCCAGACCACCCAGATAGGGACGCAGCGCCGCGGGCACCTGGATCGCGCCGTCGGCTCGCTGGTAGTTCTCGAGGACGGCTACCAACGTGCGCCCCACGGCCAGCCCGGACCCGTTCAGGGTGTGCACCCAGCGGGGCTTGCCCCCGTCGGCGGGACGGAAGCGCAGTCCCGCTCGGCGCGCCTGGAAGTCGGTGCAGTTGGAGCAGGACGATATCTCCCGATAGGCGTCCTGACCCGGCAGCCAGACCTCCAGGTCGTAGGTCTTGGCCGAGGAGAACCCCATGTCTCCCGTCGAGAGGGAGACCACCCTGTACGGAAGCTCCAGAACCTGGAGCACGCGCTCGGCGTGTCCGGTGAGCTCCTCCAGGGCTTCGAAGCTCGCCTCGGGATGGGTGAGCTGGACCAATTCGACCTTCTGGAACTGGTGCTGGCGGATCAGACCGCGCACGTCCTTGCCGTAGGAGCCGGCTTCGGCCCGGAAGCAGGGCGTCCAGGCCGTGTAGCGCAGCGGCAGGGCGCTCTCCTCGAGCACCTCTCCGGCGTGGAGGTTGGTCAGCGGGACCTCCGCCGTCGGCACCAGGTAGTAGCCCAACGGCTCGACCCGGAACAGATCCTCGGCGAACTTGGGGAGCTGGCCGGTGCCGATCAGGGCATCGCCGTTGACCATGAACGGTGGCAGGATCTCGACATAGCCGTGCAGGCTCGTGTGCAGGTCGAGCATGAGCTGGCTCAGGGCTCGCTCGAGTCGGGCTCCGAGCCCCCGGTAGGTGGTGAACCGGGCGCCCGCGAGCTTGGCTCCACGCTCGAAGTCGAGGATGCCGAGCTGTGGCCCCAGATCCCAGTGCGCCTGCGGCTCGAAGTCGAAACGGGCCGGCTCGCCGACGGTGCGCTCGACGCGATTGGCCGACTCGTCCGCGCCGCGCGGCACCGACTCGTGCGCCAGGTTGGGGAAGGAGAGCTCGACCTCCGCGAGGCTCTCGTCCACCTCCGACAGTCGGCTCTCGAGAGCAGCGATCCGCTCCTTCAGCGAGCCGACCTCCGCGATCCGGTCGGCCGCGTCCTCTCCCCGGGACTTCGCCGCGCCGATCTCCTTGCTCGCCTCGTTGCGCCGGCGCTTGAGCTCTTCGACGCTTCCGAGCGTCTCCCGGCGTTCGGCGTCGAGCGACCGCCAGCGGTCGAACAGGGCTGCATCCACGCCACGGTCTGCCAGGGCCGTACGGACGTGAGCGGATTCGTCGCGCAGAAGGTCTCGCGAGAGCATGGCTCGGCAGCATACCGGCGCCCCGCCCGGGAGGGCAACGAACCGGGATCGTCCTCCGGGGTCGGTATGATGCCGGCCGGAACCGCCATGCCCGAGCGCCCCACTCCCTGGGCCGCGGCCCTGCCCGCTCTGGCCCTCTTCGCCGTCTGGCGCGTGCTCGCGCAGGCCACGCCGCGACCGACCGAGGCCGCCGAAGCGACCTTTCTGGCCCTCCCGCTGGCCCTCGTCGCCCTCGCAGCGGGATCGATCGCGCGTCGGCGTGCCCCCGTCTCGCTCTGTATTCTGGGCCTTGCGCTGCTCGCCCTCCTGCCGGGCACGGGCGGCGCCCGCGCCGTCTCGGTCGGTGCCCTCTGCGTGCTGACCTTGGCCGTCGCGCTCCTCGACCGGGGCGCCGCCGCGAACCTGTCCGAACGCGTGGCACTCGCCGTCGCCCTCCAGGCCCTCTTGCGGCCGGACCTCCTGCTGGCACCGGCGCCGAGCTGGCACCTGCTCGCCCGTCTCGTCCTCCTGCCCGTCCTCGCGGCCTGGGCGAGTGACCTCCTCGCCGCGGAGCGCGGAGACCCTGCGGCGTCGATCGCCGCCGGCTCGGCCGTGGTGGTGGAAGGGTGGTTCGGCCCGGCAACGTGTACCGCGCTCCTGGTAGCGGCACTCGTCGAGCGCGTGCCCGGGTGGCGGCGAGCTCGGTGGGAGCGGCGGGCCGCCGCGGCGGCGCTCTTGCTGGGCGCCAGTCTGGCGATCTTCGGCGGCGCCGCCGATTGGCGGAGCACGCTCCTCTCTCCCGCGCTCCTGCTGGTGATCCTGCCCGGGGCTCTTCTGGCGTCGCCGCGCCGCTGGCTCGTCATGGCCGCTCTCGCCGCGGGCGGCACCCGGTTCTTCGGCCCCGAAGGTTGGGTGCTGGTGCCGTCGGCGCTCCTATTGGCCCTCGGACCGCTCGCAGGCCACCGCCTCCGGCGCATGCAGGTCGGCTGGACGGGCCTTCTGCTCCTCGCCGGTGCCGCGACCTCGTTCTACCCCTGGATGCGACACCGACCCCTCGCCTGGCTCGAGGCGTTGGCGCCGCCGATCCCCCCCTGGGCGACGGGTCTCGCCGTGGTCGCGATCTCGGTACCGCTCGTCCGCGCCCGCCGCCCCTGGCGCCTCCTCGCCCTGCTTCTGGTAGCGCTCGGATGGTGGAGGGCGCAGCCGACGGAGATCCTGCTCGCAGAGCCAGAGCTTCTGAACACCGACCGTCCGTCGTGGTCGCGCGATCTCGCGCCGCCCCGAACGCTGTCCACCCTGACGATCGAGAGCTACCTGACCGGAGCGGCCTCCCTACCCGCCGCCTCGGAGGTGGCCGAGATCGAGCTGACGCTCGCCGACGGCACGGCGCAGCGGCACACCCTGCGCCTCGGGCTCGAGACGGCCGATCGGGACGCCGAGCTCGCGAACGGCGGCTCCTGGCTCGCCGAGGTGGATGCAGCCGGCCGATTCGCCCCCGTCTTCCGTGCTCGTTGGCCTCTCGGTGAAGGCCGCGAGGTGACCGGGCTCACCGTTCGACTGCGCGGCCAGCGGCCGGCCGGCGCGCGTCTCGTCCTCCTGCAGATCGGAGGGGCGCCGTGACCACTCGCCGGGGGACCCGGACCGTCGGCGGCTGGGCGGAGCGCGGCCTCCCGCTCGTGATCGGCGGCCTGGTGACGCTGGTGGCGGCGAAGACGCTGCCCCTGCCCTCCCACGACCCCCTTCGGATCGTCCTGCTCTGGCTCCCCGCCATCGTCGGTGCCCTGCTCGCCGTCGAGCGGACTCCGGGAGCCCTCTCCCTGTCGGCGCGCTCGCGCCGAATCGAGCTCGCCGTGCTCACGGCGCTGACGCTGCTCGCCCTCTTCCACAACGACCTGGGCGTCCGCTACTCGACGCCGCTGCTGACCGGATCGCTGGTGGCGGGGTTCACCCTCCTGCTCGCCGGCAGGGTCTTGCGCCAGGCGCTGGCCTTGCGTCCGCTTCTGGGCCGAAGACTGACGGGGCGCCCGCCGTGGATCCTGTTCTGGTTCTTCGCGGCCGTCTATCTGGCGCTTCTCCCATGGAGCCACCAACAACGTCCGCCGGACGGCGACGAGCCCTACTACCTGCTGCTCGCCCGCAGCCTGGCGTGGGACCACGACGTGGACCTCACCAACGACTACGCCGAGCACAGGTACCGCGACTTCGTGGACCGGCCGCTCGAACCTCAGCCGGGCGATCCCACCGGGCCGGAAGGACAGATCTACTCCCGACACAACGCCCTGCTGCCGCTCGTGCTGTCCCCTGCCTACCGCCTCCTGGGCCCCGCCGGCGCGCTGATGACGATGTGCCTGCTCTCGGCCCTCCTGATCTGGAGCACGTTGAGACTGGCACGGCACTACGTCGCGGACCGGCCCGGGGAGGCGTTGCTCGCCTGCGCGGTGCTCGGCCTGACTCCTCCCGTGCTTCTCTTCTCGCATCAGGCATGGGCTGAGATCCCGGCCGCTCTGCTCCTCGTGCTCGCCCTCGACGCCGCCCTGTCGTTGGGCACCAGCCGAGCCGGCAAGGCGTGGCCCGGCTGGCTGCGTTTCGCCGTGCCCCTCCTCCTGCTGCCGACGCTGAAGCTGCGCTTCCTGCCGTTGGCGGTCAGTCTCGTGATGCTGGTGGCGTGGCGCTCCCCCGCGCGCCGGCGGCGGGGCATCCTCTGGCTCGCCGGCGGTCTCGTCCTCTTCGTCGCCGGGCTCCTTCTGGTCAACCTGGTCCTGTACGGGAACCCCCTCAAGTACTACCAACTGACGGTTCTGGCCACCTATCTCAACGCGCCGACCGCATACCTCAGGGGCGCGGTGGGGCTCTTGTTCGACTGCGCCTTCGGCCTCTTCGCGGCGGCGCCGCTCTGGGCTCTCCTCGTTCCCGCTCTTCCGGCGGCCTTGCGCCGGCGACGGGAGCTCGCCGGTCACGTCGCCCTCGTTGCCGTGCCCTACTTGCTGGCCATCGTGCCGCGTGGCGAGTGGTTCGGTGCCTGGTCTCCGCCCTTCCGCTACGGCGTCGCCCTGCTGCCCGTCCTCGCCCTGTTGCTCGTGCCGTTGCTGGAGCAGCGGCATCGCGCCGGCGCCCGGCTGAGCTCGACCGTGCTGGGTCTGGCGACCCTCTGTCTGGTCCTGCTTGCGGTGGCGGTACCGGGGTGGACCTATCACCTCGCCGACGGGCGCAACCAGTGGCTGGATCGGCTCTCGGCGCTCATGGGCCACGACGTCGCCCGCCTCCTTCCGAGCTACCTGCGCCTCCGGGCGGCGAGCTGGATCTGGCCGCCCGCCCTGGCGGCGACCCTGCTCGCCGCATGGGCGCTGCCGCGCCGCGCGCGGCGCCTCCCCTGGCGGGGGGCCACCACGCTCCTGCTCCTGCTGGGCTCCGCCTTCATGTGGGCCGCGGTGTCTCTGCCCACCCGCGTCGTCGAGCTGGAAGATCCTTGGGTCGAACACCGCGGCGGCCAGCTGCATCCCGATCGCTGGCGGGTCGGTCGAATCCGCTTCCGCGGCGCTTGGGTCTTCGAGGGCGACACCTCGGTGACCATCCCCATCGTGCCTGCCGGCCGGCGAGTGCGCATCACCGCCTCCGTGCGCAGCCCGGACCCCGATCTTCCGGGCCGCTCGCTGCGCTTCGAAGCGGGCGGCACCCTCCTGGCAACGCTGCCGGCGACCGCCGGCGACGCCTGGCGCCGCGTCGAGGTCACCGAGATCGAGTGGCCCCCGGCCGCGACCGCTCTGACCGTGCTCGCCGCCCACGCCGGCGAGACGGTCGTCGCGCCGACGCTCGTGGATCGTCTCGACCTCGACTGGGATCCGTAGGCGCGCTCGTCAGCGGGAGCCGGAGACCAGATCGACGGTGACTTCGACCACCCGGCGCAGCGGCGCCACGTCGGCGCGACCGCGACCGGCGATGTCGAACGCCGTTCCATGATCGACCGACGTGCGCACGAAGGGCAGCCCCAGGGTCCAGTTGACCGCTTCGCCGAACGCGAGGGTCTTCACCGCGACCAGCCCCTGGTCGTGGTAGAGCGCCAGGACCCAATCGAACAGCCCCCGCCGAGCTCGCGAGAACACGGTATCCGGGGGTTCCGGGCCCGACACGTCGACGCCCTCCGCGCGCGCGCGCTCGATGGCGGGGGCGACGATCTGACGATCCTCGTCGCCGAGCAGACCTTCCTCGCCGGCGTGCGGGTTGAGGCCGGCGACCGCGATTCGGCCTCCGCGGTGCCGGTGCAGGCAAAGCACCGCCTCCAGCACCGACTGCTCGGTGACGGCGTCGAGGGCGCGGCGCAGCGGCAGGTGGGTCGTGAGGAGCGCCACTCGCAACCTCGGAGCGAGGAAGGCCATCAGATAGTCCCTTCCGTAGCGCTCGAGACCGCAAGCGGCCGCCAGGTACTCGGTGTGCCCGCGGAACTCGGGCCGGCAGTGGCGCGCGATCGAGGCCTTGCTCACCGGCAGGGTCACGAGGCCTTCGGCGCTTCCGGTACGGACGGCGGCGACCGCGGCGTCGAGCGCCGCGAGAGCACCGCGCGCATCTTCCTCCCGCGAGTTGCCGGGCTCCATGGGCCGCGCTCGACCCACGGGATCGACGACCACGACCTCTTCACCGGTCGACGGGCCGGAGGGGGCGGAGGCGACGAACCGGCACCGTTCCAGGACGGCCCCGGCGCCCTCGAGCCCCTCCGCCGCGCGCTCCAGGGCCGCGCGCTCGGCGAACAGAAGCGGCTTCCAGGCCCTCTCGAGGTCCGGTCCCGCCAGGAGCCGCAAGAGGAGCTCCGGGCCGATCCCCGCGGGATCGCCCTGGGTGAGAGCGAGGGTCGGTCCGCTCAATCGCCGTCGTCGGAGGAGGAGCGGCGACGGCCGCGGCGGCGAACCTCCTCCTCCTTGTACATGTAGCGGATGTTCTGCTTGAACAGCAGCAGATTCGGTTCGCGGTGCCGGTTGAGCTTGAGGGTCGCCTTGTCGTACCACTCGATCCAGCCGCGCAGCTCCTCACCGCTGTCGAGGACCACCACCATGGGTGTCCGCGCGGCCATCTGCTTGAGGTAGTAGAACTCCTCGGCATTGGTCTGTTCGGGCGGAGTCTGCTTCCTGCGCACGCCGTGACCGCTCTCGCGTCGACGGTCTCCGGCGTCCGGTCGGATCAACTTGCGGTTCGCTGTCGTATCAGCCATGGGCGGCCGTCCCTTCGGATGAAGGTCGGGGTTTCCGGTAGTTGTCGTCCTCGTAGGCGAGACAGCAGAGCAGACGGCCGCACTGTCCCGAGATCTTCGACGGGTTGAGACTCAGGCCCTGCCGCTTCGCCATCTGGATCGAGATCGGCCGGAAGTCGGTCATCCAGCTCGAGCAGCAGAGCGTCCTGCCGCAAACACCGATCCCGCCGAGGAGCTTCGCTTCGTCTCGCGCTCCGAGCTGCACCATGCGCACCTTGGTCGAGAAACGCTGGCTGATCTCGCGCACGAGGGCACGGAAGTCGACGCGGCGCTCGGCCGTGAAGTACACGGTGGCCTTCTTGCCGTTGAGGGTGAGCTCGACGCGCGAGACCTTGAGCTCGAGGCCCTGCTGCCGCGCCTTTTCGCGCACGAAACGCTTGGCGTCGGCCTCCTTCTGCAGCTTCCGGTCGTGGGCCTCGATGTCCTGCTCCGCGGCCCGGCGAAGAATGGGCTGCGCCGAGGCCTTCTGGCACGGCTTGAAGACCGGCATCGGCGACTGCTCCACCCTCCCGAAGGCGGGGCCCGAGTCGAGCTCGACGATCACCGGATCCCCCAGAGCGTAGAGGCTGCCTTGGGTGGCGCAGAGCGTGAGGTTGGTCTCCTCATGGAAGCGCACGCCGACGAAGGTGTCCTCGAGGGCGGTCGAGGCTCCCTTGAATGAGCATCCGGCACAACCCGTCATCGCCACGCCCTCATGCAGAATGGGTACCAGTGCCTCGGATGGCCCGTTCCGGCGGCGGAGTCGGACCCGACCGGGGCCCCGGCGGGGAAGTTCCTGCCATTATGGCACCCCGCCGAAACAGCCGTCAAAAGAGACCCGCGCAGCCGCCTCAGGAGTCGCCCACCACCCCGCCGGCCACGACGCGGGCCCCGATGTCGCGCCGCAGCACACGGTGCGGCCAGTGGATCTCGTCGGCCCCCGCGTAGGCGCTCTCGAGCGCCCCTCCGAGCGTCGCTTCGCGGGCACAGACACCGAGAACCCGCCCGCCGGTGGCCACCACCGCCCCGTCCAGCTCGGAGGTCCCTGCGTGGAAGACCACGACGCCTCTCTCAGACGCCCGGTCGATCCCCTCGATGGGGTCTCCGGTTCGAGGCTTGCCCGGATAGCCCTCGTTGGCCAGGACGACACACGCGGCCGCCTGGCGCGAGAAGCGGAGCGGCACGGTGCCGAAGTCGCCCGCCGCTCCGGCCGCCAGAGCCGGCAGGAGATCGTCGTCCAGCCGCAACATCAGGGGTTGACACTCGGGGTCGCCGAAGCGGACGTTGAACTCCAGGACCCTGGGCCCGTCGGCCGTCAGCATGAGCCCGGCGTAGAGGACACCGACGAACGGAGTGCCCGCCCGGTCCATGCCCTCGAGCACCGGCCGCAACGCCACCTCCTCGACCCGTGACGCTCCCGCGGCATCGAGGACGCCCGACGGGCTATGAGCTCCCATGCCCCCCGTGTTCGGCCCCTCATCCCCGTCGCCGATCCTCTTGTAGTCCTTCGAGGTGGCACAGGGGAGCAGACGAGAGCCGTCGCTCAAGGCGATCATCGAGACCTCCTCGCCCACGAGGCACTCCTCGACGACCACGGCATCGGCCGCGGGGCCGAAACGCCGCTCGTCGTAAAGCGCGTCCAGCGCCTCGGCCAGCGCGGCCCGATCCTCGACGACGAAGACGCCCTTGCCCGCAGCCAGCCCGTCCGCCTTGAGAACCACGGGCAGGCCGAAGCGCGCGATCGCCGACTCCGCCTCGCGCCGGCTTCCGGCGACCGAGAACCGGGCGGTGGGAATCCCCGAGCGGACCATGAGCTCCTTGGCGAAGGCCTTGGATCCCTCGAGACGGGCAGCCGCGGCGTCCGGCCCGAACGCCGCCGAACCGACGGCTCGCAAGCGATCCACGAGGCCCAACGTGAGGGGTAGCTCGGGACCCACGACCGTCAGATCGATCTCCTCTCGCCGGACGAAGGAGACCAAGCCGTCGAGATCGTCGACGGCGACCTCGACGCTCTGCGCCAGGGGCCGTGTGCCCGGGCTCCCGGGGGCACAGTAGAGAGTGTCGAGCAACGGGCTGGTGGCCAGCTTCCAGCACAGAGCGTGCTCGCGTCCGCCGTTTCCGACCACCAGTACCTTCATCGCCGCTCTCCTCGTTTCGGCGTGACCTTACCCTCGAGGCGCTCGCCCGCCAAGCGCGGGGTAGAATGACCCGCCTCATGGTCATGCGCTTCCTCCGCCTGTTGGCGCGAGAAGAGAAGCTTCCGGAGCTCAAGAGCTTCTACCTCGAACAGGTCCTGCCGGCGCTGCAGGCCACCGAGGGGTGCCTCTACGCGGCCTTGCTGCAGCACTCCGTCCACCCGGACGAGTGCATCTCCCTGACCCTCTGGCGCAATCGGGACACGCAGCAGGTCTACGAATCGACTCCCGTCTACAAGCGATTGCTCGAACGCTGTGAGCCGTTCCTCCAGTCGCACGAGGCGTGGAAGGTGCGGTCCTTCGTCGCGCGCAAGAGCGAGGAGGCACTGGAGAGCCGGGCCTATCGCGTCGAGACCGGCGCCGAGACGATCTGGGGCCCGCTTCCCGAGCGGATCTACCTGCGTATCGTCTCGGTCGTCGTCAAGCAGGGAGCGCTCGAAGAGTTCAAGAGCCTCTACCTCGAGCACGTCGTGCCGGCGCTCGCCGAGGTCGACGGCTGTTGCGGCGTCTTCCTCGTCGAGGACCCCGACGATCCCGAGAAGCTCCTGTCGGTGACGCTGTGGGAGAGCGAGGAGCGAGCCGTCCGCTACGAGCTCGCCGGGCTCTTCGGCGAGCTTTCGGTACGACTGCGCCACACCTTCGAGGACCTCACCTCCTGGAGTCCCACCTCGGCCGAGGGCGGCTCCCTCGCCGACGGTCTGGAGGTCCGCGGCTACAACGTGGTGGTCGCCAAGCGATTCTGAGACTCGAGGGCGTCGAGCGCGGCGACCGCCATGACGTCTGCGACGTCGGACGCGCTGCAGCCCCGCGAAAGGTCGTGGAGCGGCCGGGCGAGCCCCTGGAGCAGCGGCCCCGTGGCGCGGGCACCGGCCAGTCTCTCGGTCAGCTTGTAGGAGATGTTCCCCGCGTCGAGGTCGGGGAAGACCAGAACGTTGGCGCGGCCGGCGACCGCGCTGCCGGGAGCCTTCCGCTCCGCGACCTCCGGCACCAGCGCGGCGTCCGCCTGGAGCTCACCGTCGAAGGCGAAATCCACGTCACGCAGCCGCAGCAGCTCCACGGCGTCGCGCACCTTCGCCACCCGGGGATGCTCGGCGCTCCCCTTGGTGGAGAAGGAGAGCAGAGCGACGACGGGCTCTCGACCCAGCAGCACCCTGGCGCTGCGCGCTGCCGCCACCGCGATGTCCGCGAGCTCCTCCGCGCTCGGATCGGGCACGACACCGCCGTCGCTGTAGACGAGCGCCCGGCCGTCGGGCCAGCTCATGAGGAAGCAAGAGGACACGCAGCGCAGGCCCGGTGCCGGGCCGACGGTCCTCAGCGCCGTGCGCACGCTCTGCGCCGTGGTCGCCACGGCTCCCATCACCGCCCCGTCGACCTCGCCCGTCGCGAGAAGGAGGCCGGCCCAGTCGAAGGGGTCGTTCCCCAGCGCCTCGGCGCCGCGCCCTCGCGCCGCCAGGCGCCGGCCGAGAGCCGCCTGCAGCTCGCCCCGACGGCGATCGCCGGCCGGATCGACGACCGTCCCCGGCACCGGCAAACCGGCGGCCGCTGCAGCCGTCGCGATCCGCGCCGGCTCGCCCACCAGGACCGGATCGCACCATCCTTCCTCCTGCGCCGCGGCCGCCGCCTGCAGGATCCGACGGTCCTCGGCCTCGGGCAGGGCGATCCTCACACGCCGTCCCGCCAGCCGCTCGCGCAGACGGGCGAGAGGGTCGAGCCCACCAGGATCCCGCGCCTCGGCGGCCACGTGTCGCCTCAGGAGGCGAGCCGCTCGACCGCGGCTTCGACCTCGTCGATCAGGTAGTCGGGCGTGGAGGCACCGGCGGTGACGCCCACCGTGGCGACCCCTCGAAACCAAGCGGGTTTCAGGTCGTCGACGTCGTGGACGAGGTGACTGGGTTTGAGCCGACGGCAGATCTCCCAGAGGTGGCGGGTGTTGGCACTCTGGCGGCCGCCGATGACGAGGATCACACCGACCTCCGGATCGGAAGCCAAGGCGCGTGCCGCGTCCTGGTTCTCCTTCGTCGCGTAGCAAACCGTGTCGGCGCGCGCAACGGAGGGCGCCCGCGCCTCGATCGTTCGCACGACGTCCTCGAACTCCTCGGCGTTGAGCGTCGTCTGGTAGAGCACCTTGAGAGACGGGTAGGCCGACCAGTCGATGCGCTCGGCTTCGGCGACCGTCGACAGGACATGGTAGGTGGAAGGATCGCGGTCCCGGGTGTAGCCGATCACCTCGCGGTGTCCCGGGTCACCGATGAACACCAGATGCGCGCCCTCGTCGAGCGCGGCATCCGCCTCCTCGTGGATGTCGTAGACGAACGGACAGGTCGTGTCGAGAACCTTGAGACCCCGGCGGTGCGCCTCGTCGTGGAACGAGGGAGCCACTCCGTGGGCGGAGAAGATGACCGTGCCCTCGTCGGCCTGCGCCAGGGACTCGATCGTCGGCACGCCCAGCTCCTCCATCTCGCGCACCACGCGCTCGTTGTGGACCACTTGACCGACCAGCCTGCCGTCGACTCCGCCGCGGCGGGCGAACTGCTTGACCTTCTTGTCCGCGATCCGCACACCGGCGCAGAACCCGTACTTCTCCGCCCGCTTGAAGCGCATCGGGGGGATCTTAGCAGCGGCCCGGGCGCCCTCTCGCCGGTGCAGGATGTCCTCCTGAAAGGGCGACCGACACATCGGCGAGAGCTCGCGGGCGGTTTCCGAGGCGGCCGCGGCGGCCTTCGCACGGTTGGCATCGAGGTTGCTCTATCCTGTTGCGCCGGCCCGGCGCCCGTCGGCGTCCGACGGCCGGAACGAAGGAGGGAAGCACATGCGACGACAGATCACGACCTGGTTGGCTTTCTCGATCGCGGCCCTCGGTCTGGTCGGACCGGCCACCGCCGCTCAGAACGTCTCGTACCACCCGTACCGGGGTCTGAACGAGATCAGAGTCCGCGGCGGCCTCTTCGCCCCCGACGGGGACAGCCGGTACTGGGAGGAGAAGGAATTCGACTTCTTCACCACCGCCGACGACTTCGAGGACTTCCTCCTCGGCGTCGACTACCGGCGTCGCCTCGGCCCGCGCACGGCTCTCGTCTTCTCGGGAACGGCCTACTCCGCGGAAGAGAGCACCTCGTATCGTGATTTCGTCGACGAGAACGGCGGCGACATCTTCCACGACACGACTCTCGACATCGCGTCCGGTACGGTGGGAGTCCACTTCATCCTGACCGGAGCGGACGCGCCCGTACAGCCCTACATCGGCGCCGGTGTCGGATTCTGGGCCTGGAGCCTCGAGGAGAGCGGAGATTTCATCGACTTCTCGCAGTTCAACCCCGAGATCTTCACCGACACGTTCACCGACGACGGCGCGGCCTTCGGCTGGTACTACCTGTTCGGCGTCGACGTCCCGCTCGGCGATCAGTTCTCGCTCCTCCTCGAAGCACGGTGGGACCGCGTGGACGACGAGTTGGCGGGCGACTTCCGAGGACTCGGCGACCTCGATCTCTCCGGCAGGCAGGTCACCGGCGGGCTGGCGATCCGCTTCTAGCGGGTTCGGACTCGGGATCGGAGAACCGCGGATCGGCCAGGAACCCTCGATCGGTGAGCGCCTCCAGAAACGTCACGAGGGCCCGCCGCTCCCCCTCCGAAAGGTCGAGCGGGTGCACCAGCGGGTCGCGACCGGCTCCCACCGGTCGCGCCCGACCGCCGGCGACGTAGTGCTCCACCACCTCGCTCAACGTCGCGATGCTCCCGTCGTGCATGTACGGGGCCGTGACGGCGACGTTGCGCAACGTCGGGGCACGGAACTTCCCCATGTCCTCCGGCTCGCCGGTGACGGCGAGCAGACCCGTGTCGGCGGGCGGGTAGGAACCGCGGCCGTCGACGTTGTGAGAGGTTGGTGTTGTGGAACGGCTCTGAAGCGCCCGCGGCCCCGGCGAAGACCACCGCGCCGGAGAGGTTGAAGCCACGGTGGCAGCCGGAACATCCGGCACGCGGAGAGAAGAAGAGATCCATCCCCCGCCGCTGGTCCGCGTCCAGAGCCTCCCGTTCGTCCCAGAACAGCCATCGATCGTACGGGGAGTCTCCGGAGAGCAAGGTCCGTTCGAAGCTCGCCAGCGCCCTTGCCACGTTGTCCATCGTCACCGGCCGGAGCTGGCTCGGGAAGGCACGCCGGAAGAGGTCGAGGGTCGGTCGATCGCGACGCAGGCGGCGTTCGACGCCCCGGGGCGTCGCTCCCATCTCGACCGGCGCCGTCGCGAAGAGGGGCATCTCGAGCTGTCGCTCGAGTCGCACCAGATCGGGACGAGCCCAGGTGAACGTGGCGTTGTAGGCCACGTTGGCCAGGGACATGGCGGCGCGCGGGTGCTCGCGGCCGGTACGACCGATCGCGCGGGCCCGGCCGTCGGTGAACGCCAGGGCCTGACGGTGGCAGCTGGCGCACGCGTAGCTGCCGTCGTCCGAGAGCCTCTCGTCGTAGAAGAGCCGGCGGCCCAGGGCGACCTTGGCGTCGCTCATCGGGTTGTCCGCCGGCACTCGCGGGGTCGGGAAGCCGGCCGGCAACCGCCACGCGAACGGTGGCGGTGCAGCGTCGCGCCCCTCCGGCCGCGGACCTCCGGCACAGCCGCCCGACACCGCCAGCACGCCCGCCGCGGCGACGAGGGCCGGGACGGAGCGCCCTACCAGCCTGAAGCCGCCGGCCCGTCGCCGCCGAGCTCCGCGGTCTGCGACGCCGCGCGCTCGCGCTCCTCGACCCACTGGGCGAAATCCTCGACCGTTGCGGAGTCCATGTCTCCCGGCTCGACCCGACGCTCCTCGACCCACCGCTTCATCGCGGTCATCAGCTGGTCGGCGAACGGCCTGTTCTCGCGCAGAAGCTCCATGTAGGCGTCACGGACGTCGTCGAGCCGGCCGAGACCGAGGTACGCCTCGGCGCGGTACTCGATGGCCTCCGGATAGCCCGGCGAGAGCTCGAGGGCGCGCTCGTACTCCTCCAGAGACCCCTCGTAGTCGCCCAGCTTGCGCAGTGCGAATCCGAGGTCCGAGTGCGCTTGGTGCAGGTTCGGATCGAACCCGATCGCGGCACGCAGCGAGCGTGCCGCCTTTTCGTACTCCTTCGCGGCCCGCTCGGGCTGGTTGCCGGCCTCGAGCTCCTTGGCCTCGTCGCGGTACCGGACCGCGCGTCGATAGGCCTCCTCGGCCTGCTCCTCGCTCGTCATTCCTTCGTCTTCGGTGCTTCCGGCAGCCCGAACACCCACCGGCAAGAGCCAGAGGAGGGCGAGCAGCGGCACCCACGGCCTCATCGATCGCATCGCATGCTCCTTCCTTGTCCGCACCCGAGGATACTAGTCGGTCCCGACCGCTGCTTCAGCGTCGGCGGCGACCGGTGCCGCCCACCAGGGCTCCGGCCGTGGCGAGGAGTGGCTCGAGCACCGCCATCCAGCCCGGCGCTCGCGCGACGACGAGGACCTCCCCGGAGGTCAGGGTACCGAGATCCTCCGGTGCGTCGAGGTGCTCCCGCCGGGCCCCCGCGACCACACCCACGACGCCGAGCAGGAGGAGGGCACCCGCCAGGAGCTGGACCGCCCGCCCACCGCGCATCGACCCCGCCACCCACCCACCCAGGAAGGCGCCGGCGAGCGCCAGACCGAGGGAGAGGAGGATCCAGGGAGTGCTGACCGTCGTGGTCCCCGGCTCGAAGGCGAAGCCCACGCCCCACGCTTTCCACGCCAGGGAGAGCCCCAACCAGCGAACCACGAAGAAGAGAGCCAAGCCGGCGACGGCGGCACCGACATCTCGGAGCATCGGACACCTCGATCCGGTGCGACCCTACCAGGCTAGGCGAACAGCTCGCGCAGACTCTCCGCCCGGAAGTCGAAGATCGTCTCCAACCTGCGGCGGATCGAGGGGATGGCCGATCTCGCCGAGCGGCCACAGCGGCAGACGATACCGGACGCGGTCCACCATCTCGGTCTCCGCTCCCGAGGCGCGGAACAGGTGCTCGTGCTCCCACAGCGCGTAGGGGCCCTTCTCCTGGACGTCGACGAAACGGTGCGGCGGCTCCCAGACGGAGATCAGGGTCCTCCACTCGAACGGCAGGCCGCCGAGGCGCAGTCGATAGCGGATGCGCGCTCCCGCGGCCAGACGCGCCGGAACCTCCAAGATCTCGAAGGAGAGCCCCTCGGGAGTGATGCGCTCCAGATTCCGGGCATCGGAGAAGAACGCGAAGACCTCCGGGAGCGGCCGCGGCACGCGGGCCCTCCGCTCGAGAACGTGGACTCTCGTTCCCATGCGGCGCCCTCAGTCCGACGCGGCGCTCAGATAGTCCCACGCCAGTCCGGCCATCGTCCGCACCCCGATGATCAGCGCATCCTCGTTGGCGTCGAACAGCGGCGAGTGGTTGGCCGGCGCCTCGTAGGCACCGACTCCCTCCCGGTTGACGCCCAGGAAGACGTAGAGGCCCGGGATCCTCTCCTGGAAATAGGAGAAATCCTCGGCCCCCATGATGGGTCGCATCTCGTGGACGCGCTCGGCGCCGCCGGCCGCCCACTCGAGGGTCGGGACCATCGTGCGCGTCAGCTCGGGGTCGTTCCAGGTCACAGGCGCGTAGGCGTCGATCTCCACCCTCGCCCGCGCACCGGAAGCCTCGGCCACCTTCTCGGCGGTCCGGCGGATCCGTTCGTGGAAGGCCTCCCGCATGTCGGCGTCCAGCGTCCGGATCGTGCCCACCATCTCGACCGATTCCGGAATGATGTTGCCGCGCACGCCGCCGCGGATGGAGCCGATCGAGACCACCACCGGAGCGGTCGTCAGGTCCATCTGCCGGCTCGGCACCGTCTGCAGCGCCGTCACGATCTGAGCCGCCGCCGTGATGGGATCGACCCCGAGCCAGGGCGACGATCCGTGGGTCTGGCGACCCTCGACGGTGATCTTCAGGCCGTCGGCCGCCGCCATGGCGCCCTCCGCCTTGTAGTAGAGACCCGGGGGGAGCGGTCCGACGTGCAAACCGAAGATCGCTTCCGGGGCCGCCGGTCCGTCGAGCACTCCCTCCTTCACCATCAGGGAGGCGCCGCCCTCCTCACCCTCCGGCGGACCCTCTTCGGCCGGCTGGAAGACGAACTTCACCGTTCCCGGAAGTCGATCGCGCAGGCCGGCCAAGACCTCGGCGGCTCCCATCAGGATGGCGACGTGGTTGTCGTGCCCGCACGCGTGCATGACTCCGACCTCCTCGCCGTTGTACTCGGCCCGCACGGTCGAGGCGAAGGGCAACCCGGTCTGCTCCACGACCGGCAGGGCGTCCATGTCGGCTCGCAAGGCCACGACCGGACCGGGGAGGCCGCCGACAAGCGTCCCCACGACACCGGTGTGCGCGACGCCGGTCTCGACCTCGATCCCGAGCGAGCGGAGGTGGTCGGCGACCAGGCCGGCGGTACGGACTTCGCGGTTGCTCAGCTCCGGATGCTCGTGGATGTCGCGTCTCCACGCCACGACTTCCTCCTGCACCGCCGCCGCCGCGGCCCACAGATCCTCACGATCGGCGGCATGGGCGGGAATCGCGGCCAGGAGCGCGACGGCCGCTACAGCCGCGCGGCCCTTCAGGCAATGGAACATTCCTTTCCCCTTCCTCGTCGAGGACCGCAGACTAGCACCGTCATTGCTACACTCCCCTGCCGTGCTGCGACTCCATGTCGTGCCCGCGCAAGGAGATCCGTTCGACCAGTCCCTGGACGAAGACGAGATCGTGATCGGCCGCTCCTCGCAGTGTCAGGTCGCGATCGCGGACCGATTCCTCTCCCGCCGTCACGCGAGGATCTTCCGCCGCGACGATCGCTGGCTCATCGAAGATCTGGGCTCACGCAACGGCACCCTCGTCAACGGCCGGTTGATCGAGGGCTCCGAACCGGTCGGCGAGGGAGACGAGATCCAGATCTCCGGCAGCCTCCTGCACGTGATGGGAGACTCCTCCGAGACCTCGGTGGTCACGAGCGAGCGCGGCCTGCCGGGCCACACCGTCTTCCGCCCGGCCTCGGATCTGCTGGTGAGCCAGGGCTCGATCGCGCCCACCGAACGCAGCTCGGTCGACGCGCTGCAGCGCTACAGCGATCGCCTCCAGCTGCTCAACGACCTCCACCAGGCGCTGTCGCGGCCGATGGCCCTCGACGAGCTCCTGAAGCTCATCCTGCGGCGGGCCTTCGACGACCTGCGGCCGGAGGAGGGCGTGATCCTGCTCAAGGACGGTCGGGGTGGCTACCGGGAGGCCGCGCATCGGAGCGTGGAGGAGAACGCGGCGCCCTACCTGATCTCGGAGACCCTCGTCCGCGAGGTGGCCGAGAAGGGTCTGTCCGCGCTCGTTCTCGACGTCGAAACGGACGAGCGCTTCGGTGCTGCCGAGAGCATCATCGGCTCCGGTATCCGCAGTCTGATCGCCGCGCCGCTGCAGGACGAGGAGGGGACGCTCGGGATGATCGCGCTCTCCTCCCGCCTCCATCGCCGCCAGTTCAAGGACGAGGACCTGGAGCTGTTGACCACGTTGGGCTCGATCGCGGCGCTGCGGATCCGCAACGTCGCCCTGGCGGAGGAGGCTGCGGAGCGGCGACGCCTCGCCACCGAGCTCAAACTTGCGCGGCAGATCCAGGTCGCGCTTCTTCCGGATCGCCTGCCGACGATCCCGGGCTGGTCCATCTACGCCGCCACCGTGCCGTCACGCGGAGTCTCCGGCGACTTCTACGAGGTGGTCATGCGCGAGGAGGGCGCCAGCTGCGTCCTCATCATCACCGACGTCTCCGGCAAGGGCATCGCCGCCTCGCTCCTGACGGCCTCGCTCGAGGCTCTTCTCATCGAGCCCATCGAGAGTGGAGATTCACCCGACGCGATCTGCGCCCGGGTCGGCAGGCGGCTCTTCCAGCGGACACCGCCGAACAAGTACGCGACCGCCATCGTCGGCGCGCTCGAGCCGGCCTCCGGCAGCTTCCGGTACACGAACGCCGGGCACAACCAGGCGCTGCTCGTCCGCGGCGACGGAGCCATCGAGACCCTCGGTCCGACCGGGACGCCGCTCGGGCTGCTGGCTCGCAGCGAGTACGCCGCGGCCGAGGTCCGACTCGAGCCGGGTGATACGCTGATGCTCTACACCGACGGAATCACGGAAGCCGCGAACCCGCAGGACGAGGAGTACGGCATCGACCGCCTCGCCGAGCTCTGTCGCGAGCACCGCGAGGAGGCCCTCGAAGATCTGGCCGAGACGATCGAGAGAGAGCTCGACGCATTCGTGCAGGGAGTACCGTACGCCGACGATCGCACCGTCGTCATGGCTCGCAGGACCGAGGGGCAGGAGACTTGAACGACGCACAGCACGCAGCGCGCCTGGGAATCCAGCTCTGCCGCAAGGGCGACTGGGTGGCGGGGGTCCACCACCTGGCTCTGGCGGTCGAGAACGCGCAGGGCGAAGAGCTGCCGAGCCAGTCGTACTCCTTCCTGGGCTATGGAATCGCCCAGACCCAGCGCCGGCACAAGGATGGTCTCGACCTCTGCCGCCACGCCCTGCGCCTGAGCTTCACGGAGCCCGACAACCACCTCAACTTGGCGCGGCTCTACATCCTGATGGGAAACCGGCGCCAAGCGATCCGCGCCGTCGGGGAGGGCCTGACCCTCAACCCCAAGCACGGCCCTCTGCTCGCCCTCTACCGCGAGATGGGGATCCGCCGCGAGCCGGTGCTCGGCTTCCTCAGCCGGAACAACTTCCTCAACCGTCTTCTCGGCCGCCTGCGTCACGACTTTTCCGGGAAGTAGGCTGGTAGAGGTCGGTGACGGTGCCCGCGTAGACCTCGGCGGCGAATGCCACGGTCTCCGAGAGTGTGGGGTGGGGATGGACCGTGAGAGCCAGATCACCGGCCTCGCAGTCCATCTCGATCGCGAGAGCCACCTCCGAGATCAGGTCGCCGGCGTTGGGCCCGACGATGCCGCCACCGAGGATCCGGTCGGTCTCCGGATCGAAGAGGAGCTTCGTCGAGCCTTCGCTCCGCCCCATGCCGAGAGACCGCCCGCTGGCGGCCCACGGGAAGACGGCTTTGCGGTAGGGCGTGCCGTCGCGTTGCGCGGCGGTCTCCGTCAAGCCGACCCACGCGACCTCCGGGTCGGTGTAGGCCACCGACGGGATCACCCTGGCGTCGAAGCTCGCCGGCTCACCGGCGCAGACCTCGGCGGCGACCTTGCCCTGATGCGAGGCGCGGTGCGCCAGCATCGGCCCACCGGTGATGTCGCCGATCGCGAGGATGTGGGGCACGTTGGTGCGCTGCTGGCGGTCGACGCCCAGAAAGCCGCGCTCGTCGACGCTCAGGCCGGCGGCCTCCGCGCCGATCCGATCGCCGTTCGGGCGGCGACCGACTGCCACGAGAATGCGATCGAACAGCTGGGTTTGCGGGGCTCCCTCACCTTCGAGGGAAGCCTCGAGACCCTCGGCGCGCGGCTCCACGGAGACCAGCTTCGTCGACACGTGGGTCGAGACGCCGAGACGACCGGTCAAACGCTCGGCCAGAGGCCGAACGAGATCCCGGTCGCAGCCGGGAAGGAGGCCCTCGAGCAGCTCCACCACCGTGACCCGGCTGCCGAGTGCCGCGTAGACGGTGGCCATTTCGAGCCCGATGATCCCGCCACCGACGATCAGCAGGCTCTCCGGAACGTCCCGCAGCTCGAGGGCCGCCGTCGAGTCGAGCACCCGCTCGTCGTCCCACGGTACGCCGGAAATGCGCACCACCCGTGAGCCGGCCGCCACGATGGCGTTCCTGAAGTCGAGCCGCGTCGTTCCACCCTCGTCCTCCACATCCAGCGCCCGATCGGAGACGAATCGTGCATCACCTCGGACGATCTCGACCCCTCGTTGCTCCGCCATCTTGGCGAGGCCACCGGTGAGACGGCGTACCACCGACTCCTTCCATGCGCCCAGCTTCTCGATGTCGATCTGCGGCTCGCCGAAACGGATGCCGTGCTCCGCGAACCCCGCCGCCTCGTCGAGCACCCGGGCCGCGTGCAGGAGGGCCTTCGACGGGATGCACCCGACGTTCAGACACACACCGCCCAGAGCCGAGTGGCGCTCCACCAGGGCGACACGGAGTCCGAGGTCGGCGGCGCGGAAAGCCGCGGTGTAGCCGCCGGGCCCCGCACCGAGGACGACCACGTCCCACTGCCGGCGGGACGCCTTCTCGTCGCGGCCACCCCCGCCGCGACGGGTTACGGCCGGCTCCTCCTCGTCGTCGGAAGACCTCCCTTCCTCCGGCCCGGTTCGGTGCGGGCCCGCTGTCTCCTCCTCGGTCTCTTCGGCCTCTTCGGCCTCTTCGGCCTCGCCGTGGCTGGTCGCACCGCTCGCCCCCACCTCGAGAACCGCCACCAGATCGCCTTCGGCGACCGCGTCACCGGCGGCCATTCGGATCTCCACGACCGTCCCCGCCACCGGCGTCGGAACGTCCATCGACGCCTTGTCGCTCTCCAACGTCACCAGACCGGCCTCGGCCTCGACCCGATCCCCGGCGGAGACCAGCACCTCGATGACGGTGACGCCGTCCGCGCCTCCGAGGTCGGGGATGCGCACTTCCCGGCGCTCGCTCATCGCGGCCCTCGCCTCACAGCAGCAGACGCCTCAGGTCCGAGAGCAGAGCCGCCAGGGTCGTCGTGAAGCGAACGCCGAGAGCGCCGTCCACGACCCGGTGGTCATAGGAGAGCGAGAGGGGCAGGATCAACCGGGGCGTGAACTCGTGGCCGTCCCAGACGGGACGCATGCGGGAACGCCCCACACCGAGAATCGCCACCTCCGGCGCGTTCACAATCGGTGTGAAGTGACCGCCTCCGATACCGCCCAGGCTCGAGATCGTGAAGGACGCCCCACGCAGCTCCTCGGGCTTGAGCTTGCCCTCGCGCGTTCTGGAGCTCACGTCCGCGAGCTCCTCGGCGAGATCCAGGAGGCCCTTGGCGTCGACGTTCCGGATGACCGGCACCATGAGGCCGTCCTCGGTATCGACGGCGATGCCCAGGTGGTAGTAGCGCTTCACGATCAGGTGCTCCCCACCGGCGTCGAGCGAGGCGTTGACCGTGGGGTGCTCCTTGAGGGTCGCGACGGCCGCCTTCATCAGGAAGGCGAGCGGCGTGAGCTTCACACCTCGCTTCTCCGCCTCCTCCGCGTGCGCTCGACGAAAGGCCTCGAGCTCCGTGATGTCCGCCTCGTCGTGCTGGGTGACGTGCGGCACGTGGAGCCAGCTGCGATGGAGGTTCGGTCCCGCGATCTTCTGGATTCGCGTGAGGGGACGCCGTTCGACCTCTCCGAACTTGGAGAAGTCCACGACGGGCATCTCCGGCAAGGCCCCTCCGGCGCCCGCGGCCGGTTGCGAGAGCCTCTGCTTGACGAAGCCCTGCACGTCCTCGCGCAGGATGCGGTTCTTGCGCCCGGTGCCGCGCACGAGGGACAGGTCGACGCCGAGCTCACGCGCGTAGCGACGTACGGCCGGACTGGCGTAGGCGCTGGTGAACGCACGATGGTCCTCGCCGTCCGCCACGCGTCCGGACGGCGCCGGGTGGCGGCGCGGCTCTTCCTCGGGCGGCGCCGCCGCCTCGCTCGGGGTCTCCTCCTTCGCGGGAGGCTCCCCGGTCGGCTCGTCCTCCTGCGGCCCGGCGGGCTCCTCCGGCGCGGCCTCGCTGCGCTCGAGGGTCAGGATGAGATCGCCCTGTGCCACCTTGTCGCCCGCCTTGACCTTCATCTCGCGCACGCGGCCGGCCGCCGGCGACGGCACGTCCATCGTCGCCTTGTCGCTCTCCAGCGTGATCAGCGAGTCCTCGACCGCCACCTCGTCTCCCGCCGCGACGAGGACCTCGATGACGTCGACGGCGTCGAAGTCGCCGATGTCGGGAACGGTGACCTTCTCGATCTCACCCATGGCGGGCTCCACCCGCTGCTAGACCGTCCACGGAGCGGGCTTCTCCGGGTCGAGGTCGTATTTCTCGATCGCCTCGGTGGGGGCACTCGACGGCACCGCGCCCTCTGCCGCCAAGGCCCAGAGCGCGGCCGCGACCACGTTGAACCGATCGACCTCGAAGAAGGAGCGCAGACGGGCTCGCGTGTCCGAGCGGCCGAAGCCGTCCGTGCCCAGGGTGACGTAGCGCCCCGGCACCCACGCCCTGATCTGATCGGCGACCGAGCGCATGTAGTCGGTGGCGGCCACGAAGGGTCCTTCCACCTCGGCGAAGCTGGTCTCCGCCCACGACGCCTCGGGGCTCTCCCCGGGGCGGAGACGGTTACGACGCTCCACCGCCAGGGCGTCGCGCCGGACCTCGGTGAAGCTCGGGACGCTCCACACGTCGGCGGCCACGCCGAAGTCGGCCGCGAGAAGCTCGCCGGCCGCGATGACCTCGCGCAGGATGGCTCCGGAGCCCAGGAGCTGGACACGCGGCTTCTTCTTGCCCTTTCCGGCCTTCGCTCGGGAGAGACGGTAGAGCCCCTTGCGGATGCCCTTCTCGACGTCTTTGGGCATCGCCGGGTGATGGTAGTTCTCGTTGAGCAGGGTGACGTAGTAGAAGACGCTCTCGTCCTCCGCGTACATTCGCCGGAGGCCATCCTGCAGGATGACCGCCAATTCGTAGGCGAACGTCGGGTCGTAGGACACGCAGTTGGGCACGGTCGAGGAGTGGAGATGGCTGTGGCCGTCCTGATGCTGAAGTCCCTCGCCGTTCAAGGTCGTGCGACCCGACGTCGCCCCCATCAGGAACCCACGGGCTCGCATGTCCCCGGCCTGCCAGATGAGGTCCCCGACCCGCTGGAAACCGAACATCGAGTAGAAGACGAAGAACGGGATCATGTGGATGCCGTGGTTGGCGTAGGCCGTCCCGGCAGCGATCCAGGAGGCGAGGGAGCCCGCCTCGGAGATGCCCTCTTGGAGGATCTGTCCGCTCTTCTCCTCACGGTAGTACGCCAGCTGCTCGCGGTCCTCGGGGATGTAGAGCTGCCCGGTCGGGGCGTAGATCCCGACCTGCCGGAACATGCCCTCCATGCCGAACGTCCGCGCCTCGTCCGCGACGATTGGCACCAGGTGCTCCTTGAGCCCCGGGTCGCGAGTCAGCGTCATCAGGAAGCGCACGAAGGCCATCGTGGTGGAGAGCTCGCGGTCACCGCTGCCCTCCGTCAGCACGCTGAAGGTCGAGAGGTCGGGCACCTCGAGCGCGGGTGCCGTGATCTCCCGCCGCGGGAGGTAGCCGCCCAGGCTCTCGCGCCGCTCGCGCAAGTAGCGCATGACGGCGCTGTCCTCCTCCGGCTTGTAGAAGGGCAGCTCCTCGATGCGCTCCTCCGAGATCGGAATCGCGAACCGGTCCCGGAACTGGCGTAGAGAGTCCTCGCCCATCTTCTTCTGCTGATGGGTGACGTTCTGCCCCTCTCCCGCCTCACCCATGCCGTAACCCTTGATCGTCTTGGCGAGAACCACGGTGGGCTGGCCCGTGTGGCGGACCGCGGCGGCGAAGGCGGCGTAGACCTTGTCCGGATCGTGACCGCCGCGTTTCAAGCGCCAGAGGTCCTCGTCGGACCAATCGGCGACCATCTCGGCCAGCTCGGGGGAGACGCCGAAGAAGTGCTCGCGCACGTAGGAGCCGCCTCGAGCCGCGTACGCCTGGTACTCGCCGTCCACCACTTCTTCCATGCGCTGACGGAGCAAGCCGTCCCGGTCGCGGGCCAGCAACGGGTCCCAGTTGGCGCCCCAGATCACCTTGATGACATTCCAGCCGGCGCCTCGGAAGTCCGCCTCCAGCTCCTGGATGATCTTGCCGTTGCCACGCACCGGACCATCCAGACGCTGGAGGTTGCAGTTGATGACGAAGACCAGATTGTCGAGCTCCTCGCGCGAAGCCAGGGAGATCGCGCCCAGGCTCTCGGGCTCGTCCATCTCACCGTCGCCGAGGAAAGCCCAGACCTTGCGGTTCGTCGTGTCGACCAAGCCGCGGTTGTGCAGGTACTTCATGAACCGCGCCTGATAGATGGCACAGATCGAGGTCAGTCCCATCGAGACGGTCGGAAACTGCCAGAATCCCGGCATCAACCAAGGGTGGGGATAGGACGACAGCCCCCCGCCGCCCACCTCCTCGCGGAACCTGGAGAGCTGGTCCTCGCTCAAACGGCCTTCGAGATAGGCCCGGGCGTAGATGCCCGGAGAGCTGTGCCCCTGGAACATGACCAGGTCGCCTCCGTGGGACTCGCTCGGCGCGTGGAAGAAGTGGTTGAAGCCCACCTCGAAGAGGTTGGCGACCGACTGGTAGGTCGCGATGTGGCCGCCGAGAGCGCCCTCCTTGCGGTTGGCGCGCACCACCATGGCCATGGCGTTCCAGCGGATGATGCTCTTGATCCGCCGCTCGAGCGACGGGTCGCCGGGGCGCTGCTCCTCCTGGTGGGGAGGGATGGTATTCACGTACGCCGTGGTGGCGTTGTAGGGCAGGTAGGCGCCGGATCGCCGGGCCTTGTCGACGAGGGCCTCGAGCAGGAAATGGGCGCGGTCCGGGCCGTCACGCTCGATGACCTCCTCGAGCGCCTCCTTCCACTCCCGGGTCTCCTGCGGATCGATGTCCTCAGTCTGTCGGTAGGGCTTGGTCATGGACTCTGGCAGACCTGAGAAGGGAAAGACGGCGCCCGCCTCCGAAGAAGAACGGGCGCCGCCATCCTACGGCATCAGTATTCGGCGCCGTCGTTCCCTTCCGACTCCATGTCGTCGTCCATGGAGTCCATCGAGTCGTCCATGCCCTCGGCCATCGCGTCGTCGGACATCATCGAGCCGTCTCCGGCCTCGACGACGCCGCACGCGAGACGAGCGCCGGCCGCGCCGGTGGGCTGGGAGGTCAGATCGTCGGCTCCCTCGTGGAGGATCACCGCACGACCGACGACCGAGTACTCACCCGCTCCGACGGTCAGCTGATCGGAGGTGAGCTCCAAGTGGCCGGTGCCGTCGTCGCCGACCTCGATGTTGCCGAGATCACCGGCGTGATGGACCTCGGCGTCGGGTCCGCCATGCTCGACTCCGGCCGGGTTGAAGTGACCGCCCGCCGAGGTGAAATCGGCGGCGCTGCAGTCGCCCGTCTCGTGCACGTGGAAGCCGTGCGTGCCGGCGGGCGCTCCGCTCACGTCGGCCGTGACGGTGGTGCCGTCCTCACCCTCGGTGAAGACCACGTCACCCGAGATCTCGGAGCCTTCGGCTCCCATCAGGTGGGCCGTCGCGGTGGCCGGCGCCGCCGGCTCCTCCATGGCCATCGGCTCCGGAGCCGGCTCTGGCTCGGGAGCGGGTTCGGGCTCCGGCGCGGCGCAAGCCAGCGCGGTCGCGCACGCGAGCGCGATCATCCAAGGTGTCGTTTTGGACATGAATACCTCCTTCAAGGTCGTGATGGGCTGTTGGTGGCGGTGGTTTCGTCGACGAGCTCGAGACGCACCCGAGCCCACTTGCGATCGACGACGATCTCGAGGGGCTCCGCATCTTCGCCCGGCGACAGATAGAGGTCGAGGCTGCCCTTCCATTCGGGCTCGCCTTCGACCTCCCTGGCGCGGACCGAGAACCACTCGAGGTTGTGGGTGTGACCGTCGACCGATCGCTGTTGCCATCCTCGCGACTCCACCACGACGGGATAGACCTTCCCGTCGCTCCAGATGCTCAGGTCGGCGGCCTCCTGCGGCCGCGTCTTGCGGATCCAGTGGATTCCGGACGCCACGTCGATGACGTCCATCTCGCTCAGGTCCGCTTCCTTCTCCTTGCTCTTTCCGCGGAACCGGTAGGAGCTCTCGGCTCTCAGGGTGCGCCCGCTCTCCCGGTCGATGACTGCTGAATAGCGCCAGAAATCGCCCTTCTCGCTGTGCGGAGAGGTGATCAGCAGCTCGAGCTCGAGGCCTTCGTCGACGGGGCGGGTCGCCAGGGCGCCGTCGCCGTGGCCCGGCACGATGGCGGCGGCCAGCTTGCCGAGGAAGCCCCCCAGGCTCCACTCGTAGACGAGCGTCTCCCCTCCGGGTGAGGAAAACGCCGGCTCGACGGGCATCGAGAGCGCCAAGACGAGCAGCGTCAGGAGCCGGATCTTCATACAATCACTATACAGTCAACCCATGAGGCCGGGAGATGGAGTCTCGGCGAGAGCACCAGGCCGGCCCCTCCGGTTGAGGCGCGCCCGCCATCGACGATGGCTCGAAAGCTCCTGACCCTCGCTGTGACGATCCTGGTGCTGGCCGCCGGGTCGTTGGTGCTCTGGCGGCTGCTCGCGCAGATCACGGCCGCGCTGGCCGGCCGGCCGCCCGGGGCATGGGTCCTCGCGGTCCTGATGGCCGCTCTGGGGGCGGGCTTCGCTCCGGCGCACCGTTGGGTCCAACGCCAGGTCGACGCTCGCTGGTTCCCCCGCAAGCTCGCTCTCACCCAGCTGGAGGAAGACCTCCTTCCGGAGCTCGCCGGTGCCGGAAGCATGGACGACGTCGCCGAGCGCTTCACGCGCAGTCTCCGCGCGGGACTCGGGCTGACCAGCGCCGCCCTCTTCGTCTCCGACTCGACCGGCCGGTTCTACAGGCTGCGCTCGCTCAAGGGCTCGAGCGAGCCCTCGAGCATCGTGCTCAAGACCTCGGAGCTCACCGGCTGGAGGATCCAGTGGGGGACGCGACCGATCTCGCGCCGCGAGGCGAGAGACCACGGGCTCCCCTGGCCGCAGTTGCTGCGCGAGATCGGGACCGCCTATCTGGTCCCCGTGGTCTTCCAGGACGAGCTCCTCGGCCTGCTCGCTCTCGGACCGACGCGTTCCGGCAAGGAGCTCGACGGCACCGACCTCACGCGGCTCGAAGAGCTCGCCGAGCGCTCCTCCGCGATGCTCGAGCACGCCCGGCTCTTCGCCCTGGCCAGTCACGACACGGTGACCGGCCTGTCACGCCGGAGGATCTTCCAGGAGCGGCTGGCGCAGGAGCTGGTGCGCAGCCGGCGAACCCTCCGCCCCTTCAGTGTCGCGCTGGCCGACATCGACGATTTCAAGCGCGTCAACGACAGCTGGGGCCATCCCGCGGGCGATCACGTCCTCAAGACGATCAGCCGACGTCTCGCCCGTGGGTGCCGACGCTCCGACACGGTATCGCGCATCGGCGGCGAGGAGTTCGCGATCCTCCTGCCGGAGACGCCCCTCGAGGCCGCCGTCGGTCAGGCCGAGAAGCTGCGCGCCGCCGTGGCCGACGAGCTCGTGGATCTCGACGGCGATGATCGGGTCGAGGTCACGATCAGCTTCGGCGTCTTCGGTTGGCAGCCCGACGAGGCCAACCTGGCGGCCGAGGCCGAGGAGATCATCCAGCATGCCGACAAGGCCCTCTACGAGGCCAAGAGGACGGGCAAGAACCGCGTCGTGGTGTACCGCCAGAGCCCGTCCCATCCGGCACTGACCGCCGAACGCTGACGGCCGCCGCTATCATCGACCGCTGTCCGCGTGTTCCACGTCCGATCACCCTCGGAGGCCGCCATGCGATTCCCGTCCCCCCTCGCCCCCGCCCTGGCGATGGCTCTCGTCCTGTTGCCTGGGGCCGCCCATCGCCTCGAAGCCCAGGAGCTTCCGGCTCCACAGGCCGTCTTCGGACACCCGGTGGGAGCGGACCGCCAGCTGGTGCACTACGACGACATCCTCGACTACCTGCGGCTCGTCGCCTCCGACTCGAACCGCATCTCGATCGAGGAGCTCGGGACCTCCACCCTCGGGGCGGACATGATCGCGGTGGTGATGACGTCCGCGGCCAACCAAGCGGACCTGGAAGGCCTGCGGGAGATCTCCAGGCGTCTGCGCGACGCCGACCGGCTCGATCCGGAGGAGGCTGCCGACCTCGCCGAGCGCGGCAAGGCGATCCTGCTGGTCACCTGCACGATCCACTCGACCGAGGTCGGCTGCACGCAGATGGCGGCGGAGCTCGCCTACGAATTCGCCACGACACGAGACCCGCACAAGCTGCGCTGGATGGACGACGTCGTCCTCGTCCTCATCCCGTCGATCAACCCGGACGGCCAGAACCTGGTGATCGACTGGTACGAGAAGTACCTCGGCACCCCCTACGAGGGGGGGCCGATGCCCTGGCTCTACCACCACTACGTCGGGCACGACGACAACCGCGACTACTACATGCTCACCCAGGACGAGACACGGATCGTCAACTCCGTGCTCTATGGGCGGTGGTTCCCGCAGGTCTTCATCGACGAGCATCAGATGGGACGGACCGGGCCGCGGATGTTCGTCCCGCCGCAGACCGACCCCCTCGCGCCGGAGGTCCACTCCCTCATCTTCCGGATGGCCGACCTGATCGGCACCAACATGTCCTATCGCCTGGAGGAGGCCGGAAGGACGGGCGTCGGGCACAACATGATCTTCGACAGCTACTGGCCCGGAGGGACTCGGAACACGGCCTGGTGGAAGAACGTCACCGGGCTGCTCACGGAAGTGGCCAGTGCCCGCATCGCGACGCCGATCCGCATCGAGCCGGGAGAGCTCGAAGGGGGGGAGAAGGGATTCCCCGAATACACCAGGCGGGCCAACTTCCCTTCGCCGTGGCCGGGCGGGTGGTGGCGTCTGCGCGACATCGTCGACTACGAGCTGACCGCGACCTGGGCCGCCCTGGAGACCTGCTCCCAGTACCGCGCCGAGATCCTGCACGGCTTCTATCGCATGGGCCGCGAAGCCGCTGAGACCGGGGCGAGCGAGCCTCCCTATGCCTGGATCCTGCCGCCGAGCCAGCACGATCCCGTCGCCGCCGGGCGCCTGGTCTCCCTCCTGCTCGAGCACGGCGTCCGGGTCGAGGTCGCGACCGAGCCCCTGCACGCCGGCCTCGTCACGTACCCCGCGGGGACGCACGTCGTCCCCGCCGATCAGCCGTATCGCGCCTTCCTGCTCACCATGCTCCGGCCCCAACGCTACCCGGAGGTCGTTCCCTACGAGGGGGGGCCGATCATCCCTCCCTACGACGTCACCTCATGGTCGCTTCCCCTCTCGATGGGCGTGCAGGTGGACGAGCTCGACTCCGCGCTCCCCGGCGGCGGCCTCGAGCAGATCACCCAGTTCGTCTGGCCGCCGACGAGCGTGACGGAGTCCGCCGGGGGCCACCTGCTCCCACACGCCGCGGACAGTGTCTACGTGGCGATGAACCGCCTTCTCGCCTCCGGCGCCGAGCTCTATTGGTTGGAGAACGCTCCGGGCGGCGAGCGGGGCGATGTCTGGGTCCCGCCCGGCGCGGTCGATCCGGACCGGCTGCAGAGCCTGGTCGAGGAGCTCCACCTGCCGGTCACGGCACTGGCAACGAGGCCGAACGGTCGCGCCTTCCGTGTCCGGGCGGCCCGCGTCGGCCTGTTCAAGCCCTGGGTCGCCAGCATCGACGAGGGCTGGACCCGCTTCCTCCTCGACCGCTACGAGTTCCCCTACCGCAACCTCGTCAACGAGGACATCGCCCACGGAGACTTCGCCTCCACCGTCGACGTGCTCCTGCTCCCGGACGTCGGTGCCGACATCCTGCGCGACGGCCGGCCCTCCGACCCGGAGGCTCAACGCTACTGGGAGGAGCTCCCACCCGAGTACGCCGGCGGCATCGGCCCCGAGGGTGCCGATCACCTGGCGAGCTGGATCCGCGAGGGAGGTTCTGCGGTCGCGCTGGACTCCTCCGGCCAGTACTTGATCGACCTCCTGCAACTGCCCGTGACCAACGTCCTCACGGGCGTCGGATCGGATCGCTTCGCCGCGCCGGGCACGACGCTGCGCCTGCTGATGGACACCGAGCTCCCCCTCGCCTGGGGCCTTGCGGCCGAAGAGGCGGGGTACTTCGCCAGCTCCCCGGCCTATCGCACGGCGGTCCCCGACGGCGAGATCGACCGCCGGGTGGTCGCCCGCTACCCCGATCACCGCGACGACATCCCGGTTTCCGGCTACATCCTGGGTGCCGAGCTGCTCGAGCGCCGCGCCGCCGTCGTCGACTTCGGCGTCGCCGACGGCCGGGCCCTGCTCATCGGGTTCCGGGCGCAGCACCGGGCCCAAACCCTGCGCACCTTCAAGCTGCTCTTCAACGCCCTCTACCGGCTCGAGGAGACGAGTCTCCCCTGAGGCGAGGGCTCAAGGCTCGCTGCGCTCGCGCACCTGTTCGGAGGTCAGACCGTAGAGCGGTGGAGTCGGCACTCCGAGCATCCCGAGGTAGAGGTAGAGCTGTCCGCGATGGTGGGCTTCGTGCTCGACCATCGCGCGCAACCACTTCCAGGCGGTGATCGGAGTGCCGGCCGGCGTCGTGATCTTGCGGCCGAGATCCTCCGGAGTGAGATCGGCGAAGATCTCCACCGCCTCGGCATGCATGCGATCGACGTAGGCGAGGACCTCCCCGACCCCGTCGGCGAGCTCCCGGCCGTGCCCCGGATAGCGGCTCGGCCGGCCGACGACGTTCTCCGCGAACATCCACCGTTCCAGGGCGGCGAGATGCCGCAGCAAGTCCGCACAGGAGAATGCGCCCGGACGCGGCGAGAAGTCGAAGTGTTCCGGAGGGATCGTCCGGGCGACCCGGAGCGTTCGGGCCCGAACCCGTTCCCAGTAGTCGAGGAACGGCTCGATGCGCTCGATCTCCACGACTACGGCTCGGTATCCAGAGCTTCGAGCTCGGTCACCAGGTCCTCGACGACCCGGAACCCACCCTCCCAGAAGGACCGGTCCGCCGGATCGACTCCGACCTCGGCGAGGACCTCCAGCGGAGGAGCCGCACCGCCGTGGGCCAGCAGGCGCAGGTAGCCCGGAACGAACCCCTCCCCTTCGTGTTGATAGCGGCGATAGAGCGCGAGGACGAGCAGCTGACCGAAGCTGTAGGAGTAGCAGTAGAACGGCGTCTGGAAGATGTGCGGAATGGAAACCCACTCCCACGCGAACTCGTCGGCGATCTCGACCGCGTCGCCGAGTTGCTCGCGCAGCTGCCCCAGGTAGAGCTCGTTGAGCTCGTCGGCGCGTCGACCCTCGAGGATGGCCCGGTGGGCATCCACCTCGAAGCGAGTGAATCCCGCCTGCCGCATGACGGTCGCATAGATGTCGTCCAGCTTCCCGGCCAGCAGCTCCCGCTTGGCGGCCGGGCTCTCCACCTCGGAGAGCAGCCGCTCCGTCAGCAGCATCTCGGCGAATACCGAGGCCGTCTCGGCGAGGGGGAGCGAGGCGTGCTGGGTCAGGACCGAGTGATCCGCAGCCAGCAGACTGTGCACCGCGTGCCCCAGCTCGTGGGCCATGGTCGCGACGTCCCGGACACGTCCCGTGTAGTTGAGGAGAACCCAGGGCGTCTGGCGCGGCAGGACGGTGGCGCAGAAGGCTCCGCCCTTCTTGCCGGGTCGCGTTTCGGCATCCACATGCGACTCCGAGAAGACGCGCTCGGCCAGCGCCGCGATGCGAGCATCGAAGCGCCCGAAGGTCGACAAGACGAGATCGGTCGCCTTCTCGTACTCGACGCTCTCCTCCGCCGCTCCGACCGGAGCGTACAGATCGTAGCGACGGAGTCGTGGGAGACCGAGACGGCGGGCCTTCCAGCGGAAGAAGCGCTGGAACAGCGGGGCCTTCTCGATCGTGACCTCGAGCAGCGCGTCGACGGCCCGGTCGGGAAGGTCGTTGGCCACGTTGCGCACGGCCAGAGGGCCGGAGAAACCCCGCAGCTCGACGTTCTCCGCGTACCAGTCCCGTACCCGGTTCACGTAGATCTGGCCGAGGACGGTCTGTTCCGCTCCGAAGACGCGGTAGAGCTCGCGGTAGGCGGCAGCCCTGCGCTCCGGATCGCGCGAGTGGACGTGGCTCATCAGCTCGTCACGGGTCAGCGCTTCGGCTCGACCGTCGATCTCGAAGGAGAACTGCAGGCGGTTCGTCAGCATCGAGTAGAGCGTGAGGACGGCATCGATGCCGTTGGCGTCCTTGGTGTTGATCAGCTGCTCGGAGCGCTCGTCGAGGGTGAACGGTCGCAGCCGCCTGAGGTCGGAGAGGAAATGACGCGCATCGGGAGCCGTGTCGGCGGCGGGGAGCAGGCGGGCCGCCTCCGTGTCGTCGAGCCCCTTCCACCAGAGAGAGAAGAAGAGCACCCGGGTCTGCAGGCCGGTCAGGGCGTGGTCGATGCGTCCCTTGAGCGCCAGAGCTCGCGTGGACTGGGTATCCTCGGCGAACCGCAGCGAAGCGTACGCGGAGAGCCCGACCATCCCCTCGACCAACCGCTCGTAGGCGCCGAGCAGCTCCAGGAAGCGCCCGGGCGACAGCTCCCGATCGAGCTCCCGGCGAACGGCCTCGAAGGCCTCGACCTCCTGTCGCAGGGCGGCGAGCCGAGCGTCGACGGTCGTCGGTGTGTCGTCCGGCAGCAGGTCCGAGAGGTCCCAGCGGCCGGGCAGGTAGGTCGTCGTGCTCTGCATCGGGACCGGATCCGGAAATCCGTGAGCCCGCGATCCTAGCAGCTGCTCCCGGAGCCTCGGTGCCCACCGATGTCGTGCCGCACGGGCCGCGGGCGCCTTCCCTGGCGAGCTCGGCGCGCCCCGCGGACTCCGCTCGTGCGCGCCACTCGCGAGGACATCCGTAGATCCAAGAGCGTCAGCAGGCGCGGTGAGCCGGCGATCATGTCGTCGAGAATCAGGCGCAGCTGATCAGACACGGCCGTTCCTCCATGAGACTACCGACGGAAACGAGCCCGGCATCCCGGGCCGGCTCGTCGTGACGCTGGCAGAGGTCGAAGTCGAGATCCCAACAGGCCTGCTGCTCGAGATCGGACTCCGGCCCCTCGGCCACGACCCGGGCACCCACGCTGCTCGCCATGCGCAGCAGGCCCTGGATGACGCCTCGCGCGCTCGAGCGCGCGTCGCGCACGCTCTGGACGACCCGGTAGCCGATCTTGAGGTAGTCGGGCGGTACCTCGACCAGCTCGCGCAGGCGCCCGCGACCGGTTCCGAAGTCGTCGTAGGCCATCTCGATCCTCATCCGCGCCAGCTCGCGTCGCAAGATCTTGAGATCGAGGACCGAGACCTCGGCCTCCTCGTGGATCTCGAGCACCAGCCGGAGCGCCGGCCAGCACCCGCGCAACTCGTCGAGCGAGTAGAGGAGTCTCGGGATGTCACGGAATTCGGCGGGATGGGTGTTGAGGAACAGCCGCACGGTCGAGACCGCCATGGCGGCGGCGGCGCGACGGCGCATGAGCTCGCTCAGCTCCGTCGCGCACTCCTCCTCCTCCGCCAGCCGGAAGAGGTGGTGGGGCTGGAGGGGCAGGTCCTCGTTCCGGACGCGGCAGAGGGCCTCCAGGCCGTGGAGAGCGCCGGTCTTGCGCTCCACGATCCGCTCGAAGCGAACTCCGAGCGCGTCGTCTTGCGAGAACGCCGTGAGGAGCCAGAGACCGTCGTCGGGGGCGGTGTGCAGCAGGTCGGTGCGAGGCTGTAGGGCGATCACGGCCGCGTCACCCGCACTGCGACGAGACGACGCTCATCGGCGTCCCGGTCAGATCCGTGCCCTCGCAGTGGTCGACCACGGAGCAGTCGACGCCGGGAGGCCGGAGCATGTAGCAGAAGTGGTGCTGCAGCTCATGGTCGAGGGCTCGCCAGTCGGGACGGACCCCGATCCGGTGCTCGTCCGGGAGGTAGTAGCCGTTTTGCGTCGAGGAGACGCCGGCGGTGGTGACCATGAAGCTGTTGGTGGTGACCGAGGACACCTGCGCGAGCTGAGTCAGCGCGCGGCGGTAGCCGTCGGCCACCTCGCGGGCGATGGCCTCCTGGTCGGCCGGCATCAGGGTGCTCGAGTGGCTCACCATCACGGCTCCCTCGGCCGTCATCACGGACTGCATGCTCGACCCCGCGGGGTCGGTCGGCGAGGCCGAGTGACCGCCTCCCTGACAGCCGACGAGGACGGTCGCTGCGACTGCGGCACAGCTCAGGGCGATTCTCGAATGACGCATCGTGCTCTCCCTTCCCCGGATCCACCGCCCTCCCCCATGGAGGGCGACTGCCGGGTCGTGGAGGCCGAGGCGCGACCGGTCGAGGAGCTCACGCGTCCTGGGCCTTCATTTCGAAATGCACGCTCGAGCGGACTTCCCTTACGCGGCCGTCTGGGCGGCTCGCGCGGAGCGGGCCATGGGCGCCCACCTGAACGGGTAGGACGAGGTCTACCATTGAGCTGTCTGGGTGCGCCGAAATTTCGGCTACGCTGCGCGAGTCATGGGCATGGTGCCTCTCGAGATCGAAACCACGGGCCAGAGCGTGGAGGTGCTCACCGGCAGCGGCGAGCCGGCCGCGGCGGCCGCTCCCGACCCGTTCACATGGCCCCTGCTCCGGGACGCCGCGCAAGAGCCGCGGCCCGTCGAGGCGGGTGACCAGCTGGGGCCCTATCGCCTACTGCGCGTCCTCGGGCGCGGCGGGATGGGAGTCGTCTACCTCGCGCACGAGGCGCCGCCCATCCAGCGGCTCGCGGCGGTCAAGGTCCTGCGGCCCACCGGCGGCTCGAGGCGTCTGCGCAAGCGCCTGGAGACCGAGGTCCGCGCCCTGGCCAGGCTGAGCCATCCCAACATCGCGCAGGTCTTCGCCGCAGGCCACACCGCCGACGGCTCGCCGTACTTCGCGCTCGAATACGTCCCCGGGCTGCGGATCGACGAGTACTGCAACCAGGAGCGGCTGACGCTCGAGCAGCGGATCGAGCTCTTCCTCCAGCTGTGCAACGGCGTCCGCTATGCCCACCTCCGCGGCGTCCTCCACCGGGATCTCAAACCCTCGAACGTGCTCGTCACGGAGATCGAGGGCCGCCGTCTCGTCAAGATCATCGATTTCAGCATCGCCGCGAGCCTGGTGCCCACCGACGGCGACTCGGCCGGCGCCGGCGTCGCCGGAACGCCCGGCTACATGAGCCCGGAGGCGAGACGAGACCAGACCGCCGGAGCCGATCCGCGATCGGACGTCTACTCCCTCGGTGTCGTGCTCTACCTGCTGCTCAGCGGGCTGCGACCGTTCCCGATCGACAACCGGTCGTCGGACTCCTCCCCCTCACGAAGGACGCGCGAGGTCCCGGATCCTCCGAGCCGACGGGTCATCGAGCTCCCGCTCATCGCACGGGAGAACCTGGCCGACAAGCGGCGGCAGACATCACCCAGGGAGCTGGCCCAGCGCTTGCGCGGCGATCTCGACGCCATCGTTCTCCATGCGATGGATCCGGTGCGCTCGAATCGCTACCCCTCGGTCCAGGCACTGATCGATGACCTCCACCGCCACTTGGAACATCGACCGGTCGAGGCACGACCCCTCCGCGCCGGCTACCGGGCCTCCTGTTTCGTGCGGCGCAACCGGAAGCATCTCCCCACCGTCCTCCTCGCCGGCGCCACGCTCTCCTCGCTGCTCGCCCTCGGCGCCCGGGTTCACGATCTCCACCGCTCGCTCGAGACCGCCGAGGTCACGGTGTCGGCCGAACGGGAAGCCAGCGAGTTCCTCGAGGGGCTGCTGAGTGACGCCGACGGGGTCGCCCAGACCGGAGTGTCCGCGCAGCTGGAACGAGCCCGTCGACGGGCCGAAGACCTCGACGGCCGACCGATCGTTCAGGCCCGTCTCTACCAGCTGCTGGGACGCGCCCAGATGGCACGACGCCAGCTCCCGATCGCGGCCGACCTGCTGGAGGACGCCCTGCGCATCCAGGAGGCGGAGCTCGGCCCCACCAGCCTGGCGGCCGCCGACACGGCCTCGGATCTGTGCCGGGTCTACGGCGCCCAGGCTCGCTCTTCACGCGCGGTCGACGCCTGCCGCCACGCCTTGGAGTTGCGCCGCTCTCGCCTGGGAGACGACGCCCTGGCGGTCGGAGACAGCTACGGCCGCCTCGCTCTGGCCCTCGAGAAGGGCGGCGCACCGAGCGAGGCCGCTTCGTACTACGAACGCGCCGTCGACGTCCACCGCATCCATCGCGAGAGTCGCCCCGAAGGCTTCGTCGAAGCGCTGCTGGCGGAAGCGGCATTCCTCCGGCGGCAAGGGCAGCTGGAGCGGGCGCAGGGAGCGCTGGAGGAAGCCCTGAGCTTCCAGGTCGGAAGGGTCGGGTCGGCAGACGTCGCCACGGTTCCGATTCGCGAGGCTCTGGCCACCGTCCACGCCGACGCCGGCCGCTTGGAGGACGCGCGGCTGGAGTACCTCCACGGCCTGCAGGTCCTCGAGAGCGCCGGGTCCGAGGCCGGCGCGGTGCCACGGGCCCGCCTCTTCGAGCGACTGGCCGAGCTCGACCTCCTGGCCCAACGCCTCCAGGAAGCGACGCTACACGCTTCTCGGGCGCTGGAGATCCTCCGGGACGAGCTCTCTCCCGTGCACCCGGCCGTCGCGGAGGCCGAAGTCCTGCTCGGCCGCATCGAGCTCGCGGCCGGGGACCCGCGGGCCGCGAGCCTGCAGGTGGAGCGCGCCCTGAAGGTCTACGAGGTCACGTACGGCCCGGACGCGCTCGAAGCGGCGGTGGCCCGGCTGGCGGCCGGGGACATCGCCGCGGCGGAGGGCGACCTCGGCGTCGCCCGTCGCCACTACGAAACCGCGCTCCTTCCGCTTCGGCAGCTGCGTCCCGAGGGCCGCGACACGGCACGCGGCCTGTGCGCTCTCGGTGCCGTCCTTCGCCGGCAGGGCTCGCTGAAGGAGGCACGGCGGCTCCAGCAGGAGGCGCTCTCGATGCTCGAGCGCCGTCCCGGGCTGGCCCAGCTGGATACCGGCACCGCTCTCCGCGAGCTGGGCCGTCTGTCGATGGACACCGGCAACCTCGCCGAGGCGCAGAGGTTCCTCGAGCGCGCCCTGATGCTCCGCACGGCTCTCCTCGGCGCCTCGGACCCCGACGTGGTCTCCCTCCGTGCCGAGATCGCCGCGCTCGAATCCCAGGCTCAAGTCGCCTCGAGCTGAAGAACCCACGAGGCGATCGAGCCCCGCGCCTCGTCCTGAAGAGTGACGGTGT
>JAWKHP010000006.1:0-210911 GCA_041394745.1 Thermoanaerobaculia bacterium | reverse complement strand
CGGGGACGAGGGGCCGTTGGCGGGGGTGCTCGAGGAGGAGGGGGGCGAGGCGGCGCGGCGGCTGGTGGAGCGGCTCGCGGCGACCTTCGACGGGCGCCTCCACGTGGAGCTGCAGCGGCACCTGCGCCGGGAGGAGGAGCATCGGAACCGGGCGGCGCTCGAGATCGCCCGGCGGCTGGGGCTCCCGGTCGTGGCCACCAATGGGGTGCGCTACGCCCGCGAGCGGGACCTGCCGCTGCACGACGTGCTGACCTGCATCCGCGAGCACACGCATCTGGACGCGGCCGGCCGCCTGCTGGCGGCCAACCGGGAGCGGCACGTCAAGGACGCCCGGGCGATGGGCGCGCTCTTCGCCGACCTGCCCGAGGCGGTGGCCGAGAGCGCGGCGCTGGCGGAGGCGCTCGACTTCACCCTCGCCGACCTCGGCTACCGCTTCCCCGACTACCCGCTGCCCCCGGGCGAGACCCCGAGCTCGTACCTGCGCGAGCTCGCCTGGACCGAGGCGCGCGCCCGCTTCCGGCCGCTGACGGCCCGCGCCCAGGACCAGATCGCCAAGGAGCTGGCGATGATCGAGAAGCTCGATCTGGCGGGCTACTTCCTGATCGTCCGCGACATCGTCCGCTTCTGCAAGCGCGAGGGGATCATGGTCCAGGGGCGCGGCTCGGCGGCCAACAGCGCCGTCTGCTACGCCCTCTCGATCACCGCGGTCGACCCGGTGAAGATGCAGCTGCTCTTCGAGCGCTTCCTCTCCGAGGAGCGCGGCGAGTGGCCGGACATCGACCTCGACCTGCCCTCGGGCGACCAGCGCGAGAAGGTCATCCAGTACGTCTACCGACGCTACGGCCCGCACGGCGCGGCGATGACCGCCAACGTCATCACCTACAGGGACCGCTCGGCGGCGCGCGAGGTGGCCAAGGCGCTGGGCTACTCCGCCGAGCAGGTCGACCGGCTGGCCAAGCGGCTCGGGCACTGGCACTACGACGCCAGCCGCGGCGACTCCAAGGCGATGGACGAGGAGCTCGCCGCCGCCGGCTTCGACCCGTCGGAGCGTCGCATCCGCCTCTTCGCCGAGCTCTGGCGCCGCATCCACCACCTGCCCCGGCATCTCGGGCAGCACTCCGGCGGCATGGTGATCGCCGCCGGCCGGCTCGACGAGGTGGTGCCGCTCGAGCCCGCCGCCATGGAGGGTCGGGTCGTCGTGCAGTGGGACAAGGACGACTGCGCCGATCTGGGGATCATCAAGGTCGATCTGCTGGGGCTCGGCATGCTGCAGGCGCTCGAGGAGGCCATCCCCCTCATCCGCACCCACGAGGGTCGCGACGTCGACCTCGCCCACCTCCCCGCCGACGACCCCAAGACCTACGGGATGCTGCGCGCCGCCGACACGGTCGGGGTCTTCCAGGTCGAGAGCCGGGCCCAGATGGCGTCGCTGCCGCGCAACGCCCCGCGCACCTTCTACGACCTGGTGGTGCAGGTGGCGATCATCCGGCCGGGGCCGATCGTCGGCGGCATGGTCCACCCCTACTTCGAGCGCCGCCAGGGGCGCGAGCGGGTGACCTACGCGCACCCCTGCCTGGCGCCGATCCTCGAGCGCACCCTCGGCGTGCCCCTCTTCCAGGAGCAGATCCTGCGCATGGCGATGGTGGCGGCGGGGCTGACCGGCGGCGAAGCCGAGGAGGTGCGCCGGGCGATGGGCTTCAAGCGCTCGGTCGAGCGCATGGAGGCGATCGAGCGCAAGCTGCGCCGGGGCATGACCGAGCGCGGCATCGTCGGCGAGACGCAGGAGGAGATCGTGCGCTCGATCACCTCCTTCGCCCTCTACGGCTTCCCCGAGTCGCACGCCGCGAGCTTCGCCCTCATCGCCTACGCCAGCGCCTACCTGAAGGCCCACCACCCCACCGCCTTCCTGATCTCGCTCTTGAACGCCTGGCCGATGGGCTTCTACCACCCCGCCACCCTGGTCAAGGACGCCCAGCGCCACGGCGTCGAGGTCCTCCCGATCGACGTCAACGCCTCCGGGTGGCGCTGCCGCTGGGAGGGCACCGGCGCCTGCCGCCTCGGGCTGCGCTTCGTCCACGGCCTGCGCGCCCGGGCCGGCGAGGCGATCGAGCGCGAGCAGGCTCTGGCCCCCTTCGCCGACGCCGACGACCTGGTCCGCCGCTGCTCGCTGCGTCGCGAGGAGCTCGACGCCCTCGCCCGGCTCGGCGCCCTCGCCTCCCTCGACCTCACCCGCCGCCAGGCCCAGTGGCAGGTCGCCCAGGCCGTCCGCCCCACCGGCCCCTTGTACGAAAAAAGAGGGACAGGATCACTTTTTCTCGACCCAGCTGAATCACCGCGACTCGAGGGAGCCCGAAAAAGTGATCCTGTCCCTCTTTTTTCTTCTCCTGCTTCTTCTCCGCTGCCGGAGATGACCGCCTTTCAGGAGACCCTCGCCGACTACGCCGTCTCCGGCATCACCACCGGTCTCCATCCGGTGGCCCATCTGCGACGCAATCTCGACCGCCACCGCGTGGTGCCGGCGGCGCGTCTGGCCGACGAGCCGGCAGGGCGCCGGCTGCTGACGGCGGGAGTCGTCACCGTCCGCCAGCGCCCCGGCACCGCCAAGGGCCTGCTCTTCCTCACCCTCGAGGACGAGACCGGCATGTGCCAAGCCATCGTCACCCCCGACCTGCTGCAGCAGCACCGCCGGCTCCTCGTCGGCTCCCCCGGCCTCGTCGTCGAGGGCATCCTCCAACGCCGCGACGGCAGCCTCTCGGTCAAGGCCGAGCGCTTCTGGCCCCTCACCGAGCTCGCCGCCGCCCCCAGCCACGACTTCCGCTGACCGTGCTCCACCGCCCCGCCCGACCCCGCCCGCCCTCCGAGGACCGTCGCTCCGCGACCGTGGTCGTCGGAATCTCCGTCGAACACCTCGAGCGGCTCATCGAGGAGATGGTCCAGCGCGCCCTCGCCGCTGCGCTCACCGCGCTCACGGACCGAGACTCCCACGATCTCGGCTGCGCGTCGGTCATCGAGTCCCCTCACGATTCTCCTGGGGAGGACTGATCCTTTGCCGCACCTCGGTTCTTGTTGTCCACCAGTGGTGGAAAAGAGCGTTCGTTAACCGATTATCGCGTTTTGTGGTAAACAAGTATCGAGTTCCGCCATGGGCCCCTTCTCCCCTCCCCGCCTACCGCTCTCCCTTCCCTGGGAGGCTCTGGTCCCCGCAATCGGGCGCGCCTCCGCAGCGATCGCCCGCTATGACGCCCTGCTCCACGGCTTGGTCAACCCGGACATCCTGGTGACTCCGTTGCGGAACCGCGAAGCGGTCCTCTCGTCCCGGATCGAAGGAACACAGGGAACGCTGCAGGAGGTACTCGAGCAGGAAGCCGATCCTGCAGCTCCGGCGACCGCGCGGACGTCCGACATCCGGGAAATCCTGAACTACAGAAGCGCCACCGTCGAGGCCGTAGCGGCACTCCGGGACCGTCCGCTCTCGCTCAATCTCATCCGGAACATCCACGCCACCTTGATGGCCGGAGTGCGAGGTCACGACCGGGCTCGAGGCGAGTTCCGCCGCGTTCAGAACTGGATCGGCCCACCCGGGTGCACGCTGGACGGCGCGACCTACGTGCCACCACCACCGGATCGTCTGATGCCGCTCCTCGACAACCTGGAACGCTACATCCACACCGAAGAGAAGGACCCGCTCGTTCAACTCGCGCTCGTCCACGCACAGTTCGAGCTCATTCATCCGTTTCTCGATGGGAATGGACGGACCGGACGGATCTTGATCCCCCTGTTCCTGTACGAAAAGCACCTCCTGACGACTCCAGCCTTCTACCTCAGCGGTCAGTTGGAGGCGCACCGTGAGCGCTACTACGAAGGGCTCCGTCGAGTCTCAGAGGCAGCCGACTACCTCGGCTGGATCCTCTTCTTTCTGAGCTCCGTCGTCGAGCAGGCCGATGCCGACATGCGCCGCATCCGGAAGATGACCGAGCTCTATGACGAGATGAAGGGAGAGCTGGCGAGCGGAACTCGCTCGCAGTACGTCATCAAGATGCTCGACACGATCTTCTCGCTCCCCATCTTCTCGACTCCACAGTTCGTCGAGACCTCGCGCATACCGAACGCGAGCGCGAATCGCCTCCTCAAGCTCGCGGAGTCGGAGGGGCTCCTCGAAGTCCGCCGACCAGGCCGCGGGCGTCGTCCGACGATCTGGGCCTTCCCGGCGCTGCTCGAGGTCGTCCGGGACTGAGAGGGTCCGCCCCTCACTCCTCCGGCAGCTGCATCCCCATCACGTGGTACCCGGAGTCCACGTAGACCGTCTCGCCGGTGGTGCCGGAGGAGAGGGGGGAGAGCAGGTAGAGGCCGAGGTTGCCGACCTCCTCGTGGGTGATGCCGCGCTTCATCGGCGACATCTCGGCCACCTTGTTGTACATCGACATGAAGCCGGGGATGGAGCGCGCGGCCACGGTCTTGACCGGACCGGCGGAGACGGCGTTGACGCGGATGCCCTTCGGGCCCAGGTCGTGGGCGAGGTAGCGGACGCTCGCCTCGAGAGCGCTCTTGGCCACACCCATGACGTTGTACTTCGGCACCACCTTCTCCGAGGCGTAGTAGGTCAGCGTGACCATGGCCGCTCCCTCGTTCATCAGCGGCTCGGCGTGCCGGGCGATGGCGACCAGGGAGTAGGCCGACACCGAGAGGGCGGTGACCCAGTCCGCCGGCGTCGTGTCGACGTAGCGGCCGAGCATCGCCTCGCGCGGCGCGAAGGCGATGGCGTGGACGACGCCGTCGAGGGCGCCCCATCGCTCGCCGACCTCGGCGAAGACGCGGGAGAGCTCCTCCTCCACCGTCACGTCGCACGGCAGCACCGGACAATCCTCGAGGTCCTCCGCCAGGGCCTCCACCGAGGCCTTCAGGCGTTCGCCCTGGTAGGTGAAGCCGACCGTCGCCCCGGCGGCGATCAGACGCTCGGCGATCGCCCAGCCGAGGCTGTGCTTGTTGGTCACGCCCATGACCAGGACGCGCCTGCCCGACATGTCGATAGAGACCATGGCGGCGGATGTTACCAGGGGCTGTGCCACAATCTCGGCCACCCGTGCGACCCCTGATGAGCTTCACGGCCCTGCTCGGCATCAAGGTCGTCTCGCGCCTCTTCTACCGGCTCGAGATGAGCTGGGTCGAGGGACGGGAGCCCGAGGATCCGTGGAACGACGTGCGGCTGCTCTGCCTGCTGAACCACACGAGCCTCTTCGAGCCCCTCTTCGCCGGCGTGGCCCCCAACCGCTTCCTCTGGGAGATCGCGCACCGCGCGGTCGTGCCCGCGGCCGACAAGACGATGCGCCGCCCCATCGTCGGCCGGTTCATCGGAATGCTGGTGCGCCACCCCGTCTCGATCACCCGCGAGCCCGACCACACGTGGGAGGCCGTGCTCTCCCGCATCGAGGAACGCTCGATGGTCATCATCCTGCCGGAGGGCCGCATGCGGCGCGCCACGGGCCTCGACTCCGAGGGCCAGCCGATGAGCGCCCGCGGGGGCATCGCGGACATCCTGCACGTGCTGCAGAGCGGCAAGATGCTGATCGGCTACTCGGGGGGCCTCCACCACGTCCAGGTGCCGGGCCAGACCCTGCCGAGGGCCTTCAAGACCCTGCGCATCCGCTTCGAGCAGCTCGACATCGCGCGCTACCGCGGGCGCCTTCTCGTCGAGCACGGCGAGCAGGGCTTCAAGCGCGCCCTGAAGGCGGACCTCGACAGAAGGCGCGATCTCTACGCGCCGTGGACGGCGGAGACCACGGCCAGGGACCCTACCCGGGGCGCCGTCCGACGTGGTACAACTCCGCTCCATGAGCGAGCCGGCCATCCAGTCCAAGACCGCTGAGCTGATCGCCCTGGAAGAGCGGGCCGGGGCCCACAACTACCACCCCCTCGACGTCGTCATCGAGCGTGCCGAGGGTGTCTGGGTCTGGGACGTCGACGGACGCCGGTACCTCGACTGCCTGGCGGCCTACTCCGCCGTCAACCAGGGGCACTGCCACCCGCGCATCGTCGAGGCGCTGGTGGCGCAGAGCAAGAAGGTCGCCCTCACCTCGCGGGCCTTCGCAACGACCAGCTCGCCCTCTTCTACGACGAGCTCACGGCGATGACGGGCTACGACAAGGCGCTGCCGATGAACACCGGCGCCGAGGCCGTCGAGACGGCGATCAAGGCGGCGCGCAAGTGGGGCTACAAGGTCAAGGGCATTGCGGACGGCAAGGCCGAGATCCTCGTCTTCGAGAACAACTTCCACGGGCGCACGACGACCATCGTGGGCTTCTCCTCGGAGGCCCAGTACCGCGACGGCTTCGGCCCCTTCACGCCGGGCTTCAGGCGCCTCCCCTACGGCGACGCCGCCGCGGTCGGGCGGCGATGCACGAGAACGTCGCCGCCGTCCTGGTCGAGCCGATCCAGGGCGAGGGCGGCATCATCATCCCGCCGGACGGCTATCTGCCGCTCCCTGCGCGAGATCACCGAGCGCCACAACGCCCTGCTGGTGGCGGACGAGATCCAGTCGGGCCTCGGTCGCACGGGCAAGATGTGGGCCTTCGAGCACGAGGGCATCGCCCCGACATCGTGATCATGGGCAAGGCGCTCTCCGGCGGGCTCTACCCGGTCTCGGCCATCGTCGCCGACGACGAGGTGATGGACGTCTTCCACCCCGGCGACCACGGCTCCACCTAGCGGCAACCCGGTCGCCGCGGCCGTGGCGCGCATGGCCCTGCGCGTGCGGGAGGAAGCTGGTGGAACGCTCCGCGCGTCTGGGCGCGGCCTTCCTCGAGCGGCTGCAGGCCATCGACTCGCCGCACGTGCACGAGGTCCGCGGACGCGGCCTCTGGATCGACATCGAGCTGACCCGCGAGGCCGGCGGCGCGCCGTTTCTGCGAGGCGCTGCAGGCCGAGGGAATGCTCTGCAAGGAGACCCACGAGCACATCATCCGCGTCGCCCCGCCCTGGTGATCACCGAGGAGGAGATCGACTGGGCGGTCGAGCAACTGGCGCGTGCTCACGGCCCGCTGAGGACGACGACCGCCTCGGGCGGTCCCAGGGCTAGCCAGCGGCTCCCGCCGAGCAGGAGCCGGAGCAGGAGCAGGGCCCCCGCCTTGTCGGCAGGCGGTTGCCGTTGCCGCACTTGGGCGACTGGACGCAGGCGGGACAGCCCTCCTCACAGCCGCACTCCGCCAGAGATCCGCCACTGCGCCCGAGCAGGTCCGGCAGCAAGTCGAAGCCCGCTCGCTGATCCCGACGCCCCCGGGTGTCCGTCGTGACGACACCCCGCCGGAGGGCAGCTGGGGATGACGGGGCTGGGAAATGCCGCCGAGATCCCCCGATCGCACACCGCCAGCAGCGGGATCGGGGGAGATCGCCGCGTGCTCGACGCGTGGAGGGCTCCCATGAAGTGGAGCTCGCGCAGCTTCAGCGCCTCCTCGACCGCGGTCGGGGCGAGGTACGAAGCCGACGGTCTCGAGGTCACCGGCGGCAGCTCGAGCTCGAACACGTCCAGGGTCTCCTGCCCCTTGAGGCCTGCGCTCGAAGCCGACGACCCGCTCCGTGACGCGGAGGCGGCCCAGGCGGCCCGCAACGGTCCGTCGGCCCGCTCCGCCATGAGCTCGAGGACCTCCGTCTCTCTTCTCGGTCTGCGGCGTCGTGTAGTACTCCACCCGGACCTCCTCGGCGAAGACGTTGCGGGCTCCGAGGTCCAGCCGGCGCACGAGGTACTGACGGCCACGGTGCAGGTAGATCGCCCCGGGATGGCACTCGAAGAGCACCCGGACGCCGTCCACGGTACCGATCAGTCGACCGCTGCCCTCCTCCAGGACCAGGGTCGGACGACCCGCACCACGCAAGCTCACCTGGCCGTGCGGCCGACCCACCCGGGCACGCCACCGGCCGTCGCCGGAGCGCCTCAGCTTGCCCTCGGCTTCGAGCTCCGCGAGCCGCGGGCCGAACGACTCGAGATAGCCGCCGTCCTCGGTCGGATCGAGCGGCCTCTCGGCCGCGGCGCACACCAGGTGGGCACGCGCCACGGGCGCGTTCGCCGAGTCCACGATGAGCTCCTCGCAGGGACGCTCGAGCAGAGCCTCCGGATGCTCGACCAGGTACTGATCGAGGGCGTCCGGCAGCGGAACCAGGGCCGTGATCGACTCCCTCCCGGCCCGCCCGGCGCGCCCCGAGCGCTGCCAGGTGGCCATCACGCTGCCTGGGTAGCCCACGAGGACGCAGGCGTCGAGCCCACCGATGTCGATGCCCATCTCGAGTGCCGAGGTCGAGATGACGCCGTCGAGCTCGCCCCCGGCCAGCCGGGCCTCGATCGCCCGACGCTCCTCGGGCAGGAACCCCGAACGGTAGGAGGCCACCCGGCGCGCCAGGTCCGGGTGTTGCTGGCCGAACCAGGTGTGGAGCAGCTCGGTGATGCGCCGCGCCTTGGTGAAGACGATGGTCTTGAGGCCCGATTCCAGCAGGAAGGCGAGCAGGCGCAGCGCCGTCGTGTAGGGGCTCCCCTCGGGACGCATGAGCACGATGTGGCGGCCCTCGCGCGGCGCTCCGGACTCCCGGATCCAGTGGAAGTCGCGACCCGTGAGCCGGCGCGCGAAGCGACCGGCGTTGGACGCCGTGGCCGAGGATGCGATGAGGGAGGGAGCCGAGCCCTCGGCGCGGCACAGGCGCAGCAGGCGGGCGAGCACATGGTGGAAGTGGCTGCCGAAGACACCTCGGTAGGTGTGGAGCTCGTCGAGGACGATCCAGCGCAGATCGCGCAGGAAGGGAACCCAGTCCGGCCAGTGTCCGAGCAGGGACAGGTGGACCATGTCGGGGTTGCTGATCAGCACGCGCGGCGGGTGGCGCCGGATCCGCTGACGCGTCGCCGGGCCGGTGTCACCGTCGTAGACCTCCACCTGGCCGCCGGCGAGACCGCAGGCGCGGGCCAGCGCCGCGACCATGCCGAGCTGATCGTGTCCGAGGGCCTTCAGGGGATAGAGAAAGAGGGCGCGGCCGGGGCCCTCACGAGTCGCCTCCACGAGCGGAGGCAGGTGGAAGACCAACGACTTGCCCGAGGCCGTGGGGGTCGTGAGGAGAACGTCCCGTCCCGCCGCGACCGCCTCCAACCCTTCCGCCTGATGGGTCCAGAAGCCCCCGATACCGGAGCGCTCCAGCCCGGTCACGACGGCCGGCGGCAGCTCGATGTCCAGGGCGCGAAAGCGTGCCGGCTCGGCCGCCAGCCGGAAGGCGCCGGCCGTCTCAGGGCCCAGAGACCGATCGTCGGCCAGTCGCTCGACCAGCCCCGAGAGATCGTCGGTCATCGCCGGATGATAGTCCTCGCGGCGACCGGACTCTCGGTCGGCCACCTGCTATCGTGTCGCCTCCACTCGTTCACATCACTCGCGACAGGAGAGATCACTCACATGCCGATTCGCAAAGCCAACGCCGTCTGGAACGGCGACTTGAAGGGCGGGAACGGAACGATGAAGCTGGGCAGCGGAGCCTTCGAGGGCTCGTACTCGTTCGGCACCCGCTTCGAGGAGACTCCGGGCACGAACCCGGAAGAGCTCATCGCCGCAGCGCACGCCGGCTGCTTCTCGATGGCCCTCGCGGCGGGCCTCGGGCGCGCCGGCTACACGCCCGAGAGCGTGCGCACGAGCGCCACGGCCCACCTCGAAAAGGGCGACGCCGGGTTCTCCATCACCCGCATCGAGCTCGTCACGGAGGCGAGCGTGCCCGGCATCGACGACGCGGCGTTCCAGGAGCAGGCGCAGGGCGCCAAGGCCAACTGCCCGGTCTCCAAGGCGCTGGCCGGGGTCGAGATCAGTCTCGACGCTCGTCTGGCAGGCTGACCGCGGGCACTCCTTCGCCGGAAGGCGTGCAAACCGGCAGGCGGGTCGCGATGACCGCTTGCCGGCTCTCTCCGCTCGCGCGCGTCAGCTCCGTCCAGTAGTAGAGGTAGTCGCCGCCTCCGAGCCGGAGGGCCGATCCGTGACCCGTTCCCTCGAAGGCGGTCACCGCCTCCCCTCCCAGCCGTTCGCCGGCCAGGCGCGTTCCCAGGAGCCGCCGCGACTGCGGGATGTCCGCCTCCGAACAGCTGAACAAGACGTACTGGTGACCGAAGCCGGCGGTCGACCAGATCTGGGCGATGCGGCCCCGGTCGATGTCCACGGCGACGATGGAGGCCTGTGCCCGCAGAGAGATGTCTCCCACCTGGTCTCCCTCGCGCAGGCGGATCTCGCCGTCGTAGGCGAAGACGGTGTCGGTCTCGATCGGTCCCGAAGTCTCCCCGCTGACCACCCAGTGCCCGTCGGCATCGACGGCGACCGCACGGAAGCGGTCCCACACCTCCCCGGGGCCCGCGGGATCCCCGGCCCGCAACACCACCTGCCGGTCGAGGAGGACCGCCTGCACGACGCCGTTGCCGCCGCTCTGGTTCTCGAGCTCGACGATGTGGACGTGATGGGCACCGTCGGACGAGACGTCGTAGGAGAGATCCAGGCCACGCGGCTTCGCGATGACCCCTCCGTCGACCGTGTCGCCGGAGCGCAGCACCACCTCGGGTGAGCCGCCGGGAGGTCGCCTGAAGAGGGCCCGCCCCGCGCCTTCGGCCCCCTTGTACACGGCGATCCAGTAGAGCCCGCCGGCATCGGTGGCCAGGGGGCGTCGAAGGATCTGGACCGTGGCCCCTCCGAGGAGGGGCTCCGGATCCCCGGCCTTCGCCACCAGGCCCCCGTCCGACCACAGGACGTCGCGGCCCTCCACCTGCGCGCGGAACAGGAACTGCCCGTCCCCGCCCAGGGCCAGCTGCGGCGCCGCTCCCACCAGGGAGACGCCGACGGCCTGACTGTCGCGGAAGACGATCGAGCCGTCCAGCCAGACGAAGCCTTCCCCGACCCCGCCGTCCGCCAGCCTGCCGGTGAACGCGACCCGGCCGGCCGCGTCGACGATCGGGAGACCCATGTTGAGAACCGGCAGATCGCCTCCACCGGGTGTCGTGTCGCCCTCCCCGAGGAGGACCCGGTACTCGGCTTGATCGAGGGCCTGGACCGTCATCTCCCCCGCCCACGCGAAGGCACCGTAGGGCCAGCTCGCCGCGACCGCCATCGGGAGCCAGCCGAGCAGCGCGAGGAAGGCCGTCCCGACGATCGAGCCGATGCGCGCGCGGTGCTTGCCGCCCCCCCTGCCTCGGAGCATGACGTCAGCCTACCAGGGGACCTCGTCCGCGTTGAGCCTCTCGGCCGCCCGCAGAACGGCGCAGATCGTCTTGCCGTCGGTCAGCGTGCCGTCGAGCGCCATGCGCACCAGCTCCGCGAACGGCATCCGCACGACCTCCAGCGCTTCGTCCGCCTCCGGCGCCGGCGGCACCATCTCCAGGTCGCGGGCCAGGAAGAGCCAGATCCTCTCGTCGGTGAACCCCGGCGTGGTCCAGATCCAGCCCAGCGCATCGAGCCGTCCCGCTCTCGCCCCCGCCTCCTCCTCGAGCTCGCGCCGGGCGCACTCGGCGGGCGGCTCCCCGCCCTCGAGCTTCCCGGCCGGCACCTCGAGCAGCCAGGAGCCGTTCGCCGCGTGGCGGTACTGACGCACCAGGAGCACTTCGCCGTCCGCGTCGAGCGGAACGACCGCCGCGGCTCCGCGATGCCGGATCAACTCGAGCTCGACCACGGCTCCGTTGGGAAGGCGGACCTCTTCGACCTCCAGCCGCAGGACGCTGCCGTCGTAGACCGTCCGCGCGCTCACGCCGGCGCCTCCTCCAGCCCGTCGAGCCGCTCGGCACCGCAGTAGACGTTGAACCGGCCCTCACGCAGGAAGCCCACCAGCGTCATGCCGTGTTCCGCCGCGAGGTCGATCGCCAGGCTGCTCGGGGCCCCGACCGCCGCCAGGCAGGCGATCCCGCCGAGCACCGCCTTCTGGACCAGCTCGAAGCTCGCCCTCCCGCTGACCAGGACCCAACGCTCGTCGGCCGGAAGATCCCCGTCCAGGAGCAGTCGGCCCAGCAACTTGTCGAGGGCGTTGTGGCGGCCCACGTCCTCCCGACCGAACAGCAGGGAGCCCCGGGTGTCGAAGAGGACCGCCGCGTGCAGGCCGCCCGTGCGGTCGAACACGGCCTGGACTCCGCCGAGCGCCTCCGCCATCTCCGGCAGTCGCTCCGCGGCCAACCGCCGGCCGGCGACGGGCCGCCGCCCGGTCGCGATCTCGACCCGCTCGAGGGCCGCCCGGCCGCAGATGCCGCAGCTGGAGGACGTGTAGACGTTGCGGCGCAGCCGTTCGACGTCGACCGCGACCTCGGGCGCCAGGCGCACCTCGACGACGTTGCGACCGTTCTCGGGATCGCTCTCGCAGTGCGCCACGTCCCAGATCTCACCCGGTGCCCGGACGAGGCCCTCCGAGAGGAGGAAGCCGACGGCGAGCTCGTGGTCGTTGCCCGGCGTGCGCATGGTGACGGCGATCGAGTCGACCGGCTGGCAACCTCCGCTCTTGGACGACGCGAATCTCGAGAGGCTCCTCGACCACGACCGCGTCGTCGTGCGACCGGGCGGCTCCGCTCTGCCAGGTGCTCACGCGGACCGCGCGCGTCGACCCCGCCGGCCCGGCTTTCGGCGGCGCCCTCACGACGCTGGATGCTCCCCGGCGGAGCCCGCCGTCCAGCGCGCCCAGTCGTCGGGCGTGTTGAGATTGACCAACTGCCCGCCCGCCTCCACGGCCGTCACTCGCAGGACGGCCAACAGATCACGGGCCGCACGCTCTCCACGGTCGAGGGAGTTGCGCACGAGCGGAGCGCACGTCGACGAGTACAGGGCGCAGAGGGGTTGAAGTCCTTCCTCGTCCACCGCCACGCGCGCCTCCGCCGCGTCGTGCCCGAAGCTGTCGGGGCGATCCAGGATCCGGCGCACGAGAGCGCGGTCCACGGCCGGGAGATCGCAGGCGAGCAGGAAGACGTCCCGTCCTTCCGCCGCCGCCAGGGCCGCCTCCAGGCCGGCCAGGGGTCCCTGACGCGGACGCAGGTCGGGGAGGTCCCGTGGGGGCCACCGCTGGAACGACCGGATCGCAGAGTCCCCTGCAAAAGTCCGGCGGCTCTCGAAGCCAGTGTCCGTCCCTCCCAGCGCAGACCCGCTTTGTCGCGCCCCATGCGGCAACTCGCGCCTCCCACCAGGACGGCTCCCAGAGGTCGATGCACGGCGAGATCGTAGCAGCGGGCCGATTGCGCGGTGCTAAGATCCCGCGGCTGGCCCGCCGCGCTTCCGGAGCCCGACGTTCCTACCGTGCAACAGACTCGAGAGCAGGCCGAGGCCTCCGGGACCTCCCTCCGAGAGGCGCGCGCCGCCTCCGTGAACCGGGAGCTTCCGGTCTACGACTCCGCCAAGCAGCCTCACCCCTTCCTGGAGGAGTGGCAGGAGGCTCGCCAGCGCTATCACTGTTTCAATTGTTCCGGTGGAGCAGCCTGTCAAAGCTGCGCTACAAGCGCTCGGCGCTCGGCGTCCTCTGGACGCTTCTCGAGCCCCTGATGCTGATGCTGATCCTGACGGTGGTCTTCTCCACCGTCTTCCGGCCCATGGAGGCGTTCCCGGTGTACCTGCTCGCCGGGCTGATCCTCTTCGACTTCTTCAATCGCAGCACGCTGCTGATCGTCGAGGAGATCATCGTCAGCCAGAGCCTCGCGGAGCCAGGTGCACGTGCCGCGCTCGGCCTTCGCCGTGGCGGCGGTCCTCACCACCCACTGGGCGATCGCTCACGTGCCCCTGATCGCGATCATGATCTACTTCGGCCGGCCCTTCTCGTGGTCCCTGCTGAGCCTGCCCTTCGGGATGCTCCTGGCCGCGATGTTCGCGCTGGGTGTCGGCCTCGTCGTCGCCACGCTCGGTGCCTTCTTCCACGACATCCGCCTGACCTATCAGGTGCTGCTGACCGGGGTTCCGCCGCCGGTGATCTACCCGCTCGACGTCGTCCCCGAGCACCTGCAGGTGTGCTTCCGCCTCAACCCCATGTACCTGCTGCTGCGCCTGGTCCGCCTCCCCGTCTACGACGGAGTCATGCCGTCGGCGGGACTCTGGGCGGCCGGGTTCGCCGTCAGCTTCTCGACGTTGATGATCGGCTGGTGGACGTTCACCCGCTGGAGGAACGCCTTTGACTACCGCAGCTGACTCGCTGCCGGCCGTCCGGCTGGAGAAGGTCGGCGTCGATTCAGCTGCCGGCCGAGCGCATCGTCAGCTTCAAGGAGTACGTGCTGCGTCGGCTCTCCGGGCGCATCCCGGGCGCACCGCGAGCTGTGGGCCCTGCGCGAGCTCGACCTCGACGTGCACACCGGCGAGACCCTGGAATGATAAGCTCGGGCTGCTGGCGCCGGCAAAGAGCACGCTCCTGAAGGTGATCTCATGGGTCCTGCAGGCCCACCAGGTCGGGTCGTCGTGCGCGGCAGGACAACGCCCCTGCTCGAGGCTCGGCGCGGGATTCCGCTTTCTGAAACCTGACGGGGCGGAGAACGTGTTCTTGAACGCCACGCTGTTCGGCTACGACGACCTCGTGGCGCGGAACCTCGATGCCATCGTGGCCTTCGCCGAGCTCGAGGACTTCATCGACCTGCCCATCCGCAACTACTCGAACGGAATGCTGGCTCGTCTCGGATTCGCCGTCGCGACGCAGTTCAGACCGGACATCCTGATCCTCGACGAGATCCTGGCCGTCGGCGACACCGGGTTCCAGGAGAAGTGTCTCGATCGCATCGAGCGGTTCCGCGATCAGGGCACCTCGATCCTCCTGGTCTCCCACGATCTCGACCGCGTCGCGGAATCGTGCGAGAGGGTCGCCTGGATCGAGCACGGCCGGCTGGTCGCCCTCGGCCCGCCGGCGGAGATCCTCGACCGCTACCGACGGGGCTTCGCTGCCGCCGCTTCATGAGCCGGGCCGAAGACGTCGCGGTCCATATCGTGACCCACGATTCGGCCGGCCCCCTGGCGGACTGCCTGCGGGCGGTCTCCCGTCTCGACCCGCCCCCGGCGGGTGGCGGTCGTCGACTGTGCCAGCACCGACGACTCGATCGCCGTCGCCCGCCGGGCCGGCAGCGGTCTGCCGGGGCTGGTGATCGAGGCGTTGGCGGAGAACGCGGGCTTCGCCGGGGGAATGAACCACGCGCTCGACCTCACCCGGTCGCCCTGGATCCTGACGCGGCAATCCGGACGCCGAGCCGGCTCCCGACTACGTCGCGCCTGCAGGCTGCAGCGGCGGCGGCTCCAGCCTTCCGTCGCCGGCCCTGACCGGGCGGATCGTGCGTCCCGACAGGACACTCGATGCCTGCGGCACGCGGCTGACAGGTTTGGCGTCACCTCGACCGGGGATCAGGCCACCGATCGGGGCAGGGTGGAACCGTGCCGAGCGCGTCTTCGGTGCTGCACCGGCGCGGCACGAGCCTCGGCGGCAGGCGGCCCTGAAGGACGACGTCGACGGCGAGGCGTTCCTCGCGGAGTTCCACTCCTACCGGGAGGACGCCGAGCTGGCCTTCCAGTTGCGGGAGCGGGGTGGGAGATCCTCTACGATCCGACGGCGACGGCCCGGCACGTGCGCCTCAGCGTCCCCTCCGCCGGCGCTCCGCCGACGCAGCCGATAACCTCAACTCCCCTGAAGAACCGGTATCCGCCGCGCGCCTGCCATCAGGAGGCCGGCGAATCTCGTCCTCACCCTCCCGACGACGCTGCTGCGCGGTGCTGGCGCTGGCGCCGGGTGTCGCCGCCAGCGGACGTCCTGGCGGCCTACGGCTGTTGTGGAGACGGCGGCGCCGGATCCTGGCCTGGGCGCCACATCCGCTCCGGCGCACCGCTCCGAGCTGGGCGGTGGACCGGTGGATTTCCTGCGCAGCGGGAGCCCGCTGTGACCACGCGGCGGCGGCTCGCCGGCCACGGCAACACTGCTGAGGGTACCAGCGTGGAAGAAAGCTGCGCTACAGGCTTCGAGACCCTGTTCGAGGAGGCTCGGAAGCCAGTCGTCGAACGCGGGTTCGACGTCACCGTCTACTGCCGGTCGCGCTATACGCCCCGCGGCCTGGAGAGCTACCGCGGGATGCGGCTGGTCACCCTCCCGACCGTGCCGACGAAGTATCTCGACACCCCCGTGCACACGCTCGTCTCGGCTCTCCACTGCGCCGCGGAGCCGTTCGACGCCGCCCTCGTGGTCAACGCCGCCAACGCCCTCTTCGTCCCCCTCCTGCGCAGCGCCGGCCTCGCGGTGGCCCTCAACGTCGACGGGATCGAGCGCCGGCGGGCCAAGTGGGGCCTGCCGGGGCGGCTCGTGTACGCGCTGTCCGAGTGGCTCGCGACCCGCCTGCCCGACGCGTTGGTGACCGACGCCGAGGTGATCGCCGCTCACTTCCTCGCGCGCTTCGGTGCCGCCTCCACGGTCATCCCCTACGGCGTCACGCCGCGACCCGTGCCACCGGGTGCGGAGCTGGGCCGGCTCGGGCTCACGAGCCGGCGCTTCCTCCTCTACGTCAGCCGCTTCGAGCCCGAGAACAACCCGCACCGGGTCGTCGAGGCCTACCGGCAGGTGGGCGGCGACCTGCCGCTCGTCATGGTCGGTACCGCCCCCTACGCCCGCCGCTTCATCGCCGAGCTGCACGAGCGCGCCGACGACAGGGTGCTGTTCCCGGGGGCCATCTACGGCGAGGGGTACCGTGAGTTGCTGTCGCACGCCCTCCTCTACATCCAGGCGACCGAGGTCGGCGGTACGCATCCCGCGCTCGTGGAGGCCATGGGCTACGGGAACTGCGTGGTGGTGAACGACACGCCGGAGAATCGCGAGGTCGCGGGCGAAGCCGGCGCCTACTTCCGCGCTCAACGGCCTTCGACCCTGACGACCGTCCTGGAGGAGCTCCTCGCCGCCCCCGACCGCCGGCGGGAGTTGGCGGCTGCGGCGCGAGAGAGAGCACGGCGGCGCTACGGATGGGACACCGTGGTCGCCGCCTACGCCGCGCTGTTCGAAGAGCTCGTCCACGGTTCCGAAGGGTCGTTGTAGCCTAGAATCGGCTTCCGTGACGGCCGGCCCGGCCCGTCCGGAAGATCTCCATGCTCAAGGAACGCGCGCGCCTGATCGCCAACGGCCTCCTGGTGACGGATCTGGTCGCCGTGGCGGCGGCGTTCTTCGCCTCCTACTGGGTGCGCAACAACCTGTTGCCCTGGCTCGGTCTGACACCGCGCTTCCTCTACCCGCTCCCACAGTACCTGCCCCTCCTCCCCCTGGCTCTCGGGCTGTGGGGAATCCTGCTCAGCCGGTCCGGCGCCTATCGCTCCCATCGCGTCGTGTCCCTGCTGGACGAGGCGTGGTCGATCGTCAAGACGTCGGCCTTCGCCTCTCGCTGCTGGTGCTGGCCGTCTACGGGTTGCGTCTCGACGAGCGACTGCTGGGCGACCAGCTGAGTCGACTCTGGCTCGCCTTCTTCGCCCTCCTCGCCACGCTCTTCGTGCTGGGGCACCGGACGTTGATCCGGCTGGCCTCCCGCTACGTCCGGGCCCGGGGCCTGAACTACCGCAACATCCTGGTCGTGGGAACCGGCCCGGGAGCGCACTCCATTCTCAAGACCGTCGAGGAGCACCGCCACTGGGGGTACCAGATCGTCGGGTTGGTGCGCGGCAGCACCAGTCCCTCGGCCGGCGGAGAGGCGTCACTGGACGGCTATCCGATCCTCGGCACGGCCGAGGAGCTGCCCGACATCGTGAATCGCCACGTGGTCGACGAAGTGATCTTCGCGGTCAGCCGCGCCGACCTCGAGCGACTGGAGACCCTCCTCCTGGTGCTCGAGGAGCAGGGTGTGCTCGTTCGCGTCGCCCTGGATCTCTTTCCCCGCACCCGCGCGCACGCGCAGCTCGAGGACCTCGACGGCACGCCGCTTCTCACGTTCTCCACGGCGCCCTCGAATCCGTTGCTGCTCGGCATCAAGCGAGGGATGGACCTGGTCCTCTCCGCGGTCCTGCTGCTCGTCGCTCTCCCCGCCATGGGCCTGATCGCGCTGGCCATCAAGGTCGCCTCGCCGGGAGAGGTTCTCTTCCGGCAGGTTCGCTGCGGGCTCAACGGGCGGCTGTTCACGCTCTACAAGTTCCGCACCATGGTCGAGGACGCCGAGCGCCGCCGGGCCGACCTCGAGCATCTCAACGAGATGACCGGACCGGTCTTCAAGGCACGGGAGGACCCGCGCGTCACGCGACTCGGGCGGCTGCTGCGGCGATTCAGCCTCGATGAGCTGCCGCAGCTGTGGAACGTCCTCACCGGGTCGATGAGCCTGGTGGGCCCGCGGCCTCCGATCCCCGACGAGGTGGCCCGCTACGAGCGCTGGCAGCGTCGGCGGCTGTCGATGCGACCGGGTCTGACCTGCCTGTGGCAGGTGAACGGGCGCAACGAGCTCGACTTCGAGGAGTGGATGGAGCTCGACCTCGAGTACATCGATTCGTGGTCCCCGTTCCTGGATCTCAAGATCCTCCTCCAGACCATCCCCGTGGTGCTCAGTGGCCGCGGGGCCTCCTGATCGGCACCCCGGCCCGCCGGCCGCCTAGGTCTCGTCCTCCTCAACTGGAACAGCTGGGAGGACACCGAAGACCGTGCGTTGGAGGCGCTCGCCTGGCAGCGGCTCCGGCCGCGCGTGCTGGTCGTCGACAACGACTCCAGCGGAGACGACCTGGCCCGCCTCGAAGCCGCCCTTCCGGGAGTTCGCATCCTGCCGGCGGGGACCAACCTCGGCTTCGGAGGGTGGAGAACAACCTGGCCCTGCGGGAGCTCGCGACCGGCTGCGCGCTGCTCCTCAATCCGGACGCCGGGCTGGCCGAAGCGGACGCCGAGCGGCTCCTGGCAGAGCTCGAGAGCGATCCTCGCATCGCCGTGACGGGACCGCTGCTGACCGACCCCACGGGAAGGTCGAGGCGGTCGGAGGACGTGACATCGGACGCCACGCCCGCACCCACCGTCGACCCGAAGAGGCGGTGGCCCCCGACGCGCCGCCGATCGAGGTCGACTACGTGCCGGGCACCGCGGCTCTGCTGCGGCTCGACGCCGTTCGCGCCGTCGGGGGTTTCGACGAGCGGTTCTTCTTCTCCGGCGAGATGGCCGATCTGTGCCGGCGCCTTCGGGAGGCCGGTTGGCGCTGTGTGGTGGTTCCAGGGGCGAGGGCCTGGCACCGGCGCGCCGATCGCGACGCCGCCCGGCGCGATCTCGACGCCTACTACTCGCTGCGCAACCGGTTCCTCTTCGTCCGCAAGCACGGAGCCCCGGGACGGCGCTGGTGGTGGGCCGCGCGCGGTACGGTCTCGGCGCTGCGCCATCTGGTGACGGGCAGGCCGGCGCGGGCGCGAGCCGAGATGCGGGCCGTCCTGCACGGCCTCCGGGGGCGATTCGGTCCGCCTCGGGAGACGACGCGCGGTGACGCCTCCGTCGCTCCGACCGGTGACCGTCGTCGTCCCGACCTGGAACTCCGCGCGCTGGCTGCCCGGGTGTCTGGCCGCGCTGCGCGCGCAGACGCTGGAACCGGAAGAGGTCCTGGTCGTCGACAGCGCGTCGACGGACGGCACCATCGAGGCGCTCGGGGAGGGCGGATCGGTACGCTGGCTGGCACTGTCCGCCAACCACGGCTTCGCCGCCGCCGCCAATGCCGGCTGGAGGTCCGCCCGCACACCCTGGGTGGCGCTGCTCAACCCCGACACGGCCCCGGAGGCCGGCTGGCTGCGGGCCCTGGCGGAGGCGCTGGCCGCGAGCGATGCGCGGGTCTGGGCGATCGCGTCCAAGATGCTGCGGATGGTGGACCCCGATGTCGTCGACGACGCGGGCGATTCGCTGACGCGCTTCGGAGCCGCGGTGAAGCGCGGGCACGGAGAGCCCGAGCGCAGCTGGTGCGAGGCCGACGACGTCCTGAGTCCCTGCGCCGGCGCCGCCCTCTACCGTCGCGACGTGCTGGAGGCCTCGGTGGCTTCGACGAGGCTTGGAGCTATCTGGAAGACCTGGATCTCGGGCTGCAGCGCGCCTCGCGGGCTGGCGCTGCCGCCTCGAGCCGAAGCCCGCGTGCTGCACCAGGGAGGCGGCTCGGGGCTGCCGCGACCGCACTACGTCCGTCTGGTGACCTGCAATCGTCTCCTCCTCCTGCTCAAGGACCTGCCGGCACGCCTGCTGGTCCGGCACTCTCTTCGATTGCTGCGCGGCCAGCTCTACTTCCTGCTCGCGTATCACCGTCCTCTGGCCTCGCTGCAGGGATACCTGCGCTTCCTCCGACTCCTGCCCCACACCCTCCGTGCCCGCCGACAGGTCCAGGGCGCGCGCCGCGTCGCCGTCGAGGAGGTCGACGGCTGGCTGCTCCGGGAGCGGGGAACGCCACCCCTTCGCAGCCTCCTCCGGAGACCGGGGTGACGACCGCCTACTACTTCACGGCGGCCCGCCCCCCCGATGCCCGTCGCGACGCGATCCTCAAGGAAGCGGCCCTCCTGCAAGCCGAGCACCCGGGTCCCTCCCGCTTCCTGGGCACGGGCGGCGGCCTGGCCCGGCGCCTCCCCGCGGCCTGGCGGGCAGCGCGCCGTCGCCCGCTGATCGAGGCGCTCGACTCCGCGGTGGACACCCACCACCTGTTCACCGACGACCTCGGCTGGTGCGCGCTCTTCCGCGGGGCTCGGAAGCCCCTGCTCGTCTCGCTCACCACTCCCCTGGGCGGACGGACTCCTCGCCCGCCGGCTCCCCGGCCCTTCGCGGTGGCGGTGCGGCTCGCGCCCGATGCGAGCCGATTGCGGGACGCCGGATGGCGACGGGTGGTGCACGCCCCCGCCGGCGCCCACCTGCCGTCGGCCCCCCTCCCCCGCCCCCGCCCGGTCCGCCGTGGACCGTGCTCTTCGCTTCGGCCCCCGTGGACGCAGCGCCAGTTCCGGACCAAGGGAGTCGATGCCCTCCTCGCGGCGGCTCGGCAACGACCCGACCTCCGCCTGATCCTCCTCTGGCGCGGCGTGCTGGAAGGAGCCGTCCGCGATCGGATCGACCGGTCGCGCCTCACCGACCGCGTCGAGCTGCTCCTCGATCACGTCGATGTCGAGGCGGTGCTGGCCCGCTGCCACGCGGCAGTCCTCTGCCCCACCCGTCGCCGCGTCGTCACGCCTCACCCTCACTCCCTCCTGGAGTCTCTGGCCTCCGGCCGACCGGTGGTGCTGTCCCGCCCGCTCGGTCTCGCTCCCACGATCGAGAGTGCCGGTGCCGGGGTGGTCCTCGACGCGGTCTCCGGCACGACCCTGGCAGGGGCGTTCGATCGGCTCTTCGCCTCCTACGACGGATATCGGCGAGGGGCGCTGAGCCTGGACTGCTCACCGTGGGGGGCGCCCGCCTACATCGAGGTCTTCCGCGCTCTGAGGGCCGAGCTGGCGGCCACGGCGGGCGCATCGAACAGGGCCGCGACGGCGCCTCGGAACCTCTCCCGGCCGTAGCGCTCCCTCACCAGGCTCAGCCCGGCCTGCGAGATCCGCCGCCACCGGTCGCCGTCGAGGTACACGGACACCACCGCCTCCGCGAGCCCGGCGGCGTCCTCGGCGACGAGGAGGTCCCGGCCCGCCGCGGCACCGAATCCCTCCGCCGCCACCGGCGTCCGCGACGCACGGCACCCGTGCGCCAGGCTCTCGTGCACCTTCCCCTTGAGCCCCGCCCCCCAGGAGAGCGGCGCGATCGAAACCGGGCCCGGCGCCAGGTAGGGCTCCAGGTCGTCGACGGGTCCGGTGAAGGCCGCCGGGTCGGCAGCGTCGACCGGCGGGTCCTCGCCGATCAACCACGCAGGCAGCGGGCCGAGCTCGCGACGCACCAGGGGCAGGATCTCCTCCACCAGCCAGCGGGCCGCGTCGCGATTGGGGGCGTGACGGAAGCCTCCGACGAAGAGGAGGCCCTCCCGCTCCTCCCATGCGGGGACCTCCGCCGCCGGCGGGTAGTGGGTCGGTAGGACGTGGATTCGCGCGTCGGGGCACTCGGCGCGCAGGAGCTCCTCCTCCAGCGGGCTCGTCACCGCGACCGCGTCGGCGCGGCGAGCGAGGGCGAGCTCCCGCGCCCGGGAGCGCCGCGCCTCCCGGCTCGGGCCGGGAGCCCCGCTTGGCGATCGCGGCTCTCGAGGCGACGCCAGCGCAGGTCCACGGTGTCGTAGAGGACGGCGGCGCGAGGACACGCGCGGCGGACCCGCGACCACCAGCGGTCCGCCACCGCCGGGCGACTCAGGAGCACGGCGGCGTCGTAAAGCCGCCCTCCCGCCGCAGGTGCCGGCCGAGACCTGGAACGAACGGCCGGGTCAGGCATTCGACGCCAGCCCGCCGAGCAGGGCCGCCGTTCGTCGTCGTGGGCGATCGGATCCGCCGCCAAGAAGGTGACTTCCAGCCCAGAGCCACCAGCGCCTCGAGCAGGTGGAGCATCCGCTGCGACCCGCGTCCCGGCCAGGTCTCGGAGCGTCCTGGTCGACGACCAGGCAGCGTCGAGGACACCTCGATCCTGCGCCGTTCTCGGATCGGTCCCGCGGGCCGGTTGGAGAGCCAGCTGTTCCGCCCAGCGTCGCGCCAGGACCTCGCGGTGGACCGTCTGGAACCGCTTGACTCCGGGCGGGGTCGCGACCCGCCGTGGCTCCCTCCGCGTGGAAGACGACCGCCCGCGGCTCGTACACCACATCCAGGCCCGCGGCGCACCCGGAAGGCCAGGTCGACGTCTTCGTAGTAGGCGGGGCATAGGCCTCGTCGAGCGCCGAGCCGGGCGAAGAGCGCCGCCGAGATCAGGAGACAGGCGCCCGAGCGGTAGTCGACGGCGCGCACGTAGCCGTAGCGCGGCACCGACGGAGTGGTCTCCGCGGCCTACGTTGTGCGCCGAGCCGTCGCGCCAGACGATGCCGCCCGCCTCCTGGAGACGCCCATCCTCGAAGAGCAGGCGGGCCCCGACGGCGCCGGTTCGCGGACGCCCCTCCGCAGTCTCCACGAGCCGGTCGATCCAACCGTCCGTGACCACCGTGTCGTTGTTGAGGAAGACCAGCCATTCGCCTCTGGCGCTCGCCGCGCCGAGGTTGCAGGCCGCCACAAAGCCGCGGTTCTCATCCCCGCGCACCCACTGGATGCCGCCGACCGAGCCGACCGCGTCGAGGGCTGCCCGGCGGCGAGCCGTCGTCGACCACGACGACCTCGACCAGCCGGGACACGCGGGCCCGGGCGATCGAGCCGAGACACCGCAGGGTCTCCCGTTCCCGGCCGTGAACGGGAACGACGGCGGAAACGGCCGGCTCGCCCGAGGCCGGCAGCGTCACCTCGCCCGGTGCCGGCACCGAGCCGCCCCCCGGCGCGTCGCCCAGGGACGGTCGGGGAAGGCGGTGGGTCCGCCACCACCGGGCCCAATGGCTCGAGCGCCGTCTTTCCACTAACATCCCACCGGCTGCGGATTCTAGCGGTCCCCGGTTCGCGCCACGGTCATGACGCGGCTTCTGCTCATCGTCGGGATGCACCGCAGCGGCACGTCCGCGGCGGCCGGTGCGGTCGAAGCCCTCGGGATGCGCTTCGGCGAGGACCTCCTTCCCGGGCAGCCCCACGACAACCCCAAGGGGTTCTTCGAGCACGCCGAGCTCGTCGCCGCGCACGACGCGCTCCTGGCGAGCGCGGGGAGGACCTGGGACGACCCCACACTGTGGATCTCCGAGCGGCCCGCGCTTCCCGGCGCCTCGGCCTTCCTCCCCCGCTTGGAGAGTCTTCTGCGCCGGGAAACCGCCGGCGACGGCGCCTGGTGCGCGAAGGACCCGAGGCTGTGCCGGCTCCTCCCGGCCTGGAAGCCGATCCTCGAAGCGTCGCGGGCGGAGACCAGGATCCTGCTGGTCCACCGGGATCCCGCCGAGGTGGTCCGGTCCCTGTGGCGCCGCGACGGCTTCTCGGTCCACAAGGCGGCTCTGCTCTGGATCGACCACGTCCTCGGAGCCGAGCGTTGGTCCCGGGGTCTGCGCCGGACGGTGCTCTCGTTCGCCGACCTCAGGAAGGACCCGGTCGCGGTTCTCGACCGGGTCGGCGAGAGCCTCGCGCTCCCTTGGCCCGCCTCTCCCACGGAGCGCCGCGGCCGGTTGGAGGAGTTCCTGGGGGGGAAGGCTCCCGGCGGAGCCCCCGGCGTACCGGGCTCGAGCGCGGCCCTCGAGCTGGCGACCGAGATCTGGCGGGTGCTCGAGAGCCGGTATCCCGACCTGCCGCCCGCCGACGAGCTCGACGAGCTCGCGGGCCGGATCCCGGGCCGGCTCCAGGGAGCGGATCCGCTCCTGCTCGAGCACGTGGGGCAGGTCCTCGAGCGGACTGTGGCGTCGCGGCTCTGGACTCGCACGACACCGATCGAGCAGCGCCTGGGCGAGACCCGGTCGACGCTCGAGAGCACGGCGACGGATCTCCGCGCGCGGCTCGCCAAGATCGAGGAGGCGCTCGACACGCTGGCGGCGGGGGTATCGCGCCTCGGCAGCGAGGAGCAACGCCAGGCCGACGCCGTCGAGAGCGCCAGCCGGGGCGTGGTGGAGCTCGGCAAGGCCCTGCACCACCTCGCCACCGAGTTCGATCGAACGAACCAGGACGCCAGGGCCAGCCGGGCCTCGCAGGAAGAGGCGCTCGGCTGGCTGGCCGGCCGTCTCGACATCGTCGAACGCCGCACCGCGACCCTGCTTGCCCGCCTCAGGTCCTGGTTCCGCCGCGGGTAGAGGGCCCTCAACGCAAGCGGGCCAGTGCCCGCCGCCACCACGGCCGGCGTGCCCCGTGACGCTGCGCCGCGGCCCGCGCCTCCTCGACTCCGTGCCGGGGGTCCGGTCGCTCGAAATCGAGCGGGCTCGCGGTCGGCCGCGGGAGGTCGGCGTCCGGCGAGCGGGCCGGCGCGAGCGCCCAGGTCGCGAGCTCCCGCGTCGTCGCCTCGTAGGAGAAGTCGCGGAGACTCTTCTCGCGCGCTCGTACCGCCATCGCGTCCAGCTCGCGCCGATGGCCGGCGGCCCACACCACTCGATCCGCCAGCGCCGCGGCATCCCCCACCGGGAACACCAGGCCGAGCTCCTCCTCCTCCAACAGCTCGCCGAGATCGCCCTGCCGGTTGTAGACCGCCGGCAGCCCCACCGCCATCCATTCGACGATGCGGTTCTTGCTGCCCAGCAGCCCCTCGTAGATCGGCAGATCGGTGAGGACGCCGAGGTCCGCCTCGGCGAGGTGGCTGGCGACCAGCTCGCGCTTCACCCAGCCTTGGAGGTGGAATCGGCGGCGCAGCGAAGAGCCTTCCACCAAGGCCAGGAACCGCGCATAGGTGTCCGAGTCGTGCCCTTCGATCGCCCCTCCCGTCGAGACGAAGTGGATCGTCTCGTCGCGCAGCATGGCGGCCGTGAGGCCCTGGAAGAGCGTGTCGACGTCGCTCCAGACGTTGAATCCACCGCTCCAGAGGACGATGAACGCGTCGTGCGGGATCTCGCCGCCACGCAGCAGCGGCCGGACCGGCTCGTCCCGGGGCGAGAGGCCGCAGGGCACGACGGCCGTGAACTCGTAGCCGCAGGTCTCGGCGCTCAGTCTGCCCAAGGCACCGAGCTCCCCGATTGCCGCGTAGCGCTGGCGCTCGGAGACCACAGAGACCCTGTCGGCCCGCGACATCACCGGCTGGACCATCCGCCACCACCGAGGCAGCGGCCAGTTCGAGCTCTCGAGGGAGGCCTTGGCCTGCGCCTCCGCCATCACGTGGCCGAACTGATCGCACCACAGGGGGAGCTCCGTTCCGGTGCGCACCGCGGCCAGGGAGCCGTAGATCGTGGCACCCACCAGGGCGTCCGGCGCGAAGCGTTCGATCTCGACCGGGAGCGCATCACCGTCGAGATAGCTCGCGCCGTCGACACGGTGGATCTCGACGCCCTCGCGAACCTCCTCGCTTCGCAACTCCCCGTCTCCGTAGACCCCGGGAATCGTCATGGCGACGAGCCGGACCCGGCAGCCGGCCGCGCGCAGGCCCACGGCGAACTGCCACGTGCGGATTCCGGGGCCGTAGTTCTGCGACGTGTTCTCGAACGGCAGGGGGCAGAGTCCCGCCAGGAGGATCCTTTTCGCAGTGTTCGGCATCGGTGCTGGTCGAGTGGAATCGGGGCTCCGCCCCGGAGGACCGATGTTATCCTTCCCGTCGCCTTCGCTCGGCGCTCCCTCATGCTCCGCTCCCTCTCCGGCCCCCTCCTGCTCCTCTCCCTCGTCCCGGCGGTCGGACACGCCGAGGCCGGGAAGGCCTTCAAGCTCTTCGTCCGCGACTCCGGCGTCTACGGAGTCACCTTCGAGCAGTTGGCGGCGGCCGGCCTGGCCGCGACCGACGTTCCCAGCGAGGCGCTCGGTCTGCGCCGCGGGGACGACTGGATGCCGCTCTGGGTGGAGGACGGCGGCGACGGTCGGTTCGGGCCCGGTGATCGCGTCGAGTTCGTCGCCGAGCAGCTGCACGGCGAGCACAGCTACTTCAGCGACTTCACCCCGTTCAACGTCTACTGGCTCGAGACGGGGACCTCCGGTGCGCCGCGGATCCGGGCGGTGGAGAGCCCCGCTGGAGACTGCCCGGCCGTCGAGCCGCGCACCAAGCGGCACTTCGAGCAGGACGTCCTCCGCGTGCGCTTCAGGGCCGACCGAGGCGAGCGCGAGCCGGAAGTCTGGTACTGGCAGAAAGTGACCTACCTGGGCAACCAGACCTTCGACATGGATCTCGAGCTGTCGGATCTCGACGCGACGGCGAGCGAGCCCGTTCACCTGCGGCTGGGCCTCAAGGGCTGGTCCGAGATGAACCGGGACGACGACGACCTCGAGGATCACACCGTCGAGGTCCGGTGGGACGGTCACGCCGTCGCCCAGGCCTCGTGGGACAACCAGCCCTACGGGCTGGAGCTCGAGGTCGCCGAGCTGCCGGCCGACTCCGTCGAGCCAGGCCCGCACCGGCTTTCCGTCAGCGTGCCGCAGCGCGCCAACGAGAAGGGGCAACCGTTGGTCGATCTCGTCCTGGTCAACTGGGTCGAGGTCGAGTACGCGGTCGCCTCGGACCGGACCGCCGATCAGGACGAGCTCGCGTGGTCCTCTCCGCAGGCGACGCAGTGCGTGAGTCTCGCCAAGGCGGCCGAGACGGAGCTCGTGGTGTTCGATCGCCAAGCGCGGCGGTTCGAGGCAGGGAGCGGCGCGCCCTCCCTCTCTCTGCCCGGAGGGACGGCCGACGCCGCCGCTTGGGTCATGGTGGACGACCGCTATCTCACGCCGGCGCGGATCGATCTCGACGTGCCGTCCGACTGGGCGCGAACCGACCGCCAAGCCGACTACATCATCGTCACCCACCCCACCCTCGCCGCAGCCATCGAGCCGCTCGCCGACTACCACCGGCAGCACGGCCTCAGCGTCGTCGTCGCCAGCGTCACGGACGTCTACGACGAGTTCGGAGGCGGCATCGAGACCCCGGAGGCCATCCGCGCCTTCCTCCGCAACGCCTGGGAGCACTGGCGCAAGCCCTCCCCGCGCTTCGTGCTGCTGGTCGGCGACGCCAGTTGGGACACCAAGAACGCGCTGGTCGAGGACGAGAACTACGCCGACTGGGGCTTCCGCCACGGCAGGGTCCGCAACCCGGGAGAGTTCGGCAAGAACGAGAGCACGCCGTACGAGGGGGACGCCTCGCTCAACGTGCGCAACCTGGTCCCGACCTGGGCGCATCCGACCTTCCAGGGACACGCCGCCAGCGATGCCGATTTCGTCACCTTCGACCCGGACGATCCGGACCTGCCCGTCATGGCGATCGGCAGGTTCCCCGTGGTCGATCCGGCGGAGGTGACGGCGATCGTCGACAAGACGATCCGGTACGGCGAGTCGGCGCCGGTCGGCCCCTGGCGAGCCCGCGCCTTGTTCATCACCAATCAGGAGGACATCTACCAGCGGATGAGCGACGATCTGGCGTGGGAGGTGTCGGAGGAAGGCCTCGGTTGGGAGAAGATCTACCCGGCCTCCAAGGACACGTCCAACGCCCTCCACACGGCCCATCTGGTCGAAGCGCTCGACGAGGGCCAGCTCCTCGTCCACTTCGTGGGCCACGGCGGTCGCTACATCTGGCGCACCGGTCCGCCGGACTTCCGCAAGAACCACGATCTCTTCACCCTCGACGACCTCGAGAAGCTGACCACGACGGACCGGCCGGCGGTCGTGATCAGCATGAGCTGCTATTCCGCTCCTTTCGACCACCCGAACGCCGACTCCATCGGAGAGAAGTTCCTGCGCATGCCGGACCGGGGAGCCGTGGGCGTGATCGCGGCCTCGTGGCGCAACACGCCGAACCGGTCCGCCAGCCGGGTGCTGCTCGAGCACCTGTCCGAGGGAGGCGCGCTCGGAGAGGCCCTGAAGCTCGCCAAGCGCGAGGTGAAGGATCAGAACTTCCGGGCCCAGTACAACCTCCTGGGCGACCCGGCCCTGGAGATCGCGGTCCCGAGCCTGGCACTCGACCTCCAGGTGTTGGATCCGGAGCACGTCTCGGTGCGCATTCCCGCATCCGAGTTCCAGGGGCAGGCGATCGTGGAATGGACCGACGACCGGGGCGAGGACCTCGGTCGGGTCGTCGTCCCCGTCGACGGCCCCGCCTTCGAGGCCAGCCCGGAGGCACCGCTGACCGCCGAGCCCGCTCTGGTTCGAGTCTACGCTTGGGATGCGGGCCGGCAGATCGACGGGCTCGGCAGCCACCTCTTCGCGGTGTCCGAGCCACCCGCCGAGGTCACGCACGCCACCGACACTTCGAATCTGGGAGAGAGCCGACAGTGAGACTCCGTCATGCAGCCCTCGTCGTCCTGGTCCTCGCCGGCCTCGGCTGCGCTTCGGCGCCGCCGGCGCCGATTCCCGAGCCGCCGCCGGCTCCCGAGCCCGAGGAGCCGCTCAGCAACACCCTGCGCTGGAGCACCGCGAGCGAGGTCGACAACTTCGGCTTCGACGTCTTCCGGGCGCTCTCCGAGGACGGTCCCTTCGAGCGGGTCAACGAAGACACCATCGCCGGCGCCGGGACCATCGACACGCCGACGCGCTACGAGTTCGTCGACACGGCGATCGAGCCCGATCGGACCTACTACTACTACGTCGAGAGCATCTCCCTGCAGGGCGAGCGCGAGCAGTTCACGCCCATCATCAAGGCCCCGCCCAAGACCGCCGGGGCGACGGCCTCAGGCACCGAAGAGCCAGACGGCGAATAGGGCGCTGCCGCAAGCCGCCGTCACCGCCTCCCCGACTCCCAGAGGTGCGGGACCGCTCGCTCGGTCCCGCATCCAGCGCAGGCCGTCGAGCAGCCGGTACCCGCCGAGGACCGCCGCCGGGAGGAGCGCCGGCAGGAGCTGGATCCGGTACCGGCTCTTGACGTGGAGCAGGAGGAAGATCGCCATCGTGTAGGCGATCAGAGCCAGCGCCGCGACCGCCCACGGCTCTCGCCGTCGCAGCCCGGCGACGAGGCCCCAGGGCACCAGCAGAAGCACCGCGGAATAGGTGAGGCGGTGACTCCAGCCCAGCGCCAGCGCGAGGGGCCGGGGCGGATCGCGATACCCGCGTCTGCGGCCGTGGAGCTCCCCTCCCGGCAGCTGCTCGGTCAGGAACGACGGCAGACCGAAGAGCCGGTAGTACTGCCGGTCGAGCTGCGCGGCCAGGATCCGACCCGCACCGTGGTCCGCGACGTAGGCCCGGATCCGTCCGGCCAGGATCCGCTGGCGCTCCTCGAAGGTGTCGCCGCCGCGGCGCCACTCGCGCAGCGCTTCCAAGGTCGAACGGTCCTTGAACTCCCTCCGCTCCCGCTCGTTGAGCCCGACCCAGAGGTTGAACCGGGCGCTCGACGCCACGATGGCCGCACCGTGCCGTCGGTGGTTGAGCCAGAGCGTCGGGGCGAGCACGGCGGCGAGCGTCACCGCCGCCGCGGCGAGCCGCCTCCAGCGCCGATCTCCGCCGACCGCGGCGGCGGCGAGGATCGCCGGAACGAGAGGACTCAGGAGGCTCTTCGTCAGCAAGGCCAAGCCGAGGACACCTCCGAGCGCGGCGCAGGCCGCGGTGCGCTCGCGGTGGGCGGCGAGAAGCCAGAGCGCGAGGCAGAAGAGAGCGAGGTGGAGCACCTCCGGCCAGAGGTAGTGCGCGAACGCTCCCAGCGTCGGATAGAGGACGACCAGGGCGGCCGCTCCGTCGGCCACCCGTCGTTCGGCGCCGGCGCCGCGGAGAGCACCGCGCAGCGCGACGGCCGCGACCGCCACCAGGGCCACCTGCACGAGGGCCACGGCGAGGAGCCCACCGCCCAGGCCCCGGATCGCGGCCAGGAACCAGGCCTGGCCCGGCGGCCAGAGGAGCTCGAGACCGCTGTCCCCCCGTTCGAGCACGCGGCCGGCCGCCTGCCAGTACATCGACTCGTCGCCCCAGAGGCGACGTCCCCCCGGCGACAGATCGAGCGCGAAGAGGGCGGCCTGCAGGGCCGCCGCAGCCGCGACGACCGCCAGCCCGGCACGGCGGGTCATGGCGCGTAGGCTACAACGCCGAGCCTTCGCTCACTGCAGGTACCCGAGCGCCTTCAGGTCTTCCGCCTCGTCCGCGCCCAACACGGTCTGATCGGAGGGCTCCGTGGGCTCCCATCGAAGCTCCGCCAGCTCTCGCGCGACGCGCGACGTCCTTCCGACGGTGCCCCGCCAGGTCGTTCGCTTCCCGAGGATCCTCGCCGAGGTCGTAGAGCTCCCAGGAGACGAGATCGGGCGCTCTCAGACGAAAACTGCACGCCGGTCGGGCTCCGAGGCCGAGCTCCTCCGGGACCTCGCAGGTCGGGCACCGACAGGCGGAGCCGGTGGAGCCCCCGGTCCGAGCTCCAGCGTCACCGGCGTCCACACGTCGGGTTGCAGGCCCGTCGTCGAAAGCGCCGCCTCGCCGTCCTCGACCCGCAGAGGACGGGGAATCCGGAAGCTGACCGCTTCCAGCTCGAGCGTCTCGGCGAGCGTGTCGAGCCGCGCGGTGCGGCCGATCCACTGACCGTCGGGCTCGGCCGGGATCCGCGACTCGAGGAGACTCAGGAGCTCACCCCTCTCACGATCGAGGCGGACGATGCCCCGCACCGGGTGAACGAACGACTCGCTGTAGGCGAAGTCCCGGAGAGCGCCGTCCGGCGCGGTGAGGAGCCGCTTCCAGCTCCGCCCCGTCATCTCCTCGGCCGTGTCCGCCAGGCCGGCGAGATCGAGCAGGCTCGGCGCCAGGTCGATGCTCTGGACGAGGGTCCCGACGCGCGTGCCGGCCGGTAGCCCGGGCCCGACCACGATCAACGGCACGTGGGTCGTCTCGACGTAGTTCTGCTCGTGCACGAGATGGCCGTGCTCGAGGAACTCCTCACCGTGATCCGAGGTGACGACCAGGAGCGTCCGCTCGCTCAGGCCGTCGCGCTGCAGGCGCTGCCAGAGCCTCTGGAGCTGGTCGTCGACGTAGCGGATGCCGGCGTCGTAGAGCGACTCGAAATAGCGCACCTCCTCCGCGGTGACGGTCCGGCGACCCCGGTTGACCGCCACGAAGTTCGGACCGGTCGGCTCGAAGGTGTCCGGGACCGCACCCTCCCAGAAGAGAGGCCGATACTCCTCCGGAGGCTGGTACGGATCGTGGACCGCGTAGGTGTGGAGGAAGAGGAAGAACGGCTCGTCGTCTCCGACACGATCGAGAAAGTCGAGCCCCTCTCCGATCGTGCGCTCCAGCAGGCGGTTGCCGCGGGTCACGGTGTCGTCGAAGGAGTCGAAGCCCCGCGCGAAGCCGTAGAAGCCGGAGACGTAGCCGCCCTCGGTGAATCCCCCCGTGCGATAGCCGTGGCTCTCGAGGATCTCCGGCAAGGTCTCGATGTCGGTGGAGAGCACGTCGTTCGGCGGGTACACGTCGTGCTGAGCGGGATAGAGCCCGGTGAACATGCTCATGTGGGACGGCAGCGTCCCGGGCACCTGCGCGAAGGCCCGTTCGAACACCACGCCCGAGTCGGCGAGCGCGTCGAGGAAGGGGCTGGTCTCCCGCTCGTAGCCGTAGGTCCCCAGGTGATCGGCCCGCAGGGTGTCGACCGAGACCAGAATGAGGTTCGGCCGCCGGCCGCCGCCGTCGCAGGCGAAACAGGCGAGGCTCAGGAGGAGCAGGCCGGCCGCGGCTTTCGCGGCAGAAGCTCGGGGCGCGGACATGGACGAGAGGAACGCAGCGACCGCGTTCGCCGGCGGATCCGGGGGCACGCGGCGACGGGAGGTGCATGCTAGCATTCGCCCGCCTCGGCCGGCCGACTGCGCTGCCCGGTCGCTGCGATCCCGAGCCCACGCATGAGACCGGCGCTCCAGACCCGCTGGCGGACCGGTCTCCTCCTCGCCGCCTGCCTGGCCGGAGCGGCCCTGTCTCTGCGCGAGGCGCCGGCGTTCCACCCGCCGCAGCCCGTGGACTGGGTCGAGCGCTACGGCCGGCTGCGTGCGGCGCTTCCGCAACGCGGCGACGTCGTCTACTTCGCCGATCCGGCCCTGGAGAGCAGCGACAGAACCGGCTACTTCCGCGCCCAGTACGTCGTCACACCGACGGTGCTGCACTTCGAGACGGATCCCGAGAGGCTGTTCCGGCGCAAGCACCCGCGACCGGTCCTCCTCGACTTCGTGGCCCCGCCCGACCGGCGGGTGGCGGCGACCATCGGCCGCGCGCGCCGGGCGGCGGCGCAACGCGGGATCGAGACTCGGCTCGTCAAGCTCGGCGACTCCCTCTTCCTCGTCGTGGCGGAGTGATGGTCGGCGGTCTGGCGCCCCTGCTGCTCGTCGTGCTCGCGGCCCTGGCCCTGAGGCGATGGCGAAGCGCCTCCCTCTCGGGGGCGGAGCGTTGGGTCCTGGCGCCGGCAGTGGGCCTGGGAGGAAGCTCGCTGCTCTTCTTCTGGTGGAGGGTCGCGGGTCTACCGCCCGGGGCCCTCGCGGTCCCGCTCCTGGCGCTCGCCCTGCTGCTGGCGGCGGCATCCGGTGGCGTCCCGTCCGGCCGCCGCGCGCCTCGCTCCTCTCGCTGGTCGGTCGATCGCTGGGCGCTGGCGCTCGCGATCGGCGTCGCCCTCGTTGTCTGCGTCCTGCGGCTGCTGCAGCAGCCGCTCGGCGAGTACGACGCCGTGGCGATCTGGAACGCGCGGGCCCTCACGATCTGGCGAGCCGCCGAGCCGATGGGTGCCCTCTTCTTCCGGCAGACCCTGAGCCAGGCCCATCCCGACTACCCCCTTCTGCTCCCCGGGTCCGTCGCCGCCTCCTTCGCCGTCGGCGGCGGAGAGACGGTCCTGGTGCCGCAGGTCACGAGCGTGCTCTTCCTCTTCGCCGCTGCGGCCGCGATCTGGCTCGGCGTCCACAGGGTCGCCGGAGCCCCCGCCGCCCGGTGGGCTGCGGCGCTCTTTCTGGTGACGCCGGAGGTGCTCTTCTGGGGACCGGCACAGTGCGCGGACCTGCCGCTCGCCTACCTGCTCGTGCTCACGGCCCTCGGGCTGGCGCGCGAGCTGGAGAGCGACCGCGGTCCCGCCGCCCGCGCCGCTCTCACCGGCTTCTCGCTGGGGCTGCTGCCCTGGACCAAGAACGAGGGCCTCCTGCTGGCGGCCTTGCTCCTGGCAGCCTGGCTCGCCACGGGTCTGCTCTCGCGGGCGCTGGAACCCCGCCGGCTCGCGGCCCTGGGAGCCGGAGCCCTCCCCGGGATCGCCACGCTCACCGCCTTCAAGATCCTCTGGTCCCCCCACGCGGAGCTACCGGACTTCCTGCGGGGGGCGCTTGCGCGCTCCCTCGATCCGGAGCGCTGGCGCGTCGTGCTCGGCTCGCTCGCAGGCGAGCTCGACCCCTTCGGCGCCGGCGACGAGTGGTCCCTGACCGCCCTGGCCCTGCTCGTCCTCGGTGGCGTCGGTTGGGCGACACACCGGGGAGCCGACCCACCCCGGCTCTTCCTCCGCCTGGCCCTGGGGGGCTCCCTCCTGCTCTGGCTGGCGGTCTACGTCGGCACGCCGGCCGACCTGCGCTGGCATCTGAGCACCTCGCTCGACCGGCTCCTCCTCCAGATCCTCCCCCTGGCGTTCCTCTGGGCGTTTTCGGAGAATCCGCCCGCCCAGCTATCATCCGCCCGCGCATGAGCTTCCGTTTCCCCGCCAGCGTCTCCAGGGCGATTCTCACTTCGACGACGGCAGCGACACTCTGGGTCTGCGGTGCCTGCGGCCCGCCGGCCGACGCTCCGATCCTCGCCCCGAACCCTGCCGCCCGCAACGCGATACTGGTTGTGTTCGACACCCTCCGCGCGGACCACATGAGCGTGTACGGATACGCGAAGGAGACGACGCCGTACTTGGACTCGAGAGCGGACGAGATGATCCGTTGGGTCGCGCTGAAGGCGCCGGAATCATGGACGCTGCCGACACATGCATCGCTCTTCACCGGTCGGTGGCCGGCCCAGCACCACGTCAGCTGGGCGCACAAGAGCCTCGACCCTCGCTTGGTGACCGTGGCGGAGGTGTTGGAGCAGGCGGGCTTCTGCACCGTGGGCCTTTCGTCGAACCCCATGATTCGCAAGAAGACAGGTTTCGAGCAGGGGTTTCAGTCCTTCCGCAACTTCCCGACTCCCCACGAGACCAAGACCGATCGTCTCCTCGCTGTCGTGCCCGAGGTCCTCGACGAGGCGGCCGAGCGTGGCTGTCGGCTCTTCCCGTTCATCAATCTCATGGATGCACACACACCGGTCTCCCCTCACGGCCACGACCGGGAGTTCGGCGTCGACGGTCCGGGTCCGATCACGACCCCGCAACAGAAGTGGGAGGCGAACGCCGGCATCCGGCCCCTCTCGGCGGAGGAACGCAGGCTCAACGCCGCGGCCTACGATGCCGGGGTGCGTTCGCTCGACGACGCCGCACGGACTCTCCTGTCCCTGCTGTCTGACCGGGGTCTGCTCGATCAGTCCGTGGTCGCGTTCACGGCCGACCACGGAGAAGGCCTCGATCGCGAGCTCGGGCACGTTCTGAGCGCTTGGGAGGAGCAGCTCGCCATCCCCCTTCTCGTCCGCTTCCCGCAGGGCGAGTCGGGAGGGACGGTCGTGGACACACCGGAGAGCGCCGTGGGGCTGGGCCCCACCCTGCTCGACTGGTTGGGTGTACCGCGCCCTCCCGAGATGGAGGACGTCCCGCCCCTCGGAGACACGGCCATCGCCGTGACACCCGCGGCCGACCATCGGTCGTACTTCGACGAGGCCTTCGAGAAGAACCAGCGGATGCGTGAGCTCTACCCGGAGCTGGCAGCGGCAACGCCGCACGTGCACATCGTCTACTGTGCACCGTACAAGCTCTTCGTGCGCTCGGATGAGACCGTTTCGCTGTTCGACCTCCGCAAAGATCCTGGTGAGAGGCGGGACGTGGCTGCGGAGCGGCCGGAGATCCTCCGTCAGTGCGTCGGTCGCTACCGTGAGCTTCTCGCGGCCGGCCGGTTGATGCCGTTCGACGTCCGTCCCGAGGGTGACGGCGATGAGACGATCGACGACGAAACGCTCCGCTCGCTCGGCTATCTCCAGTAGCCCGTTTGAGCCCCGGGTCTGCTTCCCGAAAAAAGAGAAAGCGGCGAGCCCGAAGGCTCGCCGCTCGTGTCAAGACCGGAGTCCGAGCTACCGCGTCGAGACGAAGTCGTCGTAGTCGGTCTCGAATGCCCGGCCGAGAGCCACGCCGGGAACCGGCTGGCCGAGACCCAGGCGCTGGGAATCCCAGCACTCGCCTTCGGTGAACAGGTCCGAACGTGAGAAGACCTGGGCGCCGTCCCGATAGAAGGTCGCCTGGCCGTCGCCGGCCCCCGGAGCCGACTCCTTGACCAACTCGAACCGGAACACGTGCTCGAAGTTCGGGTTGTAGGCCGACTGTCCGATGTAGCGCAGGTGCGAGCCGGAACCGTTGTCCTCGCGCACCGAGCAGCGAACCTGCGGATTGAAGGCGCCACCGGGCTGAGAGCGGAGCAGGCAGCGGATCTTGTTGGTCGTGGGGCCCGTCGCCGGATCGACACGGCCGAGGAAGACGGTGTAGTTGTCGTCCAGGTCGAGCTCACCCGCAGAGAGGTCAGGAGTGGCCATTCTCCACTCGACGTTGTACGTGTCCTCGCAGGTCGGGCTGTCGTCCTGCACCCACTTCTGCGAGTTGTCGACACCGTCGATGTTGATCTCGAGCTTGAAATTGCTGCCGTTCAAGCCGGGAGACGTGACGGCCAGCGTGTTGGCGGCCTGGACCGACGCCACTGCGAGGAGCGCGGCGAAGGCGGCGAGGGCGGTGACTTTCAAGATTTGGCGCACGGAACGATCCTCCCGTATTTCTGGTGAACCTCGGCTGACTGTAGCAAAGGGCTCGAGGTGCTGCAACTCCTTACACGGCGATCTTGGACGATTCTGCATGACGGGCTGATGACAGTCAAGGAAGACTCCCACACCCCACGAGCCCGGGCCGGACCGGTACAATCTCCTGCCACGATGGGCTCCGCGCAATCAGCCGCGACACCGCGGGTTCTCTGGTGGATCAGTGCGGTGGCCTCGGATCACCGCGGGCGTCCAGTCGATGCGCACACTGCCCTGGAGGCCCGACGAGCGATGAGTACCCCGGCTGGGTGAGCTGATACCGGGGACTGGCCGCTCCCCTGGCGGGAGACGAGCGTGCGTTCTTCGTAGCGGACGACCCGGCCGGTACGCCGAAGTACAAGCTCTTCCAGGCTCAATTTGCGCTACCGCCACTCGTATTGGTCGACCGACCGGGCTTGGACAGTGTGCCTTTTCGCCAACTCGGCTCGACTCCGCTAACCTGGACGCGTCGTCAGAGGGCTCCTTCGGAAGCTTCATTGGCAACCCTGCGAAGAAGCGCTTCCGCCCAGGGCTAGAGCTGCTGGTCGAACGAGTCCCCGCCCGTTTGGCGTGGTCCTCCGGACGCGCCCCCGAGGCAAGAGTCCGGTGAACGTCCTGCTCCCTGCCTGGTGGTCGGTGTGGCTTTCCTGCTGCGGCGCCTTCCTCGGTGGCGGCCTCAATGCCGCCCTCGCACCCGGTGTCGGCGTCTGGTGTCCTGTCCTCGGCGTTCTTCGGCTGGCGGCTACTCGGGCTTTCGAGTTCGTCCCTTCGGGCCCCCGGCCTGGGCGGCACTCCTGGGAGCCGCGACGCTGGGCGCCCTCGCTGCTCCGCAGCCTGCCGTTCGCGAATCGAGCGCCTGTACGCGTTGGCTGGCACCTGGCCATCGTGACTTGCTTCACCATCTTGGTAGGGGCCTACTTCGGCGTCTCGTTCGTCCTCCACTCCTGGGAGTCACCCGTCGGTCAATTCGACGCCTGGGCCATCTGGACCTCCAGGGCCAGGCTCCTGTTCCGCGCGGACGACGCGGGCCACACTCTTCGGCCTACTCCGTCGCCCCATCCGGACTACCCACTCTTCTTGCCGGCGCCCTGGCCGCCCAGTTCGCCATGAGTGGGGTCTTGCTGGCCGTGCCGAGGTGGACAGCCGCGCTTCTGGCAGCCGGAGGCGCTGGGATCGTGGCCGCCGGCACGAGGAGCCTCGGAGCCGACCTTCTCAGGACCTGCGCCGCCGGCCTCCTCCTCCTCGCCACCCCCCTCTGGACGTACTGGAGCTTTTCTCAGTGCGCCGACGTCCCGCCTCGCACACCTGCTTGCGGCCGGAGCCGTGACCTCGCCCTGCATCTGCGCACACTGACGCCACGCCTCCCTGGCCGCCGTCCGCCGGTTTCCTGGCCGGCCTCCCCCGGCTTGGACCAAGAACGAGGGCATGATCCTGTCCTTGATCCTGCTGGGTGTCTTCGGTCCTGCCGTTGCCGCCACCGGTGGAGCTTGTTCGCCGCGCGTGTCGTGGTGGCGCGGCCTGCCGTGGACCGGGCCTTCGCCTTCAAGCTCGGCTGGAAGCTTCTCGAAGAGCGATCTCTGCTCTTCTTCGCGGCACCGTGGAAGCAGCTCGCCGAGCCCGAGCGCTGGCGGTTCGTGGGCGCCAGCTTCCTCGAGAGGCCTGGTCCCGTCGGCGGCTTCGCGGACTGGGGTCTGGTGTGGATTGTAGGGTTCGCGGCTCTGCTGGCGACGCTCTTCTTTCGCGGATACCGCCGGCCGGAGACCGCCTTCCTGCTGGCTGCCGTGGCCTGCTGCTGGCTCGGCGTGGTTCGCGATCTTCGTCGCCACACCGCACGACGTGGCCTGGCACGTCCTGACCGCTCTGACCGGCTCATGATCCAGCTCCTCCCCCTGACTTGATCGCGGGCTTCTCCGGCGCTCCACCGGTGGGCCTGCGAGCCACATGACCCGCTCTCGTGCGCTCACGGCCGTGCTCTCCTCGGCTGTGGGTACACTCGTCCTCGGACTCTGCGCCTGTGACGCCGCTCCCGGACATGCCCCGACGGGCGTTCGAAGCTAAGCCGATCCCGAGGTGTCGACCCAGACGCTCGATCTAGAGAGCGTCTACCACCGGGAGGTCGTTGCACGGTGGCTTCCGGACGAGGGGGGGCCTCCGGAGACAGCGAACGGAGATCTCGTTACGCCGATCTGGCAGGCTTCGTCATGCAGGCCGACGACCTGCAGCGCGACTGCCTGGCGGACGGTTGACATCGACGCTGCTGGCGTGTCGGGCATCGACGTCCGGACGACAGCGCCCCGCGCGGCTCTTCAAGATCTACTGGTTCCGCCGAACGAGCCGTTCACCGCCGAAAGGAGCCTCGATGCCTCGGCACCGGTCGAGCAGCCCGACGGCAGCTTCATCAGTCGCTTTTCCAGCTGGCGTCACTCGCAGTGGCGCGGAGCCATCGGCCTGACCCGTTTGACGGTCGGCATCCCGATGGGGCACGACACGATCGTCCGCTCAGTCGACGCCGTGCGATTGACTCTCGATCCGGGCGTACCGAAGGGGCCGCCAGTTGGGCTCCCACCTGCTCGAGTTGGACAGAGAGCTCCGGCCAGCGTTCATCACGGCGACGGACGAGCCGCTCGCGTGGCGACCCGGGGTCGCAGACGGCGACCGGCTGTCGTTCGGGTACGCCTCCTGACGCTCGACGGAGGCAGTGCTACCTCACCGCTGAGCGCTCGACCACTGCCCACCGATCTTCGAGACGCACCTGGGCGCCCCAGGAGAGGCCGCGGCGAACCGTTGGCACGACGGGCGCCTCGCCTTGACAAGAGCGGCGCATGGAGTCTGTTTCGCGTGTGCGAGCCTGCGGGTCGTAACGGAACCGTCCTCTCTGCCTCTGGAGCGGCCCGGAGGTGGACTCCGAAGTGCAGGCGGCCCTCGCCCGAACCTGCTGCTCATCTCCCTCGACACGGTCAGACCCGACTATCCGCTCTACGGCTATTCACGGCCCACCACACCGCACCTCGATCGTTGGCTGCGGACGCAACGGTGTTCGAAACTGCCGTGACGACTGCCCCTGGACGCCGCCCGCTCACCTCTCCATGCTGACCGGGCTGGACGCCCTCCACCACGGCGTCAACCACCGAGCCGGGCACCGAGAGCTCTCGCCCTTCCCGAGCTGCTACGCGGTGCGGGCTACCGTACCGTGGCGATCACGGGCGGCGGCTACCTCGATCCTCAGTTCGGGTTGGCCCAGGGCTTCGACTCATATCGGTACTACCCGGAGCGCGCCGGGGAAGAGCTCGACCGCAACCTCCGTCGCCTTCGACTGGTTGGCTGCCGGACCCCGCGGTCTGGCTCCTCTTCTTCCACAGCTACGAGCCACACTTCCCCTACCATCCGCGAGCCCTTCTTAGATCGCCTGGTGGGGGGACCGTCTGAAAACCTCGACGACTTGGCGTACGTGACCAGCGGCCTCGATCTGGAGCACTCCTTCGTGCTCAGCAAGCGCTGGCGATTGAAGGGAACTGACGGGGCGGACCGAGAGTTGTCCGCCGACGAACTCCAGCGTCTCACCGATCTCTACGACAGCGGTCTGGCCTATACCGACGACAAGGTATCCGAGCTCCTGAGAGCCGCGGATTCCGTCGGCGAGCCCATGACGGTCGTGACATCCGACCACGGCGAGGCACTCGGCGAACACGGACTGGCAGGGCATGCCTATCTCTGGGACGTGAACGCCCTGGTCCCGCTGGTGGTCAAACGACCTCATCGAAAGGGGCCTCTGCGGGTCGCCACCCAAGTACGGACCACCGATATCGCTCCCACGCTGCTCGAGCTCGCCGGACTACCTCCTCCGGCTGGAATCGATGGCCTCTCCCTCGTGCCGCTTCTGGACGGCGCCGAGGGACAGGACCGGGAGGCTACGGTCTACTCCTCATTCTCCAATCGCGGGCTTGCTCTCCGGCTCGGGCGAGACACCAAAGTCCTTTTCGACAACACGGCGTGGGGCTCCCTCTGGGGGCGACGAGCCCTGTACGAGCCGGCGACCGATCCCGGTGAGCTCGGCAATGGCGAGAGCCAGCAGGTTCCGGAGTTGCTCGCGCAACGCCTCCTCTCGCTCGCCGCCGGGATCCGCGGTGCGGTACGCATCGAGATCTCCAACACCGCCGCTCCGGATCTGGCCGGCTCCCTTCAGGGGCCAGCGTTGCAGCCCGCTCGCCTGAGCTCATCGCTCCTTCCAGAAGGCGCCCTGCAATGGGAATCCCCACGCCGAGTCCTGCTGCACGTCTCCATCGGAGATTCCTGCATCCTGTTCCTCGAGAACCCTCCTGGAGCCGCCCTCCGTCTGGAATTGGCTCCGGACCTCGACCTTCAGCTCGACCTCGACGCCCTGGACGGAGGGGTCCATCGCTGGCTCGCGGATGGGACGTGGAGCGAGGAACGGCCCGCTGCTCCCTCGGCCGCCGTGGAGATCGGCTGGACGGCGCTGCAATCGGCAACCATCGACCCCGGCGAGGAGGACGCCGAGCTCCGGGAGCAGCTGCGCGCCCTCGGCTATCTCGACTAGGCCCGTCACGCCGCGGGGTCGATCGGGGGCAGCTCGATCGCCGGCACCGAGCCGTGCGGACGCAGCTCGCGCCTCCACTCCGAGCGCGGGCCACCGCCCCGGCGGGCGCCGAGGACCGGCCCCAGACGCTTCAGGACGCCACCCCAGGCCCGCAGCTGCAGGCGCGCGTCGTGCCGGTGGCCGCCCCGCCAGCGCCGGGCGAGCAGGAGGAGCTGTGTCGCCGCGAGCTTGGGGGTCACCGCCAGGAGCGTCGGCCACGGCCAGCGTGCCAGGAGCAGCAGGAAGCGGTTGCGCCACGAGAGCTGGATCTTGAAGTCGGAGGCCCGCACGGCCGTCGCCGAAATGGCGTGGTGCACGACGGCGTCGGCGTCGACGACGACCCGCGAGCCGTGCGAGCGCGCGCGCAGGCACAGATCGATGTCCTCGAAGTAGAACCCGTAGAGCTCCTCCCAACCGCCGAGCCGCGCGAGCTCCGCGGCGGAGATCAGGAGCGCGGCGCCGGTGACCGCCAGGACGTCGCGCCGCGCCGGCAGCGGCGCCCCATCGACCAGCTCCCGACCGATCCCCTCGTCCCAGGCCTCTCCCGTGGCCGTGACGTTGAGTCCGAGGCTGTTGAGATACCCGGGGGCGCCGAGGATCATCAGGCGCGGCCCCGCGATCGTGGCGCCGTCCTCCTCTTCGAGCGCGCGAACCAGGCGGCGGAGAGCGTCCGGCTCGCTGCGGGTGTCGTTGTTGATGAAGTACACGTAGTCCGCGGGAGCGAGATGGCCCCGGGCCCAACGCGCGCCCAGGTTGTTGGCGGCCGAGAAACCGATGGCCCGACGGGAGCGGACGATGTGGACCCGCTCCAGCGCGGTCACGGAGACGGGCAGCTCCTCGTTGCAGGCGTTGGCGACGATCACGACGTCGAGGTCGACGCCCGGGGAGGCGAGCAGACTCTCGACGGCGCGGGCGAGCAGCGCCGCGCCGCCCGGGTGCACGATGATCGCGACGACCTTCGGCATCGGTCGCTCAGAGCCGCTGCCGGGCGACGGTGAAGGTCGAATCCGTGAGCCAACCGGGTCGGGGGATGACGTCCGGGGGTCGGGGCCGGGGCAGCTGGTCGGCCGGCAGCCCCCACGCCTGATCGAGCACCTCGATCTCCACCGGGCCCTCGCCGTCCAGCTCGAGCTCCATGCGGACTGCAGCGTCCTCGAATCCGTAGAGGGCCAGTCGCACGCCCCCGGCGGAGAGGGACGCGGCATCCACCGGGGCTCCTCCGACCCGGAGGCCCGTCATCGCCGAGTCCGATCGCAGGAACGCCCGCAGCACCGGTGCTCCGCGCTCGGAGCGGACGGTCACCGCCAGGCGGCGCCGTCCGCCGGCGGTCTCGTCCTCGTCGACGAGGATCGTCGGTCGCGGCAGGTCGAGGGCCCGCGCCGGCCCCGTCAGCACGTCGCGCCCCAGGCCGAGCGAGGCGGGCAGATCGGCGCGGTCCCCGACCAGGTCGCGCGTCCACGCATCCGACGCGCGGTCGAGCGAGAACCAGCGTGCCGTGCCGTCCGACTCCTGCAGCCAGCTCAGCGTGTCGACGGCCGGACGCTCGGGTGAGCGCTCGTCGCGCAACGCCAGGCCGCCGGCGCAGGTCAGGGCGACGACCGCGAGAACCGTCGCGGGAACCCAACTCCGCCGGCGGACGAGGGCCCAGACGGGAAGCGCGAGGCTCCAGGCAAGTGCCAGGGTCGGCGCGAGCAGGCGGAGGCACCGAAGCCGAGCGCCTGGAACACGAGGTCGCAAACCGGTGCCCAGACGGCCAGGCCGGCCCAGGCCGCGACGGCCAGGACGGCGACCCCCACGACCGGCCGCCCGGGAAGGAGGGACGCCACGACCGTTCCCAGCCCGAGAAAGCCGATCGGCCAGGCCGCGAGGTAGCTGGCACCCGGCACGGCCCAGGTGAGGAGAACGAGCAGGACGGCCCAGAAGAGCAAGCTCCCGGCCAACACCTCGGATGCGGCCATCGCGCGGCCTCTGGCGGCCCACAGCCCCGCCACGGCCGCCCCCACCAGCAGGGCGAGGACCGCGACGAAGGCCCTGAAGTCGTAGGGCTCGCCGTAGGGCGATCGGAGCAGGCCCGGCACGACCCGGAGACCCCGCTCGAAGAGCCAGCCCACGACGACCGCAGCAGCGATCGACGCGACCCACAGCCCGGACGCCGCCAGGGCCGCGCGCCGCCGCATGCCCATGCGGAGGCCGAGCAGGACCCAGAGGGCGCCGGTCGCCACCACGATCGCCACGCACAAGGGCCATGCCCACGAGGCCGGATAGAGCAGGAAGCTCGTCCCCCAGGGATTGAAGAACACGGCGTCTCCCCCGCCGTGGCCGGAGTCCACGTCCACACCCGCGCCCAGAGCACCCATCAGCGCCAGGGCGTTGACGCCCTCCTGCTGGAGGGTGGCCGGCGAGAGCCGGCCGGGCACGTCCAGACGGCTGTGATAGGCGGCGTGCCCCGAGATGAACGCGAAGTTCAGTCCTTCGACTCCCGCCTCACGGAAGACGGTGAAGTCGGTGTCGTTGGGCATCCGCCGGTAGACCTCGTACGAGAGCGAGCTGGCGAAGGGGCGCGGCACGCCGGCGGCGAAGAGCCGCAGCAGGTCGAGGTTCCCCGCCGACGTCTCGAACATCGCCACCGGACCCCTCTGCCCCCTGGCCTCGAAGTTGAGCAGGACGTCGGGATGCCGGGGCGGGCGCGACGCGACGTGCGCCCGGGCACCCATCAGGCCGAGCTCCTCGCCGTCCGTGAACACCACTTCGAGGTCGGGAACGGGCCGCCACTGAGTCCCCAGGGCCCGCAGGCTCTCGAGGATCGTCGCCACACCCGAGGCCGCGTCGCCGGCGCCGGGCGTCTGGGGCTGCGAGTCGTAGTGACTGGCGAGAGTGAGTCGCCCGGCACCGCGGCCGGCCCGCCGGCCCACGACATTCCGCACGCGAGCCACCAGAACGCCGCCCTTTCCGAGGGGATCGACAACGGTCTCCTCCTCGACGTCCGCCTCCAGACCGAGCGCGCGCAATCGAGAGACCAGGTGCTCCCGGGCGGCGGCGTGCGCCGGCGTGCCGAGCGGGCGAGGAGACTGAGCGATGGCCCGGACCTGGGCGAGCGCCCGCCGCACGGAGAAGGCGTGCGGTGCCCCGTCGTCGTCCCCCTCGAGGCGCGGATCGATGGCCCGGACCGATGCCCACGCCACGACCAGGGCCGCCACCATCGCAACCCGACCCCAGTACGACAGCCGTCGCGCGCCCCACTCGTCCGAACCGTCCAAGACCGCCTATCGTACCGAATGCCGTGCCGCGCCGTGCTAAACTCCAACGCCACTTCGCGACCATGAAAGCCCTCCCCCTCCGCTGCGCGTTCCTCCTCCTGGCCGCCTCGAGCGCCTCGGCGACCGGCTGGCTGCCGGTCTCCGACGCCGATCTGCGGGACCAGGCTTCCGTGGTGGCCGAGGTCGGAGTGCTCAGCGTGTCTTCGGCCCCCGGCACGACGGTTCCGTCGACCGACCACATCGTCCTCGTCGAGAGGATCTTCAAGGGTCGCCTGCCCGGGACGACGATCGTCGTGCGACTTCCGGGCGGCGTCGGAGCCGACGGCCTCGGGCTGCACGTCGACGGCCTGCCCACGCTGGCCGAGGGTGATCGGCTCGTCGCCTTCCTGGAGCCGCGCGACGACGGCACCTACGGCGCGCTCCATCTCGGGCTCGGTCTCTTCCACGAGGTCGAAGGGGGACACGGAGCGTGGGCCGTGCCGCTCGCCGCCCCGGACGCCGGCGACCGCTACCGCGATCTCGAGCGCTGGACCGCCTGGCTGCGGGACCCCGCCGGCGCGGGACCGCCGTCGGCCGCCCTGCGCCGGCCGTCCGAGGCGGTCCGTCAGCAGGTCGAGACCCTGCGCGCCTCGCGCTCGAGCGGGACCCGCCGGCCGCGCGGCATCGGCGCCGACAGGGATACTCTCTGGTTCGTGGATCGCAGCCTGGCTGCGACGGTGGTCCGCTCGTGGGGTGGGGCGGCGCAGCTGGCGGGCGGCGTCCCGTGGAGCGCGGACTCCGAGCCCTCGAGCAGCGGTCTGGCCGAGATGCCCGAGGGCTCCTGGCTGGCACGCGACGCGTCCGGCGTGATCCCGGGGCGGTTCGACTGCACCGCGGGCGGTGCCGCCGTTCTCTCGGCGACGCGCTACCGGCTCTCGCCGGTGCTCGCCGGACGGCCGATCGCGGTCCGGCAGCTCGGTCGGACGATCCTCCTCCAGCGCGGCGCCGAGTGTCTCGCTGCCGGCGACGGGGACATGCTGAAGGGGCTGCTCCTCGACGAGCTCGCTTCGGCCGGTGAGCGCTAGCGCCGTCCGAGGTCTCGTGGCGGCGTTGCTGACGGCCTCGGCGGCCGCCGGCGCCTGGGGTGCGGACTTCCATGGCGCTGCGCTCCCGGTCGAGGAGATGCGGCTCGACAACGGCCTGAGGCTCCTGCTGCTGCCCCGGCCGGGCCAGGGCACCGTCCAGGCCGGCTGGATCGTGCGAGCCGGGGCGGCCGACGAGCCTCCCGGACGGACCGGTCTCGCGCACCTGGTCGAGCACATGCTCTTCAAGGGCACCCGGACCATCGCGGCCCGCGACCCGGAGCGCGAGATGCCCCTCCTGGCCGAGGAGGATCGCCTTCACCAGGAGATCCGCGAGCTCCAGGACGAGGCGGCTCGTCTGGAGACGAAGGAGCCGGGCGGCAGGCTCGAGCGCGTGCGCCGCCGGATCGTCGAGCTCGGCGACCGGCTGACGGGCCTGGTGTCGCGCTTGCGCGAGCTCACCTTCCTCGGCGAGTACTCGTTCCGCTACTCCGAGGCGGGCGCGACCGGGCTCAACGCCAACACCGGGCAGGACTTCACCGTCTACTACGTGACGCTCCCCACCGAGACGCTCGAGCTCTGGTTCTGGCTGGAATCGGATCGCCTTCTCGATCCGGTCTTCCGCGAGTTCCACAAGGAGCAGGACGTGATCGCCGAGGAGCGCCGCCAGAGGGTCGAGGCGACGCCGACCGGTCTGGCCGAGGAGGAGCTGGCCCGGCGCTTCTGGCAGGACGGTCCCTACGGCCGGCCGACCCTCGGATGGCCGGACGAGATGCGGGACCTGACGCGGCAGGACGTGTTGGAGTTCTTTCGCAACCACTACGTTCCCGGGCGCTTGACTCTCGCCCTGGTCGGCGACGTCGACCCCCAGCGCGCTCGCGAGCTGGCGACACGCTATTTCGGGCGTTTGGAACCCCAGCCGGCCCCTCCGGCACCGCCGCCGATCGCGCCGGCCGGCGAGGGAGGCCGATGGGAGACGACCTGTGCCTGCCCGACTCAGGTGCGCGTTCTGTACCGCAGCCCGGCCCTCGGCGAGACGGGCACGCCCGCCCTGCAGCTGGCGGCGGCCCTGCTCGACGGCCGTTCGGGCCGGCTCTACCGCTCCTTGGTCCTGGACCAGGCGCTCGCCTTCTCCGCCGCGGCGCAGCAGACCCCGTACGCCAGGGCGGGCGTTTTCGACGTCAGCCTCGAAGCCAAGGGCGGCGCCACTCCCGAGGCGTTGCTGGCGGCCTGGGACCGGGAGGTCGAGGCACTGCGGGATGGCTCCATTCCGCCGGAGGAGCTCGAACGGGCCCGCAACCAGCTCGTCGTCGGATCGCTGCGCCAGCTGCGCGAGCCGGACGAGCTCCTGCGCCGGCTGCTCATCTACGACGCCCTCGACGACTGGCGGCAGCTGGCCGGCTGGCCCGAGAGGATCCTCGCGCTGCGGGAAGACGACATCCACCGGGCCGTCGGCCGGTACCTGACGCCCGAGCACCGCTGGGTGGCATTCCTCCGCCGGGAGGGTGAGGGATGAGAGGCGCCGGTCTCGCAGCGCTCGTCCTCTTCGCCGCCTTGCCCGTTGGCAGCCAGGCGCCGGATGCCGTCCCCCGCCACCCGTCGCAGCTGGTCTTCCCCCCCGCGACGTGGCGGCCGCCCACCGGCGCAGGGGTCCGCGTCAGTCTCCCGGGTGGACCGCTCGTCTACTTCGTCGAGGACCGCTCCCTGCCTCTCTTCGAGGTCGTTGCGGCCGCCCGTGTCGGGAGCTTCCTGGATCCACCCGGGCGTCCGGGCACGGCGAGCCTCGCCACCGAGCTGCTCGTGCGCGGCGGAACCGGCGCCTTGGAGCCCGCCGCCTTCGACGCGGCGATCGAGCGTCTCGGCGGCCGGGTCGTAGCGCGCTCCGGAGCGACCAACTCGGCGCTGGGCCTCGACGGCCCGAGCTGGGCGGCGAACCAGCTCCTCGACCTGTTTCTCGACCTTCTCCTCGATCCGGGCTTCGATCCGGTACGGCTGACCAGTCTCGAGAGCAATCTCCGTGAGGGCATGCTGCGCCGCAACGACGACCCCGTCGCCACGCTCGAGCGGGAGTGGGAGCGCCTCCTCTACGGGAGCGACCACTTCTCCACCCGCGCCCTCGTTCCTGCGGATCTCGACCGCCTCGAGCCCGCCGACCTGGCGGCGTTCCACCGCCGCGCGTGGCGCCCGGAGAACATCGTCCTCGCCGTGTCGGGAGACCTGGAGCGGGAGGCCTTCCTGCGTCGGGTGGCCGAGCGTCTCGGCGAGCGCGAGGCGGCAGCCGACGCGTCGGAGCTCCCCTGGCCCCCACCGCCACCCCGGAGCGGATCCCCGGCGGGCGTCTTCGTCCTGGATCGTGCGCTCTCGCAGGCCAAGGTGATCGTCGGGCACCGCCTGGATCCGGTGCCCGCAAAGGACAGACCGGCCCTGGCCCTGGCGGCGGAGGTCCTGGGCGGGAGCGGAGCCGTGTCCCGCATCCAGGGTCGCCTGCGCACCGCCGAGGGCCTCGTCTACCGCAGCTCCACCTCGATCGAGGCGGGTGAGCTCTGGCCGGGCGAGCTGCGGGTCTTCTTCGAGACCCGACCCGAGGGAACCGCGCGAGCCGTCGAGCTGGTGCGCGACGAGATCGTCCGCATCCGCGAGCAGACGGTACCTCCCCGCGAGCTCGAGGCGGCTCGAATCGCCCTGCTCTCCCGCCTTCGCGTCGATTTCGAGACCTCGGAGGAGATCGCCGGGCGCCTGGCGGAGAACGCCCTCTTCGGCCGTCCGGACGACTACTGGGACACCTGGTACGCGGCACTGTCCTCAGTCGGTGCGGACCAGGTCCGCGACGTGGCTCGCCGGTACCTGCACGCCGAGGGGTTCACCGTGGTCGTCCTCGGCCCGCTGGACGCAGAGAGCAGGGAGCGGCTCGCCGCGCTCGCGGGTGGTCCGGTCGAGATGCTGCCGGAGCGCGATCCCGCGACCCAGGAGCCCGCCTCCGCCCCCACCGGACGGTCCTAGCGGCTCCGGTCAGAGCGCGACGAGGGCGCGGGCGGCGGTGACCACGTCGGCGGCTCCCGGCAGGAAGTCGGCCTCCAGCGGCGGCGAGTAGGGCACCGGCGTGTCGGGCGCGGTGACCCGTCGCAGCGGGGCGTCCAGCTCGAAGAAGAGCTCATCCGCGATGCGCGCGGCGAGCTCGCCCGCCAGACCGCCGCGCCTGGTGTCCTCGTGCACCACGAGGACGCGGTGGGTCTTGCGCACCGAGGCACGCAGGGTGTCCTCGTCCAGGGGCCACAGAGAGCGCAGATCGACCACTTCGGCGCCGATGCCGTCCCGCTCGAGAGTCGCCGCGGCGTCCAACGAGGTCCAGACCATCGCCCCGTAGGTCAGGATCGTGAGGTCCGAGCCCTCCCGGCGGACGGCGGCGCTTCCCAGCGGTACCTCGTGATGGCTCCCGAGAGGGACTTCCTCCCGCAGGTCCGTCCGGAAGAAGCCGTACAGCCCCTTCGCCTCGAGGAAGATCACCGGGCCGTCGTCGCGGATCGCGGCCGCCATCAACCCCTTGGCGTCGGCCGGCGTGGCGGGAGCCACGACCTTCCAGCCCGGCGTGCGCACGAACCACATCTCCGGGCACTGGCTGTGGAAGGGGCCACCGCCCAGCAGGGGCTTGCCGAGACCGGTCGCGCCGCCGTACGGCAGCCGCACCACGAGCGGCACGGCACGGCCCCACCGCCAGTACACCTTGGCCGCGTTGTTGACCAGGGCGTTGAAGCCCGGTGCCAGGAAGTCCGCGAACTGCATCTCGACCACCGGACGCGACCCGGCGAGGGCGGCGCCGACGCCGCAGCCGACGATCGCCGACTCGGCCAGGGGCGTGTTGAGGCAGCGCTCGTCGCCGAAGTCGCGAGCCAGTCCCCGGGTGACGCCGAAGGCGCCGCCGTATCGGCCTCCCACGTCCTCACCCAGGACGAACACCGTCGGATCCTCCTCCATGGCCTCGCGCAGCGCCTGCCGGACCGCTTCGTCGTACGACATCCTGCGCGTCTGGATCTCGGCCGGAGCCGGCGGTGCCTCGATGCGGCGAGGGGGCTCGACCCGCGAGCGGTAGACGGCGGGATCCGGCCACGGTGCCGCCTCCGCCGCGGCCGCGGCGCGCTCGACCAGATCGTCGATCTCGGTTTCGAGCGACTGCACGGCCGCGGCATCGAGAACGCCGTGCTCCACCAGGCGCCGGCGGTAGCGCTCGAGCGGGTCGAGCTCCTCCCACACCTGTCGCTCCTCGTCGAGCTCGTAGCCGGTCAGGCCGGCCTGCGGCGCCCCGTGAAAGCGGTCGTCGTCGTGGTGGGCGTGGCCGGAGCGCCGATAGGTGACGAGCTCGATGAGCGTCGGGCCCCCGCCTCGCCGGGCGCGGCCGACGGCCCAGCCGACGGCGCTCGCGACCTTCTCCGGATCGTTGCCGCACAGCGACACGCCGGGCAGCCCGTAGCCCGCCGCCTTGTCGGCGAAGCGCCGTGCCACCGACTGCTCGCTCACGTGCGTGCCCAGGGCCCAGTGGTTGTTCTCCAGGACGAAGACGACGGGGAGGCGCCGCACCGCCGCGAAGTTCACGGCCTCGTGCCACTCCCCGAGGCTCGAGCCGCCCTCGCCGATGAAGGTGAGGCCGACCCGGTCCTCGCCCCGCAGGGTCCAGGCGTACGCCATGCCGATCATCGTCTGCGCCGCGATGGCCAGCGGCGCGGCCGGGGGCAGGACGCCGTGCTCCCAATCACCCACGTGCAGGTCGCGCCCACCCACCGGGGTTCCCTCCTTGCCGTACTGCACGAGGATCGGGTGCAGCGGATCGGGCCGGAACATCAGCAGCGCTCCGAGGTCCCGGATGAGCGGAGCCACGTAGTCACCCGCGTAGTCCGGCCCTGCCGGGAAGTCGGGCGGCCGGCGCAACCGCAGACAGGCGCCGACGACCGCCTCCTGGCCGGTCGAGCGAAAGCCCTTCTGCGGCGACGGGTGCTCTCCCCACCGGATCTCCTTGCGGTCGAACGCACCCTTGAGGAAATCGTCCACGGCTCGCGTCAGGAGCATGGCCCGCAGCATCGCGACCCGCTCCTCGTCCGTGATCCCGGCCTCGATGCGGCGCCGCCGGAAGAAGCCCCGGATCCGCTGCTCCAGGTCCCTGCGCGCGTCCTCGACCGCCCGCTCGTGGGAGAGACCGGGCCAGAGCTCCTCGCCGGCGAAGCGCGGCCCGGTGCGGAAGCGGAGATCCAGCCGTTCGACCAGGGCGGCCTCCAGCTCCTCCTCGCTCCGGGCCTGGGGCAGGTCGCGGATGAGGAAGGGCGCCTCGAGGCTCAGGAAGCCGTGCAGCTCACGCAGGAGCTCCTCCGGCAGGGCCGGCGAGCCGCTCTCGACGGGTTGGGCCATGGGGGCCGTAGTATAGCCGCGCGGCGTCGCCGCCACGGCCTCCCGGTGCGCTCGCCGAGGCGCTACGACGAAGGCCGTTCGGCCACCGCGCCGACGGCGACGCGTCGCGGCCGCGAGGTCCGCCAGATCCGCCGGAACCAGCCCGCCACCGTCTCCACGAGGATCATGAAGTACGGCAGAGCGAGAAGCGTCAGGATCGAGGACGAGGTCAGGCCGCCCATCACCGTCCGTGCCAGCGGGAAGTAGAAGAGGCCCGCCGCGTTCGGACCCCGCACCGCCAGCGGCAGCAGGCCGATGATGGTCGTCACCGCCGTCATCAGGATCGGTCGCAGTCGTTCCCGGCCGGCCCGGAAGATCGCCTCGTCACGCTCGAGCCCCTCCCCACGGAGGCGGTTGATCTGGTCGAGCAGGACGATGCCGTTGTTCACCACGATGCCCATCAGGATCATGATCCCGATCTGCGCCATCAGGTTGAACTTGGTGCCGGTGATCGCCAGCGCCCAGGCCACGCCGGGCAGGGCGAAGAGGATGGAGACCAGGATCGCGAAGGGCTGTGCCAGGGACTCGAACAGCGACGCCATGACGATGTAGACCAGCATCAGAGCGAGGAGCATGTTGATGGCCATCTGCTGGCTGTGCCCTTCCTGCTCGATGATGCGGTCGTTCCAGCCCCAGGAGTATCCGGGCGGCATCTCGAAGGCGTTCATCAGCCCTTCGATCTCGCCCTTTGCGGCCTCCCAGTCGTCTCCTTCGTAGGTGCCGGTGACCTCGATGCGGACCTTGCGGTTCTCGCGCACGATCTCCTTGGGACGCGGTACCACCTCGAAGGTGGCGATGTCGCCGAGCAGAATGGGGGCGCGGCCGTCTCGCCCTCCGATCTGAATCGCCTTGAGGTCCTCGAGGTTCTGCCTGTCCTCCAACCGCAGCCCGAGCCAGGTGTCGACCTCGCGCTCGCCGGCGTTGAATCGTGGCAGGCGCATCGAGCCCAACGTGAAGGAGAAGATGTCGGCCATGTCCTGGGCGGTCAGCCCGAGCCGCGTGGCCTTCTCGCGGTCGATCCGCACCTGGATCTCCCGCTGCGCCTCCTTGAACGGCGTGCGGACGTCCTGGATCCCCTCGACGGTCTCGAGCCGGCGCGAGGCCTCGGTGGCGAAGCCCTCGAGGATGCCCGTGTCCTGACCGAAGAACTTGACGGCGAAGAAGGTCGAGCTGCCGCCGGAGTCCGAGTCGTCGTCGAAGAGGAAGCGCACTCCGGGCAGCACCGGCAGGTCCTCGCGGATCCGCTGGCGCAGATCGCGAGCCTCGTCGTCGTTGAGGTTCTTGCGCGCCAGCGTCATGGTCGTCTCGGCGCGGTTCTCGGCGTAGTAGCTGTAGAGGGACTCGATCCCGTACTCCGCCTTCTTCGAGTCGAGGAACCCCTCGATCCGGTCGACCGCCCGCTCGGCGTCGGACTTGTAGGTGAAGTCGGCGAAGTCGTAGCGCAGGAAGAGGCGCTCGTTGCGGGTGCCCGAGAACATGGCCGCCTCGACCATGCCCGTCATGAAGGGAGCCAGCCCGACGATCAGAGTGAACACCAGGAGAAGGGCCGTGGCCACCCGGTGCCGGAGCGTCCAGCGGAGGATGCGGACATAGCGCTCCTCCATCCGCTCGACCGCAGCGATCGGCTTCGACCGGCGGCGCCCCAGGACGTGGGCCGCCATCAACGGGATCAGCGTGAGCGACGTGAAGAGCGAGCAACCCAGGGCGATGGTGATCGAGACGCCGATCTCCCGGAGCCAGGTGGCCAGGTCCGTCTTCGCCCCGACCAGCAGCGGCAGGAAGACGATGACCGTCGTCAACGTCGAAGTCGCCACCGCGACGGAAACCTGCCGTGCGCCCTCGAGAGCGGCCTTGTTGCGGTCCTTCTCCGTGCGGTGCCGGCGATCGATCGACTCGAGCACCACGACGGCGTTGTCGACCAGCATGCCCACGGCGAGCATCAGCCCCATCATGGACAGGATGTTCAGGTTCCCGCCCATGAAGTAGATGAGCCCGCAGGCCGCGATGACCGAGAAGGGGATCGACAGCGACACGATGAAGGTGGAGTCGAACCGTCGCAGGAAGAAGTAGAGGCTGAAGACCGCGAGCAGGGAGCCCACCAGCCCGGCCATCAGCAGGCCGCGAATGCCGTTGGTGATGATCTCGCCCTGGTCCTCCCAGACGAAGACGTTGACGCCCTGGAGCAGGGGATCCTTGTCGATGTCGTCGTGGAGCACGTGGAAGACGCTCTCCACGACGTCGACGGTGTTCGCCGTCGACTCCTTGTAGACCTCCAGCGCCACCGCGTAGCTGCGGTCGAGGTGGCGCCCGTAGCCGATCGGCGGTTGCTCGTAGCTCACCTCGGCGATGTCCGAAAGCCTGAGGCCGCGGTCGTCGATGCGGATGTCACGGATCTGGTCGACGGATAGGAACTCGCCCACGGCCCGCGCGGTGAAACGCATGCCCGAGTCGTCCACCTGGCCGAGCACCAGGTTGCTCGAGGCCCCCTGGAGCCTCTGGATCAGTGCCCCGACGTCCACGGCGTGGGCCTTGACCTTGTCGAGGACGAGGTCGATGAAGATCTCGCGCGGCTCGACCCCTTCCAGGGTCACCCGCGCCACGCCCGGCACACGGCGCAGCCGGTTGAGGACGCGCGCTTCGATGAGCTCGTAGTTCGACGCCAGGTCCACGCCCTGGGCCGAGATCCGGCCCTGGACGACCGGGATGTCGGAGGTGTTGAACGAGAAGATGACGATCTCGCCGATCCCCGCCGGCAGGTCCTGCTTGACCTGATCCATCTTCTCGGAGACCAGCATGCGGACGATGTCGAGCTCGTTGCCCCAGTCGAACTCCAGGAAGAACTGCGCCCCGTCGGCATCCGAGGTCGAGTTGAGCTTCTTCACTCCCGGCAGGGTGGCCAGGACCTCCTCGACCGGCTTGGCGATCTCCCGCTCGATCTGCAGCGGGTTGGAGTTCGGGTAGGGAATCTGGACGCCGATGAAGGGAACGTCGATCTCCGGCAGGTAGGCGAGCGGCAGCCGGAAGGCCGCGATCCCGCCGATCACCAGCACGCTGATCAGCAGCATCGCCGTCGTCACCGGCCGGTGGACGGCCAGCCGGGGCAGGCTCATCGCGCGCCCTCGCCGGCCTCGGTGCCGGTCAGCAGCGGCGCCCTCTCGTCTCCCGGCTCCTCCACCACCGGATCGAGGGCCTCCTCGGTGCGATCGATCAGGGTGTAGACCACCGGGATCACCAGCAGCGTCAGCCCCGTCGCCAGCGTCAAGCCACCGATGACCGTGATCGCCAGCGGCGCCCTCAGCTCCGCCCCCTCGCCCAGACCCATCGCCATGGGCAACAGACCCAGCACCGTCGTGGCCGAGGTCATCAAAATGGGGCGCAGACGATCGCTACCGGCGGAGAGGAGCGCCGCCGTGCGGGTCATCCCGGAGCGTCGCCGCTGGTTGACGGCGTCGATCAGGACGATCGCGTTGTTGACGACGATCCCGGCCAGCATGACGACCCCGATCATCGCCACCAGGTTGAGGCTCCGCCCGGTGACCAGCAGGGCCAGAACGACGCCGATCGCCCCCAGCGGCAGGGTGAAGATGATGACGAAGGGGTGGAGGAAGGACTCGAACTGCGACGCCATCACCAGGTACACCAGGAAGATGGCCAGCGCCATCGCCAGGGTGAGCCCGCGCAGCGATTGGGCCCGCTCCTCCTCCTGGCCGGAGAGCGCCGTCGTCGCCCCCGCCGGCAGAACCTGGGACGCCAACACCGCGCGCACGTCGCGGGCGACGCTTCCCATGTCCCGGCCCGAGAGGTTGCCCGAGATGACCGCCGCCCGCTTCTGTCCGAGGCGGCGGATCTCCGACGGCCCTTCGACCACCGCGATGTCGGCCACCGACTTCAAGTAGATGGGAACGCCGTCGCGCTGCGCGACGATGAACTCGCGCACATCCTCCACCGACGCCTGCCCCAGCTCGACGGAGCGCACGACGATGTCGATCTCACGGTCTCCTTCGAGGAAGCGGGTGGCGACCTCTCCCTGGATCTTGTTGCGCACCGTGGCCGCGACGTCACCCAGCCCGAGGTCGAGCTGGGCCAGCTTGTTGCGGTCGAAGACGATCTGCAGCTCGGGATTGCCGAGCTCGGCCGACGACTTCACGTCCACCAGCCCCGGGACCGTGGCGATCTCGTCCTTCAGCTCGGATGCCGCCGAGTGCAGCTCGGCCAGATCGTCGCTGTAGACCTCCACCTCGATCGGCGTCCGGAAGCTGAAGTAGGTCGGCCGCTCGAACTTGAAGCGCACACCCTCGGTCTCGGACAGGCGCCGACGCAAGGCGGCGATCACGGCGTCCTCCGCGTCCGGACCGGAGCCGGACGCCATGCGGACCTGGATGCGGCCCGAGTTCTCTCCCTCGGTCCCCGTGTTGGTCAGGGAAAGACCGCTGCCGCCGGCGACGCTGGAGAAGCTCGCCACCCGGTCGTCACCCACCAGCCCCTCCTGGGCCGCGGCGAGGAACCGATCCGTCACTTCGAGCGGCGTGCCCTCGGGAAGCTCCACGAGATAGCTGAACTCCCCCTGCGAGAACGACGGGATCAGATCGAAGCCCAGTCGCGGTACCAGCCACAGGCTGCCGGCGAAGGCGACCAGGGCCAGGGAGAGCACGACGGCCCGCGAGCGCAGGGCCCACCGCAGTGTCCTCGGATAGGCCCGCGACAGGGCGCCGAGGCCCGCATCGAAGACCTTCGACACCGGCAGAGCGATCCAGCGCAGCATGCGCCCCAGCCAACCGAACGCGATCCGCAGACCCTTGAGCGCGACTCCGGGGAGGGTGACCAGCAGGAAACGGAAGACCCGGCGCGTTCGCCCTCCCGTGACGGGCTCCACGCCGACGACCTCTCGACGGGCGTCGGCCAGGGTACCGAGCAGGGCGGCGAGCATCGGGATCAAGGTCAGGGCGACGGCCAGGGACGCGAGCAGCGAGAACGAGACCGTCAGCGCCATGTCGCGGAACAGCTGTGCGGCGATGCCCTCCAGGAACACGACCGGGAGGAACACCGCCACCGTCGTCAGGGTCGACGCGGCGACGGCCTTGCCGACTTCGGAGGCTCCGAGCCTGGCGGCTTCGAAGGGCGACTCCCCCGCCTCGCGGTGCTTGAAGATCGACTCCAGGACCACGATGGCGTTGTCGACGAGCATGCCCACGCCCAGCGCCAGGCCTCCGAGGGACATGATGTTGAGCGTCGTCCCCGTGCGGTACATGAGGAAGAAGGTCGTGACGATGGAGATCGGAATCGAGAGCCCGATGATCAGGGTGCTGACGACGTCCTTCAGGAAGAGCAGCAGGATGAGGATGGCGATGGCGCCGCCGATCAGGGCGTTGGAGAGCACCTCGCGAATCGAGGCCTGGATGAACTCCGACTGGTCTGCGCCCTTGACCACTTCGATGCCTGCCGGAAGCTCCTTCTCGACCGCCTCCAGCCGCGCCGCCACGGCCTTGGCCACCTGCACGGTGTTGGCGTCACCCTCCTTGTAGAGGGCGAGCTCGACCGCCTCGTCGCCGCCGAATCGCGTCACCACCTCACGGCGCTTGTGGCCGCGACGCACCTCGGCGATGTCCCGCACCCTGACCGTGCGCCCTCCCTCGGAGACGAGGACCGTGTCCATCACGTCGTCCAGACCCTCGAACTCGTTGTTCGAACGGACGAGGTACCGCGCCTCCTCCTCGTACAGGCTGCCGCCGGCCTGATTGACGTTCTCTCGTCCGAGCCGCTGGTTCACCTCACCGATCGACATTCCCACCAGCGCCAGCTTGCCCTCGTCCACGCGGACCTGGATCTCCTCCTCATATCCGCCGTTGACCTTGATCGCCGCGACACCCTCGGTGGATTCGAGGTCCTTCTTCAGGATCTCCTCACCGACGTAGCGCAGCTGGTAGAGGCTCTCGCCTCCGGTGAGGTAGAGCCGCATGACGGGGTCGTTGGCGGGATCGAACCGCAGGACCAGGGGCTCCTCCGCCTCCTCCGGCAGACGGATGAGGTCGAGCTTCTCGCGCACGTCGAGGGAGGCGAAATCCATGTTTCGCCCCCACTCGAACTCGAGGGTGACCTGGGAGACGCCGGGGCGCGACACCGAGGTGAGCCGCTTGACCCCGGCGACGACACCGACGACCTCCTCGATCGGCCGGCTGACCAGCGACTCCACCTCCGCCGGGGCCGCGCCCGGCAGCTTGGTCTCGACCGTGAGACTGGGGTACGAGAGGTCCGGCAGCAGGTTGATCGGCAGCCGGCCGAAGGCGACCAGGCCGAAGAGCACGACGGCGACACAGGCCATCGAGATGGTCACCCGCCGGCGCAGCGAGAACTCGACCAGGTTCATCGGCGACCCCTAACCGGCCGCCGCTTCGTCGGCCGCGGGCTCCAGCACGCGGATGCTGGCGCCGTCCTTCAGACCGCCTTGACCGGCGACCACGACCTGGTCTCCGGCGGCGACGCCGTCCACCGCCTCGATCCAGGCGCCGTCTTCGATTCCGAGCGTGACCTTGCGCTTCTCGGCCACTCCGTCGTGCGCGATGAAGACGTGGCTCGACTGCAGCTCGCGGATCACCGCCTGACGCGGCAGCAGCACGCTGCCCTGGTGCGTCTGCCGGACGACGTTCACGGAGACGAAGCTCCCGGGCCGCACGCCGGCGGGCGGATCGCTCGCCTCGATGGTGAGCTTCACCGTGCCGGTTGCGGTATCGACCACCGGGCTGATCTGCCGGATCCGGCCGGAGAAGCGAACGTCGGGATCGGCGTTGAGCGCGATCCGCACTTCACGCCCCTCGCTGAGGCCGAGGACGTCCGTCTCGGGCAGGTGGATGCGCGCGATGAGCGGATCGAAGTCGGTGACCTGGAACAGCTCGTCACCCGGCCTCACGTGCTGGCCGACCTGGACCTTGCGCGAGGTAACGCGGCCCGAGAAGGGGGCCCGGAAGGTGTTGCGCTCGAGCTCCCAGCGGGCCTCGGCGAGCTCCTGCTCCGCGACCTCGAAGTCGGCCTTCAGCTTGTCGTGGTCCTCCTGGCTGACCAGCTCCTTGGAGAAGAGATCGGCCGCGCGGTCGTAGGCGAGGCGGGCGTTCTCCAACCGCGCCTCCGCCTTGCGCACCGCGATCTCCTCGTCGCCCCGATCGAGGACCGCGAGCACCTGCCCCTTGGAAACCCGGTCTCCCTCCTCGACGTTGAGGGTCGTCACCCGGCCCTCGGTCTCGGAAACGACGGTGACGTCCTCCTCCGCCACGAGGTTGGCCGTGGCGCTGATGTAGGAAGAGACGTCGCCCAGGTTCAGGGCGACGACCTCGACCGGGACGGGGGCCTTCTCCTCGCCTTCCTCCTCCGCCTCGGCCGTCGCGTCGGCGTCCTTCTTCTCCGCACCGTCCGCGTTGGCCGCGCCCATGTTCATCGCGACGAGCGCGCCGGCGGCGACCAGCACGACGGCACCCACCGCGGACAGCCACTTCCAGCGCCGACTGCGCTTGCGCGCCCGCGCATCCAACTCGTCGTCGAACAGCTCGGCGTCGATCTTCGTCTCTTCGTTCATGCGGTCCATTCCGGTCGCCCTTTCCGGAGGCTCCCTGCTCGTTCGTGGAGGCCGCTCGTCGGCCGTCGTGGGGAATACGCGCCGCCGCGAGCCTTTGTTTCAGCTGTGCGGCCGGACGGGCGGTGATAGCCTCACCGACTCGACAGGTCGCGAGGTAGGCCGGATCCCTTGGAAAGCTCGGAGCTGCTCCACTTCTATCTGCAAGGCCTGCGCAGCCTCACGGGTGCGGACTCTCTCTCTCTGTTCGTACCCGCCCCGGCGGACGCAGGTGCGCGCCCCCTCCTCGTCGTCGAAGGAGAGGGTCCACCGCTGCCGGAGATGGAGAGCATCGAGAGCGCCCAACGGTTCTGCAGCGGCCTGCCGAAGTCGGCCGCCCACGACGGCGCCCCGTCGGTAGCCAGCGCGGAGGCCCGGGGCCGCCTCATCGCCCTGCCACGGCTGCCGGCCGCCTGGAGCGACCTGCTGCGTCCGAGCTCGCGGCCCCGGCGCGAGAACGGCGGCGCCGCTCGCCGGCGCCATGACCGGCGGGAGCCGCCGCTCGACGAACGGGCCTGGATCGGGATCCGCCTGGGAAGCGAGACCCCGTGGGCCGAGAGGCTCCTCGCCGAAGGGGGGCCATGGCTCCTGGAGCTCGCCGGGCGCCTGGCGGTGCACTCCGACCAGGTGAGGCGCACGCTGCAGGACTCGGTCACCGGACTGCCGGGTCGGCTCGGCCTGCAGGCGATCCTCCGGGAAGAGCTCGAACGCGGTCGTGGTGACGAGGCGCCGGTCTCGCTCCTGCTGCTCAACCCGGAGACCTTCGCGCGGGTCAACCAGGAACACGGAGCCGAGGTGGGCGACGCCGTCCTGAAGGAGCTCGCCGACGCGCTCGTGCGTCAGCTCCGGGTCACGGATGCGATCTCACGCTTCGGCGGCGCGATCTTCGCCGCGGTCCTTCCGGGAACGCCGACCGAAGGCGCTCTCGTCGGCGCTCGCCGGCTGCTCGCCTCCTTGGGAGACCTCCGGTTCGCCGGCGGAGCGATCTCGCTCGCCTTCCGCATCGGAGTCGCCACGGCGGAGCCGTCGAGCCGGCTCGGGGCGTTGGACCTCATCCGCCGGGCGGATCAGGCTCTGAACGCCGCACAGGTCCCGGGCTCGGAGCGGATCCGGGTGTGGTCCTCCACCGGTCTGGAGGGGGCCACGGAGGAGGAAACCGCCGCCAGGATCCTCAGCACCGGGGACCTCGGCCGTGACTACCGCAACATGGCCCTGCTGCGTGACGCCATCGACATCGCCGCCGGCAGCTCGGACGTCGACGGCTTGGTGGCGGAGGTCCTGGACCGCCTGGCCTGGGCCCTGAAGCCGGAGCTCACGGCGCTCTTCGTCCGCGGTGGCGACGGGAACATCGTGTTGATGCGCTCCGTCGAGAGGGATCCGCACCGCGGCACCCTGCTCGCCGGCCCGGGACAGGTCGCTCCGGAGCATCTGGCAGCGGCGGTGGAGTGCTGGGAGAGCGGACGCCCGGCGCCACTGTCCCGCGCCACCGAGGAAACGCTGTCCTGGACGGTGCCCGTGGCCTCGGCCCAGGGAACGCTCGCCGTTCTGCTCATCGCGGGCCGCCCCGACGCCCTCCACATCGGGCCCGAGGACCTGATCTTCGTGCGCGCCCTCTCCTCGCAGCTGGCCCTCGCTCTCGACCGCGCTCGTCTCTCGCACGAGCAGGAGCGGCAGCGCCGCGAGCAGAGTCGCGCACTGCGCAACCACATCCTCGACCTGGAGCGCGAGATCGGCCGCGCCAACCTCCTCTACCGTTCGGCGACGATGGAGAGCCTCGCGGCGGAGGCGAGCCGTGTGGCTCCCACCGACGGTACCGTGCTCCTGGTCGGCGAGTCGGGGACCGGGAAGTCCCTGCTGGCGCGCCTGCTGCACGCCGAGAGCCCTCGGGCCACGGACGGGCTGACGGTGGTCGACTGTGGAGCCCTGCCCCCGACGCAGGCGGAAGCCGAGCTCTTCGGCTCGGTCCCCGACATCTACGAGGCGGCGCGGCATCGGGACCTCGGGCGCCTCGCCGAGGCCAACCTGGGTACCCTCTACCTGGCCGACGTCGGCGCCCTTCCAGACGCCGTACAAGAGCGGCTCCTCTCCTTCCTGCAGGATCCCTACCTCGAGCTTCCGGACGCGACGCGGCAGCGGCTCGACGTGCGCATCATCGCCTCGGCCCTGGAGGTCGACGGCGCCCTCGACCCCCGGCTCTCGGAGGAGCTGGCGGCGCGTCTGGCGATGTGTCAGCTGCGCGTCCCGCCCCTGCGGGAAAGGACCGAGGACATCGGGGTGTTGGCCGAGCACTTCCTCGCCGAGGTCAGACGTCAGTATCGAAGGCGCGACCTGAGCCTGTCCCCCGGCGCTCTCCAGGCTCTCGAGGCCCACCGCTGGGCGGGCAACGTCCGCGAGCTCCAGAACCGCATCCTCCAGGGAGCCCTTCAGTGCGAATCCGGAGCTCTGGAGGCGGCGGACATGGGCCTGCCGGGCAACGAGGTGGCCGCCGTCTTCTCCGCCCTCGCCCGGCAGACGCCGCGCGAAGGCCTCGAAGAGTGTCTCGATGCCCTGGCGGCAGCCGTGCGCGACCAGCTGGACGAGGTCGCCCGCCACCAGGCGGCTCCACTTCCGCTGGGCCGCTGGCTGTCCGACGACCTGCTCCTGGAGGCCCATGCGGCCGTCTCGGAAGTCTCCCGGCAGGGCGCGGCGCGCCTCGGTCTGGCCGAGACCACCTACCGGCGCCGGCTCGAAAAAGCCCAAGAAGACGTGGCTTCCGGCCTTTCAGTGCGTACGGGCGACTGGCACATCGTGCGCAAGATCCTCGCGCGCCTCGTACGGGCACGAGGGATCGAGGGCGAGCCGCTCCACGCGCTGGCCCGCCGCGTCCTGCTGCGCGCGATCCTGGAGCGCTACCCGAGCGACGAGCGGCGAGCGGCGGGCCTCTTCGGCGTGACGGTGCCGACGCTCCGGCGACGCACGGCCGCCCTGAAGGCGGACCGGACCTAGGCCGCAGGCACCCTCATCGAGTCAGCGCCGCTCGCCGGCGGTCGGACGCGGTCCTCAACGAGCCGGGTTGCAGTTCTCGGACAGGTTGCCGTCGCACAGCCACTCGTCGTTGCCGTCGATGTGCGGACCGCCGTCGTTGCGCACCGTGGAGGTCGCACCGAACACCATCGGAGCCATCGCCACCAGCAGGGCCATCAGGAAACGGATCATCTCTTTCCTCCTTCGTCGTGTGGGTTCGAATCGGGACCGGAAGCGAGCCGTCTCGGCTCGTGCCGCGCCCCCCTCATCGGATCCGGAACTGTCTCCGAAAATCAGACCTCCGGTATGCGCCCAATGGTACTCTTGCCACTGAACTTGTCTAGTGAATGCGTAACGTCCGGCATTTCGTCGTGCTGATGTCCCTTTCCACGCTCTCCGGCTGCTCACGACGCCGCGCCGTTCACGGCCTCGCGGCCCTCCTCGTCACGGTCCTGGTGGGAGGAGCTGCCGATGCGCAGCCGTCCCCGGAGGAAGCCGACGGGACCTCGCGCATTCTGCGTTTCCAGCAGATCTCCGTCGCACGGGGAGACTCGTTCGTCCGCAGCCTGCTGCAGGACCGGCTGGGCTTCCTCTGGGTGGGCACGGGCGGAGGCGATGGCCTCAGTCGCTTCGACGGCTACGGCTTCAAGGTCTTCAGCCCCGATCCCGAGGACCCGACCGCGCTGGCCGACCGGGAGATCACCGCACTGCTGGAGGACAGCCTGGGCCGCCTCTGGGTCGGTACCCTCCATCAGGGCCTGCACCTCTGGCACGCCCGTGGCGAGGAGTTCGAGAGGATCGGCACGGCGTCCGACTCCCCGCTGCGCGTCACCGCCCTGGCCGAGGACGCGAAGGGAGTCCTGTGGATCGGAACCCTCGACTCGGGCCTCTACCGACTCGATCTGCACGCCGGCCCCCCATGGAAGATCGCTCCCGGCCCCGCTCTGCCCGACGGTCCCGATACCGTCAAGACGTTCCTGCTCGACCGTCGCGAGCGGCTCTGGGTCGCCTTCGCGAACCGGGGGCTATGGGCCCTGGACGGTAGCGGCGGCCCGCTCACCGAGCAGGTCGTCACCGGTACGAGCTCACCCCTCGGCATCGCCGCCCTCGCCGAAGACCGCGACGGGTCCCTCTGGGTCGGTACGGAGAGTCAGGGGCTCTTCCGGCTCGCACCGGACGGCACCGTCGCGGATCACCTCTTCGCCGGCTCGCCCGACCGCGACGCCTCCCTGCTCTCGAACAAGGTCCAGAGCCTGATGGTGGACGACCAGGGCGGCCTGTGGGTCGGGACCCGCGAGGGACTGAGCCTGCGCGATCCCGACGGCACCCTGCGCCACGCCGGATACGACCCCGCCGATCCGAGCAGCTTGAGCGACGCTTCGGTCACCGTCCTCTACCAGGATCGCGGGGGCGTGATCTGGGCCGGAACCCAGAAGGGCGGCCTGAACCGGCTCGGCGTACGGACCAGTCTCTTCCACTTCCTGCGCGAGGATCCCAGCGACCCCACGGGCCTCGCCTCGAACCGCATCACGTCGATCGCCGACGACTCGACCGGGGCTCTGTGGGTGGGCACCTTCGACCGCGGGCTCAGCCGTCGCGACCCGGTCACCGGCGCCTTCGAGCGCTTCGAGCCCCTTCAAGGACCGGACTCGCTGCCCGGGCTCCGCGTGATGTCACTGTGCGTGGACAGCTACGACACGCTCTGGGCGGGCATGATGGCCGAAGGCCTGGTGCGCCGGCAGCCGGATGGGGGCTTCGAAACGTTCCTCAACGACCCGGAGGACCCGGAGAGCCTGAGCTACAACGGGGTCACGTCGATCCTCGAAGGCCAGTCGGGCGACCTATGGGTCGGCACGTATCGGGGAGGCGTCAATCGTTTCGATCGGTGGACCGAGAAGTTCAAGCACTTCCGATCACGCGAGGCCGGGGGCCCCCTGAGCAGCGACCAGATCCGGGCTCTGGCCCAGGAGTCCCGGACGCGCCTCTGGGTGGGTACGGGCGACGCCGGTCTCGATCTGCTGGACCCCGGAACCGGTGAGGTCACCGTCTTCCACCACGACCCCGGCCGATCGGACAGCCTCGGCTCCGACGCCGTGCGCGCCTTGCTTCTGGATCGCTCGGGCACGCTCTGGATCGGGACCGCCGACGGCCTCGATTCCTGGAATGCCGCGGATCGAGGGGGCTTGCGGCCCGCCTTCCAGCACTACGGTGAGCCCGAGGGCCTCCTCGGAGCCCCGGTGTGGGGGATTCTCGAGGACGAGCGCGGCAACATCTGGCTGAGCACCAACCGAGGCCTCTCGCGTCTGGATCCGCGCACCGGCACCTTCATCAACTTCGGGCGCAGCTACGGGCTGCCCAAGGACGGATTCAAGTTCGGCGCCTTCGACGAGGGTGCGGACGGCACGATGTACTTCGGGAGCAACTCCGGGATCACCTACCTCGACCCCTCCCGTTTCGCTCCCGATCTGCGGCGGCCTCCCGTCGTCATCACCAGAATGCTGGCGAACAACCGTGAGATCGCGGTACCGGCCTATCGCCGGTCGGAAGCTCCCATCTCCGTCGGTCACCGTGCCGACGTCGTGGCCTTCGAATTCGCCGTCCTGGACTTCCTGGCCCCGCAGCTCAACCGCTTCGAGTACCGCCTCGAAGACTTCGACGAGGGCTGGACCGAGCTTCAAGACGGGCGTCGTGCCACCTACACCAATCTGCCGGGGGGCCACTACACGCTCCGCGTCCGCGGCGCCAACAGCGAAGGCGTCTGGAGTCGGGACGAGGCGCGGCTCGACATCGTCGTCCAGCCACCCCCCTGGGCCACCTGGTGGGCCTACTCGCTCTACGGTCTGGCCGCCGCAGCGATCATCCTGAGCTACTCACGCGCCCAAACGCGCCGGCTCGAGCGCGAGGCCACGTACGCCCGTCGACTCGAGCTCGACGTGCAGGCCCGAACGCGCGCCCTCGAGGAGCAGAACGAGAGGCTCCAGTACGCCAACCGGCTGCTCGAGATCGCCAGCGTCACGGACTCCCTGACGGGTGTGAGGAATCGTCGCTTCCTGCTCACCAACGTCGAACGGGACATCGCCCAGATCGACCGCCTCCACGCCCAGGACGCGCCGGACGACGAGGAGCAGGCCAGCTTCCTCTTCCTGCTCTGCGATCTCGACGGCTTCAAGGAGATCAACGATCGGCATGGGCACTCCGCGGGCGACCTGGTGCTCTTCCAGATCCGGGATCTCCTCAACCGCGCCTGTCGCAGCTCCGACACCCTGGTGCGATGGGGCGGCGACGAGTTCATGATCATCGGGCGCAGCTCGTCACGGGAGAATATCCAGGTCCTCGCCGAGAGGATCCGTCGGTCCGTCGGAAATCACCTCTTCGACATCGGTGGCCCGGAACCGGTGCGGCTCACCTGCTCCATCGGCTTCGCGTCGTACCCCTTCGTGACCAGCGACCCCCGCGCCTACAGTTGGGAGGAGGTGGTGGAGCTGGCGGACCGGGCTCTCTTCCTCGCCAAGAGGCGAGGTCCGGACATGTGGATCGGGGTGTTCGGGACGCCACGGACGGTCGAAACCCCGCTCGAAGACCTCCTCGCCCTCATCACAGAGCGCCCGGAGCTGCTCATCGAGGAGGGCAGCGTCGCCCTCCAGACCTCGCGCAGCGAGAGCGAGGCCTCGCTGCGTACGGGAACCTGAGGTAGATCCCGGTGCGAGAGTCCGAGGTGCAGCCCCTTCACGAAGCGACCACGGCGCAGCTGCGTCCGCTCGTCCTCATCGGGCACCCCGGTCTCGATCGGCTCTCGGCGGGGCTGCGCGCGGAGGACGTCGACCTGCGCTCCGCCGTGGTGGACGACCTGGACGACTGCGCGGCCCTGCTCGGGCGTACCCTGCCCGACGTCTTCGTGCTCGACGCTCCCAACGAGCCGCAGCGGAGGATCGCCCTGTGCCGGCAACTGCGGGAGCGCTTCCCGGCCGACGAGCTGACCCTGCTGGTCGTGGCGGAGAGCGGGCCGACCAGCGAGGCCTTCGTGACCCACGCCCTCGCGGCAGGTGCCACGGACGTCGTCAGCTGGCCCGAGGAGCGAGGCCGCTTCGCCTTGCGCACGTCGGCCTACGCGCGGCTGCGTCGCCTGGAGAGGGAGTCCCGTCGTTCCCGAGGGCACCTCCAGAGCCTCGCTCGGTACGACAATCTGACCCGCCTGCCGAATCGCGGATACGTCCGCGAGCTCCTGGGCCAGGTGCTCGAAGCCCGGCACGGAGAGATGGTGGCGGTCCTCCTGGTGGATCTCGATCGCTTCAAGGAGATCAACGACAGCCTCGGCTACTCGGTCGGCGACCGCGTTCTGATGGAGGCCGCACAACGCCTCCGCCAGAGCCTCGACCTTCCCGAAGCGCTGGAGCCGGACGGGACGATCGCAGGACGGCAAGGGGGTGACGAGTTCATCCTCGTCCTGCCCGACCTCGACCGCGTGGGCAACGTCGCCAGCGCCGCCCGCGAGCTGCTCCGTGCCCTGGAGGAGCCGCTGGAGGTCGAAGGTAGGGAGATCTTCCTCTCCGCCAGCATCGGCGCCGCCGTATCGCCCGCCGACGGCACGGTCGCGGACGAGCTCTCTCGCAATGCGGAGACGGCCATGTACGCCGCCAAGAAGGCGGGGCGCGGCACGTTCCGCTTCTACGCCAATCCGATGAACCGCGCCAACACGCGGCGCTTCGACCTCGGCAACCAGCTTCGCCGCGCTCTCGAACGGGAGGAGCTGGAGCTCATGTTCCAGCCCATCGTGGATGCCCGCAACCAGACGCTCACCGGGCTGGAGGCGCTGCTGCGGTGGGAACCCAAGGAAACCGGGCTCGTTCCACCCTCCGAGTTCATCCCCATGGCCGAGGAGACGGGGCTGATCGTCCCCATCGGCGAGTGGGTCCTCGCCCGGGCCTGCGCCCAGGCCCGGCGGTGGAACGAGAACGCCCGGCTGCCGCTGCGGATCGCGGTGAACGTCTCCGGCAGGCAGCTGCTCAATCGAGGCTTCGTCACACGGGTCTCGAGGATCCTCGAGGAGACCGGTCTCGACGCCAGGCTCCTCGAGCTGGAGATCACCGAGAGCAGCGTCGTGCAGCACGAGCGGGAGACCCTGTCGGCCCTGCACCAGCTCAAGATCCAGGGCATCCGGCTCGCGGTCGACGACTTCGGAACCGGGCACTCCGTGCTGTCCTATCTCAAGCGCTTCCCGCTCAGCACGCTGAAGATCGATCAGTCCTTCACCCGCGGTATCGCGACCAACGCCGACGACGCGGCCATCGTCAACGCGACGATCAACCTCGCGCACGGTCTCAACATGAAGGTAGTGGCCGAGGGAGTGGAGTACGAGGAGCAGCTGGACCTTCTGGCGAGAAGTCAGTGCGACGAGGTCCAGGGCTTCCTCTTCGGTCATCCGCAGAGCGCCGCCGAGATCTCGGCCATGCTGGAGGAGCGGACCTTCCACCGGCCCTGAGCCCTCCCCGTCCGCTCGGTACGCACCTCGTATACTGCCGCTCGATGCCGGTCTCCGACTCCGCCGTCTTCGATGCCCTGCGCCACTTGGCGGAAGAGGCCCCCGTGGGGCTCTTCGTCCGGGGCACGTGCATGGTTCCGCTGCTGGCGGACGGCGACCGCATCGTGGTGGAGCGTTGCCGCCGCTACTGGCCTGGAGACGTCGTGGCATTGCGCAGCCAGGCGGGGCCGCTGCTGGTGCATCGCCTGCTGGGACCGCTTCGACGGTCCGGCTCCTGGTGGGTGCTGTCCCAGGGCGACGCGCTGTCCGCGCCCGACGAGCCCGTTCCGTGGGACGCACTGCTGGGCAGAGTCCGCGAGACGGAGGATCGTGGCTCCTTGAGGCCCGGATGGGCCGGGCGGGCGAGGGCCGCCGGGAGGTATCTCCGACACCTGGCCCGGACGGCCGTCGGCAGATGAGCTTCGCGGCGCGCTTCCTGACCCTGCCGGACCTCTTTCCCGCACGGCCGGCCGGGAGCCCCTGCGGAGAGCACTCGCTGGACGTCGCCCTGGCCGGCGGGCCGTACCGGATCCAGGGACTCTCGGCCCGCCAGCACGCCGAGCTGGCCGAGCGCTACGGTGAGCTGTGCCGGCCCTCCGTCGCGCGGGTCGAGATCGACGTCTTCGCCGCCGGTGAGTCCGATTTCGTCGACATCGACACGCGTGGATGGCGCTACGAGCTCGACCTCGATCAGGCACCCGACCGAATCCGCATCGCCGGTCTTCGATTCATGGCCTGGATCGGCCTCGAGCCGAGGCTGCGCGGAGCGCTGTGGACCTGTGTCGAGGGTGGCGCGCGTTGGACCGAGCTGTTCGAGAACTACTTCCGCATCCTCGTCTCCTATCGCCTGCTCGCGGCGGGCGGTGTCCTCCTCCACAGCGCGGGCGTCGCGGACGCTGACGGGGCCTGGGTCTTCTTCGGACACTCCGGGGCGGGCAAGACGACGATCTCCCGGCTGAGCCGCGAGAGGGGCCGCGATGTCCTCAGCGACGACATCAATGCCGTCCATCGCGACGGTGACCGGATCCTGGTGAGCAAGATGCCGTTTGCGGGCGATCTCGGCCGGGTGCCCGGCGGCTTCGAGCCCCGGCCGCTGCGCGGCATCTACCGGCTCGAGAAGGGCGAGGGCAATCGTGTCGCACCGCTGCCGACGGGACGGGCGGTGGCGGCGCTGCTCTCGTGCGCTCCGTTCGTCAACCAGGACCCGCACCGGGTCGAGGAGCTGACCGGCCGGCTCGAGGGGCTCGTCTCCGAGCTGCCGGTGGGCACCCTGGCCTTCGACCTCACCGGAGACTTCTGGACCGCTCTCGGGGGAACATGCTGATGGACCTCGACACGGTGTTGCACCGCGCACCCGACACACGCTACCGCCGGGTTCGGGACGAAGGCGTCGTGATCCGTCAGAGCACGGCTGAGGCTCTGGTGCTCAACGATCTCGGAGCTCGCCTTTTCGAGCTCATCGACGGCCGGACCTCGGTGACCGGTCTCCTCGACCGCTTGGAGGCCGAGTACGAGGTCGAACGCCCGGTCCTGCAAGCCGACGTGATGGAGTACATCGCCGAGCTCGATGCGCTCGGTCTGGTGACGGCCGGCAACGGCTGAGGCCCGGCGTTGCCACCGGGCCCCGGAACGAGTGGCGCGAACCGCCGCCGTCAGGAGGTGACGGTACCCGATGGGCACTCGGTCGCCGTCGACTTCGACGGCGGCGAGCAGACGACCGCGAGCGCCTCCAGGCGCTCACGGGAGAGGATCTCGGGCTTGGAGTAGGCCTTGCGGCCTTCCGGCTTCAACTCCCCGGTGGAACGAGAATCAGTCATGTGCCCCCCTCGAACAATCCACAACGATAGCGTTCATGATACCCCATGTCAGCGAACCACCGGTAGGAGAGCGCCGGACTCGGGCCGTTCCGAGCTCGCCTCGCGCTGCAGGGAGAGCTTGGTGGCGGCGGCCGGGTAGATGCCGGTGGCCTTGCCCGTGGCCGCCGCCGCCGAGCCGGGGCAGAAGCCCATCAGCTGCCCCTCGGGCCCGAGCTCGCCGATCATCGAGTGCACGGCGACGTTCTCGTTCCGGACGGCGGCCAGATCCTGCGACGCCGTCCAGATCTCGCGGATCGACCGCTCGTGGAGGTTGCCGACGGCCCTCCTCCACTGGACGCATGGGTAGACGGTCCCGAAGGGGTCCACCGCGACGGTCGAAGATCCGGCGCCGCAGTGCTTCTCCGGCCCCCCGCCGGACGCGGCGGCCGGCACGGCGTCGCCCTCACGAGAGACCGAGAGACCGGCACCCGCAAGCGCGGCGTCCTCGCCGGCGGCTCGCTCGCGAGCCTGCCGCTGGATCCGGTACAGCCGCAGAACGGCCTCCCGCGAAGGCCGGATGGAAAGCGGCCCGGTATCCCCGTCGTCGCGTGGCGTCACCTCCGGATCCACCCGCAGGGGCGCGCCGAGCTCCTCCGTGAGCTCCATCATCCCCTCGAGCTCGTCCTCGTTCCAGGCCGTCAGCGTGCTGTTGACCTGGACGCGCAGACCGAGCGCGAGCATCTCCCGGATGTTCTCGATCAAACGCGTGAAGCTGCCCGGGATCCGGGTCTGGCGGTCGTGGCTCTCCGCCCGAGCACCGTGCAGCGAAACCTCGACGATGTAGGGATCGACCTCGTCTCGCAATCGCCGCGCCACGGCCCCACGGAGGGCATGTCCGTTGGACTTCACCCGCACGACGAAGTCCAGCTCCGCGGCGCGGGCTCCGAGCTCGAAGAAGTCCGGATGAGCCAGCGGCTCGCCGCCGCTGAGGATCAGATTGAGGGCACCGAGCTCCTTGAGATCGGCGAAGAAATCGAAGTACTGCTGCCGGGAGAGGGCCTTGCCTCGCAGTCCCAGGTCGTTGTAGCAGAAGTAGCAGTCCCAGTTGCAGCGGTAGGTGAGCTCCACGAGAGCCGAAAACAGGTGATTCTCGCGCCACGTCTTGCGTACGATCCTCGCGAAGCTCATCTTCCCCCCGGACGAGCCGGCAGTATAGCAACGGGGCGGACCTGGAACCGTCAGGCCGCCGGGACGTTATGGGAGTCGAGATGGAGGCCCTGCAGACTGTGGACGCTTCGGACGGGGAGCTCTTCGCACGAGCCCGAGAGGGGGATCGCGCGGCCCTGGCGGACCTCGTGGAGCGCCACAAGGACGCGCTCGTCAACTACCTGACGCGCATGGCCGGCTCCCGGGATCGGGCCGAGGATCTGGCTCAGGAGACGTTCGTGCGCCTGGTCGAGCGCAGCGACGGGTACCGGGAGCAGGGTCAGCTCAAGGCCTACCTCTACCGGATCGCGACCAATCTCCAGCGGAGTGCCGAGCGCCGCGAACGGCGCTGGCGCCTGCTGGAGCCCGTGTTCGCGCTCGGCGTGCCGACCCACGAACGGCCGCGTCAGGATCTGAGGCTGTTGCGTGACGAGCTCGCGGAGCAACTGCTCGCGGGGCTCCGCGCGCTGCCCCTCCACTACCGGGTGCCTCTCGTGCTGCGCGACGTCGAGGACTGGTCGTACCAGGACATCTCCGGGATGCTCGGATGCGCCGTGGGCCCGATCACGTCAAGGATCCATCGCGCCCGGGAGCTGCTTCGCGTCCGTCTCGAGGACCGCTGGAAGGGAGGAACCACGTGAGACCGTCCCCCGAAGATCTGCGCGACGCCCTCGCCTCGCTGCCGAGGGCACGCGCGTCGTCGGACTTCGCGGCCCGCGTGCTGGAACGTCTCGAGAGCCGGGAGTCCCGGCGACGGCATCGAGCCCGCTGGTCGGTCGCCGCCCTCCTGCTCGTCGCGGTGGCGACGGGAACGCTCTGGGAGGTGACCGAACGGCGCCGCGAGATGCGCCGGCAAGCGCGCGTCGAAGCCCTCCGTGAGGAGAGCGCGACCCTGGCGCGTGAGCTCGCGGAGCTGCGGAAGCTGACCGCACAGGGAGAGGCCTCCCTCGTCCTGACCGGCGACGAGGACTACGAGATCGTCATGGGCTTGTCGCCCTGGATCGAAGGCGAGACCCGACCGGCCCTCGCCGCCGACCGCAACCGTTGACACCGAAACCACCCGAGAGGATCGCCATGCTTGCGTACGACCGTTCGCACCCCGCCGCCCTGTGTACGCGGGGCCTCCTCTGCTGCCTCTTCGCGCTGCTGTCCACGGCGGCCGCGCTGTGGTCGCAGGAACCCACCGCGACGGGCTCCGGCCCCTCGGTGATCTTCCAGGGGGACGACGGGGAGCTCTTCCACGTGCCCCCGAGCTTCGGCCCGCGGGCCTTCCTCGGCGTCCGCACGGTCGACCTGACCCCGGAGCTTCGCGAGCACCTCGGGGCTCCACGCGACCGCGGCGTCCTGGTCTCGTCGGTCGTCGACGACGGACCGGCACAGCGGGCCGGCGTCGAGGTGGGTGACATCGTCACGCGAGTCGGGGACGCAGCGGTCGACTCGACCCTCGCGCTCGTCCATGCCATCTCCGGGCACGGCGGCGGCGAGCCGACGAGCGTCGAGGCCTGGCGGGACGGCGAGGTGCTGCAGATCGACGTCGTCCTGGAGGAGCGCGACGTCCCCATCTTCGACGTCGGCCCCCTCGTCTTTCGCACACGCAGCGGCGGGCCGGCGCGCCTTCTCACCGTGGGACCGGGGCATCTCGAGGAGCTGCGCATCGACACCGAGGGACTGGACCGTCTCGGCAAGGAGCTCGGGGAGCGCATCGGATCCGGCGACTGGACCCAGCGGCTCGAGCTCCGACTCGAGGACCGCGAGGCCCTGGAGGGCCGGATCGAGGAGCTGGAGGGTCGCTTGCGCGAGCTCGAGGCGGAACTGCGCGCCATCCTCGACGACCGGAAGTGACCGGTCTGGCTGCTACGCTGACGGCGTGACCGTTGCCCTGGTGCCTGCGGCCGGCCGCTCGAGCCGGATGGGCACGCCGAAGCTCCTGCTGCCCTTCGGCGAGACGGCGACCGTCCTGACTGCATACCTCGACGCCCTGCATGCCGGCGGTGTGGAGCGGGCTGTCGTGGTCGTCGCTCCGGAGCACGAGAGCGTGGCGGCCCTGGCACGCTCCCGGGGGGCGACCGTGACCGTGAACCCGGAACCCGACCGAGGGATGCTCTCCAGCCTCCGGGCCGGTCTCGAGGCCCTCGGGAGACCCGACGCCGACGACCTCGTGGTGGGCCCAGCGGACTTTCCGGCCCTGCGTGCCTCGACGGTGCGGGCTCTCCTGGGCGCGCTCGAACCGGGGGCCGCCCTGGCCGTGCCCACCGTCGACGGAACGCGCGGCCACCCGCTGGCCGTGGCCGCGCGGTTGGCGCGCGAGATTCCACGACTCGATCCTTCGATCGGCCTGCGTCAACTCCTCGACCGGCACGCCGAAGCGGTCGTGGAGGTTGCGGTCGACGATCCGGGCGCCCTGCTGGACGTCGACGACGACGCGTCCTACCGGCGAGCGCTCGACCTGATCGACCGGCCGCGGTGAGGGCTCACAGCTCCTTGCGGATCCAGCCCCCGGCCTTCTCCATCCGCCGGACGATCGAGTCGACGTACGAGCGGTAGCCGCGGCTGTCGACCCCCGGATGCCACGACGACGGTCGCGGCAGTCCGGCGGCCAGTTGGGCGGCCTCCCGAGCCGAGCGGCTCGACGCCGGGCGGCTGTAGAAGTGTCGGCTCGCGGCCTCCGCACCGAAGATGCCGGGCCCGAGCTCCGCCAGATTGAGGTAGAGCTCGAGAATCCTGCGTTTCTCGAGATGGCGCTCGAGCTGGCGGGTGAGAATCGCCTCCTTGACCTTGCGCCACGGGTTGCGGGAAGGCGAGAGCCACAGGTTCTTGGCCACCTGTTGGGTGATCGTGGAGGCGCCCCGCGGGAGGCGACGCTCTTCCCACGCATCGTGCAGAGCGCTGCGGATCTCGCCGGTCGCGAAACCCTCGTGGCTGAAGAAGTCGATGTCCTCGGCGACGACGACCGCGACCTTGAGGTTCGGGGAGATCGACGCGTAGGGTACCCACCGCCAGGCCACGCGGTCGGCGCCGTAACGCTGCCGGGCCGCGTCGATGAAGGCGCTGGTCTCGGGCCTCTCGGTCGCGAGACGAGCGACGTCCGGCCACGTCGCCGCCTCGTAGAGGGCGAAGCAGGCGAGTGCCAGCAGGGCGAGCAGGGCCAGGCGGCGCACGCGCGATAGGATAGCGGCCCGTGCGGATCTTCGCTTTCCAGGGGCACCGTTACCGCGCGCCGAGCCCCGGAGATCTCGCCGCGCCTCCCTACGACCAGATCGACGTCGAGACGCGCGATCGCCTCCACCGCGAGCCGCTCCATTTCGCGCACCTGACGCGCCCCGTCCCCTCCGGGGAGCTCGACGCCCACCGGAACGCCGCCCGCCTGCACGGCGCCTGGATCGAACAGCGGCACGTCGCGGTCGACGATCCGCCGCGCCTCTACGCCGTCTCCATCGACTTGGCCGACGGTGAACGCCGCTTGGGGCTCGCGGCGCTCGTCGGCCTCGAGAACGCCGGCAACGGAGTGATTCGGCCGCACGAGAAGACGGTCGACAAGACGGTGGCGGAACGGCTCGACCTCCTGCGCACCCTTCCCGTCGATCTCGAGCCGATCCTCCTCCTGGCCGACGACGACGGGGTGCTCGATCGGATGCTCGCCGAGGACCTGGCAACCGGCGACGTGGTGGCGACGCATCGGGACGATCTCGGCAACGAGCACCATCTGGTGCCCCTGCCCCCCTCCCGGACCCCCGAGTACCGACGCGCCCTCGCCGACGCGCCCGGTCTGATCGCGGACGGCCACCATCGCTACCGCACGGCGGCGCTGTACGCGGTGGAGACCGAAGCCCCGGAGGGCTCGGCCGCCGCCTGCAAGCTCTCGGTCATCACCAGCCTGCAATCCCCCGCCCTGACGATCGATCCCATCCATCGGGCGCTGCCCCGCCCGCTCGTGCCGGCCGTGCCCGCGCGCGGCGTGCTGGAACGGCGACCCCTGGCCGCCGCGTCGGGAGCCGAGATCGTCGCGGCCGTCGCCGCCGCCGGCCCGACGGCGCTCGGCGTCACGTCGGCGAAGGGCACCGAAATCTGGACGCTCGACCCGGCAGCCGGTCCGAGCCACCTGCCGGCCGCCGCCTCACAGCTGGCGGTGGTCCTGCTTCATGAGACGTTGCTGCCGCAGTGGGGATACACCGAGGCCAACGCGGTCGACGGCACGATCCTCTACCGTTCGAAGCCGGAGGTCCTGTACCGCGCCGTCACGGCCGGCGAGCTGCCGGTCGGCCTCTGGCTGCCTCCGATGAGTCCCGAGGGTTCCACGGCGCCATCGCCCAGGGCGACATCCTCCCCCGAAGTCGACCCGCTTCCTGCCCAAGGTGGTCTCGGGCCTGGTCTGGGCGGGGCACGACAGCACCCTCGACTGAGCCGGCTCCGATGCCCCTCTACGAGCGTCCCGACGGCCTCCCCGTCGTCGCTTTCGAGCCCGACGCCGAGGTCTCCCCCTTCACCCTGTTCAAGCGCCTCAACAGGGGCCAGGAGATCCTCCTGGTCGATGTCGGAAGACTCCCGCCGGCCGCACCCTCCGCGGTGCCCTCCCTGGCCCGGCGAGCAGTGGGAGCCCCCGACCGACCGCGACGTCGTCCTCTTCGACGCGGAAGGCGACGCCGCCGTCGAGATCGCCCGCCGCTACCAACAGCGCGGCCACCCCCGCGTCAAGGCCCTCTTCGGCGGCCTCGACCTCTGGACCTTCGCCCTCGATCCGGAGGTCGTGGGCGAGGAGACGTACCTCGAGAGCCTGGACGGCGCGACGGACGACTCGCAACGACCCTCGGGCACCTGATCCGCTATCGTGAGCGGGTGTCCTGGGCATCCCGTGCGCTCCCGGCGGCTCTCCTTCTCCTGACCCGCGGCGCGGCCGGCCGCCGGGTCGGAGGTGACGACGGTCCCCGTTTCGGAACCCGTGGAGTACCAGGCGGCCCGGGATTCCCTCCGCTCGCTGCCCGGCCTGCTCGAGATCTGGCGCGACGAGTGCAGGCCGGTGGCGACCACGGTCGACCGGGGCGTCGCCTACATCCAGGGCCTCGAGTGTCTCTCGGCCCGGCGTGTCGACGACGGCGAGGTCCTCTGGCGGGCCGTGGCTCCGGAGGGCCACGTCGCCCGTGGAGCGAGCCCGTGGTGCTCCCCGATCGAGTCGTGGCGGCTTTCGCCACTCTCCTGTCGATCGTCGACAGGGTCACCGGGCTGGAGATCGCCCGCGTCGACCTGGGAAGCGACTCGAACAGCTGGTGGGGCCACCGCTGACCGCCGTTCTGCGGTCCGCGGGATCCTCTCCCGGAATCGAGATCGTGCGGTGGATCCGACGAGCGGAGCGGTCCTGAGCCGCCGGCGCGTCGCGGGCACGCCCGGGTCGCCGCCGCGAGCGGGGCCGTGTGGATGACCCGGTACGAGAACGACCGGGCCCGACTGAACGCTCTCGCCGGAGACGCTGGTGACGGAAGAGTCCTGGCCGGCACCCGAGGCCTCGTTCGAAGTGGAGGACGACGGCGGGCTCCGGTTCGAAGGAGGCGACGAGGAACGACTCGAGATCCACACCTTCGACACCGCACGGGGCCGCTGGCTTCGACCGGTCACCGTCGAGCTGCATGGAGACCGAGCTCAACCGGCGCAGACCGGCTTTCTGACCCCGCTGAGCGAGGAGGGTTGGCGGCGCGGGCTGATGCGTTTCGATCGCGCCACCGGAGCAGCGCTCTGGCGGGCCCGGTTTCCGTGTGAGCCCGGTCCCGTCGCGGTCGGCGAGAGAGCCTCGTCGTGGTGTGCGGGCCGCGCGGCGGTGGGAGCCTCGTCCTGGTGCTCGACCCGTCGACGGGCACGGTTCTCGAGCGTCTCCACGGTCCGGACCGGATCCGCTCGGTCCATGCAGCCGGTCCGGTCTGGATCCTGACGAGGTACGGCGACGTGGTGGCCGTCGATGCCACCCGACGCAGCGGACCGCTCGCTCTGACCGAGCCTGTCGATCAGGCCGTGGACCGCATCCTCACCGAAATCTGCCGCCCCACCCCGATACTCCTCTCGAACGACATGGAGGCGCTCCTGCTGCTCGGTCCCGAAGCGGCTCCCGCGATGTTGGAACGGCTGCCGGCAGCCTCAGACGCCCGGGCGGTGGCGCTCGCCGCCGCGCTCGGCCGCCTGGGCTACCGCCCGGCCGCTTCGGCCATCGCGAAGCGGCTGGACGAGCTCCCGCCCATGTCGGATCGAGGCTCATGGCGGCCGGAGGCGCAGTACCAGCCCCCGAGGACCCCTGCTCGAGGCGCTGATGCAAGTCGGAGATGCCGAGCAGGCCGCGGCCGTCGGAGGCGTCCTCCTCGATCCGGCTCGGTCCTGGCGGACCCGAGCTGGCCCTCTGGACCCTCGTGTCCTTCGACGACCCGTCGATTCTCCCGTGGATCGACCGTTTCGCCGCCTCGTTCGACGGCCCGGAAGCGGCATCCGGCACGCGCGAGGGACAGCCAACAGTGGGCGCGGACGACGAGGCGCGCATCGACCGCGCTGTCCGGCGGTACGTCTCTGGGCGGGGCACGACAGCACCCTCGACTGAGCCGGCTCCGATGCCCCTCTACGAGCGTCCCGACGGCCTCCCCGTCGTCGCTTTCGAGCCCGACGCCGAGGTCTCCCCCTTCACCCTGTTCAAGCGCCTCAACAGGGGCCAGGAGATCCTCCTGGTCGATGTCCGGAAGACTCCCGCCGGCCGCACCCTCCGCGGTGCCCTCCCCTGGCCCGGCGAGCAGTGGGAGCCCCCGACCGACCGCGACGTCGTCCTCTTCGACGCGGAAGGCGACGCCGCCGTCGAGATCGCCCGCCGCTACCAACAGCGCGGCCACCCCCGCGTCAAGGCCCTCTTCGGCGGCCTCGACCTCTGGACCTTCGCCCTCGATCCGGAGGTCGTGGGCGAGGAGACGTACCTCGAGAGCCTCGGAGACGACTAGACGTCGGCGCCGCGGCTGACGACGCCGTCTTCGCCGACCTTCCAGATCTCGCCGGAGTAGACGAGCTTCTCGAGCTGGCCGGCTCCCTTGGACTCGATCGCGTGCTCGATCTGAGCCACCACGGACTGGTCGTAGACGGGCTCCTCGACGTTGCGCAGGACGCCGATCGGCGTGGGATAGCCCGGGGGCAGCATCTGCGACATGAGGAAGGCGGGAATCGGGTCCGGGGCGGTCTCGTCCCAGATCAGGCAGCTCCCGGTGCCGTCGTCGCCCTCGGCCAGCTCGACGACCTCGAGGCGGGTGCCGTTCAGGCGGATGCCGCGACGGCCGTCTTTGCCGAAGACCAGGGGCTTGCCGTGCTCGAGCAGGAGGCCGTTGTCGTCGCGGCGCTCCTTGTCGGTCATGTAGGTGAAGGCCTTGTCGTTGAAGATGTTGCAGTTCTGGTAGATCTCGACGAAGGCCGAGCCCTTGTGGGCGGCGGCGCGGCGCAGCGTCTCCTTCTGGTGCGCCTGGAAGATGTCCACCGTACGGGCCACGAACGTGGCGCCGGCGCCGAGCGCCAGCGCGAGGGGGTTGAAGGGGTTGTCGATCGACCCGAACGGCGTCGACTTGGTCCGCTTCCCCACCTCGCTGGTGGGTGAGTACTGGCCCTTCGTGAGGCCGTAGATCCGGTTGTTGAACATCAGGATCTTGACCCCGACGTTGCGCCGCAAGGTGTGGATCAGGTGGTTGCCGCCGATCGACATGGCGTCGCCGTCTCCGGTGGCGATCCACACCTCGAGATCCGGCCGCGTGAGCTTGAGCCCGGTGGCGATCGCCGGCGCTCGCCCGTGGATCGAGTGGAAGCCGTAGGTGTTCATGTAGTAGGGGAACCGGCTCGAGCAGCCGATTCCGGAGACCACCACGAACTTCTCGCGTGGGATGCCGAGCTCGGGCAGCACCGACTGCACCGCGGACAAGATGGCGTAGTCACCGCAGCCGGGGCACCAGCGGACTTCCTGATCGGACTGGAAGTCCTTGCGGGTCAGGGTGGGAGCTTCAGTGGACATCGGAGACCTCCAGGATCTCCTGGATCTTGGCCAGGATCTCGGAGCGGAAGAAGGGCTTGCCCTGGACCTTCGGGTAGGAGATGACGTCGCGCAGGTAGTGGGCACGCAGCAGCAGCGCGAGCTGACCCAGGTTCATCTCGGGAACGAGCACCTGCTCGAAGCGCCCGAGCACGTCCCCGAGGTTGCGGGGGAAGGGATTCAGGTGCCTCAGATGCGCCCTGCTGACCTCCAGCCCCTGCTTGCGGGCCAGATTGACCGCGCCCTGGATGGCACCCAGCGTGCTCCCCCATCCCAGGACCAGCAGCTTGCCTTCGGACGGACCGTGTACCTCGAGCTCGGGGATCGAGTCCGCGATGCGGTGCACCTTCTCGGCGCGCAGCTTGATCATCCGTTCGTGGTTGGCCGGGTCGTAGGAGACGTTGCCGGATCCGTCCTCCTTCTCGAGCCCGCCGATGCGGTGCTCGAGGCCCGGCGTCCCGGGAATCGCCCACGGCCGCGCCAGTGTCTTCTCGTCCCGCGAGTAGGGCAGGAAGCCCTCGGGATCGGTACGGAACTCGGTGCGCAGGTCCGGCAGATCCTCGATCTCCGGCAGACGCCAGGGCTCGGACCCGTTGGCGATGTAGCCGTCCGAGAGCAGGATCACCGGCACCATGTACTCGATCGCGATGCGACTCGCCTCGAGGGCCGCGTCGAAGCAGTCGGCCGGCGACGACGCGGCGACGAGCGGCACGGGAGACTCCCCGTTGCGCCCGAACATCGCCTGCAGCAGATCGGCCTGCTCGGTCTTGGTCGGCAGGCCGGTCGACGGGCCACCCCGCTGGATGTTGCACACCACCAGGGGCAGCTCCACCATCACCGCCAGGTTCACCGCCTCCGACTTCAAAGCCAGGCCCGGGCCGCTCGTCGTCGTCGCTCCCAAGGATCCTCCGAACGAGGCGCCGATCGCCGCACAGACCGCGGCGATCTCGTCCTCGGCCTGGAAGGTCGTCACGCCGAAGTTCTTGTAGCGCGACAGCTCGTGCAGGATGTCGCTCGCGGGAGTGATCGGGTACGAGCCCAGGAAGAGCGGCAGCCCGCTGCGCCGTGAGGCGGCCACCAAGCCGATGGCCAGGGCCGAGTTGCCCATCACGTTGCGGTAGGTCCCCGGCGCGAGATGGGCCGGCATCACCTCGTACTGCGTCTGGAAGGCCTGCGTGATGTCGCAGTAGTTGAAGCCCGCCTTCATCACCTGGATGTTGGCGTCGGCGACCTCGGGGTGCTTGGAGAACTTCTTCTCGAGCCACGCGACCGTCGTGTCGAGTGGACGGCTGAAGAGCCAGTAGACCATCCCGAGAGCGAAGAAGTTCTTGCAGCGATCGCGGCTCTTGTGGTCGAGAGGGCTGTCTTCCAGGGTCCGCCGCGTGAGCGTCGTGATGTCGACCTGATAGAGCCGGTAGCCCTCCAGGCTGCCGTCCTCCAGGGGGCTCTGCTCGTAGCCCGCCTTCTTCAGGTTCCGGGGCTCGAACTCGTCGGTGTTGACGATCAGGATGCCGTTGGGCTTCAGATCTCCCAGCGACTTCTTGAGCGCCGCCGGGTTCATCGCCACCAGGACGTCGGGGGCGTCACCCGGCGTGTGGATGTCGTAGTCGGCGATGCGGACCTGGAAGGCCGACACGCCCGGGAGGGTCCCGGCGGGCGCCCGGATCTCGGCCGGAAAGTCCGGCAGGGTGGCGAGATCGTTGCCGACCAGCGCCGAGGTGCTGGTGAGCTGGTTCCCGGTCAGCTGCATGCCGTCGCCGGAGTCTCCGGCGAAGCGGATGACGACGTCTTCGACCCGCTCGCGGTCGAAGGCCCGCTTGGGCTGGGTCTCGGTATCGCTCGTTCTGGTACTCACAGTGCCCCCCGGAGGAACTGCTTCGGGTCTCGGTGAAGCTGGGTGGGATTTCGGAGGTCCAGCCGGTCGGCCGGCCTGGTGGAGTCGAGGCGTTGAGGTAGCTCGTAGGCGACCACGCGTCGCTCGATGATCCTAGCAGAGCGCGCGGCCTCTGCAACCACTCGCCGTCCCGTATGATGCTGCGGTTCCGGCGACCCGAAGGCGCGGAACACGGGCACCGGAATCCGCGTACGCCTCCTCAGGGCGGATGCCTTTCGAGCGGCAGATTCATGCGACGAGCTCTCATCGCGATCGGTGCGGTCCTCGGCATCCTGGCCGCCCTCGGGACCCAGGCCGGCGCTGCCGCGGTCCGCGTACCGGCCTTCCTGCTGCTCGGCGGCCTCCTGGTCGGGCTCCTCCTGTACCTCGGTTGGAAGGGACTGCGTGCCTTCCTCTGGCGCGTCGGCAGGCGTCTGGCCTTCTCCTACTTCCTGATCGGCATCCTGCCGATCCCCATGCTGGCGCTCCTGTTGGGGCTGACCACCTATGTCCTCTGCGGCTTCTTCATGGGAACCGTCTACGGCGCGGCCGCCGATGGCCTCGACCGCGACTTGCGTGCCGATGCCGCTCTGGCGGCGGCGACCGGCTCGATCGCACCGGCCGAGGTCTCGCCCGGCGTCTCCGTCGCGACGGCGCTCTACCGCGACGGCCGGCGCACCGCCGGCGACGAACGGGCTCCCGCGCGTTGGCCGGACTGGATCGACGGCGCCGACGAGGTCTCCTTCGTCAGTCTGCCGGACGGCTCGAAGACCCGCGTGGCCGCTTCACCGCCGGGACCCCGCCGAGCCCTCGCGTTCGTGGCCGGCCCGGCCCGGGGGGTCCTGGCCGAGCGCAGCGGTCTGTGGTTGGAGCTGCTCGAGCCCGGAGAGCCCGAGTCGGGCGAGACCATCAACCTGCAGCTGGGCGAGTCACGTCTCGCGCTGCGCACCGAGAACTCCTCCAGGGAGAACGAGGAGGCGAGGCGCCGGTTCTTCGACCTGCCCGCCGATCCCGAGGAGCCGACGTCCTGGAGCCGCAAGCCGTTCCTCTGGTGGGGGCAGGTTGCCGGCCCGGTACGCTCGCTGGAGGACGGCGAGCCCGTCACCGAGACCCTGATCGTCTCGCTGAACGGCAGCTTGCGGATCCTGCGCGGTCGCCTCTTCGCCGGCTCGAGCGAGGTGAACACGAGCGTCTGGGCGAGCCTCATCGCGGTGGTGGGACTGCTGACGAGCCTCTACGGCATCGCCCTGTTGATGGCGCTGTTCATGATCATCGGGCTGAGCCTCGCCGTGAACCGGCTGAGCCGGGCCACCCGCTCGGTGCAGGAGGGCGACTTCTCGGTCCGCATCCCGGTCCGCAGAAAGGACCAGCTCGGCGAGCTCCAGGAGTCGTTCAACCGCATGACGGCGGGACTCGAGCGCGCCGTCGCCACCGCCACTCAGAAGGAGCTCCTCGACAAGGAGCTGCAAATCGCCCGTGACCTGCAGAGGAGTCTTCTGCCGGCCGACCTGCCGTCGCTGGCGAGCGTCGAGTTCTCGACCCTCTTCGAGCCCAGCGCCGCGATCGGGGGGGACTACTTCGACGTGCTACGCATCGACCGCGACCGCCTGGCCGTCGTCGTCGCCGACGTGTCGGGGCACGGCCTTCCGACGGGCCTGCGCATGGCGATGCTGAAGGCGGCCCTGGGGATCCTGGTCGAGGACGGGCGGCCGCCGGCCGACATCCTGTCCCGCCTGAACCGGGTGGTCCGCTCGGAGGAGAACAGTCGCTTCTTCGTCACCGCCACGATCGCGGTCATCGACTTCGCCCGCGCCCGGATGGACCTCACCAACGCCGGGCACCCGCCGACCTATCTGCTGCGCGACGGTGAGGTCGACGAGATCCTGCTCCCGGGGAGTCCCCTCGGCGCGCTCGGGGAGAGCTACGGACGACGCGAGGTGGAGCTGCGTCCCGGCGATGTCGTCGTCTGGCTCTCGGACGGCCTCATCGAGGCCACGGACCGCCGTGACGAGCAGTTCGGTTACCAGCGCGTGCGCGAGGCATTGGCCGGCCCGGGCGCCGACCCGGCGGCCGTCCGTGACCGTCTCCTGGCCGCGGTCCAGGCCCACACGGAAGGCCGGCCGATCGCGGACGATCGGACCCTGGTGGCGATGGCCTACGAGCCGGGGGCGGCCGCCTCCAGTCCCAGGAACGAGTAGACCCTCCGGATGTACTCGCGGGTCTCACGGTAGGGCGGCACGCCCCCGTAGCGGGCGACGGTACCCTCCCCCGCGTTGTAGGCGGCCAGGACCAGCGGCAGCTCCCTCTCGTAGCGGGCGGCGAGCTCGGCCAGATAGCGGGCGCCGGTGTCCAGGTTGCGCCGCGGATCGTGGATCTCCTCCTGCGGCAGACCGAAGCGCAGTGCGGTGGCGGGCATCAGCTGCATGAGGCCGCGGGCACCCTTGGCCGACACGGCCGACGGGTCGAAGGCCGACTCGGCGCGCACCACGGCGGCCACGAGCTCCGGGTTGAGCGAGTAGTGGCGGGCGGCCTCGAAGATGAGCTCGCCGAAAGGCGTCGTCGGTACCCCCTGCGACTCGTCGAAGACCACCGGAAGGTCGGGATCGGCGACCGGCTCGGGATCGGGCACGATCTCGTCGTCCACGACGCGGGCGATCTTCACGATCGGCAGGTCCAGGCGGCCCCCGGAGGCGAGGTCGAGAGCCATGCGCTCGCCTTCGGCCCGGTAGGCGGTCACCCGCAGGACGCCGCCGTCGGCGAGCACCACCAGCTCGGCGCCGGCCGGTGGCGTCGCGGCGGCCGCGCCAAGGGCCGCGAGGAACGTGAAGACCAACTCCCTGCGCATCCGGTGGCAGTCTAGTCCAGGTGGGGTGCCGGGCCGGGCGGGAGCCGTCTCGGACGATGCTTCATGAACGGGGGTGGTGGCGGTCGTAGAGGGCGCGGAGGCGCTGGGCGTGGATGTGGGTGTAGATCTGGGTGGTGGAGATGTCGGCGTGGCCGAGCATGGTCTGCACGATCCTGAGGTCGGCGCCGTGCTCGAGCAGGTGGGTGGCGAAGCTGTGACGCAGCACGTGGGGGGAGAGATCCGCGAGGCCGGCGGTGACGCCGTGGGCCTTGAGGACCTTCCAGAGGCCCTGGCGGGTCAGGGGTCCGCCGCGGGCGTTGACCAGCACGCGATCGTGGCGCGCCCGGAGGAGCCGCGGCCGCACTTCTCGCAGGTAGCGTTCCGTCCACGCCTCGGCCTGCTCCCCGACCGGCACGACACGCTCCTTCGAGCCCTTGCCGTAGGCGATCAGGAAGCCGCCGTCGAGACGCAGCTGGGTGAGCTCGAGCTCTACCAGCTCGCTGACCCGCAGACCGGTGGCGTAGAGCAGCTCGATCATCGCCTTGTCGCGCACGCCGAGCGGCTGCGAGACGTCGGGTGCGGCCAGGAGGCGCTCGACCTGCTCCTCGGAGAGGACCTTCGGGAGCTTCTTCCACAGCTTCGGCGCCGAGAGATTGACGGCGGGATCGTCCTCCCGCCGGCCCGTCTCGACCAGCCAGGCGAAGAACCCCCGCAGGGACGCCAGGGTGCGGCGCACCGTGCTCGCGGCCAAACCCCGTCGGCGCATCTCCTGGAGGTGGGCCGAGAGGTCCCGCGGCGCGGCCTCCGGTCAGCTCGACGCCGAGCGGGCAGAAGGTGGCGAGGGCCTCGAGGTCCCGGCGGTAGGCCTCCACCGTGTGGCGGGAGAGACGACGCTCCAGTGCGAGGGCGTCGAGATACGCCTCGAGGTCGCGCTGCGACGGACGCGATACGCCGGTCACGCCGGGGCGACGACGCCCTGAGCGCGGCAGATCTCCAGGACCTCCGCCTCCTCCAGCGTGTGGTCCGACTCCTTGGCACGCTCGAAGATGGCGTCGACCAGGGAGGCTTCCGCCGCCATCCCGTGACTCTCGAGCCAGCAGACGACGTTGGACTTGCCCGACATCGGGCCGACCTCGACCACCTGGCCGCGTCCCACCAGGCTCGCCGGAACGCCCGAGTAGATCCGGTCGGCCAGCCACGAGTCGCCCTTCGAGCGGGCCTTGACGATGGCCGCGGCGTGGACGCCGGTGCCGGTGCGGAAGGCATCTCGCCCCACGACCGGGTAGTTGTCGGGCAACGGCACGCCGGTCGTCTGGGCCACCAGATGGCAGTAGTCGGGCAGCGCCGCCAGATCCTGATGCCGCCAACCCAGCAGCTCCATGTTGACCATCAGCAGATCGAGCGCCGCGTTGCCCACGCGCTCTCCGATGCCGAGGATGGTTCCGTGAAGCCGATCCGCCCCCGCACCGGCGGCGGCGAGGGCGTTCGCCTCCGCCAGACCCCGATCGCGATGGCCGTGCCAGTCGACCCGGACGTCCTCGCCCGTGGCGTCCACGACCTCGCGGATGAAGCGCACGACGCTGGCCGTCCCCGCCGGCGTGGCGTGCCCGACCGTGTCCGCGATGCATACCCTCCGTGCCCCCGCTTCGACCGCAGCGGTGTAGAGCCGACGCAGGTCGTCGGGAGCGGCGCGGGTCGTGTCCTCCGTCACGTACATGACCGGCATCCCGTGCTCCGTCGCGAAGCGCACCGCCTGGTCGGTCAGGGCCAGCAGGCGATCGAGCGTCCAGCCCTCGGCGTACTGGCGGATCGGGCTCGAGCCGAGGAAGCAGGCCACCTCGATCGGCTTGCCGACCGTCTCGGCGATCTCGATCACCGGCCGGATGTCGGCCTCGAGGGTCCGCGCGGCGCAGTTCGGCACCACCGGCAGATCCTGCTCCACGATCTCCCGCGCCAGCCGCGTGACGTCCTCGACGACGTGCGGCCCGGCTCCCGGCAAGCCGATGTTGGCGGACTCGATGCCGAGCTCCGCCATGTAGTGCAGCATCCTGAGCTTGTCCTCGATCGACGGCGAGCGCACCGACGGTGACTGCAGCCCGTCGCGCAACGTCTCGTCGTTGAGCTCGACGGGAGCGCGCAGGGGCCGCGACTCGCCGTCCCGCACGTTCCAGTCGTGGATCAGCTCCGACTCGCTCGGCATGGCCGGATTATAGGCGCTCGCCCGGCCCGGGCGGCGGACCTAGCCGGCTTCGGCGACCGCGGCCGCGATGCGGTCGCCGACCTCGGCCGTCGACGCCTCGCCGCCCAGGTCCCGAGTTCTGACGCCGACGGCCAGGGCATCGACGACGGCCGCCTCGACGGCCGCGGCCGCCTCCTCGTGACCCAGCGTGTCGAGCATGAGGCCCGCAGAGAGGATGGCGCCGAGGGGTTGGCCGTGCCCTGGCCGGCGTACTTGGGCGCGGAGCCGTGCACGGGCTCGAACATCGACGTCCTGCCCGGGTGCAGGTTGGCCGAGCAGGCCACGCCGAGGCCGCCCTGCAGCGCCGCACCGAGGTCGGTGAGGATGTCCCCGAACATGTTGTTGGTGACGATGACGTCGAACATCTCCGGCTTGCGCACGAGCTGCATGGCCAGCGCGTCGACGAAGGTGGCTGCTCGATCGCGGGGTACTCCTCGGCCACCTCTGCGGAACGTGCGCTGCCACAAGTCGTGTCCGAACTGCATGACGTTCGACTTGTCGGCCATGCACACGGCCCGTCGCCCGTGCGCCACGGCGTACTCGAACGCGGCGCGGACGATGCGCTCGACGCCCTTGCGGGTGTGGATCTCCTCCTGGACCGCGATCTCGTCGGGCGTGCCGCGCTTGAAGATCCCGCCCACACCGACATAGGCACCTTCGGTGTTCTCGCGGAAGACGACGAGATCGACCTCGGCGCGCCCCTTGCCGCGCAAGGGGCGGAGGTCGTCGTGGTAGAGCTTGATCGGGCGCAGATTGATGTAGAGGTCGAGCCCGAAGCGGATGCCGAGGAGGATGTCCGCGGCGTGCTTCATGTCCGGCACCCGCGGGTCGCCGTAGGCTCCGATGAGGATCGCCGCCCAGTGGTCCCGGAAGTCCTCCAGCGCGCCCTCGGGCAGGCTCTCCCCCGTCTCCAGATAGCGATCGGCGTTCCACGGCAGCTCGACGAGCTCGAGCCCGAGGCCCCAGCGCTCGTTCGCGGCCTCGACGACCTTCACGGCCTCGGCGGTGACCTCGGGACCGATCCCGTCGCCGGGCAGGACGGCGATGCGGCGGCTCGCCTCCATCACGCCACCACCCGGCACAGCTGGCCGGTGACCCAGCCCAGGTAGTTGCCCAGCGCGTAGCCGAGCAGCGCCATGAGGATCGAAGCCGGCACGAGGCTCTCGCGGTGATAGGCGGCGACGACGGGCGCCGAGGCGGCACCGCCGATGTTGGCCGCGGAGGCGATCGCGGCGCTGTGCACGTCGACCCGGAAGAGCCACGCGCCGAAGAGGCAGAAGATCCCGTGGACCGAGATCCAGATCGCCGTGCCCAGCAGGAAGGCGGGCGCCTGCTCCAGCCCGGAGAGGGAGGCGACGGCGCCCATCCGCGCAACGAACACGTAGAGCAGACCCATCGCGAGCTCGTGGGAGGCGGGGATCCTCTTGGCCGGCGTGAAGGACAGCAGGATCCCCAGGGTCGTCACGATCAGGATGGTCCAGGTCGACGTCGAGACGACGGGCTCGAACTCCGGCAGCCGGGCTCCGGCCCAGGCGGCGAACCAGGTGACCGCGGACGCCAGGCAGAGCAGGTAGATGTAGTCCCGGAAAGTCGCCGGCTTCTCCTCCACCGCCTCCTCGGCGAGCACGCTCTCCATGCGGGCGATACGGCCCTTCTCCACCCGCGTCCAACGATTGAACGGCCCGGCGAGGTTCTTCGACAAGAGCAGCAGCGGCAACCACCCGACGTAGATGACGGTGTCCGCCAGCACTGCGAGCCCGAACTGCTCCGGGGGCGTCTGCAGCATCGCCGCGGACGCGGCCAGGTTGCCGGTCCCGCCGATCCAGCTGCCGGCCAGGGCCCCGAAGCCCTTCCAGGCGTCGGGCGCCAGCCAATGCTTGACGGCCAGGTAGCCGATCGGCGCCCCGAGCACGACACCGGCGGTGCCGAGCAGCATGACCAGGACACCCTTCCCCATCACCCGTACCGCCTTGCCGACGTCCACCGCGAGCAGCAGGAGTGTGATGATCATCGGCAGCGCGTAGACGCGCAACAGGTCGTAGGTCGGAGACGACTCCGGCAGCACTCCGACGTTGCGCAGCACGACCGGAACACCGTAGATCCAGATCAACGGCACGACGTAGCGGAACAGCTTCCAGCCAGTGGCTCTCTCGAGCCAGAAGAAGAACGCCGCGATGCCGCACAGCGCCGCGAACACCGCGCCCGGGGACTCGATCATGGCGGTAGAGGATAGCCCATCGCCGAGACCGCGCTTCCCGGCCACTCAGCCCGGTGCGGGAAGGCGCGCGGAGAGCACCGGCTCCGCCGCCCGCGTGAGGACGAACCGGAGGGGGATCTCGGGACAGAGCCAGGCCGAGTGCAGAACGCCGGGGAAGGCGCCGGAGCACCCCAGGCTCCTCGCCACCAGCCCGACCTCTCCCACCTCGGCGCTCACCGGCCACAGGGGCACCGACTCCTGGGCCGTGTCGATGCGCCGCAGCACTCCGTTCGTGCGGGCGTAGCCCCTGTCGCGGAGGCGGAAGTACTCGGTCGTGGCAGTCCACGGGCCGAGGTCCGGCCCCTGGACCGGCCCGGGAGCGCCGATCCGCACCTCGACCTCCAGCCGTTCGTCGCCCGCCTCGACCCGGAAGACCCATCCCTCCCCCACCTCCCGGGAAGGGCGGGGCAGGCGCAGGCGGGCGCCGTCGCAGGGGATGCGCGCCAGCAGCCGGACTCCGGGCGAGATCCACCGGGGCACCATCATGCGGTGGAAGAGGACGGCGGAGGAGCCGGCGTCGCTCACGTCCGAGCGCACGTTCATCTGCGGGTAGGAGAGCCCGGGAAGCGAGAGGGGGCCGATGCGGACACCGGTTTGATGGAACAGCAGCGCGGAGGCGAAGACCCACGACCCGCCGGCGTACCGGTGGCACTCATGGCGCAGCGGCCCGGGCGGGTCCCGCAGCGCTTCCCGCGGCAGCGCCCAGTTCAGGTACAGACAGTCGCGCACTACCGTCTGGAAGCGCATCGCACTCGCGGTGTTCCGGGCGGCCACTGCTAGAGTCCGGTCGCGATGAAAGTATCAAGAGGCCTGCGACCCCACAAGAACGCGACTCCCCTCCTCCTCGCCTGCACCGTCCTGGCAGCCGGCTGCGCGCCGGCACCCCGGGAGGAGGCGCCGACCGACGCCGCCGCGGCCGACGTCATGGCTCTTCCCGAGGGCGCGAGCTCGGCCGCGCAGGCCATCGACCCGGCCGCTCTGCGGGCCGCGGTCGGCTTCCTGGCGGACGACCTGCTCGAAGGACGAGGCCCGTCGACGCGAGGGGACGCCCTGACGCAGCTGTACCTCGCCCGTACGATGGAGCTGCTGGGCTTGCAGCCGGGTGGCCCCGGCGGATCGTGGCTGCAACCCTTCGACATCGTCAGCGTCGAGGCCGAGGTGCCCGAGCGCTGGACCTTCCTCGGCCCCCGGTCGGGCCTCAACCTCGACTTTTGGGACGACTTCATCGCCGCCAGCGGCGTGCAGGACTCCCAGGCCGTGATCTCGGCCGCCGAGGTCGTGTTCGTCGGCTACGGCATCCAGGCACCGGAGTATCAGTGGGACGACTTCAAGGGCGCCGATCTCTCGGGCAAGGTCCTCCTGATGCTCAACAACGATCCGGATTGGGATCCGGATCTGTTCGAAGGCGAGCGCCGGCTCTACTACGGTCGCTGGGACTACAAATACGAGAGCGCGGCCCGTCAGGGTGCGACCGGCGCGATCATCATCCACACGACGCCCTCCGCGGGGTACCCCTACAACGTCGTCCAAACGGGCTGGACGGGACCGCAGTTCGAGCTTCCGGCCGGAGACGAGCCGCGCACCCAGGTCCACGCCTGGGTCAGCGAGGAGGCGGCCCGGCGCCTGGTCGAGCTGACGGGCCACGACCTCGACGAGCTGATCGAGTCCGCCCACTCGCGCGACTTCATGCCGGTACCGCTCGACATCACCACGTCGCTGAAGCTCGAGAACACCGTCACCGTCTCGCAGACCGCGAACGTCGCAGGCCTGGTGCCGGGCAGCGACCCCCAGCTCGCCGACGAGGTCGTCGTCTTCAGCGCCCACCACGACCACTTCGGGCACAACGAGCCCGATCCGGACGGCGACGACATCTACAACGGAGCGCTCGACAACGCCTCCGGCTGCGCCGAGGTCCTCTCGATCGCCAAGGCCGCGACGCACCTGCCCGAGCCTCCCCGGCGCTCCCTCCTCTTCCTCTTCGTCGCCGGCGAGGAGCAAGGCCTTCTCGGCTCGCAGTACTACGCCGAGCACCCCACGTTCCCGGCGGGACGGATCGCCGCCAACATCAACCTCGACGGTGCCAACATCTGGGGGCGCACCCGCGACCTGACCTACATCGGCTACGGCAAGTCGTCTCTGGATGCCCTCGTCGACGCCGCCGCCGCCGCGCAGGGCCGGACTGTCGAGCCCGACCAGTTCCCCGACCGCGGCTCCTTCTATCGCTCCGACCAGTTCAACTTCGCCAAGATCGGCGTCCCGGCCTTCTACCCCGACTCCGGCACCGACTTCATCGACCGGCCGGACGGCTGGGGTCGCCAGCAGCTCGAAGCCTGGGAGGAGGAGCACTACCACCAGCCGTCCGACGAGCTGACCGACGAGTGGAACTTCGAGGGCATGGTCGAGGACACGCGCCTGGCCTTCGAGGTCGGTCTGGCCGTGGCGGAGGCGGACGAGATGCCGACCTGGAACGAGGGCGACGAGTTCGCCGACGAGCGGGCCGCCGCCCTGGCTCAGGTGGCGCGGGACGACGAGCCGGTCACACCGACGCCGTAGGGCCGGGTTCGACTCGCCACCGCCGGCGCGGCCGGTCGGGTTTCAGGCTGCGTCACCGACGCATCGCCAGGCCGACTCCAGGCGGCGCTGGAAATCGGTCTCCAGACCGAAACGCTCCTCCGGCGTCGTGAAGGCGTGCCGAAGCCCGGCGCGCGCCAAACCGGACAGCTCCTCGAACGTGTAGTCGAAGGCCCGCGCCAGGGTCAGGTACTCGCCTTCCAGGGTGGTGCCGAAGAACGGCGGATCGTCGGAACCGATCGAGATCTCGACGCCGTTCGTTCGCAGGGTCTCGATGGGATGGGTCTCGATCGAGCCCACGAGCCCCAGACACACGTTGGAGCTCGGGCAGATCTCCAGGGGGATGCCCATCCCGGCCAGCCGGCGCACCAGCGGCGGATCGTCGACCGCGCGGATGCCGTGGCCGATCCGTTCGGCGCCGAGCTCGTCGATCGCCTCGCGGATCGCGTCGGGGCCGCACTGCTCCCCGGCGTGGACGCTGCGGTGCAGGCCGTGTCGCGCCGCCTCCAGGAGCGGACCGCGGCACACGGCGTTGCCGGCGGTCTCGATCCCCGCCGCGCCGAGGGCGACGACCCCCCGGGCGCGGTGCTCGAGCGCCCAGGCGAGGGTCGCCTCGGCTCGATCGGCCGGCATGTTGCGCACGATGTCCGGGATCCAGCGAACGGCCGTGCCGAAGCGCCTTTCGCCCTCGGCGGCCGCCGAGGCCAGGGCCTGCGCCACCGCCGTCCCGTCCGCTCCGGCGGCCAGGTGAGTCGAGATCGAGAAGGTGACCTCGCTCCACAGCACGTTCTGGCGAGCCTGCCCTTCGACGAAATCGAGAGCGAGCCGCTCGAAGTCCTCCGGATCGCGCAGGCAGCTCGAACAGGTGAGGTAGACCTCGACGAAGTGCTCGAAGTCGCGAAAGCGGAACCAGCGCGCAATGCCCTCCGCGTCGTCGGCGGGGAGACGCACCCCGTGCCGACGCGCGAGGGCCAGCAGGGTGGAGGGCCGGAACGTGCCCTCCAGGTGGACGTGGAGCTCCACCTTGGGCAGGGCGTGCACGAAGGCCTCGAGCACGCCGGGCGGTGCCGTCGAGGCCCGCAGCCCCGACAGATCAGCTCACGGCCGCTCCGGCCGCAGGGCCTCCATCCGCCTCAACTGCACGCCCCCCGGCACCAGACCGGTCACGTCGCCGCCGAGGAAGAACACCTCCCTTGACCAGGCGGCTCGACGCAGCAGAGTGTGGACCTCCTTGGAGGCGTCAGGAAGACCGTCTCCACCCGCGGATCCAGGCGCCGGTTCATCAGCGCCATCTGGAACTCGTACTCGAAGTCCGAGACGGCCCGCAGGCCGCGGACGATCGTCGTGCCGGAGACGCTCTCCATGAAGTCGACGAGGAGACCCGAGAAGCCCTCCACGCGGCAGTCGGGGAAGTCCGCGACCGTCTCGCGGATCATCTCGACCCGCTCCTCGACCGAGAACAGCGCCTTCTTCTCCTCGTTGTGGGACTGGCTGACGACGACTCGTCGAAGATCGGGCGGCACCGCTCGATGATGTCGGTGCCCGTTGTGGATGGGGTCGAACGATCCGGGAGCCGGCGACGCACGGCGGCGTTTCGCTGCGGAGAGATCGACGGTGCGGACGTTGAAGGAGGCATCCATCAGGCGCAGCGGCAGGGAGGCGTGACCCGGACGGGTGGGCAGCCGCAGGACCTCGCGCCGGCCCGTCGAGCAGACCGTCCGCCGGCGCGGCAGGCTCCCATTCGCGCCACTTCGATACAGCTCACCGCGGCCTCCGGGCGGCTCGAGGCGTCTGGACCGTCCCCTCCAGGCCGCCCTCCGTGCAGCAGCCTCGACGAGCAGGCGGCGTACCGTTGATGCGATCGGCGGCGAGACTCGTTCCACCCGGGCACCGTCGGCGTTGTCCAGAAGTCGTCGTCGACCGCAAGCCGGAAAGCGATGGGCCGCCAATCCGCCAGAGCCGTGGCATCGGCCTGTGGCCAGCACCCTCTGGCGAGTTCCGCCTCTTGTCAACCTCCTGCCTTCGGACCCGGAGGCTCAGCGCGGCGATGCGTAGTTGGCGTCCTCGGCTGTTGTCCCGCAGGGTCCGAGAGCTGACCAGAGGGTCAGCGAGGTCTCCCCGGATCGCGCGCTCGCAGGTGGCCGGAGGGTGTGAAAATGCCCTCTCGATCAGTTAACGCGGGCTCGTCGATCTGGTCGCTGGATTGAGTTCGCCAGCTGCTTGCCTGCCCGGATCGAGCACCTCGAAGGCCGCCCCAGCGATCTTCGAAGGGCACGTTGGTCCTGACGGTAGGCCTCGACAGAGGACCGGCGCCCCGCCCGGTCCAGGCTGCGGACAGCCTTCCTGCAGGAAGCGGCCCGGCGGCAAGGCCTCGCCGGAAAGCCTCGTTCGTGGCGCGCCCCCAACGTCCTGGCTCCGGTACGGTCGGGATGGGGCTCATTCCGGACCGCGCCCAGGCTCAGCCGGCCGACCCTCGGGCCGCTCGCCGACCCGCAGGACCGGTCGTGCGCCGGAGCCCAGCTGTCGAGCACGGCGCTCGCAGCTCGTCAGGCGTGCCATATCCGCCGTGCGGTAGAAATCCCGCGTTGACCGGTGGCGAAGCCAGGCCTCGTCAGGCACCAGAGCGACGACCTGCCAGCTCCTCGACGTCCTGCTCGACCAGCATGGCCCCGTCCCTCCAGGAAGACGCCCCTTCGACTGCAATGGCGACCCGGTGCCATCGGCGAACGGCGAGGTCAGCGGGCATTCTTGCGCAGGCGTGGGCGTGAGCATTGTCGGGCGATGCTGCACGATCTCCAGCACCCGGCCCGTTCCTGGCGTCACCGCCCTCGACGACGAAGCGGTGTGCGGAAGGTCTCGCTGCCCTCGTGTGCCCTATCGCTCTCCTGGCAACGACCGCCTCGGAAGCGACCAATTGCCGCCAGATCTGCCGCCCCTTACGCGGGCCAAAGCGACGACCTCGGGCTGGTCGGCGTGCCGTGCGCAGCCAGCCACCGGCGTCAGACTGAAGAGATCAGCCACGTCATCGGCCCGTGCTGATGAGACGGTGCCCGTCGACCCCGCCGAAGCGCCCTGAGATGGCTCGTCGATCGAGGAGCACGCGACCTCTCCCTCGGCGTCGACGCTCGGGCCGCCCTGGTGCCGGTGGCCGCGAGCAGCTCTGTCGGACAGGCGCTCGAGGTCCCAGATGTAACGCTCACCGGGCTCGAGGCTCGGCCTCGCCCTTGGCAGGACCCTGCCGCTTCTCGTGTGGGCGAGAGTTTCCATGAAGACGGGCGCCGTCTGGATCGGTACGGGGCGAAGACCTCGGGCTCGTCCGCTTCGGTAACCTCGTACCGTGCCGTCCGCCGCCTGCAAGGAGCACGCGCTGCGGAGCTTCCGGTCCCCACGACCCAGCCACCTCCCCAGGTGACAGGCACCCTGCAGAAGACGGCTCGTCGTCATTGCCTGTCAGCCGCTCGATCTCGCGACCGAGCCTCAGCGAGGCCGAGCAGTCGACGGTCGTGCCGTCCAGCGTACCGGCCACGAAGTCGCGGTCCCGCCTGGGAGAGAACTGCCTCATACTGACGCGCCGGCGGCAATCAATCCGCGGCCCAGAACCAGAAGCGTCGTGATCCGCTCATCTCGCTACCCTCGCCTGGTCGCCACCGGACCGTCAATAACACTTCGAGGTCGGCTGCGTCCAGACCCTGACAACTGGAACGTCGCTCGGAACACTCGCCGCCAGGACCCAGGCGAGCGCTCCGGTCATCGTAGCCCACCACATCCGCCGCGCTTCAGCCGAGCGGATCGACCGGAAGCTGCGGCGGCGCGGCTGCCCGCCACCCGCAGACCGGCCGCCGGGACGGAGCCTACGGAAGCCGCGAGCCGGTCGCGAGGAGCGATCCAGCGCGGCGGCTCGGGCTGATCCAGGTCTCGGGCGCTCTTCTCCACGACCGACCGGCGTGATCGCCTTGCTCGTGCCGTCTCCTCGACGGAGAAGTAGCGACCGTCGAGGACGTTCTCAGGCTTCCTGGACCTCGACTCCCGGCGGGCGCTCCCCGGTACGGAAGCGGCTCGACGGAGGAGGCCGGCCGCTCTCCCGGCCGCACGCCGTGCCAGAGCAGGTAGGCGTGGCCGATCCGCGCCATCGACCTCGTGGGCTCGCCATCTGGAGACGCAGCTCAACGGCCTCGTCGAACTCGTGTGGTGTTCTGGACGTTCCGATCGAGGCCAACGTCGCAGGCTGCGCCGAAGGCTCGCACCTCGCCAGCGAGGGCCCGCGACAGCTCGAGGGTCGGGTGGTCGCGCAGGCCGGTGATCGCGCCTCCGCTCCAGGGTCTGCGACCCGCGCCAGACGCAGCGTAGATCGTCGCGTCGGACGGACCCAGCTTGTCCGGCCATGCATGAGGTCGGAACCAGCTGCGGAAGCTCGGCTGCCTACCCGCAGAGAAAAATCGCGTTGACGACTGCCGCGAATCGACACGGTGACGGGGATCGTGGGAGCCGTCAGGCCGATGCGGCCTCGGATCCCCGGGCTGCGATCGAGATCGAAGGCGCCCACCACGTCCCCCGTGTTGGCGAGCTTGAAGGACACCGCCCGACTCGGCACCACCGTGACCACCTCGGCTCGCGCCATCGGCACACGGAGATCACCGAGGCCGAGAAAGGGGTGACCGAAGGCCAGGATGCGGTCGGCGCTGCGCTCGGTCACGGTGCCTGTCGCGGCCAGCCGTAGATCTCCGTCGACGAGGACAGCTGCCACGGCATCGCCCGCCTCGAGATCGCCGGCTCCGGAGTCGTCGGCGCGACCGGCGGCCGCGACGCCGCCCTGCAATCCGCGGGCGAGGAGATCACGGCTCCACTCCCCGAAACCCGACAGCGACCAAAGGAGCCCCGACGAGCCACCCTGGAGAGGTCGCGCCGTGAGCCCGCCGAGCGCATCGAGGAGCAGGCTCTCGGGCAGGCGGTCGCCGGTCAGGAGACCGATCGCCGGAGGCGGAACCGGGGCGGCGACGGGTGCCAGGGGCTCGGCCGAGTCGAGCTGTCGCATCGTCTCGATCGGCGTGATCCCCGCGATCGGTTCCTGTGCGTAGGGCCAAGAGAAGGCCACCGCCCCGAGCAACCGATCGCCGACGTAGACCGGGCTGCCGCTCATGCCCGCGATGACGCCGCTCGTGTCGAGACCCTGTCCGGTCAGCCGAGCCAGGATGTAGCTCGAGCCCGGCGAGACGTCCCGCCAAACGCCGAGCACCTCGACACCGAAAGGCTCCGGCGTGTCGCCACGGAACACCGAAAGTCCGGTGCCTTGCAGACCGGGCTCGACCTCGTCGAGCGGGAAGATCTCGGGCTCGGCGGCCGCTGCCCCGGCCACGAGCAGACCCACGACGACGTTGCACAAGAATCGAGTCATTCCGGTCCAGGCCCTCACGGTCCGTACGGTCACCGCGTCCGTCCCCGCGAGATTTCCACAGACCCTGCGGAAAACTCCGACTCCGCGGACGGCCAAGGATACCGGCCCCGACGCAGGACCGCGACGCCGTCCTCTTCGAGAGCGAGCAGAGTCGACGGTGGGCCGCCCGGCAGCTCGCCTGCGTCGACGACCGTCATCGAAGCCTCGGGGAAGGCCGCCAGGACGTCCTCGGGTGCGAGGAGCGGCGGGGCGCCGGAGCGGTTCGCCGAGGTCGCGGTCAACGGCGTCCCCAGACGATCCAGCAGCCGTCGCAGCCCCGCGTGAGCCGGCACCCTGACGGCCAGGGTCGATCGGCCGGCGGACGCCGGCAGCGGCGACGACAGCCCGACGACGAGGGTGAGGGCAGCCGGCCAGCGGGCCGCCGCATCCAGGAGGGGTTCCGGGATCGTCACACCCAGCATCGTGAGCTGCTCGCGGTCGGCCGCGACCACGGGCAGGGGCTTCCCCCCTTCCCGACCCTTGGCGCGGAAGATGGCCGCCACCCCCTCCGCCGAACGCGGATCCGCCGCCAGGGCGTAGGACGACTCGGTCGGCACGGCCAGGAAGCCTCCCGCCTCCAAGCGTCGCCTCAAGATCTCGACCGGATCACCCGACCGCCAGAGATCGCCCATCCCGGTAGCTTACGGGAAGGGAGGGCCCGACGGGACCGCTCAGCCGAGCCGGAGCCGGTAGACCTCGAGAACGGTCGGCGCCTCCTCCGCACCTCCCAGGAGCTCGAGCGTGTAGTCGCCCGACGTCAGGTCGGCGAGTGGCAGAAGGAGGGCGAACTCGCCGTGCTCGCCGCGACGCACCGGCTCGCGCGACCGCCAGACCTCGACGCCGCCCCCGTCGCGCAGGACCAGGTTCGAGACCCGCGAAGTCTCCGGCAGGCGCGAGTTCAAGAGCAGGACCGCACGCTCCGCTCCGCGCGGCACGATCGTCGTGGCGTCGGGCGCCGCATCACCGCCACGCAGGACCGTCCCGGCCGGGAACACGTCGGCGACGGTGAGATCCGCCGAGACGAGCCCTCCGACGTCGGTACCCGCCCTCAAGTCATCCACGTGCCGGCTCAGCTCGGCACGCTCGGAGTCGACCGCCTCGAGTCGGCCCCGCACCAGTTGGAGCTCCTGGGTGCGAAGGCTGAGCCGATGCGAGGACCACGCCCAGGCCGCGAGGAAGGCAGCGGCCAACAGCGAGGCCGCAACGGCCCAACGGCGCCACGGTTCGCCGACCTTCGGCATGGGCCGGCCCGTCGTTGCGTCCGGCCCGACGCTGCCCAGCGCTTCGAGGCCCTCGCGCACCAGGTCGAGCTCTTCGCGAAGCGTCGGCAGGATGCCGGCCAGCCTCTCGACGGTCTCGCGCGAGACTCCCTCCGGCTCCAGGCCCAGGACGTAGTCCAGCAGCACGTCGGGCTCCAGCCGGTAACCGTGAAGCTCGAACGCACGGCGCACCTCGGCCAGCTCCCGCCGCACGTCGGCGGACGCCGCCAGGGCGTCCGCGACCTCCCGGCGCTCGTCCGGTTCCAGTCCCCCGTTGACGTACCAGGGGAGAAGCTCGATGGCTCGTTCCGCGTCCATGATCGTAGGGCTCTCCCGCTCTCCACTGCTCGGGCGTCCGAGCGGGGGAATTCGTTACGCCTCGGTGACACCGCCTTCGAGCCTGTCCCGCAGCTCGAGAGCCCGCTTGCGGCAGCGCAGCACGCGGACCCGCAGAGCCCCCTCGCTCGCGCCCACTGCGCGGCCCATCTCGCGATAGCTCAGTCCGGCCACCAGCATGGCCCAGAGCGAGCGGCACTCCTCCGGCACCTGCTCGAGCACCCGGGCGACCAGCTCGGCCGTCTCCACGCCGACCCGGCGCACAGGGTTCATCCTCTCGACCACCCGGGTGTCGACCGCCCCCTCGACCAGCTCGGTCCACTTCCAGCGCTCGCCCCGACGCAGATGATCCAGGCAGGTGTGACTGACGACGCGGAAGACGTAGGTCTTCAGCTGCGCCTCGCCGCGGAACTCACCGCGCCCGAGCGCCCTGAACACCTCCAGCCGGGTCTCCTGCACGACGTCCTCCCAATCGTCGCGGATCCGGCGCCGGTACGGCCGGGCAGCAGCGAGAATCCAGCCGTCGACCTGAGCGACGGCGTCACGCTCGCCGTCCAGGTACGACTGGATGAACTCTTCGACCGCCTTCTGCACGGCACCCCCCGAAACATCGACTGCTATGCTGATTTTCGTCGCCTCGATGCTGGCCGACCCCGGATGGGAAGTCAATTGAGATCGCCACGATTCACGGTCTCCGGTGCGGCCCTGAGCGTACTCGCCCTCCTGAGCGGCGGCTGTGCTCCGGGAGCTCCCCGACCCGAGCGACCGGTTGCCGGCGCCACATGGACCGGGACGATCTCCAGCGATCGTCCGGCGTTCCACTCCCTGGAGGCCCAGGCTCCCCTCTTCGTCAGCGCGACCCTGGAACGCTTCGGCACCGAAGCGGAGCTCCAGCTGCGCAACGCCGGTGGCGAGATCATCGCCTCGTCGCGGGGCGGAGGCGCGGCGTGGCTGCCCGCTTCGCTTTCCACCCTGGTCGAATCCGGTGGGGAGCTCTCCCTGGTCGTGACGGGAGCAGCGGCGACGGCGGAGCCATACGAGCTCCGCCTCGAGGAGCTGCGAGCTCCCCTCCCGGGCGACCGAAGACGGCTCGCGATCGACGGCCTGATCGATGCCGGACGCCGGGCCATGGGTGAGCCCTCGGGGGACAGCCTCGATGAGGCCGTCGAGCAGTTCACCGCGGCCGCATCCGAAGCGTCGGCCATCCGGGACCCCTTGCGAGAGGCGAGGGCTCTGCAGGCCAAGGCCGAGGTCCTCCTCTGGCTCGACCGCTACGACGAGGCCGTCTTCGCGGCCGGCCGAGCCCGCGACCTCGGCCGAGACAACGGCGCTCGATCGAGACTGCGCGCCGCCACGCTGGCAACCCTCGCGGAAGCTCTCGGCCAGAGCCGGGACGCATCCGAGGAAGCCGAGCGGCTTCTGCTCCAGGCGCAGGCCCTGACCACGGTCGCGGAGGCTGCCGGACTGCGGGCGGGGATTCTGCGACGGCGTGCGGAGCTCTCCTACCGGGGAGGGGATCGCGAGACCGCGCGGGCTCTCCTCGAGCAGGGAATCGAGGTCTGCGGTCGCGGGCCGTGCAGCCCTCGCGAGGAGGTCCTGTTGCTCTCCGACCAGGGAGCCGTCGAGCGGTTCTTCGGCCACTACGCGGCAGCCTTGGATCTCTATCAGCGCGCGCTCGCGGTCGTCGATCGCGTCCACGACGAGAACAGCCGGGCCCTCGTGCTCAACAACCTCGGCGTGGTCCATGCCACCCGGGGCGAGGCGGCCGACGCCCTCACCTACTACCGTGAGGCAGCCGATCTCGCGGCGCGCGTCGGCAGGGAGTCTCTCGCCGCTCGCGCGGCGGGAAACATGGGGCTCATCTTCAGCTTCCTGGGAGACCTCGATCGAGCCCTGGAGTACAGCCGGAGGTCGCTCGACCTGTACCGCGAGATCGGCTCGATCGCCGATGAGGCTCGGGCCCAGATGGAGATCGGATGGGTTCGGGAGCGGCGGGGCGAGATCGACGAGGCCTTGAAGGAGTTCGACGCCGCCCTCAGCGCCAGTCGGCAGTGCGGAGCCCGGAACACCGAGGCCCTGACCCTCGTCGGTCGCGCGCGGGCTCTGGATGCGGACGAGCGCCCCACCGATGCGCTGGCAGCGTTGGACGAAGCCCTGCCCCTCCTGAAAGAGCTCGGCGACGTGACCGGGCAGATCGAGGCCCTGCGGGCCCGGGGGGAGGCTCTCCTCGACCTGGGCGAGCTGGGTGAGGCACGCAAGAGCCTGGAGAACGGGCTGCGCCTGACGGTCGAGCTCGGCGACGTCGGCCGGGAGGCCCCCCTCCGGGCCCTTCTCGCTCGGGTCGCCCGCAGGGCGGGTGACACCGAGGAGGCCCGCCGGCTGATCGAGCGGTCCCTCGATCTTCGCGAGTCCGTGCGAGCCGCCTTGGCGAGCCCCACCCTCAGGGCCTCCTATCAATCCGGAGGCCTGGACGACTACGGGGAGTATCTCGATCTCGTCCTGGGGGCAGGAGCGACCCCGATCGCCTCCGACGCCGTCGGCCCGGCGTTCGAAGTCGCGGAACGGGCGAAGGCCCGCATGCTCGTCGAGCTACTGTCGGAGGCGCGCGTCGACGTCGAGCGCGGCGTCCCCGAGAGCCTGCTGGCCTCCCGTGGCGCCCTGATCGGCGAGCTGTCCTCGACCCAGCTCGAACTGCGCCGCAAGGTCGCCGCGAGAGAGGGCGACCGCAAGGAGGCCCAGGCTCTGCGTGAGCGGATCGACGGCGTCCAGGAACGGCTGGAAGCCATCGAATGGCGAATCCGTCGAGCGAGTCCTCGCTACGCCGACCTCAGATATCCGAAGCCGTCGAACGTGGCGGACGCGCAGCGGATGCTCGAACCGGGCAGCGCACTGCTCGAGTACTCCCTGGGAGAGCAGCGTTCGTACCTGTTCGTGGTCACGGCCGATCGAGCGGAGGTTCACGTCCTCGCTCCCCGCAAGGCGTTGGGCTCGCTGGTCCTCGAGCAGAGGGAAAACCTCGAATCCGGCGGACGGCGTGGTCGCGCGCGGCTCGACCTCGACAGCCGGGAGCTCTACGAGCTGCTCCTCGCCCCCGCGGAGGCGACTCTCGCGACGGTCGACCATCTCATCGTCGTACCGGATCAGGAGCTCTGCTACGTGCCCTTCGAGAGCCTGATCGATCCGCGGAGCCGACGATCCGTCCTGGAGCGATGGTCCATCGCCTATGCGCCTTCGGCGACGGCGCTCTCCCGCATCGAGCAGCGAGCCCGTCCCGCCGCGACCGGCCTCGAGTTCGTCGGCTTCGCGGATCCGAGCCCGCCGCAAGAGGTCGTGGAGGCCGCCGCGGGCGAGGGCCCGCAGGCGGACGCGGCCGGACCGTGGCCCGCCCTCCCCGAGGCCCGGCGTGAGATCGACGCCATCTCGCAGCTGTTCCCGGCGCGATCGCGGGCCGTCTTCTTCGGTGCGGAGGCCAGCGAAGCGGCCGTCAAGCGGGACCCCGCCGTGCGCTCCGCCTCTCGGCTCCACTTCGCGGCCCACACGGTCATCGACAGCGAGCGGCCGGGCTACTCCGCGCTCGTCCTCAGCCCGGGAGCGCCGACGGAGGACGGGTTCCTCCAGGTGCACGAGATCTTCGACCTCTCCCTGGAGGCTCGGCTCGTCGTCCTCTCGGGGTGCCGTACGGGTCTCGGAAAGGAGGTCCGAGGGGAGGGCTTCATCGGCATGACCCAGGCCTTCTTCTATGCCGGAGCCGATGCCCTCCTGGTCAGCCTCTGGCCGGTTCCCGATCAGGCGACGGCCGACCTGATGGTGCGCGTCTATTCGGAGCTGCAAGGGGGGGCGCCGCTCGGTGATGCTCTACGCGCCGCCAAGCTGGCGCTCCTGGACGAGGACCCCACGCTGCATCCGTTCTACTGGTCCGCGTTCGTCCTCGTCGGCGAACAGGCTTGAGCGGCAACCGGGTATACTGTCCGCCAAGACAACCCAGACGGCACATCCAGCTCTGGTCGGTGCTGCCCGGCCCACAGCCCGGTCTTCGAGGGGGAGACGCACATGGCGAATGGAATCGAGGACGCCCAGCCGCCGCACGGCGGAATGGACCCGGCTCCGGACGATGAGCGGACGGACGACGCGAACGCCGGCGACTCGAACGAGCCGGAGGGCGAGGACGAGACGGACGACCCCTAGGCCTCGGGCCACGGAGGGTGATCATGGGTAACGGAATCGAAGACGCACAGCCACCGCACGGCGGCGCCATGGCGCTCGCCTACTCCGGCACGGCGATGACCGCGACCGGCCTGCTCTGCCTGCTCCTGGCGCTGCTGCAGGAGTGCTTGCAGGCGCTCCTGGGCGGCTTGGGCGGTTTCCTGTTCGTGTCCGGGATCGGCGTGCTGACGGTGTTCTGGCGCGTCGCGCGCTGCAAGCACGGTCACTAGCCCGACCACCGCGGCCGGATCTCAACCCTCGGCTGCGCCGAGCAGCTCGCGGGCGTGGGAGAGGGCCGTCTCGGAGGGAGCCTCGCCGGCCAGCATGCGGGCGACCTCCGCGACCCTCTGCTCGTCTTCGAGCAGCTCGAGCGCGGTCCGGGTTCGGCCGCCGCGAACGGCCTTGTGCACACGCAGGTGGCGGTGCGCCTGGCTGGCCACCTGAGCCAAGTGGGTGACGGCGAGGATCTGTCCCCCGGCGGCGAGGTCGCGGAGCTTGCGGCCGAGGGCCGCGGCCGCCTCGCCTCCCAAGCCGGCGTCGGCCTCGTCGAACACCATCGTCTCGGCCGCGCCCCTGCCGCCGTGCCGTGCCGCCAGCTGGACGGCCAGATGGAAGCGAGACAGCTCGCCGCCGGAGGCCGCCACGGCCAGGGGGCGCGCCTCCTCGCCGGGGTTGGCCGCGAGCAGGAACGTCACCCGGTCCCAGCCCGCTGGACCGAACTCGACACCCTCCCCGTCGACCTCGAGCGGGCTGCCGGCGCGGCGTTGCGTCTCCAGGACGACGCCGAAGCGCGCATCGCCCAGCACCAGGTGCGCGAGCTGCCGGTGGACGCCGGCCACCAGCTCATCCACCCAGCTCCGGCGGGCCTCGGAGAGGCCGGCAGCGGCCCGACGGTAGGCTCCGAGGGTCTCCTCCACGCGGGCTTCGAGCGTCGCGCGGTCGCGGCTGTCGGCATCCAGATCCTCGAGCCCCGGCGCATCTCGGTGGCCCGCTCGAGGAGATCGCGGCTCCCCGCGCCGTACTTGCGGAAGAGCCGCTCGAGCTGCGCCAGGCGAGCCTCGACTGCATCCAATCGTGCAGGATCGGCCTCCGCTCCCTCGAGCCGATCGCGCACACCGCGGGCCACCTCCTCGGCGCGGATCCTCAACTCGCTCAGCTCCCCGGCCCACTGGGCCGCCTCCTGGAGCCACTCCCCGATCTCCTCGAGTGTCCGCTCCGCCCGCGCCAAACGGTCGACCACGCTCTCCTCGGTCTCGTAGAGCAGATCCAGCGAGCCGCCGAGGGCCTGGCCGATCGCCTCCGCGTGACGCAACCACTGGCGCTCGGCCCGGAGGTCGTCCTCCTCGCCCGCCGTCAGGCCCGCGGCCTCGATCTCCTGCACCTGAAAGCGGAGGAGGTCCATCCTCTCCTGCCGCAGGCGCTCGTCGCCCGCCACCCGCTCCAGCCTCTCGGCGGCGACGCGATAGGCCTCCCAGGCCTCGGCGACCTGCGCCAGCCGCTCCCCTGCCTCCCCACCGCCCGCCAGATCGAGCAATGCCCGCTGCTGCTCCGGAGACGCGAGCTCGAGCTCGTCGCGCTGCGCGTGGATGCGCAGCAGCGGACCGGTGAGCCGTCGCAGGAGCGCCAGCGTGACCGGCTGATCGTTGACGTACACACGGTTGCGCCCCTCCCGGTTGATCTCGCGGCGGACCAGGATCTCGTCCCCGTCCACCGCCAGCCCGGCCTCTTCGAGCAGCCCGTCCCAAGCCGCGCCGGCGGGCGAATCGAAACGCCCGGCGACGACCAGCGTGTCGCTTCCGGTACGCACGAGATCGCTGCTCGCACGCGCCCCGGCGAGCAGCGCCAGAGCGTCCACGACGATCGACTTTCCGGCGCCCGTCTCGCCGGTGAGGACGTTGAGACCGGGGCCGAACGCCACGGAGGCCTCCTCCAGCACGGCCAGGTTGCGGACCGTCAGGTCGGTCAGCATCGATGCCCGCGTACCTCGGCGTCGGGCGGGAGGACCCGGGCGATCACCATGGCGGCCGGCCTCACGCGTCGGGGATGAAGTCGGGGTCCTCCTGGGCGTTGCGCTCGAAGGAGAGGAAGTCGTAGTAGCCGCAACGCGAGCTGCCGGGGTACTCGCGGCAGATCTCCGGCCGCGCCTCGTAGATCGTGCAACGCCTCGTGTCGCGGTCCAGGAACTGGCACACCGACTTGTAGATGTGGTCCTTGTGGTGACGGAGAATCCGCTCGCCCTTCTCCTCACCCTTCTTGGTGAGAGTCTTGCGGGCCTTTTTGTAGGACATCCCGAAGTGCTTCGCCAAACGCCGGATGTCGTCCTCGTCGGCGATGATCCGATCGTACGAGCAGCAGTACGCCGGACAGCGGTCGCAGCTGTAGAAGATGGGGAGACGGGCCATCACTCGAACGCCTCGTCGAGATCGTCCAGGCTGCGCACGGAGATCCGGTGGGTGCTGTCGACCTCGATGTATCCGCTCTCCTTGAAGTCCACGATGACCTGGTTGACGCGCTCGCGCGACGCTCCGACCAGCGCCGCCAGATCCGTCTGAGTCAGGCGGAGGGGGATCAGCACGCCGTTGTCGGTCTCGCGCCCGTACTGCTGCGCGAAAGCCAAGAGCTGCCGGGCCACCCGGCCCCTGACGTCCAGCGTCGAGAGGGCCTGAATCTGCTCGTTGGCCAGCCGGAGGCGTCGGTTCATCAGCCGGACCAGATTGTAGGAGAGGCCGCTCATCGACTTGAGGCAGCGATGGAAGGACGCCCGGTCCATCGACAGGCAGAGACACTCCTCCATGGCGACCACGTTCGCCGACCGTCCCCCCGAGCCCACCATGCTCATCTCGCCGAACGTGTCCCCGGGGCCCAGGAACGCCAGGATGACCTCGGAACCGTCGATCTGGTCGACGTAGATCTTGACCGTGCCCTCGAGGAGGATGAAGACCTGCTCGGCGCGATCGGCGACGTTGATGATGTTCGAGCCCGCGCTGAACGTCTTGCGATGCAGCAGGCCGTTGAGCTCCGTCAGCTCCTCGTCGCGCAGATCCTGGAAGAGGAAGATCTGCAACAGACTCTTCGGGTCATCGACTGCAGGCATGCGTCCTCCAAGGCAATTCGCGGGGGATCTTAACAGCAGCGTGCGGCGTCGAAATCGAGGTTCTCGCACCGCTCAGACGAAGATCTCGAGGAAGCGTCGCAGCACCCTCCGAGCCAGGGGCGCCGGTGCCAGGACGTCGCCGATGGCATCGAGGGCATCGGAGTCGCCGACGTAGGACTCCCGGTACATCGCCAGACGATCCACCATGTGCTCGAAGTCCATCTCGGCGTGGAACTGGGTGCCGTAGACGGGCTTGCCCTCGATCTTGAGAATCTGCCAGGGACAGCGCTCCGAACGCGCCAGCTCGACCAGACCGGACCCGGCTCGCGAGACTCGGTCGTGGTGACCCAGCTGGACCGCGAAGGTCGCCGGCAGTCCCTCCAGCACCGGGTCTGCGAGCCCTGCCTCCGTCAACGTCACGTCGAAGGTGCCGACCTCTTCGGTCTGCGGATCGGTGATCACCTCGCCGCCGGTGACCTGGGCGAGCACGTGGTGGCCGTAGCAGGAGCCGAGAACGGGGCGCCCCTCTTCGATCAGACGGTCGACGACCTCCTCGACCCAGGGACTGAAGGGATGTCGATCGGTGACCGAGTACTCGCCCGCCCCACCGAGGAGAACGGCATCGTAGGCGGAGACGTCGGGCCAGCGCAGCACGGGCTCGCGAGCGACGTTGACGGATACCAGCTCGTCTCCCGCGAGAGCGGCGGCCGTCCGAAAGCAGTGCGCCTCCTGGCGCTCCGCCGCGTCGTGAAGTCGAAACTGGACGAGCAGCACGCGCCGTAGCGGGTGCCGGGCGGGTTGCACTAACGCAACCCCAGAGTCGCCCGCATCACGTGACGGGCGATCTCCGGGTTCTCGCGCAGCCTCCGCATCGAGTAGGCGTACCAGTCGGGGCCGTAGGGGACGTAGACCCTCAACCGGTGGCCGCGCGCCAGGAGAACGTCGCGTAGCTCTTCGTCGACCCCGAGGAGCATCTGGAACTCCCACGCATCCCGGGCCAGTCCCAGGCGGTCCGCCACGGCCGTCGCCGCGCAGGTGAGGAACTCGTCGTGCGTCGCCACGCCGACGTAGGCACCTCTGGCGAGAAGCTTCTCCAGGGCTGCGACGAAGTTGTGGCGCACGGTCTCGTAGCCCTTCCACGCGTCGCGGCGCGGCTCGATGTAGATGCCCTTGCACAGGCGGACGTTCGCTCCCTGGGCCGGCAGACTCGCGATGTCATCGAGGGTCCTGCGCATGTAGGCCTGAAGGACGACGCCGAGGTTGCCGTAGCGAGGCTGGAGAGCGTGGTAGATCCGCAGGGTGGCGTCCGTCGCCGTGCGGTCCTCCATGTCGAGACGCAGGAAGTTGGAGTGCTCCCGCGCGGTGGCGGCGATGCGCTCTACGTTGTCGCGGCAGAAGGCCTCGTCGATCTTGAGGCCGAGCATGGTGAGCTTGATCGACACGTTGGCATCCACGCCCGCCTCGCGGATGGCACCGAAGAGCGCGACGTACTCGTCGACGGCGGCCAGTGCCTTCGCCCTGTCCCGCACCTCCTCGCCGAGCACGTCCAGCGTGCCCATCGCGCCCTTCTCGTTGAGCTGTCGTACGGTGTCGAGCGCGTCCTGTCGTGTCTCGCCGGCTACGTAGCGACGGGCCACCCGGCCCACGAGGAACCGCGGGACCAACGGCAGCGTCGAGACGACCAACCGGCTGAACAGGCTCACCGTACCCGCTCGCGCCGCTCAGGCGACCGGCTGCTCGATCCGATCCCGCTGCCGCTCGACCGTCGCCGGCACCTCATCCACCACCCAGCGAACGGAACGCGAGCAGGGGCAGGTGCCGCCGATACGACGCAGGGAGGGCATCTCGTGCGAAGCGTCCGCCGCGCTGACCTCGCCCGCAGCCACTCTACGCAAGGCTTCGGCGTAGGAGCGGAAGTCGCGATTGGCTCGGTAGGCGTCCGGCAGGGCGTCCTGGAGATGGCGTAGATAGGCCTCGGCGTCGTCGAATTCCTCGCCTTGCCAGCCGACCATGCGGAAGGCGGACTCGCCCCGGCGGCGGAAGAACTCCTTGACGGGCATGTGCAGGAGGTCCGTCCAGGCGATGCCGCGCACGGTCGATCCCTCCGTCAGCACCCGTTCGAGAAGCTCCTCCGCTTCAGCCAGATGAAGCTCCGGGATCCGCGCCCGCACGTAGCGCATATTGAGATCGCGCACGACCTTCTCGACCTCGTGGTAGTAGAGGTCCTGCGCCTCGCGATTCTTCATCGGCTTCAAGCCGAAGCGCACGTTGGTGCCACCGCCGCGCTCATCGCCGAACATCTCGAGGCCGCGCGGCAGCCACTTGTTGATGGCACGCTGGATGTCGCGAGTGGTGACGTACACCTCGCCCTCGCCGGCCGCCTCCATCCATCGGCGCAGCGGCACCACACCGGTCGCCAGATGGAAGGCCTCTTCGCGCAGCATCTGCGGCATCGACTCGGCATAGGGCTTGTAGGCCGAGATGCGCTGCATGTCGAGCTGGTACTTGCCGACTCGGTCGATGAGGCAGCAGAAGGTGATGTTGTCGACGAAGGAGTCGAAGTCGATGTTGAAGGCGCCGAGAACGTGGGACCCGGTGGTCATGGAGAGGATCTCCTCGACCATGTCGGCTCCCTGGACGTCGGCCACCTTGCTCCAGTCGCCGTCGAGCAACAGATGAAGCATCTGGTACCCGTGGCGGAGCTCCTCGGCCATCATGCGCAGCACCCAGAACTGGTCCTGCTCGGTCTGCGCCCGCGCCAGCGTGTGCATGTGCTGCTGGATCGAGCCGAACTCGGTCGAGGCCTGAGCCTTGATCGCCCCCAGCAGGTGCTCGGCCTGTTCGGGGAGCAGCTGCTCGGGATGATTCGCCTTCGGCTTGCCTTTCAGATCACCGCACTCGATCTCGTCGCAGATGCCGAGCTCGCGGAACGCGCAGAGCTCGAAACGGGGATCCTTGGGGAAGTACTTCTCCCAGTTGTCCATCAAGAGGTCGAAATCCGGGATGAACGTGTCCCGCCACTTCTCGACGGCCTTGTGGAACGGCTCGGGGATTCGTGTCTGTCGTGTCGCCATCGACGCCTCCTAGAGGGTCTTCACGTAGGTCCGAACGGGCGCGGGAGCGAAACCGAGGGCGGTGAAGAACTGCTCGATGCCTGTCATCTCCTGGTCCACGAGGGTGCGGACGGAGTGCGCCCCGGCGGCGCGAAAGTGGTCGAGGATGCGGTCGGCCAGGCGCCGGCCGATGTTCCGCCCACGCTCCTCGGGGTCCACGCCCAGCACCTCCACCCAGCCGGTGGGCTCCTCGAGTCCGAACTCCCCGGCCCGCACGTCGCCGAGCATGAACCCGACGACCCGGCCGCCGCGGTCCGCGACCAGGCAGGCCTCCGGATCCCGGCGCATGTAGTAGGTGAACCGGGTCTCCCAGACGTCCGGTCGGTAGCTGCCGTTGATCTTCTCGTCGAGGGCGATGATGCCCCCGAGGTCGGCGTCTTCGAGCGTACGGATCGTGGGCTCTTTCGAATCGTCGGTCATCGGTCTCTCGTCGGAGCTCCGCGGAGGATCCCGCGGAAAGCGCGCGACTCCATTCTACCGTCACCCCGTGGTCGCGCCAAAGACGGTCGCTGCGCGGCGGGCTCTAGAATCGCCCTCCGTGAGCGAGCGCCCATCCGCCGGGGTCCACTGGGCCCTGATCGCCGTCCAGCTCTCCTTCAGCGGCTTCCACGTGCTGGGCAAGGTCGTGCTGCGCTCCATGGATCCGCTGGCGGTGGCCTGCTGCCGGGTCCTGGTCGCCACCCCTTTGCTCTTCCTGCTGGCGGCGCGCTTCGGGCCGGTTCGGGTGCCGCGCCGCGAGCTCCCGTGGCTGGCCCTGCTCGGCCTGCTCGGCGTGTTCACCAACCAGGTCCTCTTCATCGTGGGTCTGCGGCTCACCAGCGCCACCAACGCCGCGATCCTCATGCCGGCGATTCCGGTCTTCGCGGCCGGCATCGCGGTCGCGGCCCGCATCGAGCACCTCGGCTGGCGACGCCTCCTCGGGGTGGGCCTGGCCGTCGGCGGCGCCCTGGTGCTGCTGCGGCCCGGGCGTTTCACGTTGGGAGACGACGCCATCCTGGGGAACCTCCTGATCCTCGCCAACTGCCTCTCGTACGCCGCGTTCCTGGTCCTCCAGCGCCCCATCGTCGAGCGCCTGCCGTGGCGCACCGTCCTCGCCTGGGCCTTCCTCTTCGGCGGCCTGGGAGTACTCGCCGTCGGCGGCCCGGCCCTGGCGGCTCTCGAGCCCGCCGAAGTCCCGGCCGAGGCCTGGGCCGGCCTCGTCTACATCCTCCTCGTCCCCACCGCTCTGGGCTACTCGTTGAACACCTGGGCCGTCCGCCGCTCCTCCCCGACCCTCGCCGCCGCCTACACCACCGCCCAACCCCTCACCACCGCACTGCTGGCCTCCCTCGTCCTCGCCGAGCGCCCCGGCTGGCGCCAAGGCGTCGGCTTCCTCCTCATCGCGGGTGGCCTCACCCTCGTCAGCCTACGTCGTCCCCGTCCTCGAGGAGGTGTCCCCCGAGGGGGTGGAAGGAGCCTTTGAGATGCACCCCGACGGCGACCGCCCCGTCCTCGTGGCTACAGTCGGCCGGCGGCGGCCGGTGCAACGTGCTCGTGGGCGTGGTAGCTCGAGCGCACGAGGGGGCCGGACTCGCAGTGGGCGAAGCCGAGGGAGAGGGCCAGGTCGCGAAGCTCGGCGAACTCTTCCGGGGTGACCCAGCGGTCGACGGGGAGGTGCTTGGAGGTGGGTTGCAGGTACTGGCCGATGGTGAGGATCTCGACACCGGCGGCCCGGATGTCGGCGACGGTCGCCTCCACCTCGTCACGGGTCTCGCCCAAGCCGATCATGATGCCGGTCTTCACCCGGCCCCGGTAGGTGCCGGCGTCGCGCCGCGCCGACGCCTCGGCCAGGAGATCGAGGGAGCGCTCGTAACGGCTGCCGGGGCGCGCCTGCCGGTACATCCGGGGCACGGTCTCCATGTTGTGGGAGAAGACCTCGGGCCGCGCGCCGAGCACGACGCCCAGGGCCTCTGGCACGCCGCGGAAGTCGGGGGTGAGGACCTCCACGGCGGTCTCGGGGTTCTCGCGGCGGATCGCTTCGATGACCTGCGCGAAGTGGCGGGCTCCGCCGTCCGGGAGATCGTCGCGGTCGACCGACGTGACGACGGCGTGCCGCAGGCCCATCGTCGCGACGGCTTCCGCCACGTGCGCGGGCTCCTCGGCATCCACTCCGGGTGCCGGTCGTCCGGAGGTCACGGCGCAGAAGCCGCACCGGCGGGTGCACACGTCCCCGAGGATCATGAACGTGGCGGTCCCGTGCTCGCCCCAACACTCGTAGATGTTCGGGCATCGGGCCTCCTGGCAGACGGTGTGGAGGTTGAGCCCGTCCACCAGCTTGCGGACCCGGTGATAGCTCTCGGGGGTCTGCAGCTTGATGCGCAGCCACGGCGGGCGCGGCTCGCGCTCCGGCTTGGGCGGGCCGATCTGGACCAGCGTCTCGCTCACGCACCCAGTCTAGCGGATGACCCGCACCCGCTCAGGGCTCGAGATCGAGGGCCACGTCGAGACACGGTGCGCTGTGAGTGACCCAGCCCACCGAGACGAGGTCGACGCCGGTCGCCGCCACGGCCGGCAGGGTCTCGGCGGTGACGCCGCCCGACGCCTCGGTGATCGCGCGGCCGGCCGCGCGGCGGACGGCCTCGGCCAGGGTCGCCGGATCCATGTTGTCGAGCAGCACCGCGTCGACCCCCGCTTCCAAGGCGGCGTCGAGCTGCTCCAGGGTGTCGACCTCGACCTCGATCTTGACCCAGTGCCCGACCCCCGCACGCGCCAGGGCGACGGCCGCGGCGACACCGCCGGCCACCGCCAGGTGGTTGTCCTTGATGAGGACGGCGTCGTCCAGTCCGAAGCGGTGGTTCGAGCCGCCTCCCACGCGCACGGCGTACTTCTCCAGGGCCCGGAGTCCCGGCGTGGTCTTGCGCGTGTCCGCGATCCGCGTTCCGCTCCCGTCGACCAGGCGGACCAGATCCCGAGTGGCGGTCGCGATGCCCGAGAGGTGACCGAGGAAGTTGAGCGCCACGCGCTCCGCCGTCAAGAGAGCCCGGGCCGGGCCACTCACACGGGCGAGCGGGGCTCCGGCGTCCACATCGGCACCCTCCTCGACCTGCGGAACCACCTCGACGTCCGCGCCCAACTCGCGGAAGGCCGCCGCGACGACCGGAAGACCGCAGATGCGACCGCACGCCCGCGCCACGAGATGTCCCTCGGCCCGGCGACCCGCCGGCACGATCGAGTCTGTGGTGAGATCTCCCGCGCGGCCCAGGTCTTCCGCCAGAGCGGCACGGACCGCGTCGAGATAGAGGATCGGTGGCAACCCCGGTACCGTCACCGCCCACCTCCCGCCTCGTGCCGCGGTCGGCCCGGGGCCCCGGATCCCGCTCCGGCTCCGCCGCGACCGCTCCGTCGCCCCTGGATCGTCCGGCCGTCCGTTCCGAGCGACAGGACGACGTGGTCCCTCCACTCGGCGTCGGTGTTCGGGTGGTCCGCCCGCCGGTGCGCGCCACGACTCTCCGTCCGCGCCAGAGCGGCCGTGGTCACCAGGCGAGCGACCAGGACGGCATCCCGGTGGGTGTCGGCCGGCCAGCGCCGCTCCAGGCCGTCCAGCTCCTCCAACGCGTGCGTCAGCCCGGAGCCCTCACGCTCCAGCCCGACCCGTTCCCACAGAAGATCCCGCACGCGATCGAGGCTCGCGGAGCCGCGTGTTTCTCGCCGCGCCGAGGCGGACCGCGCCGGCAGCGCCATCCGCGACTCCACCTCGCGGACGAGAGCGGTCGCGGGCGGCTGAGCAGGAAGCGCCGCAGCCGCGTCGGCACCGGCCGCCGATCCCCACACGAGCCCTTCGAGAAGGGAGTTGCTGGCCAACCGGTTGGCCCCGTGGACGCCCGTCCACGCGACTTCGCCCGCCGCCCACAAGCCCGGCACCGTGGACCTCCCGCGCTCGTCGACCACGATGCCCCCCATCTGATAGTGGGCCGCCGGAGTGACCGGCAGACGGTCCGTCCGCGGGTCGAGGCCGCGCTGCCGGCACGCAGCGAAGACCGTCGGGAAGCGCTCCGCGAAGCGGTCGCCGATGGCCTTCCGACCGTCGAGGAACACGGTCTCACCGCCGCGAAGCCTCTTCCAGATCGCCGCTGCGACGAGGTCGCGCGGCGCGAGCTCGCCCCGCGGGTCCACGTCGAGCAGGAAGCGCTTTCCGGCCGCGTCGACCAGCACCGCGCCCGCGCCCCGCAACGCCTCGGTCAGCAGAGGCAGAGGGTCTCCCCCCGCCGCCAGGGCCGTGGGATGGAACTGCACGAACTCGAGGTCCGCGAGCTCGGCGCCCACTCGCGCGGCGAGTGCCAGGCCCTCGCCGCGGGACCAGGACGGATTCGTCGTGTGCCGGTAGAGCGCGCCGAGCCCGCCCGTGCAGAGCACCACCGCCCGCGCCAGGAGGAGCTGCGAAGCCCCGTGGCGCTCGACGACGGCCCCCACCACCCGTCCTCGCGAGCGCACGAGACTCCGGACGGCCGTCTCCTCCTCTACTCTCACCCGGTCCGTCGACCGCACCGCCTCCCGGAGGGCACGGGCGATCTCGGCTCCGGTGGCATCGCCGCCGGCGTGGACGATCCGCGCCCGGGCATGGGCCGCCTCACGGCCCAGTGCCGGCTCGCCGCTCGCCGTGAGGTCGAAGCGCGCTCCGAGGGCCGCAAGTCTCCGAATCGCTTCCGGTCCCTCGGACGTCAGGAGGCGGGCCGCGGCCTCGTTCCCCAGTCCGGCCGCCGCGTCGAGAGTGTCGCGCAGGTGAAGGGCCGGCCCATCATCCGGCGCCAGAGCCGCGGCGATGCCCCCCTGGGCGAGCCCGGTCGATCCGTCGGCACCGAGCTTGCCGGGAGTCACCAGAGTCGCCTCCGGGCCCCTCATCGCGAGCGCCGCGGAGAGCCCGGCCACGCCGCTGCCGACGATGAGCACGTCGGTGGAGCGCACTCCGCGCAGTCGTCGTCCCATCGTGGACCCCGCGGCCGCGACCGGCCTCAGCCGATCTCCAGCATGCGCTCGACCGCGCGGCGAGCACGGGCGGCGACGTCCGCAGGGACCTCGACGGGATGTTGCATGCGCTCGAGCGAACGGAGGATCTTGGGCAGGGTGATCTTCTTCATGTGCGGGCAGAGGTTGCACGGCCGCACGAACTCGACCGCCGGGTACTCGACGGCGACGTTGTCGCTCATCGAGCACTCGGTGACCATGACGACCCGCTCCGGGAGCCGCTCACCGACGTACCGGATCATCCCGGACGTCGAGCCCACGAAATCGGCGGCCTCCAGGACGTCCGGCGGGCACTCCGGATGGGCGATGATCTCGACGCCAGGGAACTGTGTCCGGTAGGCCTCGAGCTCGGCGCCGGTGAAGCGCTCGTGGACCTCGCAGTGACCGTGCCAGAGCACCAGCTCGACGTCCGTTTGCGAAGCGACGTGGCGTCCGAGGTATTCGTCGGGCAGGAAGATGACGCGGTCGGCGCCGAGCGACTCGACCACTGCGACGGCGTTGGCCGAGGTGCAGCAGACATCCGACTCGGCCTTCACGTCCGCCGAGGTGTTGACGTAGGTCACCACCGGCGTGCCCGGATAGCGCTGCTTGAGCAGCCTGACGTCGGCGCCGGTGATCGAGGAGGCCAGGGAGCAGCCCGCCTCGAGGTCGGGGATCAGGACGGTCTTCTCCGGCGACAGGATCTTGGCGGTCTCGGCCATGAAGTGGACGCCGCAGAGGACGATGACGTCGGCGTCCGTGCGAGCCCCCTCGCGCGCCAGACCGAGCGAATCCCCGCGAAAGTCGGCCACGCCGTGGAAGATCTCCGGCGTCTGATAGTTGTGGACCAGGAGCACGGCATTGCGCTCCTCCTTCAGGTGCCGGATGGCGTCGATGTACGGCGCGTGCACCGGCCATTCGATCTCGGGCACGACGTGCCGCAGCCGCGCCCAGGCATCGGCGGTGGCGGTCGCGACCTCGGGGGTGAAGTCCAGCAGACGGTCTTCCGTGATCATGGGATCCTTTATGCTCGATCTGAGAATAACGGAGGGCCAAGAAAAGGCGCTCGAAGCGACCGAGCCCTCTTATCCTATATCTGAGCATAACAGGTCGTCAAGCCCCCTCCCCGCTCTCCTGCGGGCGCTCACGCACGCGCGCCGGGGAGACCCACCCCGGGAGTCGGCCGCTCCTTCAGCACCTCGCGGCGGAACCGGAAGAGCTCCGCCGGCCGCCCGCCGGTCTCGCGGTGGATCCGGCCCGTTCCTTCCACGAGCCCGCCCTTCTCCACCAGACGACGGAAGTTCTGCTTGTGGAGTCGCACCCCCGCCAGCGACTCCACGACGCGCTGCAACTGATAGAGCGTGAAGGTCTCGGGGACCAGCTCGAAGACGACGGGCCGGTACTTGAGCTTGCCGCGGAGCCGGCCCAGGGCGGTCGCCAGAATGCGACGGTGGTCCTGCGCCATGCCGCGCCCCAGCCGACACTCGGCGGCAGCGGCCGCCCCCCGGTCGCGCACGGCCTCCTCCACCAACCCCGCCTCGTAGAGGAGCTCGTAGCGCTCCAGGACCCGATATCCGTCCCAGGCGGCGCCCTCGAGGCCGAAGTTGATGGCGATGCGATCGGCCTGAACGGTCCGGGCCGAGCGCCCCGGGATGCCCGCCAGCCACGCCTGGAGAGCGCCTTCGAGGCGATGGGACGGTCCCCCGTCGCGCAGGTCCTCCCAGGGGAGGAAGGCGTAGACGTCCATCCACTCCGCCGCCGCGCTGGTCTCCGCGGCCTCCTCGCGCACCAGGGCGAGGTAGCCGACCGACAGCACCCTCCGGTCGGCGCCGGCGGCGTCGCGATCCCGGTCGCCGAAGGTGTAGAGCTGCTCGACGTAGCCCAAGCCGATCCCGGTCTGCTCGCGCACCCAACGGCGGAGCCCGAGCTCGAGCGTCCGGTCTCCGTCGGGATCCAGAGGACCGAACGGCAGCGCCGGAACACCGGCCCCCGAACGCACGGTCAGGACGCGCGGCGCCTCCTCGGTGACCGCGACGATCACCGCGTTGAGCCCCACCTCGACCTGACGGATCATCCTCCGCAGTCTAGCCTGCGGCCGCCACCGCTCCTCAGAGAGGCACGACCTCGCGGGCCCGTTCCAGGCTCTCACGGTCGCCGAGGAACCAGAAGAGGACGGCGAGCGCGACGAGGAGCACGACCCAGACCGCCACCGCCCACCGCGTGGCTCGCCGAGCGCGCGCCGCCTCCCAGAAGCGGCGCGGACGGACACCCAGGATCGCCAGCGTCGCGACGGCGGCCAGGTTCACGCCGATGACGTTCGCCGCGGTGAGCAGCCCTGCCCGACCGGCGTCGATCCAATGGCCCTGACCGAGGTGGAGGCCGGTGGCGACCAGGGGCGGCAACAGCGCCACGGCGACCATCACGCCGATCACGGCACCGGAGAGACCGCGCGTCAGGGCGAGCGTGCCGGCGGCGCCGGCGGCCACCGCCAAGGCGAGATCGGAGAGGCTGATCTGCGAGCGCGCCGCGAGCGCCGGGATGCTGGAGTCGACGTCCACGACCCAACCGACGATCGCCGCGAGGGCGAGAGCGGTCCCCGCGCCGCTGAGGTTGGCGACGAGCGCTCGCTTGCCGAGCTCGACGTCCGCCAGCACGGTGGCCAGAGCGAGGGCGATGTTGGGCACCAGGAGCGGCGCGATCACCATCGCGCCGATCACCACGGCCATGTTGTCGCGCAGCATCCCGATCGACGCGACGAGAGCCGAGATCGCCGTCATCGTCAGGAAGACGCCGGTCACGCCCAACTGCTCGACCACCTCACTGTGGAGCTCGGCACGGCTGATGCGGCCCGGCGGTCTTCCCTCACCACCCGTGCCGCGAGGATCGTCTTTGGGCTCGTCCTCCTGCTCGCGGGGCAGCAACGCCTCGACGGGGAGAAGCGCCAGGTGGAAGCCCTCCTGCCCCTCGAACGCCTGCTCGAGCCGGTCCATCAACGGCTCGACCTCGTCGGCCTGCACCAAGGCGTGGACCACTCGCCCCGCACCGCCGTCGCTGTCCCAGCGTGAGGTGCTCTCCGCGCTCTCGAGGAGATCCTCCAGACGCCCTTCGGCCCCCGCCGGCACGGTCACGATGAGAAGTCGAACCGCCATGGAGCCTCAGCCGGCCGCCACGGCCACGGGACACGGGCCATAGCCGAGGACGTCGCAGAAGTGGGCCACGCAACGTCCGGCGACTTCCGAGAGGGGCGGACGCCGACCCGTCAGGCTCTCGATCGACGCCATGCGGACGCCCTCCAGGCCGCAGGGGACGATGCCCGCGAAGTGCGCGAGATCGGTCGTGACGTTGAGGGCGAATCCGTGGGTGGTGATCCAGCGCTTGATGTGGATGCCGAGTGAGGCGATCTTCGCGTCCCCGACCCAGACGCCGATCTCCGGCTGCTCTCGCCGGCCCTCGGCCTGGAGCCCGTAGTCGGCCAGGGTCCGCACCAGAACCTCCTGCAAGGAGTGGACGTACTTGCGGATGTCCCGGCGGTCGGGCGAGAGGTTCACGACCGGGTAGCCGACCAGCTGGCCCGGGCCGTGGTAGGTCACCTTGCCTCCGCGATCGGTTTCGAAGATCTCGATTCCGCGCGATGCGAGCCAGGCGGGTGATGCGGTGACGTCCTCTCGGTGCGCGTTGCGTCCGAGCGTGAAGACGGGAGGGTGCTCGACCAGCAGGAACCGGTCTCCCGCCAGGCCTCCCCTGATCGCGTCGCGAGCGGACTCCTGGAGGGCCACGGCCTCGGCATAGGGGACCCGCCCGAGGAAACGGGCCTCGAGCTCCCGCCGCGGCGTCGTCTGCATTCGGGTCTCGTGCACGGGCAGCTCAGAAGCCTCGGATCTGCGCCATGCGCGAGTACGCCTCGGACCGGGCGGTGGATTCCAGCGACCAGTCGGCACTCCCGTCGCCGTTGACGTCGGCCTCGAACAGATAGAGGCAACGGCCCGCGCCGTCGTCCCCGACCGCCCGGATCCAGGTGTCGGCCCGCCCGTCGGCATCGCGGTCCTCCGCGTGACGGGACCAGTCCCCACACGGGCTGTCGGTCGGTTGACGGTGGAACGGTCGCGCGAAGGTGTAGCGGCTCACCACCTCGGCCTCGCCGTCGCCGTCCCGGTCCGACTCGACGGCCACGATCCGACCGAGCAGCCGGCGGTAGGTGACGGTACCGAGCACGGGATCGCGCTCGACGACCGGCCTCGACGTCCAGAACGCCACGGCGAGACCCGCCACGACCAGGAAGGAGAGCAGCGCCCGCATCCACCCGAGCCTATCGCTCGGAACGCGTGTGCAGGTCGATGATCCGTGTGATGGCCTCCGCGCACACCGGGCAGTAGCCGACGGCATCGCGAGTGAACATCACACAGTCGGTGGCCGGCCGGTAGAGCCCGTGGGCCCGGTAGCCGGCACCTTCGAAAGCGCCCACCCGGCCGCTCCACTCCTGCGTGCCCAACATCTCCGTGAAGAGCTCCTGCTCGCTGCGGAACAGCGCCTCGAGCTCCTCCTCCGGGGCTCCGGCGGCGCGCAGCTCCTGGCGCCGCTGCTGGATCTCCCGCGACGCGGCCTCGTACTCCTCCTTGTGCCAGGGCGTCGGGATCGGGGTCTGGGACCGGACGAGGTGGGACCACTTCAAGTGCTCCGGGTCCTTCAAGGCCGTGAGGTTGGGCTCCCACGGCTCCGCCGGCTCCTCGTCGTCCTCCTGGTAGGCCACGCTCGAGGTGTAGTACTCGTCGCCGAGGGCGGCGAAGTGGTGGGCGAACTCGTGGACCACGAGGTAGCCGGCGAAGGCCGAGTCGATCGCCGCCGTCGAGTAGAGACCGTAGATCCCACCCCCGCCGTACTTGCGGCTGTTGACCAGGATCAGCACCACGTCGTACGGAGCCGCTGCGGCGACGTCGCGCCACGCGAACTCGTCGGTCGAGAGCACGTAGCGCTCGGAGTCGAAGACGTTGTAGGTCGTTCCCAGGGGGGAGTCGCGGAAGAGGCCGGAGCGGGGCCGTGAGATGCCCGACTCGCGGGCCGGGGTGCCGATCGCACGCACGTTGAAGTCACCGCGGCGGCTCGCGAACGGCTCCTCGGCAAAGAGGTACCCCGTCGCGCGCCCGGCGTCGGAGTAGAACTTCTCCATCTCCCCGGCGGTGTAGCCGTCGCCCAGCACCAGCAGGTCCACCTTGGTGGCCGGGTCCCCGCTGTCGACCAGGGTGCGAACCTCGTGCGGTGCGACGGAGGAGCGGTCGACGAAGCGCGAGGCCGGATCCACCGTGGTTCGCCAGATCTCGTGGAACGCCTGGTCCGCGCCGCGCTTCGAGAGAACCACCTCGACCGGGCGTCGGGGCTCGGGGAAACGCAAGCACTCCGGCCATGTGCCGACGATCCCGTCCGCGGCCGGGCCGGTCGTCTCCCACTCCCCGTAGATGGACGCGTAGCCCTGGGAGAACAGCACCCGTGCGGTCTCCGCGTCGCGCACCTCGAACCGGTACTTGCCGAGATCGGTCGGATCCAGAAGCTGGTGCCTCCGCCCGGGCCACGGTCCCTCCACGCGCACCGCCGCCAGGCTCACCAGCTCGAGCTCGGCGTGGCCGGAGTGGTAGAGATCCATGCGCATCGACGAACCGGTGAAGTCGTCGTCGAACGCCGCCCGCGAGGGGCTCGCGAGGGCCGCCAGGAGCACCACGACGGGCAGGGTCTACATCGTTTCTCTCTCCTCGAGCTGCGCTCAGGTCAGTCGGGCGCCGTTCGGTACGGCGCGCTCCGGCACCGCCAGCACCACCGCACCGTCTTCGCGCGCGAAGCCGGTGACCAGGACTTCGGAACGGTGCGGACCGATCTGTTTGGCCGGGAAATTGACCACGCCGATCACCTGCCGGCCGAGGAGCGCCTCGGCCTCGTACAGATCGGTGATCTGCGCCGACGAGGTCCGGCGCCCCAGCTGCGGGCCGAAGTCGATCTCCAGCCGCCAAGCGGGGCGCCGCGCCTCCGGGAACTGGTGAACGGCTACCACCGTGCCGACCCGCAGGTCGACGCGCTCGAACTCCTCCCAGGTGAGGTCGCCCACCTCAGAAGTCGAGCTCGCTCCAGGTCTCTTCGACCAGGGTCCGCTTGATGTGGTTCATGAAGTGATCCGCGTCGGCCCCGTCCACCAACCGGTGGTCGTAGGTGATGGCGAAGTAGGACATCGGCTTGATGACGATGGTGTCGTTGCCCTCGGGGTCGGACTCGACGACGGGCCGCTTCTCGATCGTCCCCAGTCCGAGGATCGCGACCTGCGGCTGGTTGATGATCGGCGTGCCGAAGAGGCTGCCGAAGACACCGGGGTTGGTGATCGTGAACGTGCCGCCTTTGAGCTCGTCGGGCGAGAGCTTCTTGTTACGCGCCCGGTCGGCCAGGTCGTTGGCGGCCTTCGCCAGGCCCACGAGATTCAGCTGGTCGGCGTTGCGGATGACCGGCACCAGCAGGCCCCAGTCCAGCGCCACCGCCATGCCCAGGTTGATGTCCTTCTTGAAGACGACGTCCGTGCCGTCGACGGCCGCGTTGAGCTTCGGATGGGCCTTGAGCGCCGTCGCCACCGCCTTGAAGAGGAACGGCATGTAGGTCAGCTTCGTGCCGTAGGCCTGCTGGAAGCCCTTCTTTGCCCGCTCACGGGCGCGGTGCACCTTCGACAGGTCCATGTGGAAGACGGTGGTCACGTGGGCCGCCGTGTCCTTGGAATAGCGCATGTGAGCCGCGGTGATCTGGCGGATCCGCGACATCGGGACGATCTCGACGTTCTCACCCTCCGTGTAGGGCGGCACGTAGAAGCCTTCCGGCTTCGGGCGATCGCGCGTCGGAACCACCTCGGCCGGCCCAGCCTCGCGACGGGCGGGCTTGTCCTCGGTACGGGCGGCCGGCTCCTCCTGCGCCCTCGCCTCGCTCGTCCCTTCCGCCGCCTCTCCCTCCTCGCGGGAGGCGAGGTACTTCTCGACGTCCTCGCGCGTGACGCGGCCGTGGATGCCGCTGCCCTCGATCGCGTCGAGATCGAGACCGTGCTCCTCGACCATCTTGCGGACCACCGGGCTCGAGAAGCGCCGGATGCGCTCGGCCTCGTCCTCGACGGCACCGGCGGCGGGCCGCTCCGGCGCCGGTCCTGCCGCCTTCGTCTCGCCCTCCGCTTCGTCCGCCTCCGCCTCCTTCTTCTCGTCTCTACCCTCCGACGCATCGGCCTTCGGCGACTCGGTCGACGAATCGGTCGTCCCCTTCGTCTCGGCTCGTCCGGTCGGCTTCCCCTGATCCGCCGTCTCCGGCTGCGAGCTCTCGGCCTCCTCGTGCGCGCCGGCGGACTCGGCGGGAGCCGTCTTCTCCTCGGCGGTCGATTTCGAGGCCTCTCCGCCGCCCTCGCCCTCCTCGCCGATCAGGGCGACGACCTCGTCGACCGGAACGGTGGCTCCCTCCTCGGCCTTGATTTCGAGCAGCACGCCGGCGGCGGGGCTGGGGATCTCGGCGTCCACCTTGTCGGTGGAGATCTCGAACAGGGGCTGGTCGCGTTCGACCTTGTCCCCGACCTTGACGAGCCAGCGGGTGATGGTTCCCTCGGCGATCGACTCGCCCATCTGCGGCATGATGACTTCAGTTGCCATTGGTCCTGTCTCCGTTCTATGGGGCCCGCTCTCGCGGGCCGATCGTGCCCCGCTGCCCTCGGCTCAGATGTGGATGGCGTGGCCGGTGGCCGCGTGGGCGGCCTCCGCCATCGCCTCGGAGAGGGTGGGGTGCGCGTGGATGGTTCGGAAGAGCTCTTCGGTGGTCGTTTCCAGCTGCAGGGCCACGCAGGCTTCGGCGATCAGATCGGTTGCGTGGGCACCGAGGATGTGCACGCCCAGCACCTGGTCGTAGCGCGTCTCGCGAACGATCTTGACGAAGCCCGCCGTCTTGCCGAGGATCGCGGCCTTGCCCAGGGCCGTGAACGGGAACTTGCCGACGGCCACGTCGTGACCCCGCTCGCGGGCTTCCTCTTCGGTCAGGCCGACGCTGCCGACCTCCGGCTCGCAGTACGTGACGGAGGGCACCAGGTCGTAGTTCAACGGGCGTACGTCCCGTCCTGCCATGTGCTCGACCGCCAGGATGCCCTCGGCCGAGGCCACGTGGGCGAGCCAGGGCGTCGGCACGATGTCGCCGATCGCGTAGATGTGGGGCACCGCCGTCTGCATCGTGCCATTGACCTGCACGTAGCCCTTCTCGAGCTCGACGCCGAGCGCCTCGAGCCCGAGATCCGAGGTCACCGGCGCACGGCCGACCGCGACCAGGAGCATCGAGGCGTCCATCGACTCCTCCATGTCGTCGGTCTCGATCTGGACCTTGACCCCGCCGTCGGTGGTTCGGGCGGAGGTCAGCTTCGCTCCGGTCATCACCTGGATGCCCCGCTTCTTCAGCTGCCGGGTGAGCTCCTTCGAGACGTCCGCATCCTCGATCGGCAGGACTCTCGGCAGCAGCTCGACGAGCGTCACCTTCGATCCGAACGAAGCATAGATCGACGCGAACTCGGTGCCGACCGCGCCCGCCCCGAGAACGATGAGCGACTCGGGGACCTCCCGAAGCTCCAAGATGTGGTCGGAGTTGACGATGCGCGTACCGTCGGTCGGTGCCGGAGGGATGTCGCGCGGCACGGAGCCGGTCGCGACGAGAATGTGCTTCGCCCGGTAGACCGCGCTCTCGCCGTCGCGCTCGACCGTCACCTCGTGAGCCCCGGTCAGGCGACCACGACCGTGCAACCCTTCGACCTTGTACTTCTTGAACAGTGCCTCGATGCCACGGGCGTTCTTGGAGACCACGTCGTTCTTGTACGACTGCGCCCGGCCGAGGTCGAGTGAGACCCCGCCCACGTCGACGCCGAAGTCGGCCGCATGGCGGGTGTCCTCGAGCAGGCCGGCGGTATGCAGGAGGGCCTTGGTGGGGATGCAGCCACGGTGGAGGCAGGTGCCGCCGAACTTCGGGTCCTTCTCGACGATCGCGACGTCCAGGCCCAGCTGGCCCGCCCGGATGGCCGCCACATAGCCCCCGGGACCGCTCCCGAGGACGATCAGGTCACGCTCTTCGCTCATGCTCTCTCCACGGACGCGCCCACGGAAGCGGGCGCCTCCTCGTTCACCGGCTCGGCGGCGTAGCGGCCGGGACGATCCTCCACCAGCCTGGCCAGGGGAACGTCGGGGTCGTGCTCGAAGATGAGGAGCCGACGCTCCTCGGCGAAGCCGGGAAGCCACCGGCGTTTGTTGTCGACGGTCTCGAGCGGGTAGAGGTCGTAGCCCATCACCCACGGATAGGGCAGGTGCGCCGTCGTCGGGACCAGGTCGGCCAGGAAGGCCGCCCGCTCCTCCCCGCCCCCCTCCAGCAGAACGATGCACATGTCGGCGTTGTGGCCCGGCGCCTTGACGGCTCGCACACCCGGAACGGGCTCGGCCTGCTCCTCGAAGAGCTCGACCACGCCGGCCTCGAAGAGGGGCTCCCAGTTCTCGGGTAGATAGCTCGCCGCGTCGCGCAGCGAGGGGCGCCGGGCGTGCTCGACCTCGCCTCGGCAGAGCCAGTAGCGGGCGTTCGGGAACGTCGGCACGCAGGCTCCGTCCCGACGGCGCGTGTTCCAACCGCAGTGGTCGAAGTGGAGGTGGGTGAGCAGAACGTGAGTCACGTCTTCGAGGTCGAAGCCCGCGGCGAGGATCGATTCCGGCAGCCGCACGGGGCCGTCGATGGCGTGGATGTCCACGAACTTCTCGTCGTGCTTGTCGCCGATCCCGCTGTCGATCAGCACCAGGTCGTCACCGCGTTCGACCAGCAGGCAGTTGGTCGCGAGCTGGATCCGATTGCGCCCATCGGCAGGTTTTCTCCGCTCCCAAAGGGGCTTCGGAACCACGCCGAACATGGCCCCGCCGTCCAGGCGGAACCCTCCGTCACTGACCAGGTGGAGTGCGAGCTCGCCGAGCCGCATAGAAGATCCAGTGTACCGGATGGCCGAAAAGCCGGTCGAGGCGGCAGTTGACCGGCTCGGCGCCCCCTTTGCACAATGGCCGCCGCGATGGGGGCGAACGAGACGGCAAGACTCGAGGGCGGCGTCGGGCTGGTCCTGACCGGCGGCGGAGCGCGCGCCGCCTACCAGGTCGGCTTCCTCCGCGCGCTCGCCCGACACCTGCCCCAGGCCCGGATCCCCTTCATCACGGGCGTCTCTGCGGGGGCGATCAACGCCGTCTTCCTGGCGCAGCATCAGGGGACTTTCGCCGAAGCGGTGGAAGACCTCACTCTGCTCTGGACCGGCCTGTCCCCGGACAAGGTGTTCAGGGTGGACGGGTGGACGCTGGCCAAGACGGTGCTCCGATGGGGTCTGCGCCTGATCTCCGGGGGAGGGCGCGGGCGGCCCGAGGTGCACGGCTTCCTCGACACCTCTCCGCTCCTGACCCTCCTCGAAGGCTGCCTGCCCTGCGACGCCGGCGGCGCCATCACGGGCATCGCCACCAACCTGGCCGATCCCGCACGCGACCTGCGCGCCGTGGCGCTCACCGGCCTCAAGTACGCGACCGGCCAGACCGTGACCTGGGTCCAGGGCCAGGACATCTCCACCTGGGAGCGGCCCCACCGGCTCGCGGTGCAGACCGAGCTGCGTATCGAGCACGTGCTGGCATCCGCCGCCCTGCCCGTGGTCTTCCCGGCGCAGAAGGTGGGCGACTCCTGGTTCGGCGACGGCGGCATCCGCCTCTCGACCCCCCTGTCGCCGGCGATCCACCTCGGCGCAGACCGCATCCTCGCCATCTCGACGCGCTACGCCCGCAGCCTCGAAGAGGCCTCCTCCCCCGCCGTCGCCGGCTACCCGCCGCCCGCGCAGGTCGCCGGTGTGCTGCTCAACGCCATCTTCCTCGACGCCGTCGACGCGGACGCCCTGCGTCTGGAGCGCATCAACCGGCTGCTCGAGAGCTGCCCGGGCTCGAATCCCGAGCATCTGCGGCCGGTCGAGCTCGAGGTGCTGCGTCCGTCGCGCGACCTCGGCCGGCTCTCGGCGCGGTACGAGGACCGCCTGCCCAAGAGCTTCCGCTTCCTCATCCGCGGCACCGGCACACGCGAGACCTCGAGCCCGGACGTGCTCTCTCTGCTGCTGTTCGACAACCGCTACATCGAGCACCTGATCGACATCGGCGAGGCCGACGCCGAGGCCCAGCTCGGCGACATCGAGCGGTTGTTCGAGAGCTGAAGGGCGCGATCCGCGATCAGGCGACGGTGACGTCGTCGCAGAGGAAGACGTCCTGGATGGCGTGGAGGAGCTCGACGCCCTCGGCCATCGGCTTCTGGAATGCCTTGCGACCGGAGATCAGGCCGCAGCCGCCGCCGCGCTTGTTGAGGACGGCCGTGCGCACCGCCGCCTCGAGGTCGCCCTTGCCCTTCGAGGCACCGCCTGAGTTGATCAGGCCGATGCGTCCCATGTAGCAGTTGGCGACCTGCCACCGCACCAGGTCGACGGGGTGGTCCGACACCAGGGAACCGTAGACCAGGTCGTGGGTCTTGCCGAAGCCGACCGCCGGGTAGCCGCCGTTCTTGGTCGGCAGCTTCTGCTTGATGACGTCCGCCTCGATGGTGACGCCGAGGTGGTTGGCCTGGCCGGTGAGGTCGGCCGCGTCATGGTAGTCGGTGCCGTCCTTCTTGAAGGCGGAGTTGCGCAGGTAGCACCAGAGGATGCAAGCCATTCCCAGCTCGTGAGCCTGCGCGAAGGCCTCGGAGATCTCCTCGAGCTCGCGCATGGCGTCGTCGCTGCCGAAGTAGATCGTGGCACCGACGCCGGCCGCGCCGAGGTCCCACGCCTGCTCGACGTGGGCGAAGAGGGTCTGGCGGTACTCGTTCGGGTAGGTCAGGAGCTCGTTGTGGTTGAGCTTCACGACGAACGGGATCTTGTGGGCGTACCGGCGCGACATGGAACCCAACACACCGAGAGTGGAGGCCACCGCGTTGCAGCCCCCCTCGATGGCCAGCTTCACGATGTTCTCGGGGTCGAAGTAGGCCGGGTTGGGCGCGAACGAGGCGGCGGCGGAGTGCTCGATGCCCTGATCGACGGGAAGGATCGAGACGTAGCCGGTGCCTCCGAGGCGCCCGTGGTCGTGGAGGCGCGCCAGGCTCACCAGGGTCTGGGCGTTGCGGTCGGAGACGCCGAAGACGGCGTCGAGGTGCCCGGGACCGGGCGCGTGGATCGTGTCCTTGGGGATGCCTTCGCACACGTGCGACAGCAGGCTGTCGGCGTCGTCCCCGAGCAGCCCGACGATCCGGTCGATCCCCTGTGAAGCGGCGGCTACGCTCATCTCGGCTCTCCTTCGGCCGCGGATTCTAGCAGCCCGCCGGTACCGTCGCGGGTGGCGGGGCTGGCGCGACGGTCACCTCGGACACACGCCCGAAGCGCTCCTCCCCTTCCGCACCGAGGAGTCCTTCCGGACCCGCGCCCCACGACGCATCGCCGACACCACCGTCGCCACGGTCGACGGCGAGATCGCCGGCTTCATCATGGTGGTCGGCGACGAGGTCGAGCAGGTCTACGTCGCCCGCCCCCACCGCGGCACCGGCCTCGCCGACCGCCTCCTGGCCGAGGCCGTCCGCCAGGTCCGCTCCAACGGCCACCCCGAGGCCTGGCTCGCCGTGGCCACCGGCAACGCCCGCGCTCGCCGCTTCTACGAACGCGCCGGCTGGACCGACACGGGCCCCTTCGACTACCCCGCCCGCACCCCGGCCGGCCTCATCCCGGTACCCTGCCATCGGTACGTGAAGAGCGCGGAGCCCCCCGGAACCTAGGCCCGAGTCCTACCGCGCGTCCGCGCTCGACTCCAGCAAGAGCCCCGCGAAGGGGCCGGCGGCGCGGACGAGGATGACGGTGGGGAGGTCGCCGACGAGGCGGATCAGGCGTTCGGCGTAGGCGCGCTCGTCGCCGGGGTCGATGTCCTGGAGGCCCATCAAGACGAGGTCGGCATCGCCGGACTCCTCCTGGATGACCTCCTGGACGGTGCGGTGCTCGGGGCGCGGCAGGACCTCGGCCTCGGCGCGGATGCGGCTGCGCCGCAGGAGGTGGTCGAGGTTCCGCTGGCTCTCCTCGCGGCTCATGCGACTGGTGGCGATGCTCTTGACCTTGATGGCGGCGCGGGACCACTCGGGGTTGACCGAGATCAGGTAGGCGAAGAGCAGCAACATGTCGCCGTTGCTCTGCAGGCCGCCCCACCACACGTCGATCCGCCCGAGGGCGGCGTTCCAGCGCCGCGGCGCTACGCGGCACAGGACGGTCGACTTGTCCAGCAGGGCGGCGCGGTGGGCGATACGGAGGAGGGCAGCGAGGCGCTCCGGGTCCCCGGACCAGCCGAACATGACGGCGTTCGACGAGAGTCCGGCGATGCCGTTGGCCTGGCAGATGTCGACGGCGCCGCCTTCGAAGCTGTCGGCCACCTCGACCTCGGCGAAGGCCAGCACGCCGTGCTCCTCGAGGCTCTCCTCGAGCTCGCGCAGGGTCTCGCGGCGGCGCCCGGCGAGCTCCTCCAGCTTGCCGATCAGCAGCCGGCTGACGGTGAGGATCCCTCGACCCTGGTTGAGCCAGGCGGCGAAGCGTGGCAGCTCGAAGCTCTCACCCGGGTCGTCGGCGAAGAGGAGTATGTGGGGACGCCAGTTGCGCGGGTCGACCGGGAGCTGGCGCAGCTTGAGCAGCGCGGCCCGGGTGAACGACATCAGAGCCCCGTAGCGCAGATCACCCCAGGCGGCGGAGAGCGACCGCCGGCGCAGGACCCAGTACACGGCCACCTCCACCACCACCGCCACGACGGCGGCCAGCGGATGGATGAGCCACATCACCCAGAGGCAGCCGGCGGCGCCGGCCAGGGAGACGAAGAACGGAACGCGGATGGACGGCCGGTACGAGGGTGATCCCGAGAGCCGCTCGAGGCCGGCGACCAGGTTCACCATCCCGTAGGTGGTGAGGAAGAACATGGTGAGCACCGGAGCCACGGCGTTGAGATCCCCCAGGCCCACGGCCGCCAGGGCGACTCCCGTCGAAAGCAGGTGGGGCATGCCCCGCCCCAGGGCGCCCGTCCCCAGACGGCCCGGGAGCCGAGGCACCAGCCGGTCCTCGATCAAGGCCTGGAGAGTGCGCGGTGCGGCCAGGATGCTCCCCAGTGCCGAGGAGAGAATGGCCCCGAAGAGGCCCGGATAGAGGAGCCACGGCACCGACGCCAGGTCGAACCAGATGAGGTTGTTCTCCACCAACCGGTCCGCCGGGGCCGACATCGCCAACGCCACCGGCACGGCGCAGTAGACGAGGAACCCGGCGAGTACCGCCAGGAGCGTCCCGCGCGGGATGCTCCGCTCGGGTTCCGCGAGGTCGCCCGAGAGGCTGACGCCCGCCATCAGTCCGGTGACCGCCGGGAAGAACACCGCGAAGACCACCCAGAAGCTCTCGCCGCCCGGGACACCGCCCCACAGCGGCAGACTCTCCGCCGAGGCCCGCCCGGCTCCCACGAAAAGAGCCACCAGGGCGACGCCGATGCCGGCCATGATCGGAATCTGCAGGCGCAACGCGAGCTCGGTCGAGCGGCCCGCGAGAAACGCGGCGACGAGTACCGTCAGCGCCGCCACCGGCCGCTGCGGCAGGGCGGGCCAGAAGAGCTGCAGAGCCTCGGCGAAACCGAAGCTGTAGAGGGTCAACGAGAAGGTCTGCGCCAGGAAGAGCGGCAGCCCGATGGCGCCGCCGATCTCGAGACCGAGAGAGCGCGAGATCACGAGGTAGGCGCCGCCGGCGCCGACCCGCATGTTGGTCGCGATGGCCGACACCGAGAAGGCCGTGGCGAAGGTGATGACGTGCGCCAGGGCGACGATCGCCAGCGCCGGTACCAGCCCGACGTTGCCCACCACCCAGCCGGTGCGCAGAAAGAGCACCACCCCGAGGATGGTGAGGATCGAGGGTGTGAAGACCCCCAGGAAGGTGCCGAGCTTTCGCTGTGCAGTCATGGACCGGACCGGCACGGCTCAGGAGGGCTCGGAATCCAGGCCCAGCCGCTCGAGAAGACGTTGGATGATGCGCCGTCAGGCCCAGACCGGGGGCTCGAGGACGTGGTAGGCACGAATCGAGCGCCGGCGGCCGTCGAAGTCCACCTCCCGGTCCTCGACCACCCCCGGCTCGGAAAACGCCACCAGGGGCACACCGAAGACGCGCTCGATCTCGTCTTCGTTGGGCACCGGCTCGAGGGGAACCGGTACGGCTCCCACGCGGGGAACGACGCGGAAGCCCACCGGAGACGTGACCTCGTCGAGCTCGCCCAGGCGCAGGATGGTCCCCGGCTCGAGCCCCACCTCCTCATTCGTTTCTCGCAGCGCCCCTTCCCACGGCCCCTCTCCCGGCTCGAGGGCGCCGCCTGGGAAGGCGATCTGTCCCTTGTGGCTCGGTAGCGCCTCCGACCGCTTGGTGAGCAGCAGGTGGAGTCCTCCCTCCTGCACGAAGAGGGGGACGAGCACGGCCGCGCGCCGCGCGTCGTCCGCCGGCAGCCGGCGCGGCGGCGGCGACTCCAACCGGCGGCGGATCTCGTGGATCCAGGTGAGCGAGCGGTCGGCCACGGGCTAGCCGATCCGGCTTCGCAGGTAGGCTTCGATGAAGTCGTCGAAGTCCCCGTCCAGGACGCGATCCGTGTTGCCGGTCTCGTGATCGGTGCGGTGGTCCTTCACCATGCGGTAGGGGTGGAGGACGTAGCTGCGGATCTGGCTTCCCCAGGCGATGTCCTTCTTGTTCCCTTCGCGCTCGGCCGCTTCGGCCTCGCGCCTCTTGACCTCGCGGTCGTAGAGCCGGGCCTTCAACATCTTCATCGCCGTCGCCCGGTTCTTGTGCTGGCTGCGTTCGTTCTGGCAGGAGACGACGATGTTGGTCGGTAGGTGGGTGATGCGTACCGCGGATTCGGTCTTGTTGACATGCTGGCCGCCGGCTCCCGAGGAGCGGTAGGTGTCGATGCGCAGATCCTTGTCCTCGATCTCGATCTCGATGTCGTCGTCCACCTCGGGAAAGACGTCGACCGAGGCGAACGACGTGTAGCGGCGACTCTGGGAGTCGAACGGACTGATGCGGACCAGGCGGTGGACGCCGCTCTCGCCCTGCAGGTAGCCGTAGGCGTAGGGCCCGCGCACGGCGAACGTCACGCTCTTGATGCCCGCCTCCTCGCCTTCGAGACGGTCGAGCATCTCGACGTCGTATCCGTTGCGCTCCGCCCAGCGAAGGTACATGCGCAGGAGCATCTCGGCCCAGTCCTGCGACTCGGTGCCGCCGGCTCCGGGGTGGAGCGCGACGAGGGCGTTCTTGTCGTCGTCGGACCCGGAGAGCTTGAGCTGCAGGTCGAGCTTCTCGAGCTCGCCGTCGAGCCGCTCCACGAAGGCGTCGAGCTCGGGATCGGACTCGCCCTCGTCGAGGAGCTCGAGCCAGGCGTCGACGTCTTCGGCGTCGCGGCGCAGCTTCTTCAGCGAGTCGACCTGACGCTCGACTGCCCGGCGCTCTCGCAGGATGGTGGCGTTGCCCTCGGGGTCGTCCCAGAACCCCGGCTGCTGCATGGTCTTGTCCAGCTCGGCGAGGCGATCCTCCGGCGCAGCCTGCTCAAAGGAACCCCCTCAGGCCCTCGAGGCGCTCGCCCAGGCCCTCCAACCGCTGCTGCATCTCCATCGCACCGCTCATCGCCGCCTCCGGCGCCGCAGTGTATCCGAGCCTGCGCGCGAGGCCGCGACCAGACCCAACCAGAGGACGCCGGACGCCCAGACGGGTGCGCGCGGCGCACGCGAGTACAGGGTCCGCTCGGAGCGCCCGGGAACGTCTCCGCGCAGGACGCCCTCCTCCCCGACTCCCAGCACCGCCTGCAGGCCCCCGCGCGCATCGACGATCGCCGAAACGCCGGTGATGGCGGCGCGCAGCACCGGCCGGTGCAGCTCCGCAGCGCGAAACCTCGCCGCCGCCAAGTGCTGCCAGGGGGCCGCGGTGTCCCCGTACCAGGCGTCGTTGGTCACCGTCACCAACATCGTCGCACCGCGTTGGACCGTGGCGGCCACCTCGGTCGGAAAGACGATCTCGTAGCAGACGGCGACTCCCAGCTCTTCGCCCGCCCAGGGAAGCAGCGTCGGCTCGCGACCCGGGACGAAGCTGCCGATGTTCCGCGCCAGGGTCTCGCCGATCGGCGCCCACCCGGGCACGTACTCGCCGAAAGGCACCAGGTGCCTCTTGTCATAGCGCCCCGTCGGCCCATCGGGGCCGATGACGAAAACCGAGTTGCGGTACCCGTCGGGCTCGGACCAGGGAGAGTTCAGCAGCACCGGGCAACCACGCTCCGCCAATGTGCGGACGTTGCCGCGGAGGCGCTCGTGGGTTTGCCAGCTCATCGGGAAGGCCGCGCTTTCGGGCCAGATCAGCAGTGCAGGCCGATCGCAGGCCTCGTGCGAGAGGCGGAGCAGGCGCTGATAGTCCTCCTCCGCCAGGACCGGATCCCAGGTGGTCCGATTGGGGACGTTCGGCTGGATCACCCGTACCGGATGGAGGGACCCCGCCGCCCGCGAATCGTCGCTTCCGGCCCAGCGGGCGGAGACCGCCAGCAAGACCAGAACCGAGCTCGCCACGGCGGCGGCGGTCCACCAGCTGCGCCGCGCCAGAGCGATCGCCACGCCCGCGTTGACCAGCACGACCACCGCCGAGACGCCATAGGCGCCGATCCATGCCGACAGCGCACGAGCTCCGGGCACCTCCAACCAGGAGTAGGCCGCGAGATTCCACGGGAACCCCCCCAAGACCCAGCCGCGGAGCCACTCGCACACCACCCAGGCGGCCGGAGCACCCGCCAGCCCCCAGAGGGCCCCGCGGCGCCACAGCGGCACCGCCATCCAGGCGAAGAGCGCCCAGTAGCCCGCCAGGACCGTCGCCAGCAGGAGGAGGGCGGGGATCGCCCACCAGAGCGCCAGGGGCCCGTAGGTCACCAGGGTGGGAACGATCCACCAGAGCGCGGCGCACCAGTACGCCACACCGGCCAGAAAGGTCAGGCGAACCGGCCGTTGCGCCCAGAGCAGCGTCAGGGTCGGCGCCAGCGCCGCCCACGGCGCCACGACCAGCGCGTGGGCTCGGAAGCACGCCGCCCAGAGGCATCCGGCCGCGACGGCCAGCAGCAGGGCCAGGGGCGAGCGCCGGCCCGTCCCCCTCGTCACCATGCCGGGGTCAGGAGTTCTGGGTGATCCAGGTGTCCAGCCGGTAGGAACGACGCACGTTCTCGGCCACGCGCTCGGCGCTCTGGCGCTCGTCGTAGGGACCGATGCGGACCCGGAACATCGTCCGTCCGTCCACCACGTCGGGCGAGAGGAAGGCCGGATGCCCGCCCTTCTTCAGACGATCGACCAGCTGCTGCGCCTGCGATCGATCGGCCGAGGAGAAGACCTGGATGACCAGTCCCTCCCGGGAGGCAGGCGGAGTGGCCTCCTCCGTGCGCGTCTGGGGCGCGGCCGGGGCCGGCTCCTCTCGCGCCGCCTCGCGCGCCGGTTCCGGCTCCCGCTCCTCCGGGGTCTCCGCCCCGAGATCTTCGGCGAGAGTCGTCTCCCGCGACGGGCTCTCGACGGCGGGAGCCTGCTCCTGGTCCTCGCTGAAGAACCGCAACGGCTCGAGGCCGTCCGCCGGCTCCTCGGCCTGCGTGGCCTCTCCCTCCTCGGTCCGAACGACGACCGGCGTGTCGCCCGGGGGCTCCTTGCCCAGCCAGAGTCCCGCGAAGAACGCCGCGGCGACACAGCCCAGGAGGACGACGAAGACCCACATCACCTGCCGGTGGGTCAGGGAGATCTCGTAGTAGCTGTCTTCGCGTTCGCTCACGATTGCACCTTGCGTCTAGTCGCCGCCGGCGGAGCCTCGTCCGCGCATGAAGGAGCTGATCAGATCGATGGGGAGGGGGAAGAGGATCGTCGAGTTGTGCTCCGCGGAGATCTCGGTGAGCGTCTGCAGATACCGCAACTGCAGCGTCACGGGATTGGCGCTGAACGCGTTGGCCGCCTCCGCGAGACTCCTCGACGCCTGCAGCTCGCCGTCCGCATGGATGATCTTCGCACGCTTTTCGCGCTCGGCCTCGGCCTGGCGCGCCATCGCCCGCTGCATCTCCTGCGGCAGGTCGACGTGCTTGACCTCGACGGCGGAGACCTTGACGCCCCACGGGTCGGTGTGGGCGTCGATGATCGACTGCAGCTGCTCGTTCAGCTTCTCGCGCTCGGACAGCAGCTCGTCGAGGTCGGCCTGGCCGAGGACCGAGCGGAGGGTCGTCTGGGCGATCTGGCTCGTCGCCACCAGGTAGTTCTCCACTTCGACCACTGCCTGCGACGGCTCGACGACACGGAAGTAGACGACCGCGTTCACCTTCACGGAGACGTTGTCGCGGGTGATCACGTCCTGGGCCGGGACATCGTGGACCACCGTCCGCAGTGAGATCTTCACCATCCGCTCGAGCGGCCAGAGGATGAGGACGAGACCGGGTCCGCGCGGAGCGCTCACCAGCCGGCCGAGCCGGAACACCACGGCCCGCTCGTACTCGTTGAGGATGTTCACCCAGCGGGAGAACAGATAGACGGCGATGATGACGACGAGAATGAGTCCGGTGAATCCGCCATTGAACATGGTGGCTCCTTTCCTTGCTACGACGCCCGGCGCGGAAGCGGCCGGACCCTCAGGCGCATGCCTTCGACCGCCAGAACCTCGACGGTCGCCCCGACGGGGACCTCGGCGTCCGAGTCCGTCTCCGCGTCCCACAGCTCTCCATGGACGAAGATCTTGCCGACGGGCGCCAGCGCCGATCGTACGACCCCGCGCTGGCTCACCATTCCCTCGCTCCCCGTGCGCACCTGCGTGCGATAGGTCCGTACGACCAGGCTGAGGAGGATGACCACGAGCACGGCGGCGAAGGCCGTGACGATCGCGATGACGCTCAAGCTCACTCGAATGGCCGGGTCCGGGCTGTCGAAGAGCATCGACGAGCCCAGCGCCAGCGAGACGATGCCACCGACCGTCAGCAGGCCGTAGCTCGTCACTTTGATCTCGGCGACGAAGAGGACGAGGGCGAGCGCGATCAAGGCGATTCCGGCGTAGTTGACGGGCAGGACCGAGAGGGCGAAGAAGGCGAGCAGGAGGGAGATCGCGCCGAGCACGCCCGGCAGCACGGCCCCCGGGCTCGAGAGCTCGAAATAGAGACCCAACCCGCCGAGGGTGAGCAGCATGTAGGCGATGTTCGGGTGCGCGAGGGCCGAGAGGAAGCGCTCGAAGGCGGTCATGTCCACCGCCCGGATCGTGGCCCCGGCCGTCGAGAGGACGCGCTCGCCGCCGTCCGCCTTGGTGATCGTGCGGCCGTCGATGGCCGTCAGGAGATCCTCGACATCGCTCGCCACGACATCGATCAGACCGTTCTCCAGGGCCTCGTCGGCGGTGAACGACCGACTCTCGACCACGGCGCTCTCGGCCAGCGCGGCATCGCGGCCGTTGCGCTTGGCCAGAGACCGGATCGTCGCCGCCGAATCCTGCTCGACCTTCTCGCCGAGAGTGCCCTCGATGTCTTCTCCCTGGCCGCCCACCGGGTGGGCGGCACCGGTGTTCGTCCCCGGGGCCATGGCAGCCACGTCACCCGACATCAGGAGGAAGAAGCCCGCCGACGCCGCCTGGGCGCCGCTCGGCGCGACGTAGACGATCACCGGCGTCTCGGCTCCCAGCATCGCCTCGGACATCTCGCGCGTCGAGGTCAGCAAGCCGCCCGGGGTGTCGAGCTCGAGGACGAGGGCCGCCGCCCCCGCCGCGTCGGCCTCGGCGATCCCCTTCTCCAAGTACTGCGCCGCGATCGGGTGGATGATGGTCTGGATGTGGAGCAGGTGGACCTCACCCGCGGCTCCGGGCTCCTCGGCCCGGCCCGCCGGGGCCAACGAGGCCAGCAGTGCCAGGGCCCCGACCCTCACGGCGAAACGCTTGTGGACCATGGAGTTACGCGCCATCTCCCCGTGCGCCAGTATAGCCGCAGTCAGCCGGGAACCGGCAGCTCGACGCAGGTCGGGGGCAGACACCGGCTGCGGTCGCAAGCGGCGAACCGCACCCGCACGACGCCGCCGGCCTCGCCCGAGGCGCGCAGGCGGAGCTCGACCCCATCACGGACGCCCTCCTCCGCGTCGGCCGGCCACCGGACCGGTCCCAAGTCCAAGCCCTCGCCGCTCACCTCCGGAGGGCCGCTACCGGCGGGTCCGGCGATGCGCCAGCCCTCGACGGGCCGCACGCCGAGGCGGAGGTCGCGAACGCCGTTCTCGCTCCTCTCGACCAGATCCAGAGAGAGGACGACTGCGGAGCGCGCCTCGTGCTCGAGGAGACCGATCGCCTCCCCCCGCGGACGCGTCTCGGCACCGGTCGCCAGACGCCGGAAGCGCAGAGCCGCCACCACCAGACCGTCGACCGCTCCGGGATGGCCGGACGCAGCACCGCCGAAGGCTTCGAGCAGGGATCTCGCCCGCTCGAGCCAGCGAGTCTCTCCGGTGCGGGCGGCCAGATCCACCCAGTTCCAACCCGCAACGGCGTTGGGCGCGGGTACGGCGCCGTCGAAGACCTCCCGGCTGCGGGCCAGCAGGTCGGCGTCCTCGCCGGCGGCGAAGTAGCCGCCTGCGGGGGCGGCGAGGCGCCGGATCTGCTCTTCGGCCAGGTCGACTGCGACCGGCAGCCAACCGCCGTCCGGCCGGGCGTCGGCCAGGGCGAGCAGCCCGTGGATCGCCCACACGTAGTCCGAGAGGAAGGCCGGCGGGCCGCTCCGACCGTCGCGCCACGAGTGGCACAGCTCTCCGCGGCCGCGCAACGCACCGGTCAGGAACCGGGCCGCGTCCTCCGCCAGGTCGAGCCACGCCCCACGGCCCGGCAGGCCTCCTGCGACCGCCAGACCTCCGATCGCCATGCCGTTCCAGTCCGCCAGACTTGTCGTCGTTGGCGGTCTGTCGCGCGCTCCGGGCCTCGCAGAGGCGACGGCGCGCTCCATCTCTCCGACGAGCCGCTCCTCCAGGGCATACGGCGGCGCGCCCTCAGTCGGCCCAGAGGCCCGGCAGGTGCAGCATAGGCCTCCGTCGCCGAAGAAGGGCGGCCCGTCGAAGCCGAGCAGGGGCGCGAGGAACCCGAAGTCCTCCTCGCCGAGGGCGTCGAGCAGCTCGTCTCGCGTCCAGGCGTAGAAGGCCCCCTCCCTGCCTCGAGTCGGCGTCGAGAGCGCTCCAAAAGGCGCCCGCTCTCGGATCGCGGGCTCGGCGGCGAGCCAGCCGACGTGGCCTCGACGGCGCCTGGCGCCGGCGGTCGCCGCCCAGCGCCCGCTGAGCGTAGATCTCGAGCAGCAGGCCGTTGTCGTAGAGCATCTTCTCGAAGTGGGGGACACGCCACTCGCGATCGGTCGCGTAGCGGTGGAACCCGCCGCCGAGCTGATCGAAGAGACCGCCGCGCGCCATCGGTCGAGAGTGGTCGCCAGCATCTCCTCGGCTCGAGGACGCTCGGCCGCGATCTCGGCCAGGAAGACGCCGCCGGCGACGAGGTCGAAGCCGGCGCCGCCGAAGCCTCCCCACACCGGATCGTAGGCGCGGCCGAGGCGTTCGACGGCCGAAGCGGCGAGCTCGGCGCGCTCGGCGCCGAGCAGCTCGCCCCGCAGTTCGCCGCTCCTCGAGTGCCTCGCGCATCGCCGAGCGCCACCTCCCGCCTGGGTCTCCACGTCGTCGCGCCGCTCGACCCACGCATCGGCCAACGTCGCAGGACGGTCATAGGCCGGGGCGTCCCCGGCCGGTCCGGGAGGGAAGAAGTAGGTGCCGGCGAAAAATCGACGCGGGCAGTCAGAACAGGACAGTAGCCTCCGTGACCGGCGAGCAGCTGTGGCGGTCGCCAGATCGTCGAGGTCCCGGTCATTCCTCGGTCCACCTTGACGTTGACGAAGCAGCGGTTCATCAGCTCGGCGGTCGCCGGATCGGTCGACGGCTCCGCTCCGCGACGTGACACCAGTGGCACGTGTGGTGGCTCGATCAGCAGGAAGATCGGGCGGTCACTCCGTGAGGCTCATCGAGCAGCCTCGCCCGGTGCCACTCGACGGGGTTCTCGGCGTGAGCCAGGAGGTAGGGACTCGAGCTCACCGGCGAGGCGGTTTCCGGTGCTCGCGGCCATGGCCGCATCATAGCGGCGCCGATAGAATGCCTCGCGGCCCGCCACACCCCCGACCCATGCACGAGACCCCACCACCCGTTCCCGAGAGCGAGAGCTCTCGCCGGGCACCCGTGCTGCTCGGGCTGCTCGGGCTGCTCCTCATGCTGCCCTGGTTGGGCGCGCGCGACTTGTGGAATCCCGACGAGCCTCGCTACGCGGAGGTGGCGCGGGAGATGAGCGTCGACGGTGACTACCTGGTACCCCACCTCAACGGTGAGATCTACGCCCAGAAACCACCGTTGTTCTTCTGGAGCATCGACGCCGCCGCCGGACTGCTCGGACGGTTCGACGAGTGGTCCGTGCGCTTGCCCTCGGCGCTGGCGGGGGTCGGGACGATCCTCCTCGTCGACGCCCTGGGCCGCCGGCTGTTCACGGCGCGAGTGGGCTGGATCGCGGCCCTGGCCTACGCCACCTGCTTCAAAGTGCTGTGGCAGGCCCGGGTCGGACAGATCGACATGCTGCTCGCCTTCCTGGTGGCGCTCTCGGCCTGGCTCTGGGTGCGCGGGTACCAGGAGTCGAGCCGGGTGAGCTACCGCCTCTTCTTCCTCGCAGCGGGGCTCGCGACGCTCGCCAAGGGCCCGGTCGGGCTCCTTCCCTTCCTGCTCTCGGCCGTCGCGTACCTCTGGGTCTCCGACGAGAAGAGCGAGATCCGCGCCATGCAGATCGGTCGTGGTCTCCTCCTCTGGGCCGCGCCGGTGGCCGCGTGGCTCGCCGCCGCCACTGCCCAGGCGGGTACCGGCTACCTGCGCGAGATGGTCCTGACGCAGAACCTGACGCGCTACTTCTCACCGGGATCGACTGCAGTGATGTCGGGGCACGTCAGTCCCTGGTATCACTACCTGACCACCCTGCCGGTGGACTTCCTCCCGTGGTCCTTCCTCCTGCCGGCCGCCCTCTGGGTGCCGGCGCGGGAAGGCTCCTGGCGTCGCTCCGCAGGCTTCCGCTTCGCCGTCTGCTGGACCGTCGTGCCGCTCGTCTTCTTCAGCCTCTCCGCGGCCAAGCGCTCGGTCTATCTCCTTCCCATGTTCCCTGCCCTGGCGCTGCTGGTAGCCCATCACTTCGACACCGTGGCGCGGACCGGGCGGCGGCACCGGCTGGCCCTCGTCGCGCCGCTCGGTTCGGTCGCGGCACTCTTCCTGGCTGTCGCCGTCCTGCTGCCGGTCGAGGCTGGGCGCCGACCGGCGGTGGCGGCGCTGGGAGCCGAGCTCCCGACGATCGTCGCCGTCCTGCTCGCCGCCTTGGGCGTCTGTGCCGCGGCCGGGGCATGGACCGCTTCGCGAGGCAGGAGCGGCTCTCAGCGCCGTGCTGCTGGCCGCCGGCATGGCCCCTACGCTCGGACCGTTGGCGCTGGGCTGGCTGCTGCCGCGAGGCCCGACCCCTCAAGTCGGCGCGCCCGGCGGCAGGCCCTGCTCGAACGTCTGGGCCCCGACGAAGTACGCCGTCTTTCCGAGGATCGACGGGCGTCGCTCTTCTACATGAGGCGGCTCGCTCACCTGCTGCCAGATGCCGAAGCGCTGCGCCGGTACCCGAGCGAAGGCGGCCGTTGGAGTCGTGGCGCACGTCGGCGACCTCTCCGAGGTCGAGGATCCGCGGATTCGAAGCGGTTGTCGCGCCCGCAGGCCGATGAAGGAGTCGCCCTCCTGAAACTCATACCGCCGCAGGTGAATCGATGAGCCGGCCGACGTCTCGATCGTCGTCCTTCTGCAACGAACGGGAGAACCTCCCGATCCTCGTCGACGAGCTCGTCCGGATGATGGACTCGCTCGCCGCCACGAGCTTCGAGGTGATCCTGATCGACGATTGTGGCGACGACGGCGGTCTCGACGCGGCGATGGGTCTGGCCGCTTCCGAGCCCCGTCTGCGCCTCCTTCGGCACGCCGGCAACTACGGGCAGTCGGCGGCGTTGGCCTCCGGCTTCGCGGCTGCCCGGGGAGGGATCGTCGTGACGCTCGACGCCGACCTGCAGAACGACCCCGCCGACGTACCCCGGCTGTTGGAGGCTCTGCGGGAGTGCGACCTGGTGTCCGGGGTCCGCGCCGAGCGTCACGACAGCTGGATGCGCCGCGTCTCCTCGCGTCTGGCGAACCGCGTCCGCTCCGCCATTCTCCACGACGGGATCACCGACGTCGGCTGCTCGCTGAAGGCCTACCGGGCCGAGCTCCTCGTCGAGCTGCCTCTGTTCAACGGAATGCACCGGTTCCTGCCGGCCCTGGTGGCCCTGCGCGGAGCGCGCATCCGCGAGATCCCGGTGCGCCACCGGCCGCGGCGGCACGGCACCTCGAAGTACGGAGTCCACAACCGCCTGTGGCGGGGCTTGGCCGACCTGCGGGGGGTCCGCTGGCTGCAGAAACGATCGATCGGCAATCGTCGCGTCCAGGAGATCGAGTGATGAGTATCGACACGGTGTGGCTCGGAGTCGGTCTCCTGGGCCAAGGGCTCTTCTCCGCCCGCTTCCTCGTCCAGTGGATCGCCTCCGAGCGCCAGCGCAAGAGCGTGATCCCGATCGCCTTCTGGTACTTCAGCCTGGTGGGAGGGATGGTGCTGCTCGCCTATGCCATCTGGCGTCGCGATCCGGTCTTCATCCTCGGCCAGTCGACCGGCGCCTTCATCTACGCGCGCGCAACCTGCTGTTCATCCGCCGCGAGCGCAAGGCCGCGAAGGTCTAGGGGATCAGTCGACGGAGACCTCCTGGAGCCCGACCGGGATCAGCACTCGAGAAAGCAGTTGCTCGGCATGTTCACGGCGAGGGAGTAGGAACCGCTCGCCCCTCCGGTGCCGCCGATCCGCAAGCGGTAGCCCCCGAAGCCGGGGACCGGCCAGACGAGGTCGGCGCCCGGCCCGCACCCCGAGTCCTCACAGACTGCGAGAGACGTGCCCTCCCAGACGGAGAGGTTCGTGTCCCACGCGGCGCTGCCGCCGTGCAGACAGAAGGTTGCCTGGGGGGCTCCGCCCCCGTCGCAGACGAAGTCGAAGAAGTCGTTGCAGCCGCGCTGGCACCGCAGTCCGCGGAGATCACCTCCCACACCCCGGTGGGCTCGTTCACGAAGAGCGAGGTCACGTCGCGCTCGAAGGCCGGCGCGCAGACGCGGCTTCCGGGGCCGCGCCCGACCGAGGGCCCGGCGGCCTCGCACCGGGGATCGCACCAGGCCGGGCGGAGCCGGACCTCGTCCTCGCCGGGCCGTCGGGCGTGGGGTCCCGCGGCGATTCAGGCACGACCACCGCTCCCGCCAGGGCGATCGCCAGAATCCAACGTCGCATCGTCTTCCTTCCTCAGGCCGCTCGGTTCCCCGCACGGTACCACTGCCGTGCCGTGCGTCCCGATAGCATCCGCCGGTGGGCGAATCGACGCGACGGGCCGGTCTCCCGACCGTCACGGTCGCGCTGCTGGCGACGCTGCTCGCGATCGCGGCGCGCGTCGGCGGGCCCTCCCGGTCGTCCCTGCCCGCAGGGGAAGTGCCTCGCCTCCTGGGAACCGACGCGTACGAGCACGTGCGTCGCGCCGCCGTCGTCCTCGGCTCCCTCGGCCCTGAGGACGGTCCCGTACCGGCGACTGCGGGAGAGAAACTCTCACCGGGTCTGTGGGACCGGGTCCTCGCCACACCCGCGCGCATCCTGGAGGGGCCACGACCCGCCCCGACGAGGATCGCGGCCACGGCGGCGTGGCTGCCTCCCCTCCTCGGCGGTCTCGGCATCCTCCTGCTTTGGCCGTTGGGTCGCCGCCTGGGAGGCACCGGCGTCGCAGTCTGGACCGTGTCGCTCGCCCTCTTCTTCCCCGGTGAAGGGCTGCCTCGGAGCGCGCTGGGCTTCGCCGACCATCACGCGCTCGAGGTGGTCCTCGCACTGGCCTGCTTGCTCGGAGCCGTGGTCTGGCTCCAGCCGGCCGAGGCCGGAGGCACTCGTCGCCCGTGGGCCCTGCCGCTGTGCGCGCTGCCAACGAGCCTCCTCCTGATCTCCTCGAGGATCGGCCCCGGCGCCGTGGTGGCGAGCTTGTCGGGAATCACCGCCCTGGCCGTGGTGCTGCTGCTCCGCCGCCGGCCACTCGAGAATCCCGTGCGTCGTGCAGTGGCGTTCGGTGGTGCCGTCGCGGCCCTCTTCGCCGCGCTTTCCCTCGGCGCTCCGGGCCTCCGGGAGGAGGAATGGACGGTCCGCCGCGCCGTCGCTTGCTGCCTCGTGCTGGTCGCCTGGCCCGCTCTGCTCTGGGCGATCGGGCTCCTGCAACGCCTCGGACTCGGTCGAGGACCCCTTCTCCTGGCGACCGCCGGGCTCATGACGACCGCCGGCCTGGCGCTGTCACGCGTGGCACCACTGCGCGAGCTCCTCCTGCTCGCGCGTCCCCGCACGCCGTTGGTGGCCGAGCACGTCCCCGTCACCTGGGCGGGGGCCTTGGCTTCGCTCGGCGCGATCCTTTTCATCGTTCCACCCGGGATCTGGGTGATCTCCCGGCGGATTCGCGAGGGAAGCGACCCGGCGGCAGGCACTCTGGCGATCTCTGCAGCCGCGCTCTGGAGCGCCGCTTGGTGGGTCACCCGCGACCTCGGCTACCTCCCGCCGGCGTTCCTGGCGCTGGTGGCCGCCCCGGCGGCCGCCGCGGCCCAGGACTGGCTCGCGGCGGGCCTTCACGTCCGCGGAGCCCGGTTCCTCGCCGCTCTCCCGGTGGCACTCCTCGTCGTCGCCCCTCTCTGGCCCTACGGGGTGACCTCCCGGCCCTGGGTCGACGCCTCCCGCGCCGAGTCGCTGGTGGTCTACGACGAGGCCGATATCGAGGCGGTCCTCTGGCTCCGCGACCTCTCCCCCGGGCCCACGGCGTCCCGGAGCCGTTTTTCGGTGGCGACGCCGTGGGCCCTCGGCAACCTCGTCGGCTCCTACGGCGAACGAAAGGCGCTCTGGGCGCGATACCCGACCCGTACTGCCTCCCGCTGGCTCGTAGCGGCCGGCGAAGGCACCTCCCTCGCAATCCTGGAACGCGCCGGCCCTCCGGACGCTCCGGTCCGCTACGCACTTCTCGACGCGCGGAGCTGCGGGAGCTGGTTCCAGGCCGAAGCGCTCAGCGCCGGTGTCGCCTCCGAGGTCGAGGTCTCCACCGATCGAGCCCTGCGGTCGGTTCCCTGGCCCGTCGTCGGCCCGGGTCCGACCTATCGTCGTTCTCTCGCCGCGCGACTGTGCCGGGGAGCCCGAATGGGGCACTACCGTCTGATCTGGCAGAGCCCCGACCGCCGCACCAACGTCGTGCGGCTCGAGCGCCGCGAAGGCGACGGAGCCGCGATGTTCCGTGCTCGCCTGGACACGCTCTCCGAGGTGCCTCCCACGCTTCTCTCGATCGGTGAGGCCGTGCTCGACGCGGAGGCCGTGCTCTACGATCCTCGGCCGACGCCGGCGGCCAGCATCTTCGAGATCGTGCGGGGCGCGAGGGTCCGGGGAACCGCCCGGCCCGGCGCGAGGGTGACGGCCTCACTCCCTCTCGACCTCGGCAACGGACACAAGATGCCGTACCGTCGCGTCGCCCGGGCGGGCCCCGACGGCCGGTTCCGCCTCCTCCTGAGCCAGCCCACGGTGGTCGAAGCTCATCGCAGCGCCGTGCGGCCCCTCGGGGCCTACCGGGTCGAGGTCGACGGCACCGCGGTGGCCGAGCTCGAGGTCAGGCCCGGCCAGGTCCGCGACGGAGCCGTGATCGCGCTCCCGAACGCTCGGTAGAGGGCCGAAACCGGCGGGTGGCCTGTGCTACATTCACCGCCCCTCGAGGGCACGAAAGAGCACCATGGAACTGTACGAGAACCTGCTGGAGACCCTGGGCGACACTCCCTTGGTGAAGCTCGGACGCTACTTCGACGGCGCCGCCACTCTCGCCGTCAAGGTCGAGTCGTTCAATCCCGGCTCGAGCGTCAAGGACCGGATCGGCATCGCCATGATCGAGGCCGCGGAGGCGGAGGGGAAGCTGCGGCCCGGCATGACGATCGTCGAGCCGACCTCGGGGAACACGGGAGTGGGGTTGTGTATCGCCGCCATCCTCAAGGGATACCGCATGGTGTGCACGACCGCGGACAAGATCCCTCCGGAGAAGGTGGCCCTGCTCGAGGCCTACGGGGCCCGGGTCATCACCTGCCCGACCGAAGTCGCCGCCGACGATCCGCGCTCCTACTACAAGGTGGCCGAGAGGATCCGCGACGAGGAGGGCGCCTTCCTCCCCTATCAGTACTACAACCAGGCCAACCCGATGGCGCACTACCGCACCACGGGGCCGGAGATCTGGCGCCAGACCGACGGCCGGATCACGCATTGGGTGGCAGGCATCGGCACGGGCGGAACGATCAGCGGGACGGGACGCTTCCTCAAGGAGCAGAATCCCGACGTCCGCGTCGTGGGGGTCGATCCCGTGGGGAGCGTCTACGCCTACTTCAAGGAGCACGGCGAGCTGCCTCCCGAAGATCGGATCCACCAGTACCTGATCGACGGCATCGGGGAGGATCTGATGCCCGGCAGCGTGTGGATGGACGTCATCGACGAGGTGGTGACCGTGGACGACCGGTCGGCGTACGACGCGGTCTTCGAGCTGGCCCGCACGGAGGCGATCTTCACCGGCTCCTCGGGTGGAGCGGCCGCCGTCGGCGCCCGTCGCGTGGCCTCCGAGCTGGGCTCCGAGGCTCTGGTGGTGACGCTCTTTCCGGATTCCGGCGAGCGCTACCTCTCGAAGCTCAACGAGACGTGGATGCGCCGCAAGGGCCTGCTGGACCCGGCCGACTGAGCTCCCCCCTCAGGTCGGTCTGCATCCACCGCTCCACTTCCTCGACCGGCAGACCCCGGCCGAGCAGGTGCATCAGCTTGGTGAGCGCCGCCTCCGGAGTCATGTCGAAGCCGCTGATGACGCCGGCCCGCCGCATCCCGGCTCCCGTGGCGTAGTCCCCGAGATCGACCGATCCCACCAGGCATTGGGTGCAGTCGACGAGCACGACGCCGCGCGCACGCGCCTCCGACAACGAGGCCACGAACTCACGATCCTGGACCGGCCCGTTGCCCACCCCGAAGGCCTGGATGACCGCGCCGCGCAGGGGCGGTGCCAGGAAGTTGCGCACGATGTCGCCGGTGATGCCGGGGAAGAGCCAGAGGATGCCCACCGAGGAGTCGAGCTCCCCATGGAGCACCAACTCCCCGCCCGCCGGGCGGGGACGGATCAGCTCCTCGGCGAGCACCAGGTCCACGCCCGCCTCCGCCAGGGCCGGCAGGTTCGGAGACGCGAAGGCATCGAACCCCTGGCAGTTCACCTTGACCGCGCGGCAACCCCGGAAGAGGCGGCTGCCGAAATACAGCGTGACTTCCGGGATGCGGTGGTCGGCGGCGAGGATCAGCGAGCTCACCAGATTGTCCAGCGCGTCGGTCCGCGGTCGGCACAGGGGCACCTGGGAACCGGTCAGCAGGACCGTCTTGTCGAGCCCGTCGAACATGAAGGACAGCGCCGAGGCCGTGTAGGCCATGGTGTCGGTGCCGTGGAGCACGACGAAGCCGTCGTGGTCCGCGTAGTGGCGTTCGATCGCGCGCGCGATCCGCTGCCAGTCGGCCGGCTTCATCTCCGCCGAGTCGAGCAGTGGATCGAGGTCTTCGACCCGCCAGCGGGGCATCGCTTCCGACGCGAACACGGGGTGGGCCCCCATCTGCTCGGCAAGGAACCCGGGCTGGGGAGCCCATCCTTGCGCGGACTCGCGCATGCCGATGGTGCCTCCGGTGTGGAGGATCAGGATGGAGCGATCGCGCCGCGTGGTGGTGCTCACGTAGGAAGGGAGCCGCCGTGGAAGTGTCGCTCCGAGGAGGTGTGGTCAGTCCCCACCGGCCAGCGCTGCGCGCCTGGCGTTCCGCTTCGGCAGGCGCATCATCGCCTCGGCGGCGTCGGCGGTGAGCCGCGGAAGCCCGGCCTGCAACCCAGCCTCGGCGACCGGTGGCGTCGGAGGTGCGGGCGAGCACGGTGCCGACGTCGTGCCGAAGGTGGTGCCGGTCGCGGGCGATCTGCATCCAGCCCGCGTCGTTGCCCACCACGGCGATCATGCCTCGCCCGTGGCGGCAGAGAGTATCGATCTCCGCCAGACTGAAGGCCGCCGATCCGTCTCCCAGAGCAGCCATACCTCGGCGCCAGGGACGCTCGGAGCCGCTCGAGCGAAGCCTCCGCCGACTCGAGCGTCCCGAAGGCCGCCGGGGGTCGAGCCAGCGCAGCGGTCCCCGCGGGCGGACGGTGTACGAAGCGGTGGCCGCGAAGTCCCCTCCGTCGACGACCACGACGCTGTCCTCGTCCAGGGCGTCGTCGACGGCCCTGCACAGAGCGAGCGGATTGAGCCCCCCACGCGAGGGCCGCGCCGATATCCCTCGATCCTCGCTTCGCTCTGAAGGTCGCATTGCCTCAATCGTCTGCCGCCACTGCCGCCACCGTTCCGAGACCGTGGTCCGTTCGGCGAGAGCGATCAGGAAGGAAGCGGGGTCGGCGAGCACGGGAACGTCCGGGCGCCGGTTCTTCCACAGGTCTTCGCGACTCCGGTTCACGGCCACGAGCTCGGCCCGGCCGAGGCCGGCCGTAGCCGAGCCGGAAATCGCAGGGCACGCCGGCCAGCAGCACCAGGTCGGCATCCCGGAGGGCCTCGCGGCGACGGTGCCGGCGCAGCACCTCATGCTCGGCGCGCCAGTGCGCAGCCGGAAGGTAGGTCAGCACGCCCAGTGCGCCGACCGCCTGCCATCGTCCCCACCCGGTCGGCTTCGAAGTCGCCTGGCTCCAGCAGGATAGCGAGCGGCTGCGCTCCCAGGCGCCTGCCGCTCTGCGCAGGGCACGGGAGGAGACCGCCGCCGGGGACCAGCCTCTCGACGGGGTTCGCGCTCACCGGGCGGCGAGTCGCCGCCGGCGTGGACGCGCAGGACATGCCACTCGGATAGGTGCGCAGTAGCCGCGCTCCCAGTCGCCGCGAGGGGAGCCACGACGGCGTCCGGCGATCCACTCCCTGACGACCCGTTCCGGGTAGGAGATCGACCGGGCACTCCAGGAACACGGGGCCCGGCACGCCCTCCGCGCCCGGCGAAAGGCGTGCTCGAGCATCGGTGCCGCTCGCGCCACCCGGCGCGCCCACTGCCCGTGGCGCGAGGCCAGCAGTGTCTGCAGAGAGCCACGGCCGGAGGAGGTTGCGATCACCCACCCAGCAGGACGACGGGCGACTGCGCCATCTGGGCGTTCTTGACCGCGGTCAGCGTATTGGTCACGCCCGGTCCGGCGGTGACGGCAGCCGCCCGTCTGCCGGTCAACCGCGACACCGCGTCGGCCGCGATACCGCCGACTGCTCGTCGCGCACGTCGTGACCACGAGCGCCTCGCTTCATGGCCTCCACCAGGGATGGGCGAGATGTGACCGCCACAGAGGGTGAACAGCTCCCGCACGCCGTGGCGCTCGAGGACTTCGGCGACGAGGGCCCCGCCGCTCATCGATCGAGGACGTGCCGCGAGGGCGTCACGCAGTGGAAGGTGCCGGTGAAGACGCTCTCACCGCCGCGCGCCACCTCGACCTCGACGTGACGCTTGCGGCCTCATCGCTCGCGACCAGTCGTGCCGTCGCGGCAAGGCGCTCCCCGGCGACCGCCGGGGCGAGAAAGCGGATCTCGGCACCCGCCAGGACGACCGTCGGCTCGTTCACGGCGAGCATGGCAGCGTGGTCCGCGAGACCGAAGACGAAGCCGCCGTGGACCAGCCCGGTCGAGTCGACGACCATCCGCTCCGAGAGCTCGAGCTCGACCACGGCGTGGCCCGGCGCCAGCTCGACCGGCCGGCCGCACAGCTCGTGGGCGATGGCGAGGTGCGTGGCCGCCGCCACGCTCACTGGGTCGGCTCCCAGACCCACCGGCCGTGCGAGTCGATCCAGCCCCAACTGCCGTCCTCCACCTGGACGAGACCGAGGCCGCCGACGAAGGGCTCGGCCTGGGCGAAGCGCGGCTCGACGGAGAGACCTCCGGCACGGTCCAGGTAGCCCCACAGCCCGTCGACGCGCACCGGCGCCAGGCCTCCCGCAAACGGCTCCGCGCGCTCGAACTGCGGCTCGATCAGCACCTCTCCCTGTGCGTTGACGTAGCCCCAGCGCGCTCCGATCCGCACGGCCGCGAGCCCCTCCGAGAAGCGGCCTGCCCAGAAGAACCGGGGCGGGATACCGAAGCTCCCGTCCTCGGCGAGGAAGCCCCAGGTCTCGTCCTCGACCTGGACCGCCGCCAGCCCTTCCGAGAAAGGCAGGGCGCTGCGGTACTCGGCGGGGATGACCAGCTCGCCCGACGTGTCGATGTAGCCGGAGCGCTCGTCGACCTGGACGACCGCACGGCCCCCCTCGAAGTCCCGCGTGAAGGGATAGGCGGGCTCGACCGCGATCTCGCCGTCGGGGCTCAGGAAGCCCCAGAGGCCGTCCACGCGGACCGCCGCGAGGCCCTCGCGGAACCGGCGCGCCGCGTCGAAGCGGGGCTCCACCACCCACTGGCCGTCGTGGTCGATGTAGCCCGCCAAGCCGTCGACGGCGGCCGGGGCGAGCCCCTCACCGAAGGGGCCGACCTCGTCGAACTCGGGACGGATCACGAGCTCTCCGCGGTGGTCGACGAACCCCCATCGATCGTTCGTACGCGCCGGGATCAAGCCCTCGGACTCTTCTCCCAGGTACTCGTACTTCGGCTCGATGACGAGAGCTCCCGTCTCGTCGATCATGCCCACGAGACCGCCGGAACGAACCGGGAAGAGCCCCGCTTCCCTCTCGACCTCAGGCACCGTTCGATCGGTGGAGCACCCGCCGGCGAGAAGGGCGACGGCCACCGCGATCCAGGCTCTCTGTCCCATCGGCACGTCAACGTAGCACGCCCCGGGGCCGCCAGGCGAGGCGCCGCGTCTGCCACAATGGTCCGGCGAAGGAGACGACGGCGTGCCGACCGAGGAGAACTGGCCCATTCCCGAGAGCGAGCTCAGCTTCGAGACCTCGCGCTCGTCCGGACCGGGCGGCCAGAACGTCAACAAGACCGAGACCAGGGTCGTCGCCTGCTTCGACCTGGAGGCCTCCGAAACCCTGTCGGGCGAGCAGAAAGCGCTGCTGCGCGAGACGCTGTCGTCGCGCCTCACCCGCGCCGGAGTGCTGCGCGTGGGGTCGAGCAGACACCGCTCCCAGCTCGCCAACCGGCGAGACGCGGTGGCGCGTTTGATGGCGATCGTCCTCCAGGCCCTGGTGCCTCCGACGCCTCGCAAGGCCACCCGACCCGGCAGGGCCGCCCGGCAATCGCGGCTCGAGGGCAAGCGGCGCCGCTCACGCCTCAAGCAGCTGCGTCAGGATCCGGAGCCCGATTGATCACCGGGGAGCCCGAGAGCTCCCCAATCCACGAGACGGGGCTCTCGAAGACCGACCGCGGAACGTCCTCGAGGACGCCCAGGTCGGTGTGATCGTTCTCTCCACGATCGGCCGAGAGGAGGATTCCTCCGTAGGGCTTCCAGTCGTGCCACGGGAGCTGGAAACGGTCGACGTCACTCGCCTGCTCGTAGTAGTCCCACTGCTCGACGAGGCCGCTCTTCGGCGACGTAGACGTGGTACTTGTTCTGCGGCGTGCGGCCGACTCCCTCGAAGGTCAGCTCGAGGACCTCCGCGGGGCGACCATCGAGCATCGGGCGCTCACCGAGGTAGTGCAGGGTGACGCCCGGATCTTCGAGCTTGTACGGCATGGCAAATGGCTGTCGTTGATCCACGCCGCTTCACCGCCGTCGAGTCGGGTTCTCTTGCGAGCTCCTCCGGATCGGTGTCACCTCAGCACCGCCCGTCCAGACGCGACCGGCACCGGTGCCGAGTTCATCAGCACGACGTAGGGCTCCCCGGTCTCCACGATCCCGGCCCTCGATGCGCCACATCTCCGGTCCACTTGTCCCACACGTGGCGCCGGCGGCCGAAGAAGTTCCACGTGAGATAGCGGGTCGAGTCCCAGGCCTGCCGCCCGCCCATCGCCTCGCGAAGGCGCGATCCGCGATCTCGACGGCACGGGCGTCGGAGGCCGCCACGTCGGTCGCCGCAACGGGGTCTCGAAGTCTCCTGGGCGTCCGACGCACCCGGTTCAGCGAGAACCACCAGAGCCGCCACCGCCAGAGCCGCCGCCGTCAGACCCGCCGTGCCCCGTTCCACCATTCAGAGAGCATACCCTCTGCTAGCATCCGCGCCGTGCTCCACGGCACCGAGACCCGGTTCTCGTCGGAGGGTCTGGGACGCTACGGCCGGTACCGGGTCGAACGTCTCATCGGCTCCGGCTCGGCCGGGGCCGTCTTCCTGGGCCGTGACCCCATCTGGGGCGGCCGGTGGCGATCAAGGTCATCCCGCTGCGCACCTGCCGAGGGACGGAGGAGAAGGCCGAGCGGCTGGAGCTCCTGCGCCGGGCGTTCGGGCCTCTGGGCTCGCTTGCGCACCAGAACCTCGTCACCGTCCACGACGTCGGCATCGAGGAGGAGCACTCCTTCCTGGTCATGGAGTACGTGCAGGACGCAACCTCGCCAGTCACCTCGCCGACGGTCTCCTCGTACCGGACCGCGTGGCCGCGGTGGCGACCCAGCTCGCGGCCGCCCTCGACTTCGCCCACGACCACGAGCTGACCCACGGAGATCTCAAGCCGGCCAACGTGCTGGTGACGCCGGGATGGGAGGTCAAGCTCACCGACCTGGGCGTGGTGTCGGCCCTCTCTTCTTCCGGCCTCGGGCACGCCAACACGCGCTGGGACCGGCCCGAGCATCTGGCCCCTGAGGTCGCAGAAGGAGGTCCGCCGACTCCTGCCAGCGACCGCTTCTCCCTCGGCGTGCTCCTCTACTCCTTGTTGACCGGCCGCCTGCCGTTTCAGGGAGACGACGCGACCGCGACCTTGTGGCGCATCGCCAACGAACAGCCGCCGCTGCCCTCCGATCTCGCTCCCGAGCTGCCGGCCACCGTCGATGGCGTGCTGCTGCGGGCCCTCGCGAAGGAACCGGAGGAGCGGTACCCGACGTGTGCGGAGCTGGCGGACTGCCTGGCGCGAGCCCTGGCCGATCGCGACCAGCCGGTGCCGGCCGTGTACGCGACCCAACCGCTCGACGAGGACTTGCGCCGGCAGCTCAGGATCGCCTCGGCGACGACTCCCCTGCCCGACGAGGCTCGCGCCTCCGAGCCGGCGACGCCGGCACCGCGTCCGGCCCGTCCCCGACCGGCCGCTCCGACACCCCGGCGGCGGAGGCGGCGACGCCTCTGGCCGTGGGCCGTGCTCCTCCTGCTGCTCCTCGCGGGCACCGTCGCCCTGGCGCTGCCGGGCGGCCGGTGATCAGCGCTGCTCCGGCGACCGGCAGGGCGACGAGAGGCGCCAGGCGGAGGGGTTCTCCTGGGACGCGTCGGCCTCTCCTCCGACGACCGCTGAAGAGACCGGTGAGGAGTTGGAGCGGCCCACGGCCTCCGAGCCGGATCATCGGGGAGAGCCCGGCTGAGGAGGCCGGCGCCGATCTCCACCGAGCCGTTCCCGCCGAGGCTCCGGCTCTTGGGTCCGGAGCGGCTCGCGCCCGACGCCGAGCCGGAGGATCCCGCACCGGCACGGACGCGAGCAGCCGTCCCCGGCGGGCTCGACAGGCTCCCCGCCGCGCAGGAGGCTCGGTTGCGCATCCCGGCTCGCCGGAGCCGGCGATGTGAGGGTCTGGGCGGGCGACCGGATCATCCTCGAGCCGCCGTTCACTTCGGAGGTCCTCCAGCGCCTGCGGCGCGTGCTCCTCCCCGGCGGGCGGTGGGAGGAGATCGTGGCACTCGACCCCGGCCCGGTACTGCTGCGAGTTCGAGTCACCCTTCCCACCGGGACGTTGGAGGAAGTCCCGCTGCGTCGCACGTTGACCGCCGGAGAGGAGCGGATCCTCGAGATTCGCGTCTCCCCCCGCCGGGAGATCACGGCGTCGTGGCGGTAGCCGCCTCCGACACGTCGTAGAGGGTGGACAGGGGCACGGCGAGCGCCTGCTCGAGTGGTGCCTCGACGCCGTCGAGTAGGCCTTGCAGGGCGCTGTCCCAGCGGTCGTCGGCCGGCGCGACGCTCTGCGCGGACGGCCACCGGACCACGTCGGTCCGATAGAGATCCAACAGAGTCACGCGGTCCGAGTCCTTGGAGAGGATCCACTCCCCCTGGCTCTCGCGAACGATGCGCTGCGCGTCCAGGGCGTGGAGCAGCGTCTCCAGCTGCTCGCCCGTTGCGGCCGGCTCGAGGGCCAGGAAGTCGTCGAAGCTGAGTCCTCGGTCCTCCCTCTTCGCCCGCCAGAGATGCCCCACCAGGCGAAACAGCAGGAGGAACTGTTGATCCGGACGGAAACCGCTCAGGTGCGCCACCGGACGGAAGGTGGCAACGGCTGCCGCGAAGGATGCCCCGAGCAGCACCCAGAGCCACGCCACGTAGAGCCAAACGAGAAACACGGGAACGGCGGCCATCGCACCGTAGATGGCGCGGTAGGACGTGTAGTGGCCGATGTAGGCGGCGAAGCCGGTCTTGGTGATCTCGATCAGGACGGTCGCCACCAGGGCGCCGGCCACGACCGGCCGCCAGGGAACAGAGGTGTTCGGCGCCAGCCAGTAGGTCAGGCAGACGGCCACGAACGTCAATGCCGCGGGCGCCAGCGCGACGAGAGCGGCGGCCGGCGCGGCCCAACGGAGCAGGGCACTCATGCCCGGCAGGGAAACGAGCTGCGACGAGATCACCAGCAGGCTCGCGATCAGGAGGGGACCGGCCGTGACGATCGCCCAGTACCCGGTGAGGCGCCGCCTCCAGCTTCGGCTCGCCGGCACGCGCCAGATCCGATTGAGCGCCCTCTCCACCTGAGTCATCAGGAGGAGCCCGGTGACCACGAGGCCCAGAAGCCCGAAGATGGGGAGCTTGGCGGCCTGTGCCGCGAACTCGACCACCCAGCGCCGGACCACCTCTCCGCTGGCGGGAACGAAGTGCCGGAAAACGAAGGCCTGGAGCGTCTCGGAAGCCTCCTGGAAGACCGGAGAAACGGCGAGAAGGGACAGCGCCACGGCGGTGAGCGGCACCAACGCCAGGAGGGTCGAGTAGGCCAGATGGGCCGCCGAGGCTGGACAATCGTCCTCCCAGAAGCGCCGCGCGAGGTAGCGGAGAAACTGCAGCAGACGCCACCGAGACGACGCCGGACGCGAGCTCCCGGGACCGCGGGAGCTCACTCCGCCCTCTGCGGAGCGACGACGCGACAGAATGCCCTCACAGCGCTATCCTAGGCAATCGAGGATGCGGACGGTACTCAAGCTGATCGTGCTCGCCGCGATCGTCGCGGCCGTGTTCCAGTACGGCTTGCCGTTCCTGCAGCGACATCCCGGCGGCGGCACGGCTTCTTCGCTCCCGCCGGAGGACGGCGAGTCCGGCGCCTGGGACTGCGTCGAGGCCGCTTCGACGGCCAACGCGGACTTTACCGCGGCGACCCGATCCGCCGCTCGCGCAATCGGCGAAGCGTCGGGCTACCCCACGGTCGTACGAGACGCTCGAGCGTCGATCGAGGACGCTCGAGCACGGTGCAACTGTCAGCACGTCGCCTGCGGCAAGGCGTCCCGCGCCCTCGATGCCCTCGACGAGCTGGTCGACGTCTACGACGACATGCTCGGCGGCACCGGCATGGCGAACCCGGCCGCCGCCCGCGAACGGGTCGAGACTCTTCTGGCCGAGGCCCGGCAAGCCGCCGACATCCGCTGAGGGACGCAGCGCAGCGATCTCAACGGCTTCCGAGAGTCGGTCGGTATTCGATCTCGAGCGACCCCTCCCGCAGCCAGTGGATGAGCAGAGACCGGACTCGGTAGCTGTCGGCTCCCGTCGAAGCTTCGCATCGAGCCGGCGTGGCACCGCCCGAGACGGCGATCCACAGCTCGCGGACGAAGGCACCGTCCTCCTCAGGTCCCGGCGTCGGCCGGATCCCGGTCGCCCGCATGGTCGCATCGTCGGGTACGAGGCCTCGGGCGAACTTCAGCTCGTCGCTGCGTCGAGCGCCCTCCAGCAGCAGCGCGCGAAGCTGATGCTCCTCGGCATCGGACGGCGGTTCTTCGGCTCCGGCCTGGCTGAGCCGGAAGGAGGTCGCACGCGGATCGTCGAGCAGCCGCCAGAAGGCCTGGGTTCCCCCCAGATCCCCATGCCGGCAACCGAGGAACCTCCCGGCCCGCAGCCAGATACTCCCGAGCACCTGGCCCCGTTCGTCCAGAATGCGCAGGAGACCGGCGGTCCCGGACGTCTCCATGGTGGCCAGCAAGTCGGGAAGGGAGAGGACCCTCAGGCTACCCTCCAGCGGTGTCTCTTCCGCCGCCGCGATCGGCTTGGCGACACCGAGACGCGGAGCGTGCTCACTCTTCGACCCGGCCGCTTTCGCGGGCACGTGCCGCGCGCGATGGGAGCCCAGCCTTCCGAGGTCGAGGCGTAGCTGCGACTGGAGCTCGAGCGGACACAGGCGCATGAGGCGGCCTTTGACGCCGTCGAGGGCTTTCTGCACGTCGTCCCACGGCAGCAAGCCCAGCTCTCCGAGCAGCTCGAGCTTGTGCGCCGCGTAGAAGATCAAAGCGGGAACCGTCTGACTGCTACGCAGCGTCCGGCTCGTCTGGCGGACCCAGTCCTCGAGCTGTACGGCCAGGACCTCGGGCGCTCCCTCGATGAGGGGTGTCACGGCCCGGGCAACCGAACCCGGCCCGGCTCGATCGTCGAGATAGGTACGGAGCGCCGCCTTCGGCGACGAGCTGTCCGGAGACGATCTACGGTTCGCGTCCACGGCCGCAGCGATTCTGCCACGAGCGCACTCGGCGTGAAATGACTCGCGCCGTCCCTTGCTAGAGTCCCGCCGATGAACCCCTGGATCCGCCGACTCGTGGTGCTCGCGGCCCTGGTCGTCATCGCCTTGCTGCTGCGGTGGACCGTCTTCGCGCCGCGCCCGACCGAAGTCGAGATTCGGAGCGTGGAGCGCGGCCCGGTCGAGCAGACCGTCAGCAATTCGAGAGCCGGCACCGTCAAGGCCGAGCGAAGGGCGATGCTGTCCCCCGAGGTCGGCGGCCAGGTGGTGGCGATTCCCTTTCGTGAAGGCCAGCCGGTCGCGACCGGGGACGTCCTCCTGAAGCTCGACGACAGCGTTCAGGAGGCCCAACTCGCCCTGGCCCGACGGGATGCCCAGGCCGCCCGAGCCGAACGCGAGCGCGCCTGTCTGTCGGCGGAGCGAGCCGCGCGCGAGCTCGAGCGCGGTCGGCGTCTGGCGGACGAGAGCATCCTCGCCGCGGACGCCCTCGACGGTCTCGACACCGCGGCGCGCGAGGCCTCGGCCGCCTGCGACGCGGCTCGCGCGCAGGTGGAGCGGGCCGGGGCGGCGGTCGACGTGGCGAGCGCCGATCTGCGCAAGCGGACGCTCACCGCACCCTTCGACGGCGTCGTGGCCGAGGTGTCCGTCGAGGTCGGCGAGTGGACGACACCCTCACCGCCCGCGGTGCCGGTCCCCCCGGTCCTCGACGTCCTCGACCCGGCGTCGCTCTACGTCAGTGCCCCGATCGACGAGGTCGACTCGGCACGCGTCTCGGTGGGGCAGGAGGTCCGCATCACGGTCGACTCGTACCGCGGCCGGAGCTTCGCCGGAAGCGTCCGACGCATCGCTCCGTACGTGCTCGACGTCGAAGAGCAGAACCGGACGGTGGAGATCGAGGCGGTGTTCGCGGACGATCCGCCGCCCGGCCTGCTGCCGGGCACCTCGGCCGACGTGGAGGTCCTTCTCGAGGTGCACGAGGACGCCCTCCGGATTCCGACGCCCGCACTGATGGAGGGACGGCGTGTTCTCGTGCTGCAGGACGGAGTGCTGCGGGAGCGCGAGGTCGAGGTCGGTCTGCGCAACTGGGACTTCACCGAGGTCCTCACCGGGCTCTCCGACGGCGAGCGCGTGGTCACCTCTCTCGACCGTCCCGAGGTGCGTGCCGGCGCGGAGGCCAGGATCGCCGACGAACCGTGATCCGGCTCGAGGGGATCACCCGCACCTACACGGTCGGGGACCGGCCGGTCCACGCCCTGCGGGGCATCGACGAAGTCGTCGAGGCCGGCGAGCACGTCGCCATCATGGGCGCCTCCGGGTCGGGGAAATCCACCCTGCTCAACCTCATCGGGTGCCTCGACCGGCCGACGGCCGGGCACTACTGGCTCGAGGACCGAGAGGTCGGGCTGCTGGGTGACGCCGAGCGCACCCTGATCCGGCGCCACCGCATCGGTTTCGTCTTCCAGTCCTTCCACCTGGTCCCACGGCTGACGGCGGCCGAGAACGTCGAGCTGCCGATGACGTTCGCCGACGTCGCCCGCCGGGAGCGCCGAGGGCGGGCACGAGCGGCGCTCGAGGCGGTGGGCCTGGCGGAGCGCGCCGACCACCTACCCGACCAGCTCTCCGGCGGGGAGCGGCAGCGGGTCGCGATCGCGCGCGCCACCGTGATGGCGCCGGCGATCCTGCTCGCGGACGAGCCCACCGGGAACCTCGACAGCCGCTCCGGGAAGTCCATCCTCGATCTGCTGCAGAGGCTCAATCGCGACGGGCTGACCCTGGTGGTCGTGACCCACGATCCGAACGTGGCGCGCCGGGCGGACCGCATCGTCGTCCTGCTGGACGGCAAGGTCGTGGCCCGCGCTCCGGCGGCGGAAGTGGGCCGCGTGCTGACCGAGATCCTCGGCACCGAGACGGTCGAGGCCGACCCCGCATGACGGCCGGCGATGTGGTCGCCTTCTCGTTCGCCGCCCTCCGCGGTCATCGACTGCGCACCGTCCTCAGCCTTCTCGGCGTAGCCATCGGCGTCGGTGCGGTGATCGTCCTCACCGCCCTGACGCAGGGCGCTCGGACCTACGTCACGGAGCAGTTCGCGAGCCTGGGGACGAACCTCGTGATCGTCGTCCCGGGCCGCACCGAGACGACGGGGATTCCCGGGCTCGGCGGCACGCCGAACGACCTCACCCTCGACGACGCCGAGGCGGTGCTGCGCGCCGTCCCCTCGGTGCGCCGCGTGGCACCGATCGCGATGGGGACGGAGGCCGTCGCCCATCGCGATCGCTCCCGCCAGGTGGCCCTCATCGGCACCACTCCCGACTACCGTCTGTCGCGACAGCTCGAGCTCTCGGCCGGTGAGTTCCTGCCGGCCGACGCCGAGCGCCGTGGAACACCGGTCACCGTGCTCGGCGCGACCCTCGCGCGGGAGCTCTTCGACGGAGACAACCCGGTCGGCGAGGTCGTGCGCGTCGGCGGCTGGCGCATGCACGTGGTCGGCGTTCTCGCCACCCAGGGAACCAAGCTCGGCATCGACTTCGACGAGACCGCCTTCGTGCCGGTGGTCACCGCGATGCGCATGCTCAACCGCCATTCGCTCTTTCGCGTCCTGGTGGAAGTGAACGCCCGCAACGACCTCGAGGTGGCGCGGGAGGGCATCCGTGCGGTGATCACCGCACGCCACGGCGAGGAGGACGTCACGGTGATCACCCAGGATGCCGTCCTCTCCACCTTCGGCTCGATCCTCGATGTCCTGACCGTCGGGCTGATCGCGATCGCCACCATCTCCCTGACCGTCGCCGGTCTCGGGATCATGAACGTGATGCTGGTCTCCGTCTCCGAGCGGACCCGCGAGATCGGGCTGCTGCGCGCCCTGGGAGCCGGGCGCCACCAGGTCCTCGGCGCCTTTCTCATCGAGGCCGTGCTGCTGTCTACCGCCGGAGGGCTTCTCGGCCTCGCGCTCGGCTGGGTTCTGGTTCGGGTGATGGTTCGCCTCTACCCCACCCTCCCGGCCTCGCCCCCTGCCTGGGCCGTCGCGGCGGCCATGCTGGTAGCGGTCGGCGTGGGCGTGGTCTTCGGTCTGCTGCCGGCGCGGCGTGCCACCCAGCTCGATCCGGTCGCCGCCCTGGCGGGACGCTGATGCGCGATCTGCTGCGCATGGCCCTGCGGTCGCTACTCTCCCACCGGCTGCGGTCGGCGCTGTCGATGCTCGGCATCGCCATCGGGATCGCCTCGGTCATCCTGCTGACCTCCATCGGCGAGGGTACGCGTCGCTATGTCGTCGCGCAGTTCACGCAGTTCGGCACCAACATCCTGGTCGTCACGCCCGGCAAGTCGGAGACCCTGGGCGTGCCCGGAGCCCTCGGCGGCAGCACGCGCAAGCTGACGATCGACGACGCGGAGAGCCTCCTTCGCCTGGCCGGCGTCGAGGATCTCACCCCCGTCGTGTACGGCACCGCCCGGGTCGAGGCCGAAGGGCTCGGCCGCAGCGTCCTGGTCTACGGAGTGACGCCGAACATCCCGACGGTGTGGCGCTGGACGGTACGCACCGGAGCCCTCTGGCCGTCCGGCGACCCGCGTCGCGGTGCGGCCGTCGCGGTGCTGGGTCCGAAGCTCAAGCGCGAGCTCTTCGGCGGGCGCAACGCCCTCGGCGAGCTCGTCCGTATCGGTGACAGGCGGTTCCGGGTGACGGGCGTGATGGCCTCGAAGGGGCAGTTCCTCGGCATCGACCTCGACGATGCGGCGTTCGTACCCGTAGCGAGCGCCATGAAGCTTTTCAACGTCGCCGAGCTCAATGAGGTCGACGTGCTGTTCTCCAACTCGCGGATCGTCGAGACCGTGGAGGAGCGCGTGCGTGAGCTGCTGATCGCACGGCACGGTCGCGAGGACTTCACGGTCACGACACAGACCGAGATGCTTCGCGTCTTCGGCAACGTCATGGACATCATCACCGGAGCCGTGGGAGCGATCGCGGGCGTCTCCCTGGTGGTCGGGGCGATCGGCATCCTCACCATGATGTGGATCGCCGTGGGCGAGCGCACGGGAGAGATCGGCCTGGCCCGAGCCGTCGGCGCCACCCGCGGGCAGGTGCAGGGCGTCTTCCTCGTCGAGGCCGCCGTGCTGTCGACCCTGGGAGGCTGCACGGGGATCCTCGCCGGTCTCGGAATCTGTCACGCCCTGCGGCTCCTCGTGCCGGGTCTCCCCGTCCACACACCGCCCGTGTTCCTCGTCACGGCCGTGGCCGTCAGCGTGGGAACGGGCCTGGCCTCCGGCGTTCTGCCGGCCCGCCGCGCCGCCTCGCTCGATCCTGTCGAAGCCCTGCACGCCGAGTAGCGCCCGCGGCGGGCCTTCCCTAGCGCCTCCGTCGGGTTCTGTTCTAGGGTCCCGTGAACGCTGTCGACTCGAGGAGACCCCGATGAGCGTCCGAGCCCACTCCCCCGCACTCGCCACCGCCGCGGTGGTGCTCCTGGCCTCCTTCATCGGCTGTGCCGGCGAGGAGGCGAGCTCGCCCGCCGCCTCCGAACGGACGCGAACGGAGACGGAGACATCGGAGGCGGCCGCGAGTGCCGCCCCGGAGCCCTGTTCCCTCTTGACGGCGGACGAGATCGAGGCGGCGACCGGGATCGCGCCCGGTCCCGGTCAGGACGTCGCCGGTGCCTGCGCTTGGTCGGCGGCGGACGGCTCGATCGGCAATCTCGTGACGCTCACGGTCCAGCATGGTGACGTGACACGGGAACAGTGGCTGACCATCGGTGACGAAGAGGACATCATCGAGGGCGTCGGCGACTTCGCCGTCCAGGTCGGCTCGCAGATCCAGGTCTTCCAGAACGGCTGGCTCGTCGGCGTCAAAGTGGACCGCACGGTCGCTCCGGAGGCGCGCACCGAGCTGGCCCGGTCCGCCCACGCCAAGCTCGCGGCCTAGCTCACGGCCGCTCGTCGTGCTCGACCCACGGCTCGTGGAGCCGGACGGGTTCCGTGCGGCGAGCGCGCAGTCGTAGGTTCAGCATCTCCACGAACACCGAGAATCCCATCGCGAAGTAGATGTACCCCTTGGGGATGTGGTGGTCGAGGCCGTCGGCCACCAGCGCCATGCCGATGAGCAGGAGGAACGACAGGGCCAGCATCTTGACCGTCGGATGCTGCCCCACGAAAGCGCCGATGGCTCGCGCGAACAGCAGCATGACCCCGACCGACAGCACGATGGCGATGACCATCACGACGACCTCGTCGACCATCCCGACGGCGGTGATCACCGAATCGAGCGAGAAGACGATGTCGAGCAGCATGATCTGGACGATGACGTTGGCGAAGGAGGCGGCGCGACGAGCCGACATCTCGTGCTCCTCCCCCTCCAGCTTCTGGTGGATCTCGTGGGTGCTCTTGGCCAGCAGAAAGAGTCCGCCCGCGATGAGGATCAGGTCGCGACCGGAGATCTCGTTGCCCAAGACGGTGAAGAACGGAGCGGTGAGCCGGATGATCCAGGCCAGCGAGAGGAGAAGGAGGATCCGGGTGCCCATCGCTCCGAGCAGACCCACCGTGTAGGCCCTCCCGCGCTGCCCTTCCGGCAGCTTCCCGGCCAGGATCGACAGGAACACGACATTGTCGATTCCCAGCACCAGCTCGAGGACGGTGAGGGTCAGAAGGGCGATCCACGCCTGCGGGTCACTGATCCAGCTCATCGGTCTCCTCCACGATCGACGCGATCCTAACCAAGGGAGGACCCGGTGGCTGCGTGCTACGATCCCGCCGCCGAACCCACCGCCCGGCCACGGGCCGAACGCGTCGAGGGAGGAAACGAATGAACCCACTGATGGTGGTCGTCTTCGCCTATCCGCTCGTCATGATCGGCGTCAGCCTCTGGCGCTCGAAGAGCGTCAAGAGCCATGACGACTTCATGGTCGCGGGCCGCGCCGTCCCCGTTCCGCTCCTGGTGGGAACACTGGTGTGCACGTGGATCGGCTCGGGCTCCCTCTTCGGTGGAGCCGGCCTCGCCTACCGGAGCGGACTGTCCGAGATCTGGTTCTCGGTCGGCGGATGGGTCGGGCTCGTCGTCGCCTTCTTCATCGCCGGGAGGGTCCGCCGCATCGCGCAGTACACGGTCCCGGACCTGCTGGAACAGCGCTACAACGCCGCCGCGCGCATCTTGGGAACGATCGCCATCATCTTGGCGTACGTGACCATCGCGGCCTACCAGTTCCGGGGTGGCGGCTGGATCCTGACCATCGTCTCCGACGGTCTGATCGACGAGACCACGGGGATGTACATCACCGCGGCGGCCATCGTGCTCTTCACGGCGCTCGCCGGCATGGTCTCCATCGTCACCGTCGACATCTTCAACGGCATCATCATCACCCTCGGCGTCCTGCTCGCGCTGCCCTACATGGTCTTCCAACTCGGGGGCGTCGGCGCCATTGCCGACAGCGTGCCGGCGGCCCACCTGACGCCGCTCGGCGGACACAACGCCCTGTGGGCGCTCGGCGTGGCGATGCCGACCTTCCTGCTGCTTCTCGGCGAGAGCGGCATGTACCAGAAGTTCTTCTCTGCCAAGGACGAGAAGGCCGCCAAGAGGGCGGTGCTCGGGATGGTCGTGGGAATCGTCGTCATCGAGACCTCGCTCGCCTTGCTCGCCATCGTCGGCCGCGCCGCCTATCCGAACCTGATGTCGGAGACGTCGATTCTCGGTCGCGACGCATCGGAGACCGTGATTCTCTACCTCGCCCGTCACGGCCTTCCGGTCCTGGGGAGCGCCATCCTGCTCGCGGCAGCCGTCGCCATCGTGCTGTCGACGGGGAACACGTTCCTGCTCGTGCCCTCGACCAATGCGAGCCGTGACATCTTCCAGCGCTTCCTCAAGCCGGATGCGAGCGAGCGGCAGTTGGTCAATATGCAACGGGCCTTCATCGTCCTCTTCGGCGGGCTGGGGCTGGTGCTGTTGACCCAGTTCCAATCGGTTCTGGCGATGGCCCTCTACGCCTACTCGCTGGTCGGCGCCAGCCTGACCCCTGCCCTGCTGGCGGCCTTCCTGTGGAAACGGGTCACCCCGCAAGGGGGGGTCGCCTGCATCGCCGGCGGCTTGGGCAGCATCATCGGCATCGGCCTCCTCGGCCGCATGGGAGCGGACTTCTCGCTGGCGGTCGGCGACACCGTCTTCGATTTCGCCAGCAGCGACTACATCGTGATCCCCGGAGTCTTGGTCTCCTGCTTGCTGCTGGTCGTCGTCAGCCTGCTGACGCGCCCCTCACCTCGCGAAAAGTGGGAGCCCTTCTTCACCCGGCCTGGCGCTTCCCTGGGCGACGCCATCGCCCTGCAGCGCGACGCGGAGGAGTAGAGAATGAGCGTGAAAGCCCACCCGGATCCCTACGTCCCGGCGGAGAAGAGCATCGCCGAGGTCACCGTCCGCGCCTTCATCCTCGGAGGCATCCTCTCCATCGTCATGGGGGCGGCCAACACCTACCTCGGTCTCTACGCCGGGATGACGGTGTCGGCCTCGATTCCGGCATCGGTGATCTCGATGGCGATCCTCCGCGGCATCCTGCGCACCGGGACGATCCTCGAAAACAACATCGTGCAGACGATGGCCTCGACCGGCGAGAGCCTCGCCGCCGGCGTCATCTTCACGGTCCCGGCCCTGGTGATGGTCGGCGCCTGGCAGGACTTCAAGTTCTGGCCGACGACGCTCATCACGATGTTGGGCGGCGTCCTCGGCATCCTCTTCATGGTGCCCATGCGTCGGGCACTCATCGTCGACCGGCCGGATCTCGTCTATCCGGAAGGCGTCGCCTGCTCGGAGGTCCTCATCGTCGGAGAGGAGCAGGGAGAAGGGATCAAGGCCATCGCGACGGGTGTCGGCCTGGGAGCCCTCTTCAAGCTGCTGGTGAGCGGTGTCCAGGTCGTGCAGTCGGTGGTCGAGACGGCCGTCGCCAAGGGTCGGTCGGTGTTCTACGCCGGCAGCGACATGAGCGTCGCGCTGCTCGCCGTGGGCTACATCGTCGATCTCCAGATCGCGTCGTTGATCACGCTGGGCGGCATCATCGGTTGGCTGGTCGCGATTCCGATCCTCGGCGGCTTCGAGCCGGGGATGAGCGCCCTCGACCACGCCAACGAGCTCTGGTCCTCCCAGGTCCGCTACATGGGCGTCGGGGCCATGCTGGTGGGGGGGCTGTGGTCGATCTGGCAGGTACGCCGCGGCATCGTCGCCGGGCTGACCGGGCTCAAGGGAATCCGCGACGAGGCGGGCAGCGACAGCACCCTGCGCACCGAGCGCAACATCCCGCTCCCCTGGCTGCTCGGCCTCTTCCTGGCCACGACCTTCGCCACCTTCCTCTTCTACGACATCTTCCTCAACGACCTGCTCGGTGCCGGAATCACGACCGCGCTGATGGTCCTCACGGCCTTTCTGTTCGTGGCGGTCGCAACCTACATCGCGGGCCTCGTGGGCTCCTCGAACTCGCCGGTCTCGGGCATGACGATCTGCGCCCTGCTCATCGCCTCCGGTGTCCTGCTGGCGCTCGGCATCAAGGGCGAGGAAGCGATCCTCGCGACGCTCGGAATCGCAGGCGTAGTGTGCTGTGCGACCTGCACGTCGGGGGACGTGGCCCAGGACCTGAAGACCGGCCTCATGGTCGGCGCCACCCCCGCGAAGCAGCAGTGGACGGAGATCTGGGCGGCGATCATCCCCGCCTTCTTCTTCGCGCCGATCCTCACCCTGCTCCACCACGCCTACGGCATCGGCACCGATGCGCCGGGCAGCCTGCGGGCCCCCCAAGCGGCCCTCTTCGCCAGCCTGACCCAGGGGTTCTTCGGCGACGGTCACCTGCCGTGGGACATGATCGGCATCGGCGCGGGAATCGGCGTCGCCCTGATCGTCGTGAACGCGATCCTCGAACGGTCCGGCTCGACCTTCCGGACGCACATCATGCCGGTCGCCGTGGGGATCTACCTGCCGCTCTCACTCGACATCCCGATCTTCATCGGTGGCCTCCTGCGCCGGCTGACCAGCCGGAAAGGCGCCGAGGCCTCGGAGGCCCGCGACCACGGCGTCCTCTTCGGCTCGGGGCTGATCGCGGGCGAGGCCCTGATGGGCATCGGCCTGGCCGTGCTCATCGCCTCCGGCGTCGACCTGCCGTTCGTCCTGGTGGATCACTGGCTGCCGTCACTACTCGTCTTCGGCGCCATCGTGGCCTACTACCACCGGGTGGCGAGCCGATGACGGCCTAGCCACCCAGTCGATCGAGGAGGGTGCGGGCGGCGACGAGGCTCGGATCGAGCTCCAGCGCTCTGCGGAGATGGAGAATCGCCGCGTCGCGGTCTCCGAGAGCGGCCTCGGCGGCGCCCAGGGCGTGGTGCCCGGCGGCGAAGTCCGGATCGGCGGCCAGCGCCGCCTCGAAGTGGATCCGGGCCTCGCCGTAGCGTCCGGACCGTCCGAGGATCCGCCCGGCGTTGTAGTGCGCCCCCACGTGGTCGGGCATGAGACGGGCCGCTTCTTCGAACTCGGCCAGGGCCTCTTCCGAGCGCCCCTCGGTCTCGAGGACGGCGCCGAGGTTGTTGTGGGCTCTCGCGTTGCGGGGGTCCAGCTTCAGCCCCTCGCGGTAGAGGCGCTCCGCGCTCCCGAGGTCGCCCGTCCGCAACCGCAGGGCACCCAGATTGAAGGCCGCCTCGTGGAACGTCGGATCGAGCTCCCACGCGCGCTCGAAATGCCGCCCCCCCTCCTCCGACCGGCCTCCGTCGACGAGGAGCACGCCCAGGTTGTTGTGGGCCGTCGCGTCGTCCGGGGCGAGGGCGAGGGCCTCGCGCAGGACGGTCTCGGCCTCCTCCGTCCGTCCGTCCGCCCGCAGAGCCGTCGACAGGTCGATTCGGGTGGCGACGTCTCCCGGCAGGCGGTCCAGGGTCTCGCGATAGCCGGCGATCAGGAGGCTCCTCTCCTTGTGGTAGAAGTCACGCGCCAGCTCCGCTCGCTCCGCTTCACTTCGCGGGAGCACCTGCAGCCAGAGGTCGCCCATCTCGTCGAACGAGCTCGGCCCGAAGCGCACGCGCTCGGGCGGCTGGTGCGGGTTGAGCGGATTGTCCACCGTATTGTCGTACTCGATACGAAGGTGGAGGACGGTCCCTGCGGGCAGAGACACCGGGTCGACGTAGTGGTACTCCTCCTGCCAGTTGAAGCTCCAGGGCATCTCCAACAGAGGCGTGACGACCCCGTCCGGCCGTCGGGCCGCCACCTCGACGCGCGTTCCCAGGTAGTGGGCGTGCGGGCGAAGGGCCAGAGCATCGACGGCGACCGGCAGGCGGTACTCGTCCTCGATGGCGTAGTCCTTCGCGCCGGCGGGGATGTCGAGCGTGCGTGACCCGAGATGCACGATGAAGGGCCGCACGGCAGGCGGTCGGCCGGCCCAGTAGAAACCCACCTTCACACGCACGGGCTCCGGTCTCCCGGTGGGGAGCATGTGGAGCTGCAGCACCAGATCGGTGCCCGGATCGAGGCGCCACGAGACGTCTTCGGAGCCCTCGAAGGCCTGGGTGCCGGGCGTCCAACCGAGGAAGTAGCCGTCCGGATCCTCGGCGCTGGTCCGGGGATCCATGCTCGGGTAACCCGGCGTCTCCGTCTCCCCGTCCACCTGGCGCGAGAGTTGGGTGCGGTCGATCCACATGGTCGCGTGGTGGATGAGCTTCGGGTTCTCCGGAGCGAGGTCGACGGCCCGAACGTAGCGCAGGGTCTCGTTCGGGATCGGAAGCACGAAGTTCCGGAAGACGTCCCGGCCCTCGGCGGGCAGGGTGTACCCCTCCTCCATCTCGACGATCAGGTCGGGTGGACCGAGAGGCCACTGCGGACGCACGGGCGGCCTGGACGGCGCCCGGCTCAGATCACCGGCGGGGGCTCCCGCCTCGGCCCAGGCGGCCAGGGTCGCGATCTCCTCCGGCGAGAGGCGACGCTCACCGTGGAACGTTCCGGGCGGGTTCTCGGGCTGCCACGGAGGCATGAACCGGTCACCCGTGACCAGTGCGATCTGGCGCGCCCTCCTCTTCACGTCGCCGTAGGAGAGGAGATCGAAGGGACCGGGTCCACGCTCCTGGTGGCAGGGGGCGCAGTTCGCGTAGACGATCGGGGCCACGTCCCGGGCGAACGTCGGTACGGACTCGGGAGCCCGTTGCGGGTCGCGCGCGCCGGCCGCCACCAGCGCGAGGAGGGTGAGCGCTCCCGCGCTCGACCGGATCGCGGTCACGGCACGACCAGGAAGCACCCGATGGCCGAGGTCTCACGGACCTCCGGCGTCCGCCCTCCAGGAGGGCGTCGAGAGCGTCGGCGAGATCGCGATGGCGGGGGCGAGCCCGCTGGCGGCCGAACGACACGTAGCGATCGTCGATGCGTCCCCGATAGACGACCCGGTCACCGGCGACGAGGACCGCAACCTCCGGAGTACGGTCACGCCGGTCCGGCGGGCGAGATCGGCGTCCGGATCGAGCAGGGCCTCGAAAGTCCGGAAGTAGTCTTCGTGGTGCGCGCGGGCGTCCTCGGCCGGCACCTCCCCGGCGTAGACGAGGCGGAAGGCCACGCCGCGAGGGCCGCACTCCGCGGCCAGCCGGGCGAGCTCCGGAGCGTAGCGATTCGAGATCGGGCACTCGGGCTGCACGAACACCAGCACGACCGCCAGCGCGTTCGGGATCGCGGCGTCCGTGGGTCTCCCGGCCAGGTCGGTCACCGACCCGGCGGCGGAGTCGCCGGGCCACCCGAGGACGAGCCCCAGAGCGAGAACGGCGGCGGCCCGTCGAGCACGAGCGGGCACCGAGGCCCGGGCGGACCTCGGTGCCTTCGCGACCGGCTTCCCTCGCCTAGTGGACGTCGAAGCCGATCAGCTCGACCGGAGTGGCCGAGGCCGGGATCTGGAACGAGGGGATGACCCAGTTCGCGGTCGGGTTCTGCGGCAACGCCGTCAGCGTGCAGCTGTCGAACGCAGCGGCGCTCTGGACGAAGTGCTCGATGTTGGCGTTCGTCGTGTCCACCTCGACGCTTCCCACGCTCGCCGCGCCGTCGAAGCACTCGACGTTGAACGGACCGCCCCAGTCGCCGATCTCGAAGCCGAACTCGGTGCCCTGGCCGCGGAAGACGACCGTGAAGCTGTCCACCTCGTCGAAAACGCCCGTCGGCTGGTCGACCAGGACCAGAGCCCCGCTGCCTGAGGGATCCGCGCCGAGAGCGCGGCCGCCCGCGGTCTGGAAGTTGTAGACGCCGGCGCCTGTGGCGCGGGGCGTGTTCGTGATGTCCATGAGAACGGCGGGGGGCTCGAAGGCGGCTTGGATGGCGCTGACCGACGTGGGTCCGGCCGGCAGGCCGTCGAAGTCGTACACAACCATCGTCACGGTGGGCGAGCCGATCTCGACCAACGACCCCTCCTGCGCGCCGGTAAAGCCCCCGCCCTGGTCTTGCGCCAAGCCGGGAACGACGAGCAGAAGAACTCCCGCAGCCAACAGGGCCGCCGTCTTCGTCATGATGCGCTCCATTGCGTTCTCCTTCCCTTTCGTTCGTCGGCCCCGCGCTCGCCTCGCCGGCGCGCTTCGCGGCCGAGTCCTCAGAAAATACTTCCGGATAGCGTACGGGCTCTCCAGGCGTGCTGTCAATCCGGCGCGGCGTTTCCAGGGGACCGTCGCCTTGACCCGCCGATGGCCGACAGGTATCCTCCCCGCCCTCCGGCGGCCGCCGCCGGGGAACCCGGTCGGGGCGTAGCTCAGCCTGGTAGAGCGCACGGTTCGGGTCCGTGAGGCCGGAGGTTCAAATCCTCTCGCCCCGACCATCTCCTTCCCGCAGGGCGGCCACGGTGAGCCGCGACGCCACGGCCCGGCGTCCGGAGCGCTGTACAATCGATGTCCATGGCGGTTCGAACGATCAACGAGCTGTTCCTCGCTGCCGCGTCCCTGGGCAAGCCCGATTGCCTCCTCGCGAAAACCGGCGGCACCTACCAGCCGATCTCGACCGCGGAGCTGGTGACCGATGTTCGGCGACTGGCCAAAGCGCTGGCCGACCTCGACGTCGACCCGGGCGATCGCGTCGCTCTGATGGCCGAGAACGGTCCCCACTGGCCGACGGTGGACTTCGCCACGCTGGGCCTCGGCGCCGTGCTGGTTCCGGTCTATCCCACGCTCACCGGCGACCAGGCGGCCTACGTGATCGCGGACTGCGAGGCCGAGGTGGTCTTCGTCCAGGGGAGGGAGCGTCTCGAGGCGCTGCAGGCCGAGCGGCAGACGCTGGCGCGCGTGCGCCGGTGGATCGTGATCGACGGCGAGGCGAGCGGCGGCGAGGAGGAATCGAGCCTGCGGGAGCTCCTGCGCTCGACCGAGCCGATGGACGCCTCCGAGTTCGAGCGCCGCTCCCGGGCGGTCGCGCCCGACGACCTCGCGACCTTCATCTACACGAGCGGCACCACCGGCAAGCCGAAGGGTGTGATGCTCTCCCACGGCAACATCGCCAGCAACGTCGAAGCCAGTCTCGAGCGACTCGACATCCGGGGCGGCCGGACCGCCCTCTCGTTCTTGCCGCTCTCGCACTCCTTCGAGCGAACCGTCGACTATCTCTACTTCTATCGGGGCTTGACGATCGCCTACGCCGAGTCGGTCCAGACCGTCTCGCAGAACATGTCCGAGGTCCGGCCCCACATGTTCGTCTCCGTGCCCCGGGTCTACGAGAAGGTGCTGGCCAAGGTCAGGGAGCGCATCGTGTCCGCTCCCGCGCTGCGCAGGAAGATCTTCCACTGGGCCGAGCGTGTCGGACGGGAGTGCCTGGAGTACCGGCTCCGGCGCGAGCGACCTCCGGGGCTCTTGGGCCTCCGGCTGGCGTTGGCCGATCGGCTCGTCTTCGGGAAGATCAGGGCCGCCCTCGGCGGCCGGTTCGACTACGCGGTTTCCGGCGGCGCACCGCTCCCCCGCGACGTCGCCGAGTTCTTTTGGGCCGCCGGGGTGGAGATCTACGAGGGCTACGGGCTGTCGGAGACCTCTCCAGTGCTCTCGGTGAATCCCCGCGGAGCCGCTCGGCTCGGAACCGTCGGGCCGCCGCTCCCCGGCGTCGAGATCGAGATCGCCGAGGACGGCGAGATCCTGGCCCGCGGACCGAACATCATGCGCGGCTACTACGGCCTGCCCCAGGAGACTGCGGAGGCCGTCGACTCCGAGGGATGGCTGCACACCGGGGACATCGGACAACTGGACGACGCCGGGTACCTGATGATCACCGACCGCAAGAAGGAGATCCTGGTCAACGCCTACGGAAAGAACGTCGCCCCGGCACCGATCGAGAACGCGCTCAAGGCGAGCCGCTTCATCGAGCAGGCGGTGGTCATCGGCGACCGCCGCAAGTTCCTCTCCGCGCTCCTGGTCCCCGACTTCGAGCACCTCCTGCCGGAAGCGCGCAAGAGGGGCGTGGGCACCGACGATCGCGACGCGCTCCTGGCCGATCCGGAGATCCGCCGCCTCTTCGAGGCAGAGGTCACAAGGGTCAACGAAGACCTCGCGCGCTACGAGCAGATCCGCAAGTTCGAGCTCCTCCCGGTCGAGTTCACCATCGAGGGCGGCGAGATCACGCCGACGATGAAGATCAAGCGGCGGGTCGTCACCGACAAGTACGCGGAGCAGATCGAGTCCCTCTACAGCGAAGCCCCGGGGGACGCCGCCGATGGCTGAGGTCTTCCATTTCGAGCTGCTCGGTAACGGGATCGGCACCCTGACATTCGACAGTCCCGGCCGGCCGGTCAACGTCTTCGATCGCCGCGCGCTCGACGAGCTCGAGCAGCGGATCGACGAGCTCGGCCGCCGCGACGATCTGCCCTGCCTGGTGCTCCTCTCCGGCAAGGAGGGCAACTTCATCGCCGGAGCGGACGTCGACGAGATCGCGGGTGTCTCCGATCCCCTCGAGGCGGAGGCCGCATCGAGGCTCGGACACCGCCTCTTCGCCGCCTGGGAGGCCCTCCCCTTCCCCACGATCGCGGCCATCCGCGGCTCGTGCTTCGGCGGTGGCACGGAGCTCTCGCTCGCCAGCGACCACATCCTGGTCAGCGACGGCGACTCCGCCCGCATCGCCCTTCCCGAGGTCAAGCTCGGGATCGTGCCGGCGTGGGGTGGATGCACGCGACTCCCCCGCAGGGTCGGACTCTCGGCCGCCCTCGAGGTCATCCTGACGGGAAAGACGATCTACCCGAGGAAGGCGCTGCGGATGGGCTTGGCCGACGCCCTGATCCCGGAGGCCTCCTTCGGCCACCTCGTACGCGACTACGCAGCCCGAGTGGCCGACGGCTCGCAGCCCTCGCGGCGGGAGTCCGGCGGCCTCAAGGAGCTGCTGCTGGAGAGGAATCCGGTCGGGCGCAAGCTGATCTTCGACCAGGCCCGCAAGAAGACCCTCGAGAGCACGCACGGCAACTACCCCGCGCCGTTGCGGGCCCTCGAGATCGTTCGCGTCGGGATCGACGACGGTCCGGAGGCGGGGTTCGATGCCGAGGCCCGGGCCGTCGCCGAGTTGGCGATCGGCCGGGTGAGCAAGAACCTCCTGCACGTCTTCCACCTGACGGAGGACGTGAAGAAGCGCCTACCCGCACCGTCCGAGGCCGCCATCGAGGGCGTGGCCGTGGTGGGCGCCGGCGTCATGGGAGGCGGCATCGCACAGCTCGTGGCTGAAGAGAGCGGCCTGCCCGTCCGCATGAAGGACCTCGACGCCAAGGCCCTCGGCCTGGGGATGGAGCACGCTGCCCGGCTCTTCGAAAAGCTGGTCGAGAAGCATCGCCTGAGCCGCCCACGCGCTCTCGAGAAGATGGCGTTGCTGCGGCCGACGCTCGACTACTCGGGATTCGAGCGCTGCGATCTGGTGGTGGAGGCCATCGTCGAGCGCCTCGACGTGAAGCGGAAGGTGTTCGCGGAGCTGGCGGACGCCGTCGGGTCCGGGGCGATTCTGGCGTCGAACACCTCGTCGCTCTCCATCGACGAGATCGCCGGAGACGTCGCAGCGCCCGAACGCGTGATCGGGATGCACTTCTTCAACCCCGTCCACAAGATGCCGCTGGTCGAGGTGGTGCGCGGCCGCAGGACGGGCGACGAGGCCGTCCGTCGCGTCGCCGCCTTCGCCCGCCGGCTCGGCAAGACGCCGGTCGTCGTGACGGACGCACCCGGCTTCCTGGTGAATCGCCTCCTCATGTTCTCCCTCGGCGAGGCCCTGTCACTGCTCGAGGATGGTGTTCCCATCGCGACCCTGGACCGGGTGATGAAGGCCTGGGGGATGCCGATGGGCCCGATCGAGCTCACCGACGAGGTAGGCCTCGATGTGGCCGTCCACGTGGCGGGCGTGGTGGGCGACGCGTTCCCGGATCGTCTCCGCATCCCGGAGTGGCTCGGTCGGATGGTCGAGGACGGCCGCCTCGGAACCAAGGCGGGGAAGGGCTTCTACCGCTACAAGGGGCGGCGCCGACAGGATCCCGATCCCGAGGTCTACCCGCTCCTCGGCCTGACGCCGCGCGACGGGGCCGGAGAGGACGGCATCGTGGAGCGCGTCTCGCTGCCGATGGTCAACGAGGCCGCCCGCTGCCTGGCGGAGGGAATCACCTCGAGCGCCGCGAACGTCGATCTGGCCATGATCCTCGGCACCGGCTTCCCTCCCTTCCGCGGCGGCCTCTGCCGGTGGGCCGACGAGACGGGCCTCGAGCGGGTCCTGGAGACCCTGGAACGGCTCGCGGAGGAGGTCGGGCCGCGGTTCGCGCCCAGCGACGCGCTCCGGAGCGTCGCCGAGAAGGACGGCTTCTACGCCGCCTATCCGGCCGCCGCCGGCTGACCTGGCCCGGATCTTGCCCCACAGGGAGACGGACGAAAGGAGAACCGCTCTCATGCACCGCATCCCCTCCCCCCGCAAGACGGCCCTCACGGGCCTCGCGCTCCTCGCCACCTGTCTCCTGCCGTGGACACCCGCGGTCGCGCAGGAGGCCGGATTCACCGGCGAGGTCCAGGTCACCGAAGTCCTGCTCGACGTGGTCGTCACCGATCGGGACGGCAACGTGATCCTCGGACTCGGACCCGACGACTTCATCGTCGAGGACGGCGAGGAGCCCGTGGAGCTGACCGACGTGACCTTCTACAGCAATCGGAGGTTCGTCGAGTCCGCGAACATCGCGCAGCGCCTCGGCGTCTCTCCGGACGAGGTCCCCGTCGATCGCTACTTCATCCTCTTCTTCGACGACCCCCGTCAGGTCTATCCGGACCTGACCAATCAGCTGCTCGACTCGTTGCGCTGGGCACGTCGGTGGGTGCACCAGGAGCTGCTGCCCAACGACTACGTCGCGGTGGTTTCCTACGACGTCAAGCTCAAGCTCCATCAGGACTTCACGACGGACAACGAGGCGATTCTCAGGGCCCTCGACGGCGTGGCGCGGGGCAAGGACCCGGGCGGCAACTGGCCGTCGCGCACCGAGCTCTCCACCGGCCCGTCCCTGCGCAAGAACCTCGTCCAGGGCGAGGAGCTCTCCAAGGCCACTCGGAAGATCTACGGTGCGATGGAGACCCTGGCCGAGGCGGCCGGCTACATCATCGGCCGCAAGAACCTGCTCCTCTTCTCCGTGGGCTTCGGCGACGCGGGTGAGTTCGGTCTCAACCCGGCCGCCGTCAGCAATCTGGAGACCGGCAACTTCGGCACCTACCAGGCGGACGAGCGCTACTACCCGCACATGATGCAGGAGCTCAACGACAACAACGTCGCCGTCTACTCGGTCTCCTACCTCGAGAACCTCGCCGACGAGTCGCCCGATCAGGCCTTGCTCAACAACGGCCTCTCGTTGGTGGCCAGCGACACGGGTGGCGAGTACTACGCCAACTTCGCCAACTTCCGGTTCCCGCTCCGTCAGGTGGTAGAGGACAACAACGGCTACTACCTGCTCGCCTACAAGGCCAGAGTGCCGGAGGGTGACGACTACCGCGAGGTGGAGGTTCAGACCAAGAACCCCGACTTCGTGGTGCGAGCCCGAAAGGGCTATCTCACGGGGAGCTGAGGCTCCGAGTGCGCCCGCCCTCCGGGGCGGGCGCATCCCGACACCCGGTTCCCCGGGCGCTCTAGCGGCGGGCTTCGACCGACAGCATCACGACGGTGATGTTGTCGAGCCCGCCACGCGCGTTGCACTGGTCGACGAGATCGCGGCAGATCGCCTCCAGCGACCCGTCGCGAGCGAGCCTCGCCTCGATGTCCTGGTCGGCCAGCATCGTGGTCAGGCCGTCCGTGCAGATCAGGTATCGGTCGCCCGGCCGCAGAGACAGGGTGCGCGCGTCCACCTCCACGCCGCCGTCGCCGGAGAGGGCGCGGGTCACGACGCTCTTGAGGGGATGGGAGCGAGCCTGGTCCTCGGAGAGGTAGCCCGCCGCGACCTGCTCGTCGACCCACGAGTGGTCCCGGGTCAAGCGCTCCAGCCTGCCGTCGCGCCACCGGTACGCCCGACTGTCGCCGACGTGCACGACGACGGCGCTCTCCTCGAGCGCCAGGATCCCGACGAGCGTCGTTCCCATGCCGGACAGGGAAGTGTCCTCGTCCATCGCCGAGCGCAGGCTTCCCTGCGCCGAGCCGACGGCCTCGCGCAACCTCTCGGTGGCGGAATCCGGATCCGGCGGCCGGCCGCCGTTGGCCGGCTCCCGAAAGTAGCGCTCCACCGCTTCGACGACCAGCCGCGAGGCGACGTCGCCATTGCCGTGGCCGCCCATGCCGTCGGCGACCAGGTAGAGCTTGCGCTCGGGATCGATCGAATAGGAGTCCTCGTTGCGGGCGCGTTGGCGCCCCACGTCCGAGAGCCCCCAGGCTTGAAGTCGGATGCTCACTTCGATTGCGCGAGGAAGGTCGTACGGCCACTCTTCAAAGCCGCCAACGCATCCTCCACCTCTCCTTCGTCACCGCCCCAGTCCAGAGCCTTCCTCAAGTACGCCTCCGCCTGTTCGGTCAAACCGCTGTCCGCGAAGATCTTCCCTGCAGCGGTCCAGTAGTCGGCATCCATCGGCCGCAGCTCGCAAGCCTTCAAGATGGCCGCCCTGGCACGAGGTAGCGAACGGCGCTCCCGCCCCAGAGTGAGCGCCAGATGGTACCAAGCTCTGGGATCCTCCGCACCGTACTTCGTCGCCTGATCGAAATTCTCCAGAGCCGCTCGGAAGTCGCGCTCCCTGTAAGCCTGGATGCCTCGCTGCAGGTACGCCTTGCCCACCTGCTCCTGCTCGCTGCCCTGGGCCTTGGGGCCGGCACTCCGCTCGGCATCGTAGCGCCGGCGGCGCTCCGGGTCGCTGAGCACGTTGAAGGCCTCGGTCAGGCGCTGGAACGAGCTCTCGGCGGCCGCCTTCTCCTTCCCCTGGAAGCGATCGGGGTGCCGCTCCTTGGCCAATTCGAGGAAGCGTGTCCTGATCTGCTTCGTCGTGGCATTTCCGGGGACGCCGAGAATGACGTAGTAGTCCTCGTCCATGGTGTCCGTCGCGCAACGAAAACGGTTCGCTCAGCGGGACTTGATTGTATACAACTGGTAGGCGCGGCTCCTCAACGCTTCCGGCACGTTCCGGTCGCGCTGGATCTCCCGCAAGCTCCGGACGGCGAGCCGGGGGAGGAGCTTGATGGCGATCGCCGTCGGTGTCTTGGGGTTTCTGACCAGGGCCTCCACCACGCCGATTCGGCGGACCCAGGTGCGGTCGCGGGCGATCGCCTCGAGAATGTCGTCGATCACGGTCCGGCTCTTGGCCACCTGCTCCGCCTCGTCGTCCGTGAGGCGATTGAACCGCATGACGGAGGCGGCCACCACGGGATGCTGGTCGCGGATCAGGATCATGCGAAGGGCTCGGGGGCCCGCTTTGCACAGGGCGATCCGCTCGGCGACCGGCAGCCGGCGGATCTGTGCCGCCTGCCGGCGGCTGACCTCGTTCTCGTCCGCACTCTGCTCGGCCGCCTTGAAGGCCTCCCTGATGCTGGCGACGCGCTCCGTCTCCTCCCCTTCATCGTCGAGGACGGCCGCACCCCGCTCCCCTTCGGGCATCGGCCCGACGACGCTGCCGAAGAGCAGGTGGCGCCGGATCTCCCGGATCCGCCGCTCGGCGAAGCGCGAGAGACGCTCGTTCGACTCCAGCGCATCCAGGATCTCCGGGGACTCGACGATCGCGTCCTGGCGCAGCAGAAGTCGCTCTTGGAGGTCCGCAGGCAAGCGCGCCGCCACCTGCGCGAGAGCACGTGACGGAGTGCGGCGATGGTTGACGACGGCCTCGAGAATCTGCGGATGACGACCGTGCCGGGCGAAGTACTCCAGGACTCCCTCGGTCGGTCTGCCCTCCATGAGGAAGGGGGCGACGACCTTGGGGTCGCTGTCCGCGAGGGCCTCGCGGGCGATGGCCGACACCTCGGCGTCGGTATCCTCGGTCAGGGAGATCTGAACCGGCAGCAGCTCCTCGAGAGGCAAGGGCACCATGCCCTCCGCCGCCAGACGCTTCAGCTCAGCGGACTCACCGGAGAGGATCTGCTGGAGGAGCAGGAGCGCGCTCGCATCGGTCACGGAGCCGGCTCCGGCGTCGGCTCGGCCTCCGACGCCTCCGCGGGCTGCGGGCTCTCGAGCAGGATCGGCTCGCCGGCAGCTCGCCCCGACAGGTCGAACGCCTCGCCGTCGACCTCCATCCGGACGACATCCGGCGCGTCGAGGGTCAGCTCGATCGTCCGATCGCCCTCCAGCGTCAGTGACTCGCCCTGAACCCGCAGCTCGCTCACCGCCCGTCGACCGTCGACGACGGCCTCGACCCAGCACTCCCCGTCGAAGTCGAGCGTGGCCGTCACTCCCGCGCCGGCGGACTCCTCCTCCACCTGCTGAGGCATCGGGCCCGCCGGAGTCACGGGCCGGGGAGGAGCGACGACCGGCGAAGGGCTGGTCTCCGGCTCCTCCGTGCTGCGCTCCGCGTAGAAGGCGAGAGCGGCCACCGCGGCAAGGAGCACCAGGAGTCCCGAGGCGAGAAGCGTGCCGGTCAGCCACTCTCCGCGCCGTCTCTTGCGACGGACACCACCCGTCGCATCCTCGGCTCGGTAGCCGCTCTGCGCCGACAGGTAGGAGTTGACCACCTCGTCGCCGTCGAGGCCGACGTAGCGCGCGTACTGACGGAGGAATCCCTTCGCGAAGACGGTCCCGGGTAGAATGTCGAAACGGTCCTCTTCGAGGGCCTCGAGATAGCGGATGCTGATCTTGGTTTCGTCGGAGATCTCGCGCAGGCTGACCTGACGCAGCTCTCTTTCCCGTCGCAGCCAGTTGCCGAACGACACGGCATCGCCCTCGCCGGAAGGACTCCAGGGGGGCTGGCGGTGGGGCGATCCCTGTGCCGGCGTCATCGCTTTTCTCGCAGGGCCGAGGAGAACGGCCACTTCACGGGGAGGAGGGAACCTCTCCGGGACCGCACGGCTCCAGGGGAATCCGAGAGATGGCGATCACCAAAGACGTTCGAAAGTATATCGAAGCCGGTGACTTCGAGGCGCTCGAAGAAGCCTGGCTGGCCCGGCTCGCCGAGGCGCCGAAGGAGGCCGATTTCTTCGTCTCCGCAGCGCGACAGTTGAAGGGATCGGGAGAGGAACAGCGGGCGGCGAGCCTGCTCGAGCTCGCGGACGACGAGCTGGTGAGCCAGCGACTCTGGGCAACGCGCCTGGAGATGCTGCGGGGCGCCGGCGAGTTGATGCACGATCCAGGCGCCCTCCACGACGCGATCGTCGAGTCGCTCGGCGCGCTCTACGCCGAGCACAGCGCGTTCGAGGGGCTGGCCGGCGTCGTGGGCCTCCATCGAGCGACGGAGGACATTCCCAAGACGTGGGAGAAGGTCGGTCGCGTGCAAGCACTCCTCGCCTTCGACCTCGGAACGATCGTATGGATGAAGGACAAGGGCGCGGGGCGCGTCGCCGAGGTCAATCTGGAGCTGGAGAGCTTCAAGGTCGACTTCGAGAAGCATCCGGGCCTGCGTGTCGGTTTCCGGGCGGCGCCCAAGCTCCTCGAAGTGCTCCCTGCGGAGCACATCCTCCACCGCAAGCTCGAGCGGCCCGAAGAGCTGACGACCCTGAAGTCCGAGGATCCCTCGGCCCTGCTCCTCGCGGTTCTCGCCAGCCACGACGGACCCTTGACTGCCGGAGAGATCCGCGATGCCCTGCACGGCATCGTCGAGCCCGCCGAGTGGAGCTCCTGGTGGAACGCCGCCCGGCGCAGCCCGCGGGTGCTCGCCGAGGGATCGGGGAGCCGCCAGAAGTACCGGGCGGTCGCCAGCGAGGAAGACGCCGACGCCTCGATCCTCGAGGCCTTCCGCAAGGCGTCGCCGGAGCATCGGCTCGAGCTCTTCCGGCGGCACGGCACGCGTGGCGGCGACCTGTTCGACCGGCTCGCGGACGGCATGCGCGAGCTCGCCGTGGACCCCGACCTGCCCACGGCCCTGCTGGCGTCCTTCGCGCTCGCCGATGCCGGTCACCCCGTCGACGACGCGGACGAGCGCTCCCCAGCCGCCCGACTGGTCCGGGCGCGGGACCCGATCGAGCCGATTCTCTCTCTCTCGGACCGCACGATGCGAGAGCGCGCCTACCGGCTGCTCGCGGAAGTCCGCTCAGACGCCGGACCCCATCTCGCCGCGGCCCTGGAGGGCGAGACCGAGACGCGCTCGCTCGACGTCCTGAAGGAGCTGCTCGACGGACGCGATCCGGAGGCCATCCACAGGTTCGAGGACGCGATCCTGGCGCAGCCCCGCAAGAGCCCGGCCGCACTCGTCTGGCTCGCCGAGCGGGCGATCGCCGAACCCGAGCTGCGGCAACGGGGCTCGCTGCGTTTGCTCCAGCACGTCCTGGCCTCCCTTCTCTACGATGACTTCAAGGACTTTCGCCCGCGGATGAAGAAGCTCGCGGACGAGAGCGAGCTGCTCCCCGGTCTGCTCGATTCGCTCGAGTCCGCGCAGGCGGAACGCGCCGAACAGGCCCTGACCCGCGCCCACCTGGAGGACTGGGTCCGGGCACCGCTCATCGATCGCCTCCACATGCGCTTTGCAGAGCTGCGCTCCACCGAACAGACGGTCCTCTACGCACTCCCCGAGTCGATCACGGCCCGTCGCGAGGAGATGCGCAAGCTCAAGGAGGAGGAGATTCCGGCAAACCGGCGGGCCATCGAGGAGGCCCGCGAGCTGGGGGACCTGCGTGAGAACTTCGAGTACAAGTCGGCGCGGCAGCGCCACGAGTATCTGAGCTCGCGTCTCGCTTCCCTGGACCGCGATTTGTCGATGGCACGGCCGATCGACCTCGGGCGCGACGACGATGCGGAGATCCGCATCGCCTCGACCGTGACGATCGCGGAGGACGGCGAAGAGAGTGCGCTCACCATCCTCGGCCCCTGGGAGAGCGATCCGGAAGGCGGCGTCATCTCCTACGACTCCGACCTCGGCCGGGCGCTCCTCGGGGCCTCGGCGGGAGAGACGGTCTCGTTCGGCAAGCGCACCCTCGAGATCCGAGGCATCACGCCCTACCGCGGTAACTCCTGATCGCGGCCCGTCCGAGCCAGCTCCCAAGCGACCCACAGATTCCCGACCGCCGTCGCCGCGGCGAAGATCCAGAGAGGTCGGCCCTGCGGAATCAGGGCTCCGACCCCGGCGACCTGGTAGAGGAGACCGGTGCGACGCAGAGGTGGGAAGCTCAGACCACCCAAGGTGTAGAGCGAGTGCCCCACCAGGAGCAGCCACACGGCGGGCAGTGCCCACGGCTCGCCGCCGAGGACGAGCAGCAGCGAGATCGCCACCGCGACCAGAGAGAGGTTCCCCTGGGCTCGCAGGACCCAGGCGGCCAGCGCCGTTCTCGGCGTCGGTTGCCGCAGGATCAGCGCCGCCTCCACGAATCCCCCGGCCAGTACCGCCGCGGACCAGAGGAGCAACACAGCGAGGGCACCCCATCGCGACGCCACCGGCCCCGTGGCCAGAGCCGCGGCGGGCAGAACGAGGGCCCAGGCCGCCCAGGACCATGGCGAGCGCAGGAAGGGCCGACCCGCCCGCTCGAAGATGGAGAGGACCTGGTCCAGGTCGCGCTCGTCGCCCCGGACCCGACCGCCGAACAGGGGGTCGTACTCCGACATCAGGGGGCCGCCGCTCCGAAACCGAGGACGACCGTCCCGTCCTCCCCCGCCACGACGACTTCGCCACCCAGCCTTGCCAGAGGGCCGTCCTCGGGATGGAGCGCCAACCACGCCTGGAGCTCCTCGCCGCGCAAGACGGGGCCCGACGCCGACTCGACTCCCTCCTGCCACCATCGATCGCCGAGCCGTCGGAAGCGCCGGCCGTCGAGGTCCCGGACGTCGCCGGTCTCCGGCGTCGCCGGGCCCGGCGCGGGGGCCACGACCAGCGACGTCTCGTGGTCGGCCCGGCGCGCCACGCCGTGAGCGAGCAGGTAGAAGCTCACCGCGAGGGCGAGCACGACGGCGAAGCTCGCCGGCAGGGGCGAGTTCAGCACCAGGCGATGCACCCCCTGTTGCACCCGGTCCAGCCATCGACGCGAGACGGAGTCGGCGGCGACCCGTCGGCGCACCGCGTCGTCCAGCGTCGGCGGAGTCACCTCGCGCGGCAGGGCATCGAGCGCTTCGACCACTCGTCTCATCTCGTCGAGGCGCTCCCGGGCCGCCGCATCGTTCTCCAGCAGCCCTTCCAGCCTCCGCCTCTCCCGCTGCGGGAGGTCGTCGTCGAGGTAGCGGGAGAGGAGCTCCTCGCGGCGGGGGGCGTGGGTCACTCGACCTCCTCTCGCAGGCGCTCCTGCAAGCGTGCACGGCCGCGGGCGATCCGTGAACGAACGGTTCCGATACGAACGCCGAGAACGTCGGCGATCTCCTCGTACGCGAGCCCCTCCACGTCACGCAGGACGACCGCCGTGCGGAACACCAGCGGGAGCTCGCTCACGGCCCGCTCCAAGCGGCGGCGGCGTTCGTCCTCGGCCGCCCGTTCCTCCGGCCCCGGGCCACCCGCCGGGACTCGGGCGAGGGCCTCGTCGTCCACCGCTCGCACGACCCGGCGACGCCGGCCGCGACGGGCCAGACGGCTGCGACAGGTGTTGAGGGCGACGCGGTAGACCCAGGTCTTGACGCTGGCCCGGCCTTGGAAGCCACCCACGTGGCGGTAGACGCGCAGGAAGACCTCCTGCGAGAGATCCTCCGCGAGCTGGCGATCGCCCGCCAGACGCAGGGCGAGGTTGAAGACCATGTGGGAGAAACGCCGGTACAGCTCGTCGAAGGCCTCGGGCTCGCCGTAACGCACCTGGTCGACCAGGTCCCGGTCGCTGAGCGGAATGCTGTGGACGGTGGCGGACACCGAAGCCCCCTCGTCCCGATCAGACCCGCCATCCCGCTGCGAAGTTCCCGGCCGCTCCGACCCCACGGCTCACCGGGCTAACCGGCGGTGCTGGCCAGTCGTGGGGCCTCGTCCCGGTCGACGCCGTAGTACGACAGGATGCCCTGGACGACCGCCTCCGCGACCTGCTGGCGGTAGCGCTGGGTCAGTAGGAGCTTGCGGTCCTCCGGATTCACGAGATTGCAAACCTCGAGGAGGACCCCGGCGGGAATCTCGTTGTAGCGCAGGACGGCCGGCACCCACGGGCGGCCCGACCGAACGATCTTCTCGCGCACGGGCCGGTCCTCGTGCACCGGCAAGCCGTCGGCGAGGAAGGCATCGACGAGATGCCCCGCCAGATCGCGAGACAGCCCCTCGCTGCGTGCGAGCTCGCGGCCGGAGAAGCTCACCCGGGGCTGCTCCTTGAACTCCCGGCGGGCGGCGTAGACGGCCCCGGACTGGCTGTGGGTGCCTCCCCGGTACTGCGCCCCCGGGATGTAGGCCATGGCCCCTCGCAAGGACGGGTGGAGCGAGTCGGCATGCAGCGAGAGGAAGACGACGTTGTCTGCGGAGCCTCCGTCCTTCGACACCCGGCGCAGCAGGCTGTTGGCGAGATACCACCGCAGGTTGACGCCGACCCGGGAATCCTCGATCGGGTAGGGGGGCTCGGTGAGGACGCGGTGGCCCTTCGAGTACGGGAGCTGGTCACGGGGGACCACGGAAACGCCCCCTTCGTCGGCGGTCGTCGTCAACACCGTCGCCGCCGTGGTGCGTTCCAGCGTCTCCTTGATCCGAGCCACGATGTCGAAGACGTAGACGCTCTCCCAGATCCCGTTGACCGAGGCTCCGACGTCGCGACCGCCGTGGCCCGCGTCGAGGACGACGGTGACGTCCTGAAGGCGGGTCGCCCGGACCGGGTTGCTGTACTGCGAGCTGGCGATCAGCCCCTGCTCCCAGGCCACTCGCGTCGGGTGCCCGGACGGCAGAAACTCCGGCAGGAGGAGGTCGAGTGGAATCTTCACCTCGTACCCGATGGGAATGTCGGTGACCTCCCGGATGCCGCTGCGCCGCGCGACGACATCGGCGAGCTCGTTCACGTCCTCGGCGAAGACCCGCCCCGTGAAGCGGATGACGACGCTCGAATAGAGCGCCTCGCCGGGCTGCAGGCGGTAGGAGGCATAGTCGCCCAGGGCGTCGCGATCGTATTGGAGACGCCACGGGGAGCCGGGGGGGAGCGAGGAGCGCAGGGCCGGCAACAGCAGGCCGGCCGGGACGAGCACGAGGTCGCCGGCCTCGAGGTGATCGTCGACCATGCCGTTGGCGGCCCGGATCGCCTTGTACGCGTCACCTCGGCCGGTGAACCAGCTGGCGATCCCCCACAGGCTCTCGCGCTCGGCATGGTCACCCACGCGATGCTGCCAGCCCCCGGAGACCGCCTGGTCCTGCGGGAAGAGCGCGCGCAGCACGCGGCTCTGCCACTCCGGAGTCAGCACGGCGAAGGGCACCCGGTAGCGCAGCCCGGTCAGCAGCTGCTTGCGGCCTCCGTTGGCCTGGATGAGGGCCGGAATCGTCTCCGTGGTGCCGCTGAAACGGCGGGAGAACACCAGCCAGCCGTCGCCCCGCTGCGGCTGGGCCTCGAGGACGATCTCCTCGTCGGCGGCGATCGAGGCGGTGACGCCGTCGGCCACCGGGACGCGCACCGCGGCCCCGACACCGGAGGCCAGGGCGACCGCGAGGGCGAGCACGATCGCCGGACGGCCGCAGGCTCCGGGGGACATTTCCCTTGGCTCGTGCGAGGTTACGGCCATTTGCTAAAGTGGGATCTTAGCAGGGAACGCCCCCCTTCCGTGCAACAATCCCCTCCTCTCGGCTGGCGGACGCGGGCCGAAGCCGAGGCCGTCCTCTCCCCTCTCCTCGAGCTTCCGGAGGTGCACGCGCTGCTGAGCGTCGCGGGTGCCCGGACGTTCCACATCGTGGGAGGTACCGTGCGCGACAGGCTCCTGGGCCGGGCACACCGCGACCTCGACGTCGTCGTCGGAGGGGACGGGGCCCGCCTGGCACGGCGCCTGGCAGCCGCCCTCGGGGCCCGCCTGGTACCGCTCGGGCACGATGGACTCGTCTCCTACCGGGTGGCCCGCCCCGATCTGGTGCTCGACCTCTGGGACCGCTCCGGCGCGCCACTCGAGGCGGACTTGGCGCGCCGGGACCTCACCATCAACGCACTGGCCTTCGCGGTGCCGGCAGGACGTCTGACCGACCCCCTCGGCGGTCTCGAGGACTTGCGGCGGGGCCGGTTGCGGGTGCCGTCCCCCGCGGTCCTCGACGACGACCCCCTGCGGGTGCTGCGTATCGCGCGTCTCGCCTCCGAGCTGGGTTTTCGCCCGACTCCCGACACCGTCGAAGCGGCGCGTGCGCGCAGCGCCCGTCTTCCCTCCGTCGCCGCCGAGCGCGTGCGGCACGAGCTGGAGGTCGCGCTCGCGATCGTACCGGGCACCCCTTGCTTCGAGCTGCTCTGCGAGCTCGGAGTCCATCCCGGCGTCGTACCGGGCGAGCCGGTCCTCGAGCGGGCCGACCGCGACGCCTTCGAGCGCAGCGACGCGCTGGTGCAGGAGACGCCCTGGCTTCTCCCGCCCGCCGTGGCACCGCTCCCCCTCCACTGGAGGCTCCTGCTCGGCGCCCTGCCGCAGTCGAGCATCGACCGGGCTCTGCGACGTCTCGCCCGGCGCGGCTACCTGGGACGGGAGACCGCGCGTCAATGCGCCGCGATCGCTCGCGGCACGGGGCTGCCGGACGGCGTGCCGGACCGGCGCTGGTTCCTCCACGAGCACGGGGCCCTCTGGCCGACGGCGGCCGTGGCCCGGGCGAGCCTGGACACCCGGAGGCCGCTCTCCGCCTGCCGCCGGGTCCTGGCGGAGCTCGAGCAGCTCGCCACGGCCGAAGCCGCCTCGCTCTTCGACCCACCGCCTCTCGTAGCGACACGGGAGGTGATGGAGATCTGCGGGCTGCGCCCTGGACCGGCTCTCGGACGCGTCCTGGCCGACCTGCGGCGCCGACAGGTCGAGGGAGAGCTCACGACCCCCGACGACGCCCGCCGCTGGCTGGAGAGCTCTACGCCTCGCTCATGAGGCGCTGGTTCAGCTCCTTGATGCGCTCGGAGAGCTTGTCGACCTTGTCCTGCGATTCGCGCTTCATGCGGCTGTACTCGTTGCGCAGCTTGTCCATCTCCTGGCTGTGGTCCGAGGCACGGGACCGCAGCTCCTGGATCTGCTCCTCGCGCTCGGCGAGCCCCCGGCGCAGCTCTTCGATCCGGGACTCCTTCTCTGTCAGGCGGGTCTTGTGGCGCTCCTCCTGCTCCTCATAGAGCTTGCGGTACTGCTGCAGCTCCAGGATCTCGGAGAAGTCGTTGGGTGAGCTCATGTTGGCTGCTCCTCCCTGTTCCTCGATGTCGGGGAACATCTTGCGCAGCTTCAAGGAGAGGTCTTCGGGGTCCAGCGACTGGCGCATGGCCTCGGCGTAGGTGATCGTGCCATGGACCAGCAGCGCGATGAGCGACTGGTTCATGGACTGCATGCGGTAGTAGGCCACCGAGGACTCGAGCTCCTCGTGGATGGCCGCGGTGTTGCCCTTGACGATGAGGTCGCTGATCTTCGGAGTGGCACGAAGGATCTCGAGCGCGGGGATCAGGCCCTCGCCGTCGGCCCGTTCGACGAGCTTCATCGAAACCACCGCCTTGAGCACCTGCTCGAGCTGCACCCGCACCTGCTTCTGCTGGCTCGACGGGACGCTGTCGAGAATGCGGTCGATACTCTGGGTCGAGCTGTTGGTGTGCAGGGTCGAGAAGACGAGGTGCCCGGTCTCGGCCGCCGTGATGACGGTCGAGATCGTCTCCGGGTCACGCATCTCGCCGACCATGATCACGTCGGGATCCTGGCGCACGGCGTTGCGCAAGGCCTCCCTGAAGCTCGGCGTGTCGGTGCCGACCTCCCTCTGGGACACCGATGCGACGTCATCGGTGAAGAGGAACTCGATCGGATCCTCGATCGTGATCACGTGGGCCGAGCGCCGCTTGGCGATGCGATGGATGAGGGCGGCCAGGGTCGTCGACTTGCCGCTGCCCGTCGGGCCCGTCACCAGGACCAGGCCCATGGGGAGATCGCAGAGCTCGGCAAGGACCTCCGGAAGATCCAATCCCTCGAAGTCGGGCAGCTGGAAGGGAATCCGGCGGAACGTGGAGGCCAGCGTGCCGCGCTGCATGTAGACGCTGCCGCGGAAGCGGGCCATGCCGTGCACGCCGTACCCGATGTCGACGGCCAGGTTCTCCTCGAGCTTGCGCTTCTGCGCGGGCGTCAGGACCTCGCTGACCATTCGCGCGATCTCCTCCGGCTTGAGCGCCTCGGAGTCGATGGGAATGAGCTTCCCGTGAATGCGCAGCAGGGGCGGCCGCGTCGGCTTCAGATGCAGGTCCGACGCTCCGCGGTCCGTCATCAGGCGGAGCAGCTGATCCAGATGCATGGGGAATGCATCATACACAAGCCCGCCGGGCTCGAGCGTGAAGTGAGCGACAGGCTCGGGCGGCTATCCGTAGCGCCGCATCAACCCCACGACGACGCCCTGCACGCGCAAGTCCGCGGCGGCGACCATGATCGGCGCCATGCCGGGCGCCGAGGGCTGCAGGCGCACCCGGTCGCCCTCCGGGTAGTAGCGCTTCAGGGTGGCCTCGCCACCGACCAGAGCCACGACCATCTCACCGCGCTCGGCGCGCTCCCGACGGCGCACGACGACCAGGTCACCATCGTGGATGCCCTCGTCGACCATCGAATCGCCGACGACCTGCAGCACGTAGTGATCGCCCGCCCGCCCGGCGAGCAGGTGCTCGGGCACGCCGACGACATCGTGACCGGGCAGCGCCTCGATCGGGCGACCCGCGGCGATCCTGCCGAAGAACGGGAGCTCGCTGGCACCCGCCAGACCGAGTGCGCCTCGCGCCTGCTCGGTCAGCTCGAGGCCACGCTTCTGGTGCGCCCGGCGCCGCAGGTAGCCCTTCCGCTCCAGCAGCTTGAGGTGCTTGTGGGCCGTACCGTACGACGTGTACCCGAAACGCTGGCAGATTTCGCGGTGGGTCGGCGTCACGCCCCGCTCGCGCTCGCAGGAGGCGACGAACTGGAGGATCTCGCGCTGGCGCTCGGTCAGGAAGGCGGACACGGTCCCGAGAGTAGGTGAAAAAAGGGCGTAAAGCAAGCGGCACCGTCACCCCCCGACGGCGCGCAAGTGGCGACCGTCCTTGACTTGCACGGCGACCCGGTCTACCTTGCCAAGTCCGAGGAACGCACAGATTCCGGAGGTACAAGAACCGTGTGGAAGAAGACCGAAGACGAAGCCGGCACAGGCGCAGCGGCTCCCGCGAGCGCTCCGACGACCCAGCCCTCCCCGTCCCCGCCGCGCTCCTCGCCGACGCACACGGCGGCCGTCATAGGATCGTCGATCCTGGTCAAGGGAGACATCGAGGGCGGTGAAGACCTGACGATCCAGGGCCGTGTCGAGGGCAAGGTCCGTCTGCAGAAGAACCACGTCTCCGTCGGCCAGGGCGGCTTCTTGAAGGGCGACGTGCACGGCAAGTCGGTCCACGTCGAAGGAGAGGTTCGCGGCAATCTCTACGGAAGCCAGGAGGTGATCCTGCGGACCTCCGGCGTGGTCCAGGGCAACATCGTCTCCCCTCGCGTGACGCTCGAGAACGGCTCCCGCTTCAAGGGCTCGATCGACATGGAGGGCGCCACCGCCGAGGACACTCAAGCGCGCAGCGCCACCCCGGGCAAGGGCCGCAACGACGCGCCCTCGAGCGACGTCCGAAACCGCCCCGAGGCGGCATCCAAGGATGCCAAGGACGGGGGCTCCGCGAAGGGTCCGGACAAGGCTGCCACGGCCGGAGCCGGCTGAGCTCCGACGATGCCCTTGCTGCGGACCGGCCGATCGGCCGTACCGCCGGATGTCGAGTCGGCCCCTCCGGATCGGCACTCCCTGGCCCTGGCGGAGGTTCTGCGGACCGTCGCGGCGCCGGGCAAGACCCAGATCCTCGATCTCGGGCCGGCGAACGGAGCCAACGTCGCCTACCTGTCCCGCTACGCGTGCACGCTGCACATCGCCGATCTCTACCGAACGGTCGGCGCGGCGGACGGAGAGAACGAGGAGGTTCTGGAGCGGGCCTTCGACCGGCAGATTCCGCAGGGCACCTTCGATCTGGTCCTCGCCTGGGACCTCTTCGACTACCTGGGCCGGACGGGTCTGCAGGCCCTGGGACGGCAGTTGGCGCAACGCACCGCACCCGGAGGGCTTCTCTTCGCGCTGGTCTCGTTTCATCCCCGCATCCCGGATCGGCCCCATCGCTTCCAGATCGTCGATCCCGAGACCCTGCGCTACGGTGACCCTTCCGGTCTGGAACGTCCGGCACCCGGCTACCGCGAGCCCGACCTCATCCGCCTCATGCCCGGGTTCGAGGTCGGCGGCTCCTACCTCCTCCGTCACGGTGTGCAGGAGTACCTGCTGACACGCCGGCAACGCGCCGCGGCGGACGGTGACGAGGCGGAGCAGGACGTCTCCGACCGGGTGTAGGCTCGGACGCTCGATGAGCGTCTCCGGCACTACGACCGGCCTCCACAGGCATCGACTCGACAACGGGCTGCGGATCGTCGCGCAGCGTGACGAATCCCTGCCCCTGGTCGCCGTCAACCTCTGGTACCACGTCGGATCGAAGAACGAGCGTCCCGGACGGACGGGGCTGGCCCACCTGTTCGAGCACATGCTCTTCCAGGGCAGCCTGCACGTCGGGACCAACGATCATTTCGGCTACCTCCAGCAGGTCGGCGGTGTGGCCAACGGGTCCACCTGGTACGACCGCACCAACTACCACGAGACCGTTCCCTCGAGCTACCTGGAGCTCGCCCTCTGGTTGGAGTCGGACCGTCTGGGCTTTCTGCTGCCGGCGCTGACGTCGGAGAAGCTGGAGACGCAGAGGACGGTCGTGATGAACGAGCGCCGCCAGCGGGTCGACAACCAGCCCTACGGCCGCGCGCTGGAAGAGCTGCACCGCATCCTCTACCCGGTCGGCCACCCGTACTCCTGGCCGGTGATCGGAACGATGGAGGACATCGCCGCGGCGACCCTGGACGACGTGCGGACGTTCTTCGCCACCTACTACAGCCCGAACAACGCCGTGCTCTCTCTGGTCGGCGACATCGATCCGGAGGAGGCCTTCACCCTCACGGCGCGGTACTTCGAGGAGATCCCGGTCGGTCGCGGTCTTCCCCCGCCGCCGGAGCGCAGCGACGAGGCCGGCGAAGGCGGGAGGCTCATCCTCCCCGACGAGGTGGAGCTGTCCCGTGTCTACATGGGATGGCGCGTCCCGGCCTACGGCGACGAGGACTGGTACTCCCTCGACGTCCTCGCTTCGGCCCACTCCGACGGCAAGACCGGCCCGCTCTACCGCGATCTCGTCTACGAGCGTGAGCTGGCCCAGGACGTCAGCGCCATGATCCTGCCGACCGAGCTCGAAGCCCTCTTCCTGCTGGTGTCGACGGCCCGGCCGGAGACGGAGCCGGAGCGTCTCGAAGAGGCCTTGCTCGATCACCTGCGTTCGGCGGCCGCCGCGACCCTCCCACCCGTCCTCTTCCGGTCGACACGGGAGAGGATGGCCACCGCCTTCCTCGAAGGGCAGGAGAGTCTCGACCAGCGTGCGGACCTCCTCTCCCAGCACGCCACCTACTTTGACCGTCCCGAGGGAGCTCTCGAGGAGTTGGACCGCTACCTCGGGGTCCAGCCCGATGCGGTCCGGGCTGCCGCCGCCACCCACCTGACAGCGAGCCCGGCGACGGTCGTCGTCGTACCGCGCGAGCGCGCCGCGTGAGCCTGGACCGTACGCGGCCGCCGGTCAGCCCACCGGTCGAGCCTTTCCAGTTCCCCGAGTTCGAGATCGCGTCGGCACGCGGCCTCGACGTCTACCTCCTGCCCCGGGACACTCTGCCGCTGGTGCACTTGGAGCTGGCACTGCGCTACGGCGCCGACGTCGAGCCGCCGGACCGCCGAGGCTCCGCGACGCTCACCGCGGCTCTCCTCGCGGAGGGTACGGCGCACCGCACGTCGCAGGAGGTCGCCGCAGCGTTCGAGGCCCTGGGAACCGAGGTCCGCACCAACGCTGACTGGGACGGCACCTATCTGGAGACGACCCTGCGCTCCGAGCATGCCGCCACCGGTGCCGACCTGCTCTACGAGCTGCTGGCGGAGGCCACCTTCCCCGGCGAAGAGGTGGAGCGGCTCAAGAGGAGACGCCTCGCGGACCTGCGACGGCGGGCGTCCCGTCCCGACTTCCTCGCTTCGCGCGAGATGCTCCGGGCCCTCTACCCGGACCACGTCTACGGCGAGTCCCTCCTCGGCAGCGCGGACGACATCGAGCGACTGGCGAGCGAGGACGTGGTCGCGCGGGCAGGCCGGCTGCGGGCTGCTCCGCTGACGCTCCTGGTGACCGGTCGTTTCGATCGCGACGAGCTCCTCGCCCGGGCGGCGCATTGGGACCGACCGAGGGTCGTGGCAGAGACGGCGGCGCCGCCTCCGCAGGCGGTGCCGGAGCCCGAGCGGCGCAGAATCGTCGTCGTCGATCGGCCTCAAGCGCAGCAGACGGAGCTGAGGGTGGGGCACCAGGGCCTGCCGCGGGTCCACGCCGACCGCATCGCGTCCCAGGTCCTCAACTGCGTGCTGGGAGGGAAGTTCACCAGCCGGCTCAACCTCTCCCTGCGCGAGCGCCTGGGTGTCACCTACGGAGCGTGGTCCCGCTTCTCGGCCCGCCGGGGCCGCGGCCCCTTCGTTGCCGGAGCGGCGGTCGAGACCGAGGCGACCGGGCGGGCCGCGACCGAGATCCTCGCGGAGCTCGAGCGACTGCGGGCCGACCCCGTGCCCGCGACCGAGCTGGCCGATGCCAAGAGCTACCTGATCGGCACCTTCCCCTACTCGCTGCAGGCCCTGGAAGGCCTCGCCGGGCGGCTCGAGGACCTCGCGACTCACCCCGATCTACCGAGGGAGACCTACCGGGAGTGGCCGGGGGCGGTCGCCGCGGTCGATGGGGGCGCCCTCATCCGTACGGCGCGCGCTCACCTCCACCCCGAACGGGCGACCGTCGTCGCCGTCGGCCCGGCCGCGGTGCTCGAGCCCCAGCTGAGCGCCCTCGCGCCCGTCGAGGTGGTCGCGGCGGCCGACCGGCAGAGGCCTTGAGGCCGCGGACGAGCTGCTATAGTCCATCGTCCATTTCCATCGGCAGGAGGCAGAGGTAGATGCAGGTCGAAAGCCCCGACAAGATCCGAAACGTCGCGCTGGCCGGGCACAGCGACACCGGCAAGACGACGCTGGCCAGCGCTCTCCTGTACGCCGGCGGTCAAGCGAACCGGCTGAACAAGCCCGACGACGGCGGCGCCCCGACGGACTTCGATCCCGAGGAAGTGGCTCGGGGGATCTCCATCGGCCTGGGAACGTGCGCCGTTCCCTGGAACGGGAACAAGATCAACGTCCTCGACTGTCCCGGCTACGGAATCTTCTTCGCCGAGACACAGGTGGCCCTTCGAGCCACCGACGCGACGGTGCTCTGTGTCAACGCCGCCTCGGGGGTCGAGGTGATGACCGAGAAGGTCTGGCGGTGGGCCGAACGCTTTCACCTGCCAGTGCTCTTCGCGCTGACCAAGATGGATCGCGAGCGCGCTTCGTTGGAGTCGGCGCTCGAGACCCTGCACGAACGCTTCGGTCGCGAGGCAGTCGCGGTCCAGATCCCCATCGGCAGTGAGCACGACTTCCACGGAGTCGTGGATCTCGTGACCGGCAAGGCTTGGCTCTTCGAGCCGGACGGAGACGGCAAGGGCAAGCCCACCGAGGTCCCGGGCGAGCTTGCCGAGCGCGTGGCCGAAGCCCGACGGGATCTGCTCGAGATGGTCGCCGAGACCGACGATGCCCTCCTCGAGGAGTTCTTCGACAAGGGGACGCTGCCGGACGACGACTTCGCCCGCGGTCTTCGAGCCGCCGTCGTGGCCCGCAAGATCTTTCCCGTGACGTTGGTGTCCGGAGCGCACGGCATCGGCTGCTCGACGCTTCTGCAATCGATCGTGGACCTGCTCCCGAACCCCTTGGAGCGAGAAGCGTTCCCGGCCCGCAACGTGGGTGCCGAGCCGATCGAGGTGACGCCGTCGCCGGAGGAGCCGCTCAGCGCGCTCGTCTTCAAGACGATCAGCGACCCCTTCGCGGGCAAGATCTCGATCCTGCGGGTGGTCAGCGGGAGCCTCGACTCGGATACGCCGGTCTGGAACCCGCGCACCGAGGAAGGCGAGCGGATCGGCCAGCTGATGGAGATGCAGGGCAAGCAGGGCACTCCGGTCCCCAAGCTCGTCACAGGCGACATCGGTGGCGTCGCCAAGCTGAAGGCCCACTCGGGCGACACGCTCTGCGACAAGGACCGTCCGGTCCACCTGGGTTGGATCGACATCGCCGAGCCGGCGATCTCGTTCGCCGCCGAGCCCAAGTCGAAGGGAGACGAGGAGAAGATCGGCGAGGCGCTGGCACGCCTGCAGGAGGAGGACCTGACCCTCAGGGCCGGCCGCGACCCCGAAACGGGCGAGTTCCTGCTGTCGGGGACCGGCCAGCTCCACGTCGAGATCGCCGTCGCCAAGCTCAAGAACCGGTTCCACGTCGACGTCATCCTCCACCCGCCGAAGGTCCCCTACCGGGAGACGATCCGACGGGGCGCGGACGGACACGGCCGCCACAAGAAGCAGAGCGGCGGCCGAGGGCAGTTCGCCGACTGTCGGATCAAGCTCGAGCCTCTCCAGCGCGGAGAGGACTTCGAGTTCGTCGACGAGATCTTCGGCGGCTCCATCCCCCAGGGGTTCCGCCCGGCGGTCGAGAAAGGCATCCAGGAAGCGCGGGTCAAGGGCTACCTGGCCGGTTTCCCGGTGGTCGACTTTCGCGTCAAGCTCGTCGACGGGCAGTACCACGACGTCGACTCCTCCGAGATGGCCTTCAAGGTGGCGGGCTCACTCGCCTTCAAAGATGCCATGACGAAGGCGGCCCCCGTCCTCCTGGAGCCGATGATGAAGGTCGAGGTCACCATCGACGAGAGCTTCATGGGCGATGTGATGAGCGATCTCTCCTCTCGCCGAGGCCGCCCGCAGGGAATGGACGCCAAGAACGGCCGGCAGGTGATCAGTGCCACGGTACCCATGGCCGAGATGCTGACCTACGCCCCGTCACTCAACTCGATGACCCAGGGCAAGGGGAGCTTCCACATGGAGTTCTCCCACTACGAAGAGGTTCCCAATACCGTCGCCCAGAAGATCATCGAAGCCTCCAAGAAGCAGGACGAGGCCGACTAGCGATCGGGTCTCCGCCCAGCCGACAAACGAAGAGCCGGTGCCCTCGAGGGCACCGGCTCTTTCGTTCTCGGGTCTCCGCGGCGGGGCGGGCTAGGACTCTTCCGCCTCGTCGACCAGCTCGATCACGGCGCGCTCCGCGCCGTCTCCCTGCCGCGGCCCCAGCTTCACGATGCGGGTGTAGCCGCCGGGACGATCGGCCACGCGCGGACCGATCTCGTGGAAGAGCTTCTTGATGACGTCTCGGTCCTGGATCCAGCGGCCGACCATGCGGCGGGAGTGGACGGTGTCCGTCTTGCTCCGCGTGATCACCTTCTCCGCCACCGGCCGCAGCGCCTTGGCCTTGGCCAGCGTGGTCTGGATACGGCCCGCCTGGATCAGCGAAACGAGCTGGTTCCGCATCATCGCCTTGCGATGCTCGCTGGTCCGGCCCAGCTTCCTGCCCGCTACGTTGTGTCTCATCGACCTCTCCTCACCCGGTCACGGCCGGCTCGGGCACGTCCATGCCGAGCGTGAGGCCGTTTTCCTCGAGCACCTCCATCACCTCGTCGAGAGACCGCTTGCCGAAGTTCTTGGTCTCCAGCATCTCCTTCTCGGTCTTGCGCACGAGGTCGCGGAGGGTGTGGATCTTGGCGTTCTTGAGGCAGTTGGTGGAACGGACCGACAGAGCGAGATCGTCGACGCTCTTCGAGAGCAGCGCGTCGAGCTCGGAGTCGATCGCCTCACCCTCGGCCTTGGGCTGCTCGAACACCCCCTCCTCCGACTCGATGAAGAGGGTCAGATGCTCGGCGAGCAGGCGCGAGGCGAGGGACAGCCCCTCGACGGGGCCGACCGTTCCGTCCGTCCAGACGTCGAGGATCAGGCGCTCGTAGTCGGTCGCGCGACCCACGCGCGCCGACTCGACGCGGTAGTTCACCCGGCGCACGGGGGAATGGACCGAGTCCATGGGGATCCAGCCGATACCGAGGCTCTCGTCGAAGTTCTGCTCGCCGCTGACGTAACCCCGGCCGCGCTCCACTTTCACCTGCAGCTTCAGGTGGCCCTCTTCGTTGAGGGTCGCGATGTGCACGTCTTCGTTCACGATCTCGGCCTGGGAGTCACCCTCCAGGTGCCCGGCGGTGACCTCGCCCGGACCGACCACGTCCAGCGACAGGATCTTGGGCTCGTCGCTGTGCAGACGGATCGGAATCTGCTTGAGGTTGAGGATGATGTCGGTCATGTCCTCGACCACACCGGGGATCGACGAGAACTCGTGGAGAACGCCCTCCACCTGGACCGCGGTGATCGCCGCCCCCTCGATCGAGGAGAGCAGGCAGCGCCGCAGGGCGTTGCCGATGGTGGTACCGAAGCCACGCTCGAACGGCTGGGCGACGAACCGGCCGTACGTCTCCGTCAAAGAGTCGTGGTCGACTTCCACCTTCTGAGGACGCTGAAAACCCTTCCAAAGCATGAGGACACTCCTGTCTTGTGGGGAACGGAGCGCGCCGGCTCGGGCGCGCCCGCACCTTCTCGCCTACCTGCTGTAGAGCTCGACGATCAGCTGCTCTTCGATCGCGATCTTGATGTCCTCGCGGGAAGGGACCGAAGCCATCCTGCCCACGAAGTTGTCCGCGTCGAGCTCGAGCCAACTGGGGATTCCGCGACCACGCGCGGTTTCGACGCTGGCGCGGATGAAGTCGTTCTTGCGGCTCTTCTCCTTGACGGAGATCTGCTGACCCTCCCGCAGCTGGTACGAGGGGATGGTCGTCTTCTTGCCGTCCACCTGGATGTGGCCGTGGCGGACGAGCTGTCGGGCCTGCGCCCGGGACGAAGCGAAACCGAGGCTGTAGACGACGCTGTCGAGCCGCCGCTCGAGCATCACCAGCAGGTTCTCGCCGGTGATCCCCTTGCGGCGCTCTGCCTCGGCGAAGTAGTTGCGGAACTGCTTCTCGAGCACCCCGTAGATGCGCTTCACCTTCTGCTTCTCGCGCAGCTGGGGGCCGTAGCCCTGGGGCCGGCGACCACGCCGCTGGCCGTGTTGACCGGGCGGATAGGCCCGGCGTTCGATCGCGCACTTCTCCTTGAAGCAGCGATCGCCCTTCAGGAACAGCTTCATCCGCTCGCGGCGGCAGAGCCTGCAGACTGGTCCACTGTAGCGTGCCACGGTCCTCTCCTCCTCGTCCCAGTCCTAGACCCGCCGCCTCTTGGGCGGACGGCAACCGTTGTGGGGAATCGGGGTCACGTCCTTGATGGACTTGACCTGCAGCCCGGTGGCGGTCAGCGCGCGCAGCGCCGACTCCCGCCCACCGCCGGGGCCTTTCACTTCGACGTCGACCGTCCGCATCCCGAGGTCACGCACCGCCTGGGCTGCGTTCTGGCAGGCGACCTGGGCCGCGAAGGGCGTTCCCTTGCGGGAGCCCTTGAAGCCGATACGACCGGCCGAGGACCAGCTCAAGACGTTGCCCTCGGGGTCGGAGATGCTGATCAGGGTGTTGTTGAACGTCGCCTGGATGTGCACCACGCCGTGGGGCACCATCCGCTTCTCCTTCTTGCGACGGTCCTTCTTGCCGACCTTCTTCTGCTGCTTTGCCATGGCGTGTCCCTACTTCTTGACCTTCTTCTTGCCGGCGACGGCGGCGCGGCGCGGCCCCTTGCGGGTACGGGAATTCGTGTGGGTCCTCTGACCGCGCACCGGGAGCCCACGCCGGTGGCGCACCCCCCGGTAGCTGCCGATCTCCATCAGGCGCTTGATGTTCTCCGCCACGGCCTTGCGGAGGTCGCCCTCGACCTGGCCCTTGTCCTGGATGACCTCACGGATCTTCCGGGCCTCGTCCTCGGTCAGGTCCTTGACCTTGACGGTGGGCGCGACGGAAGCCTCCTCGAGGATCGCGTAGGACCGCGTCCGACCGATGCCGTGGATATACGTCAGACCGACCCAGATCTGCTTCGACTGGGGAAGGTCCACGCCTGCGATTCGTGCCATAGCTCGTCTACCCCTGCCGCTGCTTGTGCTTCGGGTTGTCGCAGATCACCCGCACCACTCCGTGGCGGCGAATGATCTTGCACTTGGAACACATGCGCTTCACTGAAGCCCGCACCTTCATGGCATCACTCTCCAGACTAGCTGCGAAGCCGGTAGACGATCCGTCCACGATCCAGGTCGTAGGGCGACAGCTCCACCTTGACCCGGTCTCCCGGCAGGATCCGGATGAAGTGCTTGCGCATCTTCCCCGAGACGTGCGCCAGGACCTTGTGTCCGTTCTCGAGCTCCACCCTGAACATCGCGTTCGGGAGGGTCTCGACGACCGTCGCTTCGACCTCGATGGCTTCTTCCTTGGGCAAATCCGATCCTCTCTCGCTCGGCTCACGCGGCAGCCAGGGCTCTCGGCGTCCCCAGGATCCGCGGTCCGTTCTCCGTGACCGCGACGGAATACTCGAAATGCGCCGACAACGAGCCGTCCGCGGTGCGGGCGGTCCAGCCGTCGGGATCCGTCTTCGTTCCTGGGCTGCCTGCGTTCACCATCGGCTCGATGGCCAAGACCAGGCCCGGCTCCAGCCGGGGGCCTCGTCCCGCCCTTCCGTAGTTGGGCACTTGCGGGTCCTCGTGCAAGGCAACCCCGATTCCGTGGCCCACGAACTCGCGAACCACCGAGAAGCCGGCGGTCTCGACCACCTCCTGAACGGCGTGACCGATGTCCGAAAGCCTGTTACCGGGTTTCACCTGCTCGACGGCGCGATGCAGGGCCAACTCCGTCACCTCCATCAGCCGGCACGCGGTGTCGTCCACCGCACCGACCGCGAAGGTGCGAGCCGAATCTCCATAGTATCCCTTAAACACGACCCCGCAGTCCACCCCCACGATGTCCCCCTCGGCCAGCAGGGTTCCGTCGGGGATCCCGTGGACGATCACGTCGTTGATCGACGTACACAGGGTCGCGGGGTACCCACGGTACTCGAGGAAGGCCGGAACGGCGCCCGAGCGCCGGATCAGGTCCTCCGCCAGCCGGTCGAGCTCGCGGGTGGTCACCCCCGGCCGAATCGCCTGCTCGACGGCGTCGAGCACCTCGTGGACGATGGCGTTCGCCCGGTCCATCAGCTCGATCTCTCCAGGAGCCTTGAGGACCATCAGACCTCCACCGCCAGGACGGTCCCGATCGCTTCGGTCACCTCGTCGATCGACCGGTGGCCGTCGATGCGGTGCAGCAGGCCGAGCTCCGCGTAGTGGCGCACCAGCGGCTCGGTCTTCTCGCGGTAGACCTCCAACCGGGTGCGGATCACCTCTTCCGTGTCGTCCTCCCGCTGCCGGGCCAGCGCCCGCCGTACCAGCTCGGCCTCCGGAACCTCGATCAGGATCACGGCGTCCAACTCCTCGTCCCGATCCGCCAGGATCCCCTCCAGCGCCGCCGCCTGAACCAGGGTGCGCGGATAGCCGTCGAGGATGAAGCCCGCCCGGGCGTCCTCGCGATCCAGCCGTTCCGCCACCACCGCCTCCATCGTGGCGTCGTCGACCAGATCTCCGGACCCCATGATCTCGGCCACCCTGCGGCCCAGATCGTTCTGGACCGCCACGGCGCTGCGCAGCATCTCGCCGGTCGACACCGTGGGGACGCCGAGGCGGCCCGAGAGCCGCTCGGCTTGCGTCCCCTTGCCGCTGCCCGGGGCGCCGAGGAAGACGAGGCGGGTCTCAGCCACGCCGTCCCCTGAGGCGACCACGCTTCATGAAGCCCTCGTAGTTGCGCATCACGAGCTGGCTCTCGATCTGCTGGACGGTGTCCATCGCGACACCGACGACGATGAGCAGCGACGTGCCGCCGAAGTAGAAGTTGATGCCCAGCCCCTGGGTGAACCAGGCCGGCATCGCAGCGTCGAGCTGCGGCCCGATGACCGGGAGGCTCCCCACCTTGACGCCCGAGAGCAGGAACTGCGGCAGAACGGAGACCGCAGCCAGGTACACGGCACCGACGAGGGTCAGGCGCGTGAGGATCCGATCGATGTACTCCGCCGTCTTCTTGCCCGACCGGATTCCGGGGATGAAGCCGCCGTACTTGCGCAGGTTCTCCGCCGTGTCGGCCGGGTTGAAGATGATCGACACGTAGAAGTACGAGAAGAAGATGATGGCGACGACGTAGAGCAGGTAGTGCAGCGGCTGCCCCCAGCCCAGAGCGGTGGCCACGTCCTGGAGCCACTCGTTCTGGAACATGCCGGCGATGGTGGCCGGGATCATCACGACCGAGCTCGCGAAGATGACCGGAATGACCCCGCCCGTGTTGACTCGCAGCGGCAGATAGGTGTTCTGGCCGCCGTAGATCCTCCGGCCCACGACGCGCTTCGCGTACTGGATGGGAATGCGTCGCTGGGCCTTCTCCATGTAGATGATGAAGGCGGTGACGGCCACCATGAACACCACCAGGAAGACCACGATCACCAGGCTCAGGGTTCCGGAGCTGACCGAGTTCATGGTGCTCAGGATCGCGCCGGGAAGACCCACCACGATACCCGCGAAGATGATGAGCGAGATGCCGTTTCCGACGCCTCGTTCGCTGATCTGCTCGCCGAGCCACATGACGAAGGCGGTTCCCGTCGTCAGGGTGAGGATCGTCATGATGACGAAGCCGGGCCCCGGATTCGGCACCAGCTGCGCCCCGCCGGGCGTCGTCACCTTCTGCAGCCAGAAGGCGATACCCATGGACTGGATGATGGAGATCACCATCGTCCCGTAGCGGGTGTACTGCGTGATCTTCCGCCGTCCCAGCTCGCCCTCCTTGGACAGCTTCTCCAGGTAGGGCCAGACAACGGTCAGCAGCTGCAGGATGATCGATGCCGTGATGTACGGCATGATGCCGAGCGCGAAGACCGCGACTCGTCCGAGACTGCCTCCCGTGAAGGTGTTCACGAAGCCCAGGAACGTGTTCTGCACCGACTGCATGAACTCGATCAGGGCCGCCGGATCGATCCCCGGCGTCGGGATGATGCACCCGATCCGATAGACCGCCAGAAGGGCGAACGTGAACAGGACCCGCTTGCGCAGATCCGGAATGGCGAAGATGTTGCGGAAGCTCTCGATCACCCTTCGATCACCTCACAGCTGCCGCCTGCCGCCTCGATCTTCTCGCGGGCGGCGCGGCTGAACTTGTGCGCCGAGATCTTGACGGCCACCGTCAGGTCGCCGTCGGCCAGCACCTTGACCGGACGACCGGCCTTGACCAGGCCGTGCGCGGCCAGGGTCTCGGGCGTCACCTCACCCTCGAGCCCCGCCAGGCGGCCGACGTTGACGACCTCGTACTCGGTACGGAAGATATTCGTGAAGCCGCGCTTGGGCACCCGCCGGACGAGAGGCATCTGACCGCCCTCGAAACCGGCCCTCTGGCTGTGGCCGGATCGCGACTTCTGTCCCTTGTGGCCGCGTCCGGCCGTCTTGCCGTTGCCGGACCCCGGGCCTCGGCCGACGCGCTTGCGTCCCCGCTTGCTTCCGGGAGCCGGTGAAAGATCGCTCAGCTTCATGGGCTACTCCTCGATGATTCGGGCCAGGTGAGGGATCTTCGCCACCATGCCGCGCACGGCGGGCGTGTCCTCGCGCTCGACGACGTGGCGGATGCGGCGCAGCCCCAGGCTCTGCAGGACGGCGCGCTGGGTCCGCGGCCTCCCGATGGGGCTCCGGACCTGCTCGATGCGAATGGTGGACGCCTTCTTCTTGGCCATCCTAGGCCTCCCGGGTCAGGCCGCGGTCGTCGGCGACCTGCTCCGCGGTACGGAGCGCCAGCAAGCCGGCGATCGTCGCCTTGACGACGTTCTGGGGGTTCTTCGACCCCAGGGACTTGGTGAGGATGTCCTGGATGCCGGCACTCTCGATAACGGCGCGGACGGCGCCGCCGGCGATCACGCCGGTCCCCTCGGAGGCCGGCTTGAGCATCACGCGGCTGGAACGAAACTCGCCCATCGCCTGATGCGGAATGCTGGTACCGGTCATCGGCACGGTGATGAGGTTCTTCTTGGCGACCTCGATCCCCTTGCGGATGGCGCTCGGCACCTCCTTGGCCTTGCCCGAGCCGTAGCCCACGCGGCCGTTGCCGTCGCCGATGACCACCAAGGCCGTGAAGGAGAAGTTCTTGCCTCCCTTCACCACCTTGGTGACTCGGTTGATGTCGATCACCTGCTCGAAAAACTCAGGATCGTGTCGAAAGTCCCTGGCCAACGTCTCGCTCCTTCCCGTCCGGGCAGCCTTAGAACTGCAGGCCCTTCGAGCGGGCCCCTTCGGCCAGCTCCTTGACTCGTCCGTGATACCGGTATCCACCGCGGTCGAAGACCACCTGCTCGATGCCGTGCTTCTTGGCCCGCTCGGCGACGATCTCGCCGACCGTGCGCGCCGCGGCCCTGCTCTTGGCGCTGCCCTCGAGCTTCTTGCGCACGTCGGGCTCGAACGAGCTGGCCTGCACCAAGGTGTGGCCGACACCGTCGTCCACCAACTGGGCGTAGATGTACTTGGTGCTCTTGTAGACCGCCAGGCGCGGCCGCTCGGCCGTGCCGGACAGTCGCGACCGGATCCGGTCGTGCGCTTGCGTGCGACGTTCTCTCTTGCGTTGTGCCTTGTCCATGCTCATCGACCTCCGGTCGAGCTCAAGCGGCGCCGGCCTTGCCGACCTTGCGCCGGACGATCTCGTCCGCGTACTTGATTCCCTTGCCCTTGTAGGGCTCCGGCTTGCGCAGCGAACGGATGTTCGCCGCGACCTGCCCGACCTGTTGCTTGTCCGCGCCCTGCACGGCGATCTTTCCGGCCTTCTCGTCGACCTGGATCTCGATCCCGTCGGGGATCGGGAACAGGACCGGATGCGAGTAGCCGAGGGCGAGCTGCAGGGTCTTGCCCTTGAGCTCGGCCCGATAGCCGACACCGTGGATCTCGAGGTCCTTCCGAAACCCCTCGGAGACGCCGTGGACCGCGTTCGCCAGCAGCGCCCGGGTGAGCCCATGGCGCGCCCGGTGGCCGCTGGTCTCGCCGTTGCGCTTGACCTGGAGGACGCCCTCTTCGACGCTCACCTCGACCTCGGGCAGCAAACTCTGGGAGACCTTCCCCTTCGGGCCCTCCGCGGTCACGACGCCGTCGGCGACGGTGACCTTGGTGCCCTTGGGAATCTCGATCGGTTCTCTTCCTACACGCGACATGACGCCTCCTACCAGACCTCGCAGAGGATCTCGCCCCCGACGCGGCGCTCGCGGGCTTGGGAATCGGTGAGCAGGCCGAGCGGCGTGGAGACGATCCCCACACCGAGTCCGTTGAGCACCGACGGGATGTCACCGGCGGCGCGGTAGACCCGCCGCCCCGGCTGGCTGACACGCTGCAGGTGTCGGATGACGGGCGCGCCATCGGCCGTGTAGCGCAGGACGATGCGGATCTGCGCATGCTGCCCCTCGACCTGGTGCGGACCGTAGTCCGCGATGAAGCCCTGCTCGCGCAGCAGGCGGCAGATCTCCACCTTCAGCTTCGAGGCCGGGACGTCCAAGCGATCGTGCTTGGCGATGTGGGCGTTGCGGATCCGCGTCAACAGGTCCGCGATGGGATCGGTCATGCTCATGGTCTTGACTCCTGCGCTCGCCTCACGCCCGCGCCTGGGGCTGGCGGAACGGCATTCCCAGCTCCCCGAGCAGATAGAAGGCCTGCTCGTCGTTCTGCGCCGTCGTGACGATCGTCACGTTGAGCCCCTTGGACTGGCTCACCTTGTTGTAGTCGACGTCGGGGAAGATCACGTGGTCCTTGATCCCCAGGGTGTAGTTGCCGCGGCCGTCGAACGAGCCCGCGGGCACGCCTCGAAAGTCCCGCACTCGCGGCAGGGCGGCGGTGACCAGCCGATCGAGGAACTCCCACATCCGATGCCCACGCAGGGTCACGCGGCATCCGATGGGCTGTCCCTCGCGCACCTTGAACGCCGCGATCGACTTGCGGGCTCTGGTGACCACCGGCCGCTGACCGGCCAGCTGGGCCAACTCCTCGACCGCATCGTCGAGCAGCTTGATGTTCTGGGTCGCCTCGCCGACCCCCATGTTGAGGACGATCTTCTCGAGGCGCGGCACCGCCATCACGTTTTCGATGCCGAACTCCTTCTTCAGCTTGTCCGCGACGTCGTCGCGGTAGAGCTGCTGGAGCCGCGGCACGTACCCCGGGCTGCCGGCGCCCGTCTTCGCTTGCTTGGCCATGTCCCTGGAAACCTCTTCAGCCGATCTCCGCGCCGGAGACCTTCGCCACCCGCACACCGGTGCCGTCGGGCAGACGCTTGCGACCCACACGGGTCGCCTTCCCCGAGCTCGGGTCGACGAGCTTCAAGTTCGACAGGGAGATCGGAGCCTCCTTCTCGAGGATCCCTCCCTGGATGTTCTGGTTCGGATTGGCGCGGGTGTGCTTCTTGATCATGTTCACCCGCTCCACGATCGCCTTGTTCTGGGCCGGCAGCACCCGCAGGACACGACCGCGGGCACCACGGTCCTTCCCTTGGATCACCACCACCTCGTCGCCCTTCTTGATCTTGGTCTTGCGCATCACTCGCATTCCTTCCTCACAGCACCTCGGGCGCCAGCGAGATGATTTTCATGAAACGCCTCTCGCGCAGCTCCCGCGCCACCGGACCGAAGACGCGGGTGCCGACGGGCTCCCCGGTCTCGTTGACCAGCACCGCGGAGTTGGTGTCGAAGCGGATGTAACTCCCGTCACGGCGGCGCTGGGCGCTGCGAGTGCGCACGATGACCGCCTTGACGACTTGCCCCTTCTTGACCGTGCCGTCCGGAGTCGCCTCCTTCACCGACGCCGTGATGACATCTCCGACACGCCCGTATCGCCCCGCCGACCCGCCTCGCAGATGGATGCAGGCGATCTTGCGGGCCCCCGAGTTGTCGGCCACGTCCAGGATGGAACCCATCTGGATCATCTCTTCACTCCTCCGAGCGCTCGAGGATCTCCGCCACACGCCACCGCTTGAGCCGCGACAGCGGCCGCGTGGAGACGAGACGGACACGATCGCCGGCCCGGCACTCGTTCTCCTCGTCGTGGGCGTAGAACTTGGTGGTCTTCTTCATCTGACGCCGATAGAGATCGTGCATCACGGTGTTTTCCACCGCGACGACCACGGTCCGGTTCATCTTGCTGCTCACCACGCGCCCCACCATCGACTGCCGGCGGCCGCGCTGCTGATTGATCTGTTCGCTCATCGCCTACTCCGCCGACCCTTCGGGTCGCATCTCCCGCACCACGGTCAGGACCCTGGCCAGATCGCGGCGCACGAGCCGCATCTTGGCCGGGTTCTCGAGCTGGCCGGTCGTCTTCTGGAGCCGCAACGCGAAGAGCTGATCTGCGAGCTCGCGCTCCTTCGCCTGCAGCTCCTCCGCCGTCATCGACCTCAGTTCTGTCGCTTTCATCGCTCGCCCTCTCTCAGCCCGCCAGCCGCCCCTCGCGGGAGACGAAGCGGGTCTTGATGCCGAACTTGTGGCCGGCGGACTCGATCGCCGTTCGCGCCACCGTCTCGTCGACGCCCTCGAGCTCGAAGAGCACGCGGCCGGGACGGACGACGGCCACCCACTCCTCCGGGTTGCCCTTGCCCTTGCCCATGCGGGTTTCGAGCGGCTTCTTGGTGACCGGCTTGTCCGGGAAGACGCGGATCCAGATCTTTCCGCCACGCTTCACGCCGCGGGCGATCGCGATACGAGCCGCCTCGATCTGGCGAGCGGTGATCCAACCGGCCTCGGTGGCCTGCAACCCGTAGTCGCCGAAGGCGATGTAATCACCGCCCTTGGCGCGGCCGGCCCGCCGCCCCCGCTGCTGCTTCCTGTACTTGACCTTCTTGGGCATCAACATCGTTCGTTCTCCTCGTCGGCGCGGTCGACGGCGGCCTCAGGCCACCGCGCTGCGGCTCTTCTCGCGCAGAAGGTCTCCCTTGTAGATCCACACCTTGACGCCGATCACGCCGGAGGTCGTGTTGGCCTCGGCGAGCCCGTAGTCGATATCGGCCTTCAGGGTATGGAGCGGCAACCGGCCGTCCTGGTACCACTCGGTGCGCGCGATCTCGTGACCTCCCAGACGACCGGAGACCATGATCTTGAAGCCCTTGGCGCCGAACCGGAATGCCGACTCCATGGCCTTGCGCATCGCACGCCGGAACATCACGCGCCGCACCAGCTGATGGGCCACGTTCTGGGCCACCAGCTGTGCGTCGAGCTCCGGCCGCTGCACCTCCTGGATGTTGATGTGCACGTCGCGGCCGAGCTTCTTCTGGAGGTCGTCGCGAAGCTTGTCCACCTCGGCTCCCTTGCGCCCGATGACGATGCCCGGTCGCGAGGTGTGGATGGTGACGCGCAGGCGATCGGTCGCCCGCTCGATCTCGACCTCGCTGATCCCGGCGTGCGAGAGCCGGCTCTTGAGGTAGTTGCGCAGCTCCTGGTCCTCGTGGACCAGCTCGCCATAGCGCTGCCCCTCGGCGAACCAACGCGAGACCCACGGCTTGTTGTAGACCAGCCGGAAACCGTACGGATGTGTCTTCTGACCCACTGCGCTCTCCTTACTCCTGCTCGACCTTGCGGGTGTCCAGCTTGATCGTGATGTGGCTCTGCCGCTTGAGGACCCGGAAGGCCCGGCCCATCGGCGCCGGACGGATCCTCTTGAGGACCGGCCCGCCGTCCACGAAGGCCTCCTTGACGTACAGGCGGTCGATGTCGACGGCTTCGTCTCGGTTCTCCGCGTTCGCCACGGCCGACTTCAGGAGCTTGGCCACGGCGCGCGCAGCGCCCTTGTTGGACAGCGCGAGGGCGTTGGCCGCCTCCTGAACGTTCTTGCCGCGGATCTGGTCCACGACGAGACGCACCTTCTGAGGCGAGGCCTGGTAGTAGCGGAGCTTGGCGGTGACTTCCATGGTCTCTTACCTCGGACGGGCGGCCTTCTCGGCGGCCTTGCGGCCGCTGTGGCCGCGGAACGTACGCGTCATCGCGAACTCGCCCAGCTTGTGGCCGACCATGTTCTCCGTCACGTAGACGGGGATGAAGCGCATGCCGTTGTGGACGGCGATCGTCAGCCCGACCATGTCGGGGATGATCGTCGAGCGCCTCGACCAGGTCTTGATGACCCGCTGGTCGCCGCTTTCGCGCATCTTCTCCACCTTGTCCTTGAGGTGGAAGTCGATGAAGTAGCCCTTCTTGAGTGATCTCGACATGGCTCTACTTCCGGTTGCGACGGCGCACGATCATGCGGTCCGTCCGCTTGTTGTTCCTGGTCTTGTAACCCTTGGTCGGCATGCCCCAGGGGGAGCACGGGTGCCGGCCGCCGGAGGATCGTCCCTCGCCGCCACCCATTGGATGGTCGACGGGGTTCATCGTGACGCCCCGATTGTGCGGCCGGCGGCCCTTCCAACGCTTGCGGCCCGCCTTGCCCAACGAGACGTTCTCGTGGTCTTCGTTGCCCACCTGGCCGATGGTCGCGTAGCACTCCACGTGCACACGTCGCACCTCTCCCGAGGGCAGCTTCACCTGCGCGTACTTGCCTTCGCGGGCCATCAGCTGCGCCCCCGTCCCCGCACCCCGGACCAGCTGGCCGCCCTTGCCGATGGCGAGCTCGACGTTGTGGATCTGCGTGCCGAGCGGGATCTTGCCGAGCGGCAGCGCGTTGCCCACGTTCACCGGTGCCGTCGGACCGGAGACCACCTCGGTCCCGACCTCGAGGCCACGCGGCCAGAGAATGTAGCGCTTCTCGCCGTCGGCGTAGTGCAGCAGGGCGATCCGAGCCGACCGGTTGGGATCGTACTCGACGGCCGCCACCGTCGCCGGCACGTCGTGCTTGTCGCGTCGGAAGTCGATGCGACGGTAGCGCCGCTTGTGGGCGCCGCCCCGGAAACGGACCGAGACCCGCCCCTTGTTGTTGCGCCCGCCGATGCGCTTCTTGCCCTCGGTCAGAGACTTCTCCGGCGTCGAGCGCGTGATCTCGTCGAACGTCAGCTGGGTCTGGAACCGCGACGCCGGATTGGTGGGCTTGCGCTGTTTGATGGCCATACCCCTACACTCCCTCGAAGAACTCGATCGACTTCTCGCCCTCGGCCAGACGGACGTAGGCCTTCTTCCAAGCCGCCTTGCGGCCCACGTAGCGGCCCTGGCGACGCAGCTTGCCCTGCACGTTCGCCACCCGCACGTCGGCCACCTTGACGTCGAACTGTTGCTCGACGGCCTTGCGGATCTCGACCTTGTTGGCACGGACGTCCACCTCGAAGGCGACGATGTTGCGGTCGCTCCGCAGCTGGGTCGACTTTTCGGTGATCAGCGGCCGCCGGATGACCTCCTGGATCCTCATTTGGACAGCACCTCCACCAGCCGGCCCAAGGCCTCTTCGCTGACCACGAGCTGCGGCCGATCGACCACGTCGTAGACGTTGACCCCGAGGGCGTCGACGCTCTTGAACGTCGGGTTGTTGCGGGCCGCTAACTGCAGGTTCTCGTTGTCGAAGCGATCGACCAGGAGCACCTTGCCGGCAACCCCCAGGCCGCCCAGCAGCTTCGCCAGAGCACCCGTCTTGTGGTCCTCGAGCTCGAAGCTGTCGAGAACGATGATCGCTTCCTCGGCCGCCCGCCGCGACAGCGCCGACTTGAGAGCGTTGCGCTTCTCGCGAGTCGAGAGACCCTTCTCGTAGCTGCGGGGTCGCGGACCGTGCACGACGCCGCCCTTGCGCCAGAGAGGGTTGCGGATGTCGCCGACGCGGGCTCGGCCGGTCCCCTTCTGACGCCAGAGCTTGCGGCCGCTGCCGGCCACCTCGCCTCGACCCTTGGCCTTGGCGGTGCCGCTGCGCTGGGCGGCCAGATGGCTCTGGACGGCCGTGTGGATCAGGTGCTCCTTGTACGGGTAGTCGAACACCGCGTCCGGGACCTCGATCTCACGGACCTTCTTGTTTTGGAGACTCTTGACGGTGATCTTCATGACCTCAACCCCGCTTCGCCCGTCGGATGGACAGGTAGCCGTCCTTCGGACCGGGCACCGCTCCCCGCACGAAGAGGAGGTTGCGCTCGGCGTCGACCTTGACGACCTTCAGGTTCTTGACCGTCACCTGCTTGCCGCCCATCTGTCCCGGCATGCGGGTGCCGGGGTAGACGCGGGACGGATCGGACGACTGACCGATCGAGCCCGGCGCGCGGTGGAACATCGAGCCGTGCGTGGCGCGGCCACCGCCGAAGCCGTGGCGCTTGACCACGCCCTGGAAACCCTTGCCCTTGCTGGTTCCGGACACGTCGACGTAGTCGTCTTCGGAGAAGAGCGAGGCGTTGACCTCGTCGCCCGCCTTCCACTCCTCCTCCGACTCGATGCGGAACTCGGTGACGCGACGCATCGGAGAGACGCCCGCCGCTTTGAAGTGGCCGTTCATCGGACGCGTGACCGACCGCGGAACGCGGCTCTCCACCAGACCGAGCTGTACGGCCTCGTAGCCGTCCTTGCCGTCCGCGCTCTTGCGCTGCACGACCAGGCAGGGGCCGGCCTGGATCACCGTGACCGGGACCGCCGTCCCGTCGTCGGTGAAGATCTGGGTCATGCCCATCTTCTTGCCTAGCAAACCATCCATTGCCCAGGTGCCCTCTACTTGCCGAATGCCTTGATCTCGACGTCCACGCCCGCGGGAAGCTCGAGCTTCATCAGGGCGTCCACGGTCTGCGCCGTGGGCTCGAAGATGTCGAGGAGACGCTTGTGGGTGCGGATCTCGAACTGCTCGCGCGACTTCTTGTCCACGTGAGGTCCGCGGTTGACGGTGTAGCGAGCGATGTGCGTGGGCAGCGGAATCGGCCCCACGACCCGAGCGCCGGTGCGCCGCGCGGTGTCGGATTGTGATGTCGGTCGTCGACGAGTCCAAGACGCGGTAGTCGTATGCCTTCAGTCGACCCGGATCTTCTCGCTGACCATTGACCTGCCCTCGCCTTCGCTGCGACTACTCCAGGATCTCGGTGACGGTGCTGGCGCCGACGGTGCGGCCGCCCTCACGGATGGCGAAAGCACTCCCTTCTCCATCGCGATCGGGGCGATCAGAGTCACCTCCAGCCCCACGTTGTCGCCCGGCATCATCACCATTTCCGCCTGAGGGGAGCGCCGTCGCCGAGCCCGTCACATCCGTCGTCCGGAAGTAGAACTGCGGACGGTACCCGTCGAAGAACGGCGTGTGACGGTAGCCGCCCTCCTCCTTCGTCAGTACACACCTCACCCTTGAACTTCGTGTGCGGCGTGATCGACCCCGGCTTCGCCAGAACCCGACCGCGCCCACCTCGTCCTTCGTGCCACGCAGGAGAACGCCCACGTTGTCCCCCGCCTGACCCTCGTCCAGGAGCTTCAGGAACATCTCGATGACCGTCACCACCGTTCGACGTCGTGGATCCTGGGATGATCTCCACTTCGTCCCACCTTCAATGACCCCGCGCTCGATGCGGCCAGTCACCACCGTCCCGCGACCCGAGATCGAGAAGATGTCCTCGATCGGCATCAGGAACTCCTTGTCCACGTTGCGCTCCGGAAGCGGCACCGACTCGTCCACCGCAGCCATCAGATCCCAGATCGCCTTGCACCTCCTCGTGAGTCCGGATCCTCCGACTCCAGGGCCTTCAGCGCCGAACCGCGATCACCGGCAGGTCGTCACCCGGAAATGTACGACGACAGCCTGCACCCAGCTCCACCAGTCCAGCAGTTCCTCGTCGTCCACCATGTCGCACTTGTTCAGGAACACCACGATGTACGGCACGTCCACCTGACGGGCCAGAAGCACGTGCTCGCGCGTCTGCGGCATCGGACCGTCCGCCGCCGACACCACCAGGATCGCTCCGTCCATCTGCGCCGCACCCGTGATCATGTTCTTCACGAACTGCGTGACCAGGACAGCCGTCCACGTGCGCAGTGGCGGTTCCCTCCGCACTTCCAATGGGCCGTCGCGATCGCGATCCCACGCTCCTTCTCCTCCGGAGCCTTGTCGATCTGATCGAACGGCGTGTCCGCCAGACCCTTACCGGCCAGCGTCTTCGTGATCGCCGCCGTGTCAACGTCGTCTGGTCAGGTCCACGTGACCGATCGTCCCGATGTTCACGTGAGGCTTGCCGCGATCGAACTTCTCCTTCGCCATGGCGTTCTCCTCGCTTCCCCTGGATCCTCAGCCCGCGGCCTTGGCCACGACTTCCCGGCTGACGTTCTTGGCGCCTGTTCGTAGCTCGCGAACTGGACAGCAGGCCGTCGCTCCTGCTCCCTGGTCGCCGAACGCAGGTCCAGGGCGTAACCGAACACCTGACAGCGGCACCTTGCAGGTCACACCTGCGCGTTGCCGTGCATCCATGTCGGACGCGCCCCTGACGCGACGTGTACGCCGCCGATGACGTCGCCCATGTACTCCTCCGGCGTCACCACCTGACGTCCATGACTGGCTCGAGCAGCACGGGCTCGCGGCGCGGCTGCAGGCATCCTGGAACGCCATCGACCCGGCCACCTTGAAGGCCAGCTCGCTGGAGTCGACGTCGTGGTAGGTCCCGTCAGAGGTCGGTCCCGATCCCCATCATCGGATATCCGGCGAGCGGCCCTGTCTCCATCGCCCGCGGGAGCGCCCTGCTCACCGGGCTTAGCGAATCCCGCGCGGGATCGAGCCGTTCCCGACTCGGCCAGTTGAAGACGAACTCGCTGGCCTCGGTCGGACGGAAGGGATCTGGGAAAAGTTCGCACTGACCCCGGCCGCCGGTCTGCTTGACGTAGCGGCCTCGCCCCCAGCCGGCGCTGATCGCCTCGCGGTAGGCCACCGTGGCTGCCTGATCGCGGCGCCAACCTTGAACTCGCGAAGCAAGCGGTCGGTGATGATCTCGAGATGACTCGCCCATGCCGGAGATCAGCGTCTGACCGGTCTCGTGGTCGGTGTGGACACGGAAGGTCGGATCCTCCTGCTGGAGCTTGTCGAGCGAGAGCGCCGGGCTTCGGATCCGCCTTGGTCTGGCCTGATCGACACCGCGATCACCGGCCTGGGAAGATCACCGACTCGAGCACGATGGGGTGCTTCTGGTCGCAGATCGTGTCGCCGGTGGTGACGCCCTTCAGACCCACCGCCGCCGCGATGGCCGCCGCCCAAACCTCACCTCTTCGCGCCGTCGGCGCACCTTCAGGATGCGCCCGATCCGTCTGCGGTCGAGGCCGTTGAGTACGCTGTCTCCGGCTTCATGTGGCCGGAGTAGACGCGGAAGTAGGCCAATTGACCGACGAACGGGTCGGTCATGATCTTGAAGACCAGGGCCGAGAAGGGCGCGTCGTCCGAGGCGTCGTCCTGATGGTCGACTCGTCGCCGCCTGGCATCAGGGCTGGCCACCGCCGGGATGTCCGTCGGCGCCGGCAGGTAGTCGATGACCGCGTGTCGAGCATCGGCTGGACGCCCTTGTTCTTGGAACGCCGAGCCGCAGAGCACCGAAGGTAAACGGTTGGACACTGTGGCGCGGCGCAGGGCGGCCTGTTCTCCTCCTCGACGGTGATCTCGTCGCCCGAGAGGTACTTCAGCAGCTGGTCGTCGGTCTCGGCGATCGCCTCCACCATCTGCTCGCGGGCCGCGTGGGCACGATCCTGCTCGCCGTCCGGGATGTCGACGGTTCCTCGAAGTCGGCGCCCAGGGTCTCGTCCTCAGGACGACGCCCTTCATCGCCACCAGGTCGATCACGCCGCGGAAGCCGTCCTCGGCGCCCAGTGGAAGCTGAATGACAGCCGCGAAGCGCTGAGGCGCGAGCGCATCATCGACGCAGCGACGAAGTCGGCCCCGACCCGGTCCATCTTGTTGACGAAGGCGAGGCGCGGCACGCGGTACTTGTCTGCCTGCCGCCAACCGTCTCGACTGGGGCCGACGACCACGGCCGGCATCGAACACGAAGCATGGCGCCGCCATAATGCGCAGCGAACGCTCCACCTCGGCGGTGAAGTCCACGTGGCCGGGGGTGTCGATGATGTTGATCCGGTAGTCCTTCCAGAAACAGGTCGTGCAGCGGAGGTGATCGACGCCGCGCCTTGCCCGCACCATCCAGTCCATGGTGGCGGTCCCTTCGTGGACCTTCACCGACCTTGTAGTTGACGCCCGTGTAGAAGAGGACCCGCTCCGTGGTCGTCGTCTTCCCGGCACGATGTGGGCCATGATGCCGATGTTGCGGGTCTTTTCCAGGGGTACCTTGCGCCATGTCTATCTCGACTCACGCCTCTGGCACGCAGCGACAGCGGTCGACCCGTTGTCGCTGGATCCATCGCCGCTCGCGAGCCGGGCTCCCGAGGGCGGGCGGCGCCTCGGACGAGGCGCTACCAGCGGTAGTGTGCGAACGCCTTGTTCGCATCCGCCATGCGGTGAGTGTCCTCCTTCTTCTTCATCGCGGAGCCGCGGTTCTCGGCGGCGTCCAGTAGCTCTCCGGCCAGCTTGAGGGCCATCGTCTTCTCGTGACGGCTCTTGGCCGCCTGGATGAGCCAGCGGAACGACAGCGCCAACCGCCGTCCGGGCTTCACTTCGACGGGAACCTGGTAGGTGGAGCCGCCCACACGGCGCGACTTCACCTCGACGGACGGCTTGATGTTCTCGATGGCCTTCTGGAAGGTCTTCATGGGGTTTCCGCCAGTCCTCGGTGCGCCTCGATCATCTCGAGGGCGTTGTAGAGGATCCGCTCGGCCACGGTCTTCTTGCCGTCCTTCATCACCACGTTGACGAACTTGGTGACCAGCTGCGACTGGTACACGGGATCCGGCAGGATCTCGCGCTTGGCTGCTCGCTGTCGTCTCGACATCCGTCTCTCCTGGCCTTACGACTTGGGCCGCTTCGCTCCGTACTTGGAGCGGCTCTGGCGCCGGCCCTCGACGCCGATGGCGTCCAGCGTGCCGCGCACGACGTGGTAGCGCACACCCGGAAGGTCCTTCACACGGCCGCCGCGGATGAGCACGATGGAGTGCTCCTGCAGGTTGTGGCCGACACCGGGGATGTAGGTGGTGACCTCGATCCCGTTGGTGAGGCGCACGCGGGCGACCTTGCGCAGGGCCGAGTTCGGCTTCTTCGGCGTCTGGGTGTAGACGCGGGTGCAGACACCCCGCTTCTGGGGGGACGCCTGCAACGCCGGGCTCTTGGTCTTCGAGCCCTGCTTCTCGCGCCCCTTGCGCACCAGCTGATGAATCGTCGGCATCCTCTCTACTCCTCGATCGGGTCGAATCGACCCCACGTCGAATCCGCGGCTGCGGACAGAAATCCCGTCCCGCCTCCGTCGTCTCTACCCCAACAGCCCCGCTCGCGCCCGTTCGCTGTCGTTTCGATGGATGAAGCCTTGGCGGGCCCATCCCTCACGGAAGGGGCCACAAGGCGGAACCGCAGGAGAGTAGCAAGGGACCCGGGCTTCGTCAAGCGCCGCGGGGCTCTCCGGCGCCCAGCCATCCTGCGGCCAACAAGACCGCCAGGGAAACCCCGAGGGCCAGAGCCGAGGGCAGGACGGCGGGCGGCGCCCCGAGCAGGTGGCCGGCCTTCCCGGCGAGCTCGAGCCCGAGGTTCACGACCAGCCCGGCGGCCATCGAGAAGGTCGCCGCGCGGCCGGAGACGCGGTCCCAGGCGAGGCCCAGGGCCATCGCCGGGGCCAGCGCGGCCGCGAGAGTGCCGAACGCGAACGTCCCCAGCAGGGCGACGAGGTCGCCGTAGGCCCAGGCCACGGCGGCGGATCCGGCAGCGAGGGCGATCACGACCCGGCGGGCGCGCGCCAGCTCGTCGCGGGGCTCCCGGCCCAAGGCCCTGGGGAGGTCGCGGACCAGGGCGGCGGCGGCGAGGTTCAGGAAGGAGTCGGCGGTGGACATGACCGCGGCCAGCAGGCCGGCGAAGGTGAGACCGGCCAGCCAGCCCGGGACGAAGGAGAGGAGGAAGGCGGGAGTGGCCTCATCGGGGCTCGCCAGGGGCGCCAGAGCGCCGGAGGCCACCAGCGCGGGAACGGCGAGGCCGAGGCCGACCCAGAGGAGGAGGACCACGGTCTGCGAGCCGCCGAGCACCAGTGGCATCCAGCGCAAGGCCCGAGGATCGCGCAGCATGAAAAACTTGTGGAGCATCTGGGGCTGGCCCAGGGTGCCGATCGAGAAGACGAAAAAGAAGCCGAGCGCGGTCCACAGCGGCACTCCCGACGTCGGGTCGAGGAAGGCCGACCCGAAGCGGTCCGAGGCGGCGATCGCGTCGACGATCCGACCCATGCCGCCACCGGCCGTCATGGCGGCGGCGAAGATCGCGACCGCGGCCACCATCATGAGCAGCCCTTGGACGAGATCGGTGTAGACCCCGGCCACCATCCCCCCGGCCGTCGAGTAGGCCACCACCACCGCCACGCCCACCAGCATCATCGCCGGCAGGCCGAGCTCCCCGAGCCGTTCCCGGGCCCCGAACACCGCCTCCAGCACGACCCCGACGGCCTGGATCTGGGCCCCCAGGTAGGCGACGCTTCCCACAAGGACGGTCAGCGCCGCAAGCCCCGAGGCCCGCCGATCGCCCCAACGGGCGAGCACGACGTCCGGGATCGTCAAGACGTCCGGCGCCGCCGCCAGCCGCCGCAACCGCCGCCCCACCGTCCAGCAGAGGAGCGCCGGCGTGAAGCCGATCGAAGCGCAGATGAAGAGCGAGCTCGTCCCCATCCGATAGGTCAGCCCCGGCCCGCCGACGAAGACGAACCCACTGAAGGCCGCCGACATCGTCGCCAGTGCCGTGACCACCAGCCCCAACGACTGGCCGGCGATGAAAAAGTCCCGCGACGACCGCGTACGCCGCGCCGCCCAGAGCCCGATCGCCACCATCACCGCGAGGTAGAGGACGGCCGTCCAGGCAATCACCGGACGATCGAGAATCGGCATCGGATCGCCTCAGCCGCCGCTTCCGTGGCGCGGAAGATCGGTGCCCTCCGGCCCTTCCGCGTCGTCGCCGAACGTCCACGCGTGGCCGAGACCGAGGAGCAGCAACGGCACGAGCGCGAGCAGAGCCAGGAGGACCGCGAGCTGGGCCGGCAGGCCGAAGAGGGTCCACGCCGTCTCTGCGTCCGCCAGAACGAAGACGGCCGCCAGGCAGCCCGTGACCCAAAGGGCCCCGAGGACCAGGATCGCCGTTCGTGCTCGGCGAGGCCCGCCCGCCGGCGGGTCGGCGCCCCAGGCCATCAGCAGGAACGGCAGGACGCCGACGCCCACGACCGCCAGCGGCCAGCCGCCCAGCCTGCCGCCCGTGAGGAGGCTGGCGACAAGGGCCCCCACGACCGCCACGAGGGCGGCGAGGAGGACCGGTCGACCGCGGCGGCACATGGTGCGCGAGACCCTACCAGCGCCCCCCTGCCGATTGAAGGGCCCGGCGCCCCTGCCGCTCGATCGGCGAGGCCGGCGGGAGGGACACCGTCCCGCCTACGACCAGAGGGTCGCGACGTCGTACGCGCCGAAGGCGCCGTCGCGGGTGACGCAGGTCAAGCCCTCCAGCCTCGCCTGGGCGACGAGCATACGGTCGAAGGGGTCCTCGTGGTGACGCGGCAAAGAGCCGGCCGCTTCCGCGTGGCGCGCGGCGATCGGCAGCTCGACGAAGTCGTTGGCCTCGATCTCGGCCACCAGGTCCGCCTCGCCGGAGTCGATGCGGCCGAGAGATCGCTTGATGGCGATCTCCCAGATCGACGCGGCGCTCACGAAGACCAGCGAGCCCGGGTCGGCCACGGCGTCCCGCGCCGTTGCGGACAGCTGCGGGGCGTCCTGCAGCCACCAGAGGAAAGCGTGCGTGTCGAGCAGGAGCCTCACGACTCTCCGCCCTCGAACCCCTCGGCGACTTCCGCAGGGAGCGACGCATCGAAGTCCTCGGAGACGCGGAGACGCCCGTGGAGGCGTCCCGGCTCGCGCGCCTTGCCCGCGATGGCGGTCAGGCGGGCGACCGGCCGGCCGCTGCGCGCGATGATGATCTCCTCTCCGCCTTCGACGCGCTCGAGCAGGCGGGACAGGTGCGTCTTGGCCTCATGCACGTTCACCGTTGTCATGCGAAATAGTCTAGTTGACTAAGTTCGGTGGCGGCAACCGGGCCCATCACGCGGCCCGGGGTCCGCCCGGACGATCATCGGCGGGCCCGTCCAACGACGGGTCGGCGCGGGTGTCTCCTGGAGGCGCGACGAACCGCGGGGAGGTGGCTGCCTCCCCGGGCGATTCGTCGTGCGATGTCCGACCCTGGTCTCAGTCGCCCTCGAGGATCTCGGGCGGCAGGGCGCGGACG